>NZ_JBHTKU010000002.1:0-898450 GCF_042678665.1 Luteimonas composti
GTTGCGTCGGCTGTCGATCCGGCTGGCAGGCAGCCAAGAATGGAGCGATCAATGCAAACCTGAGGCTTGCGGGAATCTTCATTGCGCCCCCTAACGCTTGAGTTAAGCCGCGCCGCGAAGCGGCGTCGGCTTGAATGAATTGTTAGGCGGCATGATCTTAGTTATCAACTCGCCAGTGAACCGGGATAGGGATGTCAAAGATCAGTACGCCATCTTCAATAGAGAAAGGCAGATCCTCCTGATGCCAATCTGTTGAGTCCAAATCTTTGCAACCTGCATAGAACGAGGACATGAACTCTACACTCACGCAGCCAGATTTCCCGTCATCATCTAGCTCAACCTGCTCAATCTCCACACTGTCATCTACTAGCTGGACTCTACCGTCATCAACATCTATCGCACGCTCAAATAACGGCTCAAACTCTGTTTGATGCTCCAGAACAAGCTTTCCGATTTCATCTGCATCAATCTCGTGATGCCTGCTGGGAAGCGCAATCTTCACCAGCAACCTTCCCGTCGTCATAGTCTTCCCCTGCCGCCTAACACTTGAGTTAAGCCGACTTGGCCCGCGCAGCGGGGCAAGTTCGGCTTGAACGAATAGTTAGGGCGCCGGCGACAGAACTGCCGGACCCCGTTGCCGGAACTGTACGCCAACCGATCGCCCTACAGGGCTTGCCCAGAGGCAACTCGGCAGTCGGTCGCCCCGTGGAAGACCGCCAGCCAGCGGCTCGCGCCTGGAGCCGTCGGGAACGAAGTTGCTGCGCGCCGATCTGGAGCGGCAGGCTTGCGCTAGGAAGGTGGAGCTGCTGCGACCACATACCGGTCATGGGATGCCTCAGCGAGCGCCCTAACACCTGAGTTAAGCCGCGCCGCGAAGCGGCGTCGGCTTGGACGAATTGTTAGCTTTGCGGCGACGACGCCTTGCCCGCCAAGTAGCTGACAAATGCAGCGCAAGCGACAAGCATGAACTTGGCATCCACGAAATCCAAGTTCGACTCGTCTAACAGTGCGTGCCGAATCCCATGTGCATCTGACGTATAGCCGTAAAGGGAGCTTAAGCTGCGATTGAGCGCAGGATGCATTGGAGCTACCTGAGATATAGAGCGTAGTGCCTCGCCAAGGCTCGCAGACGAGTTATTGGTTAGCGACTGGGCGATAGACTCGACGGAGCTGATGGATTCCTTAATAGAATTACGATAGTCAGGGCTTTGCCTGTCACTAAGGAGTTCCAGTGCGCGCTGCAGATGCGCGTGTGCGCCCTTAAAGGCGCTCGTGTCACTCAATGCCTGGTCAATCGCTTCCAGCTCTGTAGCGGACGTAATCGGCGTGATGGTGCAGTCCGCGAGTCGATAGCCGGCCATTTCCCGCTCAAGCACCTCATTGCAGGAGGCAATGAAGGCAGGGCGACTCTTACCGAGTTTGCTGCAGAGAAACTCAACGAAGTCGTAAACCTCAAACCATTCGGCTTCAAAGAAGAAGCCTCGGACGGCTTGGATCGCCTCCCGGGTATACATGGGTACCTGATCCACTGGGATCTTGAAGAACTCACGCCAGCACGATCGAATCAACTCGTAAAGGTTGGACGCAGAGGTGTATGACTGGCCTCGATAGGCCTCGTGTGAGTCCCAGATGATGCTTTGGATGGAGTTCCAGAGCGAGTTCCGCAGTGCTTCGTCCATCGACTCGACCTGGATCGAAGACCGTGCGCTTCGGTAGCCGTACTTCTCTGAAAACCGCATCGACCTCTCCAAGCAAAGCTAACACCTGAATTAAGCCGCGCCGCGAAGCGGCGTCGGCTTGAATGAATTGTTAGGCCAGCGGCTAGCGAACACGGACATACCCCGGAACGCATGAAACACCAGACCTTACATTGACACGGTTGCCGATGCTTAGATGGCGAGAAGACTCGTACTCTTTTTGGGATGCGAAGAGCACGTAACCATTGGGGTCACATAGAGCGCCCGGAAATTGATCAAGCGGCATGAACCAGACTCCATCCTTGTGATAGCGAACCTGCCTAGCTGGAACTCGCCACTCCTTTTGGAGTTGCACACCACTGTTTGTTCTTTGGCCAGTCATTCCTCTCTCCAAGCGGCCTAACGCCTGAATTAAGCCGCGCCGCGAAGCGGCGTCGGCTTAAATGAATTGTTAGCCCGCATTTGCGCGCCACTCCGAGAGCCGCCTGTCCAGCACGGGTTTGAGCTTGTCGAAGTTCTCCCAACTGTCGGTAACGTAGTACAGGCTGTTTGGGCCGTCAGGAAGCCCTTGACCAAGGGTGCGCTCGTAGTCTGCCAAGTACTGACCACTGTCGAAGTTGAAGTAGTGTGCAGTAAAAGCATTTCCCTCGTCAGACAAGTCCTCGTCCGTGAACTTGCCATCGCAGGCAGAGAGGAAGAAGGCTCCAGGCGTTACAGCACGATCTTTTAGCTTTGGAATGTCCTCAGGGAAGTCCGTGATGTGTATGTCCCCCGAGAGGCCGGACAAAAGTGCCCATGCGACGTACATGCCAGTATGCGTGGCACCAGCCTCACCTGTGAGGTCTGCTGGAAACTCTCCGCCGTAGTGCCAAGATGCGTCGTCGTATTTCATGCGGGCTAACGCCTGAATTAAGCCGCGCCGCGAAGCGGCGTCGGCTTGAATGAATTGTTAGGCCCCACACCGATGCACCTCATATCAACCGGTGCCACCCGCTGTTCGGACCAATACGTTCAAGTGTCTCTGTCGTCGCATAGAACTGACCAAGCCCGCAGTCTTTGCAGACGACCCAAGTGAATCGCGCAGAACCCGCAAACTTGCTCAAGCCAGGCAGTAGATCGCCAGCCTCGGAGCCCAAGAACGATCTTATTGGAGGGCTGCGAAAAAGTTTATCGGAACCGCAAGAGCATTGTTGTGGTTGCATAGAACTTCCTTGTGGGGCCTAACGCTTGAATTAAGCCGTGCCGCGAAGCGGCATCGGCTTGAATGAATGGTTAGGCCCCGACACCGCGACCTGCTAGGTGAAAAGCATAACGACAAGGAGGCCTAGGCATACGACCACGAGAGCTTGTAAGACCCAACCCAAGATATGTTTGCGTAGTAGAAGCTTGCCGGAACCATAGGCAAGTGCGGCCAACAGAACGAGAAGAAGGCCGGGAAAGACAGCCATAAGGCCGCCGTGGGAGTCGCCGGGAAGCGGGTGCCAGGGAGATGTTGCCAAGAAGACTCCCCATGCGGCCAGCGCAGCTGACAGTATGAAGTCAGAGTAAGCAATTGCTCGAGAAAGACCGCGGCTTGTCTGCATAGGGCCTAACACTTGAGTTAAGCCGCGCCGCGACGCGGCGTCGGCTTGAATGAATGGTTAGGCGTCACGACGCCGGACTCCTGCGATCACCAAGCTAATAAATATCACGCCAGCCGATGCGCCGAAGAGTGGCAGTGCCGCATACGCGTTCTCAACCGACACTAGCGGCAGATTGTGGACATTTGCGCTACGCGCGGCTGAGCCGACGAAAAGAAGCGGACTGACCACCAAGGTCAGAAGGGCCGATATGCCCGTGGCTAACAGGGCGCTGGAGAGCTTTTCTCGAAGTGTCCCAGATCTCATCTTGTGGGGCCTAACGCGTGAATTAAGCCGAGCCGCGAAGCGGCTTCGGCTTGAATGAATTGTTAGGCATGCTGCCCTGGATGTCGCCGGGTGCAACACACGTAACAAAACATCCTGTGTACGGATCTCCGCCGGTCTCGGTGATGGCCCAGTGCCAGTCGACTATGGGGGTGTCCGTAAGCAGGCGAACTGCGACATTGTTGCTGAACGTGAGCAGCAGCGATGAGTCCGCGAGAAGCTCAACGGCCGAGACTGGGGCGCTAAGACACGCGGCTATGACCGCACTTTTTGCGATGCACCCGGAATTGGCGGTGGACTGTGCAGGTGGGTAGGCGTCTACGAATGTGGAGTTGATGCTTGTCTCGTCAGGGGAGGTGATCTCTCGAGCGGAGAGCACGAACCCGTCAAAGTAGAGATCGAAGCCATCTCCAACCGCAAAGCGCGAATAGAAGCTGCCGACAAGGGCGCTTCTAATGCTCTCAATCTGCGACAGCGCTTGTTGCATGCCTAACGCCTGAGTTAAGCCGCGCCGCGAAGCGGCGTCGGCTTGAATGAATTGTTAGGTGTCATTGCCGACCACCGGCTGCTTGTCGTACCAAGACTCTGAGTGAACGTCAGTCTTGGCAGCGACAATGAGAGACTCCAGTTGCGACACGGGAATCCGAACCCGATGCCCTGATACAGCGAGCTCAAAGAACAACGTCTCATCCGTGTCATCAGCAACAAAGCTAGCGAAGTAATGCTCCTGACCTGAGATCTCACAAGACAACTCAAGCTGCATGCCTTCGCCGTGCAGCCCCGCCCATGTGGTTCTGATGCCTTTCAAGATGCTGGAAGAGTTGCTCATGACACCTAACGCCTAAGTTAAGCCGCGCCGCGTAGTGGAGCAAACCATATGGCAAGCTTTACCTGCCATATGGTTTGCGTAACGAAGCGGTGTCGGCTTGAACGCATTGTTAGGCGGCTGACCCATTACTGGACGCCGCTGGGTGGACCAACGAGGGACTCAATGCCCTCATCCCGTATGGTGCGCGTCGCCTCATCTAAGGCGGCCTGATCCGTTGCAAATAAGTCATCCCAGACGGTGGAGTTGTTGAACTCATCAACAGCCTCAAGCGTCCAGTCGGTGTCCGGCCCGCGATAGATCTCCACGCGGACGGTATGCCCTTTGTCGGTGATCGACTGGCAAAGCGGGGACATTACAAGTTGGTAGTCGTCTTCCATTGCCTTCTCAATTTACGATGTGGTTACTCAGCTGCCTAACACCCGAGTTAAGCCGCGCCGCGAAGCGGCGTCGGCTTGAATGAATCGTTAGGCCGCATGCTATCGAAGTTCGTATCGCACATAGTTGTTCCACTCATCGATAGCGTCCTGGGCAGCCTCTTGGTGCTTGCGGATAGCATCCTCCTGCTCCTCTACGAAGTCATTGATGCAACGTTCGTAGTCCTCAACCTCATTTCTGAAGTTCTGTATCTCCCAATCCGAGGTGAACTCGTAGGGCTTGTATGGCTTCGAGCAGGAATGCGATGGTGTAAAAATGTCTGCGTGCGCTGACGGTACAGCACCGACGAGCAATATGGCTGCGATGACTCGGATGTACATAAGCCCTCCCCCTGTGCGGCCTAACACTTGAGTTAAGCCGACTTGGCCCGCGCAGCGGGACAAGTTCGGCTTGAACGAATAGTTAGGGCGCCGGCGACAGAACTGCCGGACCCCGTTGCGGGAACTGTACGCCAACCGATGGCCACACAGGGCTTGCCCAGAGGCAACTCGGCAATCGGCTGCCCCGTCGAGAACCGCCAGCCAGCGGCTTGCGCCTGGAACGGTCGGGGGCGAAGTTGCTGCGCGCCGATCTGGAGCGGCAGGCTTGCGCTAGGAGGATGGAGCTGCTGCGACCACATACCGATCATGGGATGCCTCAGCGAGCGCCCTAACACCTAGTAGTCCCCATAAACGGGGTGTAGCGCCGAGTATTCAGCCTCGGGCATCCGCGGTCAATTCGGTGAAATCCTACCCCGGGCCAAGGACTTGCCCGGTGTGCGTGCGCTATCCCCTGCTGCATTCTTGGATAAAGCGCCCCCCGAAGTGGGGGAGTATTTTTTATCGACACGGAACCGTCTGATAAACATGGACGCGAAGGAATCGCGTGCCCCGCGGCTGTTCGACGAGGTTCGCCGCAGGATGCGGTTGCATCATTACAGTCTGCGTACGGAGCGCGCCTACCTGGGATGGATCCGCCGGTTCATTCTGGCCAACGGGCGGCGCCATCCCAGGAACCTGGGCGGCCGCGAGGTCGAGCATTTTCTCAGCGTGCTCGCTGTGGAAGGCAAGGTGGCGGCGAGTACCCAGAACCAGGCGCTGTCGGCGCTGCTGTTCCTGTACCGGGACGTGCTGGAGGTGCGGCTGCCGTGGATGGAGGACGTGATCCGCGCCAAGCGGCCCGCACGGCTGCCGGTGGTGCTGTCACAGGCCGAGGTGGCGTCGCTGCTCGCCTGCATGGATGGGCGCAACGGGCTGGTCGCGCGCCTGCTGTACGGCACCGGCCTGCGCCTGATGGAGGGGCTGCGGCTGCGGGTCAAGGACGTGGACTTCGCCCGCAACGAGATCACGGTCCGCGATGGCAAGGGCGGGCGCGACCGGCGCACGCTGCTGCCGGCCTCGCTGGCGGCTCCGCTGCAGGAGGAGATCGAGCGGGCGCGGATCCTGCATCGGGATGATCTCCATGCCGGCTTCGGCGAGGTCTGGTTGCCGCACGCGCTTGCGCGCAAGTACATGGGGGCGGGCCGGGAGTTCGCCTGGCAGTACGTATTTCCCGCGCTGCGACGCTCGGTCGATCCGCAGGACGGGTGCGTCCGTCGGCACCATCTGGACGATGCCAGTCTCTCGCGCGCGATCCGGCGGGCGCGGCTGCGCGCGGGGATCGACAAGCCGGTGTCGGCGCACACGCTGCGGCACTCGTTCGCCACCCACCTGCTCGAAGCCGGATACGACATCCGCACGATCCAGGAGCTGCTCGGGCACAAGGACGTCGCCACCACCCAGATCTATACGCATGTGCTCAACCGCGGCGGCCGCGGCGTACTCAGCCCGCTGGACCTCAGCCCGGCGACGGCAGCGGCAGCCCGCGATAGGCCTTGACCGTGCGCAGCACGAAACTCGAATTGACGTCGGCCACGCCGGCCTGCGCCAGCAGCTTGTCGAGCAGGAAGCGCGAGAAGTGCTCCAGGCTCGCCACCGCGACGTGAAGCAGGTAGTCCATGTCGCCGGTCAGGGCATGGCAGGCGATCACTTCCGGCCATTCGTTGACGTGGTCACCGAACACGGCGATCGACGCTGCGTCATGCCGGGCCAGGTGCACGCGCACGAAGGCCTGGAAGCCGATGCCGAGGCTCTCGCCGTCGAGTTCGGCGCGGTACCCGGCGATCACGCCTTCGCGCTCCAGCCGCTGCACGCGGCGCAGGCAGGCCGAGGCGGACAGGTGCACGCGTTCAGCCAGTTCGGCATTGGTCTGGCGGCCGGCGCGCTGCAGCTCGGCCAGCAGCATCAGGTCGGTGCGATCAAGCGCTGCCGCGGCCATTTCATGCTCCGTTTCCAGGATTTCTGCAAGTATCTTGCGTCGGTCACGGTGGGACGCGCAACTTCGCAAGCCTGTTGCGCACGTGCCGCGATACCCTGCGGAGGCCACCGCCCTCCCCGTCCCGCCCGCGCGGGACCCAGCGCCGGAGACCCGCCATGTCCGCACAGCCGCGCCGCGTCGAGAACCTGCACACCGACAAGGGCAAGGTGCCCGTCTATGCCACCGGCATCGTCGAGCAGCCCTGGGACGACTACAGCGCGGAGGACCATGCCACCTGGGCCACGCTGTTCGCGCGGCAGCGGGAGATCCTGCCCGGCCGCGCCAGCGACGCCTTCCTGCGCGCACAGGATGCGATGGGCATGAGTCCGCACGCGATTCCGAAGTACGCCGAGCTCAACCGCGTGCTGGGCGAGGCCACCGGCTGGCAGCTGATCGGCGTGGAGGGCCTGCTGCCGGAGCTGGATTTCTTCGACCACCTCGCGAACCGACGCTTCCCGGTCACCTGGTGGATCCGCAAGCCGGGACAGATCGACTACATCGAAGAACCCGACCTGTTCCACGACCTGTTCGGGCACGTGCCGCTGCTGATGGATCCGCGCTTCGCCGACTACATGCAGGCCTACGGCCGCGGCGGGGTCAAGGCGCACGCCATCGGCCCCGATGCGCTGCAGAACCTCACGCGGCTGTACTGGTACACGGTGGAGTTCGGGCTGATCCGCGAATCCGGCGGCCTGCGCATCTACGGCAGCGGCATCGTCTCGTCGAAGGGCGAGTCGATCCACGCGCTCGAGAGCGATGCGCCCAACCGCATCGGCTTCGACCTGGAGCGGATCATGCGCACGCGCTACCGCATCGACACCTACCAGAAGACCTACTTCGTGATCGACAGCTTCGAGCAGCTGATCGAGGCCACGCGACCGGACTTCACCCCGATCTACTCGCGCCTGGCCGAGCAGCCGTCGGTCCCGGCCGGCGAGGTGCTGGCGGACGATGCGGTCCTGCACCGCGGCAGCGGCGAGGGCTGGGCGAGCGACGGGGACGTCTGAGCGCCGGGCGCTTGCGCGGCGCCCGCATCAACGAAAGCAGGCACGCGCGGCCCGCCGCGCCGTGTGCGCGGCCGGACTGGCGACGGGTCCCTCGCGACAGGCAGCCGTGCCTGCGCCGCGGCAACCGTTCCGTCCGCAACGACCCGGGCCGCAGCGCGCGCAACTGCTAGAATCGTGCGGTTTTTCGCCGCGTGCCGGCGCCCTCCCTCCCTTCTGCGACGACTGCTGCCGTGTCCTTTTTCGCGAATGTTGAACTGGTCCCCGGTGATCCGATCCTGGGCCTGACCGAAGCCTACAACGCCGACACCCGCGCCACCCGGGTCAACCTGGGCGTGGGCATCTATTACGACGAGGACGGCCGCATCCCGGTACTGGGCGCGGTGCAGCAGGTCGAGCGCCAGCTGGCCGAAGCCAGCAAGCCGCGCGGCTACCTGCCCATCGACGGCATGCCCGACTACACCCGCGCCACCCGCGACCTGCTGTTCGGCGCGGACTCGGCGCTGGTGGCCGAAGGACGCGCGGCGACCACACAGACCATCGGCGGCAGCGGCGCGCTGCGCGTGGGCGCGGAGCTGCTGAAGAAGACCCTGCCCTCCGCGCGCATCGCCATCAGCGATCCGAGCTGGGAGAACCACCGCGCGGTGTTCGGTGCGGTCGGCTTCGAGGTCGTGGACTACACCTATTTCGACGCGGCCGCGCACGGGCTGGATTTCGACGGCATGCTCGCCGACCTGCGCCGCCTCGAGGCCGGCACCGTGGTGCTGCTGCACGCCTGCTGCCACAACCCCACCGGCGCCGACCTCACCCCGGCGCAGTGGGAGCGGGTGATCGCGCTGCTGCACGAGCGCAACCTGTTCCCGTTCATCGACATGGCCTACCAGGGCTTCGACCAGGGCATCGCCGAGGACGCGCTGGCGATCCGCCTGCTGGCCGCTTCGCCGATCCGCAACTTCGTCGTCGCCAGCTCGTACTCCAAGTCGTTCTCGCTGTACGGCGAGCGCGTGGGCGCGCTGACCGTGGTCAGCGACACTGCCGACGAGAGCAAGCGCGTGCAGTCGCAGATCAAGCGCCTGGTGCGCGCCAACTATTCCAGCCCGTCCACGCATGGCGCCGCGCTGGTGGCGGGCGTCCTCAACGATCCCGGGCTGCGCGCGCAGTGGGAAGACGAACTGGGCCGCATGCGCACGCGCATCCATGCGCTGCGCGCCGGGCTGGTCGAGCGCCTGGCCGCGCACGGCGCGCCGCAGTACGACTTCATCCAGCGCCAGGCCGGCATGTTCTCGTACTCGGGCCTGTCCAGGGCGCAGGTCGAGCGCCTGCGCGAGGAGTTCGGCATCTACGCCGTCGGCACCGGCCGCATCTGCGTGGCCGCGCTGAGCGCGAAGAACCTGGACTACGTGGCGCAGGCGGTGGCGGCGGTCAGCTGACCCTGCCGCACCTGCGCCAGGGCGGAAGACCCCCCGTCGCCCACTGTCCGCTGCGGCTGCGTCGCCGACCGATGGGCGGTGAAGGGTCCGGCATGCCGCGTGCGTGTGCGGGCCGCGGTCGCCGCTACGATGACCGGGTCGCGACGGCCCATTCAGGCCGCGCCCTCGAGACTGCATCAACGCGCCCCGCCCTCCCCGGTTTCCGATGCCCGACGCTTCCGACTTCCCGTACGCCCGCCTGTACGCACAGGGCGCGGTGCTGGGCCTCATCCTGCCTGCCGCGCTCGCATCGGCCGCCCAGGAGCCCGACCCGGTCACCCTGGACCGCATCGAAGTCAGCGCCACCCGGCTGCAGCATGTCGCGCCGTTCGACGTGCCGGCCTCGTTCGACCGCATCGTGCTCGACGGCAGCGAAGCGCGGCCGGGCATCTCGGTGTCGGAAGCGCTGTCGGGCCTGCCCGGCCTCGCGGTGCGCGAACGGCAGAACTTCGCCCAGGACACGCAGCTGTCGATCCGGGGCTTCGGCGCGCGCTCCACCTTCGGCGTGCGCGGCCTGCGCCTGTACGTCGACGGCATCCCGGCGACGATGCCCGACGGCCAGGGCCAGGTCTCGCACGTGGTCATGGCCGGGGCCGAGCGCATCGAGGTACTGCGTGGGCCGTTCTCGGCGCTGCACGGCAACTCCTCCGGCGGCGTGGTGCAGGTGTTCAGCGCGGAAGGCGAAGCGCCGGCGCGCGGCCACCTGCAGGCCAGCGCCGGCCGCGACGCGACGCGCGTGCTGTCGGCCAGCCTGCGCGGCGCCGGCGACACGCTCGGCTATGCGCTGGCGGCGGGCCACTTCGACACCGACGGCTGGCGCGAGCACAGCGCGGCGCGGCGCAGCTGGCTCAACCTCAAGCTGCACGCCGACCTGCCCGGCGACGGCCGCCTGCAGCTGGTGGGCAACCATTTCGACGCGCCCGACGCGCTCGACCCGTTGGGGCTGGACTGGGAACAGGTGCAGGCCGATCCGCGCCAGGCCACGTCGGTGGCCTACCAGTACGACACCCGCAAGTCCGCGCGCCAGGACCAGCTCGGCCTGCGCTGGGAGCAGCCGCTCTCCGGTGGGCACGCGGTCGAGGCGATGCTCTACGGCGGCCGGCGCGCGATCGAGCAGTTCCTGTCGGTGCCCGTGGGCGCGCAGGCCAACCCGCTCAGTTCCGGCGGCGTGATCGACCTGGACAACGATTACGGCGGGCTCGACCTGCGCTGGCGCTGGGCCGGCTCGCTGGCAGGTCGCACGGTGGAATTCACCGCCGGCGGCAACGCCGACCGGCAGCGCCAGCACCGGCGCGGCTACGAGAACTTCGACGGCTCCACGCTGGGCGTGCGCGGGGCCCTGCGCCGCGACGAGCACAACCGCGTCGACAACCGCGACCTGTACGCGCAGGCCTGGTGGCAGCTGGCCGAGCGCTGGTCGCTGCTCGCAGGCGCGCGCCGCAGCCAGCTGCGCTTCGTGTCGCGCGATGCCTACGTCACCGCCGCCAATCCCGACGACAGCGGACGCGTGGACTATGCGCGCACCACGCCGGTGCTGGGCCTGTCGTTCGCGGCCACGCCGGACTGGCGCGTCTACGCCTCCGCGGGCCGCGGTTTCGAAACCCCGACCTTCAACGAACTCGGCTACCGCGCCGACGGCGGCGCCGGCCTGGCCTTCGACCTGGCGCCGGTCACGAGCCGCAACCTGGAGCTGGGCACCAAGTGGCGCAACGGTTCGGGCCTGCGCGTCGACGCGGCCCTGTTCCGCGTCGACAGCGAGGACGAGCTCGCGGTGGCGCGCAACGTCGGCGGCCGCAGCAGCTATCGCAACGTCGGGCGCTCGCGCCGCGACGGCGCCGAGCTGGCCGCGACGCTTCCGCTGGCCGAAGCGTGGTCGCTGCGCCTGGCCTGGACCTGGCTCGATGCGCGGTTCCGCGACGCGTTCCCGGTCTGCACCGGCGCCGGCTGCACCGATCCGTCGGTGCTGGTGGCCGCGGGCAGCGCGATCCCCGGGACCGCGCGCCAGCAGGGCCACCTGCGGCTGCAGTGGCAGCCGCGCGAGTGGACCTTCGCGGTCGAGGCCAGCGGCAGCTCGGCCGTGGCGGTGAGCGACACGGGCGCGCGCCGGGCACCGGGCCATGTGCTGGCGCACCTGGAGGCCGCGCGGGCCTGGAACACCGCGCACGGGCGGATGCGCGGCTTCGCCCGCGTCGACAACCTGTTCGATCGCGCCCACGTCGGCTCGGTGATCGTCAACGAAGGCAACGGCCGCTATTACGAGCCGGGTGCCGGCCGCGGGCTGACGCTGGGGCTGCGCTGGGACTGGCGGGCCGGCGCGGACTGAAGCAGGGCCGCCGATGCAATGCCGGCATCCTGCGCATGCCGCGCCACCAGTACGCCTGCCAGGCGCTGCGCGGCCAGGCGCAGTTCGGGCACCGCGGTGATCTCCCAGTAGCGCCCGCGCAGCAGCGGCCCGAGGCAGTACAGGCCAGGCACCACCCGGCCGCGCGCGTCCACCACCTCGAATGCGTCGCTGGTGTCCAGGCCCAGCTCGTCGGCGTCGGCGCGCAGCATGCCCGACTCGCGCAGCTGCGCGAGCAGCGGATGCGTGGTGCGGGCGACGTCGGTGTTCAGGCCGGTGGCGCGCAGCAGCACGTCGTAGCGTTCATGGCGCACGTCGCTGGCGCCGCGCGGCCGGATCAGCACCGACACGCAGTCCTCGGCGCGCCCTGCCCTCACCAGTCGCCCGGCGATCACGCGCAACTGGCCGCTGGCGCGCAGCGCATGCAGGTGCGCGGCCACGGGCGGCGCGATGCGGTGCCGCGATACCTCCCACCACGCGCGCAGGTGGCGCAGGAACTGGCCTCGCTGCGGCGCCGGCAGGCCCTGCCAGAACGCCTGGGTATGCGGCCGCAGCGCATCGACCAGGGCGCGCCAGTCCACCAGTTTCGACAGGGCGCGGATGCGGCGCAGCAGTTCGCGCAGGTCGTGTTCGGCCAGCGCCTGCAGGATCGCCGGCGGCAGCTCCACCGGCGCCAGCGGCTGCCCGGTATGTTCGGCCGGCAGCAGGCCGTGGCGCGAGAGCGCGTCGATCGCGCCGCGATGTCCGCGCTGGCGCAGGGTGGCCAGCACGTCGGCCATCGTCAGGCCGGTGCCCACCACCAGCACCCGCGCATCCGGATCGATGCGCTCGATGGCGTGCTCCTGCCACGGCCAGCCGATGTAGGCGGGATGGATCGCGAGGCGCGGACCCACGCCCGCCAGCGGCGGCGGCGGCAGGGCGCCCACCGCCAGCACCACCTGGTCGCTGATGATCGCCGCGCCGTCCTCCAGGCGCACGGCGAAGCCGCGGTCGAGCCGCTCGATCGCCACGACCTCCCGGCGCACCGCATGCACCTGGGCGCCCGCCCCGTCGAGCAGCCCGTGCAGGCGGTCGCGCAGGTAATCGCCGTAGAGCTGGCGCGGCAGGAACGCGCTGCGGCCGCGATCGGACAGGTTGAACCAGTCGGCGAAGTCCTCGGGCTGGTCCGGCGACAGGCCCATGTCGCGCGCGCGCACGTTGAGCACGTGCTCCGGCCGTGCCTCGCCGTAGGCCACGCCGCCGCCATAGCCGCGGTCCACGCCCACCACGTGGATGTGCGCGCCGGTCGGCGCCACGCGCTGCAGGGCGGCGGCCAGCGCCACGCCCGAGAACCCGCCGCCCACGATGGTGATCCGCATCGCCCGCTCCCTCATCCCTGTGCCCTGCCTGTCTACGCAGGGGCGCGGCCGGATGCGTAAAGCCGGCGTTATCCGGGCAGGCGCATTGGTTGGGACCACATTGCCGATCGGCATGACGTGGGCGGCGCTACAATCGATGCGTGCAGGCGGCCGACTTCATCGAGGTGTACCCGGGCGCGCTCGATGCCGCGGCCTGCGCCGCGATCGTCGAGCGCATGCGCGCGAGCGATGCGCTGCAGCCCGGCCAGGTCGGCGGCGGCGTGCATCCGGAACTCAAGCACAGCCGCGACCTGTCCATCAGCGAGCGGCCGGACTGGGCCGACGTCGCGCAGGCGCTCAACGTCGCGGTCTACGACGGGCTGCTGGCCTACCTGCGCCGCTACCCGCAGGCGCTGATCGCGCCGCTGATGCTGCAGCACGCCGACGGCCAGGGCGGGCTGCGCCGGCTGTCGGCGCAGGACATCGCCGCGCTCGACGACAAGGCGCTGGGCCAGCTGGCGCGCACCTGCCTGCGCCCGGGCGCGATCAACCTGCAGTGGTACCGCGCCGGCGAAGGCGGGTATCCGTACTGGCACTGCGAGCTGTATCCGCGCGCGCCCGACTGCGAAACGCTGCACCGGCACCTGCTGTGGACGATCTACCTCAACGAGGGCTTCGGCGCCGGCGAGACCGAGTTCCTGTTCCAGCAGCGCAAGGTGGCGCCGCGCACCGGCGACCTGCTGATCGCGCCGACGGCTTTCACCCACACCCATCGCGGCAACCGGCCCGAGGGCGCGGACAAGTTCATCGCCACCAGCTGGATCCTGTTCCAGCGCGCCGAGGCGCTGTACGGCGGGCGCTAATCGTGTTGCGGCACCTCAGCCCGCCACGCGCGGCTGGTTGAGCACCAGCCAGTAAAGGCCGATCTGCTTGACCACGCCGACGAACTGGTCGAAGTCCACCGGCTTGCGGATGTAGCTGTTCACGCCGAGCGCGTAGGTGGCCTCGACGTCGAACAGCTCGTCGCTGGTGGTCAGCACCACCACCGGCAGGGCGCGCGTGCGGGCGTCGCTGCGGATCGCCTGCAGCACTTCGCGTCCGTCGATCCTGGGCAGGTTGAGGTCGAGCAGCACGATCGCCGGCAGCTGCGCGGCGTCGCGGCCCTCGTGCCGGCCGCGCGCGAACAGGTAGTCCAGCGCTTCCACGCCATCGCGCACCACCACCAGCTGGCGGTCGATCCCCGCCTCGGCGAAGGCGATGCGGGTCAGCTCCGCGTCGTCGGGATTGTCTTCGATCAGCAGGATTTCGCTAGGCGTCATGGTGCTCGTCCGGGTCGCGGCCGGTGGCGGCCGGCAGATCGATGAAGAAGGTACTGCCCCCGCCCGGTCGCGACGATCCCCGCAAGCGACCCCCATGGCGCTCGGCGACCTGCAGCGCGATCGCCAGTCCAAGCCCGTTGCCGCCTCCCTGCTCCGGACCGTGCAGGCGCTGGAAGGGCACGAACAGCTTGTCAGCATATCGCATGTCGAAACCGCAGCCGGCGTCGTGCACGGCCAGCTGCAGGCGCCCATCGACCGCCTGCCCCTCGACGTGGATCTCGACGCGCTCGCACAGCGCCGAGAACTTCCACGCATTGCCCAGCACATGACCGAGCATCACCTTGAGCCAGTGCTCGTCGCCCCTGGCCATCAGGCCGGGGGCGATGTCGACGCGTGCAGCCCGATCCGGATCGGCGTCGCCGAGTTCGGCGGCGACCCATTCGCACAGCAGGCTGACGTCCACCTCCTGCTCGCGCAGCGGCTGGCGCGAAGCTCGCAGCAGTTCGAGCAGGCCGTCGACCAGCCGTTCGGCGCGCGTCGCAGCCGCGCGGATGCGCGCGACGTCCGCCATGCCGGCATCCGCCACCGCACCGGACTCCTCCAGCCGCGCCGCGAACCCGGCGATGCCGCGCAGCGGCGCGCGCAGGTCGTGGGAGATGCCGTGGGTCAGGTGGTCCTGCATCCGCTCGACCGTCGCGCCGGGTGCATCGTCGAGCTGCAGCAGCAGGCCCTGCGCCAGCGGCGTGGCCGTCAGGCGCCAGGCCCGGCCATCGCCGTGTTGCACGAGGATGCCGCGCGGTACCTCGCCGCCGGACAGCGCCGCATCGATGCGGCGCGCAGTGGCGGCATCGAACACGCTGGCATGCGCCCGGGTTCCCACCAGGCCGGAAACCGGCCGACCCAGCCGCCGGGACAGGGCCGCGTTCGCCGCCAGCCACGCTCCATCGGGCGCAAGCACGGCCAGGCCCGCATCCGCATTGGCGAATGCTTCCTGGTACACGGATCCATCGAACTGCACGATCGCTCACGTCGCTGCGGCAGGCGCCAACGCGCACAGTCTACGGAAGTTCCTTGTGGAGGTCGGGTGCAGGCAGCGTTAAACGAGGCTCAGAACAGCTGGGGCTGGTCGCCCGCTGCCGGCGGCGGGCGGAAGCGTCCGCACTCCAGCGGCGGCATGCCCTCGAAACCCAGCCGCCGCCGCGCACGCCGGAACCGCGCAGCAATCAGGTCCGCGAACGGCCCCTGTCCGCGCATGCGCGTGCCGAAGCCACTGTCGTAGTCGCGGCCACCGCGCATCTGCTGCACCAGGCTCATGACGTGCGCGGCGCGATCGGGATGGTGCAGCTGCAGCCATTCGCGCCAGATCTCCTTGAGCTCGTGCGGCAGGCGCAGCAGCACGTGCCCCGCCGACCGCGCGCCCGCGTCGCGCGCCGCCTCGAGGATGGCCTCGATCTCGTGGTCGTTGATGGCAGGGATGACCGGCGCCACCATCACACCCACCGGTATCCCCGCCTCGGCGATCTCGCGCATCGCCCGCAGCCGCGCGTGGGGTGCCGCCGCACGCGGCTCCAGCCGCGCCGAGAGCCGGTTGTCGAGCGTGGTCACCGAGAAGTGCACGGTGACCAGGCCTTGGCGCGCCAGCGGCGCCAGCAGGTCGATATCGCGCGTGACCAGCGCGCTCTTGGTCAGCAGGCTGAACGGGTGGCGGAATTCGGCCATCACCTCGATCAGCGCGCGGGTGATGCGGTAGCGGCGCTCGATCGGCTGGTAGGCGTCGGTATTGATGCCCAGCGCGATCGGCGAACAGCGGTACCCCTTGCGCGAGAACTCCGCACGCAGCCGCTGCGGCGCGTTGGTCTTTGCGAACAGGCGGGTTTCGAAGTCGAGACCGGGCGAGAGGTCGAGATAGGCGTGCGAGGGGCGGGCGAAGCAGTACACGCAGCCGTGCTCGCAGCCACGGTACGGGTTGACCGACTGGCTGAAGCCCACGTCCGGCGAATCGTTCCGGCTGACGATGCCGCGCGCGGTCTCCTCGTGCACCTGCGTCTCCGGATGCGGCGCCGGATCGGTGTCGTCGCGGGCCTGCAGGCTGTCCCAGCCGTCGTCCTCGGCGTGGACGGTCGCGGTCTGGTACCGGCCGGGCACATGAGAGGCCGCGCCGCGGCCCTTGAGCGGGGCGGTGGCCACGACCCTGGCTTTGGTCGCCATCGACATCGGTCCAGTGTGCGCTAGCGGCGTCTCAACCGACGCGACACGCTCCCGTGGCGCGCGCGGCCGTCACCGCCGGGGCTCCGCCGCGAAGGCCGGTCAGATCACCCGCAGGGTGATCGCCTTCAGCACCGCGCGGGTGCGGTCGCGGGTACCGAGCTTGTCCAGGATGGTCGAGACGTAGTTCTTCACGGTGCCCTCGGCCAGGAACAGCGAACGGGCGATCTCGCGATTGGAGTACCCGCCCGCAAGCAGGCGGAGGATGGCGACCTCGCGGACGCTGAAGGGCTCGGCGGGCGCGTCGGCGGCGTGATAGCGGTAGCGCGCGCGTACCGGATCGGTACTGACCGGCTGCAGCAGCGCGTCGCCGGCGGCAATGCGCACGATGGCCTCGCGCAGCTGCTCGGGAGCGGCATCCTTGAGCAGGAAGCCCTGCGCGCCCGCGCCGGCGGCGCGCAGCATCAGATCGCTCTCGTCGAAGGTCGTGAGCAGCAGCACGGGAGTCCGGTCGCCACGGGCACGCAGCCGCACCAGGGCTTCGATGCCGTCGATGCCGGGCATGCGGATGTCGCTGAGCACCACGTCGACGGGGGTCGCGGCGAGGCCGTCGAGCAGCGATGCCCCATCGTCCGCCTCGAAGGCGATGGTGATGCCCTGGCGCTCGAGCAGCGCGCGCAACCCCGCGCGCACGAGCGCCTGGTCGTCGGCGAGCGCGATCCGCGGCCCGCTCATGCGGGGAGGCTCGCCTCGATGCGCAGCCCGCCGCGTGCCGACATCGAGAGCGCCAGGGTGCCGCCGGCCTCGGCCAGGCGCTCACGCATGCCCGACAGGCCATTGCCCTCGCGCAGCGGCGCGTGTGCCCGACCGTCGTCCTCGATCGTTACGCCGATGCGGTTGTCCTGCCGCCGGATCGCCACGTCCAGATGGCGGGCCTGCCCGTGGCGGGCGGCATTGGTCATGGCCTCCTGGACCATGCGCATCAGCGCTTCAGCGGTGCCTGCATCCTCGATGCGGACGTCCTGGGCCATCGCCAGCCGCAGCGCGGGGCGCGGGAACGGCGCGGCGATGGCGTGCAGCGCGGTGGCGAGATCGACGCCGCGGTCCTGGCGCAGCGCCTGCACCACCTGGCGCAGGTCGCCCATCAGCTCGGCGGCCATGGTGCGCGCGACCTGCAGCTCGGGGCGTCCGGCCAGCGCCGGCACGTCGGCCAGGGCCCGCAGGTTCAGCGTCAGCGCGGTGAGCCGGTGCCCGGCCACGTCATGCAGTTCGCGCGCGACCCGCAGCCGTTCGGCGTCACGGATGCTGTCGGCCAGCAGGGCGCGGGTGGCGAGGAGATCGGCGTTGACCTGCGCGAGGCGATCGCGCGCAGCCTCCGCGCTGCGGGCGTAGTGGGCCACCAGCGCGGCGAACGCCTGGAAGCCCAGGAACACGCCCACCGCCATGCCCGGGGCGGCGTGGCCCCCCGCGCGGAGCACCAGATAGAGCAGCAGGTTGAGTGCGGCCGCCGCCGGCAGCACCCGCCAGGCCGGGTAGTCCACGGCGAGCGCCGCCACCAGCACCACCACCAGGATCGGCGAGGTGCCGGTGCGCGGGGCCAGGGCCACCACCGCCATCGCGCAGGCCGCGAGCACCGCGTAGCCGGCCACGCGCAGGCGCGGGCGTTGTCCCAGTGCGTCCATCCGCATGAGAACGAGCGCGAACAGGCCCAGCAGGGCCCAGCCCGCCAGCCGATGGCCACCGAGCTCGCCATCGACCGACCAGGCCACGGTCGCCAGCGTCACCAGGGCGGCGAGGTTCAATGGCTGCAGCAGCGGCTTGAGCTGGCCGTGCATGGCGGGCTCCCGGGATCGGGCGGCCATCGTGCTGTGCGCGGCGTGGCGCTGGCAACGCCACCTGCGCAGAAAGTGACTTCCGGCACCCCGGATCGATGACCCCCGGCACTGCGGCCCGGCGCCTGCGTTCCGCACGCTGGCAGGCCTGTCCCAGGGGTGTGGCCATGCCCGGATCCGCCAGCTTCGTCGCCATGCACATCGCCGCCGGAACCATCGCCCTGGGCACGTTCTGGCTGTCGGCGTCACTGCGCAAGGGCAGCCACGCACACCGGCTGTGCGGCCGTGTCTACCTGGTGGCCATGTGCCTGGTGATTGCCAGCGGCGTTCCGCTCACGCTCGCGCGCCTGTCGGCCGGGCAGGTGGCGGGCGCGGCGTTCTTGGGATACCTGCTGCTGCTTGTGGGCACATCGGTGTGGCTGTCGTGGCGCGCGGTCCGCGACCGGGCACAGCCTGCCCGTTACCTGGGCCGGACCTACCACCTCCTGGCGCTGGCCAACCCGCTGGCGGGCCTGGCGGTGCTGTGGCTGGGCGTGGATCGCGGCCAGCCGCTGCTCGCCGGCTTCTCCCTGGTGGGCATCCTGACCGGTATCGACATGCTGCGCCGTCGACGGAGCATTCCGGCACAGCCGCGCTGGTGGCTGCAGGAACACTACGGGGCGATGGTCGCCAATGCCGCCGCCACCCATATCGCCTTCCTGTCGATCGGCCTGCCGCGACTGGTGCCGGTGCTGCAGGGACCGGCCTGGTTCTACCTGGCCTGGTTCGGGCCGGTGCTGCTGGCGGTGGCGACGCGACTCTGGCTGGACCGGCACTACCGCATCGCGCCGCTGCCGCGCGGCAGACCGGTCGCGCACGCCTGACCCCCGCCCGTATTCCGGAGACCCGACATGGACCCATCACGCCGGCGACGGCCGCTCCTGCTTCTGCCCCTGCTCGCTTCCGCCCTGGTCTTGCCCGCATTCGCGGTCGAGCTGGTGGTGGACATCGAGCGCGTCGGTGCCCAGACGGGACGGCTGACGGTGTTTGTCTACGATTCCGAGGAGGCCTGGAACAGCCAGCGCGACGCACTGCGGATGCAGCGCGCCTATCCCGACGGCAGCGATCGGCTGCAGGTGCGCTTCGATGGGCTCAAGGCCGGCCGTTACGGGGTGATGGTGCTGCACGACAAGGACGGCAACCGCAAATTCGACATCGGGCCGCTCGGTATCCCCAGGGACGATTACGGGTTCTCCAACAACCCTGTCCTGTTCGCGCGCCCCGGTTTCGATCGCATCGCGTTCGCACTGCCGGCGCAGGGCGGGCGCATCACCGTACGCATGAAGTGAACGGCGGGGATCGCGCCCTGCACCGGCTGTCGTGGGGATGGATCGTGCTCGGCGCGCTGGCGCTGGCGGTGGGCTTGCTGCTGGCTGCCGCCGCCTGGCAGTTCTGCCGGGAAAGCACGCTCACTTCCGGCATCGTCGTCGCGCACCAGGGGCGGGACGGCGGCATCCGCGACCTGACGGGCCGTTACGTCAGTTCCAACGTGGTGCCCGTCGTGGCCTACAGGGGTGCGGACGGCCGGTCGGCCCGCGTCATCGGCAACATGCCCCGCGACGAGTCCAAGGCGCCGCCCATCGCCAGCGCCTTGGTGGTCCGCCACCGCGTGCTGGCCGATGGCACGACGTTGGCCCGCATCGATTCGCCTTTCGAGATCATGGGCCTGCCCGCACTGCTGCTCCTGTTCGGCACCGGTCTTCTGGGCGCCGGCCTCTACGGGCGGCGGGTGGCAGTGGGCCGGCAGTCCGTGCGCGGGCGGCCCCGTCCCGGCACGGCCGACTGGGATCGGCTGCGGCTTGCCGGCGGTACGCGCGCGCGATCGCCTGCGCTGCGCGGGTGCGCGGCCGGGAAACGGCCATCGCGGCGACGCTGACTGCCCTGCTGCGGCGTCGGGCCTTGCTGCATGCACGGGCCTCGAGCGGCCGGGCAGGCGCATCCGCTTCCGCCGTCACTGCCATCCCGCTAGCCTAGTTGCGGGCGTCGCAGCCGCAGCGACGACGGAAGGGCCGTGCCGATACTCGATCTGCTGCGCCAGGGCTGGGATTGGCTCGGCGCCGTTCCCCACCTGCGCCTGTACCTCACCGCGGGCTGGGCGCTGTACCTGCTGCTGCTGGGCGGCTGGATCATCCTCCAGAAGCGCGAACCGGTCGCGACCGTCAGCTGGCTCCTCGGCCTGGCGCTGCTGCCCTACGTGGGCTTCCTGATCTACCACGTGTTCGGTCCGCAGCGGATCGAGCGCCAGCGGCTGCGCCGGGCGCGGGTCCGCGGCGAGCTGCCGGCGCAAGCGCTGGCCGAGAACGAGGAGGTGGCCGAACTGGCGCGCATGGTGCGCGCATCGACCGGGCTGCCGATGACCACCGCCAGTGACGTGCACCTGCTGGTCGACGGCGCGGCCAAGTACGACGCCCTGCTCGAGGACGTGGCCCGCGCCCGCCACCACATCCACCTCGAGTACTACATCTGGCATCCCGACACGACCGGCGCGGCGCTGCGCGATGCCCTGGTCGAGCGCGCCCGTGCCGGGGTGAAGGTGCGCCTGCTGGTCGACGCCCTGGGCGCGGCGCGTTGCCAGCGCTTCTTCGCTTCCCTGCTGGAGGCAGGCGGCGAAGTGGCCTGGTTCCACCCCACCCGCTTCGGCCGCGTCTGGCAGCGCCCGTGGACCAACCTGCGCAGCCACCGCAAGATCGTCGTGATCGACGGCCGCATCGCCTACACCGGCGGCATGAACGTCACCGACGACCAGAACGAGCGCGTCAATCCGGCGGCCTACCGTGACCTGCACCTGCGCGTGGAGGGCAACCTGGTGCGGGCGCTGCAGCTGGTGTTCGTCGAGGATTGGGCCTATGCGACGGGCGAGCGCGAGTTCATCGGCGAAGTCGAGCGCCAAAGCCCGCCGCTGCCGCGCGGCGACGTCTGCGCGCAGGTGATCACGTCGGGTCCCGATTCGCCGTGGGAAGCCATCCACCGCGCCCACGTCGGCGCGATCCACGCCGCCAGGCAGCGCGTCTGGCTGGTGACGCCCTACTTCGTCCCGGGCGAGGCGGCGATGATGTCGCTGACCTCGGCCGCCCTGGCCGGCCTGGACGTACGCCTGCTGGTGCCCAAGATGAGCGACTCGCGCCTGGTGACCCTCGCCGCCCGCTCGTACTTCGGTCCTCTGCTCAAGGCCGGGGTCAAGGTCTATGAGTACGGCCCGCGGATGCTGCATACCAAGGCGCTGCTGGTGGACGACAGCACGGTCGTGATCGGCAGCGCCAACTTCGACCACCGCAGCTTCCGGCTCAACTTCGAGGTCTCGGTACTGTTCGACGATGCGCGGCTGGGCGCCGCACTGGCCGAACTGGTCGAAGGCGAACTGGCCAGCGCGCCACGGGTGCGCCTGGGTCCGCGCCGCAGCCTGCTGCGCGCGCGCCTGCCCGAGGCGCTGGCGCGGCTGCTGTCGCCGCTGCTGTAGCCGCGTCCTGCCGCTGGCGGATCCGGCCGCGCGGCCCGCCCGCGCGACCAGCGGTGCGGGCCGCCGCCCGAACGGCATGCCGCGTGGACGCTTGGCGTTAGACTGCGTCCACGCCCGCAGCGGAGCCTGCCCCATGCCCTGGTTGTTCCTGTTGCTCGCGGTCGCCGCGCTGGCGATCGCCTTCATGACCTCGTCCGTGGCACTGGTGGTGATCTGCCTGGTCGCGGCGCTGGTGCTGCTGTGCCTCTGGATCCTGGGCCTGCTGTCGCAGCGGATCGATACGCAGAGTCGGGACGACAGCCAGATGCTCGATCCACGCGAGCTGCAGCGCATGCGCGAACTGGCCGAGGCGCGCCGTGCCGCCGCGACGCCCGGAGTGCCCGCTCCCGCCCCCGCGACCGCCGACGAGTCGCAGCTCCGGTGAGCATGCGTCACGGGGGGCGCGACGCATGAGCTGCCGCCTCAGCGTCAACCTCAACAAGATCGCGGTGCTGCGCAATTCGCGCGGCGGCGTCGAGCCCGACATCCTGCGCGCGGCCACGACCTGCCTCGACGCGGGGGCCCACGGCATCACCGTGCACCCGCGCCCCGATGCGCGCCACACCCGCCACGACGACGTCGTGGCGCTGTCCGCCCTGTGCGATGCGCGCGGCGTGGAGTTCAACCTCGAAGGCAATCCGTTTGCGCCACCGCGCGAGGGCTACGCCGGTTTCGTCGCCCTGTGCGAACTGGTGCGTCCCGCCCAGGCGACCCTGGTGCCGGACGCGGATGCCCAGCTGACCTCCGACCACGGCTTCGATTTCGTGCGCGATGGCGCGTCGCTGGCGCCGCTGGTCGCCCGGCTCAGGGCGCTGGGCTGCCGGGTCAGCCTGTTCGCCGACGCCGGCTGCGACGTGGGAGCCGCGGCGGCCATCGGCGCCGACCGGCTCGAGCTCTATACCGGCCCGTGGGCCGAAGCGTTCTCTTCCGGACACGGGGCCGAGGCGCTGCCCGCCTTCGCCGCAACGGCCCGCGCGGCGACGGACGCAGGCCTGGGCATCAATGCCGGCCACGACCTGAGCCAGGCCAATCTGGGCGCCTTCCTCGCCGCCGTTCCGGGCGTCGAAGAGGTCTCGATCGGCCACGCCCTGATCGGCGAGGCCCTGTACGACGGCCTCGCCACCACCGTCTCGCGCTACCTGGCGATCATCGACCGCGCCGGCTGAGCGCGCCGGCTCACTGCCGCAGGAACCCGATCCTTGCCAGGCCCGCCCGCTCGGCCTCGGCCAGGACCTGCACCACCGCCTGGTAGTCGGCATCGCCGGCGGCGTCGATCTGCAGCATCGGCTGCGTCTCCACTCCACCGCGTGCGGCTTCCCGCATCCGCGCCAGCAACTGCGTGCGGCTGGTGTCCTCGCCGTTCCAGAACAGTTCGCCCGAGGCGGCGATGCGCAGCGTGACCGGCGCCGCCGGCTGCCGGTCCGGCGGGCTCGCCTGGGGAAGGTCGAGGTCGATGGACCGCGACAGCGCCGGCGCGGTAACCATGAAGATGATGAGCAGGACCAGCAGGACGTCGCACAACGGAATGATGTTGATCTCGGCCATCGCGGGATTCCCCCGGTCGGCCCGGCTGCCGTACGCCATGACGCACCTCCTGCCTGGGTGGATGCGCCTTCGACGCTACGCCGCCCTCCCCCGCCCCGCAAGTACGACCTTGGTCGGCCCTGCCACGCCCAAAAAAAACGCCGCCCGATGGGCGGCGTTGAAGATTGCTGCGGTAAGCGGCCGGCGCGCTGCAGGCGACGCCGGACGGTCGTGCGGTTACTTCTTGACGAAACCGATCTTCTGCATGTGCGCGTTCTTGGCCGAGGCGAGCACCTTGGCCAGCACGCCGTACTCCGCGTCCTCGCTCATGTCGATCTCCAGCGTCGGCTGGTTGGCCGGATCGCGCTGGACCTCGGCATCCATCATCTGGCGCAGCGCCGAAATCGGCGTCGGGCTGTCGTTCCAGTAGACGGTGCCACCCGCGTCGATCCGCAGGCGGATCGGCTCGGGCGGATCCTGCGGGTTCGTCGGCGGATTGAGCGAGCGCTGCGGAAGGTCGATGTCGATCGGATAGGACACCTGCGGCGCGGTGACCATGAAGATGATCAACAGCACCAGCATGATGTCGCACAGCGGAATGATGTTGATCTCGGCCATCGGCGCGCCATCACCACCACCGGATGAAAAAGCCATCGTGCGTTCTCCGATCAGTTCTTTTCGCGGGCCGAGACGAAGCCCACCTTGCGCATGCCCTTCTGCTGCGCAAGGGTCACCACCTCATTGACGATCCGGTACGGCGTGGTCGCGTCGCCACGCACGTTGACGGCGGGTTGCGGCGTCTTCTGCGCTTCCACCGCCAGCGTGCTGTCGAGCACGTCCAGCGTCACCGGCTGGTCGTTGAGGTACAGGTTGCCATTGGACGTGATCGCGACGGTCAGCGGAGGCGCGGGAGGCGCCTCGCTGGGACGTTCGTCGAGATTGGCCTCGGGCAGGTCGACCTTGACCTTGTGGGCCATGAGCGGCGCGGTGACCATGAAGATGATCAGCAGCACCAGCATCACGTCGACCAGCGGCACGATGTTGATCGTGGCGTTGACCTTGTCGTGGCCGCCGTCACCGCCTGAGCTGAAGGCCATGTCGGATCTCCGTCAGTCTGGTATCGATCAGCGGGCTTCGCCGACGCGGGCGCCCGTGGCGAAGAAGTCGTGCAGGTCGTGCGCGAAGGTGTCGAGCTTGGCATTCACGCCGCGGTTGAGGCGGACGAAGAAGTTGTAGCCCAGCACCGCCGGGATCGCGACGGCCAGACCGATCGCGGTCATGATCAGCGCCTCGCCCACGGGACCCGCGACCGCGCCGATGTCGGCCTGGCCGGTGGCACCGATGCGGATCAGCGCGTTGTAGATGCCCCACACCGTGCCGAGCAGGCCGACGAACGGCGCGGTCGCACCGACGGTGGCGAGCACGGTCAGGCCGTCTTCCAGACCGGCCGATTCGCGGGTCACGGCCTGGCGCAGGGCGCGGTCCACGAACTCGGAGCGGCTGAGCGACTCGGCCAGGCGCGAACCGTCATGGCGCTGGTGGTGCGCGGCGGCCTGGGCGGCGTCCAGCGCGACCTTGGAGAAAGGTTCGCTGCGCGGCTGCTCTTCCATGAAGCGGATCGCGTCCTGCGCGTTGGGGGTTTCCCAGAAGGTGGCGATGACGCGGTCGGAATTCGACTTCAGGCGGATGTGCTTGAAGAAGTTGTAGATGATCCAGTAGATCGAGAGCACCGACATGAGGATCAGGACGATGAACACGATCCAGTTGACCACTGTCATGTGTTCGATCAGGTTCGCGAAGCCCATCTGGGTCAGTGCTTCGGCGTTGCCTCCGGTCGATGGGGCGGCGGTGGTTTCCTGCAGCATGACGCTTACCTTTTTGAATGTTGTTGAAGTGTAGGAGTGGAACGGTGTAACGCGTGGAACTGTTGCGAGTCGATCAGCCGCCGAGGTTGAAGTCCACCGGCACGCGGACGCGCCCGGCGGCCGGCTGGCCATTGACGATCGAGGGGTTGAAACGCCACCTGCGTGCGGCCTGCATCGCGGCGCGGTCGAGATCGCGATTGCGGCTGGACTTCTCGACCGACACGTTGGTCACGTTGCCGTTCGCGTCCACGTCCACCACCAGGATCACGGTGCCCTCGATGCCGGCGCGCAGGGCGGACGGCGGGTACTGGGGAGGATTCATGGCGCGCGAGGAGATGTCGACGCTGGCACCGATGTCCGGCTGGGCCGCGGGCGGCGCAGGCGGGGCCGGCGGCGGCGCGGGCGTGTCGACCGGCGACGGCTCATCGAACACCACCGGCGGCTCTTCCGGCGGAGGCGGCAGCGGCGTCGGCTGCGGCGGCACCAGCTCCTTGATCGGCTGGGGCTTGGGCGGCTCCGGCGGCGGCGGCGGCGGCGGGGGCGGCGGCGGCGGCGGCTCGATGATCACCACGCGGGTGGCATCGTCGTCCTGCTTCTCGGCTTGGGGCGGGGTGGCAGGCGCCAGCAGCAGCAGAAGCGCCGCGGCGTGGATCGCCACCACCAGGGTGAAGCCGGCGATTCGCGCCCAGTCCAGACCTTCGTCTTCGTCTTTCTTGTCGGTCTTCGGCAAGCGGTCGGTCATGCGTTGAACTCAAGTCTGGCCGGGCGCCGCGCGCCCGGGTTCGTGTCGTATCCGCTGCCGGCATTTCGGCGACGGGAATTTCCAAGCTTATACCAATCCGCGGGCGCGATACCAACCGGTTTCCCACGTGACGCAGGATCAGTTGCTCCTGGAAAGAATGCGCTTGGCCTCGTCCGGATTCTTGATCCCCTTGTCAAGTGCCGCCTGCGCGGCCTGCTTCGCTTCGGGCAGGCGGCCCTCGTTGGCCAGCAGCTTGGACAGGTTGAGATAGGTTTCGCCGGTGGGGGCCAGCGGCGCGGCCTTCTGGTAGGCCTCGATGGCCTGCGGGATCTGCTGCGGCTCGCCGAAATAGTAGGCCTGGGCGAGGGCGACGTAGGTCTGGTGGTCGGGCTTGAGGATGTTCTTCTGCAGGCCTTCGTTGATGATCTCGATGGCCTTGGCCTGGGCGTCGTCCAGGCTCAGGTACGAGGCCATCAGGTTGCGGTACTCGCGTTCCTCGGTCAGCTCGCCCTTGGCGCGCAGGCCTTCGTACACCGCGGCGGCCTTGTCGTACTGGTCGGTCTGCAGGTAGGTGGCGGCGAGGTTGAGCTGCGAGCGCTTGTCGTCGGGCGTGCGCGCGGCGATCTGCTCGGCCAGGCGGCTGGCCTCGGCGCCCTGGCCGGCTTCGGCATAGGCGGCCATCAGCAGCTGCTGGTACTCGGGCTTGGCGTCGGCCGCCTCGGCCAGCGGGCGCAGCACTGCGATCGCCTCGGGGTAACGCTCCATGCGCAGCAGCACGTTGCCCTTGAGTGCGGCGATGGCCGGGTCGGTGGTGCCGGTCTCGGTGAGCAGCTGCTCGATGGTCGCCAGCGCCTGGTCGTAGCGCTCGTCCTGGGCGTGCAGCTGGGCCAGGATGTACATGACCTCGTAATGCTCTTCGTTCTTCAGGCCATTGAACTGCAGCGCCTGCTGGAAGTACTCCACCGCCTTGGCGTCGTCCTGGCCGAGCACGGTCGCGCCGGCGATGCGCGCGGCCATCGACTTGTCGTAATCGTTGGACTTCCCGTCGGCGATGATCTCGGCGGCCAGGCTCTGGGTCGTCTCGACGTCCTGCGCTTCGTACGCATCCGAGAGCTTGCCCAGGCGCGCCGAGGCCGAACGCGAGGCCTTGCCTTCCGGCTCCTGGCGGGTGGCGCCGGCATAGCGGGGCGCAGGCTTGTCGGCCTGGGTCTCGTTCTTCTTGGCGTTGCGCTCGGCCCGACGCTCCTCGGCGCGCGTCGGCGCGCCCTGCGCCAGCGCGGTGGTCGTGGCCAGCAGCAGGCCGGTGGCCATCATCGCGGTCAGCAGGCGGGTGGGGAGCATCGTCTTGGGCATGGGTCTCACCTTGTTTCATGCGCCGGCCGGCGCAAGGGCTGGGAAGGATGTCGTGAAGCGGGCGGCGCGGGAAGTCCCGCGGCGGATCAGCCGCAGCTGGGGCGGCGCCCGGCGGCGCGGGCCTGTTCCCAGGTCGGCACCAGCTGGTCGGCGCGCGCCTGCAGTTCGGCGATGCGGCTCTGCGGGTCCGGATGCGTGGACAGCCACTGCGGCGGGCGGTTGCCGCCGGCGGAGATCATGTTCTGCCACAGGGCCACCGCGGCGCGCGGATCGAAGCCGGCCTGGGCCATCATCCGCTGGCCGACCACGTCGGCCTCGGTCTCCTGGGCGCGGGAGCCGGGCAGCAGGAAACCGGTCTGGGCCAGGATGCTGCCGCCCTGGGTGGCGAGCGCACCGTAGTCGCCGGCCAGCGCGCCGAGCAGCTGCACTGCGCCGGAGGCGCCCATCTGCCGGGTGATGCGTTCGTCGTGGTGGCGCTCGACCACGTGGCCGATCTCGTGCGCAACCACCGCGGCCAGCTGGTCCTGGTTCCGGGCGACGTCGAACAGGCCGGTGTTGATGCCGACCTTGCCGCCGGGCAGAGCGTAGGCGTTGGGTTCCTTCTCGGCGAAGACCGCGCTTTCCCAGGCGAAGGCGCGCTGGCCCGCCGGCAGCTGGCGCACCAGCGCGTCGACCACGCAGCGCACATACGCGTTCTGGCGCGCGTCGGTGCTCAGCGGGCCCTTCTGCTTGGCTTCGGTGAATGCCTGCGCGCCGAGCTGGTTGAGCTGCTGCTCGGAAACAGCGCCGACGTACTGGGTCCGTCCAGTCGAGGAGGTGGTGGTGGCACATGCCGCGAGCGACGCGACGATGACCAGCGATGCGATGGTGTGCCTCATGGGGGGGACCCTTGCGTTTCGCCGCGAGTGTGGCGGCGGACGTCTTAAGTTTTCGTCAATCCGGCGGCGCCAGGCGCCGCCGGGAAAAGGCGCAGGGTCCCTTGCGCCTCGCTGGTGCGGACGGTGTTTCCGCCGCGTGAACGCCGCGGCGGTCCGCGTCAGATATCCAGGTTGGACACCTTCAGCGCGTTGTCCTCGATGAATTCCCGACGCGGCTCGACCACGTCGCCCATCAGGGTACTGAAGATCTGGTCGGCGGCAACCGCATCCTCGATCCGCACCTGCAGCAGGCGCCTGGTCTCGGGGTTGACCGTGGTGTCCCAGAGCTGCTCGGGGTTCATCTCGCCCAGGCCCTTGAAGCGCTGGATCTGGCGGCCCTTCTTGGCTTCTTCCAGCAGCCAGGCCTGGGCCTGGGCGAAGCTGGTGATGGCCTGGGCGCGGTTGCCGCGCAGGATCTGCGCACCCTCTCGGATCAGGCCATGCAGCAGGGCCGCGGCCTCCTTGAGCGCGCGCAGCTCGCCGCCCTCGAACGCCGACAGCGGCAGCACCTGCACCGCCTCGACGCCCATGTGGCGGCGTCGGGCGATCAGCGCGGCGGGGCGGTCCTCGCGTGCCGGCTGCCATTCCAGCGCGTAGCGCGGACGGCCCAGGCCATCGCGGTTGAGGCGCTTTTCCAGCACTTCGAGCTCATGCCGCTCGTCGGTGTTGGCGCTCAGGGCTTCCGGGTCGAGCGGGGTGAAATCGATCAGCGCCTCGAGCAGCAGCGGGTCGTAGCGATGCGCGTTGCGGGCGATCGCCTCGCGCGCGCCGGCATAGGCCAGCAGCAGTTTCTCCAGCGCGGGGCCTTCGATCGGCGGCTCGCCGTCGGCCGGCACCAGCGCGGCGCCTTCCACGGCGTTGCCGGCCAGGTAGGCGTCGAGCGCCGCGTCGTCCTTGAGGTAGAGCTCGGTCTTGCCCTGCTTGATCTTGTACAGCGGCGGCAGGCCGATGTAGATGTGGCCGCGCTCGAGCAGCTCCGGCATCTGCCGGTAGAAGAAGGTCAGCAGCAGGGTGCGGATGTGCGAGCCGTCCACGTCCGCGTCGGTCATGATGATGATGCGGTGGTAGCGCAGCTTGTCCGGGTTGTACTCGTCCTTGCCGATGCCGGTGCCCAGCGCGGTGATCAGGGTGCCGACCTCGGCGCTGGAGAGCATGCGGTCGAAGCGCGCGCGCTCGACGTTGAGGATCTTGCCGCGCAGCGGCAGCACCGCCTGATTCTTGCGGTTGCGGCCCTGCTTGGCCGAGCCGCCCGCCGAGTCGCCCTCGACGATGAACAGTTCGCTGAGCGCCGGATCCTTTTCCTGGCAGTCGGCCAGCTTGCCCGGCAGGCCGGCGATATCCAGCGCGCCCTTGCGGCGGGTCAGGTCGCGGGCTTTGCGCGCCGCCTCGCGCGCGCGCGCCGCGTCAACGATCTTACCCGCGATGGCCTTGGCCTCGTTGGGGTGTTCCTGCAGGAACTCCTCCAAACGTGCAGCGAACGTGCTGTCAACAACCGGTCTCACATCCGATGAGACCAGCTTTTCCTTGGTCTGCGAGGAAAAGCTCGGATCCGGCACCTTGACCGACAGCACGGCAATCAGGCCCTCGCGCATGTCATCGCCCGAGAAGCTGACCTTGGCCTGCTTGGCGATGCCGTTCTGCTCGATGTAATGGCTGAGCGTGCGGGTGAGCGCCGAACGGAAGCCCTGCAGGTGGGTGCCGCCATCCTTCTGCGGGATGTTGTTGGTGAAGCAGAACATCGTCTCCTGGTAGGAGTCGGTCCACTGCAGCGCCACTTCGACGGTGATGCCGTTCTGCTCGCCGGACACCGAGATCACGTTCGGATGCAGCGGGGTCTTCAGCTGCGCCAGGTGCTCGACGAAGCTGCGGATGCCGCCTTCGTACTGGAACACGTCGCGGCGGCCCTCGCCGCGCTCGTCGCTCAGGACGATCTTCACCCCCGAATTGAGGAACGACAGCTCGCGCAGGCGCCGGGCCAGGATGTCGTAATGGAACTCGGTGTCGCTGAAGGTCTCGGCCGAGGGCCAGAAGCGCAGGGTGGTGCCCTTGCGGGTCGAAGGCTCCAGCTGCTTGAGCGGGTAGACCGGTTCGCCCAGCGCGTATTCCTGCTGGTGGTGGAAGCCGTCGCGCCAGATCTCGAGCAGCAGCCTGGACGACAGCGCGTTGACCACGGACACGCCCACGCCGTGCAGGCCGCCGGACACCTTGTAGCTGTTGTCGTCGAACTTGCCGCCGGCGTGGAGCACGGTGAGGATGACCTCGGCCGCCGACCGGTTTTCTTCCTTGTGGATGTCGACCGGGATGCCGCGACCGTTGTCGGACACCGACACCGACCCGTCCTCGTGGATCGTCACCACCACCTCGTCGGCGTGGCCGGCGAGGGCCTCGTCGATCGAGTTGTCGACCACCTCGAACACCATGTGGTGCAGGCCGGTACCGTCGTGCACGTCGCCGATGTACATGCCGGGACGCTTGCGCACGGCCTCGAGGCCCCGCAGCACGGTGATCCTGCTCGAATCGTAGGCCTGGCCGGACGCGGGCGAGGGGGTCTGGTTCTCTTCGGTCATTCGTATCCACCGTCGCGCCGTCGACGGCCGGACAGGCCCGCCGACGCGACACTTTAGTTATTGGAACGGAAGCGGGAATTATACCGCGCCCGCCGCAGGGCTTGGGCCGGGCTCTCCGCGCGCCAGCACGGGCTTGGTAGGCGATTCAGGCCGCGCGCAGCCTGCCATGTTCCACGTGGAACATGGCGATCGGCCAGTCTGCTTCCAGAAGGGCGGGGATCGGGTCGGTTCCGGTCACGAAAACCTGGGCCCCGCTGCCCCGAAGGCGCTCCAGCAGGCGCCTCTGATGGTCCCGGTCGAGCTCCGACGCCAGATCGTCGAGCAGGAACACCGGCCAGTGACCACGCACGTCGGCAAAGTCCTCCGCCTGCGCCAGCAGGCAGGCGAGGGCAGTCAGCTTGGCCTGGCCCCGGGAGAGGGCCTCCTGCGCGGGGCGCAGCAGGTGGCCCACGCGCCAGTCCGCCCGGTGCGGGCCGACCGAAGTGAAGCCGGCGACCTGGTCGCGCTCCCGCGCGAGCAGGAGGGCATCGGCCAGTGGCATCTGGTCCCGGCGCCACCCCGGGCGGTAGTCGAGTCCCGCCTCGCCCAGACCGGGGGCCAGGGAGGCGGACAGCGCCGCGAAACGCGGCTGCAGGCGCTCCACGTACCGGCGACGCTCCTGGTCCAGATGCTCGCCAGCCGACGCAAGCTCGGCATCCCAGGCGTCGAGCTGATGGCCCGGTGCGCGCTGCTTGAGCAGGACGTTGCGCTGCTTCAGCGCCCTCGCATAGCGGCGCCACAGGGGATGGAACCGGCCCTCGCCATGTTCCACGTGGAACAAGCCCCAATCCAGGTAGCGGCGACGCGCCTCGGCGCTGCCGGTCACCAGGGTATGGCTGCCTGGCTCGAAGCTGACGGCGGCCAACGCCGCGCACAGGTCGCCCAGCTGCCGGACGGCCTCTCCGTCCAGCCGCCCGGTCCACTCCTGCCCGGTATGGCGCAGCCCGGCCCGGCGACGTACGCCGCCGGGCTCCGCCCATTCGGCGAACACCTCGGCCGCCTCGGCGCCGGTACGCACCAGGCCGTCGCGCACGCGCCCGCGGAAACTCCGCCCGTAGGCAAGCAGGTGGATGGCTTCCAGCAGGCTGGTTTTGCCTGCGCCGTTTGCGCCCACGACGAGATTGAGCTGCGGCCCCGGCGCCAGCTCCAGGGGCTGGAGATTGCGGACTCCGGAGACCACCAGCCGCGTCAGCTGCATGGGGGGGGCTCCGCGAACGTCGACCGGGGCCGATCCACCGTCACCAAACGACTTCGCCCGGCCGAAGCCGGGCGAAGCGGTGGTTCCACGTGGAACACGCGCCCGGCCATCAGAGGCGCAGCGGCATCACCACGTGCCGACAGCGCTCGCTCGACGCCTCACGGACCAGGGCGGAAGAATTCGCGTCGCGCAGCTGCAGGACCACCTGTTCGTCGCGCAGGGCCGAGAGGGCGTCGAGCAGGTAGTTGACGTTGAAGCCGACGGCCAGCCCGTCGACGCGGGTCTCGGCCTCGACTTCTTCCTGCGCTTCTTCCTGCTCAGGGTTGTGCGCGTTGATCCGGACCAGGCCCGGCGACATTTCCAGCCGCACCCCGCGGTACTTCTCGTTGGACAGGATCGCGGCGCGCTGCAGCGAGGCGCGCAGGGCCTCGCGGTCGATCAGCACTTCCCGGTCCGCGCCGATCGGGATCACGGCCTCGTAATCCGGGAAGCGGCCGTCGATCAGCTTGCTGGTGAAAGTGACATCGTCGCGCTTGATGCGGATGTGGTTGCGGCCCATTTCCAGCACGACGGCGCGGTCCCCGCCCTCCAGCAGGCGCTGCAGTTCCTGCACACCCTTGCGCGGCACGATGATCTGGCGCTTGGTCGGCACCGCGTCGTCCAGGGCGGTCTCGCACAGGGCGAGGCGGTGGCCGTCGGTGGCGACGCAGCGCAGGCGCTTGTCGGCCAGGTCGAACAGCAGGCCGTTGAGGTAGTAACGCACGTCCTGCTGGGCCATGGCGAACGCGGTGCGCTCGATCAGCTCCTTGAGCGCGGTCTCCGGCACGCTGACCCGCTCGGTCGCCTCGACCTCGTCCACCGAGGGGAAGTCGTTGGCCGGCAGGCTGGACAGCGTGAAGCGGCTGCGGCCGGCCTGCACCGTGATCTTGTCGCCCGACTGGCTCAGGGTGACCTTCGAGCCGTCCGGAAGGGCGCGCACGATGTCGAACAGCTTGCGCGCGGGAATCGTGGTCTCGCCATCCTGGGCATCGTCGACCGCGACACGCGAGACCATCTCGACTTCCAGGTCGGTACCGGTCAGCGAGAGCTGTCCACCCGAGACCTGGGTGAGCAGGTTGGCCAGCACGGGCAGGGTCTGGCGACGCTCGACGACGTTGACCACTTGCGCGAGCGGCTTCAGGAGAGCTTCGCGTTGCAGGCTGAAACGCATGCGTTGGATTCCTGTGGCAAGGCTTCTAGAAAAGGATAAGAACTTTAAAAGCGGTGGTGCTGGGGGGCCTGCACAGCGGGCACAACACAGATAACTGTTTGATTTCGCTGGAAATTATGGCTGGATGCGGGTGTGGACAAGGACGGCGGCCCGGTCTGGGCAAGCTGTGGATGGTTTCGACCCCCTGCACTTGTCCACAGCTTGTGCGGACGCTGTCCACGAACACACAACATGTAGTGTAACGAAGGTTGCAGGGGCCAGCGCAGCGCCATGCATGAGGGGCACGTGGCGTGGCTTCGGCGCCAGGGCAGCCTCCAGCGGTGGCTGCAGGCCGGTGGCGTCCAGGTCCGAAGCGGTGCCCAGGGCCGCGTCCGCTGCACAGGCGCTGCGGGGCCGCGGTCGCGTAGACCGCAGGCGTCGGCGGCCGGCCCGCGGCAGCGGAGGGCGTACACGGCCGCGTCCGATCGGACGAAGCGTCGGTGGAGGGGTGTGCGCGATGGCGGCGGGCCGGATGGTCGCGGGGGGCGCGTCGCTGCAGGTGGCGACGCGCCGGAGCGCGCGGCCATGGCCGGCGTCCGGGCTGCCGCGCATGGACAGACATCGCCGCCACCGCAACGCGCACGCCTGCGCGGGCACGTCCCCGCGGATGCGTCGCGACGGCGTCGCCGGCGACCGGCCGCCGTTATTCGGACAGCTTGCGGATGAGCTTGTCCCAGTCCTCGCGCAGCTTGCCGTCGGTCTCCATCAGATTGCGGATCTGGCGGCAGGCGTGCAGGACGGTGGTGTGGTCGCGGCCGGCGAAGGCATCGCCGATCTCGGGCAGGCTGTGCTCGGTCAGCTCCTTGGCCAGCGCCATCGCCATCTGCCGCGGGCGCGCCAGCGAGCGCGTGCGCCGCTTGGACAGCAGGTCCTTGATCTGCAGCCCGTAGTAGTCGGCCACGACCTTCTGGATGTTGGGGATGCCGATCGACTGCTGCTGCGCGCGCAGCAGGTCGCGCAGGGTCTCCTGGGCGAACTCGACGGTGATGGTGCGACCGGTGAAGTTGGCGCGCGCGGCCAGCGAGTTGAGCGCGCCCTCGAGGTCGCGCACGTTGCCGTGCATCTTCTTGGCCAGCAGGAAGGCGACCTCGTCGGGCACCATCGTGCCGCGCTCGCGCGCCTTGGCCAGCACGATCGCCGCGCGCGTCTCGAAATCCGGCGGGTCGATCGCCACCGACAGGCCCCAGGCCAGGCGCGACTTCAGCCGCGGCTCCAGGCCTTCGACCTCGCGCGGGTAGCGGTCGCAGGTCATGATGATCTGCTGGCGGCTGTCGAACAGCGTGTTGAAGGTGTGGAAGAACTCTTCCTGGGTGCGGTCCTTGCCCGCGAAGAACTGGATGTCGTCGATCAGCAGCGCATCGATCTGGCGGAACTGGCGCTTGAACTGGTCGGAGGTCTTCTCCTGGATCGAGCGGAAGAAGGCGCTGTAGAACTCTTCCGAGCGCAGGTACAGCACGCGCGCCGACGGATTGGCCTGGCGCATGGCGTTGCCGGCCGCGAACATCAGGTGGGTCTTGCCCAGGCCGGTGCCGCCGTAGAGCAGCAGCGGATTGTGGGCGCGGTCGCCGGGCTTGAGCGCGGCCTGCCAGGCGGCGGCGCGGCCGAGCTGGTTGCTGCGTCCCTCGACGAAGTTCTCGAAGGTGTAGTGGCTATCCAGGTGGCCGGCGAAGGCCACCGCCGGCGCCGGGCGCGCCGCTGGCGCGGCGGCGACTGCCGCGGTCGGGACCGGGGCCGGCGTGGTGCGCGGCAGCGATCCGATCTCCAGCTGGACGTCGCCGCTGCCGGCGAAATGGGCCAGCAGCTCGCGGATGCGCTGCAGGTAGCGGCTTTCGACCTCGTCGCGCACGAAGGCGTTGGGCGCATACAGCACGGTGCGGCTGTCGTCGCGGCGCGCCTGCAGCGGCTTGAGCCAGGTGTGCACATCCTCGGCCGGCAGTTCGGCTTCCAGGCGTTCGAGGCAGCGGGGCCAGGCATCCATAGAACTTCGTGTCGCTGTCTTGGTGGAAAACAAAGGTGGAAAACAGACGCGCCCGGCGCGCGGCTGCGGCCGGTCGGGAGGTCGAAAAGGGGAGGGCAGACTACCACCCGACCCCGTACCGCGCATCCGCCGGCGGAGGGTCGCCTGCCAGGGCTGCTTGACCCTGCCGGGGGGAGGTCGCTAGAATTGCCGGTTCTTTCCGCCCGCTGCACGTCAGACCACGCCATGGCCACCAAGCGCACCTACCAGCCCAGCAACCTCAAGCGCAAGCGCGACCACGGCTTCCGTGCCCGCATGGCGACCGCAGACGGCCGCAAGATCCTGGCCCGTCGCCGCGCCAAGGGCCGCAAGCGCCTGTCGGCCTGAACCGCGCCGAGTCGTTGCAGCCCGGCCGCATGACCGGCCGGGACATGTCCCATCGATGATCGACGCCGGTTTCCCGCGGCAGGCGCGGGTACGCGCGCGCGCCGATTTCGACCTGATCTTCCAGGGCGGGCGCCGCGTCGCGCTGCCGATGCTGGCCCTGCACTGGCTGGCCGATGGCCAGGCGCCGCGCCTGGGACTGGCGGTGTCGCGCAAGGTCGACCGCCGCGCCGTCGGCCGCAACCGCATCAAGCGCATCCTGCGGGACGAGTTCCGCCAGCGCCGCGCCGCGCTGCCCGCGGGCGCCTATGTCCTGGTCGCCCGCCCGCCCGCCGCGACCGCCAGTTCCATGCAACTGCGCGAGGCCATGGCGAGCCTGCTGCGGCGCGCCGGTGCGTTGCCGCCCCCGGCAGCGGACGGCACAATGCCCGCCGCGAATTCCCGCCCGGCCTCCCCGCCTCCTTCCACCACGCCGCGTCCGTCCGGCGAATGAGCCTGCCTGTCCGATGAACCAGACCCGCACCTTCCTGATCGTTGCCTGGCTGATGGTGTCGGTCCTGCTGTGGATGGAATGGAACAAGGAGCAGGCCGCGCCGCCGGCGCCGGAACCGGCCGCGACCGAACTCGCCTCCGGCAGCGCGATCCCGGCTTCGCCTGTACTCGCCCAGGGCGGCGTGCCGGCCGCCCCGGCGGTGCCGCAGGCGCCAGGCGCCGTGCCCGAGAGCAGCGCCACGCCGGCGCGCGCGGGCGCCGTGCAGGTGGAGACCGACGTGCTGCGTCTGGCCATCGACGGCGGCAGCGTGCTGCGCGCCGAGCTGCTGGCCTATCCGCAGACCCGCGACGAGGCCAGCCCGCCGGTGGTGCTGTTCGACAGCGCCCCGCAGCACTACTACGCCGCGCAGAGCGGCTGGGTCAGCACCGGCGGCCCGGCGCCGAACCACGAGCAGGGTTTCGTGCCGGCCGGCGACGAACGCAGCTTCGTGCTCGCCCCCGGCCAGGATCAGCTGGTCGTGCCCTTCGTCTGGCGCGGCCCGGACGGCGTGGAGATCCGCCGCAGCTATGTGCTCAAGCGCGGCGAGTACGCGATCGGCGTGCGCGACGAGATCGTCAACACCGGCAGCCAGCCGTGGCAGGGCTACGCCTACCGCCAGCTGCTGCGCGGCACGCCCAACGTCAAGCGCGGCATGACCAACCCGGAGTCGTTCAGCCTGACCGGCGCGACCTGGTACGGCGACGAAGGCGGCTACGCGCGCCGCTGGTTCACCGATTACGAAGACGGGGCGATCAACGCCACCGACAGCAACACCTGGATCGCCTTCGTCCAGCACCACTTCTTCGGTGCCTGGCTGCCGGGCGAGTCGGGCGGCGCGAAGAACGCGATCACCCTCGACACCGACACCAGCAGCGGCGCGCCGCGCTACCTGATCCGCGAGATGGCCAGCGCCCCGGTCGTGGTCGCCCCGGGCCAGCAGGCGGTGGACACCGCCCGGCTGTGGGTCGGCCCCAAGCTGGTCGGCCAGATCAAGGCGCAGCAGGTGCCGGGCCTGGACCGCGTGGTCGACTACAGCCGCTTCTCGATCATGGCCTGGCTGGGCGAGGGCCTGTTCTGGGTGCTGGAGAAGCTGCACGGCCTGTTCGGCAACTGGGGCTGGGCGATCGTCGGCCTGGTGGTGCTGGTCAAGATCCTGCTGTTCCCGCTGGCGACCGCCCAGTACAAGTCGATGGCCAAGATGCGCAAGTTCCAGCCGCGCATGCAGCAGCTCAAGGAACGCTACGGCGACGACCGGCAGAAGTACCAGGTCGCGATGATGGAGCTGTACAAGAAGGAGAAGATCAATCCCGCGGGCGGCTGCCTGCCGGTGCTGCTGCAGATGCCGATCTTCTTCGCCCTGTACTGGGTGCTGCTCGAATCGGTGGAACTGCGCCATGCGCCGTGGATCGGCTGGATCCAGGACCTGACCGCGCGCGATCCCTGGTTCATCCTGCCGGTGATCAACATCGCGGTGATGTGGGCCACGCAGAAAATCTCGCCGATGACCGGCATGGACCCGATGCAGCAGCGCATGATGCAGATGATGCCGGTGGTGTTCGGCGTCATGATGGTGTTCTTCCCGGCCGGCCTGGTGCTGTACTGGGTCACCAACGGCGGCCTCGGCCTGCTCCAGCAGTGGTACATGCTGCGCAAGTACGGCGACGCGCCGGCCAAGGCCTGATGCCTGCCGAAGCCCGCCGCCCGGCGGGCTTCGCGCTTGCGACGCCATGAACGCCGCGCCTCCCCCCGCCGACACCATCGCCGCCATCGCCACCCCTGCCGGGGCCGGCGGCGTGGGCATCGTGCGGATGTCGGGCCCGGCCGCGCTGGCGATCGGCCAGGCGCTGTGCGCGCGGCGGCTGCAGCCGCGGCATGCGCACCACGTGCGCTTCCGGGACCACGACGGCACGGTGCTCGACGACGGCATCGTCCTGGCCTTCGTCGGCCCGTCCAGCTACACCGGCGAGGACGTGGTCGAGCTGCAGGCCCACGGCAGCGCGCCGGTGCTGCGGCAACTGCTGGCCCGCTGTTGCGCGCTGGGCGCGCGCATCGCGCGGCCCGGGGAATTCAGCGAGCGCGCCTACCTCAACGGCCGCCTCGACCTGGCCCAGGCCGAGGCCGTGGCCGACCTGATCGCCGCCGGCGACGAGCGCGCCGCACGTGCCGCGCGGCGCGCGCTCGACGGCGAGTTTTCCCGGCGCGTGGACGCGCTGGCCGAACGCGTGCTGCGGCTGCGCGTGCATGTCGAGGCGGCAATCGACTTCGCCGACGAACCGATCGACACGCTCGGCGGCCCGGCCCTGCGCAGGGGGCTGGACGAGGCGCGCGCCGACCTGGACGCGCTGCAGGCCGCCGCCGCGCGCGGCCGCAAGCTGCGCGACGGCCTGCACGCGGTGATCGTCGGTCCGCCCAACGCCGGCAAGAGTTCGCTGCTCAACGCGCTGGCCGGCAGCGAGCGCGCCATCGTGACCGACATCGCCGGCACCACCCGCGACCTGCTGCACGAAACGCTGCGCATCGACGGCTTCGAGCTCAACCTGGTCGATACCGCCGGGCTGCGCGAGGACGGCGATGCGATCGAGCGCGAGGGCATGCGCCGCGCCCGCGCCGAGCTGCGGCGCGCCGACCTGGCCCTGGTGGTGCTCGACGCGCGCGAGGCCGACGCCGGGCTGCGCGCGGTCGCGGCCGACATCGCCGGGGTGCCGCAGCGCATCCTGATCCACAACAAGTGCGACCTGGTCGGCACGCCGTCCCTGCAGGCCGGCGCGATCGCGGTCTCGGCGCGTACCGGCGCCGGGCTCGAAGCGCTGCACGCGCGGCTGCGCGAGGCCGCCGAGGGCAGCGCGCCGGCGGAGGGCGTGTTCACCGCCCGGGCGCGCCATCTCGATGCCCTGCACCGCGCCGCGCAGGCGCTGGCCGATGCGGCCACCGTACTCGCCCACGAGCAGCTCGACCTCGCCGCCGAGGCGCTGCGCCTCGGCCATGACGCCCTGGGCGAGATCACCGGGCGCACCCTGCCCGACGACCTGCTGGGCCGGATCTTCTCGACCTTCTGCATCGGCAAGTAGCGGCGGCGCGCCCGTCCGGGCGTCTTTCGCAAACTCCATCACAGTTTCCCGGGCACCGGGCCAGCCAGACTCGGCAGGACCGGCCGCGCCGGTTGACAAACCAGGCGCGCTGTCGCGTCCTAGACGCACACGGGATCCGTCTCAACAGGGGAAATCGATGTCCACCAACACCACCGCGGGCGGCCGGAGGGGGCCGCGTCGGCTGCTCACCGGCACCGCGCTCGCTCTGGCCCTCGCCACCCTGGCTTCCTGCGGCAAGGACGAGCCCGCGCCGGCGCCGGGCGCCGCCCCTGCGGCGGGAACGCAGGGACCCGCCGCGGAGCAACAGCCCGCAGAGGCCGTATCGGCCGAGGTCGCCGCGCTCAGCTCGGACGAACTGCGGGAAGCCGCCTCCAAGGCCTACCAGGAAAGCCGCCTCTACGCGCCTGGCGGCGACAACGCGATGGAGTACTACCTCGCATTGCGCGACAAGGAGCCGGCCAACGCCGGCGTCGCAAGCGCCCTGGTCGACCTGCTGCCGATGACCGTGATCGCGACCGAGCAGAGCCGCGACCGCGGCGACTTCGCCGAGGCCCGCCGCCTGCTCGCGCTGATCGAAAAGACCGACTCGTCCTACCCTGCGGTCGAGCGGCTCAAGAACACGATCGCCAGCGCCGAGACCGACGCCGCCCGGCGTGCGCAGCAGGAGCAGCTCACCGCCGAGCAGGAGGCCGAGCGCCGCCAGCAGCTCGAGCGCGAGCGCCAGGAACAGCAGCGCCAAGCCCAGGAGCAGGCGGCGCGCGATCTCGCCGCCCAGCAGGCGGCCGCGCAGCAGGAGGCCACCCGCCAGGAAGCCGCGCGACAGGAGGCCGCCCGCCAGGAAGCCGCGCGGCAGGAGGCGGCGCGCCAGGAAGCCGCGCGCCAGGAGGCGGCACGCCAGGCCGCGCCGCGTCCGGCCGCGGCGGCCGCCAGCGACCTGCGCCCGATCAGCACGCCGGCACCGCGCTATCCGCCCGACGCGCTGCGGGCGGGCACGTCCGGCGAAGTGCAGGTCGAGTTCACGGTCGGCGTCGACGGCTCCGTGGACGGCGTGCGCGTGGTGCGCGCCAATCCGCCGCGCGTCTTCGACCGCGAGGCGGTCAACGCGGTGCGTCGCTGGCGCTTCGAACCGGTGGGCGCGCCGGTCACCACCCGCCGCACCATCAACTTCAATCCGACCCAGTAACCGGTCCGTCCGTCGCAACGAAAAAAGCCCGGCGCTCGCCGGGCTTTTTTTCTGGTCCGGCACCCGGCCGGACGCCCGCGGCGCGGCCGCGTCAGGCCGAGATCGCCAGCTTCTCCCGGTGGTACAGGCGGGCGGCCAGCAGCCACAGCACCAGCGCCAGTCCGAAGCCCGCGCCCAGGTACACCGCCCATTCCTGCGCGGCCACCGCCTCGCTGCGCACCAGCTTCAAGATCATCTGGTTCTGCGCCAGGAACGGCACCGCGAACTGCCAGAGCTGGTTCTTCACCGGGTTCACCATCAGCACGATGGTGGGGATCACCGGCAGGAACATCAGCACGCTCATGTAGCTCTGCGCCTCCTTGACCGACTTCACGCTGGCCGCGATCAGGGTCAGCAGGGTGGTGCCGATCAGCACCATCGGCAGCAGCACCAGCAGCAGCTTGGCGATCACCGGCGTGGACACGTCCACCAACTGCATCGGGCCCGGCGCCAGCTGGAAGGAGAACTTCAGCGACAGCACCACCAGCAGCAGCGAGAGCATGCCGAACAGGCAGGCGGCGAGGATCTTGCCGCTCATGATCGACGCGCGCGCCGCCGGCGTGGCCAGCAGCGGCTCCAGCGACTGCCGCTCGCGCTCGCCCGCGGTCACGTCGATCACCAGCGCCGCGCCGCCGAGGAAGCTCAGCAGGATCAGCAGGTAGGGCAGGAACGCCAGCAGCATCCCGCGCCGCGCCTCGGGCGTGGCCACGTCGCGCTGGCCGACCTGCACCGCGAATCCGGCCTCGGGACTGACCCCGCGGTTGATCCCGCGCAGCACGCCGACCGTGCGGCTGTACTCGAGCAGCACGCCGCGCACGCGGTTGACCGGGATCTGCGAATCCTGGCGCGAACTGTCGTAGATCAGCTCGACGCGCGCCGGCCGGCTGCCCCGCCAGCGCTCGCCGAACTCCGGGTCGATCTTCAGCACCACGTCGAAGTCCTGGCTGCGCACCGCGCCTTCGGGATCCTGCGGGGCATCGATCGTGTCGATGTTGCGGCCCTTGAGGAAGGCGACCAGGTTGGGCGCGTGTTCGGCGCCGACCACCGGCAGCTCCAGCGTCGATTCGAGCTGGGTCCGCATCTTCTTCTCGGCCATCGCGCCCAGGCCCAGGATCAGCGCCGGGATCAGGATCGGGCCCATCAGCAGGCCCAGCGCCATGGTCTTGCGGTCGCGGAACAGGTCCACCAGCTCCTTCTTCGCGACGGTCCAGATCGCACTCATGCTCATGCGGCTTCTCCCTCGAGGCCGGCCAGGCGGACGAACACGTCCTCCAGGTCGGACAGTCCCGTCTGCTCGCGCAGTTGATCCGGCGATCCCACCGCGCGCACCTCGCCGTGCGCGACCACCACGATGCGATCGCACAGGGCGGCGACCTCCTGCATGATGTGGCTGGAGAAGATCACGCAGCGGCCTTCGTCGCGCAGCCCGCGCAGGAAGCTGCGCAGCCCGCGCGTGGTCATCACGTCCAGGCCGTTGGTCGGTTCGTCGAGGATCACGTTGCGCGGCGCGTGCACCAGCGCGCGCGCGATCGCGGTCTTGGTGCGCTGGCCCTGGCTGAAGCCCTCGGTGCGGCGGTCGAGGAAGTCCTCCATCACCAGGGTCTTCGCCATCGCCGCGGTGCGCTCGCGGATGGTCGCCTCGTCCAGCCCGTGCAGGCGGCCGAAGTAGGCGATGTTCTCGCGCGCGGTCAGTCGCTTGTAGATGCCGCGCGCGTCGGGCAGCACGCCCAGGCGCTGGCGCACCGCGGTCGGATCCGCGGCGACGTCGATGCCGTCGACCTCGATCCGGCCCTGGTCGGGCGACATCAGGGTGTAGAGCATGCGCAGCGTGGTGGTCTTGCCGGCGCCGTTGGGGCCGAGCAGCCCGGTGATCTCGCCGTCGCGCGCCTCGAAGCCGACGCCCTTCACCGCGTGCACGGTGCCGGTCTTGCTCTTGAACGATTTATGCAGGTTGTCGATGCGGATCATGGGAAGGTCCGTGTTCTCGAATGGGGTGTGGAGCGCACAGCGCGATTACGGCTCCCAGCCGTAGTTGCCGGCGAACGGCGGCTGCGCGCTCAGGCGCTCCAGGCAGGTGGCGTCGAGCGCGGACGCATCGGCGCCTTCGACGAACTGCGCGAACAGCTTGGGCATGCAGCCGGTGCCGAGCACGCTGTGGCCCTGGCCCGGCAGCACCAAGTGGCGGCCATTGGGCAGCCCTTGGACCACCTCGTCGCCGTAGCGGGGCGGGGTGACCGGGTCGTACTCGCCGCTGATCGCGAGCACCGGCAGGTCGCCCGCCAGCGGGTCGCGGAAGCGCTCGCTGCGCGTGCCCTTCGGCCACACCGCGCACTGCGCGCGCAGGGTGTCGACCAGGATCGGGCCGAGCACGGTGCCCGCGTCGTCCGCGCCGGCTTCGCCGAACTCGTCGGCGTCCTCGCTGCAGCTCACCGACAGGCCCATGCCGACCGCCATCGCGTCGCCCATCTGCCCGGCGAGCATGCGCGACTGCGCCAGCAGGCTTTCGTAGCGCTGCTGCGAGGCCTCGTGCAGCACCAGCGGCAAGGTGGCCGCCATCGACGGCTGGTAGGCGTACAGGCGCAGCAGGCTGGCCAGGTGCACGTACCGCGGCACTTCCTCGCGCCACTCACCGGAGACGGGGTCGCGGTAGCGCACCGGCGCGATACCGCCGGCCTGCAGCCGCTCGCGCACCACGGTCAGCTGCTGGCGCGGGTCGCCGAGGTTGGCCAGGCAGGCCTCGCTGGCGCGGCAGCGCTGGAACTGCGCATCCAGCGCATCCTCCAGGTTGCGCGCGTGGTCGAGACCGAGCACCAGCGAGTTGGGCACCACCGAGTCGAGCACCACGGTGCGCGTGTGCTGCGGGTATGCGGCCGCGTACTGCTGCGCCACGCGCGTGCCGTAGGACACGCCGACCAGGTTGATCTTTTCGACGCCCAGGCGGCTCCGCACCAGGTCGAGGTCGCGGACGTGGTCGCCGGTGGTGTAGAAGCGCAGGTCGCTGCTCTCCTGCAGCGTGTCGCGGCAGGCCTCGGTCAGCCGCACCAGCGCCTCGATGCTGTCGTTCTCCGGATCCGCCAGCACCTCCTCGTTGTTGAAGTCCGGACAGTGCAGCGGGTTGGAGCCGCCGGTGCCGCGCGCGTCCACCAGCACCACGTGGCGGTTGCGACGCGCGTCGGCGAAGGCCTCGGCGACCGACGGGTAGCTCTCCAGCGCCGACTGTCCCGGGCCGCCGGCGATCATGAAGATCGGATCGGCCTCGGCCATGCCCTTGGCCGGCACCAGCGCGATCGCCAGCGCGATGCGGCGTCCATCGGGCGCGTCGTGGTTCTCGGGCACCTCGAGCGTGCCGCACTGCGCCTCGACCGCGTTGTTGCCGGGACCGGGCAGGGAGCAGGGCTCGAACGCGAGTTCGCCGTAGTGCACGCGACCCTGCGCGTCGGCCTGCGGGCCGGTGCCGCGGCCGCCGCCGCCGTCGCAGGACGCCAGCATCAGGCTGCCGGCGAGGGGGACCAGGTAGAGCAGGCGCTTCATGCGGAAGTCTCCGGGAAGAAAATCGATTCGATGGTGGCGTCGAACACGGCCGCGATCCGGAACGCCAGCGGCAGGCTGGGATCGTACTTGCCGGTTTCGATCGAGTTGATGGTCTGTCTCGACACTTCGAGACGCTCGCCGAGCTGCGCTTGTGACCAGCCGTGCGCCTCGCGCAGTTCGCGGACGCGGTTCCTCATCGCGCACTCATTCGTAACGCCGCGCGATGGCGCCGCGACCCACGCCGTAGGCGGCGCAGATCAGCGGGAAGACCCAGATCATCGCGTCGCGGGCCGCGATCTCGACCAGCCGCGCCGACTGCAGCAGGCCGCCGGCCATGTACAGCAGCGAGACTACCCCCGAGGCGACGGCGAGCGAGACGAGCTCGATGCGCTGCTGCAGCTCGTCGAGCGCGCGCAGGTAGCGCGCCATCGCCAGCAGGGCGGCCACGATCGGCAGCAGCGGTAGCAGCGCGACCGCCGCCCGCAGCGGCATCGGATCGACCCGCTTGAGCAGCCAGAGCGAAGTCGCCAGCGCCAGTACGTAGGCCAGCATCGCCATGCCGCCCTCGAGCAGGTAGCGGCGGGCGACCGGTGGCGACGCGACGTCGATGCCCATCGGGTCCCGGTTGGTCAGGCACATCGCGCCGATCAGCAGCGCTCCGACGCACAGCACCACGGCCGACCCGCGATCCAGTCCCGGCAGCAGGCCGGGGGCGACCAGGCGGGCCACCCCAGGCGCGCCCAGCAGCAGCGCCAGCCCGAGGGTGACGGCGCGGCCGCTCATGCGCATGGGCGCAGCCCGGCGGGAAGTAGTGGCAGGGACATCGCGATCCCGTTGTCAAGGAAGCTTGACATCAGGATGCCGCCGCGCGCCGGCCGTGTCAAGCAAGCTTGACATGCCGCCGTGGACCGACATCCATGCACGCGCCCGCGATTGCGGCCTCCCCGGCGACGCCCGGGCCGCGGGGCCAGGCGGTGCGTCCTCGGCGGACCTGCGCCTACTTGCTGCTGACGTACTTCTCGCGGCGGATCCGCGGTACCGGCAGGCCCGCGTCCTTCAGCGCCTCGAAGCAGGCGTCGACCATGTTCGGGTTGCCGCACAGGTAGGCGATGTCGCCCCCGGCATCGGGCGCGAACTCGGCCAGGAACTGCTGCACATAGCCGGAGCGCACGTCCGCATGCGCCTGCGGCGAGCCCGCCTCCGGAAGTTCCCGCGAGAAGCAGGGCACGAAGCGGAAGCCGGGATTGCGTCGCGCGAAGGCGCGGAACTCGTCGCCGTACAGCAGCTCGGCCGGGCTGCGCGCGCCGAACAGCAGCACGACCTCGATGCCGCGTTCGGCGATCGCCTTCTCCAGCAGGGGCAGCATGGCGCGGTACGGGGTCACGCCGGTGCCGGTCCCGATCAGCAGGTAGCGGCGGTTGGCATCGTTCGGCATCAGGCAGAAGCGCCCGAACGGACCGCTGGCCTGCACCGTGCCGCCTTCCGCGAGGTTCTCGAACAGCGCGGTCGCCGCGCCCCCTGGCACGTAGCTGACCGCGATCTCCACCGCATCGCCCGGCCCCAGCGCGTGGTCGTGGATCGTCGCCAGCGAATACGAGCGCTTGGTCGGCGTGCCGTCCGCGTACTGGAAGTGCACCTGGATGAACTGTCCGGGGATGAAATCCAGCGGCTGCCCGTCGTCGCGGGAAAAGGTGAGGTGCGCGACCGACGGCGCGAGCATGCGCCGTCCGGTGAGCCTGAGCGGGAACTGGACGATGGCCAAGACGGGAATGGGACGGTGCGGCCCGGGAGTGGGTCGACGGGCCGCCTATACTAGCGGCTTGCCGCGAACGGCGCGGCCAAAGCCCCCGCGACGGACCCCGATGCCCATCGATTCCCCGGCGGCTCCCGGCGCGCCCGCGCTGCGGATCCGCGACCTCCGCAAGACCTACGACAACGGCGTGCAGGCGCTCAAGGGCGTGTCCCTGGACGTGCTGCCCGGCGACTTCTACGCCCTGCTCGGCCCCAACGGCGCCGGCAAGAGCACCCTGATCGGCGTCATCTCCTCGCTGGTGAACAAGACCGCGGGCGAGGTTTCGGTGTTCGGCATCGACCTGGCCGCGCAGCGCGGCGCGGCCATGCGCCAGATCGGCCTGGTGCCGCAGGAAATCAACTTCAACATGTTCGAGAAGCCGCTCGACATCCTGGTCAACTACGCCGGCTTCTACGGCGTGCCGCGCGCGCAGGCGCTGGCCCGCGCCGAGGAGGAACTCAAGCGGGCGTTCCTCTGGGACAAGGCGCGGATGATGAGCCGCACGCTCTCGGGCGGCATGAAGCGCCGGCTGATGATCGCGCGGGCGATGATGACCCGGCCGCGGCTGCTGATCCTCGACGAGCCCACCGCCGGCGTGGACATCGAGATCCGCCGCGACATGTGGCGCGTGCTGCGCGAGATCAACGCCGCCGGCACCACCATCATCCTCACCACGCACTACCTCGAGGAAGCCGAGTCGCTGTGCCGCAACCTGGCGATCATCGACCGCGGCACCATCGTCGAGCAGGGGCCGATGCGCGCGCTGCTGGCCAAGCTCGACGTCGAGGGCTTCCTGCTCGACGTCGAGGACACGCTGCCCGCGCCGCTGCCGGCGATCGAGGGCGCCACCCTGGTCGCGCTCGACGACCACACGCTCGATCTCGACATGCCGCGCGCGATGGACCTCAACCGGGTGTTCGCCAGCCTCGATGCCGCCGGCATCCGGGTGCGCTCGATGCGCACCAAGTCCAACCGGCTCGAGGAACTGTTCGTACGCATGACCGGCAGCGGCGCCCGCGCCCAGGAGCAGGCGGCATGAGCAGCGTGCGCAACGACATCGACACCGCGGCGCCGGCAACGGATGCGCGCCTGCACTGGGTCGCGCTGTTCACCATCATGCGGCGCGAGGTCGCGCGGATCCTGCGGATCTGGGGCCAGACCCTGGTGCCGCCGGCGATCACGATGACGCTGTACTTCCTGATCTTCGGCGGCCTGATCGGATCGCGCATCGGCGACATGGGCGGCTACTCCTATATGGAGTTCATCGTCCCCGGGCTGGTGATGATGAGCGTGATCCAGAACAGCTACGGCAACATCTCCTCGAGCTTCTTCGGCGCCAAGTTCGGCCGCCACATCGAGGAAATGCTGGTCAGCCCGATGCCGAGCTGGGTGATCCTGGGCGGCTACGTCGCCGGCGCGGTGCTGCGCGGGCTGATGGTGGGCGCGATCGTGCTGTGCATCGCCATGCTGTTCACCAGCGTGCGCATCCCGCATCCACTGGTGACCCTGAGCACGGTATTGCTGGGTGCCACGATCTTCTCGCTGGCCGGTTTCGTCAACGCGGTCTACGCCCGGAAGTTCGACGACGTGGCGATCGTGCCGGTCTTCATCCTGACCCCGCTCACCTACCTGGGCGGCGTGTTCTATTCGATCACCCTGCTGCCGGGCTGGGCGCAGGCGGCCACCCACGCCAACCCGATCTTCTACATGGTCAACGCCTTCCGCTACGGCCTGCTCGGCACCTCCGACGTGCCGCTGTGGGTCGCCTACGCGCTGATGCTGGCCTTCATCGCCGGCCTGGGCACGTTGTCGCTGTGGCTGCTGCGCCGCGGCGTCGGGCTGCGCAGCTGATGCGGGTGCTGGTGCTCGGCGCTGGCGGCACCGGCGGCTACTTCGGCGGCCGCCTGGCGCAGTCGGGCGCCGACGTCAGCTTCCTGGTGCGTCCTGCGCGCGCGGCGCAGCTGCAGCGCGACGGCCTGCGCATCCGCAGCCCGCTCGGCGACGCGCAGCTGCCGGTGCGCACCCTCACCGGCGACACGCTGCCGGCGGCGGTGGCGCAGGCGCCGTTCGACCTGGTCGTGCTCTCGTGCAAGGCCTACGGCCTGGACGAGGCGATCGAGGCCGTCGCTCCCGCGATGGGGGCCGCCACCACCCTGCTGCCGATCCTCAACGGCCTGCTGCACTACCCGGTGCTGGACGCGCGGTTCGGGCGCGAGCGGGTGCTGGGCGGGCTGTGCTTCATCAGCGCCACCCTCGCCGCCGACGGCGCGATCGAGCACCTGGGCCGTCCGGCCTCGATCACCTTCGGCGAGCGCGATGGCGGCTCCAGCGCACGCGTGGACGCGTTCGCCGCGCTGTGCGCCCGCGCCGGCATCGACCATCGCGCCACCGCGGACATCGCGCAGGAGCAGTGGATCAAGTTCAGCTTCCTCGCCGCGCTGGCCGCCGGTACCTGCCTGATGCGCGCCAGCGTCGGCGAGATCGTCGCGGCCGAAGGCGGTGCAGCGTTCATGGCCGCGCTGCACGACGAATGCCTGGCCGTTGCCGCGGCCGGGGGCCAGCCGGTGCCGGAGAAGGCACGCGATATCGCGCGCGCCACCCTGGTCGACCCGGCGTCCGCGGTGAAGGCGTCGATGCTGCGCGATCTCGAGGCCGGCGCACGCGTGGAAGCCGGACACATCGTGGGCGACATGCTGCGGCGCGCGCGGTCGGCCGGCATCGCCGCACCCTGCCTGCATGCGGCGTGGGTGCATCTGCAGGCCTACGAACGGCAGCGGCGCGGGGACTGAGTCCAGGCGACGCTGCATCGCGCCGCCGAAGCGCCGCGACCACGCTGCGACAAGTCGCGACAGTCGTGTACGCTCCGCGCTTCGTGCCGAAACGGAGTAACGGATGCGCAAGGACACCCTGGTCGCGTGGGCGATGACGATGGCGTTGGCGTTGGCGGCGTGCGGCGATGCACCGCAGGACAGCGCGGCGCCGCAGGCTGATCTGGAGACGCCCGCAGCGGCGGACAGCGGCGCAGCCCAGTCCGCGCCGGCCGAGGCCGCGCCGGCCGACGCCGTGCCGACCGACGCCGCCGCATCCGGCGATCACGTCCTCGATCGGGACGGCAATCCGGTCCCACTGCTCGCGTTCGACGTCGAGCGCGTCCCTGCCAGCAACGTCGCGCTCGGCGACCTGCCGTTCTTCTCGCTGCCGGCGGGCTACGGCCCGCAGAACCGCCCGCACGTGCGCCGCTACGCCCGCTTTCCGTTCCGCATCGGCGACGGCCTGCACTGGGTGGAGGGCGCGAGCTGGAACGCGAAGATCGTCGTCGACCGCGACCAGCGGCGCGACAAGGAATTCTCGGCGCGCGAACTGCGGCGCAACCTCGAGGCGGTCCTGGCCGAGGCCGGCGCGCAGGCGGTATTCGAAGGCCCGCTGCGCCGGAACATGTACTACGGCCAGCTCGAAGACGAGATCGGCGGCGGCTTCATCGAGGCCGTGAACCTCGACCAGGACGCGCAGACCAGCGTGCACGTCATCCGCCAGGCCGACCGCAATGTCTGGGTGCAGCTGGCCACCACCTCCAACGAGGCCGGACTGGTGATCGTGGAGGAAACGTCGTTCGAGCCCACCGCGCGCTGGCGCGACGAGTTCCCTTACCTGTCCGCGCCCGAGGGCTACGACCAGGGCAACCGGCCGAAGCAGCGGGACTTCGACATGTATCCGTTCTGGACCGGCAGCGCGTTCGAGGAAGTCGAAGGCCGGACCTGGGCCGGCCAGGTCGTGGCGGACGAGCGCAACCGCTCGATGCACGAGGTGCGCCGCAACCTCGAGGCCATGATGGACGAGGCCGGCGGCGTGCTGGTGTTCGAGGGACGCATCCCGCGCGAGGCCTCCGAGCGCTACGGCAACGACCTCAAGGGTCCCTACAGCGATGGCACGGGTTTCAGCTGGGACGATTACGAATCGCGCGTGTATCGCGTCGATCGTCCGGACGGGCGCCAGGTCTGGGTGCACGCGCGCCTGGAGTACATGAGCGCCGGCTGGGTGGTCGTGGAGCGCGAGGGCTTCGTGCAGACCGCTGCGCTGCTGCCGGCCGGTGCGCTGAAGCAGAAGCTCGATGCCGACGGGCGCGTTGCGATCCAGGTCAACTTCGCCGTGGACAAGGCCGACATCCTGCCCGACTCGCAGCCGCAGATCGCGCAGGTGCTCGCCGTGCTGGAGCAGGATCCGGCCCTGCGGCTGTCGGTGGAAGGCCATACCGACAACACCGGCACCGCGGCGCGCAACCGCGAGCTGTCAGAGGAACGCGCGCAGGCGGTGGTCGCGGCGCTGACGGCGCAGGGCATCGCGGCCGCGCGACTGTCGTCCGCCGGCTTCGGCGATTCGCGCCCGGTGGGCGACAACGCCACCGACGAAGGGCGCGCGCGCAACCGCCGCGTCGAACTGGTCCGGCGCTGAGGGCAGCGGCGCAGCCGCGAGCGGCTGTTGCGGTCGCGGGCGGCATCGCGCGTCCGCCGGCCGGCGTTCCCGGGCGCGACCCAGGCGTCCCACGCGCAGGTCCAGCCCCGGGCGCGTCCTGCTCGCGCCGTCGGCGCTGGTGGCCAATGTTGCCGGCAGCGATGGCCGTGGCCCCGTCGGCAAAGCGGCGTCCCCCGCGACCGCGACCGCGGCCAGTGCCCCGCTCGCGCAGGTGTGCGCGACGTCGCAAGGATCTGCCGACGGTCCGGCCGGGCCAGCACCGCCAGCCGCTGCGCCTCGGCGCGGCGGTGCACGCGGGCGCGGACTCCCGCGGGGCGGACTGCCACGATGCCGAACGCGAACGCCTGCGTCGGCAGCAGCAGAAGGCGACGGTGGGCACGGTCACCGACTCGCAGGTCGACGCCGGCCTCGTCCGGGCCGGCCAGGCCTTCGCGCAGGCCACGCCCCGTGGAGCCTGGCAGGAGGTGCGGCGACCTGCAGCGCGTGGGGCGCCGCCCCACGGGACCGATCGCGGCCGGCGGGGCTCAGGCGGGCAGGCGGAAGAACAGCTGGGTGGTGGCCGTGGCGTGTGCGGCGGTCACCTCCGCCTCCTCGCCGCGGTCGCGCGCCAGTTCCTCGACGATATGCGGCAGGAAGGCCGGCTCGTTGCGCCGGTCCTTGGGCGTGGGCCGGAGCGTGCGCGGCAGCAGGTAGGGCGCGTCGGTTTCCACCATCAGCCGCTGCGCGGGGATGTTGCCCACGATCTCGCGCAGGTGCTGGCCGCGGCGCTCGTCGCACAGCCAGCCGGTGATGCCGATGTGCCAGTCGCGGTCGAGGTAGTCGAACAGTTCCTCGCGCGTGCCGGTGAAGCAGTGCACCACCACCGGCCCGATCCGGCCCTCGAAACCGCGCATCACCGCGAGGAAGTCGGCTTGCGCGTCACGCTGGTGCAGGAACAGCGGCTTGCCGGTCTCCGCCGCGATCTCCAGCTGCAGCTCGAACGCGCGGCGCTGCGCGGGGCGCGGCGAGAAGTCGCGGAAGTAGTCCAGGCCGCATTCGCCCACCGCCACCACTTCCGGGTGCGCATGCAGCGCGCGCATCTCGGCATCGCACTCGGCGGTGTATTCGCTGGCGTGGTGCGGATGCACGCCGGCGGTGGCGAACCATTCCCCCGGGCGGGTGCGCGCCAGCGCCAGCGCCTTGGGCGAGTGCGCGCGGCTGGCGCCGGTGAGGATGGCGCGCGCCACCCCGGCCTCCCGCGCCCGCTGCCACACCGCGTCGCGGTCGCGGTCGAAGCTGTCGTGGGTGAGGTTGAGGCCGATGTCGATCAGTTGCATGGCGCGCGGACTGGCGAAAACGGCCAGTTTACCCGCGTGCCTGTCGCGGTCCGCGCAGCGGACGGGTTCGCCGCGGGCCTGCACCATCCGGCGGATCCGGGCACGCGCGGGCGTCCTGCATCGCGCAAGGCGCGTTGCAGCCATCGACTGCCGCGGCGCCACCCGGCCGCGCCGCTATCATGCTGCCGCCCATGGATTTCCCGATCACCGCCCTGCTGCCGGAAATCCAGCGCAGCCTCGCCGCGCATCCACGCCTGGTGCTGGAGGCGCCGCCGGGCGCGGGCAAGACCACCCAGGTGCCGCTGGCGCTGCGCGACGCGCCGTGGCTCGCGGGCCGGAAGATCGTGATGCTCGAGCCGCGGCGGGTGGCGGCACGCAGCGCGGCGATGTTCATGGCGCGGCAGCTGGGCGAGGAGGTCGGCGGCACGGTCGGCTATCGCATCCGCTTCGAGCACCGCGTCTCGGCCGCCACCCGGATCGAGGTAGTCACCGAGGGCATCCTCACCCGGATGATCCAGGACGATCCGGAGCTGGCGGGCGTCGGCGCGCTCCTGTTCGACGAGTTCCACGAGCGCCATCTCGCCGGCGACCTCGGCCTGGCGCTGGCGCTGGACGTGCAGTCGGCCTTGCGCAAGGACCTGCGCCTGGTGGTGATGTCGGCCACGCTCGATGGCGAGCGCCTGGCCGCCTTCCTCGACGCGCCACGCCTGTCGAGCGCGGGGCGCAGCCACCCGGTGGCGATCGAGCATTTCCCGGCGCGCCGCGACGAGGCGCTGGAGGCGCAGCTGCGGCGCGCGGTCGAACAGGCGCTGGCGCGCCATCCCGGCGACGTGCTGGCCTTCCTGCCGGGTCGGCGCGAGATCGCACGCGCGGAAGCGGCGCTGCAGCAGGCGTTGACGGAGGGTGCCGGGCGCGAGGGCGTGGATATCCTGCAGCTGCACGGCGACCTGCCGGTCGAGCAGCAGGCCCGCGTGCTGCAGCCTGGGCCCGATGGTCGCCGGCGCGTCGTGCTCGCCACCAACGTCGCCGAGTCCAGCGTCACCCTGCCCGGCGTGCGCGTGGTGGTCGACAGCGGCCTGGCGCGCGAGCCGCGCTACGACCCCAACAGCGGCTTCTCGCGGCTGGACGCGGTGACGGTGTCGCAGGCCTCGGCCGACCAGCGTGCCGGGCGCGCCGGACGCGTCGCCGAGGGCTGGTCCTACCGGCTGTGGCCCGCCTCGCAGCGGCTGGAGCCGCAGCGCCGGCCGGAAATCGCGCAGGTGGAACTGGCCGGCCTGGCGCTGGAGCTGGCCGCCTGGGGCGATGCCGGCCTGCGTTTCCTCGACCCGCCGCCGCCGGGCGCGCTGGCGGCCGCGCGCGAACTCCTGCAGCGGCTCGACGCGCTCGGCGCCGACGGCACGATCACGTCCATGGGCCGGCGCATGCTCGCGCTGGGCACGCATCCGCGGCTGGCGGCCATGCTGCTGGCCGCGCCCGAAGGCGAGGTGCGCGCGCTGGCCTGCGACCTCGCCGCCCTGGTGGAGGCGCGGGATCCCCTGCGCACGCGCAGCGACGGCTGGCGGGAGCGCTGGCTGGCGCTGGCCGCCTTCCGCGACGGGCGGGTGTCCGGCGAAGCCCATCGCGGCGCGCTCGCCACGATCGACGCCGCCGCCAGACAGTGGCGGCGCCGCGTCGGCGCGGGCGGCCCGCCACCGGCGTCGCTGCCGGCGCACCTGGCTGGCGACGTGCTCGCCCATGCGTTCCCCGACCGCATCGGCCGGGTGCATCCGCGCGATCCGCAGCGCTACGTCCTGGCCAACGGCCGCATGGCGCGCCTGGCCGACGACAGCGGCCTGCGCGGCGAGCCCTGGATCGTGGCCAGCGAGCTGCGCTTCGAACATCGCGATTCGCTGGTGCTGCGCGGCGCACCGGTGGACGAGGCCCACCTGCGCCGGGCCTGGCCGGCGCGGTTCCTCGAGCGCGACGAAGTGCGCTGGGATGCCGAGCGGCGCGCGCTGGTGGCCGAGCGCGTCGCCCGGTTCGACGGCATCGTGCTCGATGTGCGGCCCGCCGGACGCGTCGATCCGGCCCTCGCCGCGCAGGCGCTCACCGATGCGGTCGCCGCACTCGGCCTGGACGCGCTGCCCTGGAGCGACGAGCTGCGCCAGTGGCGCGCGCGGGTGCAGTCGCTGCGCGCCTGGGCGCCGGATCTGGGCCTGCCCGACCTGTCCGATGCCGCCCTGATGGCGACGCGCGAGGACTGGCTGCGCCCGCTGTTCGAGGGCGCCAGCCGGATCGACGCGCTGCCGGCGCAGGCGCTGTCCGATGCGCTGCGCGCGCGGCTGGCCTGGGAGCAGCGACGCCAGCTCGACGCGCTGGCGCCGGCGCGCATCCGCGTGCCGTCCGGCATGGAGCGCGGCATCGCCTACGCGCTGGGGCACGATGGCGAGCCGGAACCGCCGGTGCTGGCGATCAAGCTGCAGGAACTGTTCGGCCTGGGCGAAACGCCGGCCATCGTCGACGGCCGCGTGCCGCTGACCCTGCACCTCCTCTCGCCGGCCGGGCGCCCGCTGCAGGTCACGCGCGACCTGCGCAGCTTCTGGGAGCGGACCTGGCCGGAAGTGCGGCGCGAGATGAAGGGGCGCTACCCGCGCCACCCTTGGCCCGAAGATCCCTGGAATGCAGCGGCCACCCATCGCGCCAAGCCGCGTGGCACCTGAGGCAACGCCCGCTCACCCGCTTCGCCCGTGCGACGGTGCGGCATCCCGACGTCGAGAGGATCCCTGCGGCGCGGCCCGAAGATCCCTGGAATGCACCGGCCACCCATCGCGCCAAGCCGCGCGGCACCTGAGGCAACGCCCGTTCACCCGCTTCGCCCGTGGCGACGGTGCGGCATCCCGACGTTGAGAGGATCCCTGCGGCGCGGCCCGAAGATCCCTGGAATGCACCGGCCACCCATCGCGCCAAGCCGCGTGGCACCTGAGGCAACGCCCGCTCACCCGCTTCGCCCGGGGCGACGGTGCGGCTCCCGACGTCGACAGGACCCCTGCGGCGCGGCCCGAAGATTCCTGGAATGCACCGGCCACCCATCGCGCCAAGCCGCGTGGCACCTGGGGCAACGCCCGTTCACCCGCTTCGCCCGTGGCGACGGTGCGGCATCCCGACGTCGGCAGACCCCCTGCGGCGCGGCCCGAGGATCCCTGGAATGCACCGGCCCCATCGCGCCAAGCCGCGCGGACCTGGGCCGCGCGGCCGGCGGGACGCCACGATCGGCGCCGGCGCAGGGCGTGCGGCATGGTGAACCGTCGCGCTCCGGCCGCCGTGCGGATCACGCCGACGCCACGCGGCCTGTCGCACACTCCGCAGGCATCGACCCCAGGACCTTTTCCATGAGCAGACTCGACTCGATTTCAGACAGGGTGATGGACCTCGTCGGCCAGGTCGGCGACGGCATCCGCGACCACATGCCCACCCGCAACGGCACCCTGCTGCGCACCGGTGCGGCCTTGGGCGCTGCGCGCACCGGCAGCCGCGTGGCCGGCCACTTCCTGCGGCGCAATCCCGCCCTGGTGGTGGCGACCGTGATCGGCGCGGGTGCCGCCTGGTACGCCGTGCACCGCTATCGCAAGAAGCAGGCGGCCGGCGAGACCCTCGACGGGCAGTCGCGCCGCATCGAGCCTTCGGCCACCGCGCGCCGCAACAGCACGCGCCGCAAGGCGGCTGCCGCGCAGGCGGCGGACGAGTAAGTCATTGCAGGCGGACGCCGCGCGCAGCCTACCCGGTTGCGCGCGGCGTCCGGGTGCCGGGCCGCGCGTCAGTGCGCCTGGCGCAGTTCCAGCACGAAACTGGCGCCGCCGCCGTCGCGGTCCTCGTAGCGCAGCTCGCCGCCCGACGCCGCCACGATCTGCCGTGCCAGCGAGAGCCCGAGGCCGGTCGAGACCTGGTCGGTGGCGGCATCGCCCGAGCTGATCCGGAAGAACGGCGTGAACAGCGCCGACTGCTTGTCCGGCGGAATGCCCGGTCCGCGATCCTCGACGCGCAGCTGCCAGTAGCCGGGCGCCCCGGGCCGGAACGAGAGTTCGATGTCGCTGCCGGGCGCGTACTTGATCGCGTTGCTGATCAGGTTCTCGCAGACCTGGCGCACCACCAGCGCGTCGATCGAGACGAGCGTCTGCGCGGGCAGCTCGCCGATGTGCAGGCGCGAGCCGCGCTCCTCGAGCTGCAGCGCGTAGCGGCGCTCGATCCACTGCACCAGTTCGGCCAGGCAGGCGCGCGCGTCGGCATCGTCGCGGGGACGCGCCGAGGCCTGGGTCTCGAGATAGCGGCGGATGTAGCCCAGCGCGTCCTCGGCGCTGTCGCGGATCATCTGCAGGTAGCGCGGGATGCGGTCCTCGCGCGTCTGCCCGGTGATCAGCAGGTCGCTGGCGAAGAAGATGCTGCTCAGCGGGTTCTTGAGGTCGTGTGCGACCAGGTTGACCAGCTCCTGGCGCTCGCGCGCGACGCGCTCGAGCCGGTCGCGGGTGAGCTTGAGCCCGATATGGGCCTGCACCCGCGCCAGCAGTTCCTCGGGCATGAAGGGCTTGGTGACGTAGTCGACCGCGCCCGAATCGAACGCGCGCAGCAGCAGGTCGCGGTCGTGCGCCGCGGTCAGGAACACCACCGGCAGCGAAGAGCACGCCGGGTGGCGGCGCACTTCCTCGAGCAGTTCGAAGCCGTCCATGCCCGGCATCATCATGTCCAGCAGCAGCAGGTCGGCGCTCTGGCGTTCGAGCGCCTCCAGCGCCTCCTCGCCGCTTTCGGCGGTGTGCACCGTATAGCCCTGGCGCGACAGCAGCGCGCTGATGATGCGCAGGTTCGACGGCTGGTCGTCGACCACCAGCACGCGCCCAGCGATGTTCTTGCTCGTCGGCATTTGCCTCTGGAGGTCCCTGTCTGCGCCGGCTGCCTGGACGGGCGCCTCGGCCGGACACGTTAGCAGACCCGCGGTACGGCCGGGAATCGGCGGTTCCGCTCAGCCGCGGCGGCCGCTCGGGCCGGAGAGTTCGCGCCATTGTCCGGGCGCGAGCGCGCCCAGCGACCAGTCCCCGACCGCCACGCGCACCAGCCGCAGGGTCGGCAGCCCGACTGCGGCGGTCATGCGCCGCACCTGGCGGTTGCGGCCCTCGCGGATCGCCAGCCGCAGCCAGGCGTCGGGCACGCTGCGCCGGTAGCGTACCGGCGGATCGCGCGGCCACAGCGCCGGCGGTTCGACCAGCGCCGCGTCGGCCGGCAGGGTGGGCCCGTCGTTGAGCTCGACGCCCGCGCGCAGCCGCGCCAGCTGCTCCGGCGACGGCGCGCCCTCGACCTGCACGAGGTAGGTCTTGGGCTGCTTGTGGCGCGGGTCGGTGATGCGATGGGCGAGCCGGCCGTCGTCGGTGAGCAGCAGCAGGCCTTCGCTGTCGTGGTCGAGGCGGCCGGCGGGATAGACGCCTGCCGGCAGTCCGAACTCCGCGAGCGTGCGCCGGGGCGGCACGCTGCGGTCGGTGAACTGGCACAGCACGCCGAACGGCTTGTTGAGCGCGATCAGCGCCATGCCGGCGCGGTCAGTCGTCGGCGATCACGCTGGCGCGCAGGGTGTAGGCGCCCAGGTGGCCTTCGCCCATCGGCAGCGAGTTCACGCGCACGGTGTAGTCGCCGGCCTCGGGCGCGGTGACCACCAGCAGCGAATTGGTGCTGCCGTCCTCGCGGTCGTCGTTCTCGCCCAGCAGGTCGCCGTCGGGCTTGAACACGATCACCACCGGATCGAAGTCGGTCGACTTCACCGTGACCGCCACCAGCTGGCCCTCGGCCAGGCGCAGGGTGTAGTCGTGGCTGCGGCCGCCGCGGTCGCTGGAACGGTCGGTGGCCTGGAGCTGGCCCTGCACGGAGGTGCCGATCGACAGCGGCTGCGCGGCGAAGGCCGGCACTGCGGCGGCGGCGAGGCTCAGGGCGAGAAGGGTTTTGCGCATGGGAGTCCTGTGGCTGGCGCGCGCGTGGCACGTGGCCGCGGCGCGCCGCGCGGCAACGGTCCCCGGGCTCCCCGCCCGGGGAGGCATAGCTTAGAGGGAGGTTGCGCTGGACGGGGCCGAGGCCCCGGGGCAGCGGCGGCGCCGATCGCGCGCGCGGGCAGCTGGCCAGGTGCCCGGGAACGGGCCGCCAGGCGATGTCGCCGGCGCCCGCGGTGTGGGCCCCGACAAGGCCGGTGGTCAGTCGCGGGCGGGCTTCACGAAGCGCAGGGTCATGCGGTCGCTCTCGCCGATGGCGCGGTACTTCGCCGCGTCGGCGGCATCGTGGTTGTTGCCCGGGGGCAGGGTCCACACGCCGTTGGGATGGTCCTTGGTGTCCTTCGGGTTGGCGTTGACCTCGCTCTTGCCGTCGAGCACGAAACCCGCGGCCTCGGCCATCGCGATCACCTGCGCCTGGCCCACGTAGCCGCTGCGGTCGTCCGCCGGCACGTCCTGGGCGGCGCGGTGCTCCACCACGCCCAGTACCCCGCCCGGCTTGAGCACCTCGAAGAAGCCCTTGAACATGCCTTCGGCCTGGCCGGCGCCGCGCCAGTTGTGCACGTTGCGGAAGGTCAGCACCAGGTCGGCCGAGCCCGCGTCGCCGAACTTCGGCGCCGCCGGGTCGTAGGCCACGATCTTCGCCGCGTCGTACTGGGCGGGCGCGTCGGCGAAGCGCTTCTCCAGCGCGTCCTTGCCGCGCTGCTGGTAGTCGCGGCCGCGGCCTTCGGCTACCGCGGCGGGGTCGACGATGGCCGCGACGTACTGGCCGTTGCCGCGCAGGTAGGGCGCGAGGATCTCGGCGTACCAGCCGCCGCCGGGGGTGATCTCGACCACGGTCTGGCCCGGGGCCAGGCCGAAGAAGGCCAGGGTCTCGGCCGGGTGGCGGTAGGCGTCGCGCGCGCGGTTGTCGGCGCTGCGCCAGTCGCCGGCCAGCACGGCCTGCAGCGCGGCGTCGGCGGCCGGCTGCGAAGCGGGCGCCGGTGCGTCCTGGGCCAGTGCCGGGATCGCGCCCGCGGTGGCGAGGGCGAGGACCAGCAGGGAAGCACGGATCGGGAAAGCGGAAGTGCGGCGCATCGGGATCTCCGGTGACGTCAGGTGGGCGCAGCCTGCCACATCCCGCGTCCGCCGGTGTCATCCCGGCCGGCTGCCGTCCGACTGCGCGTAGGCGGTCGCCTGTTCCAGCAGCCACTCCCGGAACAGGGTGAAGCCGCGGTGCTGGCGCGAGCGCTCGGGATACACCAGCCAGTGGCCGTTGGCGGTGCGCAACCGCCGCGGCGACAGCAGCACCAGCTGGCCGGCCTCGAGCAGCAGGCGCGCGCGCGTCATCCTGCCCAGGGCGACGCCCACCCCGGCGGCGGCCGCGCGATGGTGCGCCTCGGTGTCGTCGAGCACGGCCACGTAGCGCGAGGGCGGCTGCTGTCCGGCCTGCGCGAACCATCGGTTCCACTGCCCGTCCCCGTCGCCCAGCAGCGGCCATTCCGGCAGCGGGCGCGCGTCGATGCCGCCCATGCGCGCGACCAGGTCGGGGCTGGCCATCGGCGCCAGCTCGTCGTCGAACAGGTGTTCGGCCACCGTCCCGGGCCACTGCCCGCGCCCGACCCGCAGCGCTGCGTCGACGTCGGGCGAGCGCTCGAAGTCCACGACCCCGGTCTGCGACTGCACGTTGACCTCGATGTCCGGGTGCGCGGACAGGAAACCGCCCAGCCGCGGCAGCAGCCAGGCCGAAGCCATCGACGGCAGCAGGCTGATGGTCAGCACCTGGCCGCGGCGGGCGGCGTAGGGATGCAGCGCGTCGGCGATCGCCTCCAGGTGCGGGGCGATGCGCTCGAGCAGGCGCTGTCCGTCGGCGGTCGGGCTGACCCCGCGTGCGCCGCGCGCCAGCAGGGCATAGCCCAGCCGCTCCTCGAGCGCCCGCATCTGGTGGCTGAGCGCGCTGACGGTGAGGTTGAGCGACTCGGCGGCGCGGGTCAGGTTGCCGTGCCGGACGGCGGCGACAAAGCCCTGGAGCGCATGCAGCGGAGGTCGGGACATCTTGAGATACCTTCAAGACTGGCTTGCGAAAACGTCGCTTTTACGGCGTAGATGATGCTCCTAACTTTCGCCGTACTCAACGAAGGAGCAAGGCGATGAACCTCTACGCCGGACTGCTGTTCAACCAGGGCCACGTCCAGGACGTGGAGACGGCACGGATGCTGTCGGAGGCACCGGGACCGGCGCCTGCGCCTGCGGCGGGCGAAGGTCCGCCCGCCACCGCCCGGCCGGGCACGCGCGAAGACGCCGCGCGCCTGCTCCAGGGGCGCGGCCGCGTGGTCGGGGTGGAGCTGTGGGCGGCGCTGCTCTCGGCGTTCCGCTGAAGGCGCGGTCCGGGCCTTCAGCCGAACGCCCCGGTCGCGGGCGACCGGGGCGGGACCGGGTCAGCCGGCCAGCGTCGCAAGCGCGGCGTTGAAGGTTTCGCTGGGGCGCATCGCCGCCGCGACCTTGTCCATGTCCGGACGGTAGTAGCCGCCGATGTCCACCGCGCGCCCCTGCACGCCGTTGAGTTCGGCGACGATCGTCTCCTCCTGTGCGGCAAGCGCCTGCGCCAGTGGCGCGAACTTCGCCTTCAGGCCCGGGTCCTCGTCCTGCGCGGCCAGCGCCTGCGCCCAGTACAGGGCCAGGTAGTAGTGGCTGCCGCGGTTGTCGATCGTGCCGAGCTTGCGGCCGGGCGACTTGTTGTTGTCGAGGAAGCGGCCATTGGCCTCGTCCAGGGCCCTGGCCAGCGCCGGCGCGGCGGAATTGAGCCAGCGGTGGCTGATGTGCTCGAGCGATGCGGCCAGCGCCAGGAATTCGCCCAGCGAATCCCAGCGCAGGTAGTTCTCTTCCAGGAACTGCTGCACGTGCTTGGGCGCGCTGCCGCCGGCGCCGGTCTCGAACAGGCCGCCGCCGGCCATCAGCGGCACGATCGACAGCATCTTGGCGCTGGTGCCCAGCTCCATGATCGGGAACAGGTCGGTGAGGTAGTCGCGCAGCACGTTGCCGGTGACCGAGATGGCGTCCTCGCCCCTGCGGATGCGCTCGAGCGAGAGCTTCATCGCCTCCACCGGAGGCAGGATGCGGATGTCGAGCGCGCCCGTGCTGTGCTCCTTGAGGTACCGCTCGACCTTGGCGATCACCTGCGCGTCGTGCGCGCGCGCGCTGTCGAGCCAGAACACCGCCGGCGTCTGGCTGATCGCGGCGCGGTCCACCGCCAGCTTCACCCAGTCGCGGATCGGCGCGTCCTTGGTCTGGCAGGCGCGCCAGATGTCGCCGGCCTCGACCGCGTGCTCGAACACGGTCTCGCCCTTGGAGTTCGTCACCCGGATCAGGCCATCGCCCGGCGCCTGGAAGGTCTTGTCGTGGCTGCCGTACTCCTCGGCCTTCTGCGCCATCAGGCCGACGTTGGGCACGCTGCCCATGGTGGCCGGGTCGAAGGCGCCATTGGCCTTGCAGTCCTCGATCACCGCCTGGTAGATGCCGGCGTAGCAGCGGTCCGGGATCACCGCCTTGGCGTCCTGCAGCTTGCCTTCGGCGTTCCACATGCCGCCCGAGTCGCGGATCATCGCCGGCATCGAGGCATCCACGATCACGTCGGACGGCACGTGCAGGTTGGTGATGCCCTTGTCGGAATTGACCATCGCCAGCGCCGGGCGCTGCGCGTAGAGCGCTTCGAGTTCGGCGACGATCGCCTCGCCGCCCTCGATCGCACCGGCGCGCGCGTACAGGTCGCCGATGCCGTTGTTCGGGTTGAAGCCGGCCGCGGCCAGCGCGTCGGCGTGCTTGTCCAGCACCGGGCGGTAGAACTCCCCGACCACCACGCCGAACATGATCGGGTCGGAGACCTTCATCATGGTGGCCTTGAGGTGCAGCGAGAACAGCACGCCCTGCGCCTTCGCGTCCTCGATTTCGCGCGCGATGAAGGCGGACAGCGCCCCGCGCGACATGCGCGCGGCGTCGACGATCTCGCCGGCCTGCACCTTCAGCGCATCCTTCAGCACCTTCGTGCTGCCGTCATTGCCGTGGAAGGCGATGGACAGGACGTCGTCGGCGGGCATCGTCGCGGACTGCTCGCTGCCGTAGAAATCGCCGTCGTCCATGTGCGCGACGTGCGACTTCGAACCGGCCGACCACGCGCCCATGCGATGCGGATGCTTGCGCGCGTAGCTCTTGACCGACGCCGGCGCGCGGCGGTCCGAATTACCCTCGCGCAGCACCGGGTTGACCGCGCTGCCCATGGCCTTGCCGTAGCGCGCCTTGATGTCGCGCTGCGCGTCGTCGGCAGGCTCGTCCGGATAGTCGGGCAGCGGCCAGCCCTGCGCCTGCAGTTCCTTGACCGCGGCCTTGAGCTGCGGCACCGAGGCGCTGATGTTGGGCAGCTTGATGATGTTGGCTTCCGGCGTCTTGGCCAGCGCGCCCAGCTCGGCCAGGTCGTCGCCCACCGCGCGCCCGCCCAGCAGTTCGGGGAACTGCGCCAGGATCCGGCCCGACAGCGAGATGTCGCGCGTTTCCACCGCGATGCCCGCGGCGCCCGCGAACGCCTGCACGATCGGCAGCAGCGAAGCGGTGGCCAGGAACGGCGCTTCGTCGGTGAGGGTGTAGAGGATCTTCGGCGTATCGGACATGCGCGGGTCTCGGCTCGAATGGCGGGATCGGTCAACGCGCCATTGTCGCGCTTTCGGCCAGTGCAGGGCAAAACGGGGGCGTATGCCTTCGATGTCGACGCGCTGCCTCGCCCAGCGCCTTGTCGGGAACGCGTGCCGGTTGATGGGGCGATCGCGACCGAGAGGCCGCCGCTGCCGGTGGGCCTGCTCCGTGCATTTCGCCGGCATGCGCGCCACGCATGCCTCTTCCGTGATCTCGCTGCGCAGGTCCACCGGACGCGGCGGCTCAGACCTGCGCGGACAACGTGGCAGGGCAACACACGGACATGCGGGCGCTCGCTGCCCGCTGGTGAGGTGACGGGTTCGGGCGTTTCCCAGGCGAAGCGGCGCAACCCGGCAAGCCGATGCGGGCAGCGCGCAGCAGTCCGTGCCGCGGAACGGAAGAAGCGCGGCTCGCGCCGCGCTTCCCGTCCAGACGCCTGGAATGGGCGGTTACTTGACCTCGAACTCGCTGCTGTTGATCACGTTGCCGTCCTGCGAGATCTCGACGCGATAGCGGCCCGTCGGCCAGCCGTCCGGCTTGCTGATGTGGAAATCGGTGGTCTGCGCGCCGGCGGCGATGTCCTTGGTTTCTTCGGCGACAGTCTGGTTGCTGTCCAGGTGCGTCCACTTCGCGGTGAGGCGGCTGGGGCTGGCGCCGTCGGTGGCGACCGAGGCGTGGATGGTGTCGCCGGCCGAGAACGAGGTCAGCGGCGTGGCGATGGTGTTGTTGGCGTCGATGGCGTTGCCCAGGGTGACCCTGGCCGTGCTGGCCGGTGCCGGAGCGGGCGCCGGCGCCGGCGGTGGCGTGGTGGCGGGCGTGGTCTCGGCCGGGGTCGAGGGCGTGGCGACGGGCGCGGGTTCGTCGCGCTTGCAGCCGGCGAGGGCGGCGGCGCCGACGAGGGCGGCGAACAGGGCCTGGGTCGAACGGGTGCGATTCATGGCGGTGTCCTCAAGGGTCGGGTTCGTCGGAAGCGCTCAGTCGCCGGACGGCGGCGGGCCCTTGCCCGTGCCGTCCTGCTCGATCTCCGGCAGGACGATCACCTGTCCGGGAAAGATGCGGTCCGGGTTGTCGATGGTGTCGCGGTTGGCTTCGAAGATGCGCTGCCAGTGGCTGGCCTTGCCGTACACCCGCTGCGCGATCGCCGACAGCGTGTCTCCCTTCTCGATGGTGTAGCTGCGCGCGCCGATGCTCCCCGGTCCGCCCTGGGCGGTGGGTACGGTATCGGCGCCGCTGGAGACGTTGGAGAAGTCGGGCCTGGCGCCCGCGAGCGGCTTGTTGCCGGCGTCGGCGGGCTTGCTGTTGGCACCGCTCTGGACGTTGGAGAAATCGGGTTTCCTGTCGTTGCTCATGACCGCCGGGCTCCTGGCCAGTGGGTGTGCGGCAGGACGGTGGCACGCAGGGTGTTAAGGGCGCATGGTGGCGGCAGCGGAGGCTATTGCCGTGGATCGCGCCGGGCCGGCGGCGGCGCGAGGCCGGGCGTGGCCCGCCAGGGATTGATGTCCAGGCCACCGCGCCGCGTGTAGCGCGCCTCCACCGACAGCGCCTGCGGCCGGCAGCGCGCCAGCAGGTCGACGAAGATCTGCTCCACGCACTGCTCGTGGAAGCCGGCGTGCTCGCGGAACGAGACCAGGTAGCGCAGCAGCGAGGCGCGATCGATGCGCGGGCCGCGGTAGGCGATGTCCACGGTGGCCCAGTCGGGCTGGCCGGTGACCGGGCAGTTCGACTTGAGCAGTTCGCTGCGCAGGGTTTCCTCGACGATGGCGCCATCTTCGGCCAGCAGCAGCGAAGGATCGGGCGGGCCGTAGCGCGCGATCGCCACGTCGAGGCCGTCGATGCAGGCGACGTCGTCCGCTCCCGACAGCGGCGGCAGCCCGAAGCGCACCTCCACGTCGCCGCCGGCCGCGCGCGACACGTCCGCCGCGATCGCCGCGCGTGCGGCTTCGGCATCGTCGAAGCGCGCGCCGTTGAGCGAGTTCAGGTAGAGCTTGAGCGACTTGGATTCGACCAGGTTGGGCGTGGCGGCCGGCACGGTCAGGGTCGCGGTTGCGACCAGCGGTTTGCCGCGCGGATCCAGCCACGACAGTTCGTAGGCGTGCCAGCGGTCGTGCCCGATGAACGGCAGCGCGTCGCCCGGCGCCAGCCCCTGGCGTCCCGCCGTCCGCGGAATCGGGAACAGCAGCCCGGGGTCGTACTGGCGGGGATAGGCGACCTCGCGGCCGAGCAGCGAGTCTTCGGGTCGTGACATGCGCCCATTCTAGCCGCGGCGCCTCAGCCCCCTGCGGCTGGCGCGTCGTGCAGGTAGTCGAGCGAGACCTGCAGCAGTGCGCGCAGGCCCACGTCCAGCGCCGATTCGTCGAGGAAGAACTCCGGTGAGTGGTTGCTCGGCGCCTTGAGCGGATCCTGGCCGGCAGGCGTGGCGCCGACGAAGAAGAACATCGCCGGCACTTCCCGCGCGTAGAACGAGAAATCCTCCGCGCCCATGGTCAGGCCCGGGTCGATCACGCTGCCGGCGCCGACCACCTTCTCCAGGCTCGGGCGCATGCGCGCGGTGAGCCCCGGATCGTTGACCGTCACCGGGTTGCCCTTGGTATCGGGCACCTTGGCCACCGCGGTGGCGCCGTGGGCCTGCGCCACCTTCCCGGCCACGTTGGCGAGGTCGGCGAAGACCTGCTGGCGCATGTCCTCGTCGAAGGTGCGGATGGTGCCCACCAGCTCCACGCTGTCGGGAATGATGTTGTAGCGGATGCCGCCGCGGATCGCGCCGAAGCTCACCACCACCGGCTGCCTGGAGATGTTCTGGCGGCGGCTGACGATGCTCTGCGCGGTGCCCACGACATCGGCGGCGGCCACGATCGGGTCGATCCCGCCCCAGGGCCGCGAGCCATGCGTCTGCCGGCCCTGCACCACGATGTTGAAGCGGTCCGAGGCCGCCATCAGCGGGCCGCCGCGCACGCCGATCTGGCCGGCGTTGAGGGTCGAGAACACGTGCAGGCCGAAGATCGCGTCGGGCTTGAAGTCGTCGAACAGGCCCTGCGCCAGCATCTCCTCGGCGCCGCCTTCCTCGCCGTCGGGCGGGCCTTCCTCGGCCGGCTGGAAGACGAACAGCACTTCGCCCGGCAGCTCGTCGCGCATCGCCACCAGCGCCTGCGCCACGCCCATCAGGATCGCGGTGTGCGCATCGTGGCCGCAGGCGTGCATCACGCCGGTGGTCTCGCCGCGATAGGTGGCGGTGGCGGTCGAGGCGAAGGGCAGGCCGGTGCGCTCGGTCACCGGCAGCGCGTCCATGTCCGCGCGCAGCGCGATGCGGGGGCCGGGCTTGCCGCCCTTGAGCACGGCGGTGACGCCGGTGGTGGCGATACCGGTGCGCGGCTCCAGGCCCAGCGCGCGCAGGTGTTCGGCGACCACGCCGGCGGTGCGCGTCTCGCGGTTGCCGAGCTCGGGATGGCGATGCAGGTCGCGGCGCCATTCCACCACGGGGGCCTGCAACTTGCGCGCGGCATCGATGACCTCGGCGCGCTGTGCGTCCTGCGCGAAGGCGGGCAGGGCCAGGCAGGCGGCCAGTGCGAACCACAGCGGCTGAAGGCTCGGGCGCATCGTCTCTCTCCGGTCGGGGATGGCACCGATGCTACCGGGTCGGGCCGGGCGTGGCCGCGTACAATGCGCGGCTCCCCGCGGCGCCCGCGACCAGTCCCCTTCCGCCGATGCACGAACTCGCCCTGCACCTGCTGGCGTGGCTGTTCCTTGCCGCGCTGCTGGCCGGCTTCATCGACGCCATCGCCGGCGGCGGTGGCATGGTCACCATCCCGGCGATGCTGCTGGCCGGGATCCCGCCGCTGCAGGTGCTGGGCACCAACAAGCTGCAGGCGGTGTTCGGTTCGGGCACCGCCAGCCTGAGCTATGCGCGCCACGGCCACGTCGACCTGCGCGCGCAGTGGCCGATGGCGCTGACCGCGGCAGTGGGCGCGGCGGCTGGCGCGCTGCTGGCCACGGCGATGCCCACCGACTGGCTGCAGGCCGTGCTGCCCGTGCTGCTGGTGGCGATCGCGCTGTACTTCGGCTTCAAGCGCGGTGTCGGCGAGATCGAGCGCCAGCGCCGCATCAGCCCGCTGCTGTTCGGCCTGACCTTCGTGCCGGCGATCGGCTTCTACGACGGCGTGTTCGGCCCCGGCACGGGCTCGTTCCTGATGCTGGGCTTCATCTCGCTGGCCGGCTTCGGCATCCTCAAGGCCACGGCGCACACCAAGCTGCTCAACTTCGGCTCCAACGCCGGTTCGCTGCTGGTGTTCCTGGCCGCCGGCGCGGTGCTGTGGAAGGTCGGCCTGGTGATGGGCGTGGGCCAGTGGATCGGCGCGCGCCTGGGCTCGCGTTTCGCCATGCGCCAGGGCGCACGCGTGATCCGGCCGCTGCTGGTGGTGGTCTCGCTGGCGCTGGCGGTGAGGCTGCTGGCCGACCCGGCGCACCCGCTGCGGCAGTGGGTCGGACTCTAGCCGGGCTCGAAACAGGCCCCCTGTGCGCCATCCCCGCGGAAGCGGGGTTCAAGCGCCCGGACTCCGGCAAGCCCGTGTCCATCGTCCCCGCGCAAGCGGGGGATCCAGCAGGCGTGGAGGTTGGTGCAGGTCCGCGCATGGTTCCCGCTTTCGCGGGAACGACGGGATTGCCGGGACCTTTCGCTGCGGCTTCAGCCGCCTTCCAGGAACGCCAGCGTGGCCTGCAGCATCGCGCGCACGCCCAGGTCGAGCGCGCTTTCGTCCGGCGCGTAGTGCGGCGAATGGTTCATCGGCGCCGTGGCCAGGTCCTGGCCGGCGGGCGTGGTGCCGACGAAGAAGTACAGGCCCGGCACCTCGTTGGCGAACACCGAGAAATCCTCGGCGATGGTGTAGCGCGGCACCTCGACCAGGTTGCCGGCGCCGGCGGCCCGTTCCAGCGCCGGGCGCAGCCGCTGCAGCAGCTCGGGATCGTTGCTGGTGGCCGGCGCGTTGCCGGCGACCTCGAGGGTGGCGGTCGCGCCGCTGGCGGCGGCGAAGTGCTCGGCGGTGCTGCGCAGGCGCGCGATCACGTCCTCGCGCACCTGCGGGTCGAAGGTGCGCAGCGTGCCCACCATCGTCGCCTCGTCCGGGATGATGTTGAAGCGCGTGCCGCCCTGGATCTGGCCGGCGGTGAGCACCACCGGATGCGCGGTGATGTCGACCTGGCGGGCGATGATCGACTGCGCGCCCAGCAGCACCTGCGCGGCGACGGTGAGCGGATCCACGCCCGCCCAGGGCTGCGAACCATGGGTCTGGCGTCCGCGGATCTTCAGCGTCCACTCGTCGGCGCTGGCCATGAACGGGCCGGCGCGCACGCCCAGCTGGCCGGCATGCAGGCGCGACCACACGTGCAGGCCCAGCACCGCGTCGGGCCGGAACTCCTTCCAGATGCCCTCGTCGAGCATGCGCCTGGCGCCGGCCACCTCGCCGGCCACCGGCGGCCCCTCCTCGGCAGGCTGGAATACGAACATCACCTCGCCGGCCAGCTCCTCGCGCATGCCGGCCAGCGCCTCGGCCACGCCCATCAGGATGGCCACGTGCATGTCGTGGCCGCAGGCGTGCATCACCCCGACCGGCTGGCCGCGGTACTCGCTTTTCACGGTCGAGGCAAACGGCAGGCCGGTCGCCTCGGTGACCGGGAGCGCGTCCATGTCGGCGCGCAGCGCGATGCGCGGGCCCGGCCTGCCGCCCTTGAGCACCGCGACCACGCCAGTGGGGCCGATGCCGGTGCGCGGCGCCAGGCCGAGCGCGCGCAGGTGGTCGGCGACGACGCCCGCGGTGCGCGTCTCCTGGTTGCCGAGCTCCGGATGCCGGTGCAGGTCGCGGCGCCACTCGACCACCTTCGGCTGCAGGGCGCGCGCGGCGGCGTCGGGCCCGGCCGCCTGGGCGGACAGGTGCAAGGGCGCCAGGGCCAGGGCGAGCAGGGCGGGGACAGGTCGGAGCATGCGGAAGTCCATGGACGCGGTGGCCCCCGCATCCTATGCCAGGTGGCGCGGGGCTCGACCGGGGCGGCCCGGTGTTCCGTCGCCCCGCAACGGGCCGGGCCAGCGGCGGCCCGGACGCGGGTCCGTCAGGGGAACGGGGTCGCCACGGCGCTGCCGCCACCGCCGGCAGCGGGCGGGCGCGGGCTGTCGTCGCCGGCCTGGGACGGCGCGGCGGGCTCGAGGCGCGGCGGCGGCTCGCCCCGCCAGCGCCGGGTCGCGCGCTGGAAGAACAGGCTGTTGGGCACGCGCAGCACGCTCTCTCCGCCGCCCGGGTGCTGCTCTTCCAGGGTCACGTAGACCAGGTTCATGTCGATCACCCGGCCGCGCAGGCCGGGCTTGTCGCCGCTCTCCACCAGTTCGATGTGGTCGAGCAGGCGGAACGGACGCGTGATCAGGATCAGCAGCGCGCAGAACACGTTGGTCAGCACGCTCCACAGCGCGAAGAACGCCACCGCCGCCACGGTCGCGAAGCCGGTGAACGCGCCCCACAGCACCGCGCCCGACACGCCCAGCACGCGCAACACCAGCAGCAGCGCCGCGAACCCGACCAGGAACCCGATGATGCGCCGCGCGATGATCACGATCTCGGCCGGCAGCTCGTAGCGCTGCGCCACCCGGCGCACCACCCGCAGCAGCACCCAGCGCAGCAGCAGCGCGCACACCACCACCAGCGCCACCTGCAGCAGCGCCGTGACTTCCTCCGGCCAGGACTGCAGCCAGGCGGGCAGCAGCCGCGTCACGTCCCGCCGCCCGGGCGGCGAAGATCAGGGACGATGGACAGGGACGGATGCATGCGGGATTCCTGCCGGCACGCGGCGCCGGTCTCGACGGCGCAGCTTGAAGCAGCGGGTATCGCGCGGCAAGCCGGACGAAAGCAAATTTATCTTCTGAACATCGCGGCGTCGCCTATTGGTGGCGGCCCGGATTGCGCACACTGCCCGCGATAGCGGGAGAGGTGATGCGCAGCAAGCTGTTCGTACCGGGCGGGCGTCCGGATCTGTTCGCCAAGGCCTATGCCAGTGCCGCCGATGCGGTGTCCTTCGATCTGGAGGACGCCGTGCTCGAGGAGGGCAAGGCCACCGCCCGCGCCGACGTGGCCACGTTCGTCGCCACCCGCCAGCGCAACGGCAAGCGGGTGATCGTGCGCGTCAACGCGCCGGGGACCCCGCACTTCGACGCCGACCTGGCCGCGATCGTGGGCGCGGGTCCCGACCTGATCAACGTGCCCAAGCTCGAGAGCGCCCAGCAGGTGCAGGCGGTGGCGGCGGCGCTGGAGAAGTCCGGCCCTGGTCCTTGCGCGCCGCGGCTGCTGCTCAACATCGAAACCCCGCGTGGCCTGCGCGCCGCCGCCGAGATCGCCGCGGCCCACCCGCGCGTGGCGGGCCTGCAGCTCGGCCTGGGCGACCTGTTCGAAGCCCAGGGCATCCGCCGCGACGACCCCGCCAACGTGCACGCCGCGATGTTTGCCGTGGCGATGGCCGCGGCCGAGGCCGGGGTGTGGGCCTGCGACGGCGCGCATCCCGATTTCCGCGACCCGGCCGCGTTCGAGCGTGAAGCGCGGATGGCCCAGGGCCTGGGATTCGTCGGCAAGAGCTGCATCCATCCGCGCCAGGTCGAGTGGGCGCATGCGGTCTTCACGCCCGACGAGCAGGCGCTGGCCTGGGCGCGCAGGGTGGTGGCCGCCGCGGCCGAGGCCAGGGCGCAGTCGCGCGGCGCCTTCGCCGTGGACGGGCGCATGGTCGATCCGCCCTACCTGCGCCGGGCCGAACGCCTGCTGGCCCAGGCCGGCGAGCCGTGACCCCTGTGCGCCTGCCCGGACGGGCCCGGCCGTGGACGTCGCGGATCTGGTGGCTGGCACTGCTGACGCTGCTGGCGGCCCTGGCGCTCCCGGCCCGGGCCGAAAGCGTGGCGCTGACCCGCGAGCGCGCGCTGCCGCAGCTGCCGGACGGGGCCGAGCCGGCCGCGCTGACCGCGCTGGCGGGCCAGCTGGTGGTTCAAGGCCAGGACACCGGCTGGGCACTGGCGCCCGGGGCGGCCGCCTGGCGCCCGGTGCGGCTGCCCGACGACGGCGGCCTCGCGCTGCAGGCGACCGCGGTCGACGGCCCGCGCGGCTACCGCCTGCTCGGCGACCAAGCGCTGCAGCGCATCGATGCCCTGGCCTGGTCGGGCGACCGCCTGGTGGCCACGCCGGTGCCGGCCCTGCCCGAACCGCTGCGTGACCCGCAGGCGGCCGTGCTCGGCGACGCCCTGTACCTGGTCGGCCTGGCCACCGACGGTCGCGCCCGGCTCTGGGTCCTGCCTCGGACGGGAACGGGACACGGCGCCTGGCGCTCGCTCGACGGCTGGCCGGGTGATGCCGCGCCGCAATCGCTGGCGGCGCAGAAGTCGGCGCTCTACCTCGCCGACGACGACGGCGCGCTCTGGCGCTGGACCTCTGACGCCGGCTGGTCGCGACGGGCCGCGCTGCCCGCCGCGGCGATCCCCGGCCAGGTCGGCGCGATCGGCCAGGCGCACCTGCTCTACCTTCTGCAGTCGCCGGGCGGCGCGCAGCCGCGGCTGTTCCACGTGATCACCGAGGCCTGGGCCGACTGGCCCGGCGCGACCCCAGCGGCCGCTTCGGGCCGCGTGCATGGCGATGGCGTGCTCTGGCGCGGCGCCGGCGGTGCGCTGACCTCCAGCCAGCTGCAGGCCGGCAGGCACCTGCTGCGCGCGCTGGACTGGGTGGTGATCTCCCTCTACCTGGCGGCGATGCTGGGCATGGGCTTCTGGTTCTATTTCCGCGACCAGGCCGACAGCACCTCCGATTTCTTCGTCGGTGGCCGCAGCATCCCGTTCTGGGCCGCCGGCATCAGCCTGTACGCCACCAACACCAGTTCGATCAGCTTCATCGCGATCCCAGCCAAGGCCTTCGACACCAACTGGCAGTACATGACCAACAACCTGATGGCGGTGGTCGGGTTGATGTTCGTGGCGGTGTGGATCGTGCCGCTGCTGCGCAGGCTCGACCTGATGAGCGTGTTCTCCTACCTGGAGACGCGCTTCCACCCCGCGATCCGCATGCTTTCGAGCGCGCTGTGCATCGTGATGCAGATCGGCGCGCGCATGAGCGTGATCCTGTTCCTGCCGGCGCTGGCGATCTCGACCATCACCGGCGTGGACGTGGTCTGGTCGATCCTGCTGATGGGCGTGTTCACCATCGTCTATTCCACCGTCGGCGGCTCCAAGGCGGTGATCTGGACCGACGTGGTGCAGGTGGTGGTGATGTTCGGCGGCGCGCTGTTCGCGGTCGGCTTCATGTTCTGGCAGTCCGGCGCGGACCTGCCGCAGCTGATCGACGCGGCCGCGGCGCAGGACAAGACCCGGCTGCTCGATTTCAGCTTCGACCTCACCAAGGCCACGGTCTGGGGCTTCGTCTTCCTGGTCGTGTTCGACGTGGTGCTGACCTTCCCCAAGGACCAGGTGCTGATGCAGCGCACCTTGTCGACGAAGGACGACAAGGCCGCCGGCCGCTCGATCTGGGCCTTCGCGGCGATGATGATCCCCGGCGGCATCGTGTTCTACGGCATCGGCACCGCGCTGTGGATGTACTACCGCAACAATCCCGAGCGGCTCAATCCGCTGCTGCCGATCGACGCGACGTTCCCGTTGTTCATCGCCGCCGAGCTGCCGGCCGGCGTGACCGGACTGATCATCGCCGGCATCTTCGCCGCGGCGATGTCGACCCTGTCGAGCATCATCAACTCGGTCTCGACCCTGGTCTCGGTGGATTTCTACCAGAAGATCGCCCGCAACCCGGACGAGAAGACCGCGCTGCGCATCGCCGAATGGTCGGGCGTGGGCGTGGGCCTGGTCGGCATCGCGATCGCGCTGGTGATGAGCCGCTACGACATCCATTCGCTGTTCGACGTGTCGATTGAGCTGGCCGGCCTGCTCGGCGGCGGATTCGCCGGCGCCTACACCCTGGGCATGTTCACGCGCCGCGCCAACACCGCGGGGGTGGCGATCGGGGTGGCCGGCTCGATCGTGATCACCCTGGTGTGCTGGTCGATGGACCTGGTGCATCCGTATTTCTACCTGGCGATCTCGATCGCGCTGTGCATCGTGATCGGCTACCTCGCCAGCCTGTTCTTCCCGCCGCCGTCGCGTTCGCTGGAAGGGCTGACCATCCACACGCCGGCCGCGGGCTGAACCCGCGGACACCCGCGCGCCCCACGCGGCGGCGCGGGTGTCATCATGGCGCCCGCATTGCGCGCGCCTGCCCGGCGCGCGACCGGGGCAGGGCAGTTGGATACGCAGTTTCTCTACACCTTCGTCAACGTGGTCGACCGCGGCTCGATGGCCGCCGCGGCCCGCTTCCTCAACATCACCCCCGCCGCGGTGGCGCAGCAGATCCGCACCCTGGAGCGCGAGCTGGGCGTGCCGCTGATCGCCCGCGCCGGGCGCACGGTCAATGTCACCGAGGAGGGTGCGCGCATCCTGGAGCGCGTGCGCGCGGTGCTGCGCGACGTGTCCGACCTGCGCAGCGTCGCCAACGACCGCGCGATCGCCGGCGAGCTGCGCCTGGGCGCCTGCCCGACCGTGCTGGTGGGCATGCTGCCGGACGTGCTGGCGCGCATGGTCAGCCGCCTGCCGCAGATCAACGTGTTCATCAAGCCCGGGCATTCGGCCGAGCTGTACGGGGACGTCGAGCGCGGCGAGCTGGACGCGGCGCTGGTGCTGCAGGCGCCGTTCGAACTGCCCAAGACCTGCCGCTGGGAGCTGCTGCGCGAGGAGCCGCTGGTGGTGCTGGTGCCGGAGAAGTTCGCGCACCGCGATCCGCACGAGGTGCTGGCCAACGAGCCGCTGATCCGCTACGACCGCCACCAGTGGGGCGGGCGCCTGGCCGAGGAATACCTGCGCCGGGTGGGCATCGTCCCGCGCGAGCGCTTCGAGCTGAACGCGCTCAACTCCATCGCGGTGATGGTCGACCGCGGGCTGGGCGTGTCGCTGGTCCCGGACTGGCTGCCGCCCTGGCCCGAGGGCCTGCGCCTGGCGCGGCTGCGCCTGCCCGAGCAGAGCGAGGCGCGGCGCATCGGCATCGTCTGGTCGGCCAGCAGCGTACGCGCGCGGGCGGTGGCGGCGCTGCGCGAGGAATGCCTGAAGGTCTGCGCCACGCTGTAGCGCGTGGCGCCGCGTCAGTCGCGGAAGTCGGCAGGATCGGGCAGGCGCACCGGCACGCCCCCGCCGTCGCAGGTGCCGGCGGCGCACAGGCGCTGGCGCAGCCGCGGCACCGCCTGCACGATCAGGTGGTAGAGCACGTTCTGCTCGAGGGTGCCGCGGAACGCCTCGCTGCCCGGACCCTGCGCCCAGACGCCCACGTCCTCGCCGCCGTGGGTCTCGTCGTGCATCGGCACCAGCGCTTCCTGCAGGTAGTCCGGATCGGTGGTGTCCACCGCCGCGAGGTCGGGACGCCCCAGCGCGGGCGAAAACCCGCCGGGCTTGTGTGGAAAGCGCTTGGGCCCCCCGGGCTGGCTCGCGCTGCTCCCGGCGTAGCCCGAGCCGTTGGCATAGGACAGCGTGGTGTAGGGCAGGCCGAGGCTGTCGAGCATCTCGCCGTCGGCGCGGCCGTCGGGCGACAGGCGGCCGCGCACCGTGCCCAGGATCGGGTTGCCGCGCGCGGGGTAGCCGGCGAAGCTGAGCGTGTGCGCGTGGTCGGCGGTGACCACGACCAGCGTGTCCTGCGGCGAGGTCGCCGCCAGAGCCGCTTCCACCGCGCGCGACAAGGCGATGGTCTCGTCCAGGGCGCGGTAGGCGTTGCCGGCGTGGTGGGCGTGGTCGATGCGCGCGCTTTCCACCAGCAGCACGAATCCTTCCGGCTCGCGCGACAGCCGCTCGATCGCGATGCGCGTCATCTCGGCCAGGTCGGGCGTGCCGCCCTCGCCCGGATCCCGGTCGTGGTGGTAGGGCATGTGGTCGGTGGCGAACAGTCCCAGCACCGCCGGCGCGGCGGCGGCCTGGCGCAGCTGCGCGGTCGTGCGCGCGACCACGCCGCCGGGATTGCGCTCGGTCCATTCGCGGGTCAGGTCGCGGCCGTCGCGTCGGCGTCCGGGCGCGGCGCCTGCGTCCGCGGACTCGGGCAGGAAACGCCCGAGCCCGCCGCCCAGCAGCACGCGCGGGCCGCGGCCGGGCGCGAAGTCGAGCAGCTGCTGCGCGATGTCGCGACAGCCTGCCGCCAGCGCCTCGGCCGGCGTCTCGCGATCGCTTTCCCACTCGCGACTGGGCGCATGCGCGTACGCGGCCGCCGGGGTCGCATGGCTCAGCCGCGCGGTGGTGACGATGCCGGTGGCCATGCCGGCGCTCGACGCCAGCCGCAGCCAGGACAGCAGCTGCCGCTGCCGGCTGCCTCGACAGTCGTCGACCGTCCCGGCCGCCACGCCGATCGCGCCCATGTGGGTTTTCACCCCGGTGGCGATCGCGGTCATGGTGCCGGCCGAGTCCGGGGTCTGGTGGTCGGTGTTGTAGGTCTTGCTGAGCGCGGTGTAAGGGAAGTGCTCCCACGCCAGCTGGTGCTCCTCGCCGCTACGCCCTTCGCGCTGGCCGGCCAGGATGCGCGCGGCCGCGACGGTGGTCAGGCTCATGCCGTCGCCCAGGAACACGATCACGTTGCGCGCGTCGGCCTTGCCCGCGCCCAGCCGCTGCGCGTGCAGCGCGCCGTTGCGGTACCACCAGGCGGCGGTTTCCGGCGCGGGCGCCGCTTCCGGCACGAGCGTGGCCGCAGTCGGCGGATGCGATGCGGACGCGGACGCCGGCGGATGCATGCAGCCCGACGTCGCCAGCGCGAGCGCGGCGGCGATGCACGGAAGACGGAAAGAACTCATGCGCGGCATTCCCCTGTTGCGACGGGCTGGACCGGGCGCCGCGTCCGCAGCGCCCGGCCCAGTGTTGCTGCGCCGCAACATAGATTGCCTGACATCAAAGGCAATAAAAACTGTCGAGTGAACGTAGCGTTATGCGCTCCGTGCCGCGTGCACCCCCACCTACCATGCGCTCCGCCGCCGGACCCGCGTCCGGCCTTTCCCGAACCACATCGGAGCCACCGACCCATGCTCAAGCCGCTCAGTCTCGCTGTCGCGACGGCGCTCGTCCTCAGCACGCTCCAGCCCGCGCACGCGCAGGACGAGTCCGCCGATGCCGCGGCCGCCGAGCCGGCAGCCGCCACGCCGGCCACGCTGGACAACGTGATCGTCACCGGCACGCGCATGCCGCGCGCCGCCGACCGCATCCCCGGCGCGGTGAGCGTGATCACCCGCGAGGAGATCAGCAACTCGCTGAGCCTGACCGAGGACGCCACCGCGGTGCTCTCGCGCATGATCCCGGGCTATTCGGAATCCTCGCAGGCGCTGACCAACTCGGGCGAGACCCTGCGCGGCCGCATCGCGCTGCGCCTGTTCGACGGCGTGCCGCAGACCTCGCCGCTGCGCGAGACCAATCGCGCCGGCAGCTTCACCGACCTGGGCATCGTCGAGCGCATCGAGGTGATCAACGGCCCGTCCGCGGCCGAGGGCATCGGCGCGGCCGGCGGCATCATCAACTACATCTCCAAGCGCCCGGTCGACGGCACGGAGGCCACGCTCAGCACCCGCTGGAGCACGCAGGGCAAGGGCGACAGCCACGGCTGGAAGGTCGGCATGACCGTCGGCCACGGCCAGGACGAGTACGACGTGCTGATGTCGGCCTCGTTCGTCGACCGCGGCATGGCCTACGACGGCAACGGCCGCGCGATCGGCATGCGCGGTTCGGGCACGATCAACGACTCCGAGTCGCGCAACCTGTTCCTGAAGTTCGGCACCAACTTCGGCGAGGACGGCATGCAGCGCCTGCAGGCCACCATCAGCAAGTTCCACCTGGTCGGCAAGGGCAACTACACCGGCGTCGACGGCGACCGCGCCAACAACATCACCAACACCGTGGTGCGCGGCACCCCGCTGGGCGCCAAGACCGAGTTCAACGACTTCGACCAGGTGCAGCTGCAGTACCGCCACGACGACCTGTTCGGCGGCAGCCTGCTGGTGGACGCCTACCGCGCCGACCAGGCCATGCGCTACCCGGCCGAGGACGGCAGCGACCGCCAGGATCCGGAGATCGCGCCGATCGGCACGCTGATCGACCAGTCCGAGGTCAACTCGGCCAAGCGCGGCGCGCGCGCCTCCTACGCCCGCGGCGACGCGTTCGGCATCGCCGGCCTGGAGCTGCGCGGCGGCGTGGACCACGTCACCGACACCACCGACCAGCGCCTGGCGCTGACCCAGCGCGTATGGGTGCCGCCGATGGAGTACACCAGCACCGCGCCCTACCTGCAGGTTTCCTACGATCTCGACCAGCTGACCCTGAGCGCCGGCGTGCGCCGCGAGCGCGGCGAGCTGTCGGTCGATAGCTACACCACCACCTGGTACAACAACCGCGTGCTCGTGGAGGGCGGATCGCTCGACTACCGCGCCACCCTGCCCAACGTGGGCATGGTCTGGCGCTTCAACGACGAGTGGTCGGCCTATGCCTCGTACTCGGAAGGCTTCAGCCTGCCCAACGTCGGCATCCCGCTGCGCAACATCAACACCCCGGGCAATACGGTCGAAGGCATCCTCGACCTGCAGGCGATCGTGGTGGAGAACAAGGAGATCGGCTTCAACTACCGCGGCCAGCGGACCACGGCGAGCGCCTCGCTGTACCGCAGCTACTCCGAGTTCGGCGTCTCGCTGAGCACCAACCCGGAGACCGGCGATTTCGTGATGAACCGCGGCCCGGTCGAGATCGACGGCCTGGAGCTGCTGGGCAGCTTCGCCTTCACCGACGCGCTGCGCGCGACCGCGATGTACTCGCGCGCCCTGGGCCGCACCTGGTGGACCGCCGGCGGTCCGCTGGACAAGCACATGGGCGCCGGCGACATCAGCCCCGACAAGTTCGGCCTGAACGTGGAATGGGGCTTCGCGCCCAATGCCGAGCTGGTGCTGGCCTCGACCACCTACCGCGGGCGCAGCCTCAACACCGGCGAGGAGACCTCGGGCCGCACCCTGCTCGACCTGACCCTGGGCTACGACACCGGCGACTACGGCCGCCTGACCGTGGGCATCGAGAACCTGCTGGACAAGCAGTACATCCTGTTCGGTTCCGAATCGAGCACCAGCAACGACGACTGGATGGCGGGCCGCGGCCGCATGTTCTCGCTGAGCCACACCATCACGTTCTGATGGACGGACGCGGCGGGCACGGCCCCGCCGCCGCCGGGCCGCCACCGGGCGGCCCGGTCCGTTTCCCGGCGGTGCTGCGCCGCTTCGACCTCCCCTTCAGGAGCGGCGCGGCACCTGCCCTTCGACCACATGTCCCCCAGACCCTTCCGCATCCTGTTCCTGTTCGCCGCCTGGTCGGCCTGCCTGGTGGCCACTGCCGCCGATCGCCCGGCCCATGCCGAGTCCGGGGCCTGGCTGCGCGAGGCCGTGCTCGAGCCCGGTTATCCCGGCGCACGCCTGCTGATCGCCAGGGACGGGGCCGTGCCCGTCGATCTCGCCGCCGGACATGCCGACATCGCGCGCACGCGGCCGCTGCATCCGGACGCGATCTACCGCATCCACTCCATGACCAAGCCGGTCGTCTCGGCCGCGGCGCTGCGCCTGATCGGCGAAGGGCATGCGGGCCTGGACGATCCCGTGGCCGCGCACCTGTCCGCGCTGGACGGGCTGCAGGTGCTCGATGGCGGACAGCTGCGCGAACCGGCCAGGCCGGTCACGGTGCGCCACCTGCTTACCCACACCGCCGGCTTCGCGGTGGACGCAGGCCCGGCGCTCGAGCAGCGCGAAGCCGCGCAGCTGGAGCGCAGCCGCGATCTGGCCGACCTGGTCGAGCGCCTGCACGGGGTGCCGCTGGAGCGCGATCCGGGCACCGCCTTCGTCTACGACGGCCTGGCCACCGACGTGCTCGGGCGACTGGTCGAGGTCTGGAGCGGGCAGCCGCTCGATGCCTACCTGCAGGCGACCTTCTTCGAACCGCTGGGCATGCGCGATACCGGCTTCAGCGTGCCCGAGGCCCAGCGCCACCGGCTGGTGGAGCTCTCGCGCATGGGCGCCGACGGCCGCCTGGCGGCCGCGACCGAACCGGCTGGCCACGTGCCGGGCACGGCGCTGCGCCCCTATCCCAGCGCCGCCGGCGGGCTGTACTCCACGGCCGCCGACTACCTCGCCTTCGCGCGCATGCTGCTTGCGCGTGGCCGCCACGGCGACGCCGAACTGGTGCCGGCCAGGCTGGTGGACGAGATGCTGCGCGACCAGCTCGCGCCGATGTGCCTGGCCCATCCCTGGATCGAGGAAGGGCGCGGCCGCGGCTTCGGGCTGGGGCTGTCGGTGCTGCTCGATCCGGCCGCGATCGGACGCAGCGGCGCGCCGGGCCAGGCCGGCTGGACCGGCTCGGCCTCGACCTATTTCGTGATCGATCCGGCGAGCGGCGGCATCGGCATCCTCATGCTGCAGCATCTGCCCGGCGACGGCGCCCACGAGCTGCCGCGCGTGGCGCTGCCCTTCTACAACCACGTGCAGGAGGTGCTGGCGCAATGAACACGATGCCGCGCAGGCGGGTGCTGGTGGCCGGCTCGGCCAATCTGGATTTCGTGGTGCGCGCGCCGCGCGCGCCGGCGCCCGGCGAAACCGTGCTCGGCGGCGGGCTGCAGACCTTCCCCGGCGGCAAGGGTGCCAACCAGGCGGTGGCCTGCGCGCGCGCCGGCGATGCGCCGACCACGATGCTGGTGGCGCTGGGCGACGATCCGCAGGGCGCGCGCCTGCGCGATTCGCTGCGGGACGCGGGCGTGGCCCTGGTCGAGAAGCGCGCGCCGGGCGTCGCCAGCGGCGTGGCCTTCATCTGCATCGCCGATTCGGGCGAGAACTCGATCGTGGTCGCGCCCGGCGCCAACGAGCTGCTGGCCGGGGAGGACCTGCCGCCGCTCGATGGCATCAGCCACCTGCTGCTGCAGCTGGAGACGCCGCTGGCCAGCGTCACCGCCTATGCCGAACGCGCGCGCGCGGCCGGCGTCACCGTGGTGCTCAACGCCGCGCCGGCGCGCACGCTGCCGCCGCGGCTGCTGGCGGCCATCGACATCCTCGTGGTCAACGAAGGCGAGCTGGCGATGCTCGCCGGCGACACCGGCGACCTGGAGGCCGCGCTGCGGCGCCTGCCCGTGCCCTGCGCGATCGTGACCCTGGGCGGCGACGGCTGCGTGGCGCGCGACGGCGAGGCGATCCTGCGCCAGGGCGCGTTCCGCGTCGACGTGGTGGACACCACCGCCGCCGGCGACACCTTCTGCGGCGTGCTGGTGGCGGCGCTGGCGCGCGGCGAGCCGCTGGCGCACGCACTGCGCGAGGCCAGCGCGGCCTCGGCCCTGGCCTGCACCGCGGCAGGCGCGCAGTCGAGCATTCCCGGGCGCGCGGCGGTGCAGGCGATGCTCGAGGCGCGAGACGCGGGCGCGCGCCGCGCAGGCGCGGGCCCGGCGCACCGCCGCGGCACGCGCGGCTGAGCGCAGCCGCCGGCGGCGCCGCATGTGCCGTCCCCGAGCGACGAGCGCGCCGCCATTGCGCGATGCCTGCGGCAGGACCCGCATTCCCCTACGATCAAGCGCACCATGACTTCTCCCTACGACATCCCCGAGCACGATCCCGACGGCGCCGACCACGGCTCGCTGCCGCCGCGCACCGAGTACAAGTTCTCGCACGTCACCACCGGCCGCTACCTGCCCACCCCGGGCAAGGCGCCGGCCTGGCCGTTCGCCGACATCGGCCACTGGATGATCGACGCCAACGAGAGCTCGGCCGACTGGCTGGCCGAGCTGCGCGACTGGCGCCGCGAGCACCTGGTGCGCATCGGCTACGACGACGCCAACTACCGGCGGCCGGAGCTGCAGTGGGCGCAGCGCAACTTCGTGCACGCGCAGATGATGGTCGAGGACCGCTACTTCTTCGACGTCGAGACCGGGCAGTACACCGTCGACCGCTATCTCGACGACCTGGAAGCGCGCTTCGGCGGCCTGGACTCGGTGCTGGTCTGGTACATCTACCCCAACATCGGCATCGACGACCGCAACCAGTTCGACCTGGCGCACGACCTGCCCGGCGGCCTTGAAGGCCTCAAGCAGGCGGTCGACGCCTTCCACCGCCGCGGGGTCAAGGTGTTCCTGCCGGCCAAGCCCTGGGACCACGGCACCCGCGACCCGGGCTGCACGCACTGGGAAGGCCTGGCCGAGATCGTCAAGGCGGTCGGCGCCGACGGCATCAACGGCGATACCTTCAACGGCGTGCCGCGCGCGTTTTTCGACGCCTGCGACCGCATCGGCCACCCGGTGGTGGTGCAGCCCGAATCCACGATCAGCGCCGAGGAGCAGCTGATCTGGAACGTGCAGAGCTGGGGCAAGAAGGCGCCCGACGGCCCGGTGCCGCCGGTGTCGAAGTGGAAGTGGCTCGAGCCGCGCCACATGGTGAACTACGAGAACCGCTGGGGCCGCGACCGCACCCACGACCTGCAGTACTGCTTCCTCAATGGCATCGGCTACAACGCCTGGGAAAACATCTGGGGCATCTGGAACCAGTTCACTCCGCGCAATGCCGAGGCGCTGCGCCGCATCGCCACCATCTACCGGCGCTTCCCCGCGCTGGTGGTCAGCATGGACTGGGCGCCGTACCAGCTCACCGCCCAGCGCAACGTGTTCATCAGCCGCTTCCCCGGCGAGGGCCGGGTGCTGTGGACGATGGCCAACCGCAACGAATACGACGTCGACGGCGAGCAGTTCGCGGTCGAGCATGTCGAGGGCACGCGCTACTACGACGTCTGGCACGGGCGCGCGCTGTCGCCGCGGGTGGTCGACGGCCAGGCGCTGATCGAACTGGGAATGGAGGCGCGCGGGTTCGGCGCGGTGCTGGCGCTGGCGCCGGGCGTCGAGGAACCGGGGCTCGACGGTTTCCTCGCCACCATCGCCGCGCAGGCGCGGCAGCCGCTCAATGCCCATTCGGGCGCCTGGCGCGCGCTGCCGCAGACGATGGTCGAGGTGGCGCCGACCGCGCCGCAGGCCACGGCGCCGGAGGGCATGGTCACGGTGCCGGCGGGCGAGTTCCTGTTCAAGGTCGACGGCATCGAGATCGAGGGCTTCAACTGGGCCGGCGTGGACGTGCAGTACCCCTGGGAGCCCGGTCCGCGCCGCCACCACCACCGGCGCATGCAGCTGCCGGCGTTCCACATCGACCGCCACCCGGTGACCAATGCGCAGTTCCAGCGTTTCCTGCAGGACAGCGGCTACGCGCCGCGCGATGCGGCCAACTTCCTGCGCCACTGGGTCGACGGCGCGCCGCGCCCGGGCTGGGAGCATCGGCCGGTGACCTGGGTGTCGCTGGAGGATGCGCGCGCCTACGCCGCCTGGGCCGGCAAGCGCCTGCCGCGCGAATGGGAATGGCAGTACGCGGCGCAGGGCGGCGACGGCCGGCTGTATCCCTGGGGCAACGATTGGAACGAGGCCTACGTGCCGCGGATCAACCGCGGCCGCCGGCTGCTGCCGCCTGACGGGATCGGCCAGCACCCGCAGGGCGCCTCGCCGTTCGGCGTCGAGGACCTGGTCGGCCACGTCTGGCAGTGGACCGACGAGTTCGTCGACGAACACACCCGCGCGGCGATCCTGCGCGGCGGCAGCAGCTACCAGCCGCAGACCTCGCACTGGTACTTCCCGCAGGCCTACCGGCTCGACCAGCACGGCAAGTACCTGCTGATGGCGCCGTGCAAGGACCGTTCGGGCACGATCGGCTTCCGCTGCGTGGTCGACGCGGAGCCGGCCCGTGGCTGAGCGCGGCGCGCAGGCGCAACAGCTGTCGCGTCCGGGGCAGGTGCGGCTCGAGGGCTTGCTGGGCGAGGCGCTGGAGGCCAACCGGCGCGGGCGGCTGTCGCACTTCATCACCGGGCCGGACAGCCCGGCGATCGCGATCTTCGATCCCGCCCACCGCGAGCACAACGAGGAAGGCGACTGGTACGGCGAGCACGCCGGCAAGTGGCTGGCGGCCGCGGCCAAGGCCGCCGCGCGCGCCGACGACGCGCCGCTGCGCGCGCGCGTGCTGGGGGTGGCCGACCACCTGGCCGCGGTCCAGGACGCGGACGGCTACCTCGGCAACTACGCGCCGCAGCGCCGCTTCATGGTGCCGCAGCCGCCGAAGCCGGAAAGCTGGAACGGCGAGCCTGCGCTGCGCACCTGGGACATCTGGACCCACAGCTACCTGCTGCTGGGCCTGGTCGAAGTGCACCGCTGCTTCGGCCAGCCGCAGCACCTGGAGGCCGCGTGCCGCATCGCCGACCTGTGCTGGCGCAGCTTCTGCCGGGACGGCCTGGACATCACCAGCGTCGGCAACCACCACGGCATGTCGGCCACGGTGCTGCTCGACCCGGCGGCCGAGCTCTACCTGCTCACCGGCGAGCCGCGCTACCTGGAGCTTGCCGAACGCGTGCTCGCGCAGGCCGACGCCAACCCGCGCCTGGCCCTGCTCGAGCGCGCGCTGGGCGGCGCCGACCCCTCCGAGATCGCCACCGGCAAGGCCTACCAGCTGTGCTGGAACCTGGTCGGCCTGGCCCGCCTGCACCGCGCCACCGGCCGCGACGACTACCGCGAGGCGGTCGACCGCCAGTGGCAGGCGATCCGCGACCATCACCTGAGCCTCGGCGGCGGCCCGTTCGGCGGCATCGGCCATCGCTCGCGCGAGGTGTTCAACCCGGCCGGCGTGTTCGACCCCGAGGCCTACATCGAAACCTGCTCGGTGCTGGCCTGGATCCAGCTCAACCGCGAGCTGCTGGCGATCACCGGGCAGGCGCGCTATGCCGAGGAGATCGAGCGCAGCGCCTACAACGACCTGCTCGGCGCGCAGGCGCCCGACGGGGAAAACTGGGTCTACTACTCCTACGCCAACGGCCGCCGCATCCACACCAACTACTGGCGCTGCTGCAAGTCCAGCGGCGCGATGGCGCTGGAGGAGCTGCCGGCGGTGGCCTGGGCGCACGACGACGCCGGCGTGGTGGTCAACCTGCTCGGCCCGGGCGAGGCGCGGCTGCCGCTGCCGGGAGGCGGCAGCGTGCGGTTGCGCCAGCGCACCGGCTATCCCTTCGATGGCAGCGTGCACATCGAGGTCGAGTCCGACGCGCCCGCGCATTTCCGCCTGCGCCTGCGCGTGCCCGCCTGGGCCGACGGCGCGACGCTGGCGGTCGGCGGCGAACCCGCTGCCGGCGTGGTCGCCGGCGAATACGCCGACGTCGAACGCACATGGTCGCCCGGCGATGCGCTGCTGCTGGCGCTGCCGATGCGCCCGCGCGTGCACCGCCGCGTGCACCGCAACGTGCAGGAGTCGCGCGCGCCCGACGGCTCGCCGGTGCGCCAGCAGGTGCTGCACAACGCCTGGCTGGCGCTGTCGCGCGGTCCGCTGGCCTATGCCACCGGCCTGGTCGACGGCTACAAGCCGCGCGAAACCGTGCGCCTGCCAGAAGACGACGCCGCGCTGCGGATCGAGGAGCTGCCGCCGGCGCAAGGCGCGCACGCCGTCCGCCTGCGCCTGCATTTCGACGATCGCGCGCCGCTGGAGTTCGCGCCCTGGTACGCGATCGGCGACCGGCGCGACCGCAGCTGGCGCCTCACCTGGCTGCACCTGGCGCCCACGCCGGACGGCCGCGCCGAAGACGACTGCGGCGCGCTGTGACGATGCCCGCGCTCAAGCAAGATTCCCTGTGCGCTGAAGATAGGCGCCCGCGCTGTCACGCCGCCGGTGCATCGGCAAGACTTGCGCATCCACGACCATGGACGACCCGCTGGAGGCCCCGTTGAGTCCTGTCTTCCACCACGGCCGCGGCGGCGATGCCGGTCCGCTGTCCGGCGTGCGGGTGCTCGACCTGAGCGCCTACATCGCCGGGCCCTACGGCTGCTCGCTGCTGGCCGACCAGGGCGCGGACGTGATCAAGGTCGAGCCGCCCGGCGGCGACAACCTGCGCAACTATCCCTCCACCCTGGAGGCCGAGAGCCGCGCCTTCCTCGGCGTGAACCGCAGCAAGCGCGGGGTGGTGCTGGACCTCAAGCGCGAGGACGAGCGCGCCGTGCTTTACCGGCTGCTGCGCGAGACCGACGTGCTGGTGCACAACTTCCGCCCCGGCGTGCCCGAGCGGCTGGGCATCGGCTACCAGTCGCTGTCGGCGCTGCATCCGCGCCTGGTCTACTGCGCCGTCACCGGCTACGGCGAGACCGGGCCGATGAAGGACAAGGCCGGCTACGACCAGGTGCTGCAGACCATGACCGGCATGTGCGCCATGCAGGGCAAGCGCGGCGGCCCGCCGGAGCTGATCTACGGCTCGGTGGTGGACTACTACGCCGCCGCGCTGCTGGCCGCAGGCGTGTCCTCGGCGCTGTACGAGCGCGAGCGCAGCGGCCAGGGCCAGTACGTGGGCGTGTCGCTGCTGCGCAGCGCGCTGACCATGCAGTCCGCGCGCATGGTCTGGGCGCAGGGGGAGGGGCACGACATCAGCCGCGACATGCGCTCGGGCGGCGTGACCGGCATCCATCCCACGCGCGAGGGCTTCCTCTACATCTCGGCGAACACGCCGCGCTTCTGGCGCGCGCTGTGCGAGAAGACCGGGCTGCACGCGCTGGCCGACGACCCGCGCCTGGACAGCGTGCGCAAGCGCGCCCTGCACGCCGACGAGATCCTGCCGCAGCTGCACCGGGCGCTGCAGGCGCACGCCGCGCTGGAGTGGGAGCGGATCTTCGCCGACGAGGTGCCCTGCGCCGCGGCGCGCCAGGTCGAGGACATGTTCGACCATCCGCAGGTGCTGGCCGAGGGCATGATCGCCGAGATCCCGCATCCGGTGCTGGGCAGCTACCGCGGCGTGGCGCGGCCGATCCGCTTCGGCCGCACGCCGGGACCCGAGCCCTTCGCCGCGCCCACCCTGGGCCAGCACAGCGGCGAGATCCTCGCGGCGGCAGCGGCCGGCGAGGCCGAAGACCGCGAGGCCTGAGCGGCCGCGGCGGCGGCGCCCGCCGCGCGCGCATTGCCGCAGCGTCCGGGGCTCCCTCCTGGCGGCAGCCGCCGGCGGGCGGCGCTATCATGCCCGGCTCCGGCGCATGTCCCGCCATCGCACAGGAACACCCCGACCGTGGCCATCAATCCCCAGCAACGCGACCGCATCGCCTCCGGCAAGGGCTTCATTGCCGCGCTCGACCAGAGCGGCGGCAGCACGCCCAAGGCGCTCAAGCTCTACGGCGTCGACGAATCGGCGTATTCGAACGAGCAGGAGATGTTCGACCAGGTCCACGCGATGCGCACCCGCATCGTCACCAGCCCGGCCTTCAGCGGCGAGCGCGTGCTCGGCGCGATCCTGTTCGAGCGCACCATGGACGAGGATTTCGCCGGCAAGAACGCGGTCGCCTACCTGTGGGAAGACAAGGGCGTGGTGCCGTTCCTGAAGATCGACAAGGGCCTGGCCGACGAGGCCGACGGCGTGCAGCTGATGAAGCCGATCCCGGGCCTGGCCGACCTGCTGGCGCGGGCCAAGACCAGGGGCGTGTTCGGCACCAAGGAGCGTTCGGTCATCAAGGCCAACAACGCCCAGGGCATCGCCGCGGTGCTGGACCAGCAGTTCGAACTCGGCCAGCAGGTGCTCGACGCCGGCCTGGTGCCGATCATCGAACCGGAAGTCGACATCAAGTCGGTCGACAAGCAGGCGATCGAGGTCGCGCTCAAGCAGGGCCTGCTCGCGCGCCTGGACAAGATCGATCCGGCCACCCCGGTGATGCTCAAGCTGACCCTGCCCGAGGTGGACGGCTACTTCCAGGAACTGGTCGACCATCCGGCCGTGCTCAAGGTGGTGGCGCTGTCGGGCGGCTACAGCCGCGACGAGGCCAACGCCCGCCTGGCCCGCAACCCGGGTGTGATTGCCAGCTTCAGCCGCGCGTTGACCGAAGGCCTGAGTGCGCAGCAGGACGATGCGGCCTACAACCAGGCGCTGGACGCGTCGATCGAGTCGATCTACCAGGCTTCGATCGCCTGACGCACGCGGAGCCCGGCATCGCGCCGGGCTCCGAGGGCTGACCGATGTCGCAACATCCCGACACCACCGCCCTGCTCGTCATCGACCTGCAGCCGGACTTCATGCCCGGCGGCGCCCTGCCCTGCCACGAGGGCGATGCGGTGGTGCCGGGCATCGCCGGACTGCTGGCCTCGCGCCGCTACCGCACCGTGGTCGCCACCCAGGACTGGCATCCGCCGGGACACGCCTCGTTCGCTTCCAGCCATGCCGGCCGCCGGCCGTTCGACACCGTCGAACTGCACGGCCATCCCCAGGTGCTGTGGCCCGACCACTGCGTGCAGGGCACGCCGGGCGCGGCGCTGGATCCGCGCGTGGACTGGAGCCCGCTCGACCTGGTCCTGCGCAAGGGCAGCAACCCCCAGGTCGATTCCTACAGCGCCCTGCGCGAGAACATCGGCCCGGACGGCAGTCGCCCGCCGACCGGCCTGGCCGGCTGGCTGCGCGAGCGCGGCATCGAGGAGCTGCACATGTGCGGCCTGGCGCGCGACTACTGCGTGCTGTGGTCGGCGCAGGATGCGGTCGAGGCCGGGTTCCGCGTGCGCTTCCTGTGGCAGCTCACCCGACCGGTGACGCCGGAGGGCGACGCACCCACGCGCGCCGCATTGAACGCGGTGGGTGCATCGCTGGCCTAGGAGTGATCCGGCCGGGAGGCCGTGGCGCCTACGCTGCGGCCTGGCCCGAGCGCAGCGCCCGGGCCGCCGCGACCATCGCCTCAAGCGCGGCCATCGTTTCGGTCCAGCCGCGGGTCTTGAGCCCGCAGTCCGGATTGACCCAGAGCTGGTCGGCAGGGATGACCGACATGGCCTTGCGCAGCAGTTCGCTCATTTCCCGGCGGTCGGGCACGCGCGGCGAATGGATGTCGTAGATGCCCGGTCCGATCGCATTGGGATAGCGGAACCGCACGAACGCATCCAGCAGTTCCATGCGCGAGCGGGAGGTTTCGATCGAGATCACGTCCGCATCCATCGCCGCGACCGCTTCGATGATGTCGTTGAACTCGGAATAGCACATGTGGGTGTGGATCTGCGTGCAATCGCCCACCGACGCGGTGGTGATGCGGAAACATTCCACCGCCCAGCCGAGGTACTCGCCCCAGTCCTGGCGCAGCAGGGGCAGGCCTTCGCGCAGAGCGGGTTCGTCGACCTGGATGATGCCGATGCCCGCCGCCTCCAGGTCCTCCACTTCGTCCCGCAGGGCGATCGCGATCTGCCGGCAGGTCTCGGCGCGCGGCTGGTCGTCGCGCACGAACGACCACTGCAGCATCGTCACCGGGCCGGTGAGCATGCCCTTCATCGGCCGGCGCGTGAGCGACTGCGCGTGCGTCGACCAGCGCACCGTCATCGGCGCGGGACGCGACACGTCGCCGTAGATGATCGGCGGTTTCACGCAGCGCGAGCCGTAGCTCTGCACCCAGCCATTGCGGGTAAAGGCGAATCCTTCCAGTTGTTCGCCGAAGTATTCGACCATGTCGTTGCGTTCGAACTCGCCGTGCACCAGCACGTCGATGCCGAGACGCTCCTGGGCCTCGACGCAGCGCGCGGTCTGCGCTTCGAGGAAGGCCTCGTACGCCGCCCCGTCCAGCCGACCAGCCCTGAACGCGGCGCGCGCCTTGCGAATCTCAGGGGTTTGGGGAAACGACCCGATCGTTGTGGTCGGGAATGGCGGCAGCTGCAGGCGGTCTTGCTGCAGCCTGCTCCGCTGGGCGTAGGGCGTCGCGCGGCGGGTCTCGTCCGGCGACACGCCGGCGACCCGCGCGGCCACCTCGGGACGGTGGACACGGCGCGAGCCGCGGCGGGCCTGGAGACGCTCGCGCGCGAGCTCCAGCGTGGCGCCGGCCGATGCGAGGCCGTTCACGGCGTCGGCCATCACGCGCAGCTCGCCGATCTTCTCCCTGGCGAAGGCGAGCCAGCCGCGCAGTTCGCCCGCCAGCCCGGTTTCGAGGCTCGCGTCGATGGGGACGTGCAGCAGCGAACACGAGGGCGCCACCTGCAGGCGGTCGTTGCCGATTCTGTCCGCGGCCGAGCGGACAAGCGTCACCGCCCGATCGAGATCGGTCCGCCAGATGTTACGCCCGTCGACAACCCCCAGCGACAGCACACACTCCACGCGCAGTGCGTCCAGCACCGCGTCCAGCTGCTCGGGCGCACGCACCAGATCCACGTGCAGGCCATCGACCGGCAGCGATGCGGCAAGCGGCAGGCGCGGTCCGAGCGGCCCGAAATACGTCGCCAGCAGCAGCTTCGGCCCGCCGGCTTTTGTGAGCACAGCGTAGGCATGCTGGAAGGCCTGGGCCGCATCTTCGTCGAGGTCGAGCACCAGGCAGGGCTCATCCAGTTGCACCCACTCGGCGCCCGCGCGTCGCAGCGCAACCAGCAGTTGCGCGTAGACAGGCAGCAGCGCCGGCAGCAGCTCCAGCGGCCGACTGCCATCGACGCACTTGGACAGCAGCAGGAAGCTCACTGGACCCAGCAGCACCGGGCGTGCCTTCGCGCCTGCGTCGCGCGCCTCGATGAACTCGGCGACCGGCTTGTCGCCGCGCAGCCGGAACGACTGTCGAGCCTCGAGTTCCGGGACCAGGTAGTGGTAGTTCGTGTCGAACCACTTGGTCATTTCCAGCGCAGGCAGGTCGAGCCCATCGCGCTGGTCGCCGCGCGCCATCGCGAAGTAGCCGCGCAGGGGGTCCGATTCGAGCAGCGACCTGTAACGCTGCGGGACGGCGTCGAACAGCACGGCCGTGTCCAGCACGTGGTCGTACAGCGAGAAATCGTTGCAGGGCACGACGTCCGCGCCAGTGGCGTGCTGGAGCTGCCAGTGCCTCAGCCGGAGTGTCCTGGCCTGGTCGTGCAGCTGTGCGGCGGTGGCGTCGCCGCGCCAGTAGGCTTCGACAGCCTTCTTCAGCTCCCGTCGCAGGCCGATGCGCGGGAAGCCCAGGTTGCATACGGTGGTCATGTGCGTGTCATCCTCGATTCGTGGTCGCCCCCTCGGGCGATTCGGAGCCGTGAGACACGCGCGAAGACACGCGCCCGGTCGAGGGGCACGGCTCCCCGCACCTCCCACGGGCGCCAGGTCGACGGAGATCGTTCTCCGGCCAGGCAGGTCTTCGGACTCGTGGACACAGGACGGTTCTCGCCCTTCCTACTGTTCGCCGCTTCCCGGGCATGGCCCAGTGCTTCATGGCGAAGGTCGTTTCCACATACCGCTGCGGGGCAGTGCCGGCTTCGACCCGGGGGTCCTACCGGCTTCCCTTTTGAACATATCGCTCTATCGAGATTAAGCGATACATACCTTGGCGGCGTGGACGGTACGCCTGGTTGGGGCGTCGGTCAAGGCCGGACCTTCCGGACGGGCGGGACCGCGCGATCTTCGTCTGGACCCGGAGGCGCCGTGCAGCACGCGGCGGACCGTGCTGCGGCCCCCGGGTGCCCCGGAATATGCGTCGCTGCGAACGCGATGCTGTGGATCTGCTGACGCGCCGCGCAGCGTGGGGGCGTCAGCGGAACACCACCGTGCGATGGCCGTTGAGCAGGATCCGGTGCTCCACGTGCAGGCGCACCGCGCGCGCCAGCACCCGCGACTCGACGTCGCTGCCGATGCGGATCAGCGCCGCCGGGGTCATCGCGTGGTCCACGTGGGCCACGTCCTGGTCGATGATCGGGCCTTCGTCGAGGTCGGGCGTCACGTAGTGCGCGGTGGCGCCGATGATCTTGACCCCGCGCGCGTGCGCCTGGTGGTAGGGCTGCGCGCCCTTGAAGCTGGGCAGGAAGCTGTGGTGGATGTTGATCGCGCGCCCGGCCAGCGCCTCGCACAGCCGCGGCGAGAGGATCTGCATGTAGCGCGCCAGCACGACCAGGTCGATGCGCTCGCGCTCGACCAGGTCGAGGATCCGCTGCTCCTGCGCCTCGCGCGTGCCGGCGTCCACCGGGAAATGGTGGAACGGCACGCCGTAGCTGCCGGCCAGCCGGGCGTAATCGGCGTGGTTGGAGGCCACCGCGGCGATGTCGGCGCGCAGCTGCCGGCTGTGGGTGCGAAACAGCAGGTCGTTGAGGCAGTGGCCCTGCCGGCTCACCAGCACCAGCAGGCGCGCGCGCCTGCGCGCGTCGTGCATGGCCCAGTCCATGGCGTGCGCGGCGGCCAGCGGCGCGAAGGCCTCGCGCACCGTGTCCACCGGCGTACTCGCCGGCACGTCGAAATGTACGCGCAGGAAGAAGCGCCCGGATTCGGGATCGCCGAACTGCTGGGCGTCGATGATGTTGCAGCCATGCTCGAACAGCAGGCCCGACACGCCGTGGACGATGCCGGTGCGGTCGGGGCAGGACAGGGTCAGGATGTGGTCGCGGGACATCGCGTCGCGGCGGAAGGCGGGCGCGGGACTATGTCACAGCGACGGGGATGCCCGCAGTTTCGGTTGCGCCGGCAACGAAAGGCGCCCCGTCAGAATCCCGTCTGGTGCCGGACCGCGTCAGCGTGCAGCGACTCGTTGAGCTGGTCGACCACGATGGCCCACTTCGCGTCGGCGCCGATGCTCTCGGCCAGGAACTGTCGCTGGCCCGCGTTCCAGAACGGCGCCTCGTGGACGTGCACCTCGCCAGGCAGCTGGTGCGCGCCGATGAAGCCGGCGATCGCCTCCGGGCCGGCATCCAGGCCCAGCTGCTCGAAGAGATGGGTCATGGTGGGGCTGGTCTCGTCCACGTCGCGCCTTCGCCAATGGCCGCCGCCGGCCGGGACGGCAGGATCGCGGCGCGCCCGCCAACGCGGCGTGAGCGCAGCATCCGCCCCGTCCAGCGTGCCGTCACGGTGCAGCCTCGCGCGCAAGGGGGCGCAGGGCGCCGGCCATGCCCGCTCCCACTGCACCGCGGGCCGTCGTCCAGCACGCCGACAACGCTGCGGCCAGCGGCCGTGCCGGATGCCGCCGGAGGTCCTGCCCCGCAGGCGCGGCGACCACCGTGTCCCGCGCGAAGCGCGGGACATCGAGAAGCCGCCGGGTCATCCATGCCGCCAGAGCGGACGCGGGGCCTTGCGATCGCGCAGCACGGTCCGGGCATGCGCGCTCCGGCGTCCTCCGGCCGCATGCGCGCACGGCGTGGGCGCGTCTATGCGTCCACCGGTTCGGCGACCGGCAGCCACAGCTGTACCTCGCGCAGGATCTGGCCGGGCGCCTGGAACCCGGGCAGCCGCCTGGCCTCGGCGCCGCGGTCGAACAGCGCGAGCGTGGGCGTCTGGCGCAGCCCGAGCGCGCGGAAGAATTCCTCGCCCACCGTCTCCAGCTTGACCTTGAGCAGGACCAGTCCCGCGGCGGCGGACTCGCCGGCGAACTTCTGCAGCGACATGTCCAGCATCCGGCAGCCGGGGCAGTCGTCCTTGTAGTAGTCCACCAGCAGGCGCGGGTGCGCGGCGAGGGTGGCGAAATAGTCGTCAGGCGATGATGCGTGCAGGGTCTGCATCGGGCGTGTTCTCGATGGATGTCAGGATCTGGTCCGTCCATTGCTGGATCCGGTGCGCGTCGCGCGCGCCGTGCGGCATCTGCTCGATCTCCAGTCGCGGATGGGGCGAGCCGAAGAAGCGCGCCATTCGCCGCACTGCGCCGCAGTAGTAGGCCTCGCCCCACTGGGTCTCGCCGGTGCCGAAGACCGCGACATGGCGCGGCTTGCCCACCGCCTCGACCAGTTCGGCGATGAAGCGCTTCATCTCCGCCGGCGTGCGTCCGCCGTTGTCGGTCCAGGCGCCAAGCAGGTAGGCGTCATGGCGCGGGTCGGCGCCGGCTGCGGCGAGCCCGGCGATGTCGGCCTCGACCCAGCTCACCGCATGCCCGCGCAACTGGCAGCGCGCGCGCACCATCCGCGCGAGGTCGCGCGTGTTGCCGCTGAGCGAAGCGAAGGCAATCAGGATGCGCATGCTGCGATTTGCGGTCGTGGGTTGCCGGACATACTCACGCTTCATCGAATCACCAATCACCAATCACCAATCACCAATCACCAATCACGCCCGAATCACAGATCGTCGAAACCGTTGTCCGCATTGGTCTTCTTGTACGAGGCATTGCGCATCTCGAAGAAGTCGGTCTTGGTCTCGGTGAAGTTGTCGGCGTAGGCGCGGATCCAGGGCATCACGTTGTCGCCGGCGCCGGGGTACAGCTGCTCGATGCCGAGCATGCCGGCCATCTTGTTGGCGCGGTACTTCACGTAGCGGATCATCTCGTCGACGTCGATGCCGTCGATGCCGTCGAGCACCTCGCCGGTCCACTGCGTCTCCAGCTCGATCGCGTGGGCGAAGGCCGTGTGCACGTAGTCGGCCAGTTCGTCGGTCTGCAGCTCCGGGTTCTCGCCGACGATGGCGCGGATCACCTCGCTGATGAACTTGGTGTGGGCCAGCTCGTCGCGGTTGATGAAGCTGATGATCTTGCCGGTGCCGGTCATCCGGTTCTGCCGCACCAGGTTGTAGAAGTAGGCGAAGCCGGAATAGAAGTTGATGCCCTCGAGGATCGAGGACTGGATCAGCGAACGCAGCAGGGTCTCGGCGGTCTTCTCGCGCATGAAGTCGTCGTAGGACGCCATGATCGGCGCGTTGCGGCGCAGGATGGTCGGATGGGTGCGCGCGATCTCGAAGATCCGGTTCTGGTTGGCCAGGTCGGTGATCGAGGCCAGCACGTAGCTGTAGCTCTCGTTGTGGATCACCTCCTGCTGGCCGATGATCGCGGCGTTGGCGTGCGCGGCCGGGTCGGTGATGTACTCGGCGACGTTGTAGATGAAGCGCGTCTGCGGCGAGTCGAGCGTGGCCAGCAGGCCGATGATCGAATCGAAGGCGTACTTCTCGCGCGCCGACAGCTCGCCGTACTGGCGCGCATCGCCCTTCATGTCGACCTCGTCGGGGATCCAGAAGTTGGTCGAAAGCTCCTTGTAGGCGCGGTAGAACGACGGATACGGAATGTCGTTCCAGTTGAGGATGCCCGAGGTGCGGCCGTTGATGATCCCGGTCGAGCGGTTCGGATGGCGCGGCTCGAGGATGCGGATGCGCTCGAGCGGGGTACGGGTGAGCGGTGCGGTGGCGGACATGATTGGCTTGCTCTTCTCCGATTGCGGGCGAACGGATCTGTCGGGAGGAAAGCCCCCCTGAGTCAGGGGGGCGCGCCGAAGGCGCAGGGGTGTGGCTGTTCGATGAGTGCAGGGTCCACGGTTCGCCATGCGAACCGTGGAAGCGAAAGCGCGAATGCGCTTTAGCTACTGCACCATTCGCACTCGTCGATATCGATATCGTTCGAGCGCACGTAGTACGTCGTCTTCAGCCCTTCCCGCCACGCCGTCATGTGCAGCTCCAGCAGGGTCGAGGCGCGGATCGTCGCGGGCACGTAGAAGTTGAAGCTGACTGACTGGTCGACATGGCGCTGGCGTCGCGCGTTCTGGCGCACCGAGGCGAACTGGTCGACCTGGTAGGCGCCCTTTCCGTAGTACGGCCAGGTCTCCAGCGACAGCCCCGGCGCCGCCACCGGCCGGCGATAGTCCTTCTTTTCCTCGTAGTAGAAGGCCGAGTAGATCGGGTCGATCGAGGCGGTGCTGCCGGCGATCTGCGCGGTCGACATGTTCGGCGCCACCGCCAGCAGCCAGCCGTTGCGCAGGCCGTTCACCGCCACCTGCGCCGCCAGGTCCAGCCACTGCGGTGAGACGTATCCGCGGTCGCGGAAGTAGGCGCCGGTGTGCCAGTCGCTGCCGGTGAACGCCGGATAGGTGCCTTTTTCCTTCGCCAGTTCCATGCTGGCCTGGATGGTCAGGAAGTTGATCCGCTCGTACAGCGCATCGCTGAAGCCTTCGGCCTCGGGATCGTTCCAGTGGATGCCCTTGAGCGCCAGCAGGTGGTGCCAGCCGAACGTGCCCAGCCCGATCGCGCGGTACTTGCGGTTGGTGATGGTCGCCTGCGGCACCGGGAGCGCGTTGAGCTCGATCACGTTGTCGAGCATGCGCACCTGGATCGGAATCAGCCGCTCCAGAACGTCGGTGATCAGGTCGCCCTGGCCATCCTGCGGGACGACGGCGCGGCCGAGGTTGATCGAGGACAGGTTGCAGACCACGAAATCGCCGGCCTGCTTCGTGGTCACGATCTGGTTGCCGGAGATGATTTCCTGCATGAGCCGGGTCGGGCTCATGTTCTGCAGGATCTCGGTGCACAGGTTTGACGAGTACACCATGCCGGCGTGCCTGTTCGGGTTCTTCCGGTTGACCTCGTCTCGGTAGAACATGAACGGGTTGCCGGTCTCCAGCTGCGAGACCATGATCCGCTTGAACAGGTCGATCGCCTTGACGGTCCTGCGCGGGATGCGTTCGTCGGCGACGACTTCCTCGTACCTTGCCCGGAAGCTGCCCGCGCCCCGCGTTTCGTCGTAGAAGTCCTGCAGGTACCAGCCCTTCACCCGCTTCACCTCGTACGGGCAGAACAGGTACCAGTCGCCGCGGCGCTCCACCGCCTCCATGAACAGGTCGGGGATGCAGACCGAGGTGAACACGTCGTGCGCGCGCAGGCGCTGGTCGCCGTTGTTGAGGCGCAGGTCGAGGAAGGCCTCGATGTCGCGGTGCCAGATGTCCAGGTACACCGCCACCGCGCCCTTGCGCTGGCCGAGCTGGTCCACCGACACCGCGGTGTTGTTGAGCTGCTTGATCCACGGCACCACGCCGCCGGAGGAGTTGGGCACGCCGCGGATCGGCGCGCCGGCGGCGCGCACGTAGCCGAGGTAGGCGCCCACGCCGCCGCCGCCCTTGGACACGCGGGCGATGTCGGTGTTGGAGTCGTAGATGCCCTGCAGCGAATCGTCGACGGTGTCGATGAAGCAGCTCGACAGCTGGCCGCCCACCTTGCCCGCGTTCTGCAGGGTCGGCGTGGCCACCGTCATGAACAGGTTCGAGAGCGCCCAGTAGGCCTCGCCCACCAGCTGCATGCGGCGCTCGCGCGGGCGTTCGTCCTGCATCAGGTACAGGGCGATGGTCAGCCAGCGCTCCTGCGGCAGCTCGTAGACATTGCGCGCGTGGTCGGTGGCCAGGTAGCGCGTGGCCAGCAGGTACAGGCCGTTGTACGCGAACAGCCGGTCGCGATCCGGATCGATCATGCGCGCGGCGTCCTGCAGCTCCTCCTTGGAGTAGGCGCGCAGGATGTCGTTGGAATAGATGTTGCGGTCGGCCAGCGATTCCTGCAGGCCGACGTAGGAGCCGTACTTCTGCTCGACGTCGTAGAAGCGGTTGCGGCTGGCGCGCTTGTACAGCCGGTGCAGGTACAGGCGCGCGGCGAACAGCTCCCATTCCGGCGCGGCCACGTCGACCCGGGCCTCGGCCTCGCGGATCAGGTGGTCGGTGAGGTCGTCGGCGCTGAGCGCCTCCTTGCGCTCGACGAAGCCCAGCACGCTGCGCTTGTAGTCGGTGACGTCGAGCGCGGGGAACTCGGCATGGACGCGGTCGATGGCACGCTCAAGCCGGGCGCGGTCGAACGGCATGCGGCGGTTGCCGGCTTCCTTGGTGATCCAGGTGTCGACGCACTGGCCGGTGGCCGCGTCGGCCCCGGGCGTGGCGTCGGCCCGCGGGGTGGGGATCGTGTCGCCGCCGTCGGCGCCGTCCGATGGCGCGCGGGCGGCATCGGCGGGCTCGCCGGGCGTCGTCGCCCGGTTCCGGCCCGCGCTGGCGGTGGCGACGGTGTCTGGGGTGTCGTGGATCTGGGGCATGCGTCCTCCGCGGTGTCGCACGACCGGCCTGTCCCTCGCAGGCGGGCGTGGCGTTGGAGGCAGGGTGGACAAGCGGCGTCGCAGAACCCGGGACGGCGCAGGGCGCGGCCCGGACTGCTCCACCAGCCATCTCCCCCCGGAGATTCCGCGGCCGGCACCGCGCGGCGTGCATGCGCGCGGCTGTCGGCAGGTCTTCGGACTCCCGGGTCCGGAACGCCTGGGGCGTCCACCTCCCCCGCCGCTTCCCGGAGCGCAGGCTCCAGTGCTGGTGGCGGGTTCGTTCCCGGTTACCGCTGCGGGGCAGTGCCGGACTGGCCGCGTCGCGATGGACGGGCGTCACCGGGCTTCCCTTTTCATCCCCGCGCCAGGCGCGGAGAACCGACGGCCACAAGATAGTGGGGTCCCCGGGTGCGGTCAACCGAAAATGTAGTGGCCTGCGCCGCCGGCCTGACGTCGGCGCCATGCGCCCGCGGATGTCCTTCGCGCGGGCGCGGATCCGGCCGTCCGGCGCCCTCAGCCGCCGCGGTGCTCGGCCGCCAGGTACTCCGCGCCCTGCATCTCGACCAGGCGCGAGGCGGTGCGCTCGAACGCGCCCGCCAGCCGCTCGCCCGCGTACAGCGCATGCGCGGGCGCGGCGGCGGTACAGACCAGGTTGACCTGGCTGTCGTAGAGCTCGTCGACCAGGTGCACGAACCGCCGCGCCGCGTCGTTGCGGGACTCGTCGAACACCGGGATGCCGCCCAGCAGCAGGGTATGGAACTCGCGCGCGATCTCGATGTAGTCGGTCGTGCCGCGCGGGCCTTCGCACAGGGCCGCGAAATCGAACCAGGCCATGTCCTTGCAGCGCGCGCGCACCGGGATGCGGCGACCGTCGATCTCGATGCCGGCGTCGCGATGCGCATCGTCGCCGCCGAGTTCGCGCCAGCGCGTGTCCAGCCAGGCGTCGGACTGCGCGTCCAGCGGCGCGCGGTACACCGGCGAGCGGGTCAGCGCACGCAGCCGGTAGTCGGTGTCGCTGTCCAGGTACACGACCTGGCAGTGGCGCTGCAGCAGCTCGATCGCCGGCAGGAAGCGCGCGCGCTGCAGGCCGTCCCGGTACAGGTCGGGCGGGTCGACGTTGGAGGTGGTCACCAGCACGATGCCCTCGGCGAACATGCGCTCGAGCAGCCGCGCCAGGATCATCGCGTCGCCGATGTCGTTGACGAAGAACTCGTCCAGCACCAGCACGCGCATCTGCCGGCGCCAGTCGTGCACGATCGTCGCCAGCGGGTCGCGCTCGCCGCCGTGGGCGCGCAGCTGCGCGTGCACGCTGCGCATGAAGCGGTGGAAGTGGGTGCGGCGCTTGCCGGCGGGGCCGCGCGCGGGGGCGCGCTGCGGCAGCGCGCCGCTGGCCAGGCTGGCGCCGCGGACCTCGGGCAGGGGCAGGCCGGCGTAGAACAGATCGACCAGGAAGGTCTTGCCGCGGCCCACGCCACCCCACAGGTACAGGCCCTGCGGCACCTCGGCGCGCTGGCCGAGCAGGCGCGCGAACATGCCCCGCGGCTCCGGCTGCAGCAGTGCCGCGTGGATGCGGTCCAGCGCCCGCAGCGCCTCGCGCTGGGCGGGATCATCGCCCCACTCGCCGCGTTCGACGCCGGCCAGGTAGCGCGCCGACGGCGGTGCCGCGTCCGGCTCAGACATCGGCGGGCGGCAGGTAGGCGCGTACGCCGTGGCGGATCGCGCCGCGCAGGTCGATCAGCTTGCGGTGGAAGAAGTGGCTGGTGTCGGGCATGCGCACCAGTTCGGCCTGGGCGCCGCTGCGCTCCAGCCAGTCGTACACCGCCTGCGGATCGACGATCTCGTCGGCCTCGCCCTGGATCACCAGCCAGGGCATGGTGGGCAGGTCGATGGCCTGGAAGTCCCAGCGCCCCGCCGGCGGCGCGATCGAGATCAGCAGCCCCGGCTGCAGTTCGGCCGCCGCGCGCAGCGAGACATAGGCGCCGAAGCTGAAGCCAGCCAGCCACAGCGCATGGCCGGGCCGCTGCGCGCGCACCCAGGCCGCGATCGCGCGCAGGTCGTCCAGCTCGCCGTCGCCGTTGTCGAACTCGCCTTGCGACTGGCCGGTGCCGCGGAAGTTGAAGCGCACCGTGGTGGCGCCCGACTCGCGCAGGGCGCGCGCGGCCATGGTCACCACCTTGTTGTGCATGGTGCCGCCCTCGGTCGGGAGCGGATGGCAGACGATGGCCACCAGCGGCAGGGCGGGGGCGTCGCCCTCGGGCGGATCGACGGCCACCTCCAGCGCGCCGGCGGGGCCGGGGAGCAGCAGGCTGCCGCCTTCGGCGGGCATGTCGGGATGCGAGGGCATGGCCGAATGATACCCGCGGCCCTGCGCAGGCCAGGCGAGCATGCGCCAGGTCTCAGAGGTCCAGGCCGACCAGCAGCGGATCGTGGTCGGAGCTGCGCCAGGGCAGGGCGCTCGCGCCGGCCTCGCCGCGGTCGCGGGCGCTGGCCGGCTCGTCGGCATTGCTGTGCCAGATGGCCGCGCCCGCCAGGCGCCCGGCCAGCGCCGGACTCAGCAGCACGTGGTCCAGCCGTCCGGCCATGCCGTCGAACACGAAGCTGTGGCGCTGCGTCGCGATTGCCGCCAGCGCATCCACCCAGCCCTCGCCGCGCAGCAGGCGCAGCGGGTCTTCCTGCGCGTAGGCGTTCAGATCGCCCACGATGGCGACAAGATCACTGCCGGTTCTGGTGGGATCGCTGCCCAGCCACTGGTCCAGCAGGCGCGCGGACTCGACCCGCACCGGGTTCCAGCAGGCCTGGCCGTCGCCCTGGTCGGCGTTGTCGCCGCCGGCTTCGCCGCAGCCCTTGGACTTGAAGTGGTTGGCCACGACCACGAACGCCGGACCGGCGTCGCGACCCTGCACCACCGGCACGAAGGCCTGGGCCAGGGGCACCCGGCTGTTGCGCCCGAAGGGGCCGCTGCGCAGGGTGGCGGGCGCGCCCTCGGGGCGCAGCCGCGCGCTGCGGTAGATGAGCCCGACCCGGATCGCATCGCTGCCGGGACCGTTGCCCGTGCGCACGAAGGCCCAGTCGCCGCCGCCGGCGTTGAGCGCTTCCACCAGCTGGGCGATGGTCGATTCCGGGCCGTCGCCGTCGTTCTCCAGCTCCATCAGCGCGGCCACGTGCGGGTCCAGTTCGCGCAGGGTCGCGACGGCGCGGGCCAGCTGCGCCTGCCACTGGGCCTCGGTACGGGCGCCGCGCGGAGTCGGAAAGCCGCCGCCGCGGCCGTCGCCGTTGAACAGGTTGCCCAGGTTGAACGAGGCCAGGCGCACGCGGCCCGGCACGGAGGGAGCGTCCGGGCGCGGCGCGGCCTCGATGTGCGGCACCGCGGTCAGCTGCAGGCGCCACTCGCCCCAGCGCTGCTCGACGATGCCTTCGGCGCCATGGACCAGGCTGCCCGAGCGCGGCGCGGGCGCGCCGTCGAGGTACCAGATCCTGGACGGCCGCTCGTCCGCGCGGGCATCGTCGAGCAGCAGCCGGCGGCGGGCGTTGTCGGCCGCGACCCGGGCCGCATCGGGGCCGGGCGGCGCGAGTTCGGTGGGCGTGCGCAGGCGCTCGCCGAAGCTGGCGTGCAGCACGCCGCGCCGCGACAGCTCGTGCTGGCCGCCGATGACGAGCGGGGTGTCGATGCGCACGCGCATGCCTTCCAGCGGCTCCCAGTCGGCCGGCGGTGCGGACAGCGCCACCGGCGCCGGGGCCTGGCCCTCGCCCAGCGGCTCGATCGAGGCTGCCTGCAGCGTGGTCAGGGTGCCGCGCGCGCGTTCGCCATGTTCGACCACCCGGCCGCGCACGCGCACCCGCTGGCCGGCGCGCAGGCCAGGATCGACATCGGCGACCACGAAGACGGCGTCGGAGGTGGCCGTGTCGCCATCGCCCGCGTCCTGCACGAACCAGCCGCCGAGGTGGCGGCCGAAGTTGCCGGTGACCACGCCCTCGACCATGACCGTGCGGTCGAGCAGGGGGCTCGCCTCGCCGCGGCCCTGGACCTGGCCGATGGCGAGCACGCCGTCGGCGCGCGCCGGCACGGTGGCGGGAGACTCGACCGCGGGCGTGCCGCAGGCCGCGAGCAGGGCGGCCAATGCGAGCGGCGACAGGGAACTGGACAGGGCCATTCCGGTTTCTCGTAGCGCGGACACGAAAACGCCGCCCCGGGGGCGGCGTTGCGGCGACCGCCCGGGCGGTCGCGATTACTGCAGGTTGTCGACCATCCAGTCGACCGTGGCTTCCACCTGCTCGGCGGTCAGCGCGGGGTTGCCGCCCTTGGCGGGCATCACGCCGGTCTCGCCGGTGAAGCCTTCGATCGCATGGCGGTACAGGGTCTCGGTGCCCTGGGCCAGGCGCGCGGTCCACTGGCCACGGGCCAGGGTCGGTGCACCGCCGGCGCCGGAGGTGTGGCAGCCCGCGCACAGGTTCTGGTAGATCACCGAGCCGTCCAGGGTGCCGCCATAGGCGACCTGCGACGCGGCCTGGGCGGCGGCGGCCGCGGCGGCAGCGGCCTGGGCCGCGGCGCCGGTGCTGCCGGCGTAGACCGCGCCCGACGGCGCGATGCGGTTCTCGGTGCGCCTGGCGGCGGCCGGATCGACCTCCGTCGGCAGTGCGCGGTGCAGGAACGCGGCGGCGATGATCAGGCCCAGCGTCAGCAGCACGAGGAAGCCGATCACCAGCGAGAAGCGCTTGAGGAACTCGAGGTCGTAATTGCGCACGAAAGCACCTTTGCCCGCGGCAGACGGAGCCGCAGCTAGCCCCGCAGTATAAACACCAAAGCCCGCCGGACCCACCCCGGTGCCCGGCCCGGCCGCGTCTCAAGGGCCGCGACGGCTTGCTGCACAATGCCCGGGCCCATGCAGACCCGCGCCCGGACCGACTTCCGCCTCTACCACTCCAACGCCCTGGACGTGCTGGCGGGGCTGCTGGCCGCCGAGCTGCGCACGCCGGTCCCCGGCCAGGGCTTGCTGGAGCCGGACGTGGTGCTGATCCCGCAGGTCGCGATGCGCCGCTGGCTGCAGGCCACGCTCGCCGCCGAGCACGGCGTCGCGGCCAACATCGAGTTCCTCACCCCGGGCGAGTTCGTCGGACGCGCGCTGGCCGCCAATCCGCCGGCCGGCGTCGAGCCGGGTGTGGTACGCGACGAACTCGACGCGGTGGCGCTGCGCTGGCACCTGTACGCGGCGCTGACCGACCGCGCGGTGCTGGCCGAGCCGGCGCTGGCGGCGATCGCGGCGCATGTCGCCGGCGACGACCCGCTGCGCGCCTGGTCGCTGGCGGGCGAGCTGGCCGGCGTGTTCGAGAAATACCAGGCCTGGCGCCGCGACTGGCTGCTGCGCTGGGAGGCCGGGGCAGATCCTGCCGATCCGCAGGCCATCCTCTGGCGCCGTGTCGCCCAGGGCCGGCTGCATCGCGCGCGCCGCATCCAGCAGTACCTCGACCGCCACGGCGCGGCCGACGGCCCGCTGCCCGCCGGCCTGCCGGCGCGGCTCTCGGCCTTCGCCACGCTCAACGTCTCGCCTGACGTGCTGCGCGTGATCGCCACCCAGGCGCGGGTCGGCACCCTGCATTTCTTCGTGCCCTCGCCGGCCCGCGACTACTGGGGCGACCTGCAGCGCTGGCGCCAGGGCGGCACCGGGGCGTCCATGGCGCTCGAGGCGGAGAACCCGCTGCTGCAGCGCTGGGGCGCGGCCGGCGTCGACTTCATGCGCATGATCGGCGGCTACGAGGTGGTCCATGCCTCGGCCGAGTTCGAGGTGCATGCCGATCCGGGCGAAGGTGGCGGCGCGCTGCACGGCAGCCTGCTGCGCCGCCTGCAGTCCGACCTCTACCATCGCCGCGGCGCGCCGGGCTGGCCGCTGCGCGAGGCGGTCGACCCCGCCGATCCCAGCCTGCAGCTGCATGCCTGCCACACCCGCCTGCGCGAACTGCAGGTGCTGCACGACCAGCTGCGCGGCCTGTTCGACGACCCGCGTTTCGACCCGCCGCTGCAGCCGCGCGAGGTCGCGGTGCTGGCGCCGGACATCGATCCCTACCTGCCCTACCTCGAAGCGGTGTTCGGCAGCCGCGCGCAGGAGGACGCGATTCCCTATGCGCTCGCCGACGCCAGCCCGCTGGCCGGCGAACCGCTGGCCGAAGTGTTCCTGCGCCTGCTGGCGCTGCCGGTCTCGCGCTTCGGCCTGCACGAGACACTGGACCTGCTCGCCAGCCCGCCGCTGGCCGAGGCCAACCGCCTCGAGGCGGCCGATATCGACCGCCTGCAGCTGTGGCTCTCCGCGGCCGGCGCGCGCTGGGGCATCGATGCCGCGCATCGACGCCGCTTCGATGCGCCGGAGGACGATGCCTATACCTGGGCCTTCGCGCTCGACCGCCTGCTGCTCGGCCACGCCAGCGGCAGCGACGCGCCGATCCCGACCGCCTCGGGCGTGCTGGTCGCGCCGATGCCGGAACTCGAAGGCGGGGCGCTCGACGCGCTCGACACCCTCGTGCGCCTGCTGCGGGTGCTGGCCCACAACGCGCGCGCGCTGGGCGAGTCGCTGCCGCCGTCCGCCTGGCGCGAGCGCCTGCTCGGCCTGCTCGACGCGCTGCTGCCGCGCCCGCCGTCGAATCCCGCCACCGGGCGCGCGCTCGACCGGCTGCGTTCGCTGGTCGACGACTTCGCCAACGGCGCCACCCGCGCCGGTTTCGACGCGCCGGTCCCGGCCGAGGCGGTGCGCGCGCACTTCGCCGCCGTGCTGGGCGAGGCCGATACACGCGCGCCGCTGCTCACCGGCGGCGTCAGCATCGGGCGCATGGTGCCGATGCGCCTGCTGCCGTTCCGCGTGATCTGCGTGCTCGGCATGAACGACGGCGACTTTCCGCGCCGCGATCCGGCCGCTGGCCTCAACCGCCTGACCGCGGAACTCGGCGGCGATGCGCGCCGCATCGGCGACCGCTCCACCCGCGAGGACGACCGCTTCCTGTTCCTGCAGCTGCTGGCCGCGGCGCAGGACGTGTTCTACGTCAGCTGGCAGGGTGCGGATCCGCGCGACGGCAGCGCGCGCGAACCCTCGGTGCTGGTGTCCGAACTGCTCGACGTGGCGCGTGCGCAACACGGGCCCGGCGTCGAAGCCTCGGACCTCGTGGTCCAGCATCCGCTGCAGCCGTTCTCGCCCGCGGCCTTCGGCGCCGGCGGCGAGCCGCGCCGCTTCTCCTACCGCGAGCACTGGCGCGTTGCCGCCGCCGGTTCCACCGCGAAGCGCGTGGCGCTGCCGCCCTGGTTCGACGGCGAGGCACTGGATCCGCTGGAGGAAGAGCCTGCGCTGTCGATCGACGCGCTGCGCCGCTTCCTGCTGCGCCCGGCCGAGCAGCTGCTGGCGCGGATGGGCCTGCGCCTGCCCGAGGTCGAGGCGCGCGGCGAGGACATCGAGCCCTTGGCCGCACCCGCCGGCGGGCTGGAGCGCGCCCGCCTGCAGCGCGCGGTGTTCGACGCGCTGCTGCGCGGCGAGCGGCCCGCCGCCATCCATGCCGACCTGCGCGCACGCGGGCTGCTGCCGTCCGGACCGCTGGGCCATCGCGTGCTGGCGGCACAGCAGGCGCAGCTGGCGCCCTATGTCGTCGCGTTCTCCGGCTGGCGCAGTGACGCCGCGCCGACCTCGCTGCCCGCGGAAGCGCTGATCGACGGCGTGCGCGTGTACGGCAAGCTCGACGACGCCTATCCGCATGGCCTTGCGCGCCTGCGCTTCGGCAAGCCCAACGGCCCGGCCGCGATCCGCAACGGCCTCGACTGGCTGCTGGCGTGTGCGGCTGGCCTCGACCTGCCCATGGCGGAATTCCACCAGGGCGACGACGACCGGTTGGGCCCGCACGCGCGTCCGGTGCTGTCGCCCGAAGACGCGCAGCGCGCGCTGCGGCAGCTGCTGCAGCTGCGCGCGCGCGGCCTGCGCGAGCCGCTGCCGTTCGCGCCCTACAGCAGCTGGGAGCTGTTCCTGCACGGCGACACCTTCGATCGCGCGGTGCGCCTGGCCGCGGAGAAATGGCGCGGCAACGGCCGCGGATTCGCCGAGGCCGAGGCGCCGGCCCTGCGCCTGGCGCTGCGCGGCCGTGACCCCTTCGCCGACGACGAGGCCCTGCTGCGCTTCGCCGACGTCGCGCTCACCGTGTTCTCCGCCCTGCAGCTCGGCAAGGTCTACGGCGGCGTCGATGCCGGCGCGCTGGCCGGCCTGGCCGCTGCCGTCGATGCGGAGGGCGGCGCATGAGCACGGCGCAGGACGCCTACCTGTCGCTGCCGCTCGAGGGCGTGCGCGCCATCGAGGCCTCGGCCGGCACCGGCAAGACCTTCACCCTCGCCACCCTGGTCGTGCGCCTGGTGCTGGAGCGGAACATCAGCATCGGCCAGATCCTGGCGGTCACCTTCACCGAGGCGGCCACCCAGGAACTGCGCGCGCGCGTCCGCCGTCGCCTGCTGCTGGCAGCGGAGATCGCGGCCGAAACCGCGGTGCCCGGCGCGGAGGACGAATCGCCGGAAGCGGCGCTCACGCGCGGGCTGATCGAAGCGCATCTGTCCAGCGGCGGCGAAGCGCGTCCCGCGCTGCAGCGCCGCCTGCGTGCGGCGGCCGACGGCATCGACCTCGCCGCGATCTTCACCATCCACGGCTTCTGCGCGCGGGTGCTGCGCGAGCACGCGCTGGAAAGCGGCCAGGGCTTCGACGCCCCCGAACTGCTGGCCAACGATGGCGCGCTGCGCGAAGCCATCGCCGCCGACCTCTGGCGTGCGCATGCCACCGATGCCGCCGCGGTCGATGCGCTGGCCGGGCTCTGGCCCGATGGGCCGGAAGCCCTGGCGCGCGACCTGCCGCCGCTGGTGCGCGAAAGCGTGCTGCTGCCCGAGCCCGCACCCGCGCTCCCCGATCCCACGCCCATGCTGCAGGCCGCGGCGCAGGGCCTGGTCGACGCCGGCCGCATGCATGGCGACAGCTTCCGCGACGAACTGCTGCGCGCGGTCGAGGGCAAGGTGCTGCATGGCGGCAGCTACAAGGCGGAGTGGATCGCGGACCTGTTCGAGGCGCTCAAGGCCTGGTGCGCGTCGGGCGATACGCAGCAGCCCTTCTCGCACCAGAAGCTCGCGCAGCTGCATCGCGAGACCCTGCGCGCGCGCACCAGCAAGTCCGGCCAGGGCCGCACGCCCGATTCACCGCTGTGCGGCGCGGTCGAGGAATACGCCGGCGCGCTGGCGGCGATGGGCGACTACCGCGAGGCGCAGCAGGTCGCCCTGCTGCACCGCCTGCGCGGGGACGCGCGCCGCCGCCTCGCCCTGCACAAGCGCGAGCTGCGGGTGCAGACCTACGACGACCTGATCGACCGCGTCGCCGACGCGCTCGAAGGCGACCAGGCCGACGCCCTGGTGCAGCGCCTGCGCGCGCAGTACCGCATCGCCCTGGTCGACGAGTTCCAGGACACCGATCCGCGCCAGTGGCGGATCTTCGACCGGGTCTTCGGCGCCGGCAGCGGCGATCCGGCGCTGTTCGTGATCGGAGATCCCAAGCAGGCGATCTACGGTTTCCGCGGCGGCGATGTCGAGACCTATCTCGCCGCGCGCGCCACGGCCGAGGCCGCGCCGCCGCTCTCGCAGAACTTCCGTTCGCGGCCCTCGGTGCTGCGCGCGATCGACGCGCTCTACGCCAATGCCGGCGAGGCGGCCTTCGTCGATCGCCGCATCGCCTTCCATCGCGTTGCGCCGGGCGGGAAGCGAGACGACGCCGACTACCTGCGCGACGGCGTCCCCGCGCCGGCGCTGGTCCTGTGGCGCGCACCGGCGCCGCCGCCCGATCGCAACGGCAGGCAGAAGCCATGGAGCGCGACGCGTTCGCGCGAGCTCGCCACCGACGCCTGCGTCGCCGCCATCCACGCGGTCCTGGTCGATGCGCGTGCCGGCAGGGCGCTGGTCGACGGCCGTCCGGTGCGTCCGGGAGACATCGCGGTGCTGGTGCGCAAGCACCACGAGGCCACGCGCATCCGCGAGGCGCTGGCGGCGGTCGGCATTCCCGCGGTCTCGGCCGGCAAGCAGAGCCTGTTCGCCACCGCCGAGGCGCATGAGCTGTACGCCCTGCTGCAGGCGCTGCTGCATGGCGCCGACGATGGCCGCCTGCGCACCGCGCTGGCCACGGTCCTGGTCGGCGAGGACGCGCAACGCATCGCCGCGCTCGACGAGGCCGGCGACGCGCTGCGCCAGTGGCGGATGCAGGCGCTGGCCTGGCGCGAACGCCTGCGCCGCGGCGGGCCGCTGGCCCTGGTGGGCGAGCTGTGCGCCACGCAGGCGCCGCGCCTGCTCGGCCTGTTCGATGGCGAACGCCGGCTCACCAACTACCTGCAGCTGGCCGAGCAGCTGCAGGAAGCGCAGCGCAGCACGCTGGGACTGCATGGCCTGGTGGACTGGCTGGAACGCATGATCGCCGAGGCCGATGCCGACGACGAGGCGCAGCTGCTGCGCCTGGAGTCGGATGCGCACCGCGTGCAGGTGGTCACCCTGCACAAGAGCAAGGGCCTCGAATACCCGCTGGTGTTCCTGCCCTATGTCGGCATCGGCGGCAAGACGCCGGATCCCGGACGGCGCGTGGTGGTGCACGCCGGCGAAGGGCGCGTGCTGCAGTGGAAGCTGCAGGCGGCCACCAGCGGCTGGGACGAAGCGGCCGCGCGCTGGAAGCTGGCGCAGGACGCCGAGGACGCGCGCCTGCTCTACGTCGGCCTCACCCGCGCGCGCGACGCGCTGTGGCTGGCCGGCGGCCCGTTCTACAACCACGGCCAGTCGCCGCTGGCGCCGATGCTGCGCAACTTCGAGGCGCTGGCCGATGCCGCGCCCGGCGAGATCGTGCTCGGCACCGCGGCGCCGCCCGCGCGCCTGCCCTGGCTGGCGCCGGAGCAGGAAGGCGAGGTGCCGCCCGCGCGCAGCGCCATCCGCCACCTGGCCAGCGACTGGTGGGTCTACAGCTTCACCCAGCTCGCCAATGCCGATGCCGGGCAGGATCCGTCCAGCGCCGCGACCCAGCCCGCCGCCGGTGGGCGCGACGAGCCGGCCGGCGAGGCCGAGGACGTGGCGCCGGTGGCCGACGAGGCCGATCCGCGCTTCGGCGGCACCCGCTTCGGCGTGGTACTGCACGATGTCTTCGAGCACACCGACTTCCAGGCCTGGCGCGACTGGCGTCCCGGCGACGCCGCGCCGGCGAGCGAGCGCCAGCACCTGCTCGACGCCCTGGGCCGCGGCGGATACGCGGCCGGCGACATGGAGGCAGGCGCAGCCTTCCTCGCCGCCCTGGTCGGCCACACCCTCACCGTCGCCCTGCCGGAAGGCATCGCGCTGGCCGGACTGCCGCCCGGACGCCGGCGCCCGGAAATCGAATTCCAGTTCGCGCTCGCGCCCACCCGCGTCGATGCGCTGCTGTCGCTGCTGCACCGGCACGGCCTGGTGCGCGGCCGCCAAGCCTTCGGCGCGCGCCGCCGCCTCGAGGGCCTGATGACCGGCCTGATCGACCTCACCTACCAGCACGATGGCCGCTGGTACGTGCTCGACTACAAGTCCAACCGCCTGCCCGGCTACGGACCGGCGCAGCTGTCGGAGGCGATGGAGCACAGCGAATACACGCTGCAGGCGCTGATCTACACCGTGGCCCTGCACCGCTGGCTGCGCTTCCGGCTTGGTGCGGGCTACGACTACGCGCGTGACTTCGGCGGCGTGCGCTACCTGTTCTGCCGCGGCATCGACGCCACGCGCGCGGATTCGCCCGGCGTGCAGGCCTGGACCTTCGCGCCCGCGCTGGTGCATGCGGTCGATGCGCTGTTCGCGGGCGAAGCGCACCCCGACATCGCCGACGCTTTCGCTCCCTCCCCGGTCCACGGGGGAGGAGGGCAGGGGTCGGCGTCCCCGCAGCCGCCTGGCCAAGCGGAGTCCTCCGCATGACCTTGCCCGACACCCTCTGGCGCGGCGGCCAGTCCCGCCCCCTCGACGCGTCCACCCCCTCCCCCGCTGGCGGGGGAGGGTTGGGGTGGGGGCGCGTCCCGGTCGCCGCGATCAATGACGCCACGTGGGAACCTGCCCCCATCCCAAGCTTCCCCCGCAGGCGGGGGAAGGCGCCGGCGGCGGGGTGCTTCCCGGCTTTCGCTCGCATGCGGAAGCCGCCGCTCGAAGCCACCTTCCGCGCGCGCGCGGGAAGGTCGGACCCGGGACATCCACAGCAGTCTGGCCAGGCGGAGCCCCCCGCATGAGCCTGCTCGAACAGCTCCGCCGCGACGGTGCCCTGCGCACCCTCGACCATGCCTTCGCCCACAGCCTGCGCCGGCTCGATCCGGACACGCCCGATGCCGTGCTGGTCGCCGCCGCCCTGGCCGCGCACGCGGTCTCCGCCGGCCATGCCGGGCTCGACCTCGCCGCACCCGGGCTGTTGGTCGATGCCGACGCCGACTGGCCCGCGCCCGACGCCTGGGAGCGCGCGCTGTCGGCCTCGCCCTGGGTCGACCAGCCCGGCCACGGCGACGACCCGGCGCGCGCCGATGCACCACTGGTGCTCGAACGCGGCCTGCTCTACCTGCGCCGCTACCGCGAATACGAGCGTGCGCTGGCGCTGGGCCTGCGGCGCATCGCCGCGCATCCGCCACCGGCCGCCGACGTGGCGGCGCTGGCGCCGCTGTTCGCGCAGCTGTTTCCCGGCGCCGTGCCCGCGCAGCTGGAAGAAGGCGCTTCGCGCGACCTGTTCGCCGCCGCGCCGCAGGCAAGCAGCGAGCACGCGCCGGACCACCAGGCCCGCGCCGCCGCGCTGGCGCTGCGCCACAGCCTGCTGCTGGTCACCGGCGGCCCCGGCACCGGCAAGACCACCACCATCACCCGCCTGCTGGTGCTGTTGGCCGCGCAGGCGGCGCAGTCCGGCGCGCCCGCGCCGCGCATCGCGCTGGCGGCGCCCACGGGCCGCGCCGCCGAGCGCATGGCCGAGAGCGTGCGCAATGCGCTGGCGAAACTGGAAGTGGCCGGCATCGACCCCGCGCTGTGCGCCGCGCTGCCCGCCAGCGGCAGCACCCTGCACCGCCTGCTCGGCACCCTGCCGGACTCGCCGCGCTTCCGCCACGACGCGGCCAATCCGCTCGAATACGACGTGGTCGTGGTCGACGAGGCCTCGATGATCGACCTGCCGCTGATGGCCAAGCTGGTCGACGCCGTCGCCGACGGCACCCGCCTGGTCCTGCTCGGCGATCCCGACCAGCTGCCCTCGGTCGAAGCCGGCGACGTGCTGGCCGCGATCCTGCGCGCCGCCGGCCCCGGCGACGCGCTCGATGCCGAAGAGGGCCGAGCGATGGCGCCGCTGCTGGGGACGCCCGCGTCCCCGACCGGGGCCGCCAGCACCCAGTCCGCGTTCGGCGGACGCCGCGTCCACCTCGTCCGCGGCTACCGCCAGTCCGACAGGCTGGAACTCGCGCCGCTGGCCAAAGCGGTGCGCGAAGGCGATGGCGACCAGGCGCTGTCGCTGCTGCGCGCGGGGCGCTTGTCGAACGTGCATTACGAGGACGGGGGCGACCCGCTGCAGGCGCATCGCGAGCGCCTGCTCGGCCACTGGCAGGCCCTGGCCGAAGCCGACACTCCTGCCGCCGCGCTCGCCGAGGCCACGCGCTTGCGCATCCTCACCGCAGTGCGCGAAGGCCCGCAGGGCGCGCGCACGCTCAACGCGCGGATCGAAGCGCTGCTGCGCGGCCGCCTCGACGCCTCGCCGCGCAGCCGCGGAGGCCCGGCGCAGGAGGGCTTCCACGGCCGCCTGGTCCTGGTCACCGAGAACAGCTATCGCCACCGCCTGTTCAATGGCGACATCGGCATCTGCCTGCAGGACGGCGACGGCCACCTCGTGGCCTGGTTCCCCGGCGACACGCCCGGCAATCCGCGCGCCTTCCATCCCGCCACCCTGCCGGCGCACGACAGCGCCTTCGCCATGACCGTGCACAAGGCGCAGGGCTCGGAGTTCGACGCGGTCTGGCTGCTGCTGCCCGTGCGCGACAACCGGGTGCTCTCGCGCGAGCTGGTCTACACCGGACTGACCCGCGCCAGGAACGAGCTGCACCTGGTCGCGAGTGAGCCGGTACTGCGCCAGGCACTGTCGCGGCACGTGCGGCGTGTATCGGGACTGGCGTGGAGACTGGGCGCGGACTAGCGCTTCGCGCGGATTCGCAGGCGCGCCCGGGCCGCCGCCTACGCGTGGTGCTCCGGCCCAATCGCCATCCCCACGCAGGCGCATCCCGATGCCGGTCCGCCCGCGCACCCGCATCCGCGGCCTCCGGCCGGCGACCTTCTGGCGACATGGCGCTCCTAACCTGGAACTTCCATTGCGATCAATGAGTTCGGGCATCGGGATGTGGACAATGCCCGCGCTTGGCGCCTTCGTGGAATCGAATGGAACACGTTTCGGTCGCACAAGCGCGCGTGGGACGAGCGCGATCGCAGGGTGGGACGACCTGTCCTCTATATCCGTGACCTGTTGCCGCTCTGAGGAGGAGTACTTCTCTTTAGAACATCTGTGACAGGCTACCCTTCGATAATGGCCGGCCGCCAACACCACTACTTGCCTCAGTTCATTCAGCGTCCATTCGCCTATCGCCGACAGGGTAAGGAGTTCTATGTCCACGCCCATCATCGCACTCGCGGCCGATTCACTCCTAACACCCGTGGCCTAGGCAAGGAACTGGATTTTTACGGCGGGCCTGATGACACGAGCTTAGATGACGCCATCACCCGGGGGGAGGGTGAATTGGCAGAGACAGTGCAGGCCGTAAATCAAGGTGCCGATGTGGCTCCCGTGGACATCGCCATCCTCATCTGTGCCTTGGCTTTCCGCACAAAGGCCATGCGCGAGGCGTTAATCGGGTTGTTTCCTGCGCTGCTTTCTGCGTTCCGCGTCCGTCTGCTCGACATCACACGCCCGCGCCAGGATCTTGTGGCCAGCCTGACCAACTCGACGGAAAGGAAGCGACTCATCTACGAGCAGATCGATAAACGCTTCGGCCCGCTGCCCCGCGAGCAGCGCGCCAAGATCTATGGCGCGCTGCTTCCGCGGTGGAAGACCCATGTAGCTGATCAACAAGACAAGCTGGTCGCCGACGCTTGGCAACTGGCGTACACAGTGTTGGCAAGGGCTCGCGCAGAGGCCGACACTATTGCTGATGGCGCCTACCTTGCAGCTCTGGCGAAGGATCCGGAGATGCACATCCGCGCAAGACGCATGGCTGCTGAGATGGTGTTTGAGTTACTTGATGCCCCGTCAGGTGAATTCTTCATCTTAGGTGACTGCGGCCCCGCTGCAGTTTTCTCCGACGGAAAACCTAGGTTGGCGCTCACCGCATTTGACAACAATGTTGAGGTGAATATGGTGTTCCTGCCATCTTCTCCCGTGCGCTGCATTGTCGGCCGCCGACCCGGAGTCGCGACGCACTTTAGCGTTACAGACATCAATCGTGTCAGCGCAGGACTGTCCTTGGAATTCTTTGTCAGCAACCGCGACGCAGGTGAGGATCTGGATGAGTTGCGGGCATTAATCGGCTCCCTAGTTCCCATTGACACGGAGGAAGACATAATCCGGGCATTGAGTCAGCTGGAAGACTGAAACGTAAGTCGAGTGTTTCAGCCAATAGTCCGCTTCCGGCCGGAGGCGGCCATCCGGGTTGACTGGAATGGATTCCTGGACTTGTATCGCTGGACCAGTAGCGGCGGATTTCGACCTGGCGCGATCAGCCACCCGAATCGCCGGGGCCACGGTCCGGTAGCGGTGCCATTCAAAGCACGCTGCATCCTGCTGGAGGAAGCCTGCACGCGACGCCGGCACGGCCGAGCAGGGGATCGGATGACTGCATCCGCACGCCGGGCTAACATCCATGTGTCGAAAGAACCGTCATGGCGGCGCCAGGAAGGGCTTTCATTCTTGCTGCCAGGATGAGGGTGGAGATGAACGGGCCTTTCGTTTCGCTGTGTTCGGAAATCACGCGGACAGACGCGCTTGCGCTGATGGACTGGCTGGAAGACGAGTGCGTCACCCGCTACCTGAGCGACTCGCGTCATGTCTCACGGTTCATCGAGCAGGTCCTCGGTCGGGTCCGGTTGCCGATCCTGACCCCCCTGTTCAACCAGGGCGGCCGGTTCTTCATGGCCTACGACCGGCATGATGCGCGGGTGGGCTTCGTGCGCCTGGTCAGGACCGGGGCGGATTGCGAGATGGTTCTGGTCATCGGCAATCGCAACGACTGGGGTCGCCGACTCGGGGCCGCCGCCATCCGCGAAGCGATGAAGCTCGCCTTCCTGGACATGCGGGCCGAGAGGCTCATCGCCAGGATCCACCCGGACAACGTGCGTTCGCTGAAAGCCTTCGAGCGCTGCGGGTTCCTGCCGGACAGCCACACGCCTGCCCTGACGTCCTACGCCTTGACCTCGGCGCGCTACCGCCAGCGCCTGCGCGGAAGCCCCGCTAGCCATGGCGCCGGTATCCAGATCACCGAGATCGACAAGGACCGGCTCGGCCGTCTGCTTGCATTCGTGCAGGACCCGGCAGCGTTCGAGTTGGAACACGAGATCGAGCGCGCCATCGTGGTCGACCCGGGAGAGGTACCGGGTGATGTGGTCACGATGAACTCCAGGGCTTTGCTGCAACTGGATGACGAGACCTTGGAGGTGACCCTGGTCTATCCGGAGGACGCGGACTGCAGGGCCGGGAAGCTGTCGGTGTGCTCGGGCATCGGCACCGCCATCCTCGGTTACCGGGCGGGCGATGCGCTCGACTGGCGGATGCCGGACAGGACTCGCCATATCCGGATCGAAAAGGTGCTTTACCAGCCCGAAGCCACAGGCCATTTCCACCTCTAGCCTGCGCGCCGCCGCCTTCGGGCGTCAGAGTGCACTTTCTGAGCACGTCACCATGCCCACAGGCAGGCATTGCTGCGTTGAGGCAAAGCGGTAAGAGACTTTCCAGGGCCGACCAAGATCCTTACGCCGCGAGCCGCCGCGAAACGCCCTCCACCACGCTGCGGATCTGCTCCACCGTCGCGCCGTCTCCATGGTGCGACATCTCCAGCTGCCGCAGCGCGCGGGTCATGGCGACATAGAGCACGCGCACCTGCTGTCGCTTGCGGTCCACGTCATCGCTCGGGGCCGCCAACTCGCAGATCCCTGGAATGAACACGGTATCGAACTCCAGTCCCTTGCTGGAGTGCATGGTCATCACCTTGACCGAGGCTGGCCCGTTGAACATGGCGCGCCGCTGGTCGTCCGAGGCCAGCAATACGGGCAAGCCTCGCTTCTGCAGTTGCGCGGCGATCAATCCGGACAGCCGGTTGGAATGGCATAGCACGGCGAAGTCGTTGGGATTGGCACCGTTGTCGATCGCGTCCCGGATCCGGGCGGCGATGAAATCGGCTTCGGCCCAGATGTTGCGCGCCCGCCGCAGCTCGGGCATCGGGCCGCGGCGGCCGGCGCTCTCGGGCGCAATGACCGGCACGTGGTCGTCATCGGCGTCCTGTCCGGTCAGCACCTCCTCGGCGAAGGCCTTGGCGACCGCCAGTACTTCCAGGGTGTTGCGGTAGTTCAGACGCAGGATGGTGGTGCGGCCCTGGGCCTGGATTCCGACGCTGGCGAAGGAGAACTTCCGCTGGGTGCTGCTGCCGTACAGTGTCTGAGCATCGTCGTAGAGCAACAGCAGCGCGTTCGTCTCGGGGTCCACCATCTGCGCGACGAGCCGCAGCCATTCCGGTGCGAAGTCGTGGCCTTCGTCGATCAGAACCGCTCCGTACTGTCCGCGCGGAATGGCCTTGGACTCTACTCCGTCGATCACCGCCTGCACCAGCTTCTGCCAGTACGCGCCATCGCCCTTCTGAAAGGCGGGCTTGCGCAGCCCGTAAGTCTTGAGCTGTTCGCCACACCACTCATGGAAGTTGCGCACGGCCACCCGGTCCTGCACACCGTGGCCGTGCATCAGATGCTCGAGGCGGCTGGCCAGTGTCTTGTTGTAGCAGAGCACCAGCACCGGCTTGTGCTGCCGGCGGGCGAGCTCGACGCAGCGGTAGCCCAGGATCATCGTCTTGCCGGAGCCGGCCACACCGTGGATCACGCGGTGCCCGTCGCCCAGCGAGCGCGCCAACTGCTCCTGCTGCAGGTCCATCACCCGGATGATGTCCGGGATCTCGACTGGTGCGGCCTCAGACTGGCTTGGCGCCGACAACAGGTCGCCTTGCACCTGGATGCGCAGCTGCGGAAACAGATGCCAACGCACGCGCTCGATCTGCGGCAGGCCGAGCAGGCAGGGAAAGGGCATCAGGAACATGTCCCAGAGCCGCTTCTGGAACTCTTCCGCGTCCACTCCTTCGGTCATCTCGTCGCGGCAGATCACGCTGCCCGGCGGCAGGAAGTGCTCCAGTTCCATCTGATCGAACTGGTTGCGGGTGATGTTGGCCAGCACCACGCCGAAGCCCCAGGGCATCAGCAGCTTGCCCGCGCGCTTGTCGCCGGGTGGGTGGCAGAGGGCCGGATCGTCCTGCAGCAGGCGCACGATCTCCATCGCGTAGTCCCGCGCCTGCCGCAACGGGTTGGCCTGGGTCACGCGGCCGCGTTCGGTGTTGAGGATGGCCCGGTCCCGGTCCAGCTCGGCCAGCGTATCCGGCTTCCAGTCCTTGACCTCCAGGACCAGAAAACCCCGGGAGGGATGCAGAACGACAAAGTCCGGATGCCGGTAGTGCGGCCCGACCGGCACGTCGTACCAACAGAGATAGTCATCGTCGAGCTTGTCGTCCAGTCGGGAAGAAAAGCGGCGTTCTCCCGACGTCATGCGTGGCAGGCAGGTGCTGCGGCTTGGAATCAGCGTGGCCATTGGATCCCCCGATCCCTGGGTCACTGGAGGTGAAGCTACCGCAGAAGGCGGAAGCCGTCGAACAGGAGCGAATCCCGCTCAAGGAACCCCACCTCCGAACGACTGTAGCGAGACGTACTAGAGACGGTCGGACTGGTGGGTGCAGGCCGTCGCAAGCGTCGTGACCGTCCCCGTCAGGTCCGGACCTGCATTGCCGTTTGGGCCTCCCACACTATCTTCCCCGATACGGTTCGCAGCCTATCCCGTCGTTGTCGCGATCCAGGTGGGGTCCGTAACCCGGATCTCCACGGTGGACGGGAGCCGCGCCTGCCGCCCTTGCCTCGGCACAGTTGGCGAAGGCGCGGCCTGCCGGGGCAGGCGCCGGGGAGACCCGCGAAGGCGTAAGCGAAGCGGGGGCAAGGTTTTGGCGTCTGGGTGCAGGAGCGGGAGCTCCGCGGTGGCAGTGGTAATCGCCGGTCTTGCGGTTGGTGTGGCAGCCCTCCGCATTGAGGCCGCCGCCATGTGACCAGGCGGCGTTCGCGCCGGCCAGGGCGGCGAGCAGGAGGACACGTCGCGCAGTGGAATGGTCCATAGCCCTCTTCCAGTTGGTCAGTGTCGACCGGCCTGCAGGATCCATGCCAGATCGTACGGGGCGATCTTGAAGCTTGCTCTTCCGCGATGGGTCCGTCGCATGCAAGGCGCGTGCAATGCATCGAACGGGGGGCGAAGAATGACAGCAGGGGGCCGCTACGTTCTCGCCCATCCCTGTTAGCGACGCGGGATGTCGAATCCCGGCATCCTCATTCGTCATTACGGCGAATACCCTGTTGGAGCCCCCCTTCGTGAAATACCTCGGCCTGGCCTACTACAGCCCCGACAAGTTCGCCGCGATGACGCCGGAGGCGGTCGATGCCCTGGTCAGCCAGTGCCCGGCGCTCGACGAGAAGATGCGCGCCACCGGCAAGGTGCTGGTGTCCGCGTCGCTCGGCGAGCCCGACACGTGGACGACGCTGCGGCCGCGCGCGGGCAAGGCCCAGGTCAGCGATGGTCCCTACACCGAATCCAGGGAGCTGGTGGGTGGCCTGTTCGTCATCGAGGCGGACAACCACGACGAGGCGTTGCGCCTCGCCTCCATGCATCCGGCCGCCACGCTGGGCGAGGAAGGGGGCTGGGCAGTCGAGCTCATCCCGATCGGCTTCTACCTCGGCGATTGAGGCGCGGCGAAAAATGGGGTTGGCTTGGATTCAACCTGGACCAACAAGCGACAGCGGCAGCGTGCCGAGCGCCCTCACCGTGTCGCGCCAGCACGCGACAGGTCATGCGCAGCAAGATTATTCCCGTCGCTGCGTCGCCCCTCACCGCGCAGCTGCCGGGCACAGGCGCGCGGCGGTGGCTTCGTAAGGCGAGCGTGATGGCGAGCGGGTGGCGTCACCACGCCCGGCAAAGACCGCCCGTGGTGTGCTGGATTGGCGGCGGGCTGCTTGGCCGACGCCGATTTCCCTCGTTGTACCGCCCGGGAGGACCACCCATGAAGTCGACAGGCACGCTTGCCGTGGCCGCGTTGGCCACGGCCATGGCGTTCGGCACCGCGCTCGCGCAGGACACCACGCCGCCCACCAGCCAGACCCCCGTGACCGAGCCGCCGCCCAACGAGGAGGCCACGCGGCCGACCCGGCACGACGCCACCGGCGCGACGCACGGGCCCGAGCACGGGATGAAGGAAAAGCCGGACTATGCCGAACTCGACGCCCGCGGCGACGGGCAGGTGGCCCGCGCCGACTTGGTGGCGCATCCTAAGCTGCAGGAGAAGTTCGCGGACATCGACACCGGCGGCGACGGCACGATCTCCCGCAGCGAATACGACGCCTGGAAGGCGCGGAAGCAGGACAAGGCCCGCGACGGCGATCCGCCGCAGCCCTGACCGCGCGCCAAGTCGCAGGACAGCCGCGCCCCTGGAGCGCCCCGACAAACGGCGCTCTCTCTTCCCGGTGGTAACGTCCGGCGCGCGGAGGGTCTGGCGAAGGCCGACGAACGGCGCTGCTCCTGTGTGCCGAGCGGCGCGCTGACAACTACTGGCAGCCTCCGATCACGAAGCAGACGGCTTGTGTCCGCAACGCTGGCCATACCCCGTCCGTCACCATGTAAGGAACGCGCTCGGCTCCGCTGCCGAGCGTGCACCTTGAGCGACTGGCGTCATCGGTACGACTCCGCGTAGACCGCAATCGCAGTTTGTTTGTTACGTAAGCCGGGCGCGATGTCGGGGGTGTCCCGCCAGCTCCGTTGTCGCGCGATGCGGACCGACGTTCCGCTCAGCGGTCGCCAGCGCCCTCCGGCAAAATCTCCGCCATCCGTGCTTCCGCCTGCGCATGCAGCGCCCAGAAATCCTCCACGCCGTCGCCGCGGATGCGCCGCTCCAGCACCGCCAGGTGCGAATGCCAGCCGCCGCCGAAGTTCATCGCGTCGCTGCGGCCGCGCAGGCCGGTGTGGGTCAGCAGCAGGCGCGTCGTGCCGTTGCCGGCGTCGGCGAGTTCGAAGGTGACTTCGCCGGCCTCGCCGTTCTCCCAGGTGAAGGCGAGCACGTGGGGCGGTTCGCAGCGGGTGATGCGTTCGCTCCAGCTGTGGCCGACGTAGGGGCGGTAGCGCTCGGGCGTGGGCACGTCGCGGTCGGACAGGCGGTCGTGGTCCATGGTCAGGCCGATGCTGCCGCCTACCCGGGCGTCGGTGGGTCCGGCCATGAACCAGCGCGCGCGCAGCTCCGGGTCCACCAGGTACTGCCAGACCTTGTCCACGGGCGCGTCCAGCAGCCGCTCGAAGCGCAGCATGGCGAAGGTGGCCTGGTCGGTGTGCAGGGTGTCAGCCATGGGTGTTCTCCTTGCGGGGTTGGCGAGGATTGCGGGGTGGGCGGGGGGGTGGCGCGGTGTCGTCCTTCAGCGCCTGCTCGAGGGCGTCGAGGCGGGTGGTCCAGAACTGCTGCCACTGGCCCAGCCAGTCGCTGGCGTCCTTCAGCCGCTCGGGCCTGATCCGGCACAGGTGCTGGCGGCCCACCTTGTAGCGGTCGATCAGCCCGGCCTCGGCCAGCACCGCGACGTGCTTGGAGGCGCCCGCGAGGCTCATCCGGTGCGGCGCGGCCAGTTCGCCGATGGATTTCTCGCCCAGCATCAGGTCGGCCAGCATCCCGCGGCGGGTGGGGTTGGCCAGCGCGGTGAAGGTGCGATCGAGGTGTTGGTCAACCATGAGGTTGAGTGTTGCGCGGCGCCGGTCGATTGTCAACCTTCTGGTTGAGCATTCGGTTGGGCGCGCGCGACCGTGCGGGACTACTCCTTCCACACCGGTCCCCACGCGAAGAGTGACCTTATGAGCACTGACCCGGCGTTCGGGCCGTCGTAGCGCGATCGATCCACACGGCCGGGGCCGCGCTTGGGCCCCTAGCCGAACAGCCTCGAATCCGGCGCCAGGTCGATGTTGCCCGCCTCGATCACCCGCGCGATGTCCGCATGCCGTGGATTGATGAGCACGTTGGATTCGCCAGGCACGATCGCGCTGGGCACGCGCAGCGCCAGGTGCGCGCCGGCGCGGACGAAGTCGTCGCCCACGCGGCGGACCGCCTGGCTGTAGGGCAGCCGGTCCCAGCCCGGGGGCCAGCGCGCCGGTTCCAGGGCGTGGACGCAGGCGTCCGGGAGCTCGTAGGACAGCAGCCGCAGGTTGGCCGGCACGTCGTGGATGGTGTTCACGTGCACCAGCATCTCCAGCAGCGCCAGCGAGTGGGAGCCGGCCGTGTACACCAGGTGCACGCCCTTGGAATTCCACCGCCCCGGGTAGCTGGCGGCGCCGATCCCGGTCAGCGCGGTCGCGACATGCTCCGCCCGGCAGATCCGGTAGACGCGCATGCTCAGGCGAAGATGCCGTGCTCGATCCGCCCCAGCTCCTCTTCCACGTCCTGCGTGCCGGCGTCGGTGGCCAGCAGGTCGAGGGGCGTCGCGCCGAGGATGGGATGCTCGGTGGACAGCCAGCGCGAGGACTTGTCGGGGCTGCCGAACACGCGCTCGGCCTCGCTGGCGATGCGGGCGATGCGCAGGATGCGGTCGGACTCGCTGGGGCTCAGCGTCTGGTCGAGCTGCTGGCGGCGGTGGAAGGTCCGCGGCGGAATCGCCGAGACATGCAGCACCCGCTCCGCCGGCACCGCCAGGCGCCTGGCGAGCACGTCCACCGCACGGTTGCGGATCTGGGGGGCGTAGCGGACAACCCGGCCGTCCCTGTCCGGCTCGATGGCGGCGGCGCCCCGCGCGGCACGCCGGCTGGCCAGGTCCGCGACGCCGCGCTTCGTAGCCTTGCGGCGGTCGGCTGCGGCCGACCCGGGCGCCTTCTTCCCGCCCGCGCCCGGTGTCGCGTCCCGCTCGCCCAGGTACTCAAGCACTTTCTCCATGGACTCGGACATGTGCACCTCCTGCCACCTGGCAAACAGATTACGCCAAATGGCAGGACAATGCGTGAACGCTCGAAGCGGCGTGGCGTACGCGCATAAACGACCGGCCGCGACCTGGGGCATTTCCGGCAGACGTAGGCGAGCGCTGCTCAGGTGAGACCGACGCCATGGCAAGCAGGGTCGGCCTGGACAGGGGCCGGGCCCGCCGGCCCCTCGGCCTCGCCCTCCCGGCGGTGGGTTGGGGCCCGCTCGACTTCGTGGCCGGCGGCGTGCTGTCCGGCCAGCAGCTGGTCTCCGTATCGAATGAACGCGGCGCCCTGGGCAGAGTCCGCGAACTCCAGGGAAACGCGGCTGGCCGCCGCCCTGTCGCCGGCGGCCACGGCGGCGAGCAGACGGTTGAGGTACGGGTTCTCGAACGTCGTCTCCGCCGGATTGTCAGGCGTCCGCCCCGGAGCGCGGGCGGCGCTGGAATCGATCCTGGCCTCGCGAACTTCCGGACCGGCTCCCGACCCCGGCCGAACCCGCAACGCATTCGCGCCCATTTCTTGCCCGTCCGCCGCGCGACTGGCCACATCAGGAAGGGCGGCCGCGTCCCCACCCAGGTTGCGTCCCCTGGGATCAACCCGCAGCAAGGTCGTGCGTCGGCCGCCCTCGTCGATCATCAGCCCGATCGTTCCGTCGTCATGGCGCACGCGCGTCAGGTGGTCCGGATCGATGCTGCGCCACTGCCCGGCGATAAAGGCCTGGCCCTGGCCGTTGCGGTTCCAGTGCACGAAATCGTTGCCCGAGACGTAGAAGCCCGCCTGCCGGCTGCCGTTGGCCTGCGCTTGCGGATTGCCTTCGGCCAGCGCTCCGCCCCGATCGAGCGCGGCGATGAGGCGGCGGGACGCCTCGGGCGTGAGGAACAGGGACCGCACCGTGTCGTATTCGAAGCGCAGGTGGGGATTTGCCGCGTTCGGCCGGTGTGCAGCTACCGGCCCCACCAGCGGATCGGCGGACACATTGGCCCATGCCCGGGCCAGCGGGTTGTCGGCGCTGGCCCCGCGCAGCGCGTTGAGGACGGCGATGCCGCGCAAGGTATTGTCGGCGCCGCTCTGCAGGTAGTCCGGGTTGCCGTTCGGCTGGTCGGGCAGCAGGCCGTCGATAGCGGCTTTCACCGCCTCCGAGGATGCAAGCGTTCCCGCTTCGACCCGTTCGAGCAACCCAGGCCAGCGGGATTGCCCGGCCTGGTTCTGCAGTTTCATGAACATGCCCGCCAGCTCGGCCTGCTCGTCGCCGGTGGCGTTGCGATACAGTTCGGTCGCCAGCAGGCGTTCCAGCGCCGTGTCGCGGTTGCCACGGACGCCATCCATCGCGGTCACGCTGTCGACGTGCGCGCAATCCAGCGCATGGACGAAGCCTTGCCCGTCTTCGGACGCCAGGAACCGGTTGATGCCGGAGCGGTCGATGTCGACCGCACGGGCAGCGCGCATCTCGCGACCGGTTCGCTGCAGGGATGTGCGTACGCTGTCGTAGTCGTCAGGCCCGAGCACCAGCGCGGCGCGATCGGGCTGCGTTGCCGCCCAGGCCTGATAGCGGTCCAGCAGCTCGCGGGCCATGGCGGGGTGCTGGCCCAGGTCGACCTGCATCGTGCCGAACGAGTAGCCGCTGTTGGCCACCGGCTCCATGCGACCGCCGGCCCCGACGCTGCCGGCAAAGCTCAGGCGGTAGGCGAGGTCGCGTCCCGCGATGCTGCCTTCCGAGGTCACGCCCACGGCGAAGTAGGCGGCCGCGCGCAACTCGCTCGCGGTCAGGGGATTGGGGTTGGTCATGATCCATGTCCCTATGGCTCATCTTTCACAGGGGGCTCGACAGACACTCCTGCACCCACGGTGCCGCCAGCAATCTGTCCCATTCGCCTTGCGATGCGTGCGCGGCCTGATAGTCGGCGAAGCACTCGCCTCCTGCGCCCACCAGGTCCCCGAGCTTGCCGTCGCACAGCAGCAGCGGCTTGTCGATGCGCTGCCATCCGTCGCTGCATTCGGTATCGGTTTCCGCACCGGGACGACCGCAGACATGCGTGCGCCGAGCCTGCGTCGGAGATGTTGCGCGCGACACGAGCCGACCGTCGTAGGCCTGCCCCGACGCGAGATAGGACCAGATTCCGCAGATCCGCTCGCCGCGCTGCACCAGCAGGTAGCGGCTGCACTCCTCGGGCGAGGGCGCGCCCTCGCACGACTCCCATGCCCCCGAAAAGGGTCCGCCCACCAATGCATCGGGCGCCCCGGGCTGCATCGAGGCTGCGACCGGCGTCGTGTCCACGCCCGCAGGCGCCACAGTCCCGCGGTCATGCGCGGTGCGGGGGCCCGCGCACGCGACGAGACCGAGCAACGCCACCATCCCTAGTGCACGCATCCGGAATCCCTCCTGATCAGTGGCCTACCCTACAACAGGCAAGGGGACGGGGACAGGCGGCCGCCCTGGCGCAGCGAAGCCTTGCGGGGGCGGGCCGGTCCAGTGGCGCCGAGGATGGTCGCACCGCCGCGGCCCTATCATGGAGCCCCCACGTCACCGCGCCACTGCATGGCCTTCGATGCCTTCGCCCTGATGCTGGCCATGCTGGCGCTGGGCATGCTGTTCGCGCGCCTGCGGGTGTTCCCCGACGGCGCCGCGGACACGCTCAACCTGGTCGTGCTGTACGTCTGCCTGCCGGCGGCGGTGCTGATCCACGTGCCGCGGCTGCGCTTCGATCCCGACCTGCTGGGCCTGGTGCTGGTGCCATGGCTGCTGGCCGCCGCCAGCTGGGCGCTGCTGCGCCTGCTGGCGCCGCGCCTGCGGCTGCGTCGAGACGAGCTGGGCGCGCTGCTGATGTGCACCATGCTGGGCAATACCAGCTTCATCGGTTATCCGATGATCCAGGCGCTGCTCGGCGCGCAGGCGCTGCCGCATGCGGTGGTCTACGACCAGTTCGGCACCTTCGTCATGCTCTCCACGCTCGGCCTGCTGGTGCTGGCGCGCTACGGCGGCGAGCATCCGCCGACCGCGCGCGGGATCGGCCTGCGGATCGTGCGCTTCCCGCCGATGTGGGCGCTCGCCTTCGGCCTCACCCTGATGCCCGAGCATCCGCCGGCGTGGATCGCCTCGGCGCTCGAGCGGCTGTCCGGGGTGATGCTGATGCTGGTGATGCTGGCGGTCGGCCTGACCGCGCAGCTGCGCCTGCCGCGCGACGAGGTCGGCCCGCTGGCGCTGGGCCTCGGACTGAAACTGGTGCTCCTGCCTGCACTGGCGCTGGGCCTGGCGCTGGCATTCGGCCTGGAAGGCGGCATGCGCCAGGTCGCGGTGCTGGAATCGGCGATGCCGACGATGGTCACTGCCGCGGCGCTCGCCATCTCGCACCGCATGGCGCCCCGCCTGGCGGCCGCCCTGGTCGGCTATGGCATCGTGCTGGCGCTCGCCACCCTGCCGGCGTGGAACTTCGTGCTGCAGCGGATGCAGGGCTGATGCCGCCGAGGGGCGGATCCTGCGCCGTGCGCTGCGACGCGCCCCGTGCGGCCATTCGCACCGGCGCGATGCGGTGAGTCCGCATCGGTGCCTGTTCCTGCCGCGCGATCGGCCCACTGGATGTCGCGGCTCATCCAAGGAAGGGGCCCGGGCAAGCGGGCCTTCTTCTCCGGTGGCGATACGCGTCGCTACTTCAGACCGCGATGCTCCAGCAGCGGCTCCACGCTGGGATCCTGGCCGCGGAACGCGCGGTAGGCCTCGGCCAGGTCGCGCGAGTGGCCGATCGAGAGGATCTTCTCGCGGAACACCTGGCCGTTCTCGCGGGTCAGCCCACCGTTCTCGCGGAACCACTGGAAGGCATCGTGGTCGAGCACTTCCGCGCCGAAGTAGGCGTAGTAGCCGGCCGCGTAGCCGCCGCCCCAGATGTGGCTGAAATAGCTGCTGCGGTAGCGCGGCGGCACGGCCACCAGGTCCACCTTGTACTTCGCCAGCGCCTCGCGCTCGAACGCCTCGGCGTCCTTCTTCGCATCGTCCGCCGGCAGCGTGTGCCAGGCCATGTCGAGCAGGGCAGCCGACAGGTATTCGGTGGTCGCATAGCCCTGGTTGAAGGTGCGGGCGCGCACGATCTTGTCGACGAGCTCCTGCGGCATCGGCTCGCCGGTCTGGTAGTGCTTGGCGTAGTTGGCGAACACCTTGGGATCCAGCGCCCAGTGCTCGTTGAACTGCGAGGGGAACTCGACGAAGTCGCGCGGCACGTTGGTCCCGGCCACGCTCGGATAGCTGGTCTTCGAGAAGATGCCGTGCAGGGCGTGGCCGAACTCGTGGAACAGGGTGGTCGCGTCGTCCCAGCTCAGCAGCGCCGGCTGGCCGGCGGCGGGCTTGGTGAAGTTCTCGACGTTGTAGATCACCGGGATGTCGCCGGTGAGCGCGTTCTGCTCGACGAAGTTGCCCATCCAGGCGCCGCCCTGCTTGCTGTCGCGCTGGAACGGGTCGAGGTAGAACAGCGCCAGCTGGGTGCCGTCGGCGTCGAAGATGTCGAACACGCGCACGTCGGGGTGGTAGACCGGCAGGTCGGTGCGCTCCTTGGCGGTGATGCCGTAGAGCTGTTCGGCGGCGTAGAACACGCCGTCCTTGAGCACGCGGTCGAGTTCGAAATAGGGCTTGATCGCCTCGGCGTCGAGGTCGAACTCCGCCTTGCGCACCTGTTCGGCGTAGAAATCCCAGTCGGCCGCACCGGCCTCGAAGCCGCCGCCCTGGGCGTCGACCACGGACTGGATCTTGGCCAGTTCGGCGCGCGCGCGCGCGGTCGCGGCGGGCACGGTATCGGTGAGCAGCTTGAGCGCGACTTCCGGCGTGCCGGCCATCTGGTCGGCCAGGCTGTAGGCGGCGTAGTTCTCATAGCCCAGCAGCTGCGCCTTGCGCGCGCGCAGCTCGGCCAGGCGCTGCAGGGTGGCGCGGGTGTCGTTGGCGTCGCCCTTCTGCGCGCGTTCGAGCGAGGCGGCCATCACCTGCTGGCGCAGGTCGCGGTCCTTGAGCGAGGCGAGCACTGGCTGCTGGGTGGTGTTCTGCAGCACCAGCATCCACTTGCCGTCACGGCCGGCATCCTTCGCGGCAGCCGCGGCCGCGGCGATGCTGGCCTCGTCCAGGCCGTCGAGCTTCGCGACGTCGTCGACCAGCACGCCGCCGGCCTTGGTCGCGGCCAGCAGCTTGTTGGAGAACGCGGTGGTGAGCGAGGACTCCTCGCTGTTGAGCTTGCGCAGTTCGGCCTGGCGCTCGGCGTCGAGCTGGGCGCCGGCGCGCACGAAGCTGTCGTAGGTGCGTTCGACCAGGAAGGCCTGTTCGGGAGTGAGGTCCAGGCCCGCGCGCTGGTCATGGAGCGCCTTCACCCGGGCGAACAGTTTCGGATCGAGGTGGATCGCATCCGAGTGTTCGGCCAGCTTCGGCGCCAGCGCTTCCTCGGCCGCCTGCAGCGCCGCGTTGGTGTGCGCGGAGGTCATGGCGAAGAAGATCGAGGCCGCGCGCGTGAGCAGGGCGCCGCTGCGCTCCAGCGCCTCGATGGTGTTGGCAAAGGTCGGTGGCTCGGCGCTGTCGGCGATCTGGCGTACCTCTGCCAGGTGCTGGCGCATGCCTTCCTCGATCGCCGGCTGGTAGTGGGCGTCCTGGATGCGGTCGAATACCGGGGCCTGGAAGGGGAGCGTGCTGGCGGCGAGCAGGGGATTCTCGGCCTGGCTGGGCGTGGCGGCAGCGGAGGAAGCGTCGGGCATGGTCGGTTCGGTCGGGGTGCGGTCGCATGCGCCCAGGGCGAGCGCGATGGCGGAAGACAGCAGCAGGGTACGCAACATGGATGTGGCTCCGACGGGTCCGGGACAAGGGTCAGCGGCGCAGGATGCGCCTGCGCCGCCGCCCGGGGACGTGCCGATCGGCAGGGGCGGCTCCGTTGCGGACGCGGGTCCCGTGTCAGTCCTGCATGAGCCGCTGCAGGGCCCAGGTGTCGAGGAAGGCCTCGACCCGCACGATCCGGCCGTCCTCAAACACCATGTGCCAGGCGTAGGTGTTGCGGTACTCGCGGCCGTCGCGGGCGGTGGCGATACCGTCGAACACCGCCACCACCGTGTCGCCCTGCGCCACCAGCTGGCGCAGGCGCGGCACGATCGGCGTGGCCAGGCGCGCGGTGATCGGCGCCACCGCGCGCGCCAGGAAATCCTCGCGCGAGGCATAGCTGCCGGAGACCGGGCTGTTCCCGGCCACGGTCCAGGCCGCGTCCTCGCGCAGCAGCTCGAACACGCTGCCGGTCCCCGCCGCCCAGGCCGCGAACGCCGTGCGCACGCGCGCTTCGTTGGCGGTGGCGACGTGTCCGGCCGGAGACGCGGCATCCGCGTCTCCGGCCAGTGCCCCGGGCGCCGCCGCCAGCGCCGCCACGCCCAGCGCCAGCGCCGCCAGGCGACCGCGGACCCGGCCCTCCGGTGCCGCCGTCATGCCGGGCTCCGCAGGTGGCGCACCACGATGTCGGTGGTGTCCACCTCCGGCGGCTGGCCGACCGCGTGGGCGATGGCCTCGGCGATCGCCTCCGGCTCGAGCGCGATCTGGCGGAAGGTGTCGATGGCCCTGGCCGTGTCGACATGGGTGATGGTGCTGGCCAGTTCCGATTCCACCGCGCCGGGATACACGCAGGTCACGCGGACCGTGTCGCTCTCCATGCGCAGGCCCTCGGAAATCGCCCGCACCGCGTACTTGGTGGCGCAGTACACCGCCGCCGCGGGCATCACGAACAAGCCGCCGATCGAGGACACGTTGACCACTTGGCCGTGGCCCTGGCGCTCCATCACCGGCAGCACCGCGGCGATGCCGTGGAGCACGCCGCGGATGTTCACGTCGATCATCCGGTCCCACTCGTCCACCTTCAGCGCCGACAGCGGCGAGAGCGGCATCAGGCCGGCGTTGTTGACCAGCACGTCGATGCGGCCGTGCTGTCGCAGGGCATGGTCGGCGAAGGCCTGCACGTCCTCGCGCGAAGTCACGTCCAGCGCGCGCACGCTGGCGTGGCCGCCGTCGGCGGCGATCGCGGCGGCCAGCGCTTCGAGCCGGTCGGTGCGCCGGGCGCCGAGCACCACGGTGGCGCCGCGGGCCGCCAGCACGCGGGCGGTGGCCTCGCCGATGCCGCTGCTGGCGCCGGTGACCAGCACGATCTTGTCCTGGAGATTGTCGTTCATGGGTGCTTCCTTCGTTTGCTGGGGGAAAAGCGGGTGCGGCGCATCAGCGTGCGTCGCGGTTGGGCGCAGCTTCCGGCTGCCGCCGCAGCGCCATCCCGGCGTGGTGGAGCACGCCGTCGATGAACTCGCCGTAGCCGGTGAAGCCGGTGTCGTCGACGTAATCGATGCGCCGGCCGGTGACCGTGTAGCGGCCGCGATAGGCGGCCTCGCGGTGACCGCGCGCTTCGACGTAGCGGCCGTCCGGCAGCAGGGCGTGGCGCACGTAGCCGTCATCGGTCACCCACAGGCCGACGTGCGGCGGCGTGGCGCCCCGGGCGGAACCGCGGGTGGCGGACGCGCCACCGGACAGGGCGGCGGCGGCCTGGGCCGCAGGCGCATGGTGGAAGGAGGAGCGGGTCATGGCAGGGTCCATCGGTTGGGGGCCGGGGATCACGGTAGGCGCCGCCCGCTGTCCAGAGAATCCGCCAGGCGCTGAACTGCCTGGTTAGAATCGCTAACCAATGGCCATGGATCTCAACCTGCTGCGCATGTTCCTGGCCGTGGCCGAGACGGCCAGCTTCCGCGCCGCGGCCGATGCGCTGGGGGTCACCCGCTCGGCGGTCAGCCAGGGCATCCGACGGCTCGAGGACGGGCTGGGCGTGGCCCTCGTGCAGCGCTCAACGCGCAGCGTGCGGCTGACCGAGGCCGGCGCGCGGCTGCACCGGCAGGTCGTGGGTCCGCTGCGGACCGTCGCTGCGGCGCTGGAGGACGCGCCCGGCGACGGCCCGCCGCGCGGCCTGCTGCGCGTCAACGTCTCCTCCATCGCCGAGCGCTTCCTGTCCGGGGAGCTGGTCGCGCGCTTCGTCGAGGCGCATCCGGGCATCACCCTGGACGTGACCGTGAGCGACGACCCCATCGACCTGGTCGCCGGCGGCTTCGACGCCGGAGTGCGACTGGGCGAGGTGATCGAGCAGGACATGGTGGCCGTGCCGCTGACCGGCCCGCAGCGACAGGTCGCGGTGGCGGCGCCCGCCTATCTCGAGCGGAATGGCCTGCCGCGTCATCCGCGCGAACTGGTCAACCACCGCTGCATCGGCTGGCGCCCGGCGCCGGAGGTGGCGCCCTACCGCTGGGAGTTCAGCGAAGGCGGTCGCGAGTTCGAGGTGGACGTGGGCGCGCAGGTCACCACCAACGACCTGCGCCTGATGCTGCGCACCGCGCTCGCCGGCGGCGGCATCAGCTTCGGCCTGGAGGAGAACTACCGGCAATGGCTGCGCAGCGGTGAGCTGGTGGCGCTGCTGGGCGACTACCTGCCCGAGTTCGACGGCTTCTACCTGTACTACCCGAACCGGAACAACCAGCCGCCGAAGCTGCGCGCGCTGGTGGAACACGTGCGGCGCTTCCGCGCGGAGGGCTGAGCCGGCGGGGAGCCCGCGCCGGTCAACTGCCCCGTCGGCCCGTCGTCCGGCGGCGCCGTTCGGCGATGCCCGCCCAGAACACCAGCCCGTGCATCGACGCCAGGCACAACGCCAGCAGCGTCCAGCCGATGTCGAGTCCCAGGTAGACGTTGGCGACGCGGTCCAGCAGCGGCGAACCCGTGCGCCGCATCGCCAGCGAACCCTCGCCCAGCAGCCGGTGCACCACCTGGTCGGTGGACGGCGAGCGCCATTCGCCCAGCGGCAGCAGCATGCCGGCGATGCCGAGCACCAGGCAGGCCGCGACGCCCAGCGCCAGCACCCCGCCCAGCCACGGCAGCGCCTCGGCGACGCGACGCGTGCGCGGCCACAGCTGGAAGGCGCCAAGCATCCACGCCGCCACGACGGCCAGGGAGAAAAGCAGCAGGGCCATCGACGGCAACGGTCCAGTGGGAACAGGCGCCAGCTTGCCCGCGCGGAAGACGAAGCGCGATGAACGCGGCACGCGGCGCCGGACGCGATCGCGCCGGCTCGGGAAGGGGCGTGGCGCCAGGGCCTCACCGGGGATCAGGCGCCGTGGCAGATGCGGGTACGTCCCTTCCCCCGATCGCGGGGGAAGGTGCCGGAGGCGGATGGGGGTGCGCCGCAAGGCGCGGGGGGCGTCGCGACGCAGTGGCCCCCACCCCAGCCCGTCCGGCCCGGCGCGGGCGCCGGTCGTTCGGGCATCCCGCACTGCGTGCCGTGCAATCAGGACGCCCTCACCCCGCGCGCGCGGGGGAGGGAGCAGTCACGGCGCGACAGGTGGCCGCCGTATCTCCGGACCGCCGTGTCTTCGTATCTCCGGACCGGATGTACAGGACGGGGACCGGAGCGCAGGACTGGCGACTGGTGCGTTTGTTGCAGCGGCTGTTCCTCGCCAATCTCCTCGACCGTCACGGAGCCAGATGCTGAAAAAGCTGATCCTGCTGCTGGTCCTGGGCGTGGCCGAATGGAAGGGCTACCGCCATTTCAACCCGGGAGCGCCTGGCGACGCGCCACCGCCGGCCGTGGCCGCGATGGCGCCGGCTGCAGCCCCGGTCCGGCCTGTCGAGTCCGCCTATCGCTGCGATGGCCGCATCCACTGTTCGCAGATGCGTTCCTGCGACGAGGCGACGTACTTCATCCGCCACTGCCCGAACACGCAGATGGATGGCGACGGCGATGGCGTCCCCTGCGAGCGGCAGTGGTGCGGCTGACGCGGCGGCGCCCGAGCACCGCCAGGGATCGCAGTTGCCACGGTCAAGCGGCGGGCACAGCCCCGCGGCGCTACATTCCCACGGGCCGCGCGTCGAAGCCCAGCGCAGGCGCGATGATCCGCACGCCCTCGTCGTCGCTGGCCAGCGACATCCAGCCGGCGTGCGCGTCGGTGCCGGTGTCCCAGGTCCACAGGGTGTAGCCCTCCAGGCGCAGCTGGTCCTGTGCGGTTTCCAGCAGTCCGGTGGCGCTCACGCGCGTCAGGAACTCGTCGTCGGTGGGATCTTCCACGCCCCAGTCGATGTCCACGTTGAAGCGTGCGGCCAGCTCGACCAGGCACTCGAGCAGGGCGCCGGTATCGGATTCGTCGATGTGGAAACCGGACTTCCAGTCGGTCACCTCGCGCAGCAGCTGCGGCAGGTCGAGGTCGTCGACGTCGCCGCCGCCCAGCGCTTCCTGGAAGGCCGTGAACTGCTGCAGGGCCGCGTCCTCGTCGCCGGGGTTGATGATCAGCAGCAGCTGCCAGACCAGGACTTCGGTGCTGGCCTCGTCGTCGATCTCGGCACGCTCGGCGTCGCCCCGGTAGTTGTCGTCGGGGTCGAACTCGTGGTCGGGAGGCGTCATCGCGTAGGCGTCCTGGGTCGATCGGGCGAGCCGCGCGCGGCCCGGGGAGCGAATGCTAGGGCCAGCGGCGCCGGTCACGCCACCCGCAGCAGGCGCAGGCCGAACCAGTCGCGCGCGTCGTTCCAGCCGTCCACCACGCGCAGTCCCGCGTCCGCCGCGAGCGCGGCGATGCGCGCGTCGGTGTACTTCTGGCTCTGCTCCACCTGCATCGGTTCGCCCGCGGCGAAATGGAAGCGGCGGCCCTGCACGGTGACGTCCTGCTCGCGCAGGCTCTCCAGCGTGGTGACGATTCGGCCTTCTTCCTCCACGTAGCGTGCGCGGTGGGCGAACCCGGCGAGGTCGAAGTCGCTGCCGACGTCGCGGTTGAGGCGGCGCAGCAGGTTGAGCGTGAACTCGGCGGTGACCCCGGCGGCGTCGTTGTAGGCGGCTTCGAGGATGGCCGGATCCTTCTCCAGGTCCAGGCCGAGCAGGGCGGCGCCGTCCTCGCCCATGGTGGCGCGCATCGCGGCCAGCAGGCGCACGGACTCGTCGCGGGTGAAGTTGCCCAGGGTGGAGCCGGGAAAGAACACCAGGGCCGACGCCGCGGGCCGCGAGGGCGCCGGCAGCGGCACCGGACGGGTGAAGTCGGCGAGCACCGGCAGCACTTCCACCTCGCCGAACTCGCGGTCCAGCCGGCCGGCGCTGTCGGTCAGCGCGCTGCGCGAGATGTCGATGGGCGTGTAGGCCACCGGATCCTCCAGCGCCTCCAGCAGCAGCCGCGTCTTGCGGCCGCTGCCGCTGCCCGGCTCCACCACGTGCGCGCGCGGACCCACCGCCGCGCCGATCTCGCCGCCGCGTTCGGCCAGCAGGGCCAGCTCGATGCGGGTGAGGTAATACTCCGGCTGCCGGGTGATCGCCTCGAACAGCTCCGAGCCGCGCCGGTCGTAGAAGTACTTGGACGGCAGCCGCTTCGGGCTGGACGCCAGGCCGCGCAGCACGTCGCCGGCGATGTCGTCGGTGCTGGGATGCAGGTCGGTCAGCTCGGGGGCGGTGCTCAATCGAAGTCCTTTGCCAGGCGCAGGCCCGAGAACTGCCAGCGCGCGTGCGGCGGGAAGAAATTGCGGTAGCTGGCGCGCACATGGCCGCGCGGGGTGGCGCAGCTGCCGCCGCGCAGGACCAGCTGGCCGCTCATGAACTTGCCGTTGTACTCGCCGAGCGTGCCGGCCAGGGGGCGGAATCCCGGATACGCGCCGTAGGCGCTGCTGGTCCATTCCCAGGTGTCGCCGAACATGCCCTGCGGCGCGCCGTCGTGCGAGGCCGTCCGCGCGGCATGCGGATGCAGCGGTGCCTCGTCGTCGGCGAAGTTGCCGTCGAGTGTGCAGGACGCGGCCGCCGCTTCCCATTCGATTTCGGTGGGCAGGCGCGCGCCGGCCCAGCGCGCGAACGCATCCGCCTCGTAGTGGCTCAGGTGGCAGACCGGCGCGCGCGGATCGCGCGGCTGCCAGCCCGCCAGGGTGAACTCGCGCTCCCCGTCCTCATGCCAGTACAGCGGTCGTTGCCAGCCTTCGCGCTGCACCAGGTCCCAGCCGTCGCTGAGCCAGAGGGTGGGCGAGCGGTAGCCCCCGTCGGCGACGAAGGCGGCATAGGCCGCGTTGTCCACGGGGCGCCGGGCGATGGCATGCGCGGCCAGCAGGGCGCGATGCCGTGGAGTCTCGTTGTCGTAGGCGAAGTCCGCGCCTGCGTCCGGCCAGCGCGGCGCGCCGATCTCCACGATCGCCTCGTCGCACGCCAGCCAGGCCGGTCCAGCGTCCACCGCCGACACCACCGGCTCGGCGCGCGGCAGGTCGTGGCGATAGGCCGGTGCGAGCGGATTGCACCACAGCGCATGCTTGATGTCGGTCAGCAGCAGCTCCTGGTGCTGCTGCTCGTGGTGCACGCCCAGCACCAGCGTCTCGAGGCGCGCCTGGTCGACGCAGGCGGCGTCGAGCATGCGCAGCACGCGCGCGTCGATGTCCTCGCGCCAGGCCAGCACTTCGGCGAGCGTGGGTCGCGAGAGCACTCCACGCCGCGCGCGCGGATGCCGATCGCCGGCGCCGACGTAGTAGCTGTTGAACAGCACGTCCCAGCCGTCGGGAATGGCGTCGGCGTCGTCGAGCACGAAGCGCGCGAAGAACCAGGTGGTGTGCGCCAGATGCCACTTGGCCGGGCTGGCGTCGGGCATGGACTGCAGCTGTGCGTCTTCCGCGCTGAGCGGCGCGGCCAGCCGGCGGGAGCGCGACCGCACGCTGGCGAACCACTCGCGCACTTTGCCGCCCGTCGCGGGGTCGGGCGCCGGTGTCGCGCGGCTGGCCTGGGGGCTGGACATGGCGCGAGCCTAGCACCGGGCCGTGCAAATGCCGGTCGACAACCGGCATCCCGTCCGACGCCATGCAGGCGCCGCTCAGCCGGCGGGCTCGAGCACGATCGGGCGGGTCACGGTGAGCTTGTTGGACGTGTAGAGGATGGCGATCTCCGAGAAGATCACCTGGCCGCCGCTGTCGGGCGCGACGAACAGCACGATCTCGTTGTCCTCTTCGCGCAGCACCCCTGGCGCGATCACCTCGTGCCAGGACTGGGCGCCGCCCTCGCCGCCCTGGAACTGGAACTCGGCCGAACCGTTGACGCGGACCGAGAAGCGCGAGCCGGCCAGGTACCGGGTGCGGAACAGCAGCACCGCCGGCAGGCTGCGGATCACGCCCGGAGCGTCGAGCTGCTGCAGGTGCAGGTCGCCGTGCGGGTGCTGGTCGCTGGGGATCAGGAAGCCGCCGTCCGAGCCGGGCACCACGAGGAAGCGGGCGACGTTCGGCTCCTCGAAGGTGGGCAGCGTGGGCAGCGGGCGGGTCTGGAGGTGGGGCCGGGTGGTATGCATGGGCGAACTCCTGCTGGCGCGCGTGTCCACGCGGCGCCCGGTGCCCCTGCACAGCCAACAACGCGCCGCCCGCGCGTTCGCGGCCAGATCGACCGAGGCACCGTTTCCGGGCCGGTCGCTGCATGAACTCATTGTCCGCAGCCAGAGCGAGACGACCCCGGACTGGCCGGGGTCGTCTCGACACTCCTCGCGGCCGACGCAGTTCGACTGCCCCCCTCAGCGCCTTCATGCGACCGCGATACCCCCGTCTCTGCCGGGGACGCCGCCGCGCGCAGCCATCGTCAGGGAACGACGCGCCACTTCATGTCCGACACGCCCGTGATCTTCATCTGGGCGCCGTAGTTGCCACCACGCCACACGGTGTTGGCGCCGGTCGAACGATTGCGCCAGGCGATGTCGGCCACGCCATCGCCGTCGTAGTCGCCGACCGTGGCGACCTGCCAGTCCAGGCTGGTCACCGCAGTCAGCGAGCGAGTGTTGGCGTACTCGCCCGAATGCCACACGGCATTGGAACCACGGCGCTCGTGTCGCCACAGCACGTCGTCACGGCGGTCGCCATCGAAGTCGCCGACGCCCACGATCTTCCATGCCACGTCGGTGACGCCCACCATGCGCTGCTGGTTGCGGTAATCGCCCTGCCGCCAGATGGTGTTGGCGCCGGTGCGGCCGTTGCGCCACAGGATGTCGGAGCGGCCGTCCCCGTCGAAGTCGCCCACGCCGGCGATCTGCCAGTTGATGTCGGTCACGCCGGTGACGGCCACCTGCGCGCGGTAGTCGCCGCCCCGCCAGATGAGGTTCGCGCCCGTGCGATGGTTGCGCCACAGCAGGTCGGCTTGGCCGTCGCCGTCGAAATCGCCGACCCCGGCTACTTTCCAATGGGCACTGGCGACCGTATCCACGCGCAGCTGCGTGGCGTACTCGCCGCCGCGCCAGATGGTGTTGCGGCCGTCGCGTGCATGACGCCAGAAGAGGTCGGCCTTGCCATCGCGGTCGAAATCTCCGGCGCCCACGATCTGCCAGCCGGTGTCCTTGACCGTCACCAGGTTGCGGATCGCGCTGTACAGCGCGCCATTCCAGAGCGCCGCGCGCCCGCTGCCGCTGTGATGCCAGGCCAGGTCCGAACGCCCGTCCCCGTTGAAGTCGTGCCGCGCCGCGCGCTTGTCGTCGTCCGCGATCCACACCGCCCCGGGGGTCGGCATGTGCGCGCCACCGGTGATATTCCGGGCGACGATCCGGAAGTACTCGTCGGGCTCGGGCAGGTCGTCGCCGAGGACCACGACGCTGGTGCCCAGGCTGTTGTTGCCCTCCGAAATGGTCAGTGAGGGGCTTTCGCGCAGGTAGTCGGTTCCCGTTGCCGTCCCGTCTTCGGTGAGCAGGTCGAAGGACACGCCACCGGCCGGCGCGAAATCGGTGAGCATGATCCACAGCTGGACGGTCCTCGAGGTGCCGGCCGCGCCTTCGACCACGCGCTGATGCGCAATGGACAGGGTCGGCAGCTTCGCCAGTACCACATCCTGGACGGTGTCGCCGTGGATGAACGTCTCTACGCGCTGGCGGACGTAGGGAGCGGGCGGATCATGGGCATCGACGCCGACGCCCACGCCCCGGCGCACCTTCACCGAATACTCGTAGTTCGGCGGGTTGGCGGTCTGGCCACGGCCGTAGTCGTCCCCGAGCGCGTTCCAGAAGATGAGGTTGATCGGTGCGGTGGGCGTGGCCTGGCCCGCGGGCCAGCGGATCCGGCCGGTGAGGCGGGCGGCGCGTTCCACGGGCAGGTCGTAGCGGGTGTCGCGATTCACCGTGCCGACCGTGGCGACGGCACTCAGCCACGGCGTACTTTCCTCCATGTAGGCCTCGAGGCGGACCATGGCACCCCGCGCCACGTTGAATTCGTACTGGTAGGCGGGTGCGGAGACCAGTAGCGAGTGCCATTCGGACTCGCCCTCGAACGTCGGTTGCGCGTAGACGTACAGCCGGTCGGGCCCCTTCTCGCCCTCCGGGAAGACCAGCGCGCCACTGACCTTCACTCGCGGATCGTCGTCCTTGATCAGGCCCGCCGCCTCGCTGTCGAACACCGTCATGCCACTGACGTTGGCCAGCTGCACGCGGATCGTCTCGTCCCCCTCGACCAGGGTGTCGGGCAGCACCTCCACCTGGAAGGTCCACTCGCGCTCACCCGCGGGAATGACCTGGCCGGTGACCGACTTGGCCACGTAGTCCGTGCCCGCCGTTGCGGTGCCGCCATTGACCGTGGCGATATCGAAGCGGACGCCGCCGGCGGGCGCCGGTGTGGACAGGCGGACGGGGAAGTTGAGCGTGGCCACGCCGGTATAGGGTTCGACGACCTTGGCATCCAGGACCGAGATGGTGTTGGGCGGATCCCGGAAGCGCGAGATGGTCTCGACCATCAGGTTCATGCTGCGCACGTTGTCCGACTTGTTGGCCACGCCGCAGGCGACGCCCAGGCACAGGGTATTGCCAGGCGCGGAAAAGAAGCCCAGCTGCGACTGCCCCGCCTGCGAATAGGCCATGACCGTAGCGAAGGCCGGCGAAGTGCTCTGGCGGTACCCGAACGAGAACTCGAACGCGCCGTAGCTGAGCTCGCCGTTCTCCGTCGCGGTGTCGCGATCGTGGTGCGAGCCGAGGTTGTGGCCTAGTTCGTGGGCCATCGTGTAGGCCCCGCACGCGCTGACGCTGTAGCCGAACTCGGCGGAGGTGTTGGTGCCGCCGAGGCCGCCGCCGTTGAGATAGGCGATGCCGCAGTTGGTGTCACCCGCGGCAAACGGACGCAGAAGCGCGACAAGGTCGGCGCCGTGCGAATCGCGCTGGTCGTAGATGTCGAGGCCGTCTTTCAGCTGGTTGTTGCGGAGGTCGTTCAGCACGATCTGGTTGTGAACGTCGCCCGGATAGTCGGTCTCCAACAGCCCGACCAGCTTGTAGCGGGCGTTGACGCCGCTGTCGATCAGCGCCTGGTTGCTGACCTCCAGGCTGTTGACGAACTCGGTTTCGGCGGCCGACGCGCTGCCGCGCTGCTGGGCGAGGTTGGTGGTGTACACGCCCAGCACCGTGATCTCGCTGATCGCCTTGTCCGCCGAGGCCACCATGCCCGACCAGCTGGAGGCAGGTGACGCGACGGCCGCGCCAGCCGACTTGCCGGGCGCAGCGCCGACGGCGCCTGCGGCGAGCGCGGCCTGCGGGTTGGCCCTTGCCGGCACGACGACGTCGGGGAACGGCGCTTCCGGATCAACGCCGGGCGGGATCATGCCCGGATCGGGCTCGATGTAAGCCTGGCCATCGCGGGTCTTGATCTGGAGGACCCGGCCCTCCGGCGTGGGCAGCACGCCGAACACGCCGTCGCGGCCGTAGGTCAGGACCGCCGCGAGGTCGCCCACCGGCGATGCCACGCGACCGATCCAGGTCATGTTCCCGCGCGGCCCCTGGCTGATCCGGTCGAACACCACCGGGTAGCGCGTACCGTCGGGCAGGACGACCTCCATCTGGCCATCGGTCGTGGCACGCATGGCGGCGGCGCGGTTCATGCGGATCGGTGCGGGATAGGGGTCGCCCTGCCGCTGGGCAGCCGGTTCCAGCGCGAACATCTGCTGCCCGTGGTTGGCGTAGGCGTAGGCCACTGCCAGCTCGCGAGGCGCTGCATGCGCAGGCGCTGCCTGCGCGGCAACGCTTGTCGACGCCCCGTTCCCGGTCGCGCCTGTCCGGGCGGTCGCGGCATCCTCCGGCGCATGCCCACATCCGACGACGGCCAGGGTCGCCAGCGCGCCTACCGCGAGGACGCCGGCAACGTGCCGACGCACTCCCCCATGCTGTCGCTGCAGGCGACGGGCAGAATGTTCCATGGTGTCTCCCCCTGAGTCCCGGCTGGAGTCTACTGGCGGCCGATCACGCTCGGCAATGCAGCCCGGCCATGGCCGGGGCTTCTCGGCGGGGTGCAGTGCAGGGGCGCTCCTGGGGCTGCCGCGCCGGGTGCCCGGCCGGATGCCACGGGCAGAAAAAAGCCCTGGCGATGCCAGGGCTTTGGTAAGCGGTCGCGGTCAGCCCGCTTTTTTCAACGCCATCTTGCGGCTGCGCATGATGTCGTGGCACTCGATCACGCGCGGCAGGTACTTCTGCGCGGCGGCGCGGGCCTGCGGCGGGGTGTCGGCGTCGTCGACGGTGTCCTTGAACGCGTCGAGCAGGCGATCCTCGAGCTCTTCGAGTTCGGCGACGTAGGCATAGTCGGTATCGCCCATGGCGGCGCGCGCCTTGGCATACACCTGGCGCACCGAGCCCACCATCGTGCCGTGGTCGGCCGGGTCGCCGCCGGCGGCCGCGACGTCCGCGGTCAGGCCGGAAACGATGTCGCGCTTGTGGCCGGCCATCTTCTGGAACAGCGCGGCGAGTTCGGGGTTGCCGACCTTGCCGGCGGCCTCGGTGTAGAAATCGCTGCCGTCGCGCGCGATCTCGATGAGGTCGTTGAGGGTGTGCTGGATTTTCTTGTCCATGTGCAGGGTCTCCTGAATACGTGGGCACCACTGTCGGCAATCGGCGATGAAGCCAACGTCGACCCTGGCATCGAAAATGAACGCATGCGTGTTCCGGTTCACGTGCGGCGCGACGCCGCGATGGCAGGCTCGCGCCCATGGCCCGCCACGTTTCCGCGATGACGCCGTACCGCGCCGGCGAAGACGATTCCGGAATCGTCGCCTACGCCTGCGGGCCGCGCTGGATCGACATCCGTTTCCGCCACGGCGGCACCTACCGTTACGACGACCGGCATCCCGGCGCGCTGCACGTGATGGAAATGCAGCGGCTGGCCGAGGCTGGCGACGGACTCAACACCTATATCAACCAGCACGTGCGCGACGACTACGCGGCGCGCCTCGACTGATCCCGCCGACGAGCGTCCAAAAAAAAGGCCGCCGCCCGCCCGGAGGCGGAGCGGCGGCCCGCGCCACGCACTCAGTGGTGGGCCTGGGCACGCACCTCGCCGGCGCTCGCGGCCTTGGTCAGCGGGAGGATCTGCCAAAGCGCGGAGAGACCGACCAGCACGTACACCAGTCGCGCCAGCGGCGCATCCTGGCCGCCGAACAGCGCCGCGACGAGGTCGAACTGCATGGCGCCGACCAGGCCCCAGTTGATGCCGCCGATGATCACCAGCAGCAGGGTCACGATGTTGATTGCCTTCATGGGATGTTGCTCCGGGGGATGGGGGACGGGAGATCAGCTGCCCGGGACTAGGACCTTGTCGATCACGTGGATCACGCCGTTGCTGGCGTTGACGTCGGCCTGGAGCACGCGCGCGCCCTGCACGGTGACCGCGCCGCCGGTGGCGGCGATGTCGAGGCCGGCGCCGTTGACGGTGGTGGCTTCGTCCATGCCCGCGACCTTCGCGGCCGGGTGGCGGCCGGGGACCACGTGGTAGGTCAGCACGGCGACCAGCTGGTCGCGGTTCTCCGGCTTGAGCAGGTTGTCGACCGTGCCGGCGGGCAGGGCGGCGAAGGCCGCGTCGGTCGGCGCGAACACCGTGAACGGGCCGTCGCCCTTGAGCGTGTCGACCAGGCCGGCGGCCTTGAGCGCGGCGGCCAGGGTATTGAACTGGCCGGCCGCGACCGCGGTGTCGACGATGTCGGACTGGGCCTGGCTGGCCGGCGCCGCGGCGGTGCCCGGGGCGGCGAGGGCCAGCGGCGCGGCGAGGCCCAGCGACAGGGCCAGCAGCAAGGGGCGGATGCGGGAGGATTTGTGCGTGGCGGACTGCATGGCGAACTCCGGTATTGGGTGACGGGGCCAGTCTTGCCGCCGCACCGTTAGTCGCCCGTACAAGTCGTGCATGTACGAAAGTTGTACATTCCCCGGCATGTTCCCGGTCAAGGCAGCCGCCGAGCTGAGCGGCCTCACCCCCGAAACCCTGCGCGCCTGGGAGCGGCGCCACGACGCCGTGGTGCCGCACCGCGATGCCAAGGGCCGGCGGCTGTACGACAGCGCGATGGTCGAGCGGCTGGCGCGCCTGCACCGGCTGACCGCGCGCGGCCATCCGATCCGCGACCTTGCGCGGCTCGACGATGCCGCCCTGGAGCGTCTCGCGGACGAGGCCCGCAGCGCCGGCTACGGCGGGGTCGAGGCCTTGCCCGAGCGCATGCTCGACGCGGTGGCCGACTATCGCGTGGACGAGTTCGACCGCGACCTGTCGGTGGCGATCGCAACGTTGCCGGTGCCCATCCTGGTCAACCGGGTGGTGATGCCGCTGCTGCGCGAGGTGGGCGTGCGCTGGGCCGACGGGCGCCTGGCGATCGCGCAGGAGCGACTGGTGAGCAGCCTGCTGCGCGCGCGCCTGCTGTCGATCCTCAACCAGCACCCGCGCGAGCAGCGGCCGCGGATCCTGTTCGCCACCCTGCCGGGCGAGCCGCACGAGCTCGGCCTGCTCGGTGCTGCGCTGCAGGCGCACGAGGCCGGTGCGCCGGTGCTCTACCTCGGGACGGAGCTGCCGGCGGTGGAGCTGCTGCGCGTGGTCGAACGGCTCGAGGCCTCGGCCGTGGCGCTGAGTTCGATCGACCCCGGACAGGCCCGCGCCGCGCTGGAGCAGCTGCACCTGCTGGATGCGGGCCTGCCTGGAGACGTCCCGGTGTGGCTGGGCGGCGCGAACGCGCGCTACCTGGTCGAGGCGCTGGGCGTCGAACGGATACGGCTGGTGACCGATCCGGCGACGCTGGCGCGGCTGGTGCGCAGGCGTGCGGGGAGGGGGCGACGCTAGCGGGATCGGCGGCATGCGACCGGGCGCAGGGCGCGATCAAGGCCGTGGCGACCGGAGGCCCCCACCCCAACCCTCCCCCGCAGGCGGGGGAGGGAGTACGCCCCCACCAGCGCTGAAGCCGACCCCGCAGCGCTGAGTCCACGGCGCAGCGTGGAAGCCGACGGCGCGACGGTGGTCGACGGCACGACGATGGAAGCCGATGACGCGGCGGTGGACGAGTGGAACCGGTCCAGTCCCGGAGCCGCGCAACCGCTCCTCCCTCCGCCTGGCGGGGGCAGGCTGGGAGGGGGTGGCTCAGCTCGCCGCGTCCCTGTTCCCACCCCGCAGCCAGTCCACCCGCTGGCGCACGCGTTCGGCTCCTCCCTCCGCGCAGCGGGGAGGACTGGGAGGGGGGCGGCTCAGCTCACCCTGCCTCTGTTCCCATCCTCGCAGCCGGTTCACCCGCTGCCGCACGCCGTTGCCCCACCCGTTCGGTACCTCCCTCCGCGCAGCGGGGAGAGGCTGGGAAGGGGGTGGCTCAGTACGTCGCGCCCTGTTCCCACTCCGCGGCCAGTCCACCCGCCGCCGCACGCTTTCGGCACCTCCCTCCGCGCAGCGGGAGGCTGGGAGGGGGGCTCAGTTCGCCGCGCCCCTGTTCCCACTCCGCAGCCCGTCCACCCGCCGCCCGAGCGCGTTCGGCACCTCCCTCCGCGCAGCGGGGGGAGGCAGGAAGGGGGCTCAGTTCGCCGCGCCCCTGTTCCCCATCACGCCAGCAACCGGTTCACCCGCTGCACGAACGCGGCCGGGTCGGCCAGCGGCGCACCTGCCGCCAGCTGCGCCTGTTCCAGCAGCAGCTGCGCCAGGTCCCCCGCGCGTGCGTCGTCGTGCTCGCCCAGCAGCTTTCGCGCCAGCGCATGCTGCGGGTTGATTTCCAGCGTCGGCTTCTGCTCCGGAACGTCCTGCCCGGCTTCGCGGAGCAGGTGCGCCAGATGCGGCGCCATCTCCCATTCCGACAGCGCCAGGCACGAAGGCGAATCGGTCAGCCGCGCCGACACGCGCACCGCTTCCACCCGGTCGCCCAGCAACGAGCTGATCCGCTCCAGCAGCGGCGCGGCGGCCTGCGCCGCTTCCTCCTGCTGCTGCTTCTCGGCCTCGTCCAGCGGCAGCTCGCCCTTGGCCACGTGCTTGAGCGGCTTGCCGGCGTACTCGCGCAGGTGCCCGAGCATCCATTCGTCGATGCGGTCGGACATCAGCAGCACTTCGATGTCCTTGGCGCGGAAGCGCTCCAGCTGCGGGCTGCCCGCCGCGGCGCGGTAGCCGTCCGCGGTGACGTACCAGATCGCGTCCTGGCCCGCGGCCATGCGGGCGATGTAATCGTCCAGCGACACAGTGCGCGCATCGCCCTCGCCCTTCGTCGAGGCGAAGCGCAGCAGTTTCGCGATCCGCTCGCGGTTGCCCGGATCCTCGACGATGCCCTCCTTGAGCGTGTTGCCGAAGGCCTTGATGAAGGCGGCGAACTTCTCCGGCTCGTCGCGCGAGAGCTTCTCGACCAGGTCCAGCACGCGCTTGACGCAGGCGCCCCTGATGCGCTCGAGCTGGCGGTTCTGCTGCAGGATCTCGCGGCTGACGTTGAGCGGGAGGTCGTCGGCGTCGACCACGCCGCGCACGAAGCGCAGGTAGTTGGGCAGCAGCTCCTCGGCCGCGTCCATGATGAAGACGCGCTTGATGTAGAGCTTCAGGCCCTTGCGCTCGTCGCGCCCGCCCATCATCAGGTCGAACGGCGGCTGCGAGGGGATGTACAGCAGGGTGGTGAAGCTCTGGCTGCCCTCGACCCGGTTGTGCGACCAGGCCGCGGCGTCGTTGAAGTCGTGGCCGAGCGACTTGTAGAAGTTCTGGTACTCCTCGTCCGTGATCTCCGACTTGGGCCGCGTCCACAGCGCCGAGGCGTCGTTGGCGGTTTCCCACCCGGGTGCGGGATCGGCCTTGGCCTCATCCTCCTCGCCAGCCGGCGGCGCCTCCTTCGGCATGCGGATCGGGAAGGCGACGTGGTCGGAGTACTTGCGCACCAGCGCGCGCAGCTTCCAGCCGTCGAGGAACTCGTCCTCGCCTTCCTTCAGGTGCAGGACCACGGTGGTGCCGCGCGCCTCCAGCGTGGCCGGCTCGAGCGTGTACTCGCCGCGGCCGTCGCTTTCCCAGCGCACGCCGGCGTCGGCCGGATCGCCGGCGCGGCGGGTGAGCACGGTGACCCGGTCGGCAACCACGAAGGCCGAATAGAAACCCACGCCGAACTGCCCGATCAGGCGCGCATCGGCCTTCTGTTCGCTGCCCAGCGCTTCCAGGAAGCGGCGGGTGCCGGAGCTGGCGATGCTGCCGATGTTGGCCACCACCTCCTCGCGCGACATGCCAATGCCGGTGTCGCGGATGGTGATCGTGCGCGCGTCCTTGTCCCAGCTCACGTCGATGCGCAGTTCGGCCTCGCCGGCCAGCAGGTCGGGCTGGGCGATCGACTCGAAGCGCAGCTTGTCGCAGGCGTCCGAGGCGTTGGAGATCAGCTCGCGCAGGAAGATCTCCTTGTGCGAGTACAGCGAATGCGTCACCAGGTGCAGGACCTGGGCCACTTCGGCTTCGAACTTGCGGGTCTCGGGGGTCGCGGTCATGGGCGGATTCCGTGCAGGGACTGTGCAGCGGCCGGATATGCGTACGCCCGCGGGTATTTCAAGCGTGGTTCCGGCGCCTCAGGGTGCGCCGGCCGCGGCCTGGTCCACCCCCGGCGTGAACCAGAACGGGATCCTGTATTCGCGACGGCGCAGCGGGCCGCTTTCGCCGCCTTCCGCATTCCATTCCAGATGCAGCCGGTGCAGGCCGGGGCGCAGGCCGGAGACTTCGATGTAGCCGAGCAGGCCGCGCATGCCGAGGTCGCGCCGTTCGGTCGCGATGAACTCGTCCAGCACCACCGGCACACCGTCCAGGGTTACCGACCACATGGACGCCAGGCAGGCCTGACCGGCGCTCGCGGCCTCGGCGCCGGGCGCCTCGTTGCGGCCGCGGTGCAGGCCGGCGCAGCGCTCGCGGGCGAGCGGGTTGTCGCGCTGCGGCCGGTGCGGAATGAACAGGCGCAGGTGGGTGTCGGACACGCGGTCGGCCGGGATCATCGGATAGAACGCCATCCGGTCGCCGTCGCCGCGCAGCGACTCGTAGTGCGCGCCCAGCATGCCGTGGTCCACCGCCTCGGCGGTCAGCACCTCGTAGCTGTCGAACAGCGACAGCCGCGCCGAGTCCATGATCAGCACCACGCTCGAGGCCATGGCCAGCACGAACACGGCGATGTAGACCACCATGAACCCGCGGCCGGGCAGGTTGCTCTGCAGGGTGAACTGCACCGCCGAGATCAGGCGCTGCGGGAAGATCCAGCCCAGCACGCGCAGCAGGCGCTCGGTCAGGCGGCGCAGCCGTCGGGCCGGCCGGCCGGCGGCTTCGCGCCTGGCGACGATGCGGTCGAGCAGCACTGGCATCATGCCGACCGCGAGGAACAGGACGTATCCCACGCCGATGGCGATGGAGGTGGCGCGTTCGCGCTCCTCGAACAGTCCGCCGACCAGGCCGCAGAGCAGCAGCCCCAGGCTGGCCTGCAGGCCGACCCAGACCAGCAGCAGCGCAACCAGCGTCGTCATCGCGAACAGGATCGAGGCGGCGCGGTCGACGCGGTCGATGGTCTGGCCGAGGTCGCCGACCTGGCGCTGGTACCAGGGCCGGGTGACGCTGCCCATCATCGGCACGCGATCCCAGCGGATGCCCTCCGGGAAGGTCGATTTCAGGCCGATCAGGCCCACCCAGTAGGCGCGGATGGCGAGATGGGCCAGGAAGGCGAACCCCAACGCATAGCCCAGCCCCACGCCCACCTGGAAGCCGAAGCGCAGGGCAAGGTCGAGCGCGCCGTCGACGTGGATGCTGGCACGCACCCAGGCGTCGAACACGCGCGCGGGCAGGGTGAGCAGGGCGAAGGCGAACAGGCCCGAGACCAGCAGTTCGAGCTCGTCGGTGCGCTCGCGAAGACGCTCGAAGGCGATGCGGCTGGCCGGCGCTGCGGCGCTGTCCTGCGCCCCGGGCGCGGAGTCCGGTTGGTCCATCGATCTCCCCCTTGGGTGGACGCAGTCTAGCGGCCGTCCGCCAAGGCTGCAGTCGCAGCTGCTAGGCTGCGGAGATGGCCCGTTCCCCGCTTCTCCGCTGCAAGGCCCGGCTGCTGCGCCCCGCCGCACCGGCGGATGCGGACTGGAGCTTCCTCCTGCTGCCCGCCGCGACCAGTGCCCGCCTGCCATCCCGCGGCATGGTGAGCGTGGAAGGCCGTTTCGCCGGCCAGCCCTTCCAGGCCACGCTGTCGCCCGACGGAAAAGGCGGCCACTGGCTGCGGGTGGAAGCCGCCCTGCGCGAGGCGGCGGGCGTGGCGGTCGGCGACACCGTCGCGCTCGCGTTCGCGCCGATGGCGGAGGAGCCGGAGCCGACGCTGCCGCCGGACCTGGCCGCGGCGCTCGAAGCGCATCCGGCCGCCCGCCACACCTGGGATGACATCACCGCGGTCGCGCGCCGCGACTGGATCCACTGGATCGGCTCGGGCAAGCGGGCCGACACCCGGGTCAAGCGCATCGACACCGCCTGCGACATGCTCGCCTCCGGCAAGCGGCGCGCCTGCTGCTTCGACCGTTCGGGCATGTACAGCAAGTCCGTGTCTGCGCCGGTGGCTGCGAAGTAGCGGCAGCCGGCTGCTCGCGCGTCGTCGCAAGGCGTCGTCGCCGTTGACTCCTTCGGCCTGCTTCGACCGCCTTTTGGTCATCCTGAGCTGGGCCGCGCACCGTCATTGGGACCGAACCGGCCCGTCATTCCCGCGAAAGCGGACTCCCGGCAGAATCGCCGCATCCGTCCGTCATTTCCGCGAAGGCGGGAATCCAGAAGCTTCTCCCGGTCCAGACATCCATGGATTCCCGCTTCGCGGGATTGACGAAGCACGAGCCGTCAGCTGCGCCAGGCTGCTGGATCCCCGCTTTCGCCGGGGCCGACGGCGCATGAGGCCGGCCGCGCCGGGTCCTGTTGGATCTACCGTTTGCGCGGCGACGATGCACTGGCATCCGCCGCGCTGGATCTACTGGATCCCGCGTTCGCGGGCATGACGGCTCAAAAGACGTGCCGCTGCAGGATCCCGCTGGATTCCGCTATCGCCGGGATGACGCCCACACCCGGAGATCCCACACTCAGCCCAGCTTGCGCAGCTGCCCGAGGTAGTACGCCGACGGCCAGTGGCGCAGCGCGCGTGGCGTGGCCCAGTACAGGCGCGGCGCCCAGGGGCGGAAGCGCTGCCAGCGGCGCTCGTCGCGTTCGCTCCATGCAAATCCGAACAGCTCGCGCAGCCGCGGCGGCAGCAGGCCGCGGGTGACGAAGCGCTGCAGGGGCATGGCCGGGCGCAGGTACCAGGGGGCGTGGCGCGCGTCGAGCACGGCATGCATGTAGTCGCGCACCTGCGCATCGACGCTCAGTCGCTCCAGCTGCGTCGACCACCAGCGCTCGAATGCGTCCACGTCGGGCGGCCACTGCTCGTCGCCCACCTGCAGCGTGCGGCCGAAGGCCCAGGCCTCGCGGTACATCGCCTCGCGGTCGGCCGGCGCCACCGGCCCGGCGAACAGCGCGTGCACGTCCAGCGCGCCGCGGTAGAGCGTGGCCGCCACCCATAGCTGCAGGTCGCGGTCGAAGGCGCTGTAACCATCGCCGCGCACCGGGCGGTGCGCGGCGTTCACGTGCGCGGCGATGCGGGCGCGGTCGGCGTCCGTGCCGAGGGTCACCGCGTAGACGTAGGCCATCGTGGCGCGCAGTCGATCGAGTGGTCGCTGCAGGGTGCGGCTGTGCTCGGCCACGCCGCGGCCGACGCCCGGCATCGCCATCTGCCAGGCGACGGTCGCGCCAGCGCCAAAGTAGATGTACGCCTCGCGGTTGACATCGGCGAGCGAATGCGCGCGCCGGGACGGGACGGAAAGGGGCATGCGCTGACCGTGCAGCGGTCTGGCCGAAGGCGCGCGGCGCCGGATGCGCCGCGCGAACCGGTCAGGCGGTGGGCTGGCCGGTATGCGGGGTGTGGATCAGCGGGCCGAGGTCGAAGCCCTGCTGGCGCGCGATCGCCAGGTAATGGTTGCGCGTGACCTCGTCGAGCGTGGTCTCGCGCGCCAGCAGCCACAGGTACTTGCGGTCCGGGCTGCCGACCAGGGCGACGGTGTAGGCCGGATCGAGCGCGATGATCCAGTAGTCGCCCTTGGTGAAGGGAATCCAGCGCAGGCCTTCGGGCAGGAAGGTCACTTCCAGCTTGCTGGCGGTCTCGTCCACCGCGGTCGCGCGGCCCACCGACTCGTCGACCTCGCCCTTGCGGCGCATGCGGTTGCGGACCTCGACCGAGCCATCGGCCTCGAGCGTGTAGGTGGCGGAGATGTCGGTGCCGTCCTCCGGCTCATGGCGCATCGGCAGGCGCGCGATCTCGTACCAGGTGCCCATGTAGCGGGCGATGTCGACCTGGCTGACGGTGGAGAGTTCGGAATGATCGGACATGCTGAAGATCCTTGCAGGAGGGCGGGAAGTCGCTTCCAGATATAGGGTGCGCCCGGTGAACCCGCCGTCGCGGATGGCGCGTTGGAACAGTGCGTGCGCTCCGTGGTCCTGCTCACTCGCGCGCGGGCGGGGGCGCTTCGGCATCCGGCGGCTGGACCGGTTGCGCCTGCGACGCGGCCAGGTCGCCCATCCCGTCCTCCGCACCGGGCGAGACGGTGTCGGCGTGCCCTGGTGCCGGCACGGCCACTGCCGACGGGGCCGGCGACGCATCGCGCGACAGGTCCGCGCGCAGTCGCGGCAGCGCCTGCGGGTGGCAGCGGTTGAGATAGTCGACCATGCGCTCGCGCACCACGCAGCGCAGGTCGAACAGCTCGCCCGAGTTGCGTGCGCTCACCAGCAGGCGCACCTGGATGGTCTGCTCGCTGGTTTCGGTGACCTGGGCGATGCACACGCGCCCGTCCCAGCGCGGATCCTCCTCGCAGATCCGCTGCAGTTCCGCGCGCACCTCCGCCATCGGCGTGCGGTAGTCGAGCCACAGGAACGCGGTCCCCAGCAGCTGCGCGCTGGTGCGGGTCCAGTTCTGGAACGGGTTCTCGATGAACCACTGCAGCGGCACCACCAGCCGCCGCTCGTCCCAGACGCGGACCACCACGTAGGTGCTGGTGATCTCCTCGATGCGTCCCCACTCGCCGTCCACGATCACCACGTCGTCGAGCCGGATCGGCTGCGCCAGCGCGATCTGCAGGCCGGCGATGAGGTTGCCGAACACGGGCTTGGCGGCGATGCCGGCGACCAGGCCGATGATGCCGGCCGAGGCGAGCAGGGTGGCGCCGATCTGGCGGATCGCCGGGAAGGTCATCAGCGCCAGCGCCACGCCGACCAGGATGATCGCGCCCTGGACCACCCGCGCGATCACCCGGGTCTGGGTCTGGACCCGGCGCGCGGCCAGGTTGTCCTCGATGTCGACCGGATGCTCGCGCAGGATCCGCGCCTGCAGCGCGCCCACTGCGCGCACCGCCAGCCACACCACGCACAGCAGCACGCCGATCCCCAGCCAGTGCTGCAGCTGGGCGACCGCGCCCGGCGGCAGCGGCGTGGCGCGCACCGCCAGCGCAAGAAACAGCAGCGGCAGGCCGAGCGCGGCCGGCACCGCGATCACGCGGATCACGCGCGCGGACAGGTGCGCGTCTGCATGGGCGCGCGCGCGGCGTGCGACCGCCAGCAGCGCCTGGCGCACGAGCAGTCCCAGCAGCAGGGCCGCCAGCAGCGGCCACGCGGCGGCGATGGCCTGATGCCAGTCGGTCATTGCCAGAGATCCGTCGACGGGGAGACGTGGACCGTTGCACGCACGGCGTGCACGCTGTGTCGATTCATGGAACTCGCGTCGCGCCGCGCGCTGCGCTAGCGTGGCGTTCCGAGCGGACCAGGAGCCTTGAATGCGCAGCGCGATCCACGAACGTTTCGGCGAGCCGGCCGAGGTACTGGCGCCCGGCGAAAGCGCGGTGCCGGAGCCCGGCAGGGGCGAAGTGCGCGTGCGCATGCGCCTGGCGCCGATCCACAACCACGACCTGTTCACCGTGCGCGGGCAGTACGGCTGGAAGCCGACGCTGCCGGCGATCGGCGGCAGCGAGGGCTGCGGCGTCATCGATGCGGTCGGCGAGGGCGTGGAAGGTTTCGCGCCGGGCCAGCGCGTGACCGCCGCGTCCGGACGGGGCACCTGGGCCGAATACTTCGTCGCGGACGCCCGCATGCTGGTGCCGGTGCCCGACGCCATGCCCGACGAACTGGCCGCGCAGCTGGTGGCGATGCCGCTCAGCGCGCTGATGCTGCTCGATACCCTGGCGGTGGAGCCTGGCCAGTGGATCGTGCAGAACGCCGCCAACGGTGCGGTCGGCAAGACCCTGGCGATGCTGGCCGCCGCGCGCGGCGTGCGCGTGCTCAGCCTGGTGCGGCGCGAGCAGGGCGTGGCCGAGCTGGCGGCGCTGGGCGTGGAGGACGTGCTGTGCACGCAGGCCGAAGGCTGGCGCGATGAGGCACGCCAGCGGCTGGGCAAGGAAGCTGCACGCGCCGCGGTGGATTCGGTCGGCGGCAGCGCCAGCGCCGACCTCTGCGCCCTGCTCGGCAACGGCGGCGTGCTGGTCTCGTTCGGCGCGATGGGCGGCGAGCCCATGCACGTGCCGCCCGGGGACGTGATCTTCCGCGACGTGCAGGTGCGCGGGTTCTGGGGCAGCAGGACCAGCCGCGAGATGGCGGCCGAGCGCAAGCGCGCGCTGTTCGCCGAACTGATCCAGCGCGCGCTCGACGGACAGCTGCGGCTGCCCGTCGATGCCATCTACGACCTCGAACAGGTGGCGGAGGCCGCCGCGGCGAGCCTGCGCCCGGGACGCGGCGGCAAGGTGCTGCTGCGCGGCTGACCGCGGTCGCGCGCCGCGGCCGCGGCGCCCGAAGTCAGCCGGCGACCGTTTCGAGGATGCGTTTGCCGGCGGCGATGTCGGCTTCCGCTTCCTGCGCGGCCGCCTCGAGCGAGGCGCGCTCGGCCCGTTCATGCTCGCAGCGCGCGGCCATCATCGGGCAGTGCTGCGACATGTAGTCGATTTCCAGGTTCAGGCGCTCGAGCAGGAAATCGATGAACGCCCGCACCTTCGGCGACTGGCCGTGGCCGCGCGGGAACACCGCGTTGAACTCGTACTCCGGCCCGGCCCAGCCGGCCAGCACGCGCTTGACCAGCCCCTTCTCTACCGCCGCCTTGACCATCAGGTCGGCGCCGATCACCAGGCCCTCGCCGCAGACCAGGGCGCCCTTGAGCGCAGCCGGGTCGTTGACCACCAGGATCGGGTTGATCGCGAACTGCTGCGGGCCGCTGCCGTCGTCCAGCGTCCAGGCGTAGCCGTTGCCGTGGCGATGCTTGTGCATGGCGAGCGTGCGGTGGTACTGCAGTTCGTCCGGATACAGCGGCTCGCCGTGGCGCTCGAGATAGGCGCTGCCGGCGAAGATCTGCGTGCGCAGCGTGCCCAGCCGGCGCGCGACCAGGCTCGAATCCGGCAGCGGACCCAAGCGCAGCGCCACGTCGATCTCGCCGGCGATCAGGTCCACCGGCTCGTTGGACAGCAGCATCTCCACGCGCACTTCCGGATGGCGCATGTGGAACTCGCCCAGCAGCGGCGCGATCTTGTCGATGCCGATCGAGTACGGCGCGGTGAAGCGCAGCCAGCCGCGCGGACCGGCCTGGAGCTGGCTCACCGCGCTCTCGGCTTCGCTGAGGTCGCGCGCGATGCGCTGCGAGTGTTCGTAATAGACGTTGCCCGCTTCGGTCAGGCCCAGCTTGCGCGTGGTGCGGTGGAGCAGCTGGGCGCCCAGGCGCGATTCGAGCTCCTGCACCTTGCGGCTGACCGTGGTCTTGGGGAGACGCAGCGAGCGTGCCGCGCCGACGAAACTGCCGTGTTCCACCACCCGGACGAAGATCAGGGTGTCGTTGAGATCGTGCGTCATGCCCGCCTCCTGCGTGTGTACTGCTGATTGGCCCGCCTGCTGGACAATTATTCCCTCAATCGGGGACTAATCAAGTCCTGATTGGAGGCGCAGGATGTGCGCCATCTCCTCCGATGGACCGCCGCCATGCGCGCCGCGCCCCGCCGCCACCTGTCCCACGCCAGCCTCGCGATCCTGCTGGCGGTGGACCTGCTTGCCCTGATCGCGCTCGTTGCAGATCAAGTGCTTACGCTGGGTCGCGGCTGGAGCTGGCTGCTGGCCGCGGCGCTCACCTTGGTCCTGCTGCCGGCCCTGCTGCGGCTGGTCGACCGGGTGTTCGCGGCGGCCCGGACGGCCAGGAATATCCCGATCGCGGGAGTGATTTTCCCGTGAGCGGGATAATCGATCTCGGGGCAATGCCCCGTGCCCTGGTCGTGCTGGGCGCCGGCGGCATCGTCGGCGCGGGCGTCGCGGCCGCCGCGCTCGAGGCCGGACGCGCCGTGGTCGCGGTGGGCATGGACGCGGACGCCGCCGGCGTCCTGGCCGCCCGCCACCCGGGCAGCCGCCTCGTCGCGATCGCCGCGCCAGTGGCCAGCGACGCCGATGCCGCAGGCCTGGCCGCGCGGCTGCGCGCGCTCGGAGCGGGCATCGATGGCGTGGTCGCCAGCCTCGCCGGCGCGCATCCCTGCGGCCGCCTGCTCGACGAGCCGGCCGAGGTGCTGCAGCGCACGCTGGACGAGGACCTGCTGCCGCACCTGTTCGCCGCGCGCCACCTGCTGCCGCTGCTCGGCGACCACAGCGCGGGCTACGTGCTGGTCGGCGGTCCGGGCGGACGCTATCCCTGGGCGGGCTATGGCCACTGCTCCATCGCCGCGGCCGCGCTGCGGATGATGGCGCGCGTGCTGCACGACGAGGCCGGCCGCCAGGGACAGCGCGTGCAGTTGCTGTCGATGGACGCCCCGCTCGGCCACGACGCGGCGGACGCGGCGCTGGCGCTGGGCCGGCGCGCGCTGGCCATGCTCGACGGCGCCCGTGCGCGCTTCCCCGAACCCATCCACGACTACCCCGGGGCCATGACCTCCGGGGTCATCGCCAGGGCTCCCCCGCGCGGCGCATCGTCGCCTGCGACAGGCCGTCGTCGCAGGCCCGCCAGCGGCGACGTCCTGCCGGCCCGCGACCTGCGCGCTGCGCGCGCCCTGCTCGATGCCATCGCCTCTCCCACGTCTCCAGGAAACCTCCACGATGAACACTGCTGATCGCAAGACATTCCCCCGGGCGCTGCGCAACGCGCGCCTGGTCCCGGTGCTGCTCGCGGCCGCGCTGGCGGTGGCATGCAGCAGCCAGGCCGATCCCGGCGCAGGCGTGCCGCCGGCCCCCGAGGTCAGCGTCGCCGAAGTCGTCGCCCGGCCCGTGCGGCAGTGGGACGCCTTCAGCGGTCGCGTCAGCGCGGTCGAGACGGTCGAACTGCGCCCGCGCGTGAGCGGCTACGTGCAGCGCGTGGCCTTCGACGAAGGCCAACTGCTGAGGAAGGGCGACCTGCTGTTCGAGATCGACCCGCGCCCATACCGCGCCGCGCTCGACCGCGCCGAGGCCGACCTTGCCCGTGCTCGCAGCGAGGCCAAGCTGGCCAGCGCGCAGAACGTGCGGGCGCAGGCCCTGGTCGAGGCGCGCGCGATCTCGCGCGAGGAATTCGAGACCCGTAACGCCGCCACCGCCCAGGGCAATGCCGCGGTGCGCGCGGCCGAGGCCGCGGTGGCGGCGGCGCGCCTGGACCTGCAGTTCACCCAGGTGCGCTCGCCCATCGACGGCCGCGCCGGGCGCGCGATGGTGACCGTGGGCAACCTCGCCCAGGCCGATGCGACCGTGCTCACCACCGTGGTCTCGCAGGATCCGGTACACGTGTACTTCGAGGCCGACGAGCAGACCTGGCTGCGCTACAGCCGTGCCGCGGTCGACGGCGAGCGTGCCGGCGACGACCGCGCGGTACGCGTGGGCCTGGCGGGCGAGGACGGCTATCCGCATACCGGCAGCGTCGACTTCGTCGACAACCGGCTCGACCCGGCCACAGGCACGATCCGCGCGCGCGCGGTGCTGCGCAATCCGGACGGCCTGTTCACGCCCGGCCTGTTCGCGCGCGTGCAGCTGCAGGGCAGCGCCGAGTTCGACGCCCTGCTGGTGGACGACAAGGCTGTGCTGACCGACCAGGACCGCAAGTACGTCTACGTGCTGGGCGAGGACAATACCGCGCAGCGCCGCGACGTGGTGCTGGGCCGGGTGGTCGACGGCCTGCGCGTGGTGCAGTCCGGCCTCGAGCCCGGCGACAAGGTGATCGTCAACGGCGTGCAGAAGGTGTTCATGCCGGGCATGCCGGTGGCGCCATCGCTGGTGGCGATGGAACCGCCCGCCGACGGCGAGGCCGACGCGGCGACCGTGGCCAGCGTGCGCTAGCCCACCGATCCCCTCCCCGCCCGGCGGGGAAGGCAACCAGGGTCACGCCAGGGCGCGCGACCCACCCGTTCCCCCGGGGCCGCTCCCCTCGACCCCTCCGGCTGGCGGTCTTCCCGATTCCCTCCCCTCGCGGGAAGGCCGCCGGGCCGGACTCTCTACCCAGGCCGCGCATGCGGCAGACGCGGCCACGCCGCAAGGACCACCTCCATGGACTTCTCACGCTTCTTCATCGACCGTCCGATCTTCGCCGCCGTGCTGTCGATCGTGATCTTCGCCGCCGGCCTGATCTCGATCCCGCTGCTGCCGATCGGCGAATACCCCGAAGTGGTGCCGCCCTCGGTGGTGGTGCGTACCGTGTACCCGGGCGCCAATCCCAAGGTCATCGCCGAAACCGTGGCCACGCCGCTGGAGGAGGCGATCACCGGCGTGGAGGACATGATGTACGTCAAGTCCGTCGCCGGCTCCGACGGCGTGCTGCAGCTGACCGTGACCTTCAAGCCCGGCACCGACCCGGACGAGGCCACGGTCAAGGTGCAGAACCGCGTCTCGCAGGCGCTGGCGCGCCTGCCCGAGGACGTGCGCCGCCAAGGCGTGACCACGCAGAAGCAGTCGCCGGTGTTCCTGATGGTGGTGCACCTGACCTCCGAGGACGGCCGCTACGACTCGCTCTACCTGCGCAACTACATGCGCCTGCACGTGCGCGACGAGCTCTCGCGCATCGACGGCGTGGGCGACGCCCAGCTGTTCGGCGGCGGCGACTATGCGATGCGGCTGTGGCTGGACCCGGACAGGGTGGCCGCGCGCGGCCTGACCGCCGGCGACGTGCTGCGCGCGGTGCGTGAGCAGAACGTGCAGGTCTCGGCCGGCCAGCTCGGGGCCGAGCCGATCGCCAACGGCAGCGATTTCCTGCTGCCGATCAACGCGCGCGGCCGCCTGGAAAGCGTCGAGGAATTCGGCGACATCGTGCTCGAGGCCGGCAGCGACGGCGAGATCGTGCGCCTGCGCGACGTCGCGCGGATCGAGCTGGCCGCCGGCGACTACACCCTGCGGGCGCGCCTGGACGGCAAGAACGCGGCCGCCATCGGCATCTTCCAGGCCCCCGGCGCGAACGCGCTGGAGATCCGGGACGCGGTGGTGGCGAAGATGGACGAGCTGCGCCCGACCCTGCCGCCGGGCGTGGAGATCCAGTCGATCTACGACACCACGATCTTCGTGCGCGATTCGATCAAGTCGGTGATCACCACCCTGCTCGAAGCCACGTTGCTGGTGGTGCTGGTCGTGATCCTGTTCCTGCAGACCTGGCGCGCCTCGATCATCCCGCTGCTGGCGGTGCCGGTGTCGGTGGTGGGCACCTTCGCGGTGCTGTACCTGCTGGGATATTCGATCAATACCCTGAGCCTGTTCGGCCTGGTGCTGGCGATCGGCATCGTGGTGGACGATGCGATCGTGGTGGTGGAGAACGTCGAGCGCCACATCGAGGAGGGCGCGACGCCGCTGGAGGCCGCGCACCTGGCGATGCGCGAGGTGTCCGGGCCGATCATCGCCATCGCCCTGGTGCTGTGCGCGGTGTTCGTGCCGATGGCGTTCCTCGACGGCGTGACCGGACAGTTCTACAAGCAGTTCGCGGTGACCATCGCGATCTCCACCGTGATCTCGGCGATCAACTCGCTGACCCTGTCGCCGGCGCTGGCCGCCAAGCTGCTCAAGCCGCACGGCGCCCCCAAGGATGCGCCCTCGCGCCTGATCGACCGCCTGTTTGGATGGGTCTTCCGCCCGTTCAACCGCTTCTTCAACCGCAGTTCGCAGCGCTACGAGGGCGCGGTCGCGCGCGCGCTGGGCCGTCGCGGCGCGGTGTTCGTGGTCTACCTGGTGCTGCTGGCCGGTGCGGCGCTGATGTTCAAGGCGGTGCCGGCCGGCTTCATCCCGGTGCAGGACAAGCTGTACCTGATCGCCGGCGTGAAGATGCCCGAGGGCGCCTCGATCGAGCGCACCGATGCGGTGATGAAGCGCATGGCCGCGATCGCCAGGGAGATCGACGGCATCCAGAACGAGGTCGCGTTCCCGGGGCTGAACCCGCTGCAGTTCACCAACACGCCCAACAACGGCGTGGTGTTCTTCACCCTGGCGCCGTTCTCCGAGCGCTCGCGCAGCGCCGAGGAGATCACCGCCGAGCTCAACCAGAAGCTGGGCGCGATCCAGGAGGGCTTCACCTTCGCCTTCATGCCGCCGCCGATCCAGGGACTGGGCAACGGTTCGGGCTGGTCGCTGTTCGTCGAGGACCGCACCCGGCTTGGCTACGGCGCGCTGCAGGAGGCGGTGCAGGCCTTCCAGGGCGCGGCCGCGCAGACCGCCGGCCTCGGCTTCCCGATCACCAGCTACCAGGCCAACGTGCCGCAGCTCGATGCCGAGGTCGACCGGGTCAAGGCCAAGGCCCAGGGCGTGCCGCTGACCGAGCTGTTCGAGACGTTGCAGACTTACCTGGGTTCGGCCTACGTCAACGACTTCAACATGTTCGGCCGGACCTGGCAGGTGATCGCGCAGGCCGACGGCGAGTTCCGCGACCAGGTCGACGACATCGCCAACCTGCGCACCCGCAACGCCGCCGGCGACATGGTGCCGATCGGCGCGATGGTGAACATCCGCCAGACCTATGGCCCCGACCCGGTGATCCGCTTCAACGGCTATCCCGCCGCCGACCTGCTGGGCGAGGCCGACCCGCGGGTGCTGTCCTCGGGCGAGGCGATGGCCACGGTCACCGGGCTGGCGCGGCAGGTGCTGCCGGCGGGCATGGACATCGACTGGAGCGACCTGAGCTACCAGCAGGCCAGCCAGGGCAATGCGGCGATGGTGGTGTTCCCGCTGGCGGTGCTGCTCGCCTTCCTGGTGCTGGCGGCGCTGTACGAAAGCTGGACCCTGCCGCTGGCGGTGATCCTGATCGTGCCGATGACCATGCTCTCCGCGCTGCTCGGCGTGTGGCTGGCCGGCGGCGACAACAACGTGTTCGTGCAGGTCGGGCTGGTGGTGCTGATGGGCCTGGCGTGCAAGAACGCGATCCTGATCGTGGAGTTCGCGCGCGAGCTGGAGATGCAGGGCAAGGGCATCGTCGAGGCGGCGCTTGAGGCCTGCCGCCTGCGCCTGCGTCCGATCGTCATGACCTCGGTGGCCTTCATCGCCGGCACCGTACCGCTGGTGCTGTCCAGCGGTGCCGGCGCCGAGGTGCGCTCGATCACAGGCATCACCGTGTTCGCCGGAATGCTGGGCGTCACCGTCTTCGGCCTGTTCCTCACGCCGGTGTTCTACGTGGCACTGCGCAAGCTGGCGAACCGGCCGCTGGTCTCGCACGGCGCGCAGCACGTCTCCGCGCCGGCGCACGTGGACGCATGAGCCCGCGACGTCCGGAAGCGGCCGGCGCCGCTCACGGACGCTCCACACACTCCTCCCGGCGCGGCGCCCGGCGCCGACGACCGACACTCCATTGCACAGGACCACACCCATGAATACTTCCTCCCGCATCGCCCTGGTCACCGGCGCCACCCGCGGCATCGGCCTTGAGACCGTGCGCCAGCTGGCCGAGGCCGGCGTGCACACCCTGCTCGCCGGACGCAGCCGCGAGCGCGCGGTCGAGGCCGCGCTGCGGCTGCAGGCGCGCGGCCTGCCGGTCGAGGCGATCGCGCTCGACGTCACCGACTCCGCCAGCATCGACGCCGCCGTGCGGCAGGTCGACGACCGCCACGGCCGGCTCGACATCCTGGTCAACAACGCCGGCATCCTGGTCGACGATCCGGGCAAGGGCGCATCGGGCCAGTCGCTGGACACCTGGCGCAACACCTTCGACACCAACCTGTTCGGCCTGGTCGAAACCACGCAGGCCTTCCTGCCGCTGCTGCGCAGGTCCAGCGCCGGGCGCATCGTGAATGTCTCCAGCCTGCTCGGCTCGCTGTCCGAGCACCAGAACCCGGCCTCGTTCATCTACGACTTCAAGGGCGTGCCGGCATACAACGTGTCCAAGAGCGCGGTGAACGCATGGACCGTCCACCTCGCGCACGAGCTTGCCGACACCGGGATCAAGGTCAATACGATCCATCCGGGCTACGTGAAGACCGACATGAACAAGGCCGGCGACCAGCAGAACGGCGAGCTCGACGTGCCCGACGGCGCGCGTACCAGCGTGCGCCTGGCGCTGATCGACGACGCCGGACCCACCGGCGGCTTCTTCTACCTGGAGGATTCGCTGCCATGGTGAGCCGCATCGCGATCTCCGCACTTGCCGCCGCGCTGCTCGCGGCCTGCGCCGTTGGCCCGGACCACGTGCGGCCGCACATGGCCGTGCCCGAGCGCTTCGGCGCCGCGGACGCCGGAGCCGCACCGGCGACGGCTGCCGGGACTGCGGCGGCGGGATTCGACGACGCCTTCCTGCAGGGGCTGGGCGATGCCCAGCTGGCGGAACTGGTGGACGAGGCGCTGCATGCCAACCACGACCTGCGCATCGCGCTGGCGCGACTGGACCGCGCCAATGCGCTGCTGCGCGGCGCGCGTTTCGATGCGCTGCCCACGGTCACCGCGCAGGGCGAGGCGGCCGACGTCCGCAGCAGCGCCGACCAGGCGCCGGGCGTGCCGCGCGAGGCGCGCGACGGCGAACAGTGGAGCGCCGGCATCTCCGCCGGCTGGGAGCTGGACCTGTTCGGCCGCGTGCGCCGCGGCATCGAGGCCGGGCGGGCCGAAGCCGGCGCCAGCGCCGCCGACCTGCGCGCGCTGCAGGTCGCGGTGGCGGGGGAGGTCGCCCGCAGCTGGGTCGAACTGCGCGGCACCCAGGAGCGGCTGCGCGTGGCGCGCGCCAATCGCGACAACCAGCAGCGCACGCTCGACCTGGTGAACGCGCGGCTGGACGCCGGCGCCGGCACCGAGTTCGACACCGCCCGCGCGCGCGCCCAGCTCGAGGGCACGGCCGCGCGCATCCCGGCGCTGGAAGCGCAGGAGCGCGTGGCGATGCACCGCTTGGCGGTGCTGACCGGGCGCGACCCCGCCGCCCTGGTCGCCAGCCTTGCCCAACCGCGGGCGCTGCCGCAGCTGCCGCCGCGCATCGACGCGGGCGCGCCGGGCGAACTGCTGCGCGTGCGCCCGGACATCGCCGCGGCCGAGGCGCGCCTGCACGCGGCCACCGCGCGCATCGGCGTGGCCACCGCCGACCTGTTCCCGCGCTTCACCCTGGGCGGGCTGATCGGCAGCCAGGCGATCGACAGCAGTGCGCTGTTCGAGCGCGACAGCGAGACGCGCGTCGTGGCGCTGGGCATCGACTGGTCGTTCCTGGACGTCGGGCGCGTGCGCGCGCGCATCGCGGCGGCCAACGCCGAAGCCGAAGGCGAACTCGCGCGCTACCAGCAGTCGGTGCTGCTGGCGCTCGAGGACACGGAAAACGCGCTGGTCCGCCACGCCCGCGCGCGCAGCGAGGACGCGCACCTGGAGCGCGCGGCCATCGACGCGGCCCAGGCCGCGCAGCTGGCGCGGGCGCGCTTCGAGGCCGGCGCCTCGGGCCTGCTGGAAGTGCTCGACGCCGAGCGCGTGCAGCTGCAGGCGCAGGACGCCTTCGCCGACGGCCGCACGCGCAGCGTCGCCAGCGCGGTCGCGCTGTACAAGGCGCTGGCCGGCGGCTGGCCGCAGCAGGTGCCCGAGCGCGAGCGCATCGCCGGTCGGCGCGCGGACGACCGCCTGCAGTGACCGGCCGGGGGAGGGGCCGGATCGCGGAACTGCGACGGCTGCACGCTGGGGTCGCCCCCAGCTAGGGCGGCACCGGGCTGACGCCGGCGGCGCGGGCCACCATAAGGTCGGCCCTGGCGCGCAGGGGACGCGCCGAGCGTCCCGATGCGAACCAGGAACCGCCCATGTCCGTCACCTCCGTCGACCACGCCTCCCACTCCAGCAGCGACAACCGCCCGGGCGACCACCTCGGCCCGGATGGCTTCGACTACAACCGCATCGCCGGCGTGCGCGACAACCCCAACGTCACCGAGGCCTTCCTGCGCGGCGTCGAGGAGATGGCGGGGCGCCTGGGCACGCGGCCCGAATACATCCTGGCGGTGATGAGCTTCGAGACCGGCGGCAGCTTCAGTCCGGGCGTGCTCAACGGCGCCGGCAGCGGCGCCACCGGCCTGATCCAGTTCATGCCCACCACCGCGCGCGAGCTGGGCACCAGCACCGAGGCGCTGGCGCGGATGAGTGCGGTCGAGCAGCTGGAGTACGTCGAGCGCTATTTCGCGCAGCGCTCCGACCCGGGCGACCTCAACACGCTCGAGGGCGTGTACACCACGGTGCTCTACGGCAGCCCGCGCCCGGATCCGGGATCGACGCTGTTCTCGCAGGGCAGCGCGGCCTACCGCATGAATGCGCCGCTGGACCTCAACGGCGACGGCCGCATCACCGCCGGCGAGGCCACCAGCTTCGTCCGCGGCAAGATCGACGGACAGGCACCCGCACCCATCGAAGGCACGCCGCCGCGGCCCGATCCGGTCGACGATGCGCCGCCCGCGGGCGACGGCCGCTACACGGTCCGTCCGGGCGACACGCTCTCGGCGATCGCCGTGCGGTTCGGCACCACGGCGCAGGCGCTGGCCGAGGCCAACGGCATCCGCAATCCCGACCTGATCCACGCCGGCACCACGCTGCGGGTGCCCGGTGGCGATGCGGGACCGGCGCCCGCCGGTCGCTACACGATCCGCCCCGGCGACACGCTGTCGGAGATCGCCGCGCGGATGGGCACCACGGTGCAGGCGCTGGCGCAGGCCAACGGCATCCGCAACCCGGACCTCATCCACGCCGGGGCCACGCTCTCGGTCCCCGGCGGGCAGGCGGCGGAGCGCGCGAGCTACACGATCCAGCCGGGCGACACGCTGTCCGGCCTGGCGGCGCGCTTTTCGACGAGCGTCGGAGCGCTGATGGCGGCCAACCCGTCGATCCGCGATTCCAGCCTGATCTACGCCGGCGACAGCCTGCGCGTGCCGGGCGCCGGCGGCGGCGAAGCGCCTCCGGCGTCGCCGCCGCGCGGGGACGCGCCGCCGGTGCCGGGCAGCGTCCCGACCTATGCGCCCTACACGGTGTACAGCACCGGCCACCGCGACGCGTTCGCGGTCGGCGATGCCAGCCAGCTGCAGCCGCACCACGACTACCAGACGGTCACGCGCAACGGCCAGCAGCTGGAGGTGCGCGACATCGTCCTGCACCGCAGCGGCCAGTCGCAGACCAGCCAGGCGATTCCCGCGCCGCTGCAGGGCGAGGTCATCCACGCCGGGCCGATGGGCGGGGCCGGCAATGCCGTGGGCATCCGCGGCGCGGACGGCAAGGTGGCCTGGGTCTTCCACATGTCCAGCATCGACGTGAAGGCGGGCCAGCAGGTCGGCTATGGGCAGGACTTGGGCAACCAGGGCTCGACCGGCAATTCCACCGGTCCGCACGTGCACATCGAAGCCGCGCCGGCGGTGATCGACCGCTGGGTCAACGACCTGCTCGACGGCCGCTTCGACGGCCGCAAGGGCTGAGCCGGCGAGCCCGCCGGTGCGATCCGCGCGCCTCGCCGCGCTGGCCTGCGGACTGCTGCTGGCCGCCTGCCGGCCGGCCGCCACGGCCGAGGCGCCGCCCGGTGACCCACCGGCGCGGCCGCTGCCCGCCGACATCGTGCGCGCCCTGCAGACCGACGAGCGCGTGCTCGACTGTCCGCACGCGGACGCCGGCGCGGGGCGCAGCGGCTTCAACGAGGACTGGGTGAGCGCGCGGCGCGTGCACCTGGACGACGACGGCCGCGCCGACTGGCTGGTCGAGGGTCGCCATTCCTGCCTGCGCCGCGACGGCCTGGCGGACTGGTGGATCTATGCCGAGGGTTCGCAGGGGCGGCGCCTGCTGGGCCGCCTGCGCGACGTGCGCGGCCTCGAGGTGCTGCCCTCGCGCAGCGGCGGCCATGCCGAACTACGGGTGCTGGACGACGGGGGCGAGCGCATCCTGCGCTACCGCGACGGCGGCTACTGACCGGGCCGCATCGCGACGGCCGCGCTACCATGTGCGGCCCGCGATCGAGCCGCCAGGAGCCTGCCCGTGAACGAATCCGACGACGCCCGCCACGGCGTATCGCGCGCGCAGGCCGAGGACGCCGTGCGCACCCTGCTGCGCTGGGCCGGCGAGGATCCGCAGCGCGAAGGCCTGCTGGACACGCCCAAGCGCGTGGTCAAGGCCTATGGCGAATGGTTCAGCGGCTACGCGCTCGATCCGGACGAATACCTGGCTCGCACCTTCGAGGAGGTGGCCGGCTACGACGAGATGATCGTGCTGCGCGACATCGAGTTCGAGAGCCATTGCGAGCACCACATGGCGCCGATCATCGGCCGCGTGCACGTGGGCTACCTGCCCGACGGCAAGGTGGTGGGCATCAGCAAGCTGGCGCGGGTGGTGGAGGCCTATGCCAAGCGCTTCCAGGTGCAGGAGAAGATGACCGCGCAGATCGCCGGCTGCATCCGGCGCGCGCTGGCGCCGCTGGGCGTGGGCGTGGTGGTCGACGCCAGCCACGAGTGCATGACCACGCGCGGCGTGCACAAGCGGGGCGTGAGCATGGTCACCTCGACCATGCTGGGCAGCTTCCGCGAGGACGCGCGCACGCGCGCCGAGTTCCTGCGCTTCATCGAGACCGGCGGCCGCCGCTGATGGGCGCCTGCCCCTGCGGCACCGGTCGCGACTACGACGACTGCTGCGGGCCCCTGCATGCCGGCGTGCCGGCGGCGGACGCGCAGGCGCTGATGCGCTCGCGCTACAGCGCCTACGTGCGCGAGGACGCCGACTACCTGCTGCGCAGCTGGCACCGCTCGACGCGGCCGCACGCACTCGCCTTCGACGAGCCGCGCCCCGCCTGGCTCCGGCTGGAGGTGCTGCGCCACGTGGCCACTGGCCCCGACAGTGCCGAGGTCGAGTTCGTGGCGCGCTACCGCATCGGCGGCGGCAGCGTGGTGCGCATGCGCGAGCGCAGCCGCTTCCTGCGCGAGGACGGGAACTGGTTCTACCTGGACGCGGTCGGGGGTTGAGGGCATTGGCCTGGGGCGGCCTCGACGGACCCCCGGTGACCGCAGGCCGCAAGCCGCCGGACCGCCCGCCGGCCCGGCGCGCCGCTACGGTCCAGACGAGGGCGCGCGGGGCGGATGCGCCCATGTGGATTCGTCGAAGAGGCGATGCGACGACATACGGCGGCCGACATCGCATCGCGTGTCGCGCGCCGTCATGAATCCCGTGCCAAGCGGCGGTTCGCCAGTTGCCGGCCGTCCACGTGGGCGCGGCTATGCTCCGCCACTCCCCGATCCGGTGCGCCGCGATGTTCCGACTGAAGGTCCTCGTCCTCGCCTGTGCCCTGCCGGGCGCGCAGGCCATTGCGCAACAACCCGCCCCCACCCAGACCCTTGGCGCGACGCCGTCGCCGGCTCAGCCGCAGGCTACGGCCGCCCCCGCCGATCCCGGGTACGACGCCTGCGTCGCCGGCCGGCTGCGCCCGCAGGCGATCGCGCGCGGCATTCCCGGCGATGCCTTCGATCGCTACATGGCCGGGGTGACGCCCGACCGCAGCGTGCTCGACCTGCTCGATGCGCAGCCCGAGTTCACCACGCCGATCTGGGACTATCTCGCCGGCCTGGTCGACGACCAGCGCGTGGCCGACGGCCGCGCCATGCTCGAGCAGCACCGCGACCTGCTGGCGACGGTGTCGGCGACGTACGGTGTCGATCCGGAAACGGTGGTCGCGGTGTGGGGCGTGGAGAGCGACTACGGGCGCGTATCGGGCAAGCGCCCGCTGCTGCAGTCGCTGTCGGTGCTCTCGTGCTTCGGCCGGCGCCAGGAGTTCTTCCGCGGCGAGTTCCTGGCCACGCTGAAACTGCTGCACGGCGGCGACCTGCGCGATCCGGGCATCACCGGTTCCTGGGCGGGCGCGTTCGGGCATACCCAGTTCATGCCGACCACCTACGCGCGCATCGCGGTGGACGGCGACGGCGATGGCCGCCGCGACCTGGTCAACAGCGTTCCCGATGCGCTGGCCTCGACCGCCAACTACCTCAAGCAGGCCGGCTGGCAGAGCGGCCGCCCTTGGGGCTACGAGGTGAAGCTGCCGGCCGCCTTCGACACGTCGCTGGCCGGACGCACCAGCCGCCGCCCGCTGTCGGACTGGGTCGCGCGCGGCGTGGTGCGCGTGGACGGCAGCGCGATCGCCCCATCCGATGCGCGCAGCGCGATCCTGCTGCCGGCGGGCAAGGCGGGTCCTGCGTTCCTGGTGTTCCGCAACTACGACGCGATCTATTCCTACAACGCCGCCGAAAGCTACGCCCTGGCGATCGCGACGCTGGCCGACCGCCTGCGCGGCGGCAGCGGCCTGGCCACGCCCTGGCCGACCGACGATCCCGGGCTGTCGCGCGCCCAGCGGCGCGAGCTGCAGACCCTGCTGCTCGCGCGCGGCCACGCCATCGGCGAGGTCGACGGCATGATCGGCACCGCCACCCGCCGGGCGATCCGCGACGAACAGCAGCGCCTGGGCCTGCAGCCCGCCGACGGCCGCGCCGGAACCAGGATTCTCGAAGCGCTGCGCGCTGGCCGCTGAGGCGCGTCGCGCGACGTGGCATCGAAGGTCCCAGCGGGCCGCCGGGCTCCCTCCCCTGCCTGCGGGGGAGGGCCGAGGTGGGGGCCGACGGTCGCCGCGTTGCCCGGCGCGCGCTTCGCGCGCACCCCCATCCCGACCTTCCCCCGCGAGCGGGGGAAGGAGCAACGCGCGGTGCAGCGGCTGAAAGTCCCCGCCACCTCGATCGCAAGCCGACCGACTCCCTCCCCCGCCTGCGGGGGAGGGCTGGGGTGGGGGCTACCGGTCGCCGCGTTGCCCGCCAACCCCGACCGCGAGCCGTCGTCCTCCCCCCGACCTGCGGGGCAGGAGCGACACCGCGCACCTCCGCCTGGCACCGCAGCCTGAGGCCGCGCCCGGGCAACGGGACCATTCCCCGTTGCCGCCGGCCGATCGTCGATAATGCGCGGCCGTCTTCCGGCCTCCCCGCGTGAGCGACCCCGTCCCGTCCCGGCGCAAGGCCGCGCTGGTCTTCATCTTCCTCGTCGTGCTGATCGACGTGCTGGCGTTCGGGCTGATCATCCCCGTGCTCCCGCACCTGGTCGAGGAATTCACCGGCAGCACCGCCAGCGCGGCGCTGTGGATCGGCGTGTTCGGAACCGTGTTCGCCGCGATCCAGTTCCTGAGCGCCCCCATCCAGGGCGCCCTGTCGGACCGCTACGGGCGTCGCCCGGTGATCCTGCTGTCCTGCCTCGGCCTGGGACTGGACTTCGTGATCATGGCGCTGGCGCCGTCGCTGTGGTGGCTGCTGCTGGCGCGCGTGTTCTCCGGCGTGTTCTCGGCCAGTTTCAGCACCGCCAACGCCTACGTCGCCGACGTCGTCCCGGCCGACGCGCGGGCGAAGAGCTACGGCATGATCGGTGCCGCGTTCGGCGTCGGCTTCACCATCGGGCCGGTGCTGGGCGGCTGGCTGGGGGAAGTCGACCTGCGCCTGCCGTTCTGGTTCGCGGCCGGCCTGGCCCTGCTCAACTTCTGCTACGGCCTGTTCGTGCTGCCCGAATCGCTGCCGCCGCAGTCGCGCGCGGCGCGCTTCGACTGGCGCGCGATCCGTCCGCATGCGGCGATCCTGCTGATCGGGCGCTATCCGTCGATCGCGGGCCTGGCCGCGGTCGTGTTCATCGCCAATCTGGCGCACTACGTCTATCCCAGCGTGTTCGTGCTGTTCGCCGACGTGCGCTACGGCTGGGGTCCGTGGCAGGTGGGCTGGGTGCTGTTCCTGGTCGGCGTGTGCAGCGTGATCGTCAACGTGGCCGTGGTCGGGCGCGCGGTGCGCGCGCTGGGCGAGCGCCGCGCGCTGATCCTCGGCCTGTGCTGCGGCGTGGCCGGCTTCGTGGTCTACGCGTGCGCGGGCCAGGGTTGGATCTTCCTGCTCGGCCTGCCGGTGAGCGCGCTGTGGGCGATTGCCGCGCCGGCCAGCCAGGCCCTGATCACCCGCCAGGTGGACGTGGACATGCAGGGCCGCATCCAGGGCGCGCTGATGAGCCTGGTGTCGGTGGCCGGCATCATCGCGCCGGTCGCCTTCGCCGGCGTGTTCGGCCTGTTCATCGGCCCGCACGCGCCGGTGGAGTTCCCCGGCGCGGCCTGGGCATTGGCGGCGGTGCTGCTGGCCATCGGCGCGGCCATCGCCTGGCGGCATGCGCCGCGCAGCACGCCGGCGGACGGCAGCGGACCCGCAGCGGACGACGCGTGACCTTCGTCGCGTTGTGGCGGCACGCACCGGGTGCGAGGATCGAAGCCCCCACCCCAGACACGGATGCACGGATGTCGAACAAGACCCCCCTGGCCATGCTGCTGGCCGTCAGCCTGGCCGGTTGCGCCAGCTACGAGCTGCGCGACAGCAATGCCGCCGTCGACGCCAACCCGCTGTGCGCCAGCCGGCCCGACCGGCCCGGCGAACCGGTGCCGCGCGAGTGCGAGCGTGCCACCGAAGCGTCGTGGAGCACGGAACGGCGCGACAGCGCCCCGGTCGATTTCAGCCGCAAGCGCGGCGACGACTGAGCACGCCCCGGCCGCGCCGGCGGCGCGACCGGGGACGGCGCCATCAACCGCAGTTGAGCGTCTGGATCACGCGCTCGCCATCGGTGGTGATGGTGAGCCGGTCGCCGCGGAAATCCATGGTGGCGACGTCGTCCGGACCGAGCACGCGCACGCTGGTCGCGCCGCTGTCGGCGGTCGCCTGGGCGACGACCGTCTCGCTGGCCTCCTGGCCGACCAGCGCCTGCAGGCTCGCGGCATTACAGGGGCCGATCGGGTCGATGGTGCTGCCGCCGCCGGTCGCGGCCGGATCGCCGCTGGCGGCGGGCGGCGGCGCCGCATCGGCCTGCGCGGCCGGCGCCGGATCGGCGGCCGGCGGGGCGTCGCCTGTATCGCGTTCGCCGGCGCAGGCGCCGAGCAGGGCGATCAGCGCCGCCGGCAGCAGGGCGGTGCGCAGGGAACGTCGGTCGGTGGAACCAGCCATGGCGGAATCTCCTGGTGGATCGGTGGGAGGGGCGACGATAGCGCCGGTTTCCTGAAGACAATCCGCAGCCGGCCAGCGGGCGTTCAGCCCACCGCGGCGCGCTTGGTCGCCGGCAGCGCGGCCCGCAGCATGGCGTTGTAGCCCGTCGCGAGCAGCGAGAAGCCGTCTTCGGTGGGATGGATCTCGTCGTACCAGAAGGCGCGGTCGTCGATCGAGCCGATGCCGGAGAAATCCGCATAGGAGAACAGGCGCGGATGCGCCGCGCGGCTGGGCGCCAGCACCTGGTCGCGGAAGCCGTCCACCAGCAGCCGCCAGGCGAAGCGCTCGGCCTCGGCCTTGCTGCCCAGCACCGGCTGCATCACCGGCCACAGCCACGGCCCGACCGTGCCCATCACCAGCGCCGCGAGGCCGAGGTTGGAGACCGTCAGCGCCCCTTGCTTGCCGATGGCGTGGCGCGAGAGGGGCGCATAACCGTGGCCGACCACGCGCAGGCCATCGACCCCCGCCATCGCAGACAGCAGCAGGTCGTAACGCGCGCGCAGCCGCTCGAACACGCCATGCGCGACCACGCGTTCGAAGGCGGCATCGGCATCCATCCGGGGCGCGCCGGTGAATACCGCGGCCAGGCGCTCGCCGAGGCAGTCGTTGCCGCCGATGCTCAGGCACAGCAGGTCGAAGCCGCGCGAGGCGAAACGTTCGGCGTTGTCGCGGCAGGCGGCCGGGGTGAGCATCTGCGCCGCGGTCAGCCCGGGGCCGCCGAGCCGGATCGACATGCCGTCGATGCGCGAGAAGCTGTTCCAGCACAGGTTCCTGTAGAGCGGCGTGCTGAACCACGAATCGCCCCAGTAGGCGATCAGCGGGCGCTTTTCCAGGTAGGCGCGCCATTCGCGCCGCTGCCGCGAGCCGGGAGTACCGCTGGCCGCGCGCAGCTGCTGCCAGTTCTCGTAGATGCGCTTGAGCGCCATGCCGCTCCTCCGGGGCCGGGCCTGCACGATACGGCGCCCGGGCGGCCCGCGCCGCCCGGTACCGCAGCCAACGCGGGCCGCGACCCGCGGCGGTCACGTCCGCGCGGCCCGCGGCGCCGCGTTTGCCCTACAGTGCCGGAGGGGGATCCGCCACACGCAACAGGGAGGCTGCGGTGCGCCTGTCCAACCTGCTTCCGACGGCACTCAGGGCGCGCTGGAGCGCGGCGCCGTCGGTCCCCGGCCTCGAGGCGGTGCGCGCCGCCGAACTCGCGACCATCCTCGGTACGCCGTCCGGCGAGCCGCCGGCGCACGTCGAGCCCTGGGGGCTGGCACTGTCCGGTGGCGGTATCCGCAGCGCCACCTTCGGCCTGGGCGTGCTGCAGGCGCTGGCGCGGCTGGGCCTGCTGCGCTGCTTCCACTACCAGTCCACGGTCTCGGGCGGCGGCTACATCGGCGGTTTCCTGCAGGCGCTGATCCGGCGCCACGGCTTCGCCCGGGCCTTCTCGACCCTGGCCGGCGGCGGTGCCGACGGCGAAGGGCCCGGCGCGCGGCCGATCCGCCACCTGCGCGAATACAGCAACTACCTGGCGCCGCGGAAGTCGCCGTTCTCCGGCGACACGCTCGGCCTGGCCGGCACCTACGCGCGCAATGTGCTGCTGGTGCAGGCCCAGCTGTGCGCGCTGATCCTGGCGCTGTGCCTGCTGCCGCTGCTGCTGTTCGTGGGCGCCAACGCGCTCGGCGCGCGCAACCCCACCCTGGCGCTGTCGCTGGCCGGGCTGGTCGGGATGCTGTCGGTGGTCCTGCTGGCCTGGGTCAGCACCTGGGCCAACCGTCGCCCGGTGCCGAAGGACGGCGAACCGCCGCAGCCGCCGCGGCGGGTGGTGCTGGCGGCGCTGGGAACCATCCTGTCGCTGGCGCTGGCGTCGATGCTGGGCGCGCTGGGGCTGGCGCGCTTCGAGCGGCTGCCGGGCCTGGTCGGCAGTGCGGTCGGTTGGCTGCCGGCGCACTGGACCGCTGACGGCGCCGACCTGGGCATCGCCACGGCCGCCCTCTACCTGCTGGTCTGGCACGCCTGGCTGGTGTTCGATCCCTGGTACTCGCGGATGGTGGCGCAGGGCGACGCGCCGCCGCCGCCGCTGCAGCGGCACCCGTGGCGGTTCGTGCTGGGCACGGTGGGTGCGGCCGCGTTCGCGGGCGTGGCGAACGTGCTGCTGCGCGGCTGGCTGTCGGCCTGGGCCGCGATGGAAGGCGGGCTGTGGCACGTGCTGGTGGCCGGCCCCCTGCTGGTGGTGCTGGCCGTGGCCCTGACCGCGGTGGTGCATCTGGGCCTGGCGGGACCGGCGATGAGCGACCTGCAGCGCGAGATCTGGGCGCGGGTGGGCGGCAAGACCATCGCGCTGGTGGCACTGGGCATGACCCTGGCGCTGTCGCTGGTGATCTACGGGCCGTGGCTGATGCGGACGGGCGCGGGCCGGGGCATGCAGGCGCTGTCGGGCGTGGGCTGGGCCGGCGCGCTGGCCTGGCTGTCGACCACCGGCATCGGCCTGGTGGCCGCGCACGGCGTGCGCGCCGGCCGGGCCGGATCGAAACGCTGGCGCCTGCTCGACCTGGTCGCGCGGCTGGCGCCCTGGATCTTCGTGCTCGGACTGCTGGTGGCGCTGAGCCTCGCGGGCCAGCTGCTGCTGCAGGCGATGGGGCCGGGGCTCGAGCGCCTCGCCGGCGGCACGCCGCCGGCGCCGGACCTGGCGCACGGCAACGGGGTCGGCGCGCACCTGGCCGCGCTGGCGCAACTGGTGCAGGCCCACCCGCGTGCGCTGGCGCTGCTGGTGGCCGCGGCGGCGAGCGTGTGGCTGCTGCTGGCCTGGGCGGTGGACGTCAACGAGTTCAGCCTCAACGCCTTCTACCGCAACCGCCTGGTGCGCTGTTACCTCGGCGCCAGCAACGAGGAGCGCAATCCCGAGCCGACCACCAACTTCGACCTGCAGGACGACCTGGTGCTGGCCGACCTGGTCGAGGTGCAGCGCCTGGACGGCGCGCGCCCGCTGTATCCGCTGGTCGGCACCGCGTTGAACCTGGTGGCCGCCAAGCAGCTCGACTGGCAGGACCGCAAGGCCGCCTCGTTCTGCCTGAGCCCGGGCTGGTGCGGGCACCTGCCGCCCGACTCGCGTCCGGGCGAAGCCCCGATCGGCGACCGCGCCGCCGCCACGGCCGGCACCGCCAACGCGGCGACGGCGGGCCAGAACGATCCGCTGGCTGCCTCGCTCACCCTGGGCGCGGCGATCGCGATCTCCGGCGCGGCGGTCAATCCCAACATGGGCTACCACAGCTCGCCGGCGGTCACGTTCCTGCTCACCCTGTTCGACGCGCGCCTGGGCTGGTGGCTGCCCAACCCGCGCCATCCGGAGCATCCGCGCGCCGACAGCGCGCCGTTCTTCGGGCGCTGGCTGCTGGCCGAATTGCTCGGGCGCACCCATGCCGGCGGCAAGTTCGTGCACCTGTCCGACGGCGGCCACTTCGAGAACCTCGGCCTGTACGAACTGGTGCGGCGCCGCTGCCGCTTCATCCTGTGCGTGGACGCGGCCGCGGATGCCGATCGCGCGTTCGGCGACCTCGGCAACGCGGTGCACAAGTGCCGGGTCGATTTCGGCGCCGAGATCGACGTGGACGTGTCGGCGCTGGCCCCGCGCGGGGACGGCCTGGCCGAGCGCAGCTGCGCGGTGGGCCGCATCCGCTATGCCGACGGCAGCAGCGGCACCCTGCTCTACCTCAAGCCCAGCCTCACCGGCGAGGAGCCGGCCGACATCGCCCACTACGCGCGCAGCCACGCCTGTTTCCCGCACGAGCCGACCTCCGACCAGTTCTTCGACGAGGCGCAGTTCGAGAGCTACCGCCGGCTCGGCGAGGACATCGCCACGCGCGCGCTGGCGCCGGTGCTCGAACGCGTCGGCGCCGAGCCCGGCGCGCCGCGCCACGCGGAACTGGGCGTGCACGATTCGGCGCTCAAGGAGAAGCTGCTGATCGCGCTGCGCCAGCGCTGGGTGGCGCCCGTGCCGGGCGTGGCCGACCGCTTCGCCCTGCACGGCAAGGCGCTGGCCCAGCTGCTGCGGCAGCTGCGCAGCACGCCGGCACTGGCGGTGCTCGACGCGCAGTTCCATCCGGCGTGGACCGACCTGGTGGACGCCGTGCCCGGCCTCGAGGGCCAGCTGCCGCCCTCGCCGATGGAGCGGCGCACCGGCCTGCCCGCGGACGGGGATTTCCGCGCCTGCTTCTATTTCTGCCAGGAGCTGATCCGGCTGATGGAGGCGGTCTACCACGACCTCGACCTGGAGCACGCCTGGGACCATCCCGACAACCGCGGCTGGATCAATGCCTTCCGCCACTGGAGCTGGTCGCCGATGTTCCGCATCGCCTGGATCGTCGGCGCGCCGATGATCGGCGCGCGCTTCGTGGCGTTCTGCCAGCAGCGGCTCGACCTGCCGCGCCTGGACAACGAAGCCGAGGACCAGCCGCGCGTGCTGCGCATGGAGAAGCACGCGCCGGCCGAAGGCGAGGACTGGCGCGCCCTGTGCGACCGGCTTGCCGCGCAGGGCAAGATCAACCATGTCGAGCATTCGATCCTGCTGTGCGACCCGCTGTGCGCGCACGCGGTGCGGCCCAGCCACCTGTACCTGCTGCGCCTGCACTGGCCGGCGGTGATCGCGGGCAATGCCGGCGGACTGGCCGATACCACGCTCGGCGTGGCGGCGATGGCCGAGGGCACGCTGCGCCTGCTGCGCATCCAGGACCACGTGCGCCGGCTCGGGCTTGCAACCGAGTTCATGCGCCTGCTGATCAACCGGCAGGTGGTGGATGCGGTGGACATCCGCGCCGGCTGGTACGGCATGGCCGGGGTCTGCCGCAACCGCACCGCTGCGCGCGTGCAGGACTGGCTGCAGGACGCGCTGGCGCTGGCCCGCCGCCGGCGGCGCGCGCGCGGCGATGCGGTCAACGCCGCGCGCCAGGCGCGCCGCGCGCGGATGCCGCCGGCCGAAGGCTGAGCCGTCCGCACGCGGGACCTCCGGCACGGTCGCGGGCCACCCGCGCCCGGCTAGAGTCGTCCCGAACCCGATCCGGATCCCGCCCATGCGCCTGCTTGCATCGCTGAGCCTGCTGTTGCTGCCACTGGTCTGCGACGCCGCCGCGGCGCTGCCGTCCAAGGCCGAGGTCGACCGCTTCGCCGCGGCTGCGCTGGCGCGCAACTGCGATCCGGCGGCACCGGGGATGGCGGTGCTGGTGGCGCGCGGCGACGAAGTCCTGCATCGCAGCGCCTGCGGACGCGCGAGCCTGGAGCTGGACGTGCCGCTGTCGGCCGACCATGTGTTCCGCATCGGCTCGGTGACCAAGCAGTTCGCCGCCGCGGCCGTGCTCAAGCTGGCCGAGGAGGGCAGGCTGTCGCTCGACGACCCGCTCACCCGCTTCGTGCCCGGCTATCCGGGCGGCAATGCGATCACCGTGCGCATGCTGCTGGACCACACTTCGGGCATCCGCAGCTATACCGGCATCCCGGCGATCATGTCGGGCGGCGGGATCATGCGCGACCTGTCCACCGCCGCGCTGATCGACAGCTTCAAGGACGAGGCGGCGGAGTTCGCCCCGGGCGAGGGCTGGGCGTACAACAACTCCGGCTACGTGCTGGTGGGCGCGGTGATCGAGGCCGCCGCCGGCAAGCCCTGGCACGCCTACCTGGAGGAAGCATTCTTCGCGCCCTTGGGCATGGAGCGCACCGGCTATGGCAACGAGGCCGAGGCGGTGATCGCCGGCCATGTCGGCGGCTACACGCTCAATGGCGAGCGCTGGGCGCGTGCCCGCTACCTGAGCATGACCCAGCCGCACGCCGCCGGCGCCCTGGTCTCGACCGTCGACGACCTGCTCAAGTGGAACCGCGCGCTGCACGAGGGCCGCGTCCTGCGCGAGGCCAGCTATGCGGCGATGACCACGCCGGCCGGCAAGGCCGCGGAAAACAACTACGGTTTCGGCATCAGCGCGGGCACGCTGCGCGGCAAGCCCAAGCTGGAACACGGCGGCGGCATCTTCGGCTTCAGCGCCTCCCTGCTCTACCTGCCGCAGGACGAGGTCAGCGTGGCGGTGCTGTACAACGCCGATGCCGGGCGGCCGGGCATGCTGGGCACCGGCCGTGTCGCCCAGCTGCTGGCTGCCCACGCGATCGGCAAGCCCTACCCGGAGAAGAAGGCGATCGAGGTCGACGAGGCCACGTTGCGCGGCTACGAGGGCGTGTACCGCATCGACGAAGGCAGCGCGCGCGTCCTGCGCCTGACCGGCGGCCGCCTCACCTCGCAGCGCAGCGGCGGCCAGGCCTACCCGCTGGTGCCGGTGGCCGCGGACACCTTCCTGTTCGAGGAAGGCTTCTCGCGCATCGTGTTCGAGCGCGATTCCGGCGGCGAGGTGGTGGCGATGCGCTTCTTCGCAGAGGACGAAGGCGAGGGGGAGCGCATCGCGCGCAGCGACGAGCCGCTGCCCGCGGCCCGCACCGAAGTCGATCTGCCGCGCGCCGCGCTCGAGCGCATCGCCGGCGAATACGTGTTCCAGGGCGCGGTGCTGACGGTGTTCCTGGAGGGCGACACGCCCAGGGCCCAGCTCAGCGGCCAGCCGGCGTTCGAGATCTTCGCCGAGTCGGAGACGGTGTTCTTCCTCAAGGTGGTCGATGCCAGCCTGCGCTTCGCGCCGGACACCGGCACGCCGGCGACGGTGACCCTGTCGCAGGGCGGACGCGACACCGTGTTTACGCGCAAGGACTGAGCGGCCGCGTCCTCAGCCGCGCCAGAGTACCGGACCTGGCGCGGGGCAGCGGGCGACCGGCTCGGGATCCTCGCGCTCGCTGTCGAAGATCCAGCAGTCGTCGAGCACCGAGCAGTAGCAGGCGCGCATGCGCACGTTCTGGCGCTCCTGGTCGAGCGCCTTCCAGACCGCGTCGGGCGCGTCCTCGGGCTGGATCTGCAGCATCCGCACCCATTCGTCCGCGCCCAGCACCCGGTTCTGCACGCCGCTGCTGATCCCGTACACCTCCTCGACCTGGGCGGGCGAGGATGCGCAGCAGCGTTGCAGCAGCTCGCGCCAGTCGGCCAGCGGGGCATCGCGGTAGTACATCTCCAGCCAGCGCACGCGCGCCGGCCCGGTGCCGCGGTTGAGCAGGTCGATGCCGAGCTGGGGCGTGCCGTCGGGCGCGGTATTGCTGGTGTTGAACAGCAGCGAGGGCCAGATGCTGGCCGCCAGCATCCGCTCCTGGGTGCGGTTGGCGCTGATCGCCACGAACAGCGAGACCACCGACAGCAGGATGGCGCTGGCGCCCACCACCAGCTCGAAGCGGCCGCCGCGCGCGGGAGGCGCGGCGGCTGCGGGGGGCGGTGCCCGGGGCGGCGTGGCGGGAGGCGGCGGAACGTCCGGTTCCATGGTCATCGCTACGCCTCCCTCCGGTTCAAGCCGCCTGCACGATCCTAAGCGGATTGTTCCACTCGCGCAGCAGCTCGGCTTCGCGCGCCTTGGCCTGGTGCAGGTGGGCTTCCTTGACGTGGCCGTAGCCGCGGATCTGTTCGGGAATGCCGGCGATCTCGGCGGCCAGGTCCACGTTGCCGCCGTCGAGCTTGTCCAGCAGGCCGCCCACGGTGCGCTCGTAATCCTCGATCAGCTGCCGCTCCATGCGCCGCTCGGCGGTGCGGCCGAAGATGTCGAACGGGCCGCCGCGCAGGACGCGCAGCTTCGCCAGCAGGCCGAAGGCCTTGAACACCCAGGGGCCGTACTCGCCCTTGACCAGTTCGCCCTTGTCGTTCTTCTTCGCCAGCAGCGGCGGGGCGAGGTGGAAGTGCACGCGGTAATCGCCGTCGAACTGCTGCTCCAGGCGGCGCATGAACTCGCCGCTGGTGTACAGCCGCGCCACCTCGTACTCGTCCTTGTAGGCCATCAGCTTGAAGAAGTAGCGCGCCACGGCTTCGGACAGGTCGGTCGAACCGGGTGCCTTCGCGCGCTCGGCGTCGCGCACGCGCGCGACGAAGTCTGAATAGCGCTTCGCGTACTTGGCATCCTGGTATTCGGTGAGGAACTCGACCCGGCGTGCGATCAGCTCGTCCAGCGAGCGCGACAGGCGCAGGTCGTCCAGCGGCAGGAACGCCATCGCGTCGGTCCCGGCGTGCGCCGGCACGTGTCGCAGCTCGTCCTCGGCGCGCAGCGGACGCGGCGCCGAAGTCGCGCCCCATTCGGTGCTTTCCCACTCGCCCGGGGGCAGCGAATCGAGGGCGCGCGGCGTGGCTTCGGCGGCGGTGCGCGCGTTGCGCACCACGCCCGCTGCCTCGTACACGGACTCGGGATCGATCGCGGCCAGGCGGCCCCAGGCGAAGGCGGTCTTGTTCATCTCGACCGCCGCGCCGTTGAGCTCGACCGCGCGCATCAGCGATTCGAACGACAGCGGCACCAGGCCGCGCTGCCAGGCGTAGCCGAGCATGAACAGGTTGGACGCGATCGCGTCGCCCATCAGCGCGGTGGCCAGTTCGGTGGCGTCGATCTGCAGCGGCGCCTGCCCGCCCATGGCCTGGGTCACGGCCTGGACGATGTCGGCGGCCGGGAACTGCATGTCCGGGCGCGTGGTGAAGGTGCCGGGCATCGCCTCGTAGGTGTTGAGCACGACCTGCGAGCGGCCGGCGCGCACCTTCGACAGCGCCCAGTAGTCGTTCACCACCACCATGTCGCAGCCCAGCACCAGGTCGGCCTCGCCGGCGGCGATGCGCACGGCGTGGATGTCGTCGGGCGAGCGTGCGATGCGGATGTGGGTGGTGACCGCGCCGCCCTTCTGCGCCAGGCCGGTCTGGTCGAGCACGGTCGAGCCGCGCCCTTCCAGGTGCCCGGCCATGCCCAGCAGCGCGCCGATGGTGACCACGCCGGTGCCGCCGACGCCGGTGATCAGGATGTTCCAGGGCTGCGAGAGGTCGGTGGCGAACGCCGGTGGCGGCAGGCTGGCCAGCCGCGCGGCGGTGGCCACCTTGTCGCCCTTGCGCGGCTTGCCGCCGTGCACGGTCACGAAGCTCGGGCAGAAGCCATCGACGCAGCTGTAGTCCTTGTTGCAGTTGCTCTGGTCGATCTCGCGCTTGCGCCCGAACTCGGTGTCCTTGGGCAGCACCGAGACGCAGAAGCTCTTCTTGCCGCAGTCGCCGCAGCCTTCGCAGACCAGGGTGTTGACGAACACCCGCTTGGCCGGATCGACCATCCTGCCGCGCTTGCGGCGGCGGCGCTTCTCGGTGGCGCAGGTCTGGTCGTAGATCAGCACGCTCACGCCCTTGACCTCGCGCAGGCGCTTCTGCACCGCGTCCAGGTCGCGCCGGTCCTCGAATTCGGTGCCGGCCGGGAACTGCGAGCGGTCGCGCCACTTCGACAGGTCGTCGCTCACCAGGACGATGGTGTACACGCCCTCGCTGCGGACCTGGTGCGCGATCTGCGGCACGCTCAGCGCGCCGTCCACCGGCTGGCCGCCGGTCATCGCGACCGCGTCGTTGTAGAGGATCTTGTAGGTGATGTTGACGCCGGCGGCGACCGACTGGCGGATCGCCAGCGAGCCGGAGTGGAAGTAGGTGCCGTCGCCGAGGTTCTGGAACACGTGCGGGGTGTCGGTGAAGGCCGCCTGGCCGCACCAGGTCACGCCTTCGCCGCCCATCTGGGTGAAGGTGTCGGTGCTGCGGTCCATCCACGTGACCATGTAGTGGCAGCCGATGCCGCCCAGCGCGCGCGAGCCGTCTGGCACGCGGGTGCTGGTGTTGTGCGGGCAGCCCGAGCAGTAGTGCGGCACGCGCGGAAACTGCGCGCGCGGCAGCGCCAGTTCGCCTTCCTTCTGCTCCATCCAGCGCAGGACGTCGCGGATGTGCTGGGTGTCGCGGCTGCCCTCGGGCACGAACTTCTCGAGGCGGCGTGCGATCACGCCGGCGATGGTGGCCGGGGTCAGCTCGCCGGTGGAGGGCAGGATCCAGTTCCCTTCCTCGTCGTACTTGCCGACGATGCTCGGGCGGTCGCCGTCGAAGTTGTAGAACAGCTCCTTCATCTGGCTCTCGATGAAGGCGTGCTTTTCCTCCACCACCAGGATGTCGCGCAGGCCGCGGGCGAAGGCGCGGATGCCCAGCGGCTCCAGCGGCCAGGTCATGCCGATCTTGTAGACGCGGATGCCGAGTTCGCGGCAGCGCTCGGCGTCCAGGCCCAGGTATTCCAGCGCCTGCAGCACGTCCAGGTAGCTCTTGCCGGTGGTGACGATGCCGAAGCGCGCGTCCGGCGTGTCGAGCACCATGCGGTCGATGCGGTTGGCGCGGGCGAAGGCCTGCGCGGCCTTGACCGCGTAGCGGTGCAGGCGCATCTCCTGGTCCAGCGGCGGATCCGGCCAGCGGATGTTGAGCCCGCCAGGCGGCAGCTCGAAGTCCTCGGGCGTGACGATCTGCAGCGCCAGTGGATTCACATCGACCGAAGCCGAGGACTCGACCGTCTCGGCAATCGTCTTGAAGCCGACCCAGCGCCCGGTGAAGCGGCTCATCGCCCAGCCCACCAGGCCCATGTCGAGAATGTCCTGCACGCCGGCCGGGTTGAGGATCGGCATCATCGCGCTGGTGAACTCGCCCTCGCTGCCGTGCGGCAGGGTCGAGGAGCGGCAGGCATGGTCGTCGGCGGCCAGCGCCAGCACGCCGCCGTGGCGCGAGGTGCCGGCGGCGTTGCCGTGCTTGAACACGTCGCCGCAGCGGTCCACGCCGGGACCCTTGCCGTACCACATGGCGTAGACGCCATCGACCTTCGCGCCCGGGAACAGGTTGGTCTGCTGGGTACCCCAGACCATGGTCGCGCCGAGGTCTTCGTTGAGGCCGGGCTGGAACTTCACGTTGGACGCGGCCAGGTACTTCTTCGCCCGCCACAGTTCCAGGTCGAAGCCGCCCAGCGGCGAGCCGCGGTAGCCGGAGATGAAGCCGCCGGTGTTGAGCCCCGCGGCCTGGTCGCGCAGCCGCTGCATCAGCGGCAGGCGCACCAGGGCCTGCACGCCGGACAGGTAGATCCGCCCCTCGGTGCGGCTGTACTTGTGCTCGAGCGTGTAGTCGGGATCGGTGACGCCCCGGGTCAGGCCGGTATGCGCGGAAGCGGGGGAAGACAGTTCGGCGGTGCTGGTCATGGCGTCGGAATCTGGCGGGCGGCGGGCGCCGCGGGCTGGGACGCAGCGGGACGCCGCGAAGCCGGGGACAAAACGTGTCAATTGTAACAGTCCGGCTCCGCGCCGCCCTGTTTACGCCCGGGGGGCGGCGGGTATACAAAGGCGCGACGGCTGCTGGCCACGCCCAGTCTCGCCGGGAGGGGGCCCGATGTCACCCGCAAGTCAGGCAGACACGCAGGATCGCGGTGCCTGGGCCAGGCGGCACAACCATGCGCTGGTGTCGCTGGCGCGACGTGTGTGGCAGCCGGACTGCAGGCTTGAACGCGCCTTCGCCCTGATCTGCGAGACCGCCGCCGATACGCTGGAGGTGGAGCGCGTCAACATCTGGCGCTGGGACGCCGCCAGCGCCACGCTGCACTGCCTGCACCACTACGAGCGCAGCCGCGGACATCGCCGCGCCGCCCGCGCCGACGCCGTGCTGCGGGTGGGCGCGGAGTACAGCACCGCGCTCGACGAGGTGCGGGTGATCGACCAGAGCGCCGCGGGCGACGAAGACGGCCTGGGCGACTACCTGCGCCGCCACGGGATCGGCTCGCTGCTGGACGCGCCGGTGCGCTCGGCCGGCGAACTGCTGGGGGTGATCTGCCACGAGCACGTCGGCGCGCCGCGCGACTGGTCGCCCGAGGACCAGGCCTTCGCCGGCAGCATCGGCGACTACGTGGCGATGGCCTTCGAGATCGACCGTCGCCGCCAGCTCGAAGGCCGGGTGCGCTATCTCGAGCTGCACGACCCGCATACCGACCTGCCCAACCGCGACCACCTGCTGGAAGTGGTGCATGCGGCGCTGCGGCCGATGCACGGCGAGAACAACGGCCTGGTCGCGATCCACCTCAACTTCGACGCCTCGCCGCACGAGGGCGACGCCGGCCACGAACTGCTGGTCGAGGCGGCCGCGCGCCTGCGCCGCGAGCTCGACGGCGAGGCCACGCTGGCGCGCGTGCGCGGCAACGCCTTCGCCGTGCTACCGCACCGCCAGCTGCACGAAACCCAGGCCCTGATCCTGGCCGAGCGCTGCGTGGAGATCGTCCAGACCTGCCTGGACGAGCAGGGCATCGCGGTGATCGTGACCGCCGGCATCGCCTTCTCGCGCGACCTGGCCGCGCCGTCGGCCGACAACCTGCTGCGCAACGCCGAGACCGCCAGCCATGAGGCGCGCCACCACCGTCACGGCCGCTGCGAGATCTTCGACGCCGGGCACCACCGCGGCCTGGTCGAGCGCCTGCGGCTGGAGCGCGCCGTGCGCGATGCCTACGAGGCCGGTCGCATGTGCGTGCAGTTCCAGCCCGAGGTCGAGCTGGCGAACGGGCGCTGGGTCGCGGCCGAGGCGCTGCTGCGCTGGCGCGACGAGGAGGGCCGCTGCCGCCAGGCCGCCGAGTTCATCGATATCGTCGAGAACAGCGGGCTGATCGTGCCGATCGGCCGCTGGATGCTGGGCGAGGCCTGCGCGCTGGCGCGGCAGTGGCCGGCGCGGGCCGGCGGCATCGGGCCGAAGCTGCGGGTCAACCTGTCGGCGCGCCAGTTCGAGCAGGCCAGCCTGGTCGATGACGTGGCCGCGGCGCTGGCGGCCAGCGGCCTGCAGCCGGCGCGGCTGTGCCTGGAGCTGACCGAAAGCATCCTGCTGCCCGATTTCACGGTGGCGGTGCGGACGCTGGACCGGCTGCGCGAACTGGGCGTGTCGATCGCGCTCGACGATTTCGGGACCGGTTATTCGTCGCTGGCCTACCTCAAGCGCCTGCCGATCGACGTGATCAAGCTCGACCGGAGCTTCGTCGGCGGCCTGCCGGACGATCCCTACGACCTGGCCATCGTGCAGGCGGTGGCCACGATGGCGCGGCGCATCGGCCTCGACATCGTGGCCGAGGGCGTGGAAACGCAGGCCCAGGCCGACAGCCTGCGCGACTGCGGCGTGGAGCGCGCGCAGGGTTTCCTGTTCTCCGAGGCGGTGGACCAGGCCGAGCTGGTCCGCGGATTCGCCATCGATCCGTAGCGGCCGGCCTACCGCATGGCGCGGGCCGGCCGCTCCCTTCCCGGACGGGGAGGGGAGCGGCCGCGGCACCGCTACCTGCGCACGTCCTGCGTATGCGACCGCAACGCCTCGGCCAGGCCGGGCACGCCCTCGGCACCGGTGGGGACGGTGATGCTCGAGCCCGCGAAATCGCCTCCGATCGGCTGCGCGCGGCCGCCCAGGCATTGCGCCAGGAAGCCTTCGGCCACGGCGTTGAAGGCCTTGTTGTTCTCCGGTCGGGCGAAGCCGTGGCCTTCGTCGGGGAACAGCACGTAGGTGACCGGGATGTCCTTGGCGGTCATCGCATTGACGATCTGGTCGCTCTCGTCCTGCTTCACGCGCGGATCGTTGGCGCCCTGGCCGATCAGCAGCGGCTTCTTGATCGCATCCACCCGGGTGAGCGGCGAGCGCTCGGTCAGCCAGGCCTTGCCTTCCTCGGTTTCCGGGTCGCCCATGCGCCGCACCAGCTGCTTGTAGAAGCTCGCCCAGTACGGCGGCACGGTGGACAGCAGGGTGTTGAGGTTGGCCGGGCCGACGATGTCCACGCCGCAGGCGAAGGTGTCGGGGGTGAAGGTCAGGCCGACCAGGGTGGCGTAGCCGCCGTAGCTGCCGCCCATGATCGCGACCTTGTCCTGCGTGGTCACGCCCTCGGCCACGGCCCACTGCACCGCATCGATCAGGTCGTCGTGCATCTTGCCGGCCCACTCGCCGTCGCCGGCGTTGGTGAAGTCCTTGCCGAAACCGGTGGAGCCGCGGAAGTTCACGCTCAGCACCGCATAGCCGCGATTGGCCAGCCACTGGTCGTAGCTGCTGTAGCCGTAGGCGTCGCGCGCCCAGGGACCGCCGTGCACCAGCAGCACCATCGGCACCGGGCGGTCGGCCTTGCCGTCGCCGTTCGCGTCGGCGTGGGCCGGCAGGGTGAGGTAGCTGACCAGGGTCTTGCCGTCGCGCGAGCGCAGCTCCTGCGGCCACATCGGCACCAGCGGCTTGCCCTCCAGCGCCGGGCGGCCGGAGAACAGACGGGTGAGTTCGCCGCCGCCACTCCCGTCGCGATCGTAGCGGTAGTACTCGACCGGCGCCTCGGCCGCGGAATAGGCCACGATCCAGGTGCGGTCGTCCCGGGTGCGGGTGTTGATCGAGGCCTCGCCCGGGCCGATCGCCTGCAGCCGTTCAAGGTCGGCGCGGATCTCGTCGTCCAGCACCTTCCATTCCTCGCGCAGGTAGTTCACCGCCACCGCCTGGACCTTGCCGGTCTCGGGATCGGAGATCGCGCCGCCGATGTCGGCGCGCGGGTCCTCGTGCACCAGGGAGCGCTCGCCCGTGGCGGTGTCGATCGCGAACAGCGCATTGGTATTGCGGTCGCGCGAATCCTGCATGTACAGCGTGGTGCCGTCCTTGCTCAGGCCGGCATAGCCGGTGCTCAGGCCGTCCTCGTAGGGGATCTCGTCGTACTTCTCCCAGGCCTCGCCGGCGCGGCGCAGCAGGTCGACGCCGCCATCGGGCCGCGAGCGCGTGGCGAAGCGCAGGTTGTAGTCGGCATCGGCCAGGTAGCTGCCGATCTGGTGGGTGTTGCGCTCCACCAGGCTGCGCTCGCCGCTGGCCAGGTCGACGCGGTAGAGGTCGTGCCACTGCGCGTCGCGGTCGTTCATCCCGACCAGCACGGTGCCGGGATGCCGGTCGCTCACGCCCACCACCTGCGCGGTGGTCTTTTCGAACGGGGTGAGGTCGCGGCTCTGGCCCGAGGTCAGGTCCACCGCGTAGAGATGGAAGTCTTCGTCGCCGCCGCTGTCGCGCAGGTACAGCAGGGTGTCGGGACGGTAGGACCAGAAATAGCTGCGGATGCCGCGGGCGGTATCGCGGGTGACCGCCTTCGCCGCCGACAGGTCGTCGGCCGGCGCCACCCAGACGTTGAGCGTGCCGTCCAGCGGCGCCACCCAGCTCAGGTACTTGCCGTCGGGGCTGAGCTGGACGTTGGCGCGCTCGGGGTTGCCGAACAGCGCGTCGCGCGGGATCAACTCGACCTGGTCGAGCGACGCGGGTGCGGCTGCCGACGGCGCGGCGGCGACGGAGTCGTCGGCCTTGCCGCCGGTGCACGCGGCGAGGGCCAGGGAGACGGCGGACGCGAGCAGGAGTCGTTGCATGGAGGGGATTCCCCGGTGGTTGGACCAGCGAGGATGCACCAGGATGGCCCGCGGTTGCGCCTGCGGCAGCTCAGGCCGCCCGGCGCCCGGTCGGTCGCTCGGCCTGGCGATAGCCCAGGGCCTCGCTCAGGTGCGCGGTGGCGATGGCGGGGCTCCCGGCCAGGTCGGCGATGGTACGCGCCACGCGCAGGATCCGGTGCATCGAGCGGGCCGACAGGTGCAGCGACTCGATCGCGCGCTCCAGCAGGGCCTGGTCGTGCGCCTGCAGCCGGCACCAGGCCATCGTCGCCGCCTGCGACAGCTGCGCGTTGAGGCAGCCGGCGCGCTGCTGTTGGATGGCGCGGGCGGCCTCGACCCGGGCCCGGATCGCGGCGCTGGCTTCCCCCGCCGGCGCGTCGGGGCGCAGCTCGGCCGGCGGCAGCCGCGGCACTTCGACGTGCAGGTCGATGCGGTCGAGCAGCGGTCCCGAAATCCGGCCGCGGTAGCGTTCGATCGTTTCGGACGGGCAGCGGCAGCGGCCCGAAGCGTCGCCGGCCCAGCCGCAGGGGCAGGGGTTCATCGCGGCCACCAGCTGGAAGCGCGCGGGAAACTCGCTCTGCCGCGCCGCCCGCGAGATGGTGACGGTGCCCGACTCCAGCGGCTCGCGCAGGACCTCCAGCGCGTGCCGCTGCCATTCCGGGAGCTCGTCCAGGAACAGCACCCCGTTGTGCGCCAGCGACACCTCGCCCGGGCGCGGCTCGGTGCCGCCGCCGACCAGGGCGATCGCGCTGGCGGTGTGGTGCGGCGCGCGGAAGGGGCGCTCGCGCCAGCAGGCCGGGTCGAGCCCGCGCCCGCTCACCGAGGCGATCGCGGCGGTCTCCAGCGCCTCGTCCTCGCCGGCCTCCGGCAGCAGGCCCGGCAAGCGCGAGGCCAGCAGGGTCTTGCCGCAGCCGGGCGGGCCGACCAGCAGCAGGTGGTGGCCGCCGGCTGCGGCAATTTCCAGCGCGCGCCGGGCCTGGGCCTGGCCCCGCACGTCGGCCATGTCGGGGCGCTCGACGCTGCGATGCGGCGGCGCGACCGCGAGCGGCAGGGTCCTGGTGCCGCCCAGCAGGGCGCAGACCTCGAGCAGGGTGCGCGCGGTCGAGGCCTCCAGTCCGCTGGCCAGCGCGGCCTCGGCCCCGTTGTATTCCGGCACGACGAGTCTGCGGCCGGCCTGCGCCGCGGCCAGCGCGGCCGGCAGCACGCCGTCGACCGGACGCAGTTCGCCGGTCAGGCCCAGCTCGCCGATGAATTCGTAGCCGGCCAGGGGCTCGCGCGGGATCTGGCCGCTGGCCGCCAGGATGCCCAGGGCGATCGGCAGGTCGAAGCGGCCGCCGCACTTGGGCAGGTCGGCCGGCGCCAGGTTGACGGTGATGCGGCGTGCCGGGAATTCGAACTGCGCGCACTGGATCGCGGCGCGCACGCGGTCCTTGGCTTCGCGTACCGCCGCCTCCGGCAGGCCGACGATGGACATCGACGGCAGTCCGCCGCCGAGATGGACCTCCACCTTGACCGCGGGCGCACGCACGCCGGCGCGCGCGCGTCCATGCACGAGCGCAAGCCCCATGGTGGCGGGGCTCAGTGGGCCGGGGTGCCGGGCGCCGGCGAAGCGGACGCGGACTGCCGCGCCTCGAGCTCGGCCACCACCGCCTGCAGTTGCTCGAGCTTCTCGCGGGTGCGCAGCAGCACCGCGCGCTGCACCTCGAACTCCTCGCGGGTCACCAGGTCGAGCTTGGCCAGGCCCGACTGCAGGACCGCCTTGAAGTTCTCCTGCAGCTCTTCGCGGCTCTCGCGCAGGCCGGGCGGGACCAGGCCGCTGAGGCGGCGGGCGAGGTCGTCGATATGGTTGAGGTCGATCATGGCCACTGCTCCGGTACGTGGATGCGCCCAGCTTCGTCGGCCCCGCGTGAGGGTGCAGTCGGTACCGGGCGCGGCCGGCTGTAGGAAAACTCCGACCGCCGGCGGGGGTATGCTAACGCCGCGCCGCGACTGCCGCGGCATCGATCCGGACCCGTGGAGCCCGCAGATGAAGATGGTGATGGCGATCGTCAAGCCGTTCAAACTCGACGACGTGCGCGAAGCGCTGGCCGAGGTCGGCGTGACCGGCATTACCGTTACCGAGGTCAAGGGCTTCGGCCGCCAGAAGGGGCATACCGAGCTCTACCGCGGCGCCGAGTACGTGGTCGACTTCCTGCCCAAGGTCAAGCTCGAGATCGCGGTCACCGACGACCAGGTCGAGGCGGTCACCGAAGCCATCGTCAAGGCCGCCGGCACCGGCAAGATCGGGGACGGCAAGGTGTTCATCTACGAACTCGAACGCGCGGTGCGCATCCGCACCGGCGAACTGGACGGCGACGCGATCTGAGGCCTGGCCGGGGCGGGCTGATCCAGCGCCGCCCGGAACGACGCGCCGCGCCCGCGCGGCCCGCTCAGGCGTCCAGCGCCCGCGCCACGAACGGCGGCAGCGCCTGCGCGCCCTTGTGGATCGCGGCGCTGTAGTACTTCGTTTCGAATGCCTTGGCGCGGGCATCTTCCTCGCGGAAGTCGAAGCCGCCGGACTTGCGCGCCAGCGTGCACGACCACCAGCCGGTCGGATAGCAGGGCTGCGGGAAGGGCAGGGTCTGGAAGCTGGTGAAGCCGGCCTTGCCCATCTCCGCGCGCATCTCGCGGATCAGGTCGAGCAGGGCCAGCGGCGATTCGGACTGCTGCACCAGGATGCCGTCGTCGCGCAGCGCGCGGAAGCAGCTTTCGAAGAACGCCTTGTTGAACAACCCCTCGGCCGGGCCCACGGGATCGGTGGAATCCACGATCACCACGTCCACGCTGCCGGGCGCGCAGTTGGCCATGTAGGCGATGCCGTCGTCGAACAGGATCTGCGCGCGCGGGTCGCCGTTGGATTCGCACAGTTCGGGGAAATATTTCTCCGCCATGCGCGTGACCTGCTCGTCGATGTCGCACTGCACGGCCGTCTCCACGCCCGGATGGCGCAGCACCTCGCGCAGCGTGCCGCAATCGCCGCCGCCGATGATGACGACGCGCTTCGGGTCGGGATGGGTGAACAGCGCCGGGTGCGACATCATCTCGTGGTAGAGGAAGTTGTCGCGCGTAGTCACCATCATCGCGCCGTCGATCAGCATCACGTTGCCCCAGTCGGTCGATTCGTAGATCTCGATCTTCTGGAACGGCGACTGCACCTGATCGAGCTTGCGCACGACGCGGAAGCCGATGGCCGAGCCGGTGGGGTCGAACTGTTCGTGCAGCCAGTCGCTGGCGGTCATGGGGGCGTCCTGTGGTGCGGAATGGGGCGGCCGGTCCTGCGCGCGTGGCGGTCGCCGGCCGCGGCGGGCGCGCATTGTAGCGGACCGCCCGCGACGCGGCCGCGAGGCCCGGGGGCGGTGGCACGCGGTTCCTGGGCGCGCGGGGGCCTAGAATGTGCGGCCCGATCCACCGGATGCCTGCGATGACCGCCTGGTCGACCGAGCACGCGCGCAAGACCTATTCGATCCCGCACTGGGCCGAAGGCTACGTCGACGTCGACGAGGCCGGACGCGTGCTGGTGCGACCGCTGGGCGGGGGCGGGATCGGCATCCCGCTGCCCGAGGTCGTGGACAAGGCCATGGAGCGTGGCGCCAAGCTGCCGCTGCTGGTGCGTTTTCCCGACATCCTCGGCGACCGCTTGCGCCGGCTGCAGGAGGCGTTCGCGCAGGCGCAGGCGGCCAGCGGCTATGCCGGCGGCTACACCGCCGTGTACCCGATCAAGGTCAACCAGCACGCGGCCGTGGCCGGCACCCTGGCCTCGCACCACGGCGAAGGCTTCGGCCTGGAGGCCGGCAGCAAGCCCGAGCTGATGGCGGTGCTGGCGCTCTCGCGCCCGGGCGGCCTGATCGTGTGCAACGGCTACAAGGACCGCGAGTACATCCGCCTGGCCCTGATCGGCCGCAAGCTCGGGCTGGCCACCTTCATCGTGGTGGAAAAGCCCTCGGAGCTGCGCCTGATCATGGAGGAGGCGCAGGCGCTGGGCGTGGAGCCGGGCATCGGCGTGCGCATGCGCCTGGCCTCGCTGGGCGCGGGCAAGTGGCAGAACAGCGGCGGCGACAAGGCCAAGTTCGGACTCTCGCCGCGCCAGGTGCTGGACCTGTGGAAGTCGCTGCGCGACGCCGGCAAGTCCGACTGGCTGGGCCTGCTGCACTTCCACATGGGTTCGCAGATCTCCAACGTGCGCGACATCGCCAACGGCATGCGCGAGGCGACCCGCTATTTCGTCGAACTGTCGAAGCTCGGGGCGAAGATCAGCCACGTCGACGTCGGCGGGGGCCTGGGCATCGACTACGAAGGCACGCGCTCGCGCAGCTTCTGCTCGATCAACTACGGCCTGGAGACCTATGCCGGCAACATCGTGCAGCCGCTGGCCGACGCCTGCGCCGAACACGGGCTGCCGCCGCCGCGCATCGTCACCGAGTGCGGCCGCGCCATGACCGCGCACCACGCGATGCTGGTCACCAACGTGGTCGAGGTGGAGCAGGCCCCGGAGGGCCGCGTGCCGGACGAACACGACGACGAGCCGGGCGTGATCCGCCACCTGCGCGGGATCCATGCCGAACTCGACGCGCGGCCGCCGGTCGAGCTCTTCCACGAGGCGCAGCACTACCACGCCGAAGGCTTGGCGGCATACGCGCTGGGGCAGATCGACCTGGTCCACCGCGCGCGCATCGACGACCTGTTCTACGCCATCGCCCACGGCGTGCGCGCGCGCCTGAGCTACGACGAGAAGAACCACCGCGCGGTGCTCGACGAGCTGTCCGAGCGCCTGGTCGACAAGTACTTCGTCAACTTCAGCGTGTTCGAATCGATGCCCGACGTGTGGGCGATCGACCAGGTGTTCCCGATCGTGCCGATCGAGCGCCTGGACGAGATGCCCTCGCGGCGCGGCGTGATCGCCGACATGACCTGCGACTCGGACGGCAAGATCGATACCTACGTCGAGAACGAGGGGCTGGACAGCTCGCTGCCGCTGCACCCGCTTTCGGCCGGCGAGCGCTACCGGCTGGGGTTCTTCCTGGTGGGCGCCTACCAGGAAGTACTGGGCGACATCCACAACCTGTTCGGCGACACCGACGCGGTCGAGGTGCGGCTGTCCGGCGACGGCTACACCCTCGCGCAGCAGCGGCGCGGTGACACCACCGACGTGATGCTCGACTACGTCGGCTACAAGCTCGACGACCTGCGCCGCATCTACCGCGCGCGGGTGGGCGCGGTGGAACTGGGCAAGGGCGAGGCGGCGCGCCTGAACGAGGCGCTGGAGGCGGGCCTGACCGGTTACACCTACCTCGACGACGCGGCGCCGGGCTGAGCCCCAGCACCCACGCCCCGCCCGGAGCGGCCCGACCGGACTGCCGCTGCGGCGCTCAGCCGCGGTGGACCTGGAAGCCGGCGAAGGACTGGCTCACCGGCATGATCTCCAGCCGGTTGATGTTCAGGTGCGGCGGCAGGGTCGCCACGTAGTGGATCTGCGCGGCGATGTCCTCGGCGGTCATCGGCTGCGCGCCGGCGTACAGCCGGTCGGAGGCCGCCTGGTCGCCGCCGGTGCGCACCAGGGTGAACTCGGTTTCGGCCATGCCCGGCTCGATCGAGGTCACGCGCACGCCGGTGCCGTGCAGGTCCGAGCGCAGCCCCAGCGAGAACTGGGTGACGAAGGCCTTGGTGCCGCCATAGACGTTGCCGCCCGGATACGGGTAGCTGCCGGCGATCGAGCTGATGTTGATGATCGCCCCGCGCCGCTCGATCAGCGTCGGCAGCAGGCGGTGGGTGAGCGTCGCCAGCGCCGTGATGTTGGTGTCGATCATCTGCCGCCACTGCGCCAGGTCGGCGGCCTGCGCCGGCGCGGTGCCGAGCGCCAGGCCCGCGTTGTTGACCAGCACGTCGATGCCGCGGAACCCGCCGGGCAGGGCGTCCAGCGCCGCGTCCAGTGCCGCCGCGTCGCGGATGTCGAAGGCGGCGGTGTGCAGCCGGTCGCTGCCATGCGTATCGGCCAGCGCCTGCAGCCGTTCCGCGCGCCGCCCGGTGGCGATCACGCGCCAGCCGTCGTCGAGGAACCGCCGCACCGCGGCGGCGCCGAAGCCGGCGGTGGCGCCGGTGATCAGGATGGTCTTGGCCATGCGCCCATTCTAGGTCGACAGGGCCGGGCCGGCGTCACCAGACCCACGGCAACAGCCGCCAGGTGGTGCGCGCGTAGTCCGGGTACGCGTCGGGGAAGGCATCGCGCAGCATGCGTTCCTCGACCCGGATGCGGCGCGCGAAGGCGAACGCGGCCGGCAGCGCCACCGCGGGCAGGGCGGCGAGGTCGCCCAGGGCGAGCGCGTAGCCCAGCAGGCTCAGCAGCAGTCCGCTGTAGGAAGGATGCCGAAGCAGGCGGTAGGGGCCGTGCCGGACCAGCTGGTGCCCGGGCCGGATCGACACGTCGACGGTGAAGTGCGCGTCCAGCACCCGCACCGACCAGGCGCGCAGGGCGATGCCCGCCACCATCAGCGCAAGCCCCGTCCACAGCCCGACCGTCGCCAGCGGCGGCGGCAGCGGCCACACGCCGGCCAGGGCCAGCAGCACCGCCGCACCCATGCCGGCCGGCAGCGCCAGGTGCAGCAGGCGCAGGGTGCCGTCGTCGCCGCGCCGCGCATCGGGGCGGGAGCGGCGCCGGTCGATCCACAGTTCGCTGACCAGCCAGGCGGCGCAGACCGCGAGCAGCAGGGGATGCCAGGGCATGCGGCCAGTGTGGACCGCCGCGCGTGGCGGCCGGGTCTAGGGCTTCTTTTTCGCGGGGCGGGCCGGCCTGCGATCCGGGCCCGCAGGCTCGGTCGCGGCGCCGGCCGCGCCTGCCTCGGCGCCGCCGCTCGCCTTGCGTTTGCGCGCAGTGCCGGATTTGCCCTGGGTGCGGGTCCGGGTGGCGCGGTGCTTCTTCAGCATGTCCTCGGCCAGCACGATGTCCTCGGACAGGATCCCGGCGGCGCGCGCGATGGCGATGCGGGCCTCCGCCCGGTTCTCGTCGGGGTTGGCCTGCAGCAGCTCGCGGATCGCCTCGCGCAGCGCCCTCTCGGCGTCGCGCTTGAGCTTGAGGTCGTTGCTCTCCCGGAACAGCGCCAGTAGCGCATCGACCACGGGTTTGATCAGGGCGGCTTCGATGGCCATGGCGGTATCTCCTCCGACACCGCCAGTGTCCGCCCGCGGCATCGCGCGGGCTGCGACCGCCCTGCGACGGCCGGCTCAGTTCGCCCGGATCGCCAGCGCCGGCAGGCCGCCGTTGCCCAGCTTCTGCTTGGCCTCGGCCAGTTCGGTGGCGCTGCCGTAGGGCCCCATGCGCACGCGGTAGACGGTCTTGCCGTCCGCGCTGCCCGACTCCACGCGCGCGCTCAGCCCGAGCAGGGCGATCCGGGCCTTGAGCGCTTCGGCATCCCCCGAGGCGCTGAACGAGCCGGCCTGCAGGATGTAGCGCGCACCGTCGGCCGGGGCGGCAGACGCGGCGGAGGCGGTGGCCGTGGTGGCCGCTGCGGGAGCGGTCGCGGCGGCGGAAGCGGGCGCTGGCGGCGTCGCCACCGGCTGCGCGGCGGCCTGCTCGGCAGCCGCGGCCTGCTGTTCGCGCTGACGCTGGGCAGCCAGCGTGCGTCGCTGGCGCTCGGCCTCCTCGCGCGCGCTGGCGGCGAGTTCGGCGTCGGTCAGCGCCACTTCCTGCTCGGGCAGGACGGTGTAGAAGTCGTATTCGGGCACTTCGGGGGCCGGCGTCGCGGCCGCGGCCGGACGCCGCCGCACGGGGGCCTCGTCGACCGGCGGCCCGGCTTCGTCGATCGCGCTCACCGCAGGCTGCGCCGCGGGATTGGGCTGTGGACGGAAGAAGCCGTCGTTGCCGTCGGGCTTGAGGTAGCGCGGCACCACCAGCACCGCGACCAGCGCGATCACGATGCCCAGGATCATCCACGCCCAGCCGGGCAGGCCGTTGCCGTCGTTGCGTCGTGCCTGCGATTTACCCCGTCTTGCCGCCATCTGCGTATTGCCTCACATCCGTTCGGGCGCTTGCACGCCCAGCAATCCCAGGCCGTTGGCCAGCACCTGCCGCACCGCCAGCGCCAGCGCCAGGCGCGCGTCGCGCACGGCGGCGTCGTCGACCAGGAACTGGTGGTCGTTGTAATACGTCTGGAACCCCTGCGCCAGTTCGAGCAGGTAGCCTGCGATCAGGTGGGGTTCAAGCTGCTCGCCCGCCGTGGCCACGATCTCCGGCCAGCGCGCGAGGTCGATCAGGAGTTCGCGCAGCGGCGCGTCGGCCAGGTCCAGCGGCTGCGCCAGGCCGTTGGCGAGGTCGAACGCGAGGCCGCGCTCGGCCATCTGGCGCAGCAGGCCGCAGATGCGGGCGTGCGAGAGCTGCACGTAGTAGACCGGGTTGTCGAGCGACTGGCTGCGGGCCAGGTCGATGTCGAACACCAGCTGCGAATCGGGCCTGCGCGCCACCAGGAACCAGCGCACGGCGTCGGCGCCGGCCTCGTCGATCAGGTCGCGCAGGGTCAGGTAGCTGCCGGCGCGCTTGGACAGCTTCACTTCCTCGCCGCCGCGCATCACCGTGACCATCTGGTGCAGCACGTACTCCGGGTAGCCGCTGGGGATGCCGGCGTCGAGCGCCTGCAGTCCGGCCCTCACCCGCGCCAGCGAGCCGTGGTGGTCGGCGCCCAGCTCGGTGATCGCGCGCTCGTAGCCGCGCTGCCACTTGGACAGGTGGTAGGCCACGTCCGGCACGAAATAGGTGTAGGTGCCGTCGGACTTGCGCATCACGCGGTCCTTGTCGTCGCCGAAGTCGGTCGAGCGCAGCCACAGCGCGCCGCCTTCCTCGTAGGTGTGGCCCTTGGCGACGAGCTCGCGCACGGTCTCCTCGACCTTGCCGTCGGTGTACAGCGAGGACTCCAGGAAATACACGTCGAACGACACGCCGAAAGCGGCCAGGTCGGCGTTCTGCTCGCGGCGCAGCCAGGCGACGGCGAAGGCGCGGATCGCGTCGAGGTCGTCCGGATCGTCCTTGCCGGAGACCACGTGGCCCTCGACCTCGACGCTGTCGCCGCGCAGGTAGGCCGCCGCGACGTCGGCGATGTAGTCGCCGTTGTAGGCATCGGCCGGCCAGTCGGGGTCGCCGGGCTTGAGGCCCTTGGCGCGCGCCTGCGTGGACAGGGCGAGGTTGTTGATCTGCACGCCGGCGTCGTTGTAGTAGAACTCGCGCCGCACCCGCCAGCCGTTGGCCTCCAGCACGCGCGCGATGCAGTCGCCGATCGCGCCGGCGCGGCCGTGGCCCACATGCAGCGGGCCGGTGGGGTTGGCCGAGACGTATTCCACGCCGGCGGTGCGCCCGCTGCCGCGGTCGTTGCGGCCGTAAGCCGCGCCCTGCGCGTGCACCTGCGCCAGCTGGCGGCCCCAGGCGGCGGGCGAAAGGCGGAAGTTGAGGAAGCCCGGGCCGGCGATCTCCACTGAGGCGATGTCGTCGCCGCGCTCGATCGCGTCCACCAGATGCTGCGCCAGCGCGCGCGGATTGGACTTCGCCGGCTTGGCCAGCAGCATCGCGGCGTTGGTCGAGAAGTCGCCGTGGGAGCGATCCTTGGGGCGCTCGATCACGAAGTCGGGCGTGGGCAGGTCGGCAGGCAGGGTGCCGGCCTCGCGCAGGGCGGCGATGGCCCGGTCGATCAGGTCGCGGAGCTGGGCTTTCACGGGTGCAGGTCTGGCGCGGGGAACCGCGCATTATAGCGGCGGTGCCGCGCAGGGCCGCCGGGGGGCACGGCCTCGGTGCGCCCGATCCTGGCCGTGTAGCGCCGGCCGCCCCGCGCCGCTAGACCCAGCCGCGTGCCGCCAGCGAGACCGGGGCACCGTCGCCGATCACGAAATGGTCGAGCAGGCGCACATCCACCAGCGCCAGCGACTGCTTGAGCTGGGCGGTGACCGCGCGGTCGGCGGCGCTGGGCTCGGGGTTCCCGCTCGGATGGTTGTGACCCACGATCACCGCCGCGGCATTGTGCGCCAGTGCACGCCGCACCACCTCGCGCGGGTGCACCTCGGCGCCGTCGATGGTGCCGCGGAACAGCTCCTCGAAGCCGAGCGCGCGGTGGCGCGTATCCAGGAACAGCACGGCAAAGACCTCGATCGGCTGGCCGCGCAGGCGCTGGGCGAAATAGCGGCCGGCGGAAGCCGGGTCGGTCAGCGCCTCGCCGCGCTCCAGGCCCGCGGCCAGCCAGCGGCCGCACAGTTCCAGCGCCGCGGCCAGGGTGCAGGCGCGCGCGGGGCCGAGCCCGGGCAGGCGCGCCATCTCCTGCGCCGGCAGCTCCAGCAGGCGGCGCAGCGGGCCGTGGTGCTCCAGCAGCTGGCGGGCGGTCGCGACCGCGTCCAGTCCGCGCAGGCCCGAGCCCAGGAAGATCGCCAGCAGTTCGGCGTCCGACAGCGCGCGGGCGCCCCGCGCGAGCAGCTTCTCGCGGGGGCGTTCCAGCCTGGGCCAGTCGCGGATATGCATGCGGTCGCTCACCGAAAGCGGGCGCTGGCGGCCGGCACGGGTGCCGGGCGGGACAGGGGAAATCGCGTCGGGCACCGCGACCGGCCGGCCACCAGCATGGCCACGATTGCAGCGCGAACGGAACGCGCCGGCCGCCGGGCGGGCACCCGCCATCGGGTAAGCTGTCGGCCGGTTCCGGCGTAGGACTTTCCTGACGATGCCAGCGCAGCGCGGCCTGCATGGACAACGCCTGCTGCTGTGCGTCTGCGGCGGGATCGCGGCCTACAAGGCCGCCGAGCTGGTGCGGCGCCTCGGCGACGCCGGCGCCACGGTGCAGGTGGCGATGACCGAGAGCGCGCAGCGCTTCGTCGGCGCGCAGACCTTCCAGGCGCTGAGCGGGCGGCCGGTGCGCACCAGCCTGTGGGACGCCGCCGCGGAGGCGGCGATGGGCCATATCGAACTGGCGCGCTGGGCCGACCGCGTCGTGGTCGCGCCGGCCACCGCCAACACCCTGGCCAGGCTCGCGCATGGCCTGGCCGACGACCTGGTCAGCACCCTGTGCCTGGCGACCACCGCGCCGATCACCCTGTGCCCGGCGATGAACCACCGCATGTGGCTGCACCCTGCCACCCAGGCCAATATCGCCCTGCTGCGCGAGCGCGGCGCGCAGATCGTCGGCCCGGAGGACGGTCCGCTCGCCGAGGGCGAATCGGGCCCCGGGCGGCTCAGCGAACCGGCGGCGATCGTGGCCGCGCTGGAGGCCGCATGAGCGGTGCGCTCGCCGGGCGGCGGGTGCTGGTCAGCGCCGGCCCCACCTACGAGGACATCGATCCGGTGCGCTTCCTCGGCAACCGCAGCAGCGGCAAGATGGGCTTCGCGGTCGCCGCGGCGGCGCGCGCGCTCGGTGCCGAGGTGGTGCTGGTGGCCGGTCCGGTACAGCTGCCCACGCCCGAGGGCGTGCGGCGCATCGACGTGCGCTCGGCCAGCCAGATGCATGCGGCGGTGATGGCGGCGCTGCCGGCGGACGTCTACATCGGCGCCGCCGCGGTGGCCGATTTCACCCCGCACGCGGTGAGCGAGCACAAGATCAAGAAGACCGCGGGCAGCGACACGCTGGTGCTGGAACTGGTGCGCACGCCCGACATCCTGGCCGGGGTGGCCGCGCACGCGCGGCGGCCGACGCTGGTGGTCGGCTTCGCTGCCGAAACGCAGGAGGTCGAACGCTACGCGCGCGGCAAGCTGCAGGCCAAGCGGCTCGACCTGATCGCCGCCAACCTGGTCGGCGGCGCCGAGGGCGGCTTCGAGCGCGACGACAACGCCCTGGTCGTCTACTGGGACGGCGGCGAACGCAGGCTCGGGCCGGCGCCCAAGACCGAGGTCGCCGCACAGCTGGTGCAACTGGTTGCGGAGCGCATCGCGGCATGAGTGGCCAGGATTTCGTCCTCCAGGTGAAGCTGCTCGACCCGCGGCTGGGAAGTGAGTGGCCGCTGCCCGCGCATGCCACCGACGGCAGCGCCGGACTCGACCTGCGCGCCGCGCTCGACGCGCCGCTGGCGCTGGCGCCCGGCGATGCCGCGCTGGTGCCCTCGGGCATGGCCATCCACATCGGCGATCCCGGCCTGTGCGCGGTGATCCTGCCGCGCTCCGGGCTCGGCCATAAGCACGGCATCGTGCTGGGCAACGGCACCGGCCTGATCGACGCGGACTACCAGGGCCCGCTGCTGATCAGCGTCTGGAACCGCGGCAGCGCCGCGTTCACCATCGAGCCGGGCGACCGCATCGCGCAGCTGGTGATCCTGCCGGTGGTCCGGGCGCAGCTGCAGCTCGTGGATACTTTCAGCGACAGTGCGCGCGGCGCGGGCGGCTTCGGCCACACCGGCGTGCGCTGACGGGAATACTCAGGGGAATGGCATGAGCGGAACGAGCGGAAGGTCGAGGGCGCGCGCACTCGCGCAGGCGCGGCCATTGCTGCCGTGGCTGGCGGTCGCGGTGGCGGCGCTGGCGGTGTGGCTGGCCTGGAGCGGCTGGCGCGGGCTGCAGGACGGCACGCGCCTGACCAGCATGACGCTGGCGCGCGACACCGCCGCAAGCGTGGCCTCGTCCAACCTGCGCGGCGAGCTCAAGCGCATGGCCGACCACCTGGCGCGCGCGGAGGTGCAGGCGGCGCTGCAGGCCGGCGACCTGGATGCGGCGGCACGCGCGCTGGCGGTCGACTGGCCGCAGCTGGAGCAGGCGCAGGTGCACCCGGCCGACCTCACCGCCGCCTATGCCGCACTGCCGGCTGCCGGTTTCGGCGCGGTGGCGGTGATGGAGGCGGCGCTGGCCGAAGACGGTCCGGTGGTCGCAGTGATCCGTGCCGGCGACGCGCCGCGCGTGGCCGTGGCCTCGCCCGCGCGCCACGGCGACGTCCTGGCGGGAGTGGCGCTCGCGCAGCTGCCGCTTTCGCGCGCCACCCAGGGGCTGGAGGCCGCCGACATCGACCCGGCCACCTACGTGGCGCTGCGCCAGGGGGGCTTCACCCTGCTCGAGCGTGGCGACCTGGCCCAGGCGGAGGGTGCCGAACGCATGGCGGTGCCGGTCAACGGCACGCCGCTGCGCGTCGCCGCCGCGATGCCGCCGGCCGTGGCCGCGCCCTTCGGGCTGCAGGGCATCCCGCTGTTCGTCGCGGTCGGCGGCCTGCTGCTGCTCGCCTACCTGCTGTGGCGACTGCCCGCGCCGGTGCTGCGCGCGATGGAGGGCGCGGCACCCGTGGACGATGCGCAGGCACCGACCCTGGCCGAAGCGCTGGTCGCCGGACCCGAAACCGAAGAGGGTTCACCCGCTGCAGACGCGCCGCCCACCATTGTCGTCCGCGACATGAAACCAGAACCCGTGAACATCGACCGCGGCATCTTCCGCGCCTACGACATCCGCGGCGTGGTGGGCCAGACCCTCGACGCCGGCGTCGCCGAACTGATCGGCCATTCGGTCGGCTCGCTCATGCACGAGCAGGGCCTGTCCGACATCGTGGTCGGCCGCGACGGCCGCCTGTCCGGTCCCGACATGGTGGCCGGCCTCGTGCGCGGCCTGCGCAAGGCCGGGCGCAACGTCATCGACATCGGCATGGCGCCCACCCCCGTCACCTACTTCGGCGCCTTCCACCTGCGCACCGGTTGCTGCATCTCGGTCACCGGCAGCCACAACCCGCCCGACTACAACGGCTTCAAGATCGTGGTCGGCGGGCAGACCCTGTCGGGACAGGCCATCACCGACCTGTACGCGCGCATCGCCGACGGCCGCCTGCACGACGCGCCCGAGCCGGGCGATGCGAGCGAGCGCGACATCGGCGACGCCTACGTCGAGCGGATCAGCCAGGACGTACAGCTGGCGAGGCCGATCAAGGTGGTGGTCGATGCCGGCAACGGCGTCGCCGGCGAGATCGGCCCGCGCGTGCTCGAGGCGATCGGCGCCGAGGTCATCCCGCTGTTCTGCGAGATCGACGGCACCTTCCCCAACCACCATCCGGACCCCAGCGAGCCGCACAACCTCCAGGACCTGATCGACACGGTCAAGCGCTTCGACGCCGACCTGGGCATCGCCTTCGACGGCGACGGCGACCGCCTGGGCGTGGTGACGAAGGACGGCGAGAACATCTATCCCGACCGCCTGCTGATGCTGTTCGCGGCCGACGTGCTCGACCGCAACCCGGGTGCGGTGATCGTGTACGACGTCAAGTGCACCGGGCGCCTGCCCGGCCACATCCTGCGCCACGGCGGCAGCCCGCTGATGTGGAAGACCGGGCACTCGCTGATCAAGGCCAAGATGCGCGAGACCGAGGCCGAACTGGCCGGCGAGATGAGCGGCCACTTCTTCTTCCAGGAGCGCTGGTACGGCTTCGACGACGGCATCTACGCCGCCGCGCGCCTGCTCGAGATCCTGGCGCTGGATCCGGGCGAACCCAGCGAGGCGCTGGCCGCGCTGCCCGGCGGCGTGTCCACGCCCGAGATCAAGGTCGAGGTGGCCGACGGCAACCCGCACGGCTTCGTCGAGCGCTTCCAGAAGCAGGCGAAGTTCGAGGGTGCGCGCCTGTCGACGATCGATGGCCTGCGCGTGGACTGGAACGACGGCTGGGGCCTGGTGCGCGCGTCCAACACCACGCCGGTGCTGGTGCTGCGCTTCGACGCCGATACGCAGGAGGCGCTGGACCGCATCCTGGGCGATTTCCGCGCGCAGATCGCGCTGGTGGATCCGGAGCTGCAGCTACCGTTCTGATTTCCGGACTGCGCCGCGCACCTGGCATGGGGGATACCGCGCCGGGGCGTTGGGGGTGCGGGACGACCGGCTACGGGGAGCGCTGGGGCCGAATGTCCCCCGGCGCCGGCCCCTGGCCGAGGCCTCCTCCTTGATTTCACCCCCAGCGCTCCCCGCATCCGGCCCACCGGACATCGGGAGCGCTCAAGGACAGGCGTCTCCTCGGCGGCCCCGTCTTGCTCGTGAGAGTCGTACGGGCTCGGCCGTCTCGCGGGGGTCTAGTTGCAGGTACCACCGCCCCGTGTCCGAAAGCCGAGACGCGACCCGGCCGGGCAGTCCCTGTAGCGAAATCAAGGAGGAGGCCTTCGCCGCAGGCGAAGGCCGGGGGACATTCGCGGAAGGGACTGTCCGGCCGGGTCGCGGTCCTGCAGGTGGCGCGCCAAGGGATACGCCCCGCCTGCCGTGCGCCACGCCCGGGGCGGCCGGTGTCTGCCGCCTCAGCCGCGCGCGATCTCCACGCGCTTGCCATCGGCCTTCGCCGAAGCGAACGCCGCATCGACCACGCGCAGGTCGCGCAGGCCCTCCTCGCCCGGCACGCGCGGCGCGGTGCCGGCGATGATCGACTGCGCATCGTTGTCCATCTGTTCGGCCTGCATGCGCGGCAGCTTGCCCAGCTGCGGCTCGAACACGGTGCCGTCGCTGGCGCGGCCGCGGTTGCCGTCGTAACCCTGGAACGGCGACATCGTGTACCAGCCGCGTTCGCAGTCCACCTGCAGCGTGTTGAGGTTGCGGCCGAAGCTGGTCACGCACTCGGCGACGATGTCCTCGGGGAACTCGAGGCGGAAGCGCATCGTCTCGTCCACGCCCTTGAACAGCTCGCGGCGCGCCGTCTCGTCCCAGGCCTGCACCGCCAGCGGTTCCATGCCGGTGCAGTAGCGCGCGGCGTTGATGCAGTACACGCCCATGTCGTACATCGCGCCGCCGCCGCGCGCCGGATCCAGGCGCCAGGCATCGTCGGCGCCGTCGCGCCAGCCGAACCAGCCGGCGTCGGCGCGCAGCTTGACGATGCGGCCGAACGGCCGCTCCTTCGCCATCGCCATGAAGCGGCGCGTATTGGGCTCGTGCTGCATGCGGTAGCCCACCGCCAGCTGCACCCGGTTGTCGCGGCAGGCCTTGATCATGGCTTCTCCCTCGGCCGCGTCCATCGCCATCGGCTTCTCGCACCACACGTGCTTGCCGGCCCTGGCGGCGATCTCGGCCAGGGAACGGTGCACGTGGTTGGGCGTGGCGATGTACACCACGTCGATCTCGTCGTTGTCGGCGATGCGGTGGAAGTCGTCGTAGGAATAGAGGTTGGCATCGGCGATGCCGTACTTGCGCTGCCACTCGCCGAGCTTGGCGGGCGTGCCGCTGACCAGTCCGGCCAGCCGGCAGTGGCGGGTCAGCTGCAGCGCGGGCGCCAGCAGTTCGGCGGCGTAGTAGCCCAGTCCGACCAGCGCGACGCCGATCCTGCGGTCCTGGGCCAGTCCACGCGGCGTCCACGCCGCGGCGGCGCCTGCGACCGCCATCGACTGCAGCGCCTCGCGGCGGGTCCAGCCATTGCCAACCTGCTTGCCCATCGCGCTCCCTCCTCCCGGTGTCGATCCGCATGTTAGCGCTCACAGGACCGTCCGGGGCCGGCCGGGCGATAATGCATCCATGCCTGGCCCGTCTTCCCGTCGTGTTGCCGTCGTCGGCGGCGGCCCCGCCGGGCTCATCGCCGCTGAACGCCTGTGCGCCGCCGGCCTGGCGGTGGATCTGTACGAGGCCAAGGGCTCGGTGGGCCGGAAGTTCCTGATCGCCGGCAAGGGCGGCCTCAACCTCACCCATTCCGACCCGCCGGCGCGGTTCGCCGCCCGCTACCGCGAGCGCGAGGCCGCGGTCGCGCGCTGGCTGGCGCGATTCGATGCGGCGGCGCTGCGCGACTGGGCGCGGGGACTGGGCGTGGACACCTATGTCGGCAGTTCGGGGCGGGTGTTCCCGCTCGACCGCAAGGCCGCGCCGCTGCTGCGCGGCTGGGTGCGGCGGCTGCGCGACCAGGGCGTGTCCTTCCACGTGCACCACCGCTGGACCGGCTGGGCCGTGGGCGGGGCCTTGCGTTTCGACACGCCCGGCGGCGAGCGCCTGGCGGCAGCCGATGCGACGGTGCTCGCGCTGGGCGGCGCGAGCTGGCCGCAGCTGGGCAGCGACGGTGGATGGGTGCCCCTGCTGCAGGCGCGCGGCGTGGACGTGGCGCCCCTGCAGCCGGCCAACTGCGGATTCGACATCGGCTGGTCGGCGCACCTGGCCGAGCGCCACGCGGGCGCGCCGCTCAAGCCCGTGGTCGTGCACTGGACCGGCCCGGACGGCGCCGCGCAGTCGCTGCAGGGCGAGTGCGTGCTGACCGGCACCGGGCTGGAAGGCAGCGTGATCTACGCCATCTCCGCGCAGTTGCGCGAGCTTGTCGAGCGCGACGGCCGTGCCGCCATTGCCCTGGACCTCGCGCCAGGACGCGACGAGGCCACGTTGCGCGAAGCGCTCGGGCGCCCGCGCGGGGGCCGCAGTCTGTCCGAGCACCTGCGCCGCGCGACCGGCCTGCACGGCGCCAAGGCGGCACTGCTGCGCGAAGTGCTCGATGGCGCCGCGATGCAGGATCCGGTGCGGCTGGCGGCCACGATCAAGCGGCTGCCGCTGCGCCTTGCCCGGCCGCGCCCGGTGGACGAAGCCATCAGCAGCGCCGGCGGCGTCCGGCTCGAGGCGCTGGACGATGCGCTGATGACGCGCGCGCTGCCCGGCCTGTTCTGCGCGGGCGAGATGCTGGACTGGGAGGCCCCGACCGGCGGCTACCTGCTCACCGCCTGCTTCGCCAGCGGCCTGGTCGCGGCGGAAGGCGCGATCGACTGGCTGGACGCGAGCCCCGCCCGCTGACGGAGGCCCGGCCCGACGGCCGGCGTGCCGCGGTCAGCGCCGGGCGGGCGCGCGCAGCGCGTGGTAGCGCTCGATCGCGTGCTCGAGTTCGGCGTCCAGCGAGGCACGCTCTTCCTGCTGCTGGCGCATGATCGCCTGCTGGCGCAGCAGGTCCACGTGCTGGGCGCGGATGTTGCCGGCAAGCGCCTTCCCCACCGGCTCGCCACGCAGTTCCAGGTCGTTGGCCTGGCGCAGCAGCGAGACCAGGCTCTGGCGCAGGTTGTCCACGCCCATGCGCGAGGTCTTGAGGCCTTCGTCGATGAGCACGATGCGGTCGTCGAACGCGCGGCGCAGGTCTTCCTCGGTCTCGTAGGACTCGGCCATGGCGCGCTCGCGGCGCAGGCGCGCGGCCTCGGCGTTGGCCGCGATGCGGGCCTGGTGCTCGGCTTCCTCGGCGGCGGCGCGCTCTTCGGGGGTCAGCTGCTCGCCCAGCCGCGCCAGCGGCCGGCCGGTGCGACTCATTTCGGTGCGGGCGGCGTCGACCGCCTCGGGCGGCAGCGCGTCGCCGCAGACCTTGCGGCCGTTCTCGTTCCAGCAGTAAAGCTTCTTTTCCGCCGGCGCCGCCCGGTTCTGGGCCTGCAGGGCGGCAGGCAGCCAGCACAGCGCGGCGATGGCGAACACGGCCTGGATCTTCATCGAACGCCGCCCCCCGCGGCCCGGATCAACGCTGGATGTCGCGGACACCATATTGCACCCGATAGGCCTGCAGGCGCTCGCGCTCGTCGGCCAGGGCGTCGCTGCCGTCGGCGAAGGCCAGCAGGTCGCCCAGGGTGGCCACGGCGATCACCGGGATCCCGGCCTCCTCCGCCACGGCCTGGGCCGCCGACCGCGACTGTCCTTCGCCGGCGATCTCCTGCCGGTCGAGCGCGATCACGATGCCGGCCGCGGTCCCGCCGCCGCCCTCGATGATGCCCAGCGCCTCGCGGATCGCGGTGCCGGCGGTGATCACGTCGTCCACCACCAGCACGCGACGGCCGGCCAGCGGCGCGCCGATCAGCCTGCCGCCTTCGCCGTGCGCCTTGGCCTCCTTGCGGTTGAACGCCACCGGCAGGTCGCGGCCCCGCCGCGCGTACTCGCAGGCCAGCGCCGTGGCCAGCGGGATGCCCTTGTAGGCCGGGCCGAACAGCAGGTCGAAGCCGATCCCGGACTGCTCCAGCGCGTCGGCGTAGCAGGCGGCCAGCGCCGACAGCGCCGCCCCCGAATTGAACAGCCCGGCGTTGAAGAAGTAGGGACTCACCCGCCCGGATTTCAGCGTGAACTCGCCGAAGCGCAGCGCCTGCGCCTGCAGGGCCAGGTCCAGGAAACGGGTGCGATGGTCGCTCATGCGGCGCATTGTCCCACAGGCGCCAGCCGCGCTTGATCACGATCAATGTCCGGATGCCGCCCCGCCGGTCCAATCGTGCTGCAGACAGGAATGGAGCAGGTGCGATGGCAGGTTGGCGGAAGACGGGGGTCGCGGTGGGGCTGGCGCTGGGCCTGGCCGGCACTGCGGGACTGACGCTGGGGCTGGCGGGTGCGGCGGCGCGCGCGGACGAGGGCGACGCGTTGCGGGCCATGGCCACGGCCCTGTTCGCGCCGCTGCCGGACGATGGCGGGCAGGTGCGCGGCCGGCCGGTCGATGCCCGCCAGGTCGAGCTGGGCCGGATGCTGTTTTTCGATCCGCGCCTGTCGCGCAGCCACGTGATCAGCTGCAACACCTGCCACAACGTGGGCACCGGCGGCGCGGACAACGTGCCGACCTCGATCGGCCATGGCTGGCAGAAGGGCCCGCGCAACTCGCCCACGGTGCTCAACGCCGTGCTCAATGCCGCCCAGTTCTGGGACGGGCGCGCCGCCGACCTGGCCGAGCAGGCCAAGGGACCGGTGCAGGCCAGCGTGGAGATGAACAACACGCCCGAGCGCGTGGTCGAAACCCTGGCGAGCATGCCCGAGTACGTGCGCCGCTTCGGCGAGGCGTTTCCCGGCGATCCCGATCCGGTGAGCTTCGACAACATGGCGCTGGCGATCGAGGCCTTCGAGGCCACCCTGGTCACGCCGGGTGCGCGCTTCGACCGCTATCTGGCCGGCGAAACCGATGCGCTGGACGCCACCGAGCGCCGCGGCCTGCAGCTGTTCATCGACAGCGGCTGCGGCGCCTGCCACAACGGCCCCAACCTCGGTGGACAGGCCTACTTCCCGTTCGGCGTGATCGAGCGTCCCGGCGCCGACATCCTGCCCGAGGGCGACAAAGGCCGCTTCGCCGTCACCCAGACCGCCAGCGACGCATACGTGTTCCGCGCCGCACCGTTGCGCAATGTCGAACTCACCGCGCCGTACTTCCACAGCGGCCAGGTCTGGGACCTGGAGCAGGCGGTGGCGATCATGGGCAACGCGCAGCTGGGCCGCGAGCTGGATGCGGAGCAGGCGCGGGCGATCGCGGCCTTCCTGCGCACCCTGACCGGCCGCCAGCCGCGCATCGAGCATCCGCTGCTGCCGCCCAGCACCGCCCGCACGCCACGGCCGGAGTAGCGCGCGGCCGCGCCGCGACCGTGGATGCGACAATTGCCGGTTTCCCGCTGACCCCAAGGAGCCCCGGATGCCCGGCCTGCCCCCCTGCCCGCAGTGCGGCTCGACCTATACCTACGAGGACGGTGCGCTGCTGGTCTGCCCCGAATGCGCGCACGAGTGGTCGCCGGCCGAGCAGGCCGAACAGGCCGCCGCCGAGGCCCGCGCGGCCCAGGTCTGCGATGCCAACGGCACGCCGCTGGCCGACGGCGACAGCGTGGTGGTGATCAAGGACCTGAAGGTGAAGGGCTCCTCGCTGGTGGTGAAGGTCGGCACCAAGGTGCGCAACATCCGCCTGGTCGACGGCGACCACGACATCGACTGCAGGATCGACGGCGTCGGCCAGATGGGCCTGAAGTCGGAGTTCGTGCGCAAGGCCTGAACGCGGCCGCGCGTGCGGTCCGGCCGCCCGGCCGCGGACGCGGACCGGCGCGGGAATGGGCTAGGCTTGCGCCACGCCCATTCCCGTCCCCCGCATGCGCATCGTCAGCTTCAACGCCAACGGCATCCGTTCCGCCGCCAACAAGGGCTTCTTCGGCTGGCTCGAGGCCCAGCAGGCCGACGTGGTCTGCCTGCAGGAAACCAAGGCCCAGGAAGACCAGCTCTCCGATCCCTGCTTCCGGCCGCTCGGACACTGCGTGTATCGCGACGCGATCACCAAGAAGGGCTACAGCGGCGTGGCGATCTACAGCCGCCGCGAGCCCGACGAGGTGCGCACGTCGCTGGGCTGGGCGCCGTTCGACGACGAGGGCCGCTACATCGAGGCGCGCTACGGCAACCTCAGCGTGGTGTCGTTCTACATCCCCTCCGGTTCCTCCGGCGAGCTGCGCCAGGGCTTCAAGTTCGAGGTGATGGACTGGCTGCGTCCGATCCTGGACGAGTGGCTGGCCAGCGGCCGCGAGTACGTGCTGTGCGGCGACTGGAACATCGTGCGCGCGAAGAACGACATCAGGAACTGGTCCAGCAACCAGAAGAACTCCGGCTGCCTGCCGCCCGAGCGCGCCTGGCTCAATTCGATGATCGCCGACGGACACGGCGACGGCCTGGTCGAACCGCCCGCGCGCGGCTGGAAGGACAGCTTCCGCGTCGCGAAACCCGACGCGGTCGAATACACCTGGTGGAGCAACCGCGGTGCCGCGCGCGCCAACAACGTGGGTTGGCGCATCGACTACCAGCTGGCCACGCCGGGGATCGCCGAATCGATCACCGGCTGCGCCGTCGCGCGCGAGCCGCGCTTCTCCGACCACGCGCCCTACGTCGTGGACTACGACGCGTGAGTGCGGCCAAGCCGTCGGTCTGGAAGGCGTTCACGCAGCCGGCGGCGTGGACGATGTTCTTCTTCGGCTTCGCCTCGGGCATGCCCTTCCTGCTGGTGGCCGGCACCCTGGCCTACTGGCTCACGGAAAACGGCCTCGAGCTCAAGAACATCACCCTGATCGCCAGCGCGGGCATGAGCTACACGCTCAAGTTCCTGTGGGCGCCGCTGGTCGACCGCTGGCGGCTGCCGGTCCTGGGTCGGCTGGGACAGCGCCGCGGCTGGCTGCTGCTGGCGCTGTCCATCGTGATCGCCGGCCTGTTGCTGATGGCCCAGCTCACGCCCGACCGGCTCGCGGCCTTCGTGTGGATCACGTTGATGACCGCGTTCGCAGGCGCCACGCTCGACATCGCGGTGGATGCCTACCGCGTCGAGATCGCCCCGCGCGAATCGCAGGGCGCGCTGGTGGCGACCTATTCGCTGGGCTACCGCATCGCGCTGATCGTGACCGGCGCGCTGGCCCTGGTGCTGGCCGACCATGTCGCCTGGCCGGTGGTGTACCGGGTGATGGCGCTGGTGATGCTGGTGCCGGTGGTGGCGGTGTTCGTGGCGCGCGAGCCGGATGTGCTGCGCGTGCGCACCGAGACCTGGGCCCAAGGGCTGCGCGAGGGCGTGGTCGAACCCTTCGCCGACTTCTTCCGCCGCTTCGGCGGTGCGCTGGCGCTGGCGCTGCTGGCCTTCATCCTGCTGGCCAAGATCTCCGACCAGTCGCTGGGCGGCGGGATCATGGCGCCGTTCTACCTCGGCCAGGGATTCAGCAAGACCGAGATCGCGGCGGTGTCCAAGGTCTACGGCATCTGGGTGGGCATCGCCGGCGTGTTCCTCGGCGGCATCGCGGTCGCGCGCTGGGGCGTGAAGTGGCCGCTGCTGGCCGGCGTGATCCTTGGCGCGCTCAGCAACCTGCTCTACCTGTGGCTGATCGGCGCCGACGGCGACGTGTGGAAGCTCACCGTCGTGATCTCCGGCGAGAACCTCGCCCAGGGCTTCCAGGGCACCACCCTGGTGGCCTTCCTGTCGGCCCTGGTCAACCAGCGCTTCACCGCCACCCAGTACGCGCTGTTCTCCTCGCTGGTGATGTTGCCGGGCAAGGTGCTGAGCGCCGTGTCGGGCAGCATCGTCGAGGTCACAGGCTACGGGGTCTACTTCGCCATCACCACGGCGGTGGCGGTCCCGGCGGTGCTGCTGTTCTTCTGGTTGAAACCGAGGCTGGTCCTGTCGGAGGATGGCGCCGCCACTTCGTCATCGACCTCGACATAGGGAAGCGCAGGGATGACCGACATCGTGCTCAAGGATGCCGACCCGATCCTGTTCGACCGGATCCGCCGCGTCGCCGAGGCCCGCGGCTGGGACCTGCCGCGGGCGCTCCAGTACCTGCTCGAGCAGGGGCTGCACGTCTACGAGGGCGACGGCTCGGTGCGCTTCGAGAACGACGAGGCCGACGTGATGCAGGCCATGATCGCGGCGCTGGAGCAGGTGCCCGACGATCCGGGCTATGCGTCGATCGGGCGGATCCCGCGTCCAGAGCCGGGCTGAACGACCCACGGGACGATGCAACCGCGCGGCCGCCGGCCGTATCACGGGTAGGCAAGTCCAGACGGAATTGCCCATGACCCGCTGCCTCGCCTTCGTCCTGTCCCTCGCCTGCTGGCTGGCCGCCGGCCCCTCGCACGCGCAGTCCGCGCCTGCCGACGATGCGGCGCGCGCCCGCGCCGTGGTCGAGGACCTGATGCGCATCCCGGGCCCTGACGGCGTGCAGGAGACCTGGCGCCAGCGCATCAACGGCCTCGACCACTGGATCAGCATGCGCGGCCAGGATCGCGCCAATCCGGCGATCCTGTTCGTGCATGGCGGGCCGGCCACGCCGACGATCCCCAGCCTGTGGCAGTTCCAGCGTCCGCTGGAGGAATACTTCACGATGGTCAACTACGACCAGCGTGGCGCCGGCAAGACCTGGCGCGAGGATCATTCCGACGCGATCGCCGACACGGTCCGCATCCAGACCTATGTCGAGGACCTGGTCGCGATCGCCGAACACGTCCGCGCCAGGCTCGGCAAGCGCAAGCTGGTGCTGATGGCGCACAGCTGGGGCACGATCCCGGCGATGCACGCGGCGCAGGCGCGACCGGACCTGTTCCATGCCTACGTCGGCATCGGCCAGGTGATCAACGTGCGCGAGAACGAGCGCATCAGCATCGAATACGGCCTGGCCGAGGCGACGCGTCGCGGCGACGCGGACGCGGTGCGCGAGATCCAGGCGCTGCTGCCGTATCCCGGCACCACTCCGCTGACCCGCGAACGCATCGTCGCCGCGCGCAAGTGGCCGCAGCAGTATGGCGGCATGGCCGCCTACCGCGACGCCACCAACCTGTGGTTCTACGGCGCCGCACGCCTGTCGCCCGACTACGACGCCGAGGATCGCGCCGCACTCAACGCAGGCAGCCTGTTCACGCTCGAACGCGTGCTCGACGAGTTCGTCGAGGTCGATTTCAGCGGCGTGCGCGAATTCCCGATCCCGGTGGTGATGTTCATGGGCCGCCACGACTACACCACGCCCTCGCAGCCCACCGCCGACTGGCTGGACGCGGTGCAGGCACCGTTCAAGCGCGGCGTCTGGTTCGAGCGCTCGGCCCACATGGCGCCGTGGGAGGAGCCCGGCAAGACCCTGGTCAGCCTGCTCGAGGTGGTGCGGCCGCTGGTGCGCGAATAGCGCGCAACCGGCGCCCCCGGCACCGCCGCGCCGGGCGTGGAGCGTGTGCGGGTCCCGCGGCTGGAGCTATTCCGGTGCGGCGCCGGCGAGCATCGCCGCGGCCCGGCGCTGCTCGAATTCCTGGCGCAGCTCGCGCCGGACCCGCGCGGCGGCGTGGCGGCGGCACTCGTCCGGCGTCACCGGCCGCAGCGGCGGCACCGCGGTGCTGCTGCCGTCCTCGTCGACCGCGACCATGGTGAAGAAACAGCTGTTGGCATGGCTGGCGGTGCCGGCGAGGATGTTCTCGGTCACCACCTTGATCCCCACCTCCATCGACGAGCGCCCGGTGTAGTTCACCGAGGCGAGGAAGGTGACGAGATCGCCGACGTTGATCGGCTGGCGAAAGGTGACCTGGTCCACCGACAGGGTGACCACGTAGCGGCCCGCGTAGCGGCTGGCGCAAGCGTAGGCCACCTGGTCGAGCAGCTTGAGGATGGCGCCGCCGTGGACCTTGCCGGAGAAGTTGGCCATGTCCGGCGTCATCAGCACGGTCATGGACAGCTGGTGGTTGCGGGGAGGGCCCATGCCGGGAGTCTTCCGGGAAGTGGCGCGATGCTAGCGCAGGCCGCCCGGCCGGAGGATCAGGCCGGATAGATCCCGCCCAGCACGCGCGGCCCGGCCGCGCCGGTCACGCTGGGCAGGTTGCCCGGCAGGCCGAGGAGGGTCTGGCGCGCCAGCCAGGCGAAGCCCATGGCCTCGACGTGGTCGGGGTCGAGTCCGTGCGCGGCGGTGGACTCGACCCGCGTGTCGGGCAGGCTGGCGGCCAGCGCCGCCATCAGTTGCGGGTTGTGCACGCCGCCGCCGCAGGCGATCACCCGCCGCGTGTCCGGCTGGGTCGCCAGCAGGGCGCTGGCCACGGTGCGCGCGGTCAGCGCGTTGAGCGTCGCCTGCACGTCGGCCGCGGCCTCGTCGCCGCGCAGCCGCGCCTCGACCCAACCCAGGTGGAAGTGGTCGCGGCCGGTGGACTTGGGCGGGGGTGCGGTGAACCAGGGGTCGTCGAGCAGCCGCGCCAGCAGTTCCTCGTCGACCCGCCCGCTGGCGGCGAAGGCGCCGCCGCGGTCGAAGTCCTCGGCCAGGTGGCGCAGGCACCAGGCATCCATCAGTGCATTGGCCGGGCCGGTATCGAATCCGCGGACCCGGCCCCGCGCGGGCAGCAGGGTCAGGTTGGCAATGCCGCCGAGGTTGAGCACCGCGCGATCCTCGTCCGGGGCGGACAGCAGCGCGGCATGCAGGCCGGGCAGCAGCGGGGCGCCGTGCCCGCCGGCGGCGACGTCGCGGCGGCGCAGGTCGGCGACCACGGTGATCCCGGTGCGCTCGGCCAGCGTCGAGGGATCGCCCAACTGCAGGGTGAAGGGATACGGCCCCCAGGGGCGGTGGCGCAGGGTCTGGCCGTGCGAGCCGATCGCGCGCACCGATGCCGCCGGGATGCCGCTGTCGGCCAGGGCGAGGTTGGCGGCCTCGGCGAAGGCGCGCGCCACGCGTACGTCCAGCTCGGCGATCGCGTCGAGCGAGAGCGAGGCGCCCTGCTGGCCGAGCGCGACCAGCTGCCCGCGCAGCGCCGGGTCCCAGGGATAGGTGCGGCCGAACACCAGCCGCGCGTGGCCGCCGTCGAAATCGACCAGCGCGGCGTCGATGCCGTCGGCGCTGGTGCCGGAGATCAGGCCAAGGAAGAGGTCGGGCATGCGCCGATTCTACGGCGGCGCATGGCCTCCGGCCGGGCCGTCGCCCGGCGCCGCGGACTCAGCCGCGATTGCCGCGCGGCACGGAGGCCGCGGCCACCTGGGCATCGGCCTGCGAGGGCTGGGCCGGGACGGTCGCGTAGATCACTTCCTCGACGTCGCGGATCCGCGCCAGCGCCGGTGCGGTCTGCTGGCGGAACTGGGCCAGCGCGGTGCCGGTCAGCGGCTCCGGCGGCGGCATGGTGTGCTGCAGCGGGTTGCGGTGCACGCCGTTGACGCGGAATTCGTAGTGCAGGTGCGGCCCGGTCGACAGGCCGGTCGAGCCGACGTAGCCGATGACCTGGCCCTGCGAGACGCGCTCGCCGCGGCGCAGCCGCGCGGTGCGCGACATGTGCGCGTACAGCGTGGTGTGGCCCTTGCCGTGGTCGAGCACGACGGTGTTGCCGTAGCCGCCCTGCCAGCCGGCCGAGACCACGCGCGCGTCGCCGGCGGCCATGATCGGGGTACCCGAGCGCGCGGCATAGTCCACGCCCTTGTGCATGCGCGAGGTGCCCAGCACCGGATGGCGGCGGGTGCCGAAACGCGAACTCAGGCGCGCGTACTGGATCGGGCTGCGGATGAAGCTCTTCTTCAGCGGCCGGCCTTCGGCGGTGAAGTACTCGCCCTTGCCGTCGCGCTCGAAGCGCACCGCGGTGAACGGCTTGCCCTTGGCGGTGAACACCGCCGCGGTCACCGGGCCGCTGCGGATCAGCTCGCCCTCGCGCCAGGTCTGCTCGACCACCACGCTGAAGCGGTCGCCGGAGGTGACGTCGCGGTCGAAGTCGATGTCGTACTTGAATACCTCGTCGGTCAGCGTGTTGATCACCGACGGGCTGAGGCCCAGCTTGCGCGCCGAATGGAACAGCGACTTGCCGACCTTGCCGCTGATCACCGCGGTGCGGACCTCGACCGGGCGCTCGATCACCTTCTCCACGACCTGGTCGCCGGCCAGCGACAGTTCCACGCGCTGGGTGTCGTTGCGGTCGTAGCGGAAAGCGACCAGGCGGCCGTCGGCGGCCTGGTCGAAGCCGAGTTCGGCGCCGGGACGCAGGCGGGTCAGCGCCTGGCGGTCGCTGCTCGATTCCAGCAGGCGATGCAGGGTGGCGGCCGGGATGCCGCGCGATTCGAAGATGGCGCCGAGGGTCTGGCCCTTCTCCACCTTGGCCAGGTCCCAGGCCCGCTGCTGCGCGGCCTGCGCGCGCGGCGTGGCCGACAGCGGCGGCAGCGGCAGCGACAGGGTGGTCAGCTGCGGGCCTTCGCCACCGGTGCGCATGGCGTTGGAAAAGCCCGGCACCATGCCGATGACCAGGGCGCCGAGGGTGGCGAACAGGCTGGCGTGGGCCCAGTCGCGCCGGGTCCAGCGGCCGTTGAACGGAAAACGCGCCGCCGCGTCGCGCGGATCGGCGTAGCGTGCCTCGTTGGCGGTGTTTTCCGCGGCGGCCCGCAGGTTCTGTTCCCGGATCGCCTGATGCTGGACGTCATCCGGAGACATCTGGGGCGGCTGCGTCATGGCGGTGTCCAAAGGGCGTGACGGGCGCGTCAGCGCGGTACGATAAGCACATGAAATCCGAGCGTCAAACCCTTGTCCGTGAAGGATTTTCAGGACGTTACGTGGTTTTACGCAAATTTAATGGTTTCTTTTGACCGGAGTCACAATCCCGGTCCCGCTCCCCGGACAATCCGCCCCATGCCCCCGATCCAGACCGATTCCGCCGCCCTCGACCTCCTAGCCCGCGGTGCCGACGAGATCCTCAAGCGCGAGGACCTGGCCGCCCGCCTGGCGCTGGGGCGCCCGCTGCGGGTCAAGGCGGGCTTCGACCCGACCGCGCCCGACCTGCACCTGGGCCACACGGTCCTGCTCAACAAGATGCGGCAGTTCCAGGATCTCGGGCACCAGGTGGTGTTCCTGATCGGCGACTTCACCGGGATGATCGGCGACCCCACCGGCAAGAACGTCACCCGCAAGCCCCTCTCGCGCGAGGACGTGCTGGACAACGCCCGCACCTACGAGGCGCAGGTGTTCAAGGTGCTCGACCGCGAGCGCACCGAGGTGCGTTTCAACAGCGAGTGGTTCGGCAAGATGGGCGCGGCCGACATGATCCGCCTCGCCGGCCAGCACACCGTGGCGCGCATGCTCGAGCGCGACGACTTCGCCAAGCGCTATGCGGCGCAGCAGCCGATCGCGATCCACGAGTTCCTCTACCCGCTGGTGCAGGGCTACGACTCGGTGGCGCTGCAGGCCGACGTCGAGCTGGGCGGCACCGACCAGAAGTTCAACCTGCTGATGGGCCGGGGCCTGCAGGAAGCGCACGGCCAGGCGCCGCAGGTGGTGCTGACCATGCCGCTGCTGGAGGGGCTGGACGGCGTCAACAAGATGAGCAAGTCGCTGGGCAACTACATCGGCATCGCCGAGCCGGCGATCGACATCGTCAACAAGACGATGAAGATCGGCGACGCGCTGATGTGGAAGTGGATCGAGCTGTTGAGCTTCGAGATCTCGATCGACGAGGCGCGCGCGCTGCGCGCCGAGGTCGAGGCCGGACTCAATCCGCGCGACGTCAAGCTGCGCCTGGCGCGCGAGCTGGCCACCCGCTTCCACGATGCGGCCGCGGCCGAGACCGCGATCGCCGGCTGGCATGCGGCGGTGACCGGCCAGGGCGATACCTCGCTGCTGCCGCTGCAGGACGTGGCGGTGCCGGCCGAGGGCCTGCGCATCGCCGCGCTGCTGACCGCCGCCGGGATCACCCCGTCCAACTCCGAGGCCAACCGCAAGCTCAGGGAGCGCGCGGTCAAGGTGGACGGCGACGTGATCGAGGACGCCGGTCGGGTGTTCGCCCCGGGTTTCGAGGGCGTGCTGCAGGTGGGCAAGCGCAACTTCGCGCGGGTGCGCCTGGTCGCCGGCTGACGACGGCGCCGGGCCGGCATGGCCGTCGCGGCGCAGGATCATCCCGGGCATCGCAACCGCTGCCGCGCTGCTGGCGTTGGCGGCGATCGCGCGCGCGGGCCTGCATTACTCCATCGCGGTGACGGCGCCGGGCCTGCGCGTGCCGGAAGCGGCGCCGCCGGCCGATCCGCAGTCGCAGCAACGCCGGGACATCAGGCGATGCGCAGCGCGGCCAGACCCAGCAGCGCCAGCACGCATCCATAGCCGCCCATCCAGACCAGGCTGCGGCCCAGCGGCTGGTCGGCCAGGTAGAGCACCCCGTGCAGCACGCGCAGCACGATGAAGGCGACCGCCAGCATGGCGATGGTGGCGTGGGCCACGCCAGCCAGCTGCGCCATCACCACCCCGGCCGCGAACGGCGCGAAGGCCTCGAAGGCGTTGAGGTGCGCCGCGTTCGCGCGCTGCACCCGGTAGTTGCCTTCCTGCTTGGCGACCCAGGCGCGCGGGTTGCGGTTGTTGTAGCCCTGGCCGCCGGACTTGGCGAGGGCGATCCAGACGTAGGGCAGCACGGCGGCGAGCAGCACGCACCAGTAGGCGGTCGCGAGGGTCATGGCGGTCTCCGGGGTCGGGTGGGGACAGGGTAGGGCAGGCGAGAGGCCGTGAGGACACGGGGCCGGCGCCGGCCCCCACCCTCGCGCGCTGCGCGCTGTCCCTCCCCCGCAGGCGGGGGAGGGGAAGAGCGTTCGCCAAGCCGGTCGTTCTGTTCCTTCCCCGCTCGCAGTCCAGGACAGGGGAACGACGCGACGCGTATGAGAGCGGCGCGCGGCCGTCCTGCTGCCTCGTCCGCTCAGGGGGAGGTTTTGGGCGACCGCGCTACGGGAACGGAAGCGTCGCGCGATCGCTCTGCTCCCTCCCCCGCTCGCGGAGGAGGGTTGGGGTGGGAGCGACGGCGCAACGCGAACGGGCGCGGCGGCGGTCGTCTGCTCCCTCCTCCGCTCGCCGAGGAGGGCTAGCAGGGGCGCAACGCGACGCAAACGGAAACGGCGCCTTGCGGCGCCGCTTCCGGTGTTGTGGGGTGCCGACGGGGGCCTTACTGGCCCGCGCGCTGCGCGTCGCGCGCTGCCTTGAAGGGGTTGCCCTCGTACCAGTTCGGCCAGGTGCTGCCGGCCGCCAGGTCCTGGCCCACCGCGTGCAGCAGGTCCAGGTCCTCGACCATGCCGTCGAAGCGCCAGCCGTCGTGGATCTCGTCGCCCGGCTGGTGGTAGCGGCGCGCGTATTCCTCGCTGGACGCGCGACCGGCCTCGCTGCCGCCTTCCACCAGGTCGCCGCCGCCCTTGGCGTACAGCGCCGGCACGCCGGCCTTGGCGAAGTTGAAGTGGTCGGAGCGGAAGTAGAAGCCGCCGGCCGGGTTGCCTTCCTCGACCAGGCTGCGCTGCTGCAAGCCGGCGTGGGTGAGCAGGATGTCTTCCAGTTCGGAGTTGCCCTTGCCGGTCACCACCACGTCGCGCGAACGCCCGGCCACGCTCATCGCGTCCAGGTTGATCACGCCCACCGTCTTCTCCAGCGGGAACGAGGGCTGGGCGACGTAGTACTTCGAGCCCAGCAGGCCCGACTCCTCCAGCGTCACCGCCAGGAACACCACCGAGCGGCGCGGCGGCTGCGCGGCGAACTTTTCCGCGATCTCGATGATGCCGCCCACGCCGGTCGCGTTGTCCACGGCGCCGTTGTAGATCGTGTCGCCCTCGCCCTCGTGCTTGCCCAGGTGGTCCCAGTGGGCCAGGTAGATCACCGTCTCTTCCGGCGCCTCGGTGCCCGGCAGGTAGCCGATCACGTTGCGCGAGGACTTCTCGGTCACGGTGCTGCGCAGGTCGAAGGACAGCTTGGCCTTGAGCGGCACCGCCTTGAAGCCGCGGCGGTTGGCGGCGGCATACATCTCCTGCAGCTCCAGGCCCGAATCGGCGAACAGCTGGCGCGCGACGTCGCCGGTGATCCAGCCCTGCGCGGGGATGCGCGGTTCCGGATCGTCCTCGGCGCGCAGGTCGAACTGCGGGCCCGACCAGGAGTTCTTGACCACGTCCCAGCCGTAGGCCGCGCCTTCGTCGTCGTGCACGATCAGCGCCGCGGCCGCGCCCTGGCGGGCGGCTTCCTCGAACTTGTAGGTCCAACGGCCGTAATAGGTCATGCGGTTGCCGTCGAACAGCGACTCGTCGTTGGCGTGGAAACCCGGGTCGTTGACCAGGATGACCACGGTCTTGCCCTTGACGTCGAGGCCGGCGTAATCGTTCCAGTCCTGCTCGGGGGCATTGACGCCGTAGCCGACGAACACCAGCTCGCTGTCCTTGACCGAGACCTCGGCCTGGCCGGTACGCGTGCCCAGCACCATCTCGGTGCCGAACTTGAGTTCGCGCGTGCTGCCGTTGCTGTCCAGGCGCAGCACGGTCGTGTCGTCGGCCGTGGTCTCGACCATCGGCACGGTCTGGAAGTAGGTGTCGTTGTCGCCGCCGGGCTTCAGGCCGATGCGCTCGTACTGCGCCTTGATGTACTCGACGGTCTTGTCCTCGCCCGCCGAACCGGGCGCACGGCCCTCGAACTCGTCCGAGGCCAGGGTGGAGACCAGCACGCGCAGGTCGTCGGCGTCGATCTCCGGCTTGAACGTGTGTTCGGCGGCCGCGCTGCTGTCGGCTGCAGGATCGGCGGCAGGCGCAGCGGGCTCGCGGCTGCACGCGGCCAGCAGCAGGCTGCCGGCGCAGGCGAGGATCAGGGGTGAACGCATTCGGTGGAACTCCCAGGAAACCGGAACCGCCGATTCTACGCCGGCCGCGACCGGCGAGGGTCCACCACCCGGGGCGACGCCCAGGCGCCTGCGGAACCGGGGGCAGTGCCGCGGGCGCGCAGGCCGGCAGCGGGTCCGCGACCGGTCGCGCCGCGCGGGGTCCTCAATCCTGCGGCGACTGCGCCGTGCTGTAGGACACCGGCGTGGCGCCGGTCACCTTGCCCACGCGCGCGGTCTCGTGCACGTACAGGGTGACCTCGCGCTTGAACACCAGGTCGCCTTCGACCACCGCGCCCGGTCCGATCACGATCTTCGGCTTGCGCTTGTTGATCTGCACCGGGAACCAGTTGGAAGAAGGCTTGTCGACATGGATCCCGCCGCGCACGTGCGAGCCGACGCCGACGGTGATGTCGCCGCTCACGGTGGCGACGCGGCCGTCCACGTCCACGTCGACCAGGCCGATCGCGCCGTTCACCGTTTCCACGTCGCCGCCGACCCGGCCGCCGGCGCCGATGAAGATGCTGCCGTTCACCGTCTCCACGCCACCGCGCACGGTGGCGCGCTCGCCGACGCGGATGCTGCCGTTGACCGTGGACAGGCTGGCCGCGCCGATGTCGTCGGCGGCGCGGATGCTGCCGTTCACCGTCTCCGCGTCCTTGACGCTGGCGCCGCCCTCGATGGTGATGCTGCCGTTCACCGTTTCCACGTCGCCGTAGGGGCGGCCCGCCTGCGCGACGATGCTGCCGTTGACCTTGCTGATCTCCTGCTGCGCCAGCGCGGGTGCGGTGCACAGCACGGCGGCCAGGGCCAGGGACAGGGAAACGCGGGTGCGTGGCATGGACGATCCTCCGGACGGGGCGCGGTTGCCGCTGCAACGGTTGCGCGGCGATGGCGTTGTCCGACAGCTTGCGCCCGCGCGGCTACAATCGCACCGGTCGAAAGTCACCGGGACTCCCGTCCGTGCCAGCCGCCCCCGCTTCCCGCTCCGCGCGCCCCAAGCCCGTCGTCCTGCTGATCCTCGATGGCTGGGGCCATCGCGACGATCCGGACGACAACGCCATCGCGCTGGCCGACGTGCCCACCTGGCGCGGCCTGCTGGCCGGGCACCCCACGACCCTGGTCCACACCGAGGGCCGCCACGTCGGCCTGCCGGACGGGCAGATGGGCAATTCCGAAGTCGGGCACATGAACATCGGCGCCGGCCGCATCGTCTACCAGGACCTGACCCGCATCGACGCGGCGATCGAGGACGGCAGCTTCTTCGACAACGCCGAACTCAACGCCGCCTGCGACGCGGTGCTGGCCAGCGGCGGCACCCTGCACCTGATGGGCCTGGTCTCGCCGGGCGGCGTGCACAGCCATGAGCGCCACCTGTTCGCGATGCTCGGCCTGGCGGCGCGGCGCGGCGTGCCGCGGGTGGCGGTGCATGCGTTCCTGGACGGGCGCGACATGCCGCCGCGCTCGGCCGAGCCCAGCCTGCACGCGCTGCACGACCGCTGCGCCGCGCTGGGCAATGCACACGTGGCCAGCGTGTCGGGCCGCTACTACGCCATGGACCGCGACAAGCGCTGGGAGCGCGTACGCCTGGCCTGGGACGCGATCGTGGACGCCCAAGGCGAGGCGCCCGATGCGCTCGCCGCGCTGCAGGCCGCCTACGCGCGGGGCGAGAACGACGAGTTCGTCAAGCCGACCGCGCTGGCCGGCGCGCAGCCGATGCGCGACGGCGACGCGATCGTGTTCATGAACTTCCGCGCCGACCGCGCGCGCCAGCTCAGCGCCGCGTTCGTCTCGCCGGGATTCGACGGCCTTGGCGCGGGGGTGCGCCGCCCGTCGCTGTCGCGCTTCGTGTGCCTGACCGAATACGACGCCAGCCTGCCGGCACCGGTGGCCTTCGCGCCGGACAACCTCGCCAACACCCTGGGCGAGGTGCTGGGCGCCAACTCGATGACCCAGCTGCGCATCGCCGAGACCGAGAAGTACGCGCACGTGACCTTCTTCCTCAGCGGCGGCCGCGAGGACCCCTATCCGGGCGAGGAGCGCATCCTGGTGCCGAGCCCGAAGGTGGCCACCTACGACCTGCAGCCGGAAATGAGCGCGCCGGAAGTGTGCGCGCGCCTGGTCGAGGCGATCGAGGCCGAGCGTTTCGACGCGATCATCTGCAATTTCGCCAATCCCGACATGGTCGGCCACACCGGCGTGCTGTCGGCGGCGATCAAGGCGGTGGAGACGGTGGATCGCGCGGTGGGGCAGATCGTGGCCGCGGTGCGCGCGAAGGGAGGCGAACTGCTGGTGACCGCCGACCACGGCAACTGCGAGATGATGCGCGACCCCGAGACCGGCGAACCGCATACTTCGCACACGGTCGGCCCGGTGGACCTGGTCTACGTGGGCAGCCGCGACGCGAGCCTGCGCCGCGGCGGCGCGCTGCGCGACCTGGCGCCGACCCTGCTCGACCTGCTCGGGCTCGACAAGCCCGCCGAGATGACCGGCGCGACCCTGCTGGTTCCCAAGGGATGATCCTGCCGGCGCGCGCGCGGCTGGCGTGGGCGGCGCTGGCGCTGCTCGCCGCCGGCCTCGCGCCGTCTCCCGAGGCAGTCGCGCAGCGCGACAGCCGCGACGCCGAGCGCCGGCTCGAGCGCGTACGCAAGGAGCTCGACGAAGTCGCGCGCGAACGGCGCCGGCTGGAAGGCGAGCGCGGCGAGGCCGCCACCCGGCTGCGTTCGGCCGACGAGCGGCTCGCGCGTTCGGCGCGCACGCTGCGCGAGACCGAGGCCGAGCTGGAGCGGCAACAGGCCGCGCTGGCCGAACTGGCCGGGCGGCGCGACGCCCTGCAGGCGCGCGTGGACGCGCAGCGCGGCGAACTGCACGCGCTGCTGCGCTCGGCCTACGCCACCGGCAGTGCCGCGCCGCTGAAACTGCTGCTGGCGCAGGACCAGGTGGCCGAGGCCGGGCGCGCGCTGACCTACCATCGCTACCTGCAGCGCCAGCGCGCCGAACGCATCGACGCGCTGGGCAAGGAGCTGTCCGAACTCGACGCGCTCGAACGCGGCATCGCCGAGCGCCAGGCCGCGCTGGAGCAGACCCGCGCGCGCCAGCGCGAGCAGCTGCAGGCGCTCGAGGGCGACCGCCGCACGCATGCGCAGGCGGTGTCGCAGCTCGATCGCCGCTACCGCGACCGCAGTTCGCGCGAACAGGCGCTGGGGCGCGACGCGAAATCGCTCGAGCGCCTGCTGGCGCGCCTGCGCGCCGCCGCGGCCCGCGCCGAGGCGGAACGCCGCGCCGCGGCCGCACGCGCGGCGCGCGAGCCGGCCGGCAGCACCGGCGCACGCCGCAGCCCCGCGCCCGCGACGTCACGGGCCGCGCCGATCCAGGTCGGCGGCCTGGGCTGGCCGCTGTCGGGCACGCTGCTGGCCGGCTACGGCGGCCGCATGCCCGACGGACGCAGCAGCAGCGGCGTGCTGATCGGCGCGCCGGTCGGCACGCGCGTGCAGGCGGTGGCCGACGGCACGGTCGTGTTCGCCGAATGGATGACCGGCTACGGCATGATCCTGATCGTCGACCACGGCAACGGCGCGATGAGCCTGTACGCCCACTGCGAAACCCTGCTGAAGGAAGCCGGGACGCCGGTCAAGCGGGGCGATCCGGTCGCCACGGTCGGCAATTCCGGCGGACAAGGCCAGCCGGCGCTGTATTTCGAGCTGCGCCGGAACGGGCAGCCGGTCAACCCGACCAGCTTCCTGCAGCGACGCTGAGCGACGCGTGCAGCCAGTCGCGCTTCACGAAACGCCGCGGCTGGCCCGCATAATCGGGTGAACCGCGCATCGCGCGGCCGCGCCGTCCCTGCCTGGAGTCCTGCATGACCCTCCGCACCTCGCTGCTGCTTCCCGTCCTGCTGCCGCTGGGGCTGGCCGCCGTGCCTGTCGCAGCGCAGGAGGCGGACGGAACGCGCACCGTGCCGGTGGCCATCGATGGCGCCGGCCAGGCCGCGCCCGCGCAGTCGCCGGCATCGCCAGCCGCAGTGGACGAGGCCAGGGACCCCGCGACGCCTGCGGAACCGCAGCCGCGGGATGGCGCGCAGGCGGCGCCATCGCCCGGCGATTCGCAGGACGGGCAGGACGCGCCGGCGCCGGCAGACCCGCCTGGCGCGCGGGAGCCGGAACAGGTGGCGCCCGGTGCAGCACCGGACGACGACGCAGTGGCCGGCCCCAGCGACGATCCGGACGCTGTCGAAAGCGCCACCACGCGGGTGCCGCTGGAGGAGATTCGCCGCTACGTGGGCCTGTTCAACGCGATCCGCGCCGGCTACGTCGATCCGGTGGACGACCGCAAGCTGATGGACGCCGCCATCCGCGGCCTGCTGCTCGACCTCGATCCGCACAGCGCCTACCTGGAAAAGAACGCGGCCCAGGCCTTCAACGAAGGCACCACCGGCGCCTACGACGGCATCGGCGTGGAGGTGCTGCAACTGCCCGACGGCAAGGTCCGCGTGATCGCGCCGATCGACGACACGCCGGCGGCCAAGGCCGGTATCCGCGCCGGCGACGTGATCGTGTCGGTGGACGGGCGCGAGCTGCGTCCGGCCGACGCCGAGGGCGCCGGCCCGCTGCGCGGGCCGCCGGGCAGCAGCCTGGTGCTGGGCGTGGTGCGCGAGGGCGAGGCGCAGCCGCTGCAGATCACCGTGCGCCGCGAGACCATCCGGGTGGCGAGCGTGCGCGGGCGCATGCTCGAGCCGGGTTATGGCTACGTGCGCATCAGCGCCTTCCAGGTCGAGACCGGCGAGGACTTCTCGCGCACTGTCGCGAAGCTGCGCGACGATGCGGGCGGCCGGCTGCGCGGCCTGGTCATCGACCTGCGCAGCAACCCGGGCGGCCTGCTGACCGCGGCCGTGCGCGTGGCCGACGACCTGCTCGACAAGGGCCGCATCGTCAGCACGCGCGGCCGCATCGACGCCAACGACACCGAGTTCAACGCCACCCCGGGCGACCTGCTCGAAGGCGCTCCGGTGGTAGTGCTGATCGACGCCGGCTCGGCCAGCGCCTCCGAGGTGCTGGCCGGCGCCCTGCACGATCATGGCCGTGCCCGCATCGTCGGCAGCCGCAGCTTCGGCAAGGGCTCGGTGCAGACCCTGCTGCCGCTGGGCAATGGCGACGCGGTCAAGCTCACCACCGCGCGCTACTACACGCCGAGCGGCCGTTCGATCCAGGCGCGCGGCATCGATCCGGATGTCGTGCTGAAGCCGGAAGGCGACGACGGCCAGGCCGCGGGGCCGCGCCAGACCGAGGCCGCGCTGCCCGGCCACCTGCGCGGCGACGAGGAGGAGGGCGCCAGCGCCGGCGATGTCCTGCCGGGCGAGGGGCCGATCCAGGCGGCGCTGGCCGAACTCAAGAAGCCCGCCGCCCCGCGCGCGGCGGCGGCAGCGAACTAGCCGCGGCGTCGGTGGGGCGTGCTCAGGGAGCCGCCAGCCGGATCCCCAGCGCGATCAGGCCCAGCCCCAGCAGCACGCTCGCGCCGACGTAGCCGCCGGCCAGCAGCCACTCCCCGCGCCGCAGCAACTGCACGGTCTCCAGGCCGAAGGCCGAGAAGGTGGTGAAGCCGCCGAGCACGCCGACGAACAGCAGCAGGCGCAGCTCCTCGTCGAGCCAGCCGGCCTGGCGTTCGGCCAGGCCGGCCAGCAGGCCGGCGCCCAGGCAGCCGGCGAGGTTCACCAGCAGGGTGCCGAGCGGGAATTTCTGCGCCGCGGGCGGCTGCATCGTCCAGGCCGACAGCAGGTAGCGCGCCAGCGAGCCGGCGGCGCCGCCGGCGGCGACGAGGGCGAGGGCGGCGGGAGTCGATGCCATGGGCTTCCGGTCGGGCGGTGGGAACGCCCCGCAGGGCCTCGCCGCAAGTATCGCCCAGGCCTGGGCGGCCTGCGGCATGCGGGTCCGGCAAGGCCGCCGGGCGTCCTAGCGCGGCTTGGCGGGCAGCGGGAAGGGGGTGACCACCTTCTCCCCCGATACGGCATCGCGGATCGCCGACTGTCCCTTCTTCTCCACTTCCTCGACCCGCAGGATGGACTGCATGGGCAGGTGCAGGGCGCGGGTGTTGCCGAACTCGTCGCGCAGGCGCTCCTCGGTGGGGTCGACCACCAGGCCCTCGTGGACGTCGAAGACCAGTTCCGCGACCTCGACGAAACCCCACAGCCGGCCGCTGTCCACGCGTCGCGCGTACAGCTCGTAGACCTTGCCATGGTTGAGGAAGGTGATCTTGTAAAGCGGCTTGGACATCGTTCGGAGGGGTGGCGGAGGGTGCGGGTGCTGTCGGCTGGAAGTGAGGGTGGCGCGCGCGCTTCGCAAGCCCGCCGGCTCAGTACCCCTTGGCCCGGCGCAGCCGCTTGGCGATGGCGCCGCGCGAGGCCATCGCGAACACGATGCCGAACGCGAAGCCGGCCGCATGCGCGGCCCAGGCCACGGCGCCGAACGCCGGGCCGATGTAGGCGAACACCACCTGCAGCGCCGCCCACACCCCGATCAGCAGCGAGGCCGGGGCGCGGACGAACTCCAGGAACAGCCCCAGCGGGACCACCACGCCCAGCCGGGCCTGCGGGAACAGCGCCAGGTAGGCGCCGATCAGGGCCGAGACCGCCCCGCTGGCGCCGATGATCAGCCGGTCGGGCGCGCCGATCACCAGCACCGCGAACAGGTTGGCCAGGCCGCCGCCCAGGAAGAACAGGGCCAGGAACCGCCACGGACCCATCACCCGTTCGGCCGGCAGGCCGAAGATCAGCAGGAACACCAGGTTGCCCAGCAGGTGCGCCCAGTCGGCGTGCAGGAACAGCGCGCTCAGCAGCCGCAGCCAGTGGCCGGCGTCCAGCCAGGGCTGCCACGGGTCGACCCCGGCCGGCCCGCCCGCCAGGGCCCCCCACTCCAGCATCAGGGCCCGCTGGCTGGCATCCGGGCGCGACACGGCCCAGACGAAGGCCCCCCACAGGGCCGCGGCCAGCAGCGGGGTGGCCCAGCGCAGCGCGGTGCGGGAGCGGGTGGGGACGGACACGAACATGCCGGCAACCATACCCGTTCAGGGACTTGCCGGCGCAAGTTCGAGCGGCCTGTCGCGTGCCGGAACGCACGTTTACCACACGGCGCAGTACGGTATAGTGCGGCGCGCGTCGTGGTCGGGAGGGAGAATTCCGGCGGCGAAGGCGGGCCCCGCCCGCGAGCCACGCGGCGCGCGGCACACCCCGTCACCGGTAAGAGAGAACCACGAATGCGCAAGCTTCCCCACGTTACCGTCCTGGCCCTCGGCATCGCCGGCGCCATGGCCTTCGCGTCCAATGTCCAGGCCGCCGGCTTCCAGCTCAAGGAAAACAGCGTCAAGTCCCAGGGCAGTTCCTTCGCGGGCACCGCCGCCAAGACCGGCGATTCCTCGGTGGTCACCAACAACCCGGCGGTGATGACCCAGTTCGAGGGCAGCACCTTCCAGATCGACGTGACCGCGATCGACCTCAACTACGAGTTCGAAGGCACGGCCACCGACGCCTTCGGCCGTCCGATGACCGGCAGCAACGGCGGCAACGCCGGCGGCGTGACCCCGGTCCCGGCGATGTCCTACATCCGCAAGCTCGACAACGGCGTCGCGCTGGGCGCGATGGTCAGCGCGCCGTTCGGCCTCAAGACCGAGTACGACGACAACTGGGTGGGCCGCTACTTCGCCCACACCTCCGACGTGCAGATCGTCGACCTCGCGCTGTCCGGCGCGATCGACATCACCGACCGCTTCTCGGTCGGCATCGGAGCGATCATCTCGCGCGCCGACGTGACCCTGTCGCGCTCGGTCGATTTCGGCACCCTGCTGTACTCCAACCCGCAGACCCGCCCGCTGCCCTTCGCGCTGCCGCAGGCGGCCGACGGCTTCGTCGAGATCCAGGGCGACGACACCAGCCTCGGCTGGCTGGTCGGCGCGCACTTCCGCCCGACCGACAGCTTCGCGCTGGGCGTGAGCTACCGGTCCGAGATCGACTACGACCTGGTCGGCACCGCCGACTGGACCGTGCCGGGCAACGTGGCGGCTGTGTTCGGCGCCAGTCCGATGACCGCGCCGCTGTTCCAGGACGGCCCGGGCGGCGCGGCGCTGACCACCCCGTCGGTCCTCCAGGTCGGCGCCCACTGGCAGGTCAACGAGCGCTTCGCGCTGTCGGCCAGCTGGGCCGAGACCGGCTGGTCGTCGCTGCGCGAAGTGCGCATCGAGTTCGACAACCCGGATCCCGACGCGGTCGAGCCTTTCGAGTGGAGCGATTCGACCTTCGTCTCGCTGGGCGCCGAGTACAAGCTCAACGACCGCTGGACCCTGCGCGGTGGCATCGCCGACGACCAGACCCCGACCAGCCTGGTGCACCGCACCCCGCGCCTGCCCGACGACGATCGCCGCTGGTACTCGATCGGCGCCACCTGGGCGGTCAGCGACGCACTGGACGTCAACTTCGCCTTCAGCCACCTGAAGCCCGACGACCCGCGCGTGGACGCCACGTCGAGCGGCAGCCGCATCGTCGGGCCGTTCGATGGCAGCGCCAACCTGTACGGCGTGTCGGCGCAGTACCGGTTCTGATCGCTGCAGACGCGTGTTGAAAAGGCCCCGCTTCGGCGGGGCTTTTTTTTGGCCTCGGGTGGGGCGTGGGCCATGACCCTCGTGGCTCCGGTGGCCCCCACCCCAGCCCTCCCCCGCGAGCGGGGGAGGGAGTTGTCCGGCGAGGCGGCGTGGTGGCGGTGTTCCTGAGCGGCCGCCCGCTGTGGCTCAACCGCGAGATCAACGCCGCCGACGCGTTCGTCGCCGCCTGGCTGCCGGGTTCGGCAGGCGGCGGCGTGGCCGACCTGCTGTTGCAGGGCGCGGACGGGAGATGCGGCCGGAGGCCGGCGGCGCGAAAGGGTAGCGGGAAGGAAGGCGACAGGAAGGAAGGCAAAAGGAAGGAAGGCGGCCGGCAGGGAGGGCGGCAGGAAGGCGACGGGAAGGAAGGCGGTCGGAAGGCAGCAGGAAAGAAGGCAGCGAGAAGGAAGGCGGTCGGAAGGCAGCAGGAAAGAAGGCAGCGAGAAGGAAGGCGGCAGGAAAGAAGGCGGCAGCTGTACGGATCGCCGCGCACCGCTCCCTCCCCCGCTTGCGGGGGAGGGCTGGGGTGGGGGCCAACGAAGACGCGGAACCGCGGCAGCTCCGTCGCTTGCCGGGCCCCGGCCCTGCATCCACGCGCAACAGCGCCGCGCAGGCCGCGGCGACCCGGTCCGGCCGCCGTAGCACCGCGGGGTTCGTGCGCGCCCCTAGCAGTGCTTCGCAAACGTATTCACTCGATCCGGCCCGCGGCAGCGCGGCGGGCGCTCATAGCTCTGCGCGACAGTACGGCGCAAACTGCGGCTATTCGGTCCGGCCCGCTGCAGCGCAGCGGGCGTTCGTTCGTTACGCAGCCGTGCTCATCGATCGCGCGAAGCGTCCGGACCGCCGTAGCACGGCGGGCGTTCGTTCGTACGCAGCCGTGCTCATTGATCGCGCCAAGCATCCGGCCCGTCGCAGCGCGACGGGCGCTCATAGCTGCGCGCGGCATGCCGCGCAAGCAGCAGCTATTCGCCCAACGTCAGCAGCGAGGCGTTGCCGCCGGCGGCGGTGGTGTTGATGGTGACGGTCTTTTCCGTGGCGAAGCGCGGCAGGTAGTGCGGGCCGCCGGCCTTGGGGCCGGTGCCCGACAGGTTCTGCCCGCCGAAGGGCTGCACGCCCACCACCGCGCCGATCTGGTTGCGGTTGACGTAGACGTTGCCCACCTTCGCGCGCTGCACGATGCGCTCGACCGTCTCGTCGATGCGCGAATGGATCCCTAAGGTCAGGCCGTAGCCGGTGGCGTTGATCGCGTCGACCACCGCGTCCAGTTCGCTGGCCTTCCAGCGGATCACGTGCAGGGCCGGTCCGAAGTTCTCGCGGGTGAGCTGCGACAGCGACTCCAGCTCCCACGCACGCGGCGCGAAGAAGGTCCCATGGGCGGTGCCTTCGCCCAGCGGCGCTTCCGCGATCAGGCGCGCCTGCCCCTGCATGCGGCCGGCGTGCTCGTCGAGCAGGCACTTCGCATCAGTGTCGATCACCGGGCCGACGTCGGTCGACAGCAGCGCCGGATCGCCGACCTGCAGCTCGGCCATGGCGCCGGCGATCATCTCGACCACCTTGTCGGCGATGTCGGCCTGGACGAACAGCACGCGCGCGGCCGAGCAGCGCTGGCCGGCCGAGGTGAAGGCCGAGGCCAGCGCGTCCTTGACCAGCTGCTCGGGCAGGGCCGAGGAGTCGGCGATCAGCGCGTTCTGCCCGCCGGTCTCGGCGATCAGCACGCCGATCGCGGCATCGCGCGCGGCCATGGCGCGATTGATGGCGCGTGCGGTGTCGGTCGAACCGGTGAAGGCCACGCCGGCCACGCGCGGGTCGGCGGTGAGCGCGGCGCCGACGCTGGCGCCGTCGCCCGGCACGTACTGCAGGACGTCCGTCGGGATGCCGGCCTCGTGCAGCAGCTGCACCGCATGCCAGCCGACCAGCGTGGTCTGTTCGGCCGGCTTGGCGATCACGCTGTTGCCCGCGGCCAGCGCCGCGGCGACCTGGCCCAGGAAGATCGCCAGCGGGAAGTTCCAGGGACTGATGCAGACGAACACGCCGCGCCCCGCCAGCTGCAGGGTGTTGGACTCGCCAGTCGGACCGGGCAGCGCCTCGGGTGCGAACAGCTGGCGCGCCTGGCCGGCGTAGTAGCGCAGGAAGTCCACCGCCTCGCGCACCTCGGCCACGCCATCGGGAATGGTCTTGCCCGCTTCCCTGGTGCACAGCGCGATGTACTGCGCCATGCGCTGCTCGAGCAGGCCCGCCGCGTGTTCGAGGATGGCGGCGCGCGAGGCGGCGGGGGTCGCGTCCCAGGCCGGCTGCGCGGCCACCGCGTTGGCCAGGGCGCGCTCGACGGTGGCGGCGTCGGCGGCCTGCCACTGTCCCACGCGCTGGCGGCGGTCGGCCGGGTTGGTCACCTCGACCATCGGGCCGCCCGGCTGCGCGCCGGGGACCAGCGGGCCGGCGCGCCAGTCGGCGGCGGCGGCGTCGATCTGCGCGGCCAGCTGGCGCAGCTGGTCGTCGTCGGCGAGGTTCACGCCCATGGAGTTGCTCCTTTCAAGGCCGAAGCTGCGGTACAGGTCCACCGGCAGCGGAATGCGGGGATGGGGGAGGGCGTCGAAGCCGGACACGACTTCGACCGGGTCGCGCACCAGGTCGTCGATCGACACGTCCTCGTCGCTGATGCGGTTGACGAAGCTCGAGTTGGCGCCGTTCTCCAGCAGGCGGCGCACCAGGTAGGGCAGCAGGTCCTCGTGCGAGCCCACCGGTGCGTACACGCGGCAGGGCACGCCCAGGCGGTCGGCGGGGATCACCTCGGCGTAGAGGTCGTCGCCCATGCCGTGCAGCTTCTGGAACTCGAACGGCGCACTGCGCTTTTCGCGCGCCGGGTGCGGCGGCAGCAGGGTCTGCGCCATGCGGTGGATCGCGGCGATGGTCTGCGCGTTATGGGTGGCGAACATCGGATAGATCGCGTCGGTGTTCGACAGCAGGCGCACCGCGTTGGCCTGGTAGCTGACGTCGGTGTTGGGCTTGCGGGTGAACACCGGGTAGGTCGCGTGGCCGTCCACCTGCGCGCGCTTGACCTCCGAATCCCAGTACGCGCCCTTGACCAGGCGCACCGGGATGCGGCGGCCGTGCGCGCGCGCGAGCCCCGCGATCCAGTCGATCACGAAGGGCGCGCGCTTCTGGTAGGCCTGGACCACGATGCCGAAGCCGTCCCAGCCGGCCAGCGAGGGATCCGACCAGGCCGCTTCGATCACGTCCAGCGACAGCTCCAGCCGGTCGGCCTCCTCGGCATCGATGGTCAGGCCGATGTTGTAGCGCTTCGCGCGCTGCGCCAGCTGCAGCAGCCTCGGGGCAAGCTCGTCCAGCACGCGGGCGCGCTTGGCGTGCTCGTAGCGCGGATGCAGGGCCGAGAGCTTGACCGAGATCGAGGGCGCGCCGATCGCGTCGTCGAACGGGCCGGTGCCGCCGATCGCGTCGATCGCGTCGCCGTAGGCCCTGAAGTAGCGGTCGGCGTCGCGCGCGGTCAGGGCCGCCTCGCCCAGCATGTCGAAAGAGTAGCGGTAGGCGGCGTTGGCGCCCTTGCGCGAGCGCGCCAGTGCTTCGCCGATGGTGCGGCCCATCACGAACTGGTGGCCCATGATCCGCATCGCCTGGCGCACCGCCAGCCGGATCACCGGCTCGCCGACGCGGCCGACCAGGCGCTTGAAGGCGCCGTGCACGTCGCGCTTGGTCTCGTCGGCCAGGTCGACCAGGTGGCCGGTCAGCATCAGCCCCCAGGTCGAGGCGTTGACCAGCACCGAGTCGGACTGGCCCATGTGCTTCCTCCAGTCGGCGTCGCCCAGCTTGTCGCGGATCAGGCGGTCGGCGGTGTCCTGGTCGGGGATGCGCAGCAGCGCCTCGGCCACGCACATCAGCAGCACGCCTTCCTCGCTGCCGAGGTCGTACTGGCGCATGAACGCCTCGATCGCGCCCTGGTCGACCGCACGCGCCCGCACCCGGCGCACCAGGTCGGAAGCGGTGGCGCGGACCGCGGCGCGGTCGGCCTCGCTCCAGCCTGGCGCGGGCTGGCGGGCCACGGCGAGCAGCGCGCCCACGTGGGAGGCCTCGTCCAGGTGCCAGCCGGCGGTGATCGCCGCGCGCAGCGGCGCGAGGAGGCCCGAAGGTGCTTGGGTGGGGTGGTTGGTCGTGGTCATCTGGGAGCCCGGCGGGCGCCACGGCCGGGCGGCCATGGCGGGGAAAGCGTCATTTTCCCGCGCGCGCACCGGCGCGGATTGAACGTTTCCCGCGGCCCGGATGCCTGCGCCGGCACAATCGCGCCGATCGTGGGCCCGTGCGAGCCCACTGGCCGACGATCGCGCCGGGCGGGCCGCAGGCCGCGCCGGAGGCGGCCTTGCGCCCCGCGGGGCGTCGCGGCCGGGGTGCCGGGAAGCGCCGTCCGGCCCCGCCGCGAGGGTCCTCCGGCTTGCCCCTCGAGCGCCGCGGCCGCTACCATTCGGTAGTTTCGCGCGTCCGCATCGCGGGTGCGCGTCGTTGCACGCGGTACCGCGTGGCTGCCCCCCGGCGTGGGATCGGCCGCGAAATCATTACCAGTTCGCTTGCGGCCGCCCGGCCGCGACCGAAGACATTTGGGGTCGAGGCATGAGGCAGGCGCGTAGTTCGCGGTGGGGTCTGGCGGTTCTGGCGGCGTTGCCGTTCGCGGCTCTCGCCGCGGATGCGAAGCCGTGGCAGCTGAACATGGGGCGTGGCGTGACGGCGTCGGCGCAGCACGCCTACGACGCGCACATGCTGGCCCTGATCATCTGCGTGGCGATCGGCGCGGTCGTGTTCGTCGCGATGGCCTACGCGATGTTCAAGTTCCGCCACTCCAAGGGCGCGGTGCCGGACACCTCGTTCACCCACAGCACCAAGCTGGAAGTGATGTGGACCGTGATCCCGGTCATCCTGCTGGTGATCATGGCCGTGCCGGCCACCGCCAAGCTGATCGCGATGTACGACACGCGCGATTCGCAGATGACGGTCAAGGTGACCGGCATCCAGTGGATGTGGAAGTACGAGTACCTGGGCGAGGGCGTGGAGATCACCAGCCGCCTCGACCGCGAGAGCGACCGCCTGCGCCAGAACCCGGCCACCACCCGCGCCGAGCTCGACGCGCATCCGGCCTACCTGCTGGACGTCGACAACCCGCTGGTGGTGCCGGTCAACACCAAGATCCGCTTCGTGATCACCGCCGACGACGTGATCCACTCCTGGTGGGTGCCGGCGCTGGGCTGGAAGCAGGACGCCATCCCCGGGATCATCAACGAGGCCTGGACCGAGATCCTCGAGCCCGGCATCTACCGCGGCCAGTGCGCCGAGCTGTGCGGCAAGGACCACGGCTTCATGCCGATCGTGGTCAAGGCCGTGTCGCAGGACGAGTACGCGCAGTGGCTGGCCGCGCAGAAGGCCGCGGGCCAGGCCCCGGCCGACCCCTCGCAGGTGCCCGAGGACGGCGACGGTACCGCGCCGCGCTCGATCGACCCCGACATGGTCGATGACGTACAGCAGGGCGAGGAGCCCGCCGCCCCGCAGGCGCCCACCGCCGCTCCCGCCGACGCCGCCAGCGCCGGCTGACCGCTTATCCAAGGCAAGACCCTATGTCCACGCATACCGCCACCGCTGACCATCACCACGACGGCCACGGCCACAAGCAGTCGTTCGTAGACCGCTGGTTCTTCTCCACGAACCACAAGGACATCGGCACGCTGTACCTGCTGTTCTCCTTCGTGATGTTCATCATCGGCGCGGCGATGAGCGTGATCATCCGCCTGGAGCTGATGGTGCCGGGCCTGCAGCACGTCAGCCCGCACTTCTTCAACCAGATGACCACGGTGCACGCCCTGGTCATGATCTTCGGCGGCGTGATGCCGGCCTTCGTCGGCCTGGCCAACTGGATGATCCCGCTGCAGATCGGCGCGCCGGACATGGCGCTGCCGCGCATGAACAACTGGTCCTTCTGGATCATGCCGTTCGCCTTCGCGCTGCTGCTGATGACCCTGTTCATGCCGGGCGGCGCGCCCGCCGGCGGCTGGACCCTGTATCCGCCGCTGTCGCTGCAGGGCGGCCACGCCACCGCGTTCGCGATCTTCGCCATCCACATGATGGGCATCAGCTCGATCATGGGCGCGATCAACATCATCGCCACCGTGCTCAACATGCGCGCGCCGGGCATCGACCTGCTGAAGATGCCGATTTTCTGCTGGACCTGGCTGATCACCGCGTTCCTGCTGATCGCGGTGATGCCGGTGCTGGCCGGCGCGGTGACGATGCTGCTGACCGACAAGTTCTTCGCCACCTCGTTCTTCAACGCGGCCGGCGGCGGCGACCCGGTGATGTACCAGCACATCTTCTGGTTCTTCGGCCATCCCGAGGTCTACATCATGATCCTGCCCGCCTTCGGCGTGGTCAGCGAGATCATCCCGACCTTCAGCCGCAAGCCGCTGTTCGGCTACCAGGCGATGGTGTACGCCACCGCGGCGATCGCCTTCCTGTCGTTCATCGTGTGGGCGCACCACATGTTCACGGTGGGCATGCCGCTGGGCGGCGAGATTTACTTCATGTTCGCGACCATGCTGATCGCGATCCCGACCGGCGTGAAGGTGTTCAACTGGGTCACCACCATGTGGCGCGGCTCGATCAGCTTCGAGTCGCCGATGCTGTGGTCGATCGCCTTCGTGATCCTGTTCTCGATCGGCGGCTTCTCCGGCCTGATGCTCGCCATCGTGCCGGCCGACTTCCAGTACCACGACACCTACTTCGTGGTCGCGCACTTCCACTACGTGCTGGTGACCGGCGCGCTGTTCGGCATCATCGCCGCGGTCTACTACTGGTGGCCGAAGTGGACCGGCCGCATGTACAACGAGACGCTGGCCAAGTTCCACTTCTGGTGGACGATGGTGTTCGTCAACCTGCTGTTCTTCCCGCAGCACTTCCTGGGCCTGGCCGGCATGCCGCGCCGCATCCCGGACTACAACGTGGTGTTCGCGGACTGGAACCTGGTCAGCTCGATCGGTGCGTTCGGCATGTTCGTCACGCCGTTCCTGATGTTCGGCATCCTGTTCCACTCGCTGAAGAACGGCGCGCTCGCCCCGGCCCGTCCGTGGGATTCGGCCCGTGGCCTGGAGTGGACCGTGCCGTCGCCGGCGCCGCACCACACCTTCACCACGCCGCCGGTGATCCGCGACGGCGACCTGGCGCACGGCGACGTCAGCCACTGAAGATGCTGGCGATGAGCGGCCCCGACAGGAACGACCAGGAGTTCGCGCAGCGGCGTCGCCGCGCCGTGCGCACCGCGATGGTGTTCGGCGGGATCGCGCTGGCGATCTACCTCGTCTTCATCGCTTCGGGAGTGATCGGCCGATGAGCGCGGGCAGGTCCGGCAAGGGCATCCTCAAGCTGGCGGCGATCTCGCTGGGCGCGTTCGCGTTCACGTTCTCGCTGGTGCCGCTGTACCGCATCGCCTGCGAGAAGGTGTTCGGCATCCGCCTGGACAACACCGCCGCCGACGCCTCGGCGGTCGGCGCCGCGGTGCCGGCCGAGCGCTGGGTGACGGTCGAGTTCGACGGCACGGTGAACTCGAAGCTGCCCTGGGGCTTCAAGCCCAACGCCACCCGGATGAAGGTGCGCGTGGGCGAGCAGTACGAGGCCACCTACGCCGCGCACAACAACAGCGAGGTGGCGATCGTCGGCAGCGCGACGCCGTCGGTGGCGCCGGCCCGCGCGTCGGGCTACTTCAGCAAGACCGAGTGCTTCTGCTTCACCGCGCAGACCCTGCAGGCCGGCGAGACCCGCGACCTGCCGGTGCGCTTCATCGTCGATCCGGCGCTGCCGGCCGACGTCAAGACCATCACGCTGTCCTACACGTTCTTCAAGAACGACGTGCTCACCGAACGCCTCGCGGCGGCGGCGCCGTCGTCCACCGTGCCGCACTCGGCACCCTGACTCAACCGCAATCCGGACTTTTCGCCATGGCCCAGGCCCACGCCGACACCACAGCCCATCACGGCAGCGACCCGAACGTCTATTTCGTGCCGCACCAGAGCAAGTGGCCGCTGTTCGCCTCCGTCGCCCTGTTCGTGACCATGCTTGGCCTGGCCAGCTGGTTCAACGAGATCAGCTGGGGCAAGGCGACGTTCTTCGTCGGCATCGCCGGCCTGGCCGCGATCCTGTTCAAGTGGTTCGCCGACGTGATCCTCGAGTCGGTCTCGGGCTACTACAACAGGCAGGTCGACGTCTCGTTCCGCATGGGGATGGTGTGGTTCATCTTCTCGGAAGTGATGTTCTTCGCCGCGTTCTTCGGCGCGCTGTTCTACGCACGCCAGTTCGCGCTGCCGTGGCTGGGCGGCTCGGGCGACGGCGTGGCCACCAACTACCTGCTTTGGGAAGGCTTCAGCGCGGCCTGGCCGAGCAGCGGCCCGGGCAGCGTCGGCGGCAACTTCCAGACCATTCCGGCCTGGGGCCTGCCGCTGCTCAATACGCTGATCCTGCTGACCTCGGGCGTGACGGTGACCATCGCCCACCACGCGCTCAAGGCCGGCCAGCGCACCAAGCTGCTGGTCTCGCTGGGGCTGACCGTGCTGCTGGGCTGCGTGTTCCTGTTCTTCCAGGTCGAGGAATACATCCACGCCTACCGCGACCTCAACCTGACCCTGGGCTCGGGCATCTACGGCTCGACCTTCTTCATGCTCACCGGCTTCCACGGCGCGCACGTCACGCTGGGCACGATCATGCTGGCCATCATCTGGCTGCGCTGCGCCAAGGGCCACTTCACCAAGGAGAACCACTTCGCGTTCGAGGCGGTCGCCTGGTACTGGCACTTCGTCGACGTGGTGTGGCTGGGGCTGTTCCTGTTCGTCTATGTGCTTTGACGCGACGGACCAGCGTCCACGGATCGCCGGGCAGCGGCCCGACGATCCGGGCCAGACAGGGGAGGGCGCCGGCATGCCGGCGCTTTCCGCTTTTTCGAGCCGTGCAAATGCAGCGCGCGGCGCCGTCCGGCGCCGGCGCCGTGTCGTATCAGGAGTTGGGGTTGCGGCCCACGCCGTGGAATTCGATCCAGCCCATGTAGTGGGCCAGGACCACCAGCAGGATCAGCGCGATCGACAGCGCGATGCGCTTGGTCAGGGCGTTGACGGTGCGCTTGCTCTGGCCCTTGTCGGCGAGCATGTAGTACAGCCCCGCGCCCAGGTTCCACAGGATCAGCGCGAGGAAGCCGACCACCACCAGGATTTTCAGCGAATCGTTCATGGCCCGATCCCGCGGCGCGGACTGCGCCCGTCGCCGCCATTATCGCAGGCCGGCGCATGGCGGGCATGACGAAGCGCAGCACGTTCTGGCTGGGCTGGGGCCTGGCGCTGGCGCTGGTGGCGGTGTTCGCCTCGCTCGGGCGCTGGCAGCTCTCACGCATGGACGAAAAGCAGGCGATGCTCGACCAGGTCGCCGCGACGCTGGCCGACCGCCGTCCGCTGCCGCTCGCCGCGGCCGCCGAGCCGGATCGCGCACGCGATTTCGACTGGGCCCAGGGCGAAGGCCGTTTCATCGACGCGCCGGCGGTGCTGCTCGACAACCAGCAGCGCGACGGCCGCCCCGGCGTGCGCGTGTACCGCGCTTTCGCACCCGAGTCCGGTACGCCGCTGCTGGTGGAGCTTGGCTGGCTGCCGCTGCCGGGCGACCGCACCATGCCGGCGCCGGAGCGCATCGACGGCGAGCAGCGCATCCAGGGCCTGCTGGCGCCGCCGCCGTCGGCGGGCCTGGCGCAGGGCCTGTCGGCCGCCACCGCCGGCGGCGACGTGCTGGCCGTGCGCCTCGACGCGCCCGGCCTGGCCGCCCGGCTCGGCCTGGACGCGCTGCCGCCTCGCGTGCTCAAGCTCGATCCCGCCCTGCCGATCGGCCACGCCCGCGACCTCGACGTGCTGCCCAATACCCTGCCGCCGCAGAAGCACCTGGGGTATGCCGTGCAGTGGTTCGGCCTGGCCGCGGCCGCCCTCGTCACCGCCCTCGTCCTGACCGTCCGTTCCCGCCGATGAATGCTCCCGTTTCCCCGCAGCAGCGCGGCCGCAACCGCGGCATGCTGATCCTGGTCGTCGTGGTCTTCCTCGGCAGCGCGATCGTCGCCGGCGCGCTGCGTTTCTCCGGCTGGCGCCCGTCGGGCATGAAGAACCATGGCGAACTGCTCGATCCGCCCGGCGACCTGCGACAGGTGGTGCCCACGCTGCGCGAGGGCGGCGATTACGTGTGGAACCCGGCCGCGCGCACCTGGCGCATCGCGCTGGCCCCGCCGTCCGGCTGCGGCAGCGACTGCGTGCGGCTCTCGCAGCAGCTCGACACCGTCTGGCAGCTGTTCACCCATCGCGCCGACCACGTGCACATCCTCTGGATCGGCACGCCGCCCGTGGGCGTGCAGCGCAACGCCGCCTGGCGCGAACTCGAGCCCTCGCCCGCCCTGCTGGCCGCACTGCCGCGGCGCGACGACCCCGCCGGCACCCCCGTCTACGTGATCGATCCCAACGGCTTCGTGATCCTGCGCTACGCTCCCGGTTTCGATCCGGGCCACCTGCGCACGGACATGGCCCGCCTGCTCAAGCTGCGATGATGTCTTCCCCGTCCCCCAGGCCCTCGCGGCCGCAGGTGTACCGGCACTTCCACCGGATCGCCTGGCTGGCCGTCGTACTCACCTTCGGCGTGATCGTGTTCGGCGCGTTCGTGCGCCTGTCCGACGCCGGACTGAGCTGTCCCGACTGGCCCACCTGCTACGGCCGCGCCGCCTGGCCGCAGGCCGCGCAGGAGGTGAGCGACCACGCCGCCAGCGCGATCCGCCCGTTCGAGACGCACAAGGCCTGGCGCGAGCAGGTGCACCGCCACCTCGCCGCCAGCCTGGGCGTGCTGGTGCTGGTGCTGGCGCTGCTGGCCGCGCGGCGGCGGCGCTACGGCATCGCCCAGGTGCTGGGCGCCTCGGCGCTGGTGGGCGCGGCGATCCCGCTGTACATGCAGGGCCATATCGTGGCGGCGCTGTCGGTGGCCGCGCTGGGCGAGGGCCTGCTGCTGGTGGCCGCGCTGCGCTGGTCGAACGTGGACTTGGCGCGTGCCGGCGCGCTGACCCTGGCGGTGGTGATCTTCCAGGCCCTGCTGGGCAAGTGGACGGTGACCATGCTGCTCAAGCCGGTGATCGTGATGGGACACCTGCTGGGCGGCATGCTCACCTTCTCGCTGCTCACCTGGATGGCCTGGCGCGCCACCCACCTGCCGATCGTGCTGGCCGATGCCACCGCGCTCCGGCGCTGGGTGATCGCGGCGATCGCGGTGCTGGCGGTGCAGATCGCGCTGGGCGGCTGGGTGAGCGCCAACTACGCGGCGCTGGCCTGCGGCGCCGGCGGCTGGACCACGGCGCAGCCGCACTACATGGACTTCCCGCGCTGCGTGGGGCAGTGGTGGCCGCCCTCGGATTTCAGCGAGGGCTTCGTGCTGTGGCGCGGCGTGGGTGCCGACTACGAGGGCGGCGTGCTCGACGGCGCCTCGCGTATCGCCATCCAGATGGCGCACCGCCTGTTCGCGGTCGTGGCCGCGGCCATGCTGCTGCTGGTCTCGTGGCGCGGGCTGCGCACGCCTGGCCTGCGCGGCTGGGCGGTGGTGCTGGGGCTGCTGACCTGCGCGCAGGTGCTGCTGGGCGTGCTCAACGTCAAGCTGTCGCTTCCGCTGTGGGTGGCGGTGATGCACAACGGCGGCGCCGCGCTGCTGCTGTTCGTGCTGGTCTCGCTGCTGGCGCGCCTGCGGCGGCCGGACTAGCCATGTACCTGCGCATCGACAAGCCGTCGCCGGCCGCGCCGTTCGCGGCCTGCCACCCGGGGGCGCGATGAACGCATCGCGTGCCACCTGGCGCCAGTACTGGGCGCTGACCAAGCCGCGCGTGGTCGCGCTGATCGTGTTCACCGCGCTGGTGGGCATGTTCCTGGCCGTGCCCGGCCTGCCGCCGCTGCGCGAAACCGCGTTCGGCCTGCTCGGCATCTGGCTGGCGGCGGCTTCGGCGGCCGCGGTCAACCACCTGATCGACCAGCGCATCGACAAGGTGATGGTGCGCACCGCGGACCGGCCGCTCGCCACCGGCGCGCTGGCGCCGGCGCAGGTGCTGGCGTTCGCCGTGTTCCTCGGCGCGCTGTCGATGGCGATCCTGATCGCGCTGGTCAACCCGCTCACCGCCGCGCTCACCTTCGCCTCGCTGATCGGCTACGCCATCGTCTACACCGGCTTCCTCAAGCGCGCCACGCCGCAGAACATCGTGATCGGCGGCATTGCCGGCGCCGCGCCGCCGCTGCTGGGCTGGGCCGCGGTGACCAACATGCAGGGCCAGTGGGACTGGGCGCACGCGCTGCTGCTGGTGCTGATCATCTTCGTCTGGACGCCGCCGCATTTCTGGGCGCTGGCGATCTTCCGCCGCGAGGACTACCGCCGCGCGCTGGTGCCGATGCTGCCGGTGACCCACGGCGTGGAGTACACGCGCTGGCAGATCCTGCTCTATACCGTGCTGCTGTGCGTGGTGACGGTGCTGCCGGTGGCCGTGGGCATGAGCGGGCTGTTCTACCTCGGCGGCGCGGTGGTGCTGGGCCTGGCCTTCCTCTGGTACGCCTGGCGCCTGCTCGATCCGCCGGACGAACTGTTCGCGATGAAGGTGTTCAACTACTCGGTGGTCTACCTGATGGCGCTGTTCGCCTTCCTGCTGGTCGACCACTGGCTGCTGCCCTGGCTGGACCCGTCGCCGGTGCAGGCGTTCCAGCTGGAGCGGGTGGGCTGAGGGAGGCGGAGGCGTACAGCGCGTGCGCCCCCAGGGGTAGTCCGTTGCGGCCGTCCCCGTCTCCCCGTCGAGCATCCTGCCAAAGCCGTCCACTGGCGCTCCGTACCGGCACGTCATCCTGCGGAAGCAGGCCACATGGTTCTGGCGACGGAAGGATGGAGTCCCGCTTTCGCGGGAATGACGATGTCCGCTGCGATGCCGATGCCCGGGTGCCGGTGTCGTGCCCTCGTTGCCGCGGGAGCGATCTTGGTCGCGAAGCTTTCGCGCGCAAAGCGCGCTCCCACGACAGCGAGCCATGCGCGCTACAGGGTCCCCCACAGCGAAGCGATTCCAGGACAGTGGGAGCGACCTAGGTCGCGAAGAACTTCGCGTGCAAGCGCGCTCCCACAAAGACAGGATGGGCGCGTCTTCGCGCGCTGACGGCTCTCAGGCCGGCCTCGCCCGCTCCGCCACTTCTTCCAGCGTCTCCGGCGTCACCCGCCAGCGTGCGGCGTCCTCGTAGACGAACCCCGCATGCAGCCGCCCGCCGGCACGCCTGAGCTGGATCACGCACACGCTCCACGGCGTCTTGCCGTCGACCTGCGTCGTCTCGCGCAGTTCGTCCAGTCGCGCCCCGATCAGCTCCGCCTCCGTCTTCGGCGTGGCCGCCACCGGCGCCTGCCCATCGCGATAGCCGAAGCCCGAGATCCGCCGCGTGCCGTCGCCGTAGTCCGCGATCAGCGCATAGCCGTCCAGGTCGTGGCCGGCGGTGGCGATGTCGCGCAGCAGCAGCTCGCCGATGCCGCGCACCAGGGCGTCGCGGTCGACCGCAGTCACGACGGCTGCCCGATCAGCTTGTCCATCTCGTTGCGCGCGATGCGGTCGAACACCTGGCCTGCCTCGTTCTCGAACAAGATCAGGCTGGGATCATAGACCGCCTTGCCGCTGGCCGGATCGATCACCGCATAATCCACGTGCACCTGGTCGGGCCGCGCGCTGCCGTCGGGCGCCAGGCGGATCTCCACGTGCACCTCCATGCCCGTGGCCAGCCAGTCGGCCCACTCCTGCTCCATGCCCGCGTAGACGCGCTGGTTGAAGTGGCCCTGCTGCGGGAACATGTTCACCGGACCGTGTCCGTTGACGAAGCGGTAGGCGATCATGTGGCCGACATCGTCGCCGCTGCCCTTCATCGCATTGTCGGCGCGGAAACGGCTTTGCGCATTGGCTTCGATGCGGTCGGAGTCGCGCCCGCCGCTGCCCGGCTCCCAGGTCAGCACCGCATCGGCCGACACCGGGCGCCCGCTGTCGTCGAGCGTCCACACCACTTCGTTGGTCTCGCCGCTGCCGGTCTCGGTGACCACGCCGGTAATGGCAGCGCCTTCCACGTCCTCGCCGATCCGCACCGTCTGCGGCGGCGGCGTGCCGTCGAGCAGCATGCGGTTGTAGGCGGCGCGGTCCGCGCCGGCAGCATCATCCAGCATCGCGGTGTGGCGGATGAAATCTTCGCGTTCGGCGGGGGCCGAGGCCGGGCCGCCGTCGCGCGGCGCATCGAACAGCCGGTTCGAGCCGGTCATCACCCGCAGCTCGCCATCGGCAGTCATTTCCAGCGACAGGCGCAGGTCCTCGATCGAGTCCAGCCCGTTGGCCGCGGCCAGCGCACGGAAGCTCGCTTCCATCGCCGTGCCCGCATAGTCGCGCCCGAACACCTCGATCCGCGTGCGCGGCGGGATCGTCGCCGGGTCGAAGGGATTGAGCGCGCGCATCCGCGCCGGCGTGGCGTCCTCGTTGCGCATCGTCGCCTCGAAGCGCAGCGGCACCGCCTGTGCCTCCGCACCCGGCGCAGACACGAACATCCCGCCGCTCGCGGTCCAGCTGGTGTTCCACTGCGCCTCACGCTCGTCGCGGATGCGCACCGAGCTGCGGTCCAGTTCGAATGCGATGTCGGCCGGGTCCGCAGAGAGCAGGGCATCGCTGAAACCCGCGGTGCCCGGGTCGGACGGATGCGGCAGGGGCATGGCGCCGCGCAGATCCGGCGGCGGCAGCGGCGGCGGGAACCGGAACGTCTCGAACGACATGGCGGGCCGATGCATGCGACGCCGTATGGCGCCTTCCGCCGCGCACACTACGCGGTGCGGCTGCCCGGCGATATTGGGGAAAACCCGTGGTCCGCCGTCCTGGCGATGCGATGACCGCCGTCGCCGCGCCAGCGCCGGGGACACCCCGCGGCGCGCGCAACAGCCTCGCTACGGCAGCGTGAACCTGCGCATCGGCCGCGCCGGCCACAGCGAAGTGAACTTCGCGCCGCCCACCAGCCGGTACGCGGCCGAGACGCCATTCTCCATGCCCAGCGCCTCCAGCACCTCGCGCACGCGGCGGAACGACAGCCGCGGGTCCGCGGTCAGCATGAACAGGTTGATCTCCTTCGCGCTGACGTCGTACCCCTCCAGCTCCACCGACCCGCCAAGCACCGCGCGCAGCCTGTCCTCGATCGTCGCCAGGAAGTCCTCGCTCTCCAGCGACTTGCGCCAGAACTTGACCACGAGCTGATAGTCCATCGCCGTACCTCATGCCGTGCCGGGAAACACGACCGCACAGGATACGGTGTGGGCGTCTGCAGGCCGTGGGGGGTGGGCCGGCCGGGCAGCACGTGGCGGGCCAGACGGCCTCGCGTCCGGGCACCCGCGCAACGCGGCGCGGATTTGGGCGCGGCGCAATGCCGTCCCGGGGCGGTCAGCCAGCCTGCGCCTTGCGATACGCCACCAGCGCGTTGGCATGGCCATGGCCGATGCCGTGTTCCTGCTTGAGGAAGGTCACCTGCTGCATGTGCTGACGATCACCGACCGCGTCCAGCAGCGCCAGCCAGTGCGCGACCGGCTTGCCATAAGTCTTCTCGATCGAGGGGAAGTACGAGGCGGGGCCCTTGACCGCGGTCGTTGCCGTCATGCGTTGCTCCTGTGCAGATCGCCGGCGGCGCACCGCGCGCCGCCGTCCCTTCCAGACGAACGAGTGCCGCCCGGATCGACAAGCCAACAAGCCAGTTGCGACCACTCCCTCCCCCGCATGCGGGGAGGGCTGGGGTGGGGGCGGCCGGAGCAACCGGTTCACCTCTCCAATGAGCGCTCCGACCACCGCTGCACGCGTCCATGCGACCACCAAAGCGTCGCCCCCACCTCACGCCATCGGCTGCCGGATGACCGTCCTCCACTTCGCAGGATGCGCGCGCCGGATATCGCTCAGGTAGATCTCGTGGTGCTTGCCCGCCAGCCGGCCGCGTTCGGCGATGAAGGCGTGCAGCCGCTCGATCGTCGGACCTTCCTCAGTGAAAGGTCCCACGTGCAGCACCTGTGCGCAGCGGCCTTCGACGAACCACTCCAATCGCAACCGGTGCACCGCGGGCAGCCGTTTCCTGTCGCGCACCTGGGTGATCGCCGCTTCCAGCACCGCGTCTTCCACGACATCCGGCTGCAGGATCATCATCGTCCAGCGCCACCGCGCGCGGTCGTTGGCGGCGAATGCGGCATGGTCGTCGGCCCACCACAGGCCTTCCAGCGGCATCACCGCGTAATCGATGCCGGCTGCCCGCTTGACCATGAACTTCGCCGTGTACGACACGGAGAACAGCGCCTCCACCGCTTCGGCATAGGCGGGTGTCGTGTTCGGATCGCCCTGGCCATCGATCATCAGGAAGCGCAGCGCCGGCACGTCCACCTCCACCACCGCCTTCGCGGACGGTGAATAGAGATGCTTGAGTTCCCGCTTCAAGTCGATCCTGGCCATGCCGACTGACGTGCCTCCGCGCCCGGCACCCGCCACCCTACCGCACCGTCGCCGCACACCGCCCGGTCAGCGCGTCCAGCTCATCGAGGAGCGCGGCGTCCATCGCCGTGAAGTTGAAGCAGGACTTGCCCTGCATGCGCTTTCGCAAGCCGGGCGAGATCCCGTCCAGCAGCCCGGGATCCTCGTACACCGGCATGAGGTGGTAGCTGACGTAGGACTTCTTCGTCTGCACCGCACCGAAGAAGCGCGGTTTGGCCTTCGGCTCCGCCGGCGCCAGCTCCACGTACAGATGGCCGGGATCGTCGGTGCGGATCGACATGGCCTGCGCATGCCGGCGCAGGATCGCCGACAGGGCGGCGAACAGCTGGTCGTAATCGCTCATGCCTGCCTCAGCACCTTCTGCATCGCCTTGCCCTTCGCCAGCTCGTCGACCAGCTTGTCGAGGATGCGGATGCGGCGCATCAGCGGATCCTCCACCTCCTCCACACGCACGCCGCACACCACACCGGTCACGCGTTCGCTCGCCGGGTTCAGGCCCGGCGCCTCGGCGAAGAAGGTTTCGATGTCGACCTGCCGCGCGATCTGCTGCTGCAGCGCCTCCTGCGTATAGCCGGTGAGCCAGCGGATGGCCTCGTCCACCTCCGCCCGGGTCCGGCCCTTGCGCTCGGCCTTCTGCACGTACATCGGGTACACGCTGGAGAAGGGCGTCCTGAAGATGCGATGTCCGCTCACGTGGCCTCCTGTCCTCGATCCTTGGCAAGGATCACTGAAGCGCGCCGTCGGTCGGCGGCAGCCCATGATCCCTGCGGTGGCCTGTCGTGAATGCGCCCGACCTGTGCAGGTGCCGCGCATCCTCAATGGTGGTGCTCGATCCCTTCGGGCAGCCTTACCCAGCCGTGCATGCGCTCTTCATACACCGAAACGAAGGGCGGCGGAAATTGCGGGTCGGCGAATGCGCCGACGGGAATGGCGACCAGCTCCGGCTGCGCCTCGATCACGTAGTACACGGTATCGCCGCAGACCGGACAGAAGTGGAAGCGCGCACGCCCGCCCGAATCGCCCACGCGCATGAAACACGTGCTGTCGCCTGTGATGTCCACCGACGCGGCCGGGAACCGCGCCTGCGCACCGAACACACTGCCGGTGCGCCGCTGGCAGGCCAGGCAGTGGCAGATAGAGACGCGTCCTGGCTCGGCGTCGGTGGTGGCGGTGAGCTGGCCGCAGGTGCAGGAGGCCTGGCGGAGGGGCATGGGCGGGACCTCTCGGGTGGGCGGGGGTCAATGATGCCGGGCCGGATGGAGCAGGTGTGGTGCAGTCCTCATAGGTGGCAGCCCCGTCTGCTCGAATGCATGCGCAAGCTCCCGGAGCTGTTGCACTTGCGGTGTCGGTTCACCTGGCAAAGCCATCCATGTATCGCGCGCCTACTTGACCGAAGATGCCCTGTTGCGACGAGCTCCAACGGCGGCTCCGAGCGCGACACCGACTGCGATTCCAACCGCAAGATTGCCCAGGGCCAAGCCGATAGCACTGCCGAAGGCCAGGCCGGCTCCAATCCCTTTCGCCAATCTGCCGTTGGAATTGCCGGCACGCTTCCTGAACGATTTCATCCCATCTCCCGTCGCTTGGCACTCGAATTGATCCGCGCCGCCGAGCGGCTTCGGCTCGAACGAACTAGGCGCCATGCCTGCTACCTGTCCCACAGCCCCGCCTCGTACATAAGCCGCATGGTGTAGTTGACCTGCAGCGTCTGGTTCCCGCCGCAAGCGATCTCGCTGGTTCTCCCACCCGGCGCCTCGACCAGTATGGACGAGTCGCTTCTCAAGGGGTCCATGAGGCTGTAGCGGTAGCCGTCGTTCGCAAACTCGACGGACGCGTTGCCGTTGCCATACGCGGTGTAGGTGAACAGGCCTACCGGCGGGCGCTTGTCTGTCGGATAAGTGAACATCGCCTTGCCGGCTTTGGACGCCCGGTACTGCATGTATCCCTCTACCCGGGTGACCACCCGCGACGAGCACAGCGAGTACTCACGCTCGCCTACCGAGCAAGTCCACAGTGTGATCTCGTCCTTCGCACAGAGAGGGCTGCTGGGGTAGTAATCCTTGGACAACTCCCACGCGGCGTTCCGAATGGACTCGACGGGGCCGGATTCCTGCGACAAGGCAGCCGGCGCCGCAACCAGGAGCGCAGCCAACAGCATAGGCCGATCAATCTTGTTCACGGTGCCTGACGCCGGAGTTAAGCGGAGCCGCGAAGCGGCTTCCGCTTGAACGAGTGGTTAGGCCAGCGCCGTGACCGAGGCACGCCGTGCCAAGCGATAACGACTGCGACCACACCGCATAACGCATTCCGCACGCGCGGCGATGACGACGCGGCAAGCCGTTCTTATCCATGGTGATCCTGGGTGCTGGTCGCTGACTTCGCCGCCTATTCGCCGAGCAGGTGCCGCTGCCAGAACAGAACGGATGCGGCCCCGAAGTAATCGCTGTTGCTCTTCTTCCGGAATCCGTGCCCCTCGTCGTTGAACATCAAAAACCACACCGGCTTGCCGTTGGCGCGCACGGCGGCGGCGATCTGTTCGGCTTCGGTGTAGGGCACGCGCGGGTCGTTCCTGCCCTGGGCGACGAACAGCGGGGTGTCGATGCGGTGGGCGTTCTTCAGCGGGGAGATGCGGTCGAACACGGCGCGCATGGCCGGGTCGCGTTCGTCGCCGTACTCGGCGCGGCGCAGGTCGCGGCGGTATTCCTCGGTGTTGGTGAGGAAGGTGGTGAAGTCGGAGATGCCGACGATGTCGATGCCGGCGCGGATGCGGTCGCTGTAGTGCATCAGCGAGGCCAGCACCATGTAGCCGCCGTAGCTGCCGCCGGTCACGCCCACGCGTGAGGCGTCGAGCTCCGGTTGCTGCGTGATCCAGTCGAGCAGTGCGCCGATGTCCTTGACCGAATCCTCGCGCTTCTCGGCGTTGTCCAGGGTCAGCCAGGTCTTGCCGTAGCCGGACGAGCCGCGCACGTTGGGTACCAGCACCGCCACGCCCAGTTCGTCGAGCAGGAACTGGGTGCTGGCGTTGAAGCCGGGACGCGCCTGCGATTCGGGGCCGCCGTGAATGCTGATCACCACCGGGAAGCCGCCCGCGGGCGCGGGCCGGCTCGGCCTGTAGTAGAAGGCCGGAATGGTGCGCGGCTGGCCGTCGACGCTGTCGAAGGTGGGATAGCGCACGAGGCTCGGCGCGACGAAGCGGCCGGTGTCCAGGCCACCGACCTCGCTCTTCGTCCAGCGCTCGAGGCGGCCGGCGCGCAGGTCGATCACGTGCGCGTCGCTGGGGGAGGTGGCGGTGTTGAGGGTGACGGCCAGCTGCCTGCCATCGGGCGAGAACTCGAGGCCGCCGATCAGGCCCACCGGCAGCTCCGGCAGCCGCACCGGCCTGTGGGACGGCAGGGCCAGCACGGTGAGGCGGTGGATGCCGTCCTCGTTGGTGACATAGGCCAGGTGGCGGCCGTCGTCGGAGATTTCGAAGGCATCCACGTCCCAGGGCGCGGTGCTCAGCTGCACCGGGCCGGCCTGGCCGGGGCGGTGGTGGCGCAGGGTCTGGAACTCGCTGGGCCTGCCGTCCACCGGCTCGTCGGAGACGTAGTACACGCCCTCGCCGTCCGGGGCGTAGCGCAGGCCGCCGAACGCGGCCTTGCCGCCGTCGACGGGAAACATGCGCAGCTTGCCGGTCGCCACGTCCACCTCGCCCGGGTAGGACTCGTTGGCAGAGACGTACTTCATCACCAGCAGTCGGCTGCCGTCGGGCGAGAAATCCTGCGCGCTCCAGCTGCCGCCTTCCTGCAGGAGCAGGCGCGGCTCGCCGCCGCGCGGGTCGTGCAGCCAGATATCGCGATCGGTACCGTTGCGCGAGGTGCTGCTGTACGCCATGCGGGAGCCGTCGCGGCTGAGCACGGTGCCGCCGTTCTGGCTGCGCCTGCCGTCCGTGAGCAGCGTGGTCTCGCGCGTCTGCGCGTCGAACCAGTACAGCTGCGAGAACTCGTCGCCGCCGCGGTCCTTGCCGAAGACGAAGCCTTCGCGCGGCGCGCCGGGCGGGGCCACGGCCACGCCGGCCACGGGCTCGGGATAGAAGGTGACCTGCTCGCGCATGCCCAGCGGCTGGCACACGCGATGCACCTGGCTGGTTTCGGCGAAGCGGGTGGAGATGAGCAGGCAGCCGTCGCCGGTCCAGCCCGCCACTCCCGCGCCGCGGGTGTTCTGGTAGCGGTTGAGGCGCTCGATGAGTTCGGCCGGGATCTCGGGGACGTTCTCGGTGACGCGGTTGCCCTGTTCGATGCGTTCGACGGGTCCGGGTTGGGCGATTGCGGGGAGACAGGCGAGCGCGAGGATGGACAGCGACAAGCTCAGGCGCATGGCAGGATTTCCTGGTCAGGTGGTCGAAGCCTAACCCGTCCCGGCGCCGTTTCGTGCTGGCTGCGTGGCTGCAGCTACGTCGGTGCCGCTACGTGCTACCGCTCACCTGCGTCGCCGACGTTGCTGCCCACCAGCAGCACCGGCGTGCCCTCCGCGTCGAACATCTCGACTACCAGCACGCGGTCCCCGTCGACCCAGGTCCGGGCCTGGATCCTGCCGCTGCGCGGTCCGAAGCGCGGGTCCGCCCGCCAGCCTTGCAGCGCGGCGCCATAGTGGGCTTCGACGCTCGCCCAGTCCGCCCCATCGAGCAGGTAGGACTGGACGCTGAAGCCGCGGAACTCGCCCCCGTAGCGCGCGTACATGTCGGCGACCATCAGGTCGGTGCGCACCTCGTGGGGGCCCGTGGCGGGCAAGGGGCGGGCGCTTGCAGGCGCATCGGGCATGGCGACGTGGCTCCGGGAACAACCGGCCGACACCAGGACGGCTCCCAGCAGGCAGACGATCGCCGCTGCGCGAAGAGGGCGGAGCATGGGTGCGTTCATGCCCGCAGCATACGCGGGCATCCACCGCGGGACGATCGCGGCGGGCGCTCGCTGCAGCGCGGATCCACCAGCCGGGCGAGGGTCACTCGAAGCGGTTGGCGCTGACCACGCGCAGGAGGGCGGTGTCGTACGGGGTCTCGGCGCGCTCGCCCTCGAAGGGTTGGCCGTTGGCGTCGCGCGGATAGGCCAGCGACGTCAGCGTGTCGCGCAGCTCCGAAGCTTCGTTCTTGTAGTTGTCCGCGGCCTGGGTCACGGCCAGGTCGGTGAGAGTGGAGACGCCGCTGGCAGCCGCGCCGGTGGCAGGATTGATCGCGCCAACCGCGCCCACCACACCCTTGAACACGTTGGCCACCAGGTTGGCCTGGTCGGCGCGGTTGTCGGTGATCGCGTTGATCGAGGCTTCGACGCCGCCCATGAAGTAGCCGAGGGTCTGCGCATTGCGGTAGTTGCCGCTCTCGTCGGTCGCCTGGAAGCGCACGGCCGGATCCTCGGACAGGTCATTGCCGCGCTGCAGCTTGGCGATGAACTCGCCGACCTGCTCCTGTCCAGCCTCACCGCCGTTCTCCAACTGCTCGGTGAGGTAGCTGGTCAGGCCCTTGCCGTCGCGGTAGCTGGTCTCCAGGCCGCGCACGATGCCGGTAGTGTCGCTGTCGAGCAACGTGGTCAGCGCCTCGGTGATCGCGGCCGCGGGCGCGTCGTCGCCACCAATCGGCTTGATGGTGTTGTCGCGGATCTCACCGATCTGCTGTGAGCCGATCTCGAACACGCGCGCCTTCAGCGCCGGATCGTCGACCGTGGCCGCGCCACTGATGATGGCCGCTGTCACCGACGGATCGACGCTGGTCGATGCGCTGTGGGCGGTGGCGATATAGGTGCGGCCGAGCCCGACCTCCATCACGTCGCGCAGCTGGGAGTCGCTCAGCCCGCCCAGCGCCTGCGCCAGTGCCTGCGGATCGTCGGACAGGCTGGCGAGCACATTGCCGACGACCGCGGTCTCGGCATTGCCCCAGCGGCCCTGCGAGGCGGAATAGGCGGCGTCGATGCTGCCGGCCATCGCCTCGACGAACGCGACCTTGGCCTCCGGCGAGGCATGTTCGGCGACCGCCGCGCCGAGCGCGTCGAGCCCGCCAGGACTGCCGTCGAAGGCCTCCACCAGGCGTGTGAGCTGCTCCCCGTCCAGACCCGCGGCCAGCTGGTTGAACAGGTCCTGCCGCTCCTGCGCGCTGAGCGAGCCGTGCAGGCCGTCGATTTCCTGGGTCCAGTTCTTCAGGTCGTCGTCGCTGAGCTCGCTGATCAGCTCGTTGCGCTCCTCGGGCGACAGGTCCGCCACCGCCTTGCTGATGTCGGTGAGGTCGCCGTGGGTCACGTCCCAGTCGAAGATGCCCTGGTCGAGCCGATCCTTGACCGTATCGACCGCGCTGCTGACGTCGCTCATGGGAAAACCTTGGAAGGGATGGAGGGCTGCGGCAGCCTAGCGTCGCTGGCGCCGCCGGCGACATCCGTGACGACCCCAGCTGGGGTTGACCCGAGGGGCTCAGCCGGCGAGCGCTCTCAGGAGCTGTCGCAGCTCCTGCTTCTCGGCGACGTCGAGCTGGCCGATCCGCGCCTGCAGCTCATCGATGCGCTGCTGTTGGGTCTGGCGGTCCAGCTGGGCGATGGCGTCCTGGAACTCGGCGCGCCAGTTGGCCACGTCGCCCGGCAGGCTCTGGCTGGCCAGCTTCTGCAGGGCCGCGCCCTCCTCGCGGTCGGCGAAGTGCTCGAGCAGGGCACCGGTGGTGATGTCCGGGCGCACGCTGACCAGGGCGATCAGTTCGGTGAGCAGGTCGATGCCGGGCTGGCGCAGCGCCACGAAGCGGTACGGCGGGGCGAGGTCCAGCGCCAGCGACGGCTGCTGCAGCAGCAGCGAGATCGCGCCGCGCACCAGGCTGCGCTTGGGTGGCGCCAGCGGCTGGCTGCCCTGGCGACGCAGGGGCGCCCGCGTCTCGGCAGGCGGCTGGCGAGCGCCCACGCCGGTCAGTTCGGTCAGTCGCTGCTGCATCAGGTCGCCGAAGGCGCCGTCGGGGATCTGCGCCAGCAGCGGCCTGGCGCGTTCGGCCAGGCGCGCCTTGCCGTCGAGCGAACCCAGCGACACGCCCACCGACAGCGTGTCGAAGAAGAACTGCGACAGGGGCGTGGCCTGCTGCAGGCGCGCATCGAAGCCGGCGGCGCCCTCGCGGCGCACGATGCTGTCCGGGTCCTCGCCCTCCGGCAGGAACAGGAAGAAAGCCTGGCGGCCGTCGCGCATGCGTGGCAGCACCGATTCCACCGCCTTCCACGCCGCGCCGCGTCCGGCGCGGTCGCCGTCGAAGCAGAAGTACACGTCCGGCGCGTTGCGGAACAGCAGTTCGGCGTGGTCCGGCGTGGTCGCGGTGCCCAGCGTGGCCACGGCCTGGCTGACGCCGTGCTCGAACAGCGCGATCACGTCCATGTAGCCTTCCACCACCACCAGCCGATCGATCTTCTGGTGGGCCTGGCGCACCTGCCACAGGCCGTAGAGCTCGCGACCCTTGTGGAACAGCGGGGTCTCTGGCGAATTGAGGTACTTGGGGCCGTCGTCCTTGCCCAGCACCCGCCCACCGAAGGCGATCACGCGGCCGCGGCGGTCGAGGATGGGGAACATCACCCGGTCGCGGAACTTGTCGTAGACGTGGCCGCGGTCGTTCTTCGACAGCATGCCGCCGCGCTCGAGCAGCTGCAGCCGGCGCGGGTCCGTGCCCAGCGCGTCCTTCAGCGCCGAGAATCCCTCCGGCGCGTAGCCGATGCCGAACTGCGCGCGCACCGCCTCGCCCACGCCCCGGCCGTCGAGGTAGGCGCGGGCCCTGTCGCTGCCAGCCAGCTGGCGCTGGTAGTAGCGCGAGGCCGCCTCGAGCGCGTTGAACAGGTCCTGGGTGTCGGGATTGGCGTTGCGCTGCTGGGTCTCGCGCGGCACCTCCATGCCGGCCTGGCGGGCGAGCTCGTCGACCGCGTCGAGGAACTCCAGCCGCTCGTACTGCATGAGGAAGGAGATCGCGGTGCCGTGCGCGCCGCAGCCAAAGCAGTGGTAGAACTGCTTGGTCGGCGAGACCGTGAACGAGGGCGAGCGCTCGTCGTGGAAGGGGCAGCGCGCCGAATACTCCTTGCCCTGGCGCTTGAGCGGCACGCGCGCGCCGACCACCTCGACGATATCCGTCCTGGCGAGCAGGTCATCGATGAAGGCGTCGGGGATGCGGGCCATCCGGCTAGTGTAAGACGCGTCCCGCGTTCCGGCCGGCGGCCACGTCCGCGTCTCCCCGGATGCGCGGTCCGGCGGCGACGCGCCGGGACCGGCGCTACAGCGTCCCGGCCGGCGCCGGACGCGGTCGCTCCGCCTCGGGCCGGTGGTTGGCCCGCTCGTCGATCACCGCGGTCAGCAGCGCGCCGATGAAGAACACCACCCCGCCGTAGTAGATCCACACCAGCAGCAGCACCAGCGCGCCCATCGAGCCGTAGGCGCTGCCCGGCGCGGCCTGGGCCAGGTACAGCCCGATCGCCCAGCGCCCGATCGCGAACAGGCCGGCGGTGATCGCGCCGCCCAGGAAGGCCTGCGGCCAGGCCACGCGGCGGTCGGGCAGGTAGTGGTAGAGGAAGGCGAAGGTGATCACGTAGATCAGGAAGGTCACGGTGTAGCCCACGGCCGGCAGCAGCGAGGGCAGGCGCGCGAAGGCGACCTGCAGCGCGGTGGTCGCCACCATCGAGATGATCAGCAGGAAGCCGATGGCCAGCACCACGCCGAGCGAGAACACGCGCTTGCGCAGCCAGGCCACCAGGCCGGTGAAGCGCTGCGCCTCGCTGCGGAAGATCAGGTTGAGCGCGCCCTGCAGCTGGGCGAAGACGACCGTGGCGCCGACGAACAGCAGGATCGTGCTCCAGATGCCGGCCAGGGAACCGATGTCGGGCTGGTCGGTGGCGTTGCGGATCACGGTCTGGGCGACGGCGGCCGAACCCGGCCCGGCCAGTTCGCCCACCTGGTCGATCAGCGACTGCTGCGCCGGCGGGTACAGCGAGGCGGTGATCCACAGCAGCAGCACCAGCAGCGGCGCCAGCGACAGCAGCGCGTAGAACGCCAGCGACGCGGCCTGGGTCATCAGCCCGGCCTCGACGAAGCGCTGCAGCAGTGCGCCGGCCAGGCTCTGCTGGAAGCGTCCGGTCAGCTGCTCGATCCTGTCCTTCGCCTTTTGCATGCCCGCGATGATCGCCCGGGCGCCGTGGACCGCGCGTCAGCGCGTCGGGGCGGTCTCCAGCCGGGCCAGTGCGCTTCCCAGCGCCTGGAAGGCCTGCTCGGCCTGGGCCAGTTCCCCGAACCGTTCGGCGCAGGCGACCACGACCGTCGCGCCGCTGCGGCCACGCCCGGCGTCGAGGATGCCGACATTGCAGGCGCGCCCGAGCTGGGTGCCGGTCTTCTGCGCGAAATCGCTGCCCTCCGGCAGCCCGGCGACGATGCGGCGGTCGCCGGTGGTGATCGCGCGCATGTGCGAGAGCAGCAGGCCGGTACTCTCCGCGGAGAGCAGTTCGCCGGCCGCCAGCCGCTCGAGCAGGCGCGCGAACGCGCTGAGCGTGGCCGAGTTGTTGCCGCCCTGGTAATAGGCCTCGAAGGCGTGCTCGATCGACTCGGCGCGCAGTTCCGAACGCTGCACGCCCAGCGCCTGCGCCAGCGCCTGCAGGCGCGGTTCGCCGGCCTCGGCGTTGCGCAGCGCCACGATCTGCAGGTTGTCCAGGTCCGCCACGCCCGGGTGCAGCGGGGCGTAGGCGTCGTAGCGCACCTGCAGGATCGTGGTCAGCGGGCCAAAACCTTCGCCTACCCACTCCCGGATGCGGGCGTTGAGGTGATCCTCGCCCAGGTGCCGGATCAGCATGTCGGTGGCGGTGCTGTCGCTGTCGCGCAGCGACTTCTCCAGCAGCGTGGCGAGGCTGAAGCGCTTGCCCGGTTCCTGCTGGAGCATGTCGCCGGACCCGTCGACGAAGTCGCTGCGCCGCAGCTCCAGTGCGTCGTCGAGCGACATGCGGCCCGCGTCCACCGCCTCGAGCACGGCCACCGCCACCGGAACCTTGACCGTGGACGAGAGGTACCAGGCCCGGCCGTTGCCGCGATCCAGGGTGCCGGCCTGCGGGCCGAAGCGCGAGACGTAAACCCCGAACTCGCCCGGCATGGCCGCGTCGATGCGGCCGATCTCCTCGTCCAGCGCGTCCACCCAGGCCGGCGTCCGCGCATCGGCCTGCTGCTGCTCGACCGGCCCGTCCGGCTCGCCGCGGCAGGCGCCCAGCGCCAGGGCGGCGAGCAGCGGAATGACGGGCAGCAGTCGCGGCATGTGCGTCATGCGGTCGGGACAGGTGAGACGGTCGGGCGCGGCGGCGCCTGCCTGAATACCCCGGAGGCGGTGATGGCTGCGGCAACATCGCGCAGCGCACGCTCGCCGGCGGCGGTGCCGGTGCCGCGGGTGCAGGCGGCGATGACGACGCGTGCAGGCACGCCATCCCCCCCGGCCGCGGGCACGGTGGCGATGCCCAGGTCGCAGCTGCGGCGGTGCTGGGTGCCGGTCTTGTGTTCGAAGCGCGTGCCGGGCGGAAGGCCGGCGCGCAGGCGGCGGTGTCCGGTCTGCACGCGCGCCATCAGGTCGAGCAGGTACACGGTCTGCTCCGGCGGCAGGGCGCGGCCGTCCGACAGGGCCGCCAGCATGCGGCCGTACTCGACCAGGCTGGCGCTGTTCACGTGGCTGGCGTAATAGCCTTCGAAGGCCGCATCGAGGCTGTCCGTGCGCAGCTGCTCCGGCGCGAGCGACAGCCGCCGGGCGAAGGTGCGCACGCGCGCCTGCCCGGCGCCGCTGGCGTGGATGGCGAGCAGGTCGGCCGAGGCCAGGCGCGAGGCGGCCGGATGCAGCTGCGCGTAGGCCAGCCGGCGCACGTCGGCGAGCGTGGTGATGCGCAGGTCCGGCGCGCCGCTGAGCTCGGCGGCGAGGGCGTTGACCGGGTCAATGCCCACGCTGCGGATCAGGAGGTCGCTGGCGGTGTTGTCGCTGTGCACGATCATCTGCTCGAGCAGCCACGACACGCGCAGGCGCGCGCCCGGACGCTGGGCATTGGTGGGGCCGGCGCCATCGACGTAGTCGTCCTCATGCAGGGTCACGCGCGTGTCCAGCGACAGCGTCCCCGCCGCGACCGCGCGCAGGACCGCGATCGCCACCGGCACCTTGATGCCCGAGGCGAGGTACCAGGGCTCGTCGGCGCGGTAGGAAAACGATTCGTCGCGGTCGAGGTGGCGCACGTAGACGCCGATGTCGCCGGGGTGGCGCGCATCCACCCGCTCGAGCGCGGCCTGCAGCGCAGCGCTCCAGCCGGGAACCGGAAGCGCCTGCCGGGCGGCCTGCGGATGGGCGTGGACGGGGGCGGCGACCGCGGCCGCCAGGGCCGCAGCCAGCGCGAGGATGGGGAGCGTCTTCATCGCCGCCCGAGTCTGGCGTGAGCGCCCGCCATCGCCGCTGAATATCAGCCGCTGGCGGACAGCCGGGTTGGCGTGCGTGCAGGCTGGCGCCACGGCAACGGCAGGCGCTTCCAGATCCAGATCCAGAGCGCGGTGGCCGCGACCAGCAGCAACGACATCTGCAGCGCGTGCGTGTACGACACCGCCTGGTACCAGCCGAAGCTGTTGCGCCAGAGCAGGAAGATCACGCTGATGTGCACGATGAACGCCATCAGCGCATCGGTGCCGACCACGGCCACCGGCCGCAGCAGTCGCGCCAGCGGGTTGCCACCGGCGATGCACAACGCCAGCAGCGCCAGCGCGCCGCCCACGCTGAACAGCGAGAACAGCAGGCCGGGCGGATGCTTGCCGTCGTTGCGGCCGATCGCGACCAGCGCCGCGTCCAGGTCGTCGGCGCGCAGCGCGAACCACGCCAGCAGCGCGCAGGCGGCGAGTGCGATGCCGCCGGCCAGCAGCAGCCGCTTCGCGGTGGTGGCGTGGCAGCGCAGCAGCAGCCCGCCGATGAGCAGGCCCGCCAGCACCAGCGGCAGGCGCGAGAGCTGTCCCCAGGTGTAGTAGTCCGGGTGCTCGACGAAGATCGCCTGCAGCTGTGGCACGCCGCCGAAGCCGGCGTGTCCGAGCAGCCACCACGACAGCCAGAGCACCGGCAGCGGACTCAGCCAGCGCAGCCAGGCCGGCGTCTTCGCCCACAGCGGCAGCATCCACGGGATCCACAGCAGGGCGATGGCGTAGAAGCCGAGGATCTCCACGAACGACGGGAAGTCGCGGTACAGCAGCGTATCGGCGATCTGTACCGGCTCGCGCTCCCACAGCTCCACCACGGTCAGCAGCTTGTACCAGAGCAGCACCAGCAGGCCGCGGCGCAGCAGGCGATTGCGGCGTCGCGGCCAGTCCGGCGCGCCGGACTTCGGGACGAACGCGACCGCCAGCGCCATCCCGAACACGATGAAGAACAGCGAGGAGGAGAACTTGGTCAGCGCGTGCACCGGCACCTGGCCCCAGTCGGGGAAGTCGCTGTAGGGCATCAGCCCGTTGGTGCCGTGGGCGACGATCATCAGGCACACGGCGATGCCGCGCGTCAGGTCGATCGCGTCAATGCGTCCGTTCGCGGTCCGTGCGAGGCTGCTGGCTGTGCCGCCGGTTTCGCGCACCACGGCGGTCGCCGGGTCGGTGCGCATCCCGGGGCTCCCTGTATCGGCAAAGCCCGGATTCCAGCAGGGGCCTCGTGACGGCCCGGTCAGCGGTCCTGTGCGGCTTCGCCCGCCAGCCGGCGCAGGGCTTCGCCGGCGACGCGCTGCGTGGTCCAGCCGTCCATGCCCACCGCGCCCAGGCGGCGGTAGAAGCCGATGGCAGGTGCGTTCCAGTCCAGCACCGACCACTCGAACCGGCCGCAGCCGCGCTCGAGCGCCAGCCGGGCGAGATGCTTCATCAGTCGCGCGCCCACGCCCAGGCCGCGGTAGGCCGGCTGCACGAACAGGTCTTCCAGATACAGGCCGGGACGGGCTAGGAAGGTCGAATAGTTGTGGAAGAACAGGGCGAAGCCGGCGGTGGCGCCGTCCACCTCGGCCATCACCACTTCCGCGGCGGGCCGTTCGCCGAACAGCGTGGCGGTCAACGCGTCCTCGTCGGCCTCGACCTCGTGGCCAAGGCGCTCGTACTCGGCCAGCGCGCGGATCAGGCCCAGGATGGCAGGCACGTCGGCCGCCTGCGCGTGGCGCAGGACGATGTCGGGGGTGTGCGGCATGGCCGCGATTGTGCGCCAGGCGCAGGCCCGGGGCGACTGCGCGGCCCCGGGGGGGACGGGACGCCAGGCGGCGCCCCGCGGACCTCAGCCGGTCAGCTTCTGCTTGACCAGCTTCGACACCAGGCCCATGTCGGCCTGGCCGGCCAGCTGCGGCTTGAGCACGCCCATCAGCTTGCCCATGTCGGCCGGGCCGCTGGCGCCGGTGCTGGCGATGGCCGCGTCGATGGCGGCGGCGATCTCGGCCTCGCCGAGCTTGGCCGGCAGGTAGGCCTCGATCACCACGATCTCGGCGCGCTCCACCGCGGCCAGGTCCTCGCGACCGGCGCCCTCGTACTGGCTCACCGAGTCCTTGCGCTGCTTGACCATCTTCTCCAGCACGGCCAGCACCGCGGCGTCGTCGAGCTCGACGCGCTCATCGACCTCCTTCTGCTTGATCGCGGCGTTGATCAGCCGGATCACGCCGAGGCGATCCTTCTCGCCGGCCTTCATCGCGGCCTTCATGTCATCGGTGAGCTGCTGCTTGAGGGTCATGAGGGGCAACCAGTCGGTGGGACGGGGAACGGCGCGCCGGGGCGGGCCGGACCTATAAACACAAAAAGCCGGCGACGCTCGCGCGTGCCGGCTTCTTGCGAAGCGACGCGGCTCAGTACAGGCGCTGGCGCTTGGTGACGTCGCGCGAGACGCGACGCGCCTGGCGCTTCACCGCGGCGGCCGCCTTGCGCTTGCGCTCCTGGGTCGGCTTCTCGTAGAACTCGCGCTTGCGGGTCTCGGCCAGGACGCCGGCCTTCTCGCAGGTGCGCTTGAAGCGGCGCAGGGCAAACTCGAACGGCTCGTTTTCGCGGACTTTGACGCTGGGCATAGGAATCTCTGGTGTCTGGGAAGTCCGGCCGACAGCGGGCCGGTCTCTGCGAAGGACTCGCACCTCCCGGCCCGGACGGCCAGGGGAGCCGCGTATGATAGCCGCTGGCATTGCAACGGCGCAACCGGCGCCCATCTCCCCCGCATGAAGGTCCTGGGCATCGAATCGAGCTGCGACGAGACCGGCGTGGCCGTCTACGACACCGGCCTGCCCGGCGCGGCGGGCCTGCGGGCGCACGCGGTCTACAGCCAGATCGCCCTGCACGCCGAGTATGGCGGGGTAGTGCCCGAACTGGCCAGCCGCGACCACGTGCGCAAGCTGCTGCCGCTGGTGCGCCAGACCCTGGCCGAGGCCGGGCTGGGTGTTGGCGAGATCGACGGGGTGGCCTACACCGCGGGCCCCGGCCTGGTCGGGGCGCTGCTGGTCGGGGCCGGGGTGGCCCGGTCGCTGGCCTGGGCGCTGGACGTGCCGGCCGTGGCGGTGCACCACATGGAGGGCCACCTACTGGCCCCGCTGATGGAGGACGACCCGCCGCAGCCGCCGTTCGTGGCCCTGCTGGTCTCGGGCGGGCACACCCAGCTGGTGGCCGTGGACGGCATCGGCCGCTACCGCCTGCTGGGGGAGACCCTGGACGACGCCGCGGGCGAGGCCTTCGACAAGACCGCCAAGCTGATGGGCCTGCCCTACCCGGGCGGGCCGCAGCTGGCCGCGCTGGCCGAGCAGGGCAGGCCGGGCGCGTACCGCTTCTCGCGGCCGATGACCGATCGTCCGGGCCTGGACTTCAGCTTCAGCGGGCTCAAGACCCAGGTGCTGCTGGCCTGGCAGCAGTCCGACCGGTCCGACCAGACCCGCGCCGACATCGCCCGCGGCTTCGAGGACGCGGTGGTCGAGACCCTGGCGATCAAGTGCCAGCGCGCGCTGGACGCGGCCGGCAGCGACGTGATCGTGGTGTCCGGCGGCGTCGGCGCCAATCGCCGCCTGCGCGCCCGCCTGCAGGAGATGGCGGCCGCGCGCGGCGGCCGCGCCTGCTTCCCGCGGCCGGCGCTGTGCACCGACAACGGCGCGATGATCGCCTTCGCAGGCGCGCTGCGCCTGGCCGCCGGCCAGCACGATGGCCCCGCGGTGCACGTGACGCCGCGCTGGGACATGGCCACGCTCGCGCCGGTGGCGACGGCCGCCTGAGTCGCGCCGGTTAGGATGGGCGCATGGACAAGGTTTTCATCGAGGCGCTCGAGATCGACGCCCTCATCGGCATCTACGACTGGGAGCGGCGGATCCGCCAGACCCTGGTGTGCGACCTGGAAATGGGTTTCGACAACCGCGTGCCCGCCGCCAGCGACGACATTGCCGACACGCTCAACTACAAGGCGGTGAGCAAGCGCCTGATCGAATACGTCAGGCAGTCGGACTTCGGCCTGGTGGAGACGTTGGCCGAGCGCTGCGCGCAGATCGTGATCGACGAGTTCGGGGTCGACTGGCTGCGCCTCAAGCTGAGCAAGCCGGGCGCGGTGCGCGGCGCGCGCGCGGTCGGCGTCGTCATCGAGCGCAGCCGCGCGAAGTAACGCGAACGACAGAGGAAGGAAGTTTTGCAGGCACAGCTGGAGAGACTGCAGGCGGCGCTCGCGCCGTACCCATGGGCATACACGGGCCTGGCCATCGCGGCGCTGCTGCTGGCGGCGTGGCTGGCCAACTGGCTGACCAAGCGCGTCCTGCTGCGCGGCATCCAGCGCGCGCTGGCGGCCACCACCGCCCGCGACGCGGCCAGCGGCGGCGAGGTGCGCCTGCGCGTGATCCCGCGCCTGGCCAACGTGGTGCCGGCGATGGTGATCGCGGCCGGCATCCCGATGGTGCCGGACCTGCCGCCGCAGGTGGTGGCGGTGGTGCGCGCGCTGTGCCAGGCCTTCATCGTGCTGACCATCGCGCTGGCGCTGTCGCGCGCGATCGACCTGGTCAACCAGGTCTACGAGCGGCGCCCGGACGCACGCAACAAGCCGATCAAGGGCTACCTGCAGGTGGCCAAGATCGTCATGTTCGCGCTGGTGGCGATCTCGATCGTGGCCACCCTGATCGGCGCGCAGTTCCTGCACATCCTCACCGGCCTGGGCGCGATGACGGCGGTGCTGATGCTGATCTTCCAGGACACCATCCTGTCGCTGGTGGCCAGCGTGCAGATCAGCAACGACGGCCGCGTACGCATCGGCGACTGGATCGAGATGCCCTCGCAGAACGCCGACGGCGACGTGATCGACATCGCCCTGCACACCGTGACCGTGCAGAACTGGGACAAGACCATTACCACCGTCCCGACCAAGAAGCTGATCAGCGACTCGTTCAAGAACTGGCGCGGGATGAGCGAGTCGGGCGGGCGCCGGATCAAGCGCGCGCTGTACCTCGACCAGCGCTCGGTGCGCTTCCTGGACGAGGACGAGGTGGCGCGGATGCGCCGCTTCGTGCTGATCGACGGCTACCTCGACCGCAAGGCGGCCGAAATCCGCGAGTGGAACGCGACCCTGGCCGAGCGCGGCGCCGAGCCGGTCAACCGCCGCCGGGTCACCAACCTCGGAACCTTCCGCGCCTACGTCGAGCAGTACCTGCGCCACCATCCCGGCATCCACCAGGACATGACCCTGCTGGTGCGCCAGCTGCAGCCCACCGCCGAGGGCCTGCCGCTGGAGATCTACTGCTTCAGCAGCGACGTGCGCTGGGCGTTCTACGAGGGCATCCAGGCGGACATCTTCGACCACCTGCTGGCGATCCTGCCCGAGTTCGGCCTGCGCGTGTTCCAGACCCTGGGCGACGCGCCGCTGGATCTGCGCCTGCAGCGGGTCGAGCCGCCGCAGGCGGCGGGCTGAGTCCGCCCGCTGGCGCTCGCCGCGGCGCACGCGGTGCGCGATCATAGGCGCCCCCTGGAGCGCCGCATGCACACCGCCTACCTCAGCCTCGGCAGCAACCTGGAACCCGAGCGCTACCTGCGTATCGCGGTGGCGGCCCTGCGCGCGCGGTTCGGCGACGTGGCGCTGTCCACGGCCTGGCGTTTTCCCGCCGTCGGCTTCGACGGCCCGGCCTTCGTCAACGCCGCCGCGGCCGTGCGCACCGACCTGTCGCCGCAGGCCCTCAACGACTGGCTGCATGCGCTGGAGGACGCCAATGGCCGCGACCGCAGCGGCCCCCGGTACGGCGACCGCACGCTCGACATCGACATCGTGCTCTACGACGACCTCGTGCTCGAGGGCCCCGGGCACCTGTGCATCCCGCGCGGCGAACTGCGCCACGCCTTCGTGCTCAAGCCGCTGGCGGAAATCGCGCCGGCGCTCCTGCATCCCGTGCTGGGGCGGTCGCTGGCCGAGCTGTGGCAGGCGCACCCCGACCGCGCGACCGCGTTCGACGTGGTCGCCCTGGACTGATCCGCCCCCCCGGAGGTATTCGTGAAGCGCAGGCAACTGCTCAAGTCCTCGACCGCCCTGCTGGCCGCCGCGCCCTGGATCGGCGCCCTGGGCCGCCCGCGCGAACGCCTGCGGGTGGGCCTGATCGGCACCGGCATGCGCGGCCAGGTGCTGCTGTCGGAGCTGCTCAAGCAGGACGGCGTCGACATCGCGGCGATCTGCGACATCGAGCGCTACATGCTCGATCGCGCGCTCGCGCAGCTGTCCACCGCCGGCCGCCGCGCGCCGCAGGTCTACACCGGCAGCGTGGACGCCTGGCGCGACATGCTGGCGCGGGCGCGGCTGGACGCCGTGCTGATCGCCACGCCGTGGGAGCTGCATGCGCCCCAGGCGATCGCGGCGATGGAGGCGAAGGTGGCGGTGGGCTGCGAAGTGGTCGCCGGCATCACCCTGCAGGACCACTGGGACGTGCTGCGCGCGCAGCAGCGCACCGGCACGCCCTACATGCTGCTGGAGAACGTCTGCTACCGGCGCGACGTGCTGGCCGTGCTGCAGATGGTGCGCCAGGGCCTGTTCGGCGAACTGGTGCACGTCCAGGGCGGCTACGAGCACGACCTGCGCGCGGTGAAGTTCAATTCCGGCGAGCCGGGCAAGCCCTATGGCGGCGGCGCCGAGTTCGGCGAACGCGGCTGGTCGGAGGCGAAGTGGCGCACGCCGCATTCGGTGCGCCGCAATGGCGAGCTCTATCCCAGCCACGGCATCGGCCCCTGCGCGCAGTGGCTCGACATCCACCGCGGCAACCGCTTCACGCGCCTGACCAGCCACGCCAGCCAGGCGCGCGGCCTGCACGAGTACGTGGTGGCGCAGGGCGGGCCGGATCATCCCAACGCCGCGGTGGAATTCGCGCTGGGCGACGTGGTGACCACCCAGATCGGCTGCGAGCAGGGCCAGACCATCCTGCTCACCCACGACACTTCGCTGCCGCGGCCGTACTCGCTGGGCTTCCGGGTGCAGGGCACAGGCGGGATCTGGATGGACCTCAACCAGTCGATCTACCTGGAGGGCAGGAGCCCGCAGCCGCACCAGTGGGAGCCGGCCCAGGCCTGGCTGGAGCGCCACGACCATCCGCTGTGGCAGCGGCTGGGCGAGCGCGCGGCTGGGGGCGGCCACGGCGGCATGGACTTCTTCGTCGTCCACGCCTTCGTCGAGGCGCTCAAGGCCGGCGCACCGATGCCGATCGACATCTACGACGCGGTGGCCTGGAGCGCGATCACCCCGCTGTCGGAGGCCTCGATCGCCGACGGCAGCCGCACGCTCGAGTTCCCGGACTTCAGCGAAGGCGCCTGGCGCGGCCGCGCGCCGGTGTTCGCCCTGGACGGACGCTACTGAGGACGGTCCCGCGGCGCCGTCACATCCCCGGCGCCGTCCCCGTCTGGTGGTGACAACCGTCAATTGCCGGCGCGCGGGCGCGGCGGCAGTCTGGTGGTCCACCACGGAGGCAAGGCGATGTTCGACAAGGTTGCGCGCAGTTGGGATCTGGTCAAGGCCAGCGCGTCGGTGTTGCGCTCGGACAAGGAGCTGATGCTGTTCCCCGTCATCTCCGGCATCGCCACCGTGGTGGTGCTGGCGACCTTCCTGCTGCCGATGTTCGCGCTGCGGATCTTCGCCGACGGCTTCGGCGTGGGCGGGGCGGTGTTCGCCTTCCTGTTCTATTTCGTCCAGTACAGCGTGATGATCTTCTTCAACTGCGCCCTGGTCGGCGCGGCGATGATCCGGCTCGAGGGCGGCGACCCCACCCTGGCCGACGGCTTCCGCGCCGCGCGCGCGCGACTGCCCGCGATCCTCGGCTACGCGGCCATCGCGGCGACCGTCGGCGTGCTGCTGCAGTCGCTCAAGCGCAAGGACAACAACTTCGTCGTACGCCTGGTGGGCAGCGGGCTTGGCGCGGCCTGGACCCTGGCCACCTTCCTGGTCGTGCCGGTGCTGGTGACCCGCGACGTCGGGCCGATCGACGCGCTCAAGCAGAGCGCGACGCTGCTCAAGCGCACCTGGGGCGAGAACGCGGTCGGGCAGGTCGGCATCGGCGCCGCGTTCGGGCTGATCACCTTCGCCCTGGTGCTGGTGGGCGCGGGCGCCGCGCTGCTGGCGGCGCAGGTGTCGGTGGCGCTGGCGATCATGGTGGGCGCGCTGTTCCTGCTGGTGGTGCTGCTGGCGGGCGTCTACCAGGCGGCGCTGAGCGGCATCTACTCCGCGGCGCTGTACCGCTACGCGGTCTCGCATGAAACGCCGCCGGCGTTCCGCGACGCCGGGCTGGAGCAGGCCTTCCTGCCGGGCCGCTGACCCGCACCGGGCGGGCGTCGCTACAGCGGCGTCCGCCCGCCGTCCACCGCGATCACCGAACCGGTGGTGTAGCCCGCGTCGCGCAGCAGCCACAGCGCGGTCTCGGCGATCTCGTCGACCTCGCCGACCCGGCCCAGCGCGGTGCGCGACAGGATCCGCGCCTGCAGCGCCGGGTCGGACGCGTCTTCCGGCCACAGGATGGCGCCGGGCGCGATCGCGTTCACCCGCACCTCCGGCGCCAGCGCCGCGGACAGGGCGCGGGTCATCACCTCCAGGCCGCCCTTGCTGACGGCGTAGGCCAGCAGGTCGGGACGGGGCTGGCGCGCATACACATCGCTGATGTTGAGGATGGCGCCGCCGCTGGCCTTGAGGTGCGGCGCGGCCGCCTGCGACAGGAACAGCGGCGCGCGCAGGTTGGTGGCCATCAGCGTGTCCCACTGCGCCGGGGTCACCGTGCCGGCGGGCGTGGGGAAGAAGACCGCGGCGTTGTTGACCAGCGCGTCGAGCCGGCCGAAGCGGCCGACCGTGTGGGCCACGAGTTCGGGCAGGGCGTCGAAGCGGGCGAGGTCGGCCGCCAGCACCGCCGTGCTGTCGGCCCGCAACGCCTCCAGTTCCGCGCACAGCGTGGCGGCCTCCGCGGCGGAACTGCGGCAGTGCACGGCGACACGGTAGCCGGCGGCATGCAGCCGCCGCACGATGGCCGCACCCAGGCGGCGCGCGCCGCCGGTGACGAGGGCGACGGGGGACGGGCTGGCCATGGCGTACTCCCGATTGCCGGTATCCTGTCGCATTGTCGCCGTAGACGCCGCCGATGTCCGATTTCCCGCTCTCCGACGATGCGCAGGCCCACAGCGCGCATCTGCAGGCCCTGATCCGCGAGCAGATCGCGGCCGCGGGTGGGGCGATCCCGTTCTGGCGTTTCATGGAGCTGGCGCTGTACGCCCCCGGGCTCGGCTATTACAGCGCGGGCGCGACCAAGTTCGGTGCCGCCGGCGACTTCGTGACCGCCCCGGAGCTGGGGTCGCTGTTCGCCGAATGCGTGGCGCAGGCGCTCGCGCCCGCGCTGCAGGCCTGCGGGCCGGAGGCGCGTTTCCTCGAGATCGGCGCGGGCAGCGGTCGCTTCGCCGCCGACGCCATCGCACATCTGCTCGAACTCGACTCGATGCCGGCCCGTTACGCCATCCTCGAGCCCAGCGCGGACCTGCGCGAACGCCAGCGCGCGCACCTTGCGCAGGCGCTGCCGGCACCGGCATTCGCGCGCGTGGAGTGGCTGGACGGTCCGATGCCGGACGACTGGAACGGCGTGCTGTTCGCCAACGAGGTGCTCGACGCCCTGCCCACGCCGCGCTTCGCGCTCCAGGGGGGAGAGGTGTTCGAGGAACACGTGGCCTGCGACGGCAATGGCTTCCGCCGCATCGACCGTCCCGCCGACGCGCTGCTGTCGGCAGCCGTGCGCCATGTCGAAAGCCAGCTCGAGGGCCCCTTCGCCGACGGCCACCGCGCCGAGCTGCTGCCGCAGCTGCCCTACTGGCTGCAGGCGGTCGCGGGAGGCATGCGCACCGGCGCGCTGCTGTTCGTGGACTACGGCCATCCACGCCGCGAGTACTACGACCCGCGCCGCCGCGACGGCACCCTGCGGGCGTTCCACCGGCATCGCGTGGTCGAGGATGTGTTCGCGCGCGTCGGGCTGCAGGACATCACCGCATCGGTGGATTTCACCGCGCTGGCCGAGGCGGGCACCGGCGCGGGCTTCGACCTCGCGGGCTACTGTTCGCAGGCCAGCTTCCTGATCGGCAACGGCCTGGAACAGCGCCTGGCGGCGCACGAAGCGCGCGCGGCGGACGAGGCGGCGCGCTACGCCTTGCGCCAGCAGGCCAAGCTGCTCACCGTGCCGGGCGGGATGGGGGAGCGGTTCCAGGCCATGGGCTTCGCGCGCGACGTGCCGCTGGAACAGGCATTCGTGTTCGGCGACCTGAGCTTCCGCCTGTGAGCGGCCGTCCGCGCTACCGGCCCGGACGTTCGCTCAAGCCGCTGCGCCATCCGCGCTTCTGGGTGGCGCTGTGGACGCTGGCGATCGCGGGCGTGGTGGTGCTGTCGATGATGCCGCCGCCCCCGATGCCGGATTTCGACGGCAGCGACAAGTGGTCGCATTTCCTCGGCTACTTCGCCCTTGCGGCCAGTGCGGTGCAGCTGTTCCGCAACTGGCCGGCGCTGCTGGGCGCGGGGCTGGGGCTGGTGCTGCTGGGCATCGGCATCGAATACGCGCAGGGCGCGCTGACGGTGGACCGAATGGCCGACACGCGCGATGCGCTGGCCAATACGCTGGGCGTCATCGCCGGCCTCGGCACCCGCCTGACGCCGCTGCGCGACCTGCTGCTGCGGATCGACGGCTGGCGCGGCGAGCCGCGCGCCTGACCGCGGCTCGGGACGCGCCCGGCCGATCCCCGTCCGCGCAACCGGCGGGGACAGGCGCGCCCCCGCCGCTCAGCGTGGCAGCAGCTCGACCCGATCGAGCACCCACATCGTCGGCCGCGTATCGCCGCTGGGCGTGATGCACAGGTCGCCGCGGCCCGGCTGCGCCAGGGGAATCTCCAGCTCGACGAAGCCGTCTTCGCCGGGCTGGGCGGGCAGCGGATGGCGCGCGATCGGTTCGCCGTCGCAGCCGCCCGCATGCACCAGCAGTTCGCCATGCGCAGTCTGCGCGGGCGCATAGCGCCGGTTGGGTTCGTCGTGCGCCAGCTGGAAGAAGTAGGGAATCCGCCCCAGCCGTACCTTCAGTGCGCTGGCTGCGCCCAGTTCCGCGTCCGGCCAGCGCCAGCAGGGCCGGAAGATGGTGACATTGAACAGGGCGCGCTCGCCGTCCACCGGGCCGTCGTCCTCCAGCCGCAGGAGCAGGCGGCCGCTCTCCGCGCAGGTCGCGAGCTGTTCATCGGTACGCACGCGCAGGCTGGACGCGCTGTACGCAAGCCGCGCCACCGGGCCCAGCCGCTCGGTTCCGTGGAAGGCGGCCGCGCGGATCTCGACTGGCATCGGCAGCTGCAGCGGCGTCTCGTACAGCGGCGCGTCCGCGCCCGGGTCGCTGCCGTCGAGCGTGTAGCGCACCGCGTAGCCGAGCGGGTTCTCCAGCGCGACCTGCACCTTGCCGGCGTCGCCGCCCGGCGCCGCTTCGCCCAACACCTCGAACGGCGTCTGCGCATGGGCGATGCCGAACGCGCGGTAGCGCGCAAGCTGGGCGGGCAATCGCGCCAGGAAATCCGCATAGTTCCTGCGGTCGGCCGGCGACCAGGCGGTTTCGGCCAGCGCGGCCACGCGCGGGAAGTAGGCGTGCTGCATGCGGTCCCAGGTGCGCAGGTGTTCGGTCCAGAGGTTGGCCTGCAGCCCGAGGATGTGGCGTCGCCGCGCGGGGTCGAGCACTTCCGGCACCGGCTCGAAGTCGTAGACGTCGCGCAACGTCACCTGGCTGGGCCGGCCCGGCGGCTCGTTGGCCGAACCGGTCTGCAGGTAGTCCAGGTACAGCCTGTCGACCGGCGCCATCACCACGTCGTGCCCCGCGCGCGCGGCGGCGATGCCGCCCTCGATGCCGCGCCATGACATCACCGTGGCCTGCGGCGCGAGCCCGCCGTCGAGGATCTCGTCCCAGCCGAGCAGGCGCCGGCCCTTGCCCTCGAGGTAGCGCGCGACGCGCTTGATGAACCAGCTCTGCAGCGCGGTCTCGTCGGCGATGCCGAGTTCGCGCATGCGCGCCTGGACGCGTGGCGACGCCTCCCACTGGTCCTTGACCGCCTCGTCGCCGCCGACGTGGATGTACGTCGAAGGGAACAGCGCCATGATCTCGTCCAGCACGTCCTCGATGAACGCGAACGTGTCCTCGTCGACGTTGAACAGGTACTGGTGCACGCCCCATTCGTTCGACACCGGCGGCGTATCGCCCAGCGAGCCATACTGCGGATACGCCGCCACCACCGCCTGCACGTGGCCGGGCATGTCGAACTCGGGCACCACGGTGATGTGGCGCTGCGCGGCGTAGGCGACGATCTCGCGGATCTGCGCCCGGGTGTAGTAGCCGCAGTAGGGGCGCGGTTCGCCGGTGGCCGGATCGCGGCCCGCGTCGCCGGCCGGAATGCGACAGGCGGCGACGTCCATCAGCCGCGGGTACTTCGGGATCTCGATGCGCCAGCCCTGGTCGTCGGTCAGGTGCCAGTGGAAGACATTGAGCTTGTGCCGCGCCATCGCGTCGAGCAGTTGCTTGATCTCGTCGACCGACTGGAAGTGGCGCGCCGAGTCCAGCATCAGGCCGCGCCACGCGAAGCGCGGCGCGTCTTCGATGCGCAGCGCGGGGGTGCGGGCATCACCGGCCGCCGGCGACAGCAGTTGCCATAGCGTGACCGCGCCGTAGAACAAGCCGCGCTCGTCGCTGGCGGCCACGCGCACGCCGCCGGCGGCCACCTCCAGCAGGTAGCCTTCCGGCGCGTCCGGCGATACGGCCGGGTCGATCTCGAAACGGACGCCACCCTCGCCGCCGTCAGCCAGCGCCGGCGCGATGCCGTTGCTCGCCTGCACCATCCGCGCGAACGAAGCGGCCACGCGGCGCGCCGCCGGGTCGCCCGCGTGCAGTCGCGTATCGCCGTCGAAGCGGAAGCTCCCTTCCGCCGGCTGCAGCGATGCCGGCGCCGGAATCAGCGCAGGTAGCGCCACGACCTCGGCCGTGGTCTCGCCCGCGGACCCGGCGTGGCCGCTGCAGGCGGCAAGCAGCAGGCAGCACAGGGCGGTGAACAGCGGGCGCGGGGTGGCGATCGTTCGCATCGGGGTTCCTCGTCGAAAGAATCCTGCTCGCGGCACAGGCCGGGATGCCGGCCTTCGCAGGCGTTCCAGGGTTCCGGAAAAAATGGGCCCGGACACATCCGGGCCCACCGGGAGGACGGCGTCGTGCGGGAGTGCCGTCAGAACTGGACGCGCAGGGTGGTCAGGAAGCGGCGGCCCGAGCGGTACACGCCGCGGGTCAGGCGCTCGGTATCGGCATAGCTGTGGTAGGCCTCGTCGAGCAGGTTCATCGCGTCGAAGTTGAGGCTGACGCTGTCGTTGAAGCGGTAGCCCAGCGACAGGTCCATCGACGTATACGGACGCACCCACAGGTTGTCGCCGCGATCGACATTGGTGAAGTACTCCGAGCGCCAGGAGGTGCTGAGGCGCGCGCTGAAGCGCTCGTTCTCGAAGTACGGGCTGATGTTGATCTGGTTCTCGGAGTTGTACGGCATCGGGTCGCCGGAGCTGGATTCGGCGTCGGCGTAGGTGTAGTTGGCGATGATGCCGAAGCCGGCGGCGATCTGCTGCTGCCAAGCCACGCTGAAGCCCTGGATCTTCGCGGTGCCGGCGTTGTCGGGCCGCGCCACTTCGTAGGTCGTGACCTCGTTGCGCGACTGGTTGAAGTGCTGCTCGGGGCGGGTGGTGGTGAGGATGTAGTTGTCGACGTCCTTGTAGAACACCGTGCCGGCCAGGATCGCGTCCTCGCTGAAGTACCACTCCGCGGAGAGGTCGAGGTTGGTCGACTCGTAGGGATCGAGTTCGGGGTTGCCGCCGCCGCCGGTCAAGGTCTGGTCGCCCAGCCACAGGTAGCTCGACATGTCGCTGTAGTTGGGCCGTGCGATCACCTTGGCTGCCGAGAAGCGCAACACCGCGTCGCTACCCAGGTCGTAGGCCACATTGAGGTTGGGCAGGGTGTTGTTGTACTTCTTCGACACCACCGCCGGCGCGTAGCCATCCGCCGGGCAGGGCGGCGGCGCGTCGGTGCGCACGCACTGCCAGCTGTGGCTCTCGGTCTCGGTCTGCACGTGGCGCAGGCCGATGTTGCCGCGCAGGCCGTTCCAGCTGAAGTCGGCTTGCACGTAGGCGGCATTGATGTCCTCGACAATGCGCCAGGTGTTGGCCGCGAACGAGGGGTCGTTGAAGGTGCTGGGTTCGGGCATGGTCTGCCACGGCGCCAGCCAGTCGCCGCTGAGGATGTAGTCGGCCAGCGCCCAGCCGTCGATGGTGAAGCGGTTGGACAGGTCGCCGTAGCCGGAGAAACCGCTCAGGTAGTTCCCCGGCACGCGCTGCGGGTTGAACATGTCGGCGGTGGCGTCGCCGTAGCCGGCGACCGAGGCCAGCGAGACGCCGCCCATCTTCTGCTCGGTCTCGTGCTCGCGGCGCTTGGCGCCGAAGCGCAGCAGGTACACCGGCGAGTCGAGTTCGATGCCGAAGTCGAGTTGGCCGTAGGTCTCCTCGTCCCAGGTCGGCTTGAACACGATGTTGCCGCCCCAGCCGGGGTTCCACGACGGCGGCGGCTGGGTGGGATCGGCGCCCCAGCCTCCGTCCATGCGGAACGCGGACGGATCGGTGAAGGGATTGGCCCCGTGGTAGGTCAGGCGGCCCGGCTGGGAGGGCGCGGCGCTGATGTCGTAGCTGTAGTCGGCCCAGTTGAGGAACTCGCCGAACACCTGCTGGTCGGTGCCGCCGGTGGCTTCGGTGGTGCCGACGTGGGCCGAGGCGAACCAGCGCTCGCCGCTCCACCTGGCCTTCAGGTCGTAGGATTCGGTCTCCACCGTCGACTTGCGGTTCTGCAGGTCGAACACCGACAGCGCGTTGCGGAAGGTGCCGCGGGTGATCACGCCATCCTCGATGGTCACGTCGGTCAGCCGCATCAGGCTGTTCCACGCGTTGCCCATGAAAGCGAACATCGACTGGTTGATGTTGTCGTAGCTGGCGTCGATCTTGAGCGCGTTGAACTCCAGGTCGAGCTGTTCGACCGGCTGGAACTGAAGCGCCAGCGAGTAGCTGTTGCGCTCGCGCTGCTGCTCGAAGAACGAGGCGCTGAGCGAGTTCGGTCCGCGCGCGTCGAGGTTGGCCTCGAGGGTGGCGGCGCAGGCGCCCACGCAGGATGGCGGCAGGGTGGGCTGCGAGCCGTCCGGGTTGGGTGGCTGCGACCAGTCCGCCGGCGGATTGTTGACCGAGCCGCCGCCGCCCTGGCCATCGCGGTAGTCGCGTGCGGAGACGCTGCCGTAGGCCTCGATGCCGTCGCGGCGGATGGTTTCGTCCAGGCGCTGCGCCGAGGCGATGACGCCGAAGGTGCCGCCGGCGTTCTTCCAGCCCAGCATCAGCGAGCCCTGCGGCTTGCCGTCCTCGTCGCGGTCGTTGTACAGGTAGCCGAGCTGGCCGCCCACCACCAGGCCGTCCTCCAGGTCGAGCGGGCGGCGCGTCTCCACGATCACGGTGCCGCCGATCGAGCCTTCGTCGATGTGCGCCTCGGGCGACTTGTACACCGTCACCTTGCCGACGATCTGCGGCGCGAGCAGCGAATAGTTGAAGGTGCGGCTGGGGTGGTCGAGGATGAACCAGTCGGCCGATGCCACCGACTGGCCGTTGAGCAGGGTGCGGTTGAGCGCCGGGTCGGTGCCGAGGATGCTCACGCGCTCGCCCTGGCCGAACAGGCGGTCGATGGTGACGCCCGGGATCATGGTGATCGCCTCGGCCACGTTGGTCGACGGGAACTTGCCCACGTCCTCGGCGGTGACCACGTCGACGATCGCGTCCGCGTTGCGCTTGGTGTCCAGCGCCTGCTGCAGGCTGGCGCGGATGCCGGTGACGACGATGCGGTCGAGGTCGGTCGCCTCGTCGGAACTGGAGCGGGTGTCCTGCGCGCTGGCCTGCGCGGTGACCCCGAGGCACACGGCGATGGCGGCCGACAGCATGGAAGTGCGGTACTTCATGGCGATCTCTCCCTTCGAAGATGGCTGAGGCTGTGGCCGGCGGGGGTCTCCGGCGGCCCGTGGCGGTGGACTGCGTCCGCGCAGGACGCATGGCGGGTCAGGTCGGGGGGGCGTCCATGCGGTGTGTCGGGTCGCGATGCCGGCCGAGGTACCAGCTGGCGGCGCCGACGACGCCGAGCTGGCCGTGTTCGACCAGGGTCACGGGCACGTGCAGCAGCGATTCGCGCATCGGTCCCTTGTCCAGGAACCGCGGCACGAAGCTGCTGCGCGCGAGGAAGTCGCGGATCTGGGGCAGGATTCCGCCGGCCAGCTGCACGCCGCCGTGCGCGCCGTAGAGCAGGACCATGTCGCCGACGGCACTGCCGAGCAGTCCGCAGAACAGGTCCAGGGTGTCGTGCGCCAGCGCGTCGTCCTCGGCCGCCCCGCTGATCGCGTCGGGCGAGGCCTGCGTGGGGGCCACTCCGCGCGTCCGGGCGAGGGCGTGGTGCAGGCGCAGCAGCCCCGGCCCCGACAGCGCGTGCTCGTTGGGGACGTGGCGCTGCTCGCGCATGAATTCGCGCAGCACCGCCATCTCCAGGTCGGTCGAGGCGGTCAGTGCCGCCTGTCCGGCCTCGGTCGCCAGCACGTGCACCTGGCCGTCGCGGCCGGGAATGCGGACCGCGGCGCCGAGGCCGGTGCCGGGGCCGACCACCAGTACCGGACCGGGCATCGCCACCTCCGGCCCCGAGAGCCGCAACAGCGCGTGCCGGTCGGTGGCCGCACCTGCGTGGGCGAGCGCTTCGAAATCGTTGACCACCAGCAATTCGTCCAGGCCCAGCGCGTCGCGGATCCGCGACGGCATCACCGGCCACGGCAGGTTGACCGACAGCAGCGAGCCGTCGCCGCGCAGGTGGCCGGCGCTGGCGACCACGACGCGCCGGATCCCCACGGCCTCCTCCACGTCATGGAAATAGGCCTCAAGCACCTCGCGCAGTCCGGCGTGGTCGGCGCAGGCGTACTTGCGGTAATGCCGCACCGTATCCGGCGCGTGCAGGTCCACCAGCCCCAGGCGGACATGGGTTCCGCCCACGTCTGCGGCGAGCAGCAGTCCGGCCCCAACTGGTGCGGCGGGACTGGTAGGCAGGGGACGGCTGCGGGCTCCCACGAACACTCCTGGCGACGACTGCGTGCGGAGCCAGTGTGCGGTTGGTGACAACGATGTCAAGCCTCGGTCGGAAAGCGCGCCGAAGCTGGGCTGGCTGGACACCATGGGTGGAACGACCGCCGTACAAAGTGCTGGAAACGCGCTACATGTGACGATAATTCGAGGTGGATGTCCCGCGATGCCGTGTCCTTGTCGCAATGTCCCATGCTGCAGGACAGCACCGACATGCGCGCGCTACGCAACGGGGCGGGCGGGCGCGCGCTGGCATCTGGACACAAACTATGACAACGTTAGTCACCGAGATCGGGAGCAGGACACGGGAATCGCACGATGGCTGTGAACGACGAGCAGGGCGCTCCGCGCAAGCCGACGATCCGCACGGTGGCCGAGCGCGCCGGGGTATCGCTCAAGACCGTCTCGCGGGTCATCAACAACGAGCCGGCGGTACTGCCGGCGACCCGGGCGCGCGTGCTGCAGGCGATCGCCGAGCTGGACTACGAGCCCGACCCGTCGGCACGCAACCTGCGCAGCGCCAGCGCGTACGTGATTGGCCTGGTCTACGACAACCCCAATCCGTACCACATCATCGGCCTGCAGAACGGCGTGCTCTCGGCCTGCCGCGAGACCGGGTTCGGCCTGCAGATCCATCCCTGCGACGCGAGCTCGCCGCTCCTCGCCGACGAACTGGTCGAACTGGTGCAGCGCTCGCGCCTGGCGGGACTGGTGCTGACCGCGCCGATCTCCGAGCGCAGCGAGCTGATCGCGGCGCTGGAGCAGGCCGGCGTGCGCGCCACGCGCATCATCGCGGCGGCGGAGGATCCGCAGGACGGCCATCCCTGCGTCTACGTCGACGACCGCGACGCGGCCTACGAGATCACCGAACACCTGATCCAGCTCGGCCACCAGCGCATCGGCTTCCTGTGGGGCGGCCAGGAGCATCGCTCGAGTTCCGAGCGCTACCTGGGCTATGAGCAGGCGCTGAAGGATTACGGCATCGCCCTGGACAAGCACCTGGTGATCCCGGGCGACTACACCTTCGACGACGGCTTCCGCGGCGCGCGCCGGCTGCTGGCGCTGCGCGAACCGCCAACCGCGATCTTCGGATCCAACGACGAGATCGCCGCTGGCGTGCTCGCCGCGGCCAAGTCGGCGGGCATGAACGTGCCCTACGACCTGTCGATCGCAGGCTTCGAGGACAGCCCGTTCTCGCGCCAGTCCTGGCCGGCGCTGACCACGGCCAAGCAGGCCACCGAAGAGATCGCGCGCCATGCCGCGCGCATGCTCATCGCCGGCCTGCGCCAGGATGCGGCGGTGCCGTCCAACCAGGCGTTCGTACCGCAGCTGGTGGTGCGCGGGTCCACCGCACCGCGGCGACCGCGCGCGCAGCCCGCGCCGGCGGCGGCGGAAGAGGCATGAGTGCGGCACCGGCAACGCATCCGGGGGCGGAAGCGACCTGGATGTTCCGTGAAGCCGCGCAGGCCGCCGACGTGGTCGGCGCGCAGCTGGCCGCCAACCGCGGGCCGCTGGCCACGCTCGCGGCCGACCTGCGGCGCCGGCCGCCGGCGTTCGTGGCCACCTGCGCGCGCGGCAGCTCCGACCACGCGGCGACCTTCGGCAAGGCATTGATCGAGACGCGGCTGGGCCTGGTCACCGCTTCGGTCTCGCCCTCGGTGGGCTCGGTGTACGGCGTGCGCCAGCAGCTGGGCGACGCGCTGTTCATCGCGATCTCGCAATCCGGTCGCAGCCCCGACCTGCTGCTCAATGCCGAGGCCGCGCGCGAGGCGGGCGCGCGGGTGGTCGCGCTGGTGAACGTCGCCGATTCGCCGCTGGCGGCCCTGGCCGACGTCGTGGTGCCGCTGCATGCCGGGCCCGAACGCAGCGTGGCGGCGACCAAGAGCTACCTGGCCTCGCTCTCGGCCCTGCTGCAGCTGGTGTCGGCCTGGGACGCCGAGCCGGCGCTGGCGGACGCGCTCGATGCGCTTCCCGATGCGCTGCGCGCGGCGTGGAACTGCGACTGGGCGCCGGCGCGCGAGGGCCTGCGCCAGGCGCGCAACCTGTTCGTGCTCGGCCGCGGGCCGGGACTGGGCGCGGCCCAGGAGCTGGCGCTCAAGTTCAAGGAAACCTGTGGATTGCACGCCGAGGCCTACAGCGCGGCCGAAGTGAGGCACGGTCCGATGGCGCTGGTCGGCGCCGGGTTTCCGGTGCTCATGCTCGCCCAGCCCGACGACACCGGGCCCGGGACGCGCGCGCTCGCCGACGAGCTGCGCGCACGCGGCGCCAGCGTATGGCTGACCGACGCGGGCGGCGACGCCGACCTGCCGCTGCCGGCGGCGCCGCATCCGGCCTTCGCGCCCCTGCTGCAGGTGCAGGCGTTCTACCGGATGGCCAACGCGCTGTCGCTGGCGCGCGGCTTCGATCCGGACATGCCCCCGCACCTGAACAAGGTCACCGAGACGATCTAGATGACGTCGTCGGCGTGCTTCGATATCCACGCGCGCCGCGCCCTCGAACGCGGCGCCCCGACGATTCCAGCCTGCACCGGAGGGCCAACGCGATGACATCCACCACCGCCCTGGTCAACGGCCGCGTATTGCTCGACGAGGGCTTCCGCGACGACGTCGCCGTGCTGCTGTCGGCGGGGCGGGTGCAGGCCGTGGTCGAGGCGGGCGATGCGCGCGTGCGCGACGCCGCGCGCGTCGACCTGGCCGGCGGATCGCTGCTGCCGGGCTTCATCGATGCGCAGGTCAATGGCGGTGGCGGCGTGCTGCTCAACAACACGCCGACGGTCGAAGGCATCCGCGCCATCGCCGCGGCGCATCGGCGCCACGGCACCACGGGACTGCTCCCGACCCTGATCAGCGACCGCGCCGACACCATGCGCGAAGCGATCGGCGCGGTGCGCGACGCCATTGCCCGGGGCGTGCCCGGGGTGCTCGGCATCCACCTCGAAGGGCCCTACCTCGCTGCCGAGCGCAAGGGCACGCACGACGCGTCGGTGTTCCGCGTGCCCGATGCCGGCGAACTGGAGCTGGTCACGTCGCTGTCCGGCGGCGTCACCCTGGTGACGCTGGCGCCCGAGCAGGTGCCGCCCGACGCCATCCGTGCCCTGGTCGCGCGCGGCGCCATCGTCGCGGCGGGGCACACCGCGGCCAGCCATGCGCAGGTGCGCGCCGGGCTCGAAGCCGGGGTGCGTGGCTTCACCCATCTCTACAACGCGATGTCGCCATTGACCGCGCGCGAGCCGGGCGTGGTGGGCGCGGCACTGGAGGATCGCGACAGCTGGTGCGGCTTGATCGTCGACGGCGTGCACGTGCATCCGGCCAGCCTGCGCGTCGCGCTGGCGGCCAAGCCGCGCGGCAAGCTGTTCCTGGTCACCGACGCGATGCCGATGGTCGGCGCGGACAGGCCGTCGTTCGAGCTCTACGGCGAAACCATCACCGCGGTCGACGGCGTGGTGCGCAATGCGGCCGGCGCGCTCGCGGGGTCGGCGCTCGACATGGCCAGCGCGGTGCGCAACTGCGTGCGCCTGCTCGACCTGCCGCTGGCCGAGGCGGCACGCATGGCCTCGCGCTACCCGGCCGAATTCCTGGGCCTCGCGGCCACCCGCGGCCGCATCGCCGCCGGGATGGACGCCGATCTCGTGTTGCTGGACGACGCGCTCGAGGTGCGCGCGACCTGGATCGGCGGCGACATGGAGCGGTACGCGGCGTGAGCGGCGCGGTCCGCTTCCGATCGGTCGATGCGCTGCGTGGCCTGACGGTCGCGGCGATGCTGCTGGTCAACACGCCGGGCGACTGGGGCCACGTGTACGCGCCGCTGCTGCACGCGGACTGGCACGGCTGCACGCCCACCGACCTGGTGTTCCCGTTCTTCCTGTTCGTGGTCGGGGTGTCGATCGCGCTCGGCGTCGTGCCGCGCGCCGCGCAGGGCGCCGACCTGCACACGCTGCACCGTGCGATCCTCGCGCGCGGGCTGCGCATCGTCGGCCTCGGACTGCTGCTGCACCTGGCGATGTGGTGGGCCTACGACCTGCCGCACTACCGGCCGTGGGGCGTCCTGCAGCGGATCGGCCTGTGCTTCCTGCTGGCCGCGCCGATCGCGATCCACCTCGGCGCGCGCGCGCAGTGGGCGCTGGTCGCGACCCTGCTGTTGGGCTGGTGGGCACTGCTGGCGCCGGACGGCTACGCCGAATTCCGGAATCTCGCCGACCGGATCGATACCGCGCTGTTCGCGCCCCATCTGTACCGCTACGACGCGGCGACCGGGCTGGGCCGCGATCCGGAGGGCCTGCTGACTACCCTGCCCGCGCTCGCCACCGTCCTGCTGGGCGTGCGGATGGGGACGTGGCTGCGCTGCGGCCAGCGGCGACGGCTGCCGCTGGCGGCCCTGGCCATGCTCGCGGCCGGGGCGCTGTGGTCGCTGGTGATGCCGCTCAACAAGGCGCTGTGGACCTCGTCCTACGTGTTGTGGAGCGCCGGCTGGGCGACGCTGGCGCTGTGGCTGCTGCACGTGCTGGTCGATCGCAGGGGCTGGCCGGCCCTCGGGCGCAGCTTCGGCGTCAACGCCATCACCGCCTATGCGGGTTCGGCGCTGCTGGTCTGCGCGCTGGTCGCAGCCGGCGTCTGGGGCGACCTGTACCAGGCCGGCTTCGCCGCCTGGATGACGCCGCTCGCCGGACCCTACCTGCCATCGCTGGCGTTCGCGCTGGCCTTCGTCGCACTGTGGTGGGGCGTCGTGCACTGGATGGACCGGCGCGGCTGGCACCTGAAGGTCTGAGCAACGCGAAGTGGCGGCGCCCGCACCCGTGCTCCCGGTTCACCGCTCGATCACGGCAGGCGACGCCACACTCGCGCCATGCCTTCCCGCCTCCGTCCGGCACGCCGCCGCGCCCTGACCCCCGCCGAGCGCGACGCGATCGAGGCCGGGCTGCGCTACGTCAGCGATACCGCGCCCGGCATCAGCCGCCAGCGCCGCGGCCGCGGCTTCTGCTACCGCGATCCCGATGGCGCGGTGGTGCGCGACCCGGACACCCTCCAGCGCATCCGTTCGCTCGCCATCCCGCCGGCCTATCGCCAGGTCTGGATCTGCGCTTCGCCGCTCGGCCACCTGCAGGCCACCGGCCGCGATGCGCGCGGGCGCAAGCAGTACCGCTACCACCCCGACTGGCGGCCGCTGCGCGACGCCAACAAGTTCGACCGCATCGTTGCCTTCGGTCACGCGCTGCCCAGGCTGCGCCGGCGCGTGCGCGCCGACCTGGCGCTGCCGGGATTGCCGCGCGAGAAGGTGCTGGCCGGCGTGGTCGCGATCATGGCCTGCACCCTGATCCGCGTGGGCAACGACTGCTACGCGCGCGAGAACGGCTCGTTCGGCCTGACAACGCTGCGCACGCGCCACGCCCGCTTCCTCGGCCGGGAGCTGCGCCTGCAGTTCAACGGCAAGGGCGGGCGCGCGCACGAGGCGGGCATCCAGGACATGCGGCTGCTGCGGCTGGTGCGTGCCATGCACGAGCTGCCGGGACAGCGCCTGTTCCAGTACCGCGACGAGGCGGGCGAGCTGGTGCCGGTGGAATCGAGCGACGTCAACGCCTACCTGCGCGACTGCATGGGCGCTTCGTTCACCGCCAAGGACTTCCGCACCTGGGGCGCGACCGAGGCCGCGTTCCGGCAGCTGGCGGCGATTCCCGCCGACGCCGCGACCTCGGACACCGCCGCCGCAGGCATCTGCCGCGACGTAGTCACGGCGGTCGCGGCGATGCTCGGCAACACGCCGACGGTGTGCCGCAAGAGCTACGTCGATCCGCGCGTGTTCGAGGGCTGGCGCGACGGCAGCCTGCATCGTCGCGCGGCGCGTGCGCGCGGCCCGCGGCAATGGGAGGCTGCGCTGCTGGGCTTCCTGTCGCGGTCCTCGCGCGGCGGCGCGGGCGGCCGTCAGCGTTCGACCGCGCTGCGGACCACGTAACGGTTGCGGCCGCCGGCCTTGGCCTCGTACAGCGCCTCGTCCGCGGCCTTGAACAGCTGCGGCATCGTCAGCGGCGTGCGCAGCGCCGCGATCGCGCCGCAGCTGATCGTCAGCCGCCCGGTGGGCGAGCCGCCGTGCGGGATCGCCAGCGCTTCGATCGCGGCCATGAACTTCTCCATCAGCGGCACCGGATCGGGCGTGTCGGGAAGGACCACCGCGAATTCCTCGCCGCCGTAGCGCGCCACCAGGTCGGAGTGCCGCGCGGTGTCGCGCAGGGCGGCGGCGACGCGGCGCAGCGCGGCATCGCCGGCGGGATGGCCGTACAGGTCGTTGTACTGCTTGAAGTGGTCGATATCCACCAGCGCGATGCACAGGCCCTGCCCGTGCGCACGACTGTGCGCGTCGAGCCGCGGCAGCTCGGCATCCAGGTGCCGGCGGTTGGCGATGCCGGTCAGCGGGTCCTTCAGCACCTCCAGCGCCAGGCTCACCTTTTCCTGCAGCAGTTCGCGGTTGGCCTCGCGCAGCGCCAGCTCCGCGCGCATGCTGTCGGTGATGTCGGCCACATAGCCCACCGCGCGGGTCGGCACGCCGTCGCGGTGCTCGACCGCGGCCAGCGACCGCAGCCAGCGGATCTCGCCGTCGGGACGCATGCTCCGGAAGATGATCGAATAGTCGTCGCCTCGCGCCAGCAGGTCGGCGGCGCGCTCGTTCACGTCGGTCGCGCGGTCGACGTCCTCGGGATGGATGAACGGGCGGAAGTCGGCCAGCGTGGTCACCGGCCGCGCCGGGTCGCGTCCCATGATCCGGTGCCAGGACGCGTCGCAATGCAGCCGGTCGGCGGCGATGTCGTAATCCCAGATGCCGAGCCCGCCGACCCGTGCGGCGATCGAAAGCCGTTCCTGGCTCTCGCGCAACGACCGCTCGGCCGCGCGCTCGGCGGTGACCTCGCGCGAGACGCAGAGATGCCGCGGATCTCGCCCGATGCGTCCTGCAGCGGCGTGAGCAGGTTGTCCCACAGCTGGACCTGGCCATCGGGCATCACGCTGCGCCCGGCGAAGCGCGCGCTGGCGCCCGCGCGCGCCCGCGCCAGCGCCTGTTCGCCCGCCTCGCGCACATCCTCGGCCAGCAGCGGCAGCCACGGCATGCCGAACCCGGAGTCTTCCGGCACGCCCAGCGCCAGACAGCCGGCGCGGTTGAGGTGCTGGAGGTTGCCGTCCAGGTCGATCAGCTCGATGCAGTCGATGCTCACGTTGAGCATGTCGGCCTGGATCGCGTGGCGGCTGCGCAGGCGCTCCTCGCGCTGGCGCAGCGCATGGATGTCGGTGGCGGTGCACACGCGCGTGCCATGGGGCGGGCAGCAGTGGACGGCGAGCAGGTGCCAGCGTGGCGTGCCGTCGGTGCCGACGATCCGGCATTCGATCCGCGTGTCGGCGTCGCCGGCCGCGAGCCAGGCCTGCACACGCGCGCAGTCGTGCCCGTGCAGCAGCTGCGGCCACTGCACCGTTCCGGCCTGTGGATCCCGTAGCGCGCACCAGGCGGCGTTGGCGGATCCGATCGTGCCGTCGTCCCGCAGCAGGCAGGCCGGCAGTCCGATCAGTGCGATCGCGTCGGCGAGGGCGGATGCGGGTGCAGTCGCGGCGGGCGTGGAGGAGGAAGGGGTCATGTCGACTCCGCAGTCATGGGTCCGCGACTGGGCGTTCGCGGAAAAGACGGGTGGAACTATCGCCAGCGGCGGTGACGCGCGGCGTGGCGGCCATTCCAGTTTCGTCGCCGCCAGGGGCTGCGATTGCCGCCGCCGGCGCGCTCCCGGTGGTGGAACGCGCCGCGTCCACCGCGTCGCCGGCTGGACGGGAGCCGGTCGCCGGCGGCGGCAGACAGCGCGGGCCCGGCACCGCCGACGCCCGGCTGCACCGGGCGGGTGCCGTGCCTTGGGGCGCCACGCAAGGCGCGTGGACGCGGCCGGTCCGGGCTGGGCAGGCGCGCCGCCCAGCGCCGGCCACGGAGCCTGTCTTCCGTGCGCCTGCCGGATGGTTGCCTGTTGCCATCTCCCGCCCCCCTTTTGCCAGCACGACCCGACGACTGCGGCATGGCGGCACCGGCAAGCGTCCGGCGCGGCCGACTGCGATGCCCCGCTACGGGGGAGGCCCCGTTTCGGGCTGCGTCGAGGCGGCGCGCGCCATGCCGATCGCGCGGATACGCGCCTTGCGCAGCGCTTCGCCGATCCGGGGTCCTTCCATTCCATCGCGCACGACGTCGCGCGCGCCGACCGCGAGCGCTGCCGCGTGCAGGCGCTGCAGTTCCGCGGCCTGGGGATAGGGCCGGTCCTGCAAGCCTTCGCGCCCGCGCTTGTCGGCTTCGCAGACGATGGCCAGGCGCGCGATGCGCGCCGGCTTGCGGAACGCGTCGCAGCGCTGCAGCAGGTCGTGCACGGTGGCATCGCGCAGTTCGGCCAGCCGGTGCACGTTGAGGTGTTCGCGGCAGGCCATCACCGCCAGCTCGCGATGCTCGGACGGCACCTTGAGGCGCTCGCACAGGCCGCGCAGCGGCGCCAGGCCCGCCTGCTCGTGGCCGATATGGCGCGGCAGCGCGTCGGCCGGCGTCAGCGCCTTGCCCAGGTCGTGGGTGAGCGCGGCGAAGCCGACCACGGCATCGCCCGGGGCCAGCGTCGCGGCCATGTCGCTGACCAGTTCCTGGTGGCGTCCGGTATCGACCTCGGGATGGAATTCCGCGCGCTGCGGCACGCCGTACAGCGCGTCGACCTCCGGCAGGACGACCGCCAGCGCATCGGCCTCGCGCAACGTGCGCAGGAAGGCCGAAGGCTGCGCGGCGGACAGCGCCTTGCACAACTCCTGCCAGACGCGCTCGGGCACCAGGTCGGCGAGTTCGCCGCTGGCCGCCATGGCCCGCATCAGCGCCATGGTTTCCGCCGCGACGCGAAAACCCAGCGGCGCGAGCCGCGCCATGAAGCGGGCCGCGCGCAGCACCCGCAGCGGATCCTCGACGAAGGCCGGACCGACGTGTCGCAGCACGCGCGCCTCGATGTCGCGCGCGCCGCCGAACGGATCGACCAGGCGTCCCTGGCCATCCTGCGCGATCGCGTTGATGGTGAAGTCGCGCCGGCCCAGGTCCTCTTCCAGCGTCACCGACGGGTCGGCGTGCACCACGAAGCCGCGGTAGCCGCGACCGCTCTTGCGCTCGGTCCTGGCCAGCGCATGTTCCTCTGCCGTCTGCGGGTGCAGGAACACGGGGAAATCGCGGCCCACCGGGCGGAAACCGGCGGCGAGCATCGCTTCCGGCGTCTGCCCGACCACGACCCAGTCGCGGTCGCCCGGCGGCAGCCCGAGCAGCCGGTCGCGCACCGCACCGCCGACCAGGTAGGTCTGCACCGCCTTCGCCTCAGCCCAGCACCCGCGCGCTCAGCAGCCCCAGCAGCGCCTTCGCATCGACCTTGCGGCCGAAGGTCTTGCTGACCGGTGCCGGCTGGCCCGAGATCCACAGCCGCAGCTCCGAATCCATGTCGAAACTGCCGGCGTTCTCCACCGAGAAGCTGACGATGCTGCGGTAGGGAACGCACAGGGTCTCGACCTTGCTGCCGGTCAGTCCCTGCTTGTTGACCAGGATCAGGCGACGGCTGGTGAACACGAACAGGTCGCGGAACAGGACGAAGGCGCGCTCCACCCGTTCGCCTTCGATCAGCAGCGGCGCCAGCTCGGCCGCGACCTTGTCGACCGGCGCCTCGCTGGCGTTGCCAAGCAGTGCATCGAGCAGGCCCATGGGCATTCTCCGTCGAGGAAGTCGCGCCAGCTTAGCCGCTCGCGCTCAGCCCGTCGCAGGCGCGGGGCAGGCGAAGGCCTTGCGCGCGGTGCCGTTCCCGCCGCGCATTCTCTCGCTGACCGGGCGCGCCTTGCCGTACATGCGCCAGTCGTAGAGCACGCTGAAGGCGAGGATGCGGGCCACGTACTCGCGCGTCTCGCGATAGCTGATGGTCTCGATCCAGAGGTCCGGGTCCATCGCCGGGCGCTGCGAGAGCCAGCGCGAAGTCGGGGTCGGGCCGGCGTTGTAGGCGGCGATGGCGACGTAGGGCCTGGCGTACATCTCCTCCTTCTCGCGCAGGTAGGCGGTGCCGATGGCGATGTTGGTCGCGGGATCGTAGAGGTCGCCGGCACCGTTCCAGGGCAGTCCCAGTCGCCGCGCCACGGCCGCGCCGGTGGCCGGCATCACCTGCATCAGTCCGCGCGCATCGGCCGGCGAACGCGCGCGCGGGTTGAAGGTGCTTTCCGCCCGGATCTCGGCGGCGACCCAGGCCGGGTCGAGTCCGTTCTTCTTCGCCTCGCGCTGGATGATGTCGGCGTGGTGGATCGGGAAGCGCAGCGTGTACAGCCGGGTCTCGCCGGGCCCCTTCAGGTCGAACACGGCGCGGTCGAACCAGCCGTGCTGCTGCGCGACTTCCACCGCGATGCGGCGCTGGACGTCGTCGAAGCGCGAGAGCGCGTCGCGCCATTCGCGGATCGCCCAGCCGCTGCGGTCGGCGCGGTACAGCGCCAGCGCCCGCACCAGCGCCGGATCGGCCGCCACCGCCGTGCGCTGCGCCTCGCTCCAGTCCGGCATCCATGGGCACAGCGCGTAGGGCTGGCCGAGCCGGTCGGCGGCGAGGAAACCATGGAATTCGGGCTGGCGCGCCGCCCTGGCGAACAGCGCCCGCGCGCCGGCGCTGTCGCCGGTGAGTTCGCGCATGCGCGCCTCGAACCACTGCCAGCGCGCGCCGCCGCGCTGCGCGGGGGGCATCCTTTCCAGCGCGGCCAGGGCTGCGCGCCAGTCCGAACGCGCCATCGCCTCGCGCACGCGCCATTCGTGCAGGCGCTCGTCGTAGGCCGACTCCGGCACCAGGGCCAGCAGCCGCGCCGAATCGGGCAGGTAGGAGGCGACCGTCCACAGCGCGGCCTGGTACAGCACGCGTCCGCGCTCGGTCTCGCCGAACTCCAGCGCCGAGGCGATCGCCGGCAACCGCGCTTCGGCGCCCAGGGGATCGCTCTTGGCGAAGCGGGCCAGGCCGTGCGAAGCGATCAGCCGGCTGCGCGCGGTCTTCGGCCAGGACAGCGCGCGCTCGTGCGGAGCGGCGAAGAAGGCGATGTAGTCGTTGGCCAGGGCCTGCTGGTCGGCCGGCAGCCCGCGCGCGGCGGCGCGCATGACATCGGGCTCCCATTCGGCGGCGGCCAGCTCGATGCGTTCCCAGCGCAGCGTCTCGCCGAGGCCGCCACTGGCGGCCAGCGCGGCGAACACCGGATCGCATTCGTTGGGCAGCGACTTGCCGCTGCTGCGCCAGGCCGCCTGCGCATCGGCGGTCCACTTCGCATCCGCCGCGCCGGTTCGGCGGCGCGCGTCGAGCTCGGCGCAGCGCAGCGCCGGACTGGCGACGGCCGGCGACCAGGCCGCGCGGTAGCCCGCCCAGTCCTGGCGCTTGATGAGGGCCCGCAGCCAGGCCTCGCGGAACACCTCGGCCACCGCCTCGCCACGGTAGCGGGTGAGGAACGCCTGCGCCTCGCTGGCCGGCAGCGTGTCGACGTTGCGCCGCAGGCGCGCCATCTCCACCCAGCGCTGCGCCGGGTGGTCGGGCGCCAGCGCGGAGCCGGGCAGTCCGCGTTCGGCCGCCTCGATGGCGGCGCGCAGCGGCGCGCCGTCTTCGACCACCCGGAGCTGCTGGGCGATGGCGGCCGGGGTGGACAGCAGTGCGGCCGCGGCAAGTAGGATGGCGAGCTTTCCGTGCATCCATCGACTATAGCCAAGGCCCGATGAACATCTTTTCAGACAGCGTGGTACCGGGAACGGGCGCATGATCGAGGGCTGGTGGGTGTTTCCCCTGCTGGGCCTGGCCGCGGGCGTGCTGGCCGGCCTGCTCGGGATCGGCGGCGGCCTGGTGCTGATCGGCGCGCTGGTCTGGCTGCTGCCGGTCTACGGCATTCCGGAGTCCGCGGCGATGCACGCCGCGCTGGCCAGTTCGCTGGCCAGCATCGTGCTCACCGCATCCTCGTCGGCGCGCTCGCACCATCGCCGCGGCAGCGTGCTGTGGCCGACCGTGGCCTGGATGGTGCCGGGGCTGGTGCTCGGCGGCTGGCTGGGCAGCCTGGTCGCGGTGGCACTGCAGGGCGAGGTGCTGCGCTGGTGCGTGGCGCTGTACTGCTTCGTGGTCGCCGCGCAGGTGGCCTTCGGCGGCCCGCGCGGCGGCGCCGGGCAGCCGGGCCTGGCCCCGGTCGGCTGGCCGATGACGGCGGCCGGCGGCGGCATCGGCGCGATTTCCGCGGTGGTCGGCATCGGCGGCGGCTCGATGACCGTGCCGCTGCTGGTCTGGCGCGGCGTGGTGCCGGTGCGCGCCGTGGGCACGTCCTCGGCCTGCGGCATCTTCATCGGCCTGGCCAGCGCCGCGGGCTATGCGGTGCACGCGCCCGCGGGCGCGCTGCCGGCGCATGCGGTGGGCTACGTCTACCTGCCCGCGGCGATCGGCATCGCGTTCGCCTCGGTGCTGGCCGCGCCGCTGGGCACGCGGCTGGCGCACGCGATCAGCGGCACCGCGCTCAAGCGCGTGTTCGCGGTGTTCATGGTGCTGGTCGGGATCAGCGTGCTGCTCTAGCGGCTCAGTCGCGGCCGACCGCGTCCTCGGCGTGGCGCAGGAAATCGCTGACGTACCACACGCCGTCGCGCCGTTCGAGGTTGACCACCGTGTCGATCGGCGTGCCCGCCAGCGCGTACTGCATGCGCACGCGCGCCACGTCGCCGGTCTGCGACTGCAGCTGCAGGTCCATGGCCGCCAGGTCGGCGTCCAGGTCGAAACCGTAGGACACCAGCACCCGTTTGCCGGTCGCCACCACCCTGGACATGCGGCGCAGCGACTCCTCCATGCCCGTATCGGCGAAGGCCTGTTCGCTGTCGAGCCCGGCCTCGCGCGCGGCCGCGGTCATCGCGGCGATGGCGGCGCTCGCGCGCTCGCGGTCGCCGATCGGCGCGCCCGCGGCCCAGGCGCCGAACGCCTGCACCAGCTGCGGATAGTGCTCGCGCTCGGAGACGCTGAACTCGCCCTGCTGCAGGATGTACTGCACGGTGAACAGGGTCAGGAACTCCGCCGCGGCGCCGAGGCTGGCGCCGGCCAGCTGGCGGTCGAATCCGCGCTGCAGGTTCTGCTCGGCGTCCTCCGCCGACAGCGCGGCCATGCCGCGCGGGATGTGGCGCGCGAACGGCAGCTGGTCCAGCGGCCAGCGGGTGCGGCCCTCGGTCCAGGCCACCTGCAGGCGCTGGTGCACGGCCGGCGTCACCGCGTGCCGGGCGAAGGCGTCCAGGTCGCTCGCCCGCAGGTCGTCGGTCAACCGGCGCACGGCCTCTGCCGGCGTGGCGGGGGCCGCCGTCGTGGTGTCTTCCGGCGCGGGTCGCTGGCAGGCCGCCAGCATCGCCAGCAGCGCGCACAGCAGCGCGATCGTGCGAGTCCCCATTGCGGCCCCTTTCCCCTCGTGGCGCCGGAATCTTGGCCGCTGCGGCGGAGCGGGGCAACCGCGCAGGCCGCGAAACGGGCCGCGGTCGGCGCTTTCCGGCACGCGGATGTGGACAGCGGCCCCGCTACAGGTCGCGCACCACCCAGCCCGCGGGCATGTCCACCTGGCCGGCGTCGATCGCCGCCTGGGCCACGGCGGCGGGCGGCATGCCGGCCCGCCAAGCGCGGGCGATGGCGGCCAGCCGGTCGCGGGTGGCCCGCGTATAGGCGCCCTCCAGCTCGTTCTGGGCGTCGGCGGCCAGCTTCTGCGGATAGAGCGTGGCCGCCTCGGCGCTGTGGTTGAGCAGGTCCACCAGCAGGGCCAGGTGGCGGCGGAAGGCCTCGGCGCCCAGGGTGGTGCGCTGGGTGCGCTGCAGGTGCCAGACCACGAGGTACTCGACCGGCCCCAGCATCCGCCGCGGCGAGCTGCCGAAGAAGCCGCCCGACAGCGCGCCGGCGCTCATGCCGGTCACGTTCTCCGGCAACCGCGTGGCGCCCCAGGAGCTCAGGGCGCCGCCGGGAAGGTCGGAGCGGCGCAGCGCGGTGGCCACCGTGTCGGCGAGCAGGCGCTTGGCCTCGCCATCGTCGCTCTCGGCGACCACGCCCAGCAGGCGCAGGAACATCGGGTAGTGGTCTTCCCCGAGCCGGCGCGACAGGCGTTTGAGCACCGCCAGCCGGTATTCGGGGTCGTCGTGCGCGGCGAGCGCGGAGACGAGGCGGGCGGCCGCGTCGCGCAGCTGCCCTGGCAAGGGGGCCTGGACGTTCACCGCGCCATTATCGGCCAGCGCGCCGCGTGCGGACGGCTCAGAGCGAGGCGAGGATGCCGTCGACCCCGGCGTTGGCGGCCTCGGCGCGGTCCATCCCGGCCAGGCGGCCGGAGAAGTCCGCATCGCGTCCCAGGGTGCGCGGCGCATCGACGCCGTCCCAGGCCGACAGCGCCAGCACCGACTCGCCCGGATCGACCAGGGCCGCGGCCGCCGGCGCGTCGGCTGCGGCGGGTGCGGTCTCGCCACGCAGCAGCTCGAGGTGGCGGGCCTCGTCGAGCGAGACCTGCCCGGCCGGCGGGAAGCCGGTCGTGCCGAAGCCTGGAGGCGTGGAACCGATGCTGCTCATGGACGGGGCGGTCGAAGGGCCTGGAGCCGCTATTGGCGGCGACGCACACACTGTAGCCAGCCTGTCATCCGCGTGCACCTCGGGCCGACCCTAGGCCCAGGGAGGGCCGGCGGGCGCCGTTCATGTGCCTCCGGCGCCTCCACGGCTTGGCCCGGCACGCGTGCTAGCCTCGGCCGCGTTGACGAGCCACGGGACCTCGCATGGCCGACAAGGACCAGGGCGCGGACAAGACCGAAAAGCCGACCCCGAAGAAAATCCGCGACGCGCGCAAGGAAGGCAACGTCGCGCGCAGCAAGGAGCTCACCGGCACCGTGCTGCTGCTGGGCTGGGTCGCGCTGGGTGGCCTGCTCGCCTCGTTCATCTACGGGCGCCTGGCCGGCCTGTTCGACCAGAGCCTGCAGGCGGTGGGCCAGCCCTTCCACGAGGCGCTGCCGCGACTGGGCCAGCTGGCCTTCGAGACCCTGCTGTGGATCTGCCTGCCGCTGCTGGTGATGGTGCTGGCGCTGGGCGTGGTGATCGAGTTCCTGCAGGTCGGGCCGCTGCTGTCGGTGAAGAAGATCACGCCGAAGATGGACAAGATGAATCCGGTCGAGGGCATCAAGCGGATGTTCTCGATGGACAACCTGGTCGAGCTGGTGAAGTCGGTGCTCAAGTGCGCGGCGCTGATCGGCATCGGCTACATCGTGCTGCGCGGGATGATGGAGTGGCTGCTCAAGCTGCCCTACGCGCCGCCCTCGGCGATGGCCGCGGCGTTCTGGCACGGGGTGAAGTGGATCGCGGTGTGGACGATCGCGGTGTTCTTCTTCGTGTCGGCGCTGGACGTGTGGTACCAGAAGTTCTCCTACACCCGGAAGCTGCGCATGAGCCGGCGCGACATCCGCCAGGAGCTCAAGGAGAACGAGGGCGATCCGTACGTGAAGCAGCGGCGCCGGCAGTTGCACCAGGAGTGGGCGCAGCAGAACATGCTCAACTCCGTGCGCAAGTCCAACGTCGTCGTGACCAACCCGACCCACATCGCGATCGCGCTGCAGTACGAGCCGGGCGAAACCGAGCTGCCGGTGGTGGTGGCCAAGGGCGAGGGCGCGTTCGCCGAACTGATCAAGAAGACCGCCGAGGAAGAAGGCATCCCGATCCTGCAGAACGTGCCGCTGGCGCGCGGCCTCAACGAGCAGGTGGAACTGGACGACTACATTTCCAGCGAATTCTTCGACGCAGTGGCCGAGGTCCTGCACTGGGCCGAGGGCGTGCGCCGCGAGCGCGGCGACGAGGTGGAGACGGTCTACCGCGAGCCCGAGCCGGAATGAACCCGGGCGGCGCGGTCACTTGACCCGCCGCTTCTCCAGCTTGCGCGCCAGCGTGCGCCGGTGCATGCCGAGCTGGCGCGCGGCTTCGGAGATATTGAAATCCGCCGCCGCCAGCGCCTCGTGGATGTGTTCCCACTCCAGGGTCTTGATCGAGGTCTGGCGCCGGGTCAATTCGATCTCCGCGTCGCCGCCCTCGCGCGCGAACGCGGCCTCGATATCGTCGGTATTGGAGGGTTTGGCCAGGTAATGGTGGGCGCCGAGCTTGATCGCCTCCACCGCGGTGGCGATGCTGGCGTAGCCGGTGAGCACCACGATCAGCATGTCGGCGTCGTGCGCGTGCAGCGCCTTGACGCAGGCCAGTCCGGAACTGCCGCCGGCCAGCTTGAGGTCGACCACCGCATGGGTGGGCGAGAACTCCCTGAGCACCCGCGCCAGGCCGTCGAGGCTGGTGGCGCTGCGCACCTCGTAGCCGCGGCGCTCGAACGAACGCACCAGGGTGCGCGCGAACGCGGCGTCGTCCTCGACGACCAGCAGGCGGCGGGATTCAGTGTTCATCATCATCCTGTTCCAGCGACAGCGCCCGGAGCGGCAGGGTGACCGTCACCGTGGCGCCGCCGGCGGGGGGGTTGTCGGCCACAATGGTACCGCCGAGCGCACGCGCCACGTTGAGGGCCAGGAACAGCCCCAGTCCGCGGCCGGGCGCGTCCTTGCTGGAGTTGTAGGGCTTGCCCAGGCGTTCCAGGATCGCGGGGGCGAAACCGGGACCGTCGTCGGCCACGCGCAGCAGCAGCTGGCCGTCGCCGGTGGACGCCTCCAGCGTCACGCGCGAGCGCGAGGCTTCGAGCGCGTTGTCGAGCACGTTCCACAGCATCTGCTGCAGCCCCGCGTCGGAGACGATGGCGAACTCGTCCTCCACCAGGTCGCGGTACTCGAAGCCGCGGACCACGCGGCTGCCCTGCCATTCGGCGACCAGGCCGTCGAGGAAGGCGCGGAGCGTGGTGCCGCGCGGCGCTTCGGCGCGGGTCTCGCCGGCCGAGGCGAGGATGCCCGAGACGATGGCCTTGCAGCGCAGCACCTGCGCCTGCATCTCCGACACGTCCTGCAGCAGCTCGGGGTCGGACTGGAACTGCGGCAGGTGGCGCCAGTCGCCCAGGATCACCGCCATGGTCGCCAGCGGCGTGCCGAGTTCGTGCGCCGCGCCCGAGGCCAGCAGGCCCATGCGCACGATGTGTTCCTCCTCGGCCGCGCGCTGGCGCAGCGCCGCCAGCCGGGCGTCGCGCGCGCGCACGATCCTGCCGATGCGGGTGACGAAGCCCACCAGCAGGGTCGCGATCAGGACGAAGCACAGCAGCAGGCCGAGCACGTAGTGGTCGGGCATGTCGCGGCCGCCGCGCGCGGGCAGGCTGACCGGCCCCGGGAACAGCGCAAGCGCGACGATGCAGGCGGTGGTCAGCCCGACGATCATCCAGCTCGACCAGCCGCGCAACAGCACCGCCGCGACGCCGACCTGCAGCAGGTAGAGCGGCGCGAAGGGATTGGTGATGCCGCCGCTGAGGTACAGCTGCACGGTCAGCGCCGCCACGTCGACCACCAGGCCGAACATCAGCGCGGCATTGGTGACCCGCTCGCGTCCGCGCCAGCGCAGCATCGAGGCCAGGTTGAACACGGCAAGGATCGCCAGCACCGCCAGCATCGGCAGCAGCGGCAGGGCGATGTCGAGCCCGAAGTGCACCAGCGAGATGGTCAGCAGCTGGCCCACCACGGCGATCCAGCGCAGTTCGACCAGCTGGCGCATGCTGTTGACGCCGGCGCTCTGGCCGTCGTCGTGCGCATGGCGGGCGGCGGCGATGGAGGACAGGGGCTGCGGCATGGCGGCACACCCTAGCATGCGCGGCGCTGGCGTCCCCCGCCGCGCAGCGCGGCCGCGCAGGACGCGGGGCGACGCCGGGGCCGCGTACCGGTGGCGGAGCATTGCGACGGGCACAAAAAACGCCGGCCCGAAGGCCGGCGTCCAGGTCGCGCGCTGCAGCCGGATGGCTACTTGCTGATGTCGACGTCCTTGGTTTCCTTCAGGAACAGCGTGCCGATGACGAAGGTCATCACCGCCACCACGATCGGATACCACAGGCCGGCGTAGATGTTGCCGGTCAGCAGCACCAGGGCGAAGGCCGTGGTCGGCAGGAAGCCGCCGAACCAGCCGTTGCCGATGTGGTAGGGCAGCGACATCGAGGTGTAGCGGATGCGGGTCGGGAACAGCTCGACCAGCCAGGCCGCGATCGGGCCGTAGACCATGGTGACGTACAGCACCAGGATGGTCAGGATGAGCAGCACCATCGGCTTGTTCATCTGGCTGTTGTCGGCCGCCTTGGGATAGCCGGCGGCGTCGATCGCCGCGGTCAGGTCGGCCTGCAGCTTGGCCTGCGCGGCCGCGGCTTCGTCGCCGGTCAGCGAGCTCAGGTCGACGCTCTGGATCAGGTTGTCGCCGATCCGCACCGCCGCGAGCGAGCCGGCCGGGGCCTCCTCGTTGGTGTAGGTCACGCTGCGCGCATTGAGCAGGTTCTTCACGATGTCGCAGGAGTTGCTGAACTTGACGTGGCTCTTCAGTTCACCCGGCACGAACTGGAACGAGCAGTCCTTCGGGTCCGCCACCACCACCGCCGGGCTCTCCTTGGCCGCGGCGTACAGCGCCGGGTTGCCGAAGTACATCAGGCCCTTGAACAGCGGGAAGTAGGTCAGCGCCGCGAGCAGGCAGCCGGCCATGATGATCGGCTTGCGGCCGATCTTGTCCGACAGCCAGCCGAACAGGATGAAGCCGCCGGTGGCGATCGCCAGCGCCGCCGCGATGAACAGGTTGGCGGTGATCGGATCGACCTTCAGCGTCTGGGTCATGAAGAACAGCGCGTAGAACTGGCCCGCGTACCACACCACGGCCTGGCCGGCGGTCGCGCCCAGCAGGGCCAGCAGCACGATCTTGCCGTTGCTCCAGGTGCCGAAGCTCTCGGTCAGCGGCGCCTTGGAGCGGGTGCCTTCTTCCTTCATCTTCTGGAACAGCGGCGACTCGTTGAGCTGCATGCGGATCCAGATCGAGATGATCAGCAGCAGGAACGAGATCAGGAACGGCACGCGCCAGCCCCACTCGGCGAAGGCCTCGTTGCCCAGCACCATGCGGCAGCCCAGGATCACCAGCAGCGACAGGAACAGGCCCACCGTCGCGGTGGTCTGGATGAAGCTGGTGTACAGGCCGCGCTTGCCCATCGGGGCGTGCTCGGCCACATAGGTCGCCGCGCCGCCGTACTCGCCGCCCAGCGCCAGGCCCTGCAGGCATCGCAGGACGACCAGGATGATGGGTGCCGCGATGCCGATGGTCTCGTACGTGGGCAGGACGCCGACCAGGAAGGTCGAGATGCCCATGATCACGATGGTGATGAGGAAGGTGTACTTGCGTCCGATCAGGTCGCCGAGGCGGCCGAACACGAGCGCGCCGAAGGGGCGGACCGCGAAGCCGGCGGCGAAGGTGAGCAGCGCCATGATGAACGCCGGTCCCGGGGCCAGGGACGAGAAGAAGTGCACCGCGATGACCGCCGCGAGCGAGCCGTAGAGGTAGAAGTCGTACCACTCGAACACGGTGCCGAGGCTCGAGGCCAGGATCACCTTGCGGTGCTCCTTGCTCATGCCGCCGGTCTGGACGGCGGGACTGCGTGCTGCGGTTGTGGACATCGTCGCTTCCTTCAGAAGGTGTATTTGACGGTCGTTTGGATGCGCCTCAGGTCGCCCTTGCGGTCGTCCTCGAGTTCGCGCTGCCCCCAGCCGATCTCGGCGCCGATATCCAGCTTCGGGAACGGGGAGTAGATGAGGTTGGCGTGGAACGACTGCGCACGCTCGGTCGCCGCGAAGCTCGCCAGCCCCCAGCCGGCCAGGCTGCGGTCGTTGTCGAACTCGGCCACCGAGTACATCAGGTTGCTGCGCAGCTTGGGGCTGAAGGCATGGCGCCAGGCCACGAAGCCGCCGGCGCCGTCCTGCGCGTGCAGGTTGCCGTTGGCGTCCACCACCGCGTCCGCGCCCAGGCCGAAGCCCAGGTAACGGCCGATGCCGCTGCCGTAGTTGGCCATCCAGCGGATGTCGTCGCTGGCGCCGAGGTTGAACTTGCCCGACAGGCTCACCGCCGCGCCGGTGTCGCTCTCGTCGCCGGACTTGAGCTGGCGCAGCAGGCCGGCGACGCTGAAGTGGCCCCAGTCGCCCTTGGCCACGTAGCGCGCGGTCAGGTCGGGCAGCGAGTCGCTGCCGCCGCCGTTGTTGCGCGCCGCGGTGGCGATGGTCGAGACCGTGGTGTGCGGGTTCTCCAGCGCCACCGAGAACGGGCCGCTGGTGTAGCGGACCTGCGCCTGGCGCACGAAGGTCGTGCCTTCGGTGACGCCGACGAAGTCGACCGCCTCCGGCAGCGCCGCCACGTCCTGGAAGTTCGACCAGGTCTGGCCGGCCAGCCAGTTGTTCCAGCTCACGAAGGCCTGGCGGATGGTGATGCCGTGGGTGTTGGTCGAGACCTCGTTGCCGAGGTTGGCCGAGCCGCCGCCGAACATGTCGGCTTCGATGTAGGCGCGGAACTTGTCGCCGCCCTCGGTGGTGTGGTCGGCCGCGAACCAGAACCGCGAGAACGCGGCGTGGACATCGGTATAGGGATCCGAATCGACCTCGGCGCCGTTGGCGGCGACCGGGATCGTGCTGGGCACGTAGAACATGCGCCCGGCCGAGCCTTCGGCGATCGGCCCGTCGCTGGTGTCGGTGACCATGGCGTCGAGCTTGATGAAGCCGCCGTAGGTGAACACCGCATCGGGATTGGCCAGGATCGGCTTGGCCTGCACCGGCTTGGCGGCCGGCTGCGCGACCTGGACCTGGTCGAGCCTGGTCTGCGTCTGGGTGATGCTTTCCTGCTGCTGTTGCTGCGACTGCAGCAAGGCCTGGATCTGCGCTTCGAGCTGGGCCACGCGGGCCTCCAGCTCGGCTTCCTTCGCGCTCTGCGCGAAGGCCATGCCCGGCGCGGCCAGGGCGAGCGCCATCGCGGCCGCCAAGGACCGCCGTCCCCTGCCTGTCGTCATCTGAGTTCCCCCGAACACGTGTTCTGACGCGGCGAGGCTGCGCGCGCCGGTGGCCGCTTGCCTATTCGTCTTTGGTAGGGGGAGGCGACAGGGACCGCCGGCTGCCTGCAGCGGCGCGGCCAGCCCGGCACGCGCGGCCGGCCTGCAGCGTCCTGCCGCTGCGCCCGCGTGCCGCCCACCGCGCGCGGGCGGTTGGTAGTATCGGACCGGTTTGGGGAGCCGGACCATGTTCATGAGTGCGCAGACCATCGAGATCGTCGCGACAGTCCTGTTCGCGCTGGCGATCCTGCATACGTTCAGCACCAAGTTCTTCCTGCGCCTGGCCCATCGCCAGCCCGCACATGCCGGCAGCTGGCACCTGCTGGGCGAAGTGGAAGTGGTGTTCGGCATCTGGGCGATGGTGCTGGTGCTGTCGATGGCGCTCCTGGGCGGCGTGTCCGAAGCCACCGCCTACGTGGACTCGCGCAACTTCACCGAACCCATGTTCGTGTTCGCGATCATGGTGATCGCCGGGACGCGGCCGGTGCTGTGGGCGGCCACGCGCCTGGTCGATGGCCTGGCCCGGATGCTGCCTTGGCGCAACGGGCTGGAGTTCTGCTTCAGCGTGCTGGCGCTGGTGCCGCTGCTGGGCTCGTTCATCACCGAGCCGGCGGCGATGACCCTGGCGGCGCTGATGCTGGCCCGCCGCGTCTACGCGGTGAACATCTCGAACAAGGCCAAGTACGCGCTGCTCGGGACGCTGTTCGTCAATGTCTCCATCGGCGGCGTGCTCACCCCGTTCGCGGCGCCGCCGGTGCTGATGGTCGCGGCCAAGTGGAACTGGGATTTCGCCTTCATGATGACGACCTTCGGCTGGAAGGCGATCATCGCGGTGGTGTTCAACGCGGCGGCCGTGGTGTTCGTGTTCCGCAAGGAGCTGGGGCAGCTGCCCGCACCCGAGGCCGGCACGACATCGCCGATGTCGATCCCGCTGGTGATCGTGCACCTGCTGTTCCTGCTCGGGGTGGTCGCGTTCGCCCACCATCCGGCGATGTTCATGGGCATCTTCCTGCTGTTCCTGGGCGTGGCCACCGCCTATCGCCAGTACCAGGACCGCCTGATCCTGCGCGAGGGCCTGCTGGTGGCCTTCTTCCTGGCCGGACTGGTGGTGCTGGGCGGCATGCAGGCGTGGTGGCTCGAACCGCTGCTGATGGGCATGAGCAGCGATGCGGTGTTCTTCGGCGCCGCCGCGCTGACGGCGGTGACCGACAACGCCGCGCTCACCTACCTCGGCTCCCTGGTGGAGGGGCTGAGCGACGAGTTCAAGTACATGCTGGTGGCCGGCGCCGTGGCCGGCGGCGGCCTGACGGTGATCGCCAACGCGCCCAACCCGGCCGGCATGTCGATCGTGCGCCGCTACTTCAACGACGAATCGGTGCATCCGCTGGGGCTGCTGCTCGCGGCGCTACCGCCGACCCTGGTGGCGATCGTCGCGTTGCGCTGGATGTAGCGCGGCGGCCGGTCAGCCGCCGCAGGCGGCACGCATGACCCGGTCGTCGGCCGGCAGCTGCAGCCAGTCCGCATTCTTCAGCTCGCCGCTTCCGTCGAGCTCGACCTCGTCGAGCAGGTCGGCGCGGCGGCGGGCGCGGCAGTCGTAGACCACGCCGAACTGGCGGGTCGGCTCCCAGCGCCCGGCCAGGATGACGCGGGTCAGCACCTGGTCGGGGCGATCGGGATGGCGCCGGTCGGCGCGATGGTCGACCGCGATCAGGCGGTTGGTCAGCGGCACCACGTAGGTCCAAGGCCGGTACCAGGAGCGCGCCTGGTTGGTCGAGGCGACCTCCACCCCGTCGGGGAACGTGCTGGTGGTGCGTTCGAACCAGGAATACTCGAGCCAGATCGCCATCAGCAGCATCCCGGCGCCGGCGGAGGCCGGCACGATCCACTGCGGCAGGCGCCGGCGCAAGGCGATGTTGAGGCTGAGCGCGAGGCCGGCCAGGCCGAAGCCAGCGGCGATGATGGCGATGAACTCGAGCAGCATGGAGGCTCCGGGTGCAAGGTCGGGCGGAGGGCCGGGGTCGATTGTATTCGGGCCCGCCGGGCGCAAGCCCGGGCGGCCCAAAAGCGGCGGCCCGCCCCCGTCGCCGGGAGCGGGCCGCCGTGTTGCGACTGCGCTGGATCAGTGGTGGGCGACGGCAGCGCCCGCGCCGCGCGGGACGCGGATGTCCTCCACCAGGTGCCTGATCTCCTCCGGCACCGGCTTGGTGACCTTCATCGTGATGTAGGCCGCGATGAAGTTGAGCACCGCGCCGACCGCACCGAAGGCCAGCGGCGAGATGCCGAACAGCCAGTTCTCCGGCTTGTCGGCCAGCATGTTGGTCCCCGCGATGAAGAACCAGCCCTTGTAGGTGAACAGGTACACGCTGGTGGAGATCAGGCCGACCAGCATGCCGACCACCGCGCCGGCCGAGTTCATCTTCGTCGAGAAGATGCCCATCATGATCGCCGGGAACAGCGAGCTTGCCGCCAGGCCGAAGGCGAACGCCACGGTCTGGGCCGCGAAACCGGGCGGATTCATGCCCAGCCAGGTCGCCACCACGATCGCGGCGGCCATCGACACGCGTGCGGCGAGCAGTTCGCCCTTCTCGGAAATGTCGGGCTTGAACGTGCGCTTGATCAGGTCATGGCTCACCGCCGAGGAGATCGCCAGCAGCAGGCCCGCCGCCGTGGAGAGCGCCGCGGCCAGGCCGCCCGCCGCGATCAGGGCGATCACCCAGCCGGGCAGGCCGGCGATTTCCGGGTTGGCCAGCACCAGGATGTCCTGGTTGAAGGTGACCATCTCGTTGCCCTGCCAGCCGCGCTCGGCCGCGACCGCGGCGAACTCGGTGCTGCCCTCGTTGTAGGACTGGATCAGGCCGTCGCCGTTCTTGTCCTCGAACTTCAGCAGGCCGGTCTGCTCCCAGGTGCGCATCCAGTCCGGACGCGCCTCGTAGCTCAGCGATTCGGCGCGGGTGCCTTCCGGATAGATCGTGGTCAGGATGTTCAGGCGCGCCATCGCACCCACCGCCGGCGCCACGGTGTAGAGCAGGGCGATGAACACCAGCGCCCAGCCGGCCGACTTGCGGGCATCGGACACCTTGGGCACGGTGAAGAAGCGGATGATCACGTGCGGCAGGCCCGCGGTACCGACCATCAGCGACAGCGTGAACAGGGTCATGTTCAGCGTCGAATCGTGCAGCCCGGTGTAGTCGTTGAAGCCCAGGTCCACCAGGATCTGGTCCAGGCGCGCCAGCAGCGGCATGCCCGACTCGGTGTGGGTCGAGAACAGGCCCAGCTGCGGGATCGGGTTGTCGGTGAGCTGCAGCGAGATGAACACCGCCGGGATGGTGTAGGCGATGATCAGCACGATGTACTGCGCCACCTGGGTGTAGGTGATGCCCTTCATGCCGCCCAGCACCGCGTACACGAACACCACCGCCGAGGCGATCAGCAGGCCGGTGTTGGTGTCCACCTCGAGGAAGCGCGAGAAGGCCACGCCGGCGCCGGTCATCTGCCCGATCACGTAGGTGATCGAGATCATCAGCAGCGCCGCCACGGCCACCAGCCGCGCGGTGCGGCTGTAGTAGCGGTCGCCGATGAAGTCCGGCACCGTGAACCGGCCGAACTTGCGCAGGTACGGCGCCAGCAGCATCGCCAGCAGCACGTAGCCGCCGGTCCAGCCCATCAGGTAGGCCGAGTTGCCGTAGCCGACGAAGGCGATCAGGCCCGCCATCGAGATGAACGAGGCTGCCGACATCCAGTCGGCGGCGGTCGCCATGCCGTTCATCACCGGGTTGACGCTGCGTCCGGCGGCGTAGAACTCGGACGTGGATGCGGCGCGCGCCCAGATCGCGATCGCGATGTAGAGCAGGAACGAGCCGCCGACGAAGATCAGGTTGAGAGTGAACTGGTCCATGGGCGCCCCTTATTCTTCTTCGTGCACGTCGTACTCGCGATCGAGCCGGTTCATGTACCAGGTGTAGTAGAAGATCAGCGCGATGAAGGTCAGGATCGAACCCTGCTGCGCGAACCAGAAGCCCAGGTCGGTGCCGCCGATGCGGATCCCGGCCAGCAAGGGCCTGAGGATGATGCCGAAGCCGTAGGACACCAGCGCCCAGATCACCATGCAGATGGTGATGATCCGGACGTTGGCCTTCCAGTAGTTGATTGGTGTTTTCTCGGACATGTCTGTCTGGCTCCCTCGGGTCAGAAGGTGTACTTGACGGTCGTCTGGATGCGCCTCAGGTCGCCCTTGCGGTCGTCCTCGAGTTCGCGCTGCCCCCAGCCGATCTCGGCGCCGATATCCAGCTTCGGGAACGGGGAGTAGATGAGGTTGGCGTGGAACGACTGCGCACGCTCGGTCGCCGCGAAGCTCGCCAGCCCCCAGCCGGCCAGGCTGCGGTCGTTGTCGAACTCGGCCACCGAGTACATCAGGTTGCTGCGCAGCTTGGGGCTGAAGGCATGGCGCCAGGCCACGAAGCCGCCGGCGCCGTCCTGCGCGTGCAGGTTGCCGTTGGCGTCCACCACCGCGTCCGCGCCCAGGCCGAAGCCCAGGTAACGGCCGATGCCGCTGCCGTAGTTGGCCATCCAGCGGATGTCGTCGCTGGCGCCGAGGTTGAACTTGCCCGACAGGCTCACCGCCGCGCCGGTGTCGCTCTCGTCGCCGGACTTGAGCTGGCGCAGCAGGCCGGCGACGCTGAAGTGGCCCCAGTCGCCCTTGGCCACGTAGCGCGCGGTCAGGTCGGGCAGCGAGTCGCTGCCGCCGCCGTTGTTGCGCGCCGCGGTGGCGATGGTCGAGACCGTGGTGTGCGGGTTCTCCAGCGCCACCGAGAACGGGCCGCTGGTGTAGCGGACCTGCGCCTGGCGCACGAAGGTCGTGCCTTCGGTGACGCCGACGAAGTCGACCGCCTCCGGCAGCGCCGCCACGTCCTGGAAGTTCGACCAGGTCTGGCCGGCCAGCCAGTTGTTCCAGCTCACGAAGGCCTGGCGGATGGTGATGCCGTGGGTGTTGGTCGAGACCTCGTTGCCGAGGTTGGCCGAGCCGCCGCCGAACATGTCGGCTTCGATGTAGGCGCGGAACTTGTCGCCGCCCTCGGTGGTGTGGTCGGCCGCGAACCAGAACCGCGAGAACGCGGCGTGGACATCGGTGTAGGGATCCGAATCGACCTCGGCGCCGTTGGCCGCGACCGGGATCGTGCTGGGCACGTAGAACATGCGCCCCGCCGAGCCTTCGGCGATCGGTCCGTCGCTGGTGTCGGTGACCATGGCGTCGAGCTTGATGAAGCCGCCGTAGGTGAACACCGCATCGGGATTGGCCAGGATCGGCTTGGCCTGCACCGGCTTGGCGGCCGGCTGCGCGACCTGGACCTGGTCGAGCCTGGTCTGCGTCTGGGTGATGCTTTCCTGCTGCTGTTGCTGCGACTGCAGCAAGGCCTGGATCTGCGCTTCGAGCTGGGCCACGCGGGCCTCAAGCTCGGCTTCCTTCGCGCTCTGCGCGAAGGCCATGCCGGGCGCGGCCAGCGCGACCAGCACGGCGGTTGCCAGCAACCGCCTTGGATGGCGTCGTTTCGTCGTCATTGCTCCCTCCCACAGGATGCGCCGCTGTACGCGGTCCCCGGGGAGCCTGACCGCGCACCGTCCCCACGCCTATTCGCCATTGGTCGAATACGACGCGAGCACGCGACGAAGCGGTGCTATGGTCTCCGTTCCACCGCGCCACGCCGCTGCGACTGCAGCGCCAGCCAGCACAGGCCCACCGTGGCCGCGTCTCCCAGCGCGCTGTGGCGACCGAGCACGGGCACGCCGAGCGTGTCGGCGATGTGCTGGAAATCGAGGTTCGGAGGCGCCGCGGGATTGGCGCGCCTCGCGCGCGCGGCGAAGGCGTCGGCCAGGTCGACGCGTGGATTGGGCAGGCCGAAGCCGGTGAGCGCACGCACGTGCGGCGACAGCATCGCCAGGTCGAAGCCCAGGTGGTAGCCGAGCAGGGTGCGGCCCTGCAGCCAGTGCAGGAATTCGCGCACCGCCGTGGTCACCGCGACGCCCGAGGCCGCTTCCTCCGGCGTGATGCGGTGGTGGCGGATGGAATCGATGCCGAACTCGCGCTCGGCGCGGATCCGCCGTTCGAAGCGCTCCGAAGTGAGCACCCGGCCGTCGCGCACGGGCACCGCGGCGAGGCTGAGGATGTGATCGACCTTCGGGTCGAGCCCGGTGGTCTCCAGGTCCAGGCTCACCCATTCGCCCGGCGGCGCCGGCTGCAGCAGGCCGGCCCATTCGCCGTCGCCGATCGTCCGTCTCCGCCACCAGCGCCGCAGCGATCGCATCCTAGTCGCGCAGGTGGAAGCTCTGGCGCACGTGCGCGCGGAAATCCTTGACCACGTGCAGTGCGTCGCGCATCAGCTCGCGGTCCAGCCGCCGCAGCCGCGCCGGATCGATGTGGTTGCCGGGCGGCCGCATGCCGTCCATCGCCGCGAACTGCGCATCCAGGCGCATGTGCTGGAACACGTTGAGCGCCTGCGGCAGGTCGCGCCCGAGCGATGGCGACAGCTCGCCGCATTCGACCAGTGCGGCGCAGCGCTCGCGGCTGCTGGTGGCGCGGACCCCGCGCCGCAGCGCGAGGCAGCGCAGCCCGTGCACGACCGGGAAGATCCCGCCCTTCTTGATGTCGGTCCCGTCGCCGTCGCTCCGCACGCGGCCGAAGAAGGTCAGCGGCGTGGCGAACTCCAGCGTTGCGCCGGCCAGGTGGTGGAGCAGGATCTCGTCGTTCCCGAGCGCCATCAGCGTATCCTTGACCGGCGCGAACAGCGCGGCATTGCCGGCCACCGGGCGCGCGTCGAGCGCGATCGACAGATCGAGCGCGCCCTGGCCGCCATGCACCTGTCTCCACTGGCCGATGCGATCGCGCCAGCCGGCTTCGGTCATCCGCCAGTGCGGGTTGTTGACCATCACCCGGCCGGGGCAGGGCGGATAGCCGACCTGGCCCAGCGCCCGGCTGAAGCGGTCCATGGCGTCGGGCAGGCCGGGCCAGTCGAACCCGTCGGCCAGGACCAGCGCGTTGTCCTGGTCGGTCTTGAGCAGCTGTTCGCGGCGGCCCTCGCTGCCCATCACCAGCAGGCAGATGCCGTCGCGCAGCTCCGCGGGCACCATCAGCTCGAAGATCCGCCCCATGACCAGGCTGTTGAGCGCGCTGACCAGCTCCATCATGTAGGGAATGCGCGCGCCGTGGACGTTGAGGCTGCGCAGCAGCCGGGTCATGCCGGCGGCCGCCTCGGCGATCGCGTCGATGTCGCGCGCGCGCGCCAGGCGCAGGCTGATCAGGTGGGAATGACTGGCGAAGTGCGCCAGCACCTCGGCCATGCCGAGGGTGCCGGCGATGCGGTCGCCCTCGGTGACCACCACGCGTTCGATCTGGCGCTCGGTCATGTCGATCAGCGCCTGGAACAGCACCTCGCCGGTGCCGATGCTGGCCAGCGGGCGGTTCGCCAGCGGGCCGATCGGCGCATCCAGCGACAGCCGCTGACGGGTCAGCGCCTCGAGCAGGTCGGTGCGGGTGACGATGCCGGGCGCCGGGTGCGCGGGATCGTCGACGATCAGGCAATCCACCCGCCGCTCGCGCAGGCGGGCGCTGGCCTGCGCGATGCTGGCCGTGGCATCCAGGCGCTCGGCCGGCGCCAGGTCGGCCTCGCCCACGCGCACCAGCATCAGTTCGGCGGTCTCGCGGCGGTCGCCGCTGCCCGACAGGCGGCCCTTGGTCGCCAGGCCCTCGTTGAAGTAGGCGGCGAAGCGCGGGTTGTCCACCAGCAGCTGGCGGAACAGCGGCGCCGGGATCAGGTGGCTCAGGCAGTCGCCTTCGGTGCGGTAGCTCAGGCGCGCGCGCCCGGCCATCACCGCCCAGGCGCCGATCACGTCGCCCGGGCCGTAATCGGCGAAGCGCTCGCTGCGCCCGCGGTCGTCGACCTGGAAGGCGTGCACCAGGCCCTTGAGGATGACGTAGGCGTGCGGCGACGGCTTTCCCGCCTCGATCAGCGTGGTGCCGCCGGGATGGAAGCCGATGTCCACGCCGGCCTGCAGCCGCTGGCGCCCCGCCTCGTCGAGCAGGTCGAACGGCGGCTGGTCGAGGTCCAGGCCGGGGACGGGATCCATGCGCGCATTGTGCGGCGTGCGCGTCGCGCGGTGAATAGACCAAGGTCTAACCAAGGTCTAACCCGCGCCACATGGCAATGCGGCAAACTGGACGTAGCCACGTTCCGGAGGGTGTGCCGCCATGTCCGATCTGTATCCCGTGCCCGAGGGCTTCGCCGCGCAGGCCAATGTCGGCAAGGCCGACTACGAGCGCGATTACGCCGAATCCGTCCGCGATCCCAACGCGTTCTGGGCGCGTGCGGCCCAGCGCCTGGAATGGATGACGCCGCCGACCCGGATCCGCGACGTCAGCTACGACCGCGGCGATTTCCGCATCCGCTGGTTCGCCGACGGCGAACTCAACGCCAGTGTGAACTGCCTCGACCGGCACCTGGCCACGCGCGGCGACAAGACCGCGCTGGTCTTCGAGCCCGACGATCCGGCGGCCGAGCCGCGCCACGTGACTTACCGCGAGCTGCACGCCCGCGTCTGCCGCCTGGCCAATGCGCTGCGCAGCCTCGGCGTGGGCAAGGGCGACCGGGTCACCATCTACCTGCCGATGATCGTCGAGGCCGCCGTGGCGATGCTCGCCTGCGCCCGCATCGGCGCCGTCCATACCGTGGTATTCGGCGGTTTCTCGGCCAACTCGATCGCCGACCGCGTGCGCGACAGCGGCTCGAAGCTGGTCATCACCGCCGACGAGGGCCTGCGCGGCGGCAAGAAGGTGCCGCTCAAGGCCAATGTCGACGCCGCGCTCAAGCTGCCGGGCACCACCTCGGTGGAGACGGTGCTGGTCGTCCGCCACACCGGCGGCGCGGTCGACATGCAGATGCCGCGCGACCGCTGGTACGACGCGGTCGTCGACGGCCAGCCCGACAGCTGCGAGCCCGAGCGCATGAACGCCGAGGACCCGCTGTTCATCCTCTACACCTCCGGCTCCACCGGCAAGCCCAAGGGCGTGCTGCACACCACCGGCGGCTACCTGCTGTACGCCGCCTACACGCACTGGGCGGTGTTCGACCTCAAGGAGGACGACGTCTACTGGTGCACCGCCGACGTCGGCTGGGTCACCGGCCACAGCTACATCGTGTACGGGCCGTTGGCCAATGGCGCCACCGCGCTGATGTTCGAGGGCGTGCCGAGCTATCCGGACGCCTCGCGCTTCTGGCAGGTGGTCGACCGCCACAAGGTCACGATCTTCTACACCGCCCCGACCGCGATCCGCGCGCTGATGCGCGACGGCGACGAGCCGGTGAAGAGGACCTCGCGCGCCTCGCTGCGCCTGCTGGGCAGCGTCGGCGAACCGATCAATCCCGAGGCCTGGCGCTGGTACCACGAGGTGGTGGGCGACAGCCGCTGCCCGATCGTGGATACCTGGTGGCAGACCGAGACCGGCGGCATCCTGATCACGCCGCTGCCCGGTGCCATCGATGCCAAGCCCGGCTCGGCCACGCTGCCGTTCTTCGGCGTGCGCCCGGCCATCGTCGATGCCGCCGGCAACATCCAGGAGGGCGCGTGCGAGGGCAACCTGGTCCTGCTCGATTCCTGGCCGGGGCAGATGCGCACCGTCTATGGCGACGACCAGCGATTCTTCGACACCTACTTCTCCACCTACCCGGGCATGTATTTCACCGGCGATGGCGCGCGCCGCGACGAGGACGGCTACTACTGGATCACCGGCCGCGTCGACGACGTGATCAACGTGTCCGGCCACCGCATCGGCACGGCCGAGGTCGAGAGCGCGCTGGTGCTGCACCCCAAGGTGGCCGAGGCCGCGGTGGTCGGCTTCCCGCACGACGTCAAGGGGCAGGGCATCTATGCCTACGTGACCCTGGTGGCGGGCGAAACCGAGAGCGACGAGCTGCTCAAGGAACTGGTGGCGCACGTGCGCAAGGAGATCGGGCCGATCGCGTCGCCGGACTTCCTGCAGTGGGCGCCAGGCCTGCCGAAGACGCGCTCGGGCAAGATCATGCGCCGCATCCTGCGCAAGATCGCCGAGAACGCGCCCGACCAGCTCGGCGACACCAGCACCCTGGCCGATCCGTCCGTGGTCGATTCGCTGGTGAAGAACCGCCAGGGCGCCTGACGCCCGGCCGCGACAACGGCGCCGGCCGCTTGCCGGCGCCGCAGCATTCCGTTCCGCAGGAGGCGGAACTCCCCCGATGACGACGATCCTGGTTGCCGACGACCACCCCCTGTTCCGCGAGGCCCTGCGCGGCGTGGTGGGCCGCAACATCCCCGGTGCCGAACTGCACGAGGCCGACAACGCCGACGGCCTGTACGCGATGGCCGACGCCCACCCGGACGCGGACCTGCTGCTGCTGGACCTCAACATGCCCGGCGCCCAGGGCTTCAGCGCCCTGGTCCACCTGCGGGGGCTGCACCCGCAGCTGCCGGTGGTGATGGTGTCCGCGCGCGAGGAGCCGGCCGTGGTCCGGCGCGCGCTCGACCACGGCGCGATGGGCTTCATTCCCAAGTCCTCGAACGCCGACGCGCTGGGTGCGGCGCTGCGGCGCGTGCTCGACGGCGACCGCTTCGTGCCGGATATCGCCGGCGCCGCGCCGCAGACCGCGCAGGACGAGCACGACATCGCCGCGCGCATCCGCGAGCTGACGCCGCAGCAGTTCCGGGTGCTGCAGATGCTCGGTTCGGGCAAGCTCAACAAGCAGATCGGCTACGAGCTGGGCGTGTCGGAAGCGACGATCAAGGCGCACATGAGCGCGATCCTGCGCAAGCTCGGCGCGTCCAACCGCACCCAGGCGGTGCTCATGGCCGGGCGCCTGTCGGTGGACCCGGAGCAGGTGGTGCCCCTGGACGACGAGGACTGAGCTGGCGCGGCGCGCCGGTCAGGCCCGCGCGTCCACCTGCCGCTGCGCGGTGAGGAAGGCGCGCAGCGAAGCCGGACGCACCGGCTTGGTCAGCACCCGGTAGCCGCGCCTGCGCGCTGCCTGCTTGAGCGTGTCGCTGCCGTCGGCGGTGAGCAGCGCGCCGGGAATCTCCCGGCCTGCCGCCGCGCGCAGCGCGTCGAGCGTATCGAGGCCGTCCAGCCGGTCGTGCAGGTGGTAGTCCACCAGCAGCACGTCGGGAGGCTGCCCGGCCACCTTCGCCAGGGCTTCGTCCACGGTCGTGGCCAGCACCGTGGCCACCTGCCAGCGCGACAGCAGTGCCTCCATCCCCGAGAGGATGTCGCGGTCGTTGTCCACGCACAGCACGGTCAGCCCGTGCAGGTCCTGGTCGATGCGCACGCGAGGCGCGGTGCCGGCCTGCGCGGACAGGGCCGTCCCGCGCGGCACCAGGATCGAGAACATGCTGCCGCGGCCCACCACCGATCGCGCGTCCAGCGCATGGCCGAGCAGGCGCGAGATGCGCTGGCAGATCGACAGGCCCAGGCCCAGGCCGCGGCCGTCCCAGTCGAAGGGCTGCTCGTAACGGTGGAATTCCTGGTAGATCTGGCGCATGTGGTGCTCGGGGATGCCCGGACCCGAATCCCAGACCTGCAGCGCGATGCCGTCCCCGCGCGGACGCGCCGCGAGCACGACCCGGCCCCGCGGCGTATAGCGCAGGGCGTTGGCGATGAAGTTCTGCAACACGCGCCGCAGCAGGCGGCGGTCGCTGCGTACCGGCAGGGCCGGCGCATACACCCGGATCGCGATCGAGCGCGCGGCGGCCATCGGCGCGTACTGCGCGGCCAGCTCGCGCAGCAGCGCGCCGGCGTCGAAGTCGACGATCTCCGGCTCCAGCTTGCCGGCGTCCAGGCGCGAGACGTCGAGCAGGCCGTCGAGCAGTTCCTCGGCCGCGCGCAGGGCCGTGTCCACGCGTTCGGCCAGATGCGCCTGTTCCTGCGGATCGGTGCTTTCGCGCAGCGCCGAGGTGAACAGGCGCGCCGCATTGAGCGGCTGCAGCACGTCGTGGCTGACCGCGGTGAGGAAGCGCGAGCGCGATTCCTGCGCGTCCTCGGCCTCGCGCGTGCGTTCGGCCACGCGCTGCTCGAGGTGCTCGTTGATCTCGCGCAGCTCGCGCTCGGCGCGCTTGTAGTCGGTGACGTCGCTGTAGCTGGTGGCGTAGCCGCCGCCCGGCAGCGGCTGGCCGCGCAGCTCCAGCACCTGTCCGCTGGCGCGCACGCGCTCGCTCACGTGGGGCGAGCCCATGCGCATGTACTCGATGCGCTTGGCCACCTCGGCCTCGATCTCCTCGGGCCCGAGCAGGCCGAGTTCGCCGCGCTCGGCGTTGTAGCGGATCAGGTCGGCGACCGGGCGGCCGATGTAGAGCATGCCGTCGGGATAGTCGAACAGCTGCTGGTAACGGCGGTTCCAGGCGACCAGGCACATGTCGCCGTCGACCACGCTCACGCCCTGGTCGATGTTCTCCAGGGTGTTGGACAGGATCTCGCGGTTGAAGCGCAGCTCCTGGCCGGCCTCGTCGAGCACCGCCACGACCTCGCCCACCTCCATGCCCGAGCCCTTGAGCACGCTGGTGACCACCAGGCGCGCCGAGGCCGCGCCGACCGCGGCCGCCAGCAGGCGCTCGGTGAACTGGACCCAGTTGCGGTCGGCGCGCGCGTGCGGCTGCAGCTCCTGCCCCAGTTCGCGGGCACGCTGCTGGAAGGCGCGCTGCGCGGTGCGCTCGCCGACGATGCGGGCGGCGAGCACGCGCAGGTCGCCGAGGGTGACGTTGCCCTTCCATTCGCCGGCCGACAGCGCGCTGCGCTCGGCGTAGGGATCGAGGAAGGGGGCCGCGCGCAGGCGTTCGTCGAGATTGGGTCGCCAGCGCGCCGAGACCAGCAGCAGCGCGCCGATGTTGCCCAGCAGCGACCAGAAGGTGCCGTGGGTGAGCGGGTCCCAGCCCCACAGGCCGAACAGCTGGCGGGGACGGAGCCAGTGGATGCCGAACGGGCCGTCGCGCACCCAGGCCGGGTCGAACCAGCCGGCGTCGGTGAGCGTGGGCAGCAGCAGCGTGTACAGCCACACGCCGAACCCGACCAGCAGGCCCACTTCGGCGCCGCGGCGGCTGGCGCCGTGCCAGTACAGCCCTCCGATCAGCGCGGGCGCGAACTGCGCCACCGCGGCGAAGGACATCAGGCCGAACGAGGCCAGCGAGGCGTCGCTGCCGCTGGCGCGGTAGTAGCCCCAGGCCAGGCCGGCGATGCAGACGATGGCGATGCGGCGGATCCACAGCACGGTCGCGGCGACGTCGCCGCCGTGGCGCTCGGCCCAGCCGCGGCGCAGCAGCAGCGGCATCACCAGGTCGTTGCTGACCATGGTCGCCAGCGCCACGCTGGCCACGATCACCATGCCGGTGGCGGCGGAAAAGCCGCCCACGTAGGCCAGCAGCGCCAGCGTGTCGCGCTGCTCGGCCAGCGGCAGCGCCAGCACGAAGCTGTCGGGCGCCACGTGCGGCGAATTGCCGAACAGCACCATGCCGGCGCTGGCGATCGGCACCACCATCAGCGTGACCACCACCAGGTAGGCGCCGAACATCCAGCGCGCGCGGCGGATGTCGGCGACGTTGCCGCATTCGACGATGGCCACGTGGAACTGGCGCGGCAGGCAGAAGATCGCGGCAAAGGCGAGCAGGCACTGCGCGGCGAAGCCGACCGGCGGCGCCACGTCGACCAGGGCCCGGGTGGCGGCCACGTAGTCGACGTCGCGTGCGCCGAGCCAGCCGGTGGCGAACATGCCCACGGCGACCAGCGCCACCAGCTTGACCAGCGATTCGAGCGCGACCGCCAGCATCATGCCGGGGCGGTGCTCGGTGGCATCGACCTGGCGGGTGCCGAACAGGATCGCGAACAGCGCCATCAGCGCCGCCACGTACAGCGCCGGATCGCCCAGCGCCGGGCCGTTGGGGTCCTGCCCGGCCAGCACCACCAGGCTGATGGCCACCGCCTTGTACTGCAGCGCGAGGTACGGCACCGCGGCGATCAGCGCGATGGTGGCAACCAGGGCCGCCAGCGGCTGCGAACGGCCGAAGCGCGAGGCGATGAAGTCGGCGATCGAGACCGTGTTCTGGCTCTGCGCCACCTTGGCCATGCGCTCGAGGATGCGCCAGCCGAACAGCAGCAACAGCATCGGGCCCAGGTAGATCGGCACATAGCCGATGCCCGACCGCACCGCGGTGCCCACGGCGCCGTAGAAGGTCCAGGACGAGCAGTACACCGCCAGCGCCAGGCTGTAGACCAGCGGGCGCAGCCAGGGGCGCTGTGGATACAGCGGATAGCGGTCGCCGATCCACGCGACCGCGAACAGCAGCGCGGCGTAGCCGACCGACACCAGCAGCAGGACCCAGCCCGGCAGCATCCGACCCTCCCCAGAGTGCGCCCCGGAGTGTATCGCGGACGGTTGCGGACGCGGCGGCGGTGGCCCCCACCCCGGCCCTCCCCCGCAAGCGGGGGAGGGAGCGGTCCAGCATGCGCGTTGCGGTGGCGGTGGCGGTGGCGGTGGCGGTCCGGTCCGGTCCGGTCCGGTCCGGTCCGGTCCGGTCCGGTGCGGTGCGGTGTGGCGCTACGAAGCCCGTCTGCGCCGCGAGCGGCGCAGGGTCGACTGCATGGGCAGACATCTGCGCCTCATGGCTGGTGGTCTCGCCCTGGCCCGGGGGCCAGCGCGGAGCAGTAGCACTGCATCACGCACTTGTATGCCGCATCGAAACGGTTGCCAGTGCTGATGCTGTCCACGCGCGCATCGGCCGCGGAGAAGCGGCGGCAGCAAGGCCGACCCGGCGCCGGCCGCCTCCCCAGCTCGCGGAGAGGGCCGGGAACGAGTCACGTTGCGGCCCTCCGTGGACTCCCTCCCCCGCTCCCGGGGGAGGGCCGGGGTGGGGGGGCGCCGCAACGACGGTCCCGCCCTCACCCGGCACACGCCGCAGTCCCACAACGCAGAAACCCGCCTTGCGGCGGGTTTCGCGGCCCCGGTTCGCACCGGGGGACCATCCGGCGGCCACGCGTCCGCGTGGCCGTCAAATCACTTGATCTTGCCTTCCTTGTAGATCACGTGCTTGCGCACGACGGGATCGTACTTCTTGATCTCCATCTTGCCGGGGGTGTTCTTCTTGTTCTTGTCCGTCGTGTAGAAGTGGCCGGTGTTGGCCGACGAAATCAGACGGATCTTGTCGCGCTTGGATGCCATGACGTCCTGCTCCTCAGATCTTCTCGCCGCGCTTGCGCAGGTCGGCGAGCACGGCGTCGATGCCGTTCTTGTCGATGGTGCGCAGGGCAGCCGTGGAAACGCGCAGCTTCACCCAGCGGTTCTCGCTGGCGACCCAGAACCGGCGCTCGTGCAGGTTCGGCATGAAGCGGCGGCGGGTTTTGTTCATCGCGTGCGACACGTTGTTGCCGGTCGTCGTACGCTTGCCGGTGACTTGGCAGACTCGGGACATTGCACACCTCGAAAGTGTCATGGTGCCCCCCTTGGCCAGGGAGGCGGCGGCCCCGGCGGGCGCGGCCGAAGGGGCCGTGCCTGCCACGCGTTGCGGGTCAGGCGCTGCACGGGGAGGCGGGCGGAAAGCGCGTGTCCGGCCGGTCCATGCCCGGGACGAAAGGCGTCCGGGCGCAGCGAGCCGGGCATTATGCCCGGACGACGGCCTGTGGACAAGTCCGGGTCCCCGAACCGGCTCAGCCGGCGGGCGGCACCGCCCCGGTCCCCACCGGCAGGCGCACGAGCATCAGCGCGGGATCGTCCGGATCGGGCTGCATCGCGAAGCCCAGCTGGGCGCACATCGCCAGCATGCCGCGGTTCTGGCGCAGCACCTGGCCCTCGACCTCGCGCAGGCCCAGCCAGCCGGCCACCTCGATCATGATCGTCATCAGCTGCCAGCCCAGCCCCTGGCCCTTCAGGTCGGAGCGCACCAGGATCCCGTACTCGCCGGTCTCGAAGTTGGCGTCGGCGTGCAGGCGCACCGCACCGAGCATGGTTCCGGCCTCGTCCAGCGCCAGCAGCGCGATCGAGCGCGCGTAGTCCATCTGGGTCAGGCGCGCGATGAACTCGTGGCTGAAATGCCTGACCGACTGGAAGAAGCGCAGGCGCAGGTCCTCGTCGGTGACGTGGCTGAAGAACTCGCGGAACAGCGCCTCGTCCTCCGGCCGCACCGGGCGCACGCGCGCCGGCCGTCCCGAGGCCAGGGTGATGCTGCGCTCCCACTCGCTGGGGTAGGGGAAGATGGCGAAGCGCGGATGGCCGCGGCCGCGGTGCAGGGCCTGGACCGGACCGACCAGGATGCGCGCATCCACGGCCACCGCTCCCCCGGCGTCGGCCAGCAGCGGGTTGAGGCTCATCTGCCGGATCTCGGGCACGTCGGCGGCCAGCTGGGCCAGTTTCACCAGCGCCAGCGCAACCGCGCGCTCGTCGGCCGCAGGCTGGTTGCGGTGGGCCTTGAGCCGTCGTGCCACGCGGGTGCGCCCGATCAGCTCGTGGGCCAGGCGCAGGTCCAGCGGCGGCAGCGCCAGCGCCAGGTCGTCGATCACCCGCACCGCGGTGCCGCCGCGGCCGAACACGATCACCGGGCCGAACACCGGGTCGTCGGCGATCGCCGCGATCAGTTCGCGCGCATGCGGACGGTCGACCATGGCCTGCACCGTGACCCCGCGGATCCGGGCATCCGGACGCCGCTCGCGCGCCAGGCGCAGCACGTCGGCGGTCGCGTCGCGCACTGCCCGCGCGCTGGCCAGGTTGAGCCGGACGCCGTCGATCGCGCTTTTGTGGGCGACATCGGGCGAGTCGATCTTCACCGCCACCAGGCGGCCGGCCTCGAGTAGCGGCGTCGCCGCGTCGACGGCGGCGTCGGGACCGGCCGCCGCCAGCGGCGGCTCGTACGCCAGGCCGTAGGCGGCGAGGATGCGCGCGGTGAGTTGCGGGTCGAGCTGCACCTCGCCGCGCGCCACCGCGGCCTGCACCAGTGCGCGCGCGGCCGCCGCGTCCACGGTGAAGTCCGCCGGCAGGCTGGGCGGGGTTTCCATCAGTGCCTGCTGCGCTTCGCGGTAGCGCACCAGGTGCATGAAGCCGTTCACCGCCTCGGTCTCGGTGGCGTACACCGGCAGCTGCGCGGCATGCAGGGCGGCGTGCGCTTGCGGATCGTTCGACAGCCACACCGCGAACACCGGCTTGCGCGCGGCCGCGCCCCGGCGCCGCGCCAGCGCCCCGGCCAGCGCCTGCGCCGACTCGGTGGGCGGCGACAGCGCCGTCGGCACGTTGACCACCAGCAGCGCGTCGTTGTCGGGGTCGGCCAGCAGCCCTTCGACCGCGGTCGCGTAGCGCGCGCCATCCGCATCGACCACGATGTCGACCGGGTTGTCGTGCGACCAGCCGCCTCCCAGCACGCCGTCGAGCGCCTGGCGGGTCTGGGGCGACAGCGCCGCCAGGGTGCCGCCCAGGCGCTGCAGCTGCTGCGCGGCGAGCATGCCCACGCCGCCGCCGTTGCCCAGGATCGCCAGACGCCGTCCCGGGAAGGTCCGCAGCGTACCCAGCGTCTCGGCGGCGGCGAACAGGTCGTCCAGCGCGTCCACCTGCAGCAGGCCCGCGCGGCGGAACGCCGCCGCGTGCACCGCGTCCGGCGGCGCCAGCGCGCGCAGTCCGATCTCGGCGATGCTCTGCGGCGGCTGCGGCCGCGCCGGCTTCACCACCACCACCGGCTTGGCGCGCGCCGCGGCGCGCGCGGCCGACATGAACTTGCGCGCATCGCCGATGCGTTCGACGTAAAGCAGGATCGAGCGGGTACGCGGATCGGTGGCGAGGTAGTCGAGCAGGTCCGCGAAATCGACGTCCAGCGCGTCGCCCAGCGACACCACCTTGGAGAACCCCACCGAGCGCGACATGCCCCATTCGATCAGGGCCGCGGCGATCGCGCTCGACTCCGACACCAGCGCCAGTTCGCCCGGCTGCGGCATGCCGGCGGCGATGCTGGCGTTGAGCCCGGCGTGCGGGGAGACGATGCCCAGGCAGTGCGGCCCGAGAATGCGCATGCCGCGCGGGCGCGCGGCGCGTTCGATGCGCGCGTGGAAGTCGTCGCGCCCGGGTCCGAACTCGGCGGTGAGCAGGACGGCCGCGGCGACGCCGAGCGCGGCGGCCTCCTCGACCAGGGCCGGGACCACGGCCGCCGGCGCGGTGATCACCGCCAGCTCCGGCACCCAGCCCAGCTCGCGCAGGCGGCGCACCGTGGCGATGCCGTCGATCTCGCGATGCCGGGGCGTGACCCAGCCGATGCGGCCGGCATAGCCCGAGGCGCGCAGGTTGCGCATCACCGCGCGCCCGGCCGAACGCGCGCGCGGGCTGCCGCCCACCACCGCGATGGAGGCGGGCGCAAACACCGAATCCAGGCGCCAGGTGCTCATGCGGCACAGTATCGCGCGATGCGGTGGCGGCCGCGTGGGCGCCGCAGGCTGCGAGGTCAGCGGCCCTGGCGGTTGCGCAGCCGCTCCAGCACGCCGTCCAGCGCGTCGAGGTTGGCGTAGTGGATCACCAGCTTGCCCTTGTTGGCGCGGCCGTTGTGGATGCTGACCTTGGCGCCCAGCGATTCGGACAGCTCGTTTTCCAGCGTGGCGATGTCCGGCGGCACGGGTGCCTTGGCCGAGGTCTTCTTCTTCGGCGAGCCGGGCACCTTGCCGGCGGCGAACTGCGCCGCGCGGTGCTCCACCTCGCGCACCGACCAGCCGTGTTCGGCGGCATCGTTGGCCAGCTTGACCGCCAGCTCCGGGGCCAGGGTCAGCAGCGCGCGCGCATGGCCCATCTCCAGTCGCCGCCCCTCGACCAGGGCGCGGATCGGCGCCGGCAGTTCCAGCAGGCGCAGCAGGTTGGACACCGCGGCGCGCGAACGTCCCACCGCCTCGGCGGCGGCGGCGTGGGTGAGGTCGAACTCGTCGATCAGGCGCTGCAGGGCCTGCGCCTCCTCGAGCGGGTTGAGGTCCTCGCGCTGGATGTTCTCGATCAGCGCCATCGCCACGACGGTGCGGTCGTCGACCTCGCGCACCACCACCGGTACCTCGGCCAGGCCGGCTTCCTTCGAGGCGCGCCAGCGGCGCTCGCCGGCGATGATCTCGTAGGTGCGGTCGGGCAGTGCGCGCACCACGATCGGCTGGATCACGCCCTGGGCCTTGATCGACTCGGCCAGTTCGGTGAGCTTGGCCGCGTCCCACTGCCGGCGCGGCTGGTACTTGCCCGAGCGCAGCGCGTCGACCGGCAGGCTGCGCAGCGCGTCCTCCGGCGCGGCCTCGAGGCGGGGGGCTTCCGCGGCGGCCTTCGGCCCGAGCAGGGCCTCCAGGCCACGGCCGAGGCCGCGCTTCTTCGCGGGCGCGGACTTGGCGGTGGTCATGCCGGGGTCTCCGTCACGTTGGCTTCCTTCTGCTGGGGTTCGCGTGCGGCCTGCTCGCGCTCGCGGCGGCGACGCTCCACCTCCCCGGCCAGGCCGAGGTAGGCGATGCCGCCGCGCGAGGCGCGGTCGTAGCCGATGATGCTCTGGCCGTGGCTGGGCGCCTCGGCCAGGCGCACGTTGCGCGGCACGATGGTGCGGAACACCTTGTCGCCGAAATGCTCGACCAGTTCGGCCGAGACCGCGTTGGCCAGGTTGTTGCGCACGTCGAACATGGTGCGCAGCACGCCTTCGATTTCCAGGCCCGGGTTGAGCTGCGCCTTGAGCGCGTCGATGGTCTGCAGCAGCGCGGTCAGGCCCTCGAGCGCGTAGTACTCGCACTGCATCGGCACCAGCACGCTGTCGGCGGCGGTGAGCGCGTTGAGGGTGAGCAGCGACAGCGCCGGCGGGCAGTCGATGACGATGTAGTCGTAGCGCGGGCGCAGCGGCTCGAGCGCGCGCTTGAGGCGCTGTTCGCGGCCGGCCTCGTCCATCAGCTCGATCTCGGCCGCGGTCAGGTCGGTGTTGCCCGGCAGCAGGTCGTAGCCCTCGGCCGTCTCCATCAGCGCGTCTTCGGCGTGCACTTCCTCGAGCAGCACGTCGCAGGTGGACGCGGGCAGGTCGCGCTTGTCGATGCCGCTGCCCATGGTGGCGTTGCCCTGGGCGTCGAGATCGATCAGCAGCACCCGCTTCGGAATGGCGGCGAGCGCGGCGGCCAGGTTGACGGCGGTGGTGGTCTTGCCGACGCCGCCCTTCTGGTTGGCGATGGCGATGATGCGGGCCATGGGTCCGGGAGCCTTTTGTAGCGGCGGAGGTTGGCCGCAGGGCGCGGCCCGGACAGGGGATTATGCCGCGCCTTCGCCCAATCGGCTTGGATCATGGCCGATCGGGCCGGTCGAGGCGCGATCCGGCCCGTCCATCGCCCTCAGCCGGCGCGTTCGACCACCACCAGATGGCGCTCGGCAGCCAGACCGGGCACCTGCAGGGGATGCACCGCCTGCAGCCGCCAGCCGGCCGGCAGGGCCGCGATCTCCTCGTCCGGGCGCACGCCCTTCATCGCCAGCAGGCGGCCGGCGGGACCTGGCAGGTGGCCGCCGACGGCCAGGATCTCGGGCAGGGTGGCCAGCGCGCGCGCGGTGATCGCGTCGTAGGCGCCGGGCTCGTCGAGCGCCTCGGCGCGGCGCTCGGCCACGCGCGCGTTGCGCAGGCCGAGGCTGCGGACGGCTTCGCGCAGGAACCGCGCCTTCTTGCCGGCCGACTCGACCAGGGTCACCTGCAGCTGCGGGCGCGCCAGCGCCAGCGGAATGCCGGGCAGGCCGGGGCCGGTGCCCAGGTCGGCCAGGGTGGCGATGCCGTCCAGGTAGGGATGCATCGCCAGCGAGTCGAGCAGGTGCAGGACCACCATCTGCTTCGGATCGCGGATGGCGGTGAGGTTGTAGGTGGCGTTCCAGCGCTGCAGCAAGGCCAGGTAGTCGAGCAGCGGCCGGGCCAGTTCCGGGGCCAGGCCGAGCGTATCGAGGCCGGCGTCGAGGTCGGCGCGCAGGGCGGGATCGGGGTCGGTCATGGCGTCATTGTAGGCAGCCGCGGCGCCTGCACGGCGGGTGCGCAAGCGCTAGCGCGGACAGGCAGCCGCGTCCGCGGGCCAGCGCCGCCAGGCCAGGGTGGCGAGGTAACCGGGGCCGGGACTGAAGGCGTGCAGCCGCCAGTCCGCGGGTGCGCCCAGCGCCGGATCGCAGGCGCTCAGCCGCCAGCCTTCGCCGTCGGGCGTGAACTCCAGCCGCTCCAGGCCGAAGGCGATCCCGCGGCCGTGCGCCTTGAGCACCGCCTCCTTGGCGCACCACAGCCGCACGAACCAGCGCTCGGCCAGATCGTGCGGCAGCGCCGCCAGCGCCTGGGCCTCGCCCGGAGTGAAGAAGCGCCGGGCCAGGGTCATCGCATTGGGCCGCGGCCGCAGCCATTCGATGTCGGCCCCGATGCGCGCGCCGCGCGCCAGCGCCACCAGCAGGCGCTCGCCGCTGTGGCTCCAGTTGGCGTCGCAGTCGCCATGCCCGGGGTCCAGGTGCGGTCGTCCGTGCGCATCGCGCTCCAGGCCCAGCGCGGCCTCCGGGACGGCCAGCGCCTGCGACAGCCAGCGCCGCGCCTGCGGCTCGGCCGGTTCGCCGCGGCGGTAGGGAAACCAGGCGCAACGCACCGGACCGACGGCGAGGCTGTGCTCGGAACTGGACATCGGCGCGGCGCGGATCCTTCGTCGTACTGGCGCGCCAGCGTAAGCTAGCCGGCGTGGCGGCGCGAACGGACCGCCGGTCGGGACGCATGTCGGCAGTCATCCAGCACAGCACGCAACAGTCGCCTGCCGCATCGGCTGCGCTGCCTTCGGGCGCGCCGGCGGGGCGCTTTTCCTTCGATGCCACCGGCGCCACCACGCGCGCGCAGTTCGCGGCCCACGTGCGCGCGCTGGCCGCGCGCCTGCCCGAGGCCGCGCACGCGGTGAACCTGTGCGAGGACCGCTACCGCTTCCTGGTGGCGTTCTGCGCGGTGGCCGTGCGTGGCCAGTCCAACCTGCTGCCGCCCAGCCGCACGCGCGCGGCGATCGACGAGGTCCGCGCGCAGTATCCGGACAGCTACTGCATCGGCGATGGCGATGCCTGCGGCTGCGACGCCGGGCTGCGCCCCGAGGGCCATTTCATCGCCCTGCCGCATGAGCTGCCGGCGCTGGAGGGCGCGCCGCTGCATGTCGACGATGCGGCGGTGGTCGCGATCGGGTTCACCTCGGGCAGCACCGGCAAGCCATCGGCCAACGCGAAGACGCTGGGATCGTTCCGCACCAGCACCGCGCAGAACCTGGCGGCGCTGGCCAGCCTGTGGCCCGAGGCATGCCTGCCGGACGTGGTGGCCACCGTGCCGCCGCAGCACATGTACGGCGTCGAGCTGTCGGTGATGCTGCCGCTGCTCGGCGGCGGCGCCGTGCACCGCGGGCGCCCGTTCTTTCCCGACGACATCGCGCGCGCGCTGGCCGAGGCGTCGACGCCCCGCCTGCTGGTGAGCACGCCGGTGCACCTGCGCGCGCTGCTCGAATCGGGCGTCGCGCTGCCGCCGCTGGCCGGCATCGTCACCGCGACCGCACCGCTGCCGGCCGAACTCGCGGCCGAGGCCGAAGCGCGCTTCGGCTGCGAGGTGCGCGAGACCTTCGGGTCGACCGAGACCTGCATCTTCGCCTTCCGCCGCACCGCGCGGGACAGCGCCTGGACGCCGTACCCGGGCGTGCGCCTGCAGCCCCGGCCCGACGGGACCCTGGTGTCGGCGCCGCACCTGGCACAGCCGGTGCTGCTGGCCGACCTGTTCGGACTGCAGGACGACGGCCGCTTCGTCCTGCACGGCCGCCAGGCCGACCTGCTCGAGATCGCGGGCAAGCGCGCGTCGCTGGCCGACCTGACCCGCCGCCTGCTGGCGATCCCGGGCGTGCGCGACGGCGCGATGGTCCAGCTCGATGCGCAAGCCGGCGGCGTGCGCCGCATCGCCGCGCTGTTCGTGGGCGATGGCATCGACGAACGCGACGTGCGCGAGGCGCTGCGCCGCAGCGTCGACCCGGTGTTCCTGCCGCGCCCGCTGCGCCGCGTGCAGGCGCTGCCTCGCAACGAGACCGGCAAGCTGCCGCGCGAAGCACTGCTGCGGATGCTGCAGGGCAGCGACGCCGCGTCCTGAGCCCGCGCCAGGCCGCAGCGCCCGCGCGCCGCCGCTTCGAGCGGACTGCAAGCCCGCTGCGCAGCCGCTGCTGCGCTGACATCGCCGTCACGATCCCGCTGCCAGCATGGCGCCCACTCCGAACGGGAGTGCGACCATCAATTCACCGGGAGACAGCGCATGGGCATCATCGTCTGGTTGATCGTCGGCGGCATCGTTGGCTGGCTGGCGAGCATCATCATGAGGCGCGACGCGCAGCAGGGCATCCTGCTCAACATCATCGTGGGCATCATCGGCGCCATGATCGGCGGCTGGCTGATCGGCCCGATGCTCGGTGCCGGTTCGATCAACGACGGCATCACGGTCATGAGCTTCATCGTCTCGCTGATCGGCGCGGTGATCCTGCTCGCGATCGTCAACCTGTTCCGCCGCGGGAGTGTCCGCTGACGCGACCACGTCATGCATGGACGCGGGAAGGCCCGGCTGCGCCGGGCCTTTTTTTTTCGCCCGGGTTTTCGCCCACGGTTGCCGCCGCCTATGCATCGATGAACGCAAGCCCGCGGACATCCGCGCGTTTCACCCGTGGTTGAAGGCGTGGCTCCCAGCATGCGCACTCCCCCGATGCAGGAGCCGCACCATGTCCAATCGCAGCATGTTCCGCCATACCGCTATCGCCATCGCCGCGACCGCCCTGCTGGCCGGTGGCGCCGCACTCGCCCAGGACAAGTCGCTGACCTCCGCCGAGGTCCGCGCCAAGCTCGAGGCGCAGGGCTATACCAATATCAACGACGTGGAATTCGAGGACGGCGTGTGGACCGCCGACGCGCGCAGCGCCGACGGCAACCGGGTCGACCTGTCGATCGACCCGCGCACCGGAAACGTCTACCCCGACGAGCAGGTAGCCACGCTCAGCGAGGACGACGTCAAGGCCCGCCTCGCCGCGGCGGGCTATTCGAACATCCACGACCTGCAGTTCGATGAGGGCGTCTGGAAGGCCGAAGCCGAGGACGCCCAGGGCAAGGACCTCGAACTCCGGCTCGACCCGGCCACCGGCAAGGTGATCGGCAGCGAGCGCGACTGATCGAGCAGCGGCCGTCGGCGTCGCCGGCCGAAGTCGCATGGATGGGGCGCGTCCGGCTGGGCGCGCCCCTGTGCGACTGCGGGTCGAGGATCGCTAGACTTTCGGCGCCCGACTTGACCGCTGCTTCGCCGCGCGCGAGCGTGGCCGCCTTCGCAGGACCGGAACACCGCCATGGCATCGGCCACCCAGGAAGTCGAACAGTTCGTCCGCGATGCCCTCACCGCGGGTGCATCGCGCCAGGAGGTCGAAGCGGCGCTGGTCGAGGCGGGCTGGCGGCCGGAACAGATCCGGGCCCCGCTGGCGGCGTGGGCCGACCAGCCGTTCGTGGTGCCGGTGCCGCGCCCCCGGCCCTACCTGTCCGCCCGCGACGCGTTCCACTACCTGGTGCTGTTCACCACGCTGTACCTGACCGCCTGGCACCTGGCCAGCCTGTTGTTCGACATCGTCGGGATCCTGCTGCCCGATCCCGCCGATCCCGAGTACCGCGTACTCGCACTCCCGCGTTCGGTCCGCTGGTCGGTGGCGACGCTGCTGGTGGCCTACCCGGTGTTCGCCTTCATGGCCCACCGGATCGCCGGCGAGCTGCGGCGGGATCCCGCGCGGCGCCTGTCGCCGGTGCGCCGCTGGCTGACTTACCTGACCCTGTTCATCGCCGCCGGCGTGCTGGTCGGCGACCTCGTTGCGCTGGTCTACAACGTGCTGGGAGGCGAACTGAGCCTGCGCTTCGTGCTGAAGGTGGCGATCGCGGGCCTGGTCGCCGGCACCGTGTTCGGCTGGTACCTGGCCGACCTGCGCGACGAGCAGCGCGAGCCCGCGGGCGGCGTCGGCGGACGTGCCCTGGTGGTGGCCGCGGGAGCGGCGATCGTCGCCACGGTGGCGGTGGCCCTGGCGCTGACCGGCCTGCCGGCCGAACAGCGGCAGGCCCGGATCGACGAACGCCGCGTGCAGGAACTGATGCGGCTCGAGGCGGCGATCGAGCGGCACGCCCGCCAGCACGACGCGCTGCCCGCCGCGCTCGCTGCGCTGGAGGGAGCCGACGTCCTGTCGCTGGCCGATCCGGCGACCGGTCAGGCCTACGGATATGCCGTGCTGGGCGACGATCGCTACCGGCTGTGCGCGGTGTTCGCCGCCGCCAGTGGGCGGACGGATGGCAGCGATGACGCTGGCTGGGCGCATCCAGCCGGACGCCACTGCTTCCAGCGGCGGGCCGGGTCGCGCGACGCGACGGTGCGCTGAGCCTTCAGTCGGCGTCCGCCTGCGCGAGCGCGCGATCCTCGCGGCGCAGCAGCTGCAGCTGCAGCGGCCGGCCGTCGAACCGGTACTCGAGCGCGCGCTGCAGCTCGTCGATGCGGGCGGCCTGCTCGCACAGTGTCGCGGCGCGTGCTTCCAGCGCAACGCGCCGCGGCTCGACGCGGCGTTCGATTTCGGCTTCCATCTTCTCGCTGCGGCGCTCAAGCCGCTCCGCGTGAACACGGCGAACAGCACGCTGCGCGCGAGGCTCGCGGCCAGCTGCTCGGCCGCGCGCTCGACGCGGCCTCGAACTCCGGGCCGAACACGTCCTGGTCCCAGCGGCCGGCGCCCAGGGTGCGGTCGACATGGGCCAAGGCGTGCTGGCGCATGCCATCGACCTGCCGCGCCTTGCGCCGGCTGCCGCCCCGCCCGTCGACGACGGCGGCCAGCGCATCGAACCCCAGGTCCACGGCTTCGCGTGCCAGCCCGGTGGCCTGCGGCATCATCTCGCGCGCCTGCGCTTCCAGTTCGCGCAGCCGTAGCGCGTCGGCTGCGCTGACCGCCTGCAGCTGCCCGTCGATGCTCAGCCCGCCGCCGTGGATGCGGTTCTCGCGCGGCAGGCCGTGCGCGCGGTACAGCCAGACCCCGCCGCCGTCGACCAGCACGTTGTAGCCGGTCACAGGTCGCACTGCGAGGGAGGGAGTTCGGCGGGCCGGGACTGGCCTCAGCCAACAGTGGAAGCAGGCACAGCGCGGCGCCGAGGGAGAAGGGCAGGCGCATCCGCGGAAGCAGGGCGGGGAGTGGCGCAGCTTGCCGGCGGCGTCGGCGCGCCGCACGTACGGAAAGGCAGCGTGGCGTCCGGGACGCGCCCCGCTCAGGCCGACAGGCGCACCCAGGCCGGCGCGTGGTCGCTGGGGCGGTCCCAGGTGCGCGGTTCGCGGTCGATGTCGGCTTCCACCGCGTGCGCGCGCAGCGCGTCCGAGACCAGGGTCAGGTCGATGCGCAGGCCGAGGTTGCGGCGGAAGGCCGCCTGCCGGTAGTCCCACCAGCTGAAGATGCCGGCGTCCTCGCGATGCAGGCGGAACGCATCGTGCAGCCCCAGCGCGAGCAGGCGCTGCAGCGCTTCCCGCTCTGCGGCGGAGGTGAGGATGTGCCCGTCGTTCCAGACGGTGGGATCGTGCACGTCGCGCGCGTCGGGCGCGATGTTGAAATCGCCCAGCACCACCATGCGCGGATGGCGCACCAGTTCGTCGGCCAGCCAGGCCCGCACCGCCTCGAGCCAGCGCAGCTTGTAGCCGTATTTCTCGGTGCCCACGTCCTGGCCGTTGACCACGTACAGGTTGACGATGCGCACGTCGCCGACGGTGGCGGCGATCGCCCGCTTCTGCTCGTCCTCGAACCCGGGGATGCCGTACTGCACCTGATCGATCGCGCGCTCGCGCGCCAGGATCGCCACGCCGTTGTAGGTCTTCTGCCCGCAGAACACGCTGCGATAGCCCAGCGCCGCCAGTGCGTCGTCGGGAAAGCGCGGATCCTCGAGCTTGGTTTCCTGCAGGCCCACGACGTCCGGCGCGAACGACTGCAGCCATTGCGTCAGGTGCGGCAGGCGCACGTTGAGGGAGTTGACGTTCCAGCTGGCGATGCGCATGGGTCGGGTGTCGTACTGCGGCGGCGCTGGCCGCGCCATCGGCCGCGAACTATGACACAGCCGGCTCGACGCCACCCTCGCGCAGCAGCCGCGGCACCGCGGCTTCCTCCAGCGGCCGTCCGAGCAGGAAGCCCTGCCCGTCGTCGCAGGCCAGGTCGCTGAGTTCGGCCAGCTGGCCGGCATCCTCGATGCCAGCGCCGACCACGCTCATGCCCAGTCCGTGCGCGGTGGCGATGACCGCCGCGATGATCTCGCGCTGGCGCAGGCCGGCGAAGCGGCCGAGCTTGACCACGCTGACCGGGATGCTCGACAGCCGCGCCAGCGAGGTCACCGAGGCGCCGAAGTCGTCGACCGCCAGCTGCACGCCGATCGCGCCCAGTTCGACCAGCGCGGCCTCGATGCGAACGTCGTCCTGGATCAGGTCGCGTTCGCCGATCTCCAGCCGCAGCCGCGCCGGCGCGAGCGCATGGGCGGCGAGCGCGCGCCGCACCTGGTCGGCGAAGCCCGCCGCCCGCAGCTGGTTGCCCGACACGTTGACCGCGACCAGCAGGGGCGCCGCGGCGTCCCGCGCGTCCTGCGACCAGGCGGACAGGCGCGCGCACGCGGTGTCGAGTACCCAGGCGCCGATCGGGCCCATCAGTCCCAGGCGTTCGGCGGTGCCGAGGAAGTCCTTCGGCAGCAGCGTGCCGCGCGTGGGGTGCCGCCAGCGCAGCAGGGCCTCGAAGCCGAGCAGGCGCTGGTCCTCGAGCGAATGCATCGGCTGGTAGACCAGGGCCAGCTGGCCGCGCGCGAGCGCATGCTGCAGGTCGATCTCCAGTTCGAGCGTGCCGTCGGACAGCGCATCGCTCGCATCGAACACGTGGAAGCCGTTGCGTCCCTGCTGCTTGACCCGGTACATCGCCGTGTCCGCATTGCGCAGCAGGTCGGACGCGCTGGCGGCCGGATCGGTGGCCACGGCGACGCCGAGGCTGGCCGACAGCCGCACCTGCAGCCCGGCGCCGACCTCGAACGGTTCGGCCAGCGCATCCACCATCTTCGATGCGATCTCGCGCACGCTGGCGTCGCACTGCACGTGTTCGCACAGCACCACGAACTCGTCGCCACCCAGGCGCGCCACCGTGTCCTCGCGGCGGCGCATCGCCGACAGCCGCGCCGCCAGCTGCACCAGCAGTTCGTCCCCCACCTCGTGGCCGTAGGCGTCGTTGACCGCCTTGAACTGGTCGAGGTCGACGAACACCAGCACCACCCGCCCGGGGCTGCGCGCCAGCCGCAGCAGCGCCTGCTGCAGGCGGTCCATCAGCAGGTAGCGGTTGGCCAGCCCGGTCACCGGATCGTGCATGGCCTGGTGCGCGAGCGCGCGTTCGGCGCGCTTGGCCGCGGTGACGTCGCGGGTGGAGGTGAGCACCCCGATGACCGTGCCGTCCACGGCGGTTTCCGGCGAGATCGTGGTGTGGAACCAGCCCTGGCTGCCGTCGGGCATCGTGATCGAGAATTCGTGTTCGCCGGTGCTGCCGGTGTCCAGCACGTTCCGGAGCGCGGCCTCCCACGACTCCACGGCCTGGTCGGGCCGGACCTCGCGATCGGTGCGACCGATGAGTTCGGCCAGCGGCAGGCCGCGCAGGCGCTCGCCGGCCGGATTCATGTAGCGGTAGCGCAGGTCGGGGTCGTACTGGGCGATGGCGTCGGCCGAACCGTTGAGCACCGAACGCAGCTGCGCCTCGACCAGCGCCAGGCGGGCGCTGGCCGCGGCCGAAGCTTCGGCCAGGCGCACCATCTCCTGTTCGGCCAGCACGCGCCGGGTGATGTCGTGGGAGACGCCGAAGGTGCCGACGATCCTGCCGTCGATGTCGTGCAGCGGGAACTTGCTGGTCGACACCCAGCGCACGGCGCCGTCGGCGAAACCCTCGCATTCCTCCTTGTTCACGATTGGCAGGCCGGTGCGCAGGATCTCCCGCTCGTCGGCCAGGGCGCTGGCGGCGTGGGCCTCGGCGAACAGGTCCGAATCGGTCTTGCCGGACAGCTGCGCCTGGGTCAGCCCATGGCGGTTGGCCATGCCCAGGCTGACGCGGAGGAAGCGGCTCTGCAGGTCCTTGAAGTAGATCACCTCGTCCGAGGCGTCGAGCAGGTTGCGGATCCAGAGCCGGTCCATCGCCTCCGCCGCGGCCGCCGATACCGGATGCGGTTGCCCGCCGGGCTGCGTGTTCATCGCGCGGCCTCCCGTGTACGGGACCGCGGGCCCTGCCGGGCCGGCGGCACCCGGGGGCCGGGAGCCCGGCGGCAACGCTGGATGGCGACGGACATGGTCGGGCTCGGCCGGAGGTCTTGCCACTCTATCGGCGCCGCGCCCCGCATCCTTGAACCGACGCCGCTTCCCCGTTCAGCGTGCCAGCCACTCGACCAGGCGCGAGACCCGCGCGTACGGCGGACGCAGCAGGTCGGTGGCGGCCCGGCGCGGCTGCCACAGCACGGGCAACTGCTTGGTCATCGCATCGAAACCGGCGCGCCCGTGGTAGGCGCCCATGCCGCTGGCGCCGACGCCGCCGAAGGGCAGCGCGTCCACGCCGAAATGCACCAGGGTGTCGTTGACCGTGACGCCGCCGGCGAGGGTGCTCCGGAGGATGCGCTCGACGCTGTCGCGATCGTCGCTGAACGGGTACAGGGCCAGGGGGCGGTCGCGTGCGTTGACGAAGGCGATGGCCTGTTCGAGCGAGTCCACCCGCAGCAGCGGCAGGATCGGGCCGAAGATCTCCTCGCGCATCAGCGCGGTGTCGGGGGCGGGATCGAGCACCAGGGTCGGCGCGAACACGCGCCGCGCCGGGTCGTGCAGGTCGGCAAGCCGGAGCACCCGGCTGCCGGCGGCCGCCGCCTCGTCGAGCCAGCCCTGCAGGCGCGCGAACTGGGCGTCGTTGATGATGCGGCTGTAGTCGTCGCCGCCGTCGCGGTAGCGCGCCGCCGCTTCGGCGGCCAGCGCCTGCGCCAGCGCGTCGCGGCGGGCCGCATCGCCGACCACCAGCACGTAGTCGGGAGCGATGCAGGTCTGCCCGGCGTTGAACCACTTGCCGGTGGCCAGCCGCGCCGCGGCGCGCGCCGGGGGCATGTCGGCGCAGACGATCGCCGGCGACTTGCCGCCCAGCTCCAGCGTGAGCGGGGTGAGATTGGCGGCCGCGGCCGCCATCACCTTGCGTCCCACCGCCGTCGAGCCGGTGAAGACCAGGTGGTCGAACGGCAGCGCGGCGAAGGCCGCGCCCACTTCGGACTGGCCGGTCGCCACCGCCACCCGGTCCTGCGGAAACACCTGCGCCAGCAGCGCGCGCAGGAAGGCGGCGCTGCGCGGGGTGTGTTCGGAGGGCTTGAGGAAGACGTGGTTGCCGGCCGCGACCGCCGTGGCCAGCGGCGCAAGCGCCAGGTTGACCGGATAGTTCCAGGGCGAGATGACGCCCACGACGCCCACCGGCTCGCTGCGCAACTGCGCGCGCGCGGGCCAGAACCGCCAGCCGGCACCGACCCGGCGCGGCCGCATCCAGCCGCGCAGGTGGCGCTGCAGGTGGTCGATCCCGGCCAGCACGGTCATGCCGTCGGCGACCAGGGATTCGTGCCGGGAGCGGTGGCCGAAATCGGCCGCGATCGCCTCGGCCATCTCCGGCAGCCGCGCGCGCAGCGCCTCGCGCAGCCGCCCCAGGTCGTCGCGGCGCTGGGCCAGGTCGGGTTTGCGCGCCTGCCAGGCGGCGCGCAGCCGCGCCAGGGTGGGGCCGAGTTCGGCGAGCGTGGTCTCCGGTTCCATGCGCCGCAGTGTAGTCGGGGCCCCCGGGGGCGCGAGGGGCCTACAATAGCGGCCATGACGTCCCGGCCTTCCAACCTGCGCCCCTACCGCGGCCGCGTGCCGCAGCTGGGCGAGCGCGTGTTCATCGACCCGTCCGCCCAGGTGATCGGCGACGTGGTGCTGGCCGATGACGTGTCGATCTGGCCGATGACCGTGATCCGCGGCGACGTCAACTACATCCGCATCGGCGCCCGCAGCAACCTGCAGGACGGGGTGGTGGTGCACGTCAGCCACGACGGCCCGCACCTGAAGGACGGCGGCTTCGCCACCGTGATCGGCGAGGATGTCACCATCGGCCACCGCGCCATCATCCACGCCTGCCGCATCGAGGACGCCTGCCTGATCGGCATGGGCGCGGTGGTGATGGACGGGGCGGTGGTGAAGAAGCACGGCTTCGTCGGCGCCAACGCGCTGGTTTCGCCGGGCAAGGTGGTCGGCGAGGGCGAGCTGTGGCTGGGCAACCCGGCGCGGCTGGTGCGCAAGCTCGACGACGCGCAGATCGAGGCGCTGTACTACAGCGCGCAGCACTACGTGCGGCTCAAGGACGAATACCTGCTCGACGCCTCCCGCTAGCCGGGGGCCTCGCGTACAGTAGCCCGGTGCACGGGGACCAGCGCTCACAACGCGGGTGCGGGGGGCGGGACGCAGGGACGCGCGTGCCGGACGCCGCCGCGTGCGCGGCGTGCTGATGCTCGATACCGTCCGCGAGATCCACACTCCCGAAGGCGTCGCACTGCGGCTGCCGGCCGCCGGCCCGGTCCCGCGCGCGCTGGCCTGGCTGATCGACCTGGCGATCCGCTTCGCGCTGGTGTTCATCGCTTCAATGGCGTTCGGCCTGCTCGGCAGCGCGGGCATGGGCCTGTACCTGGTCCTGCTGTTCCTGGTGCTGTGGGGCTACCCCGTGGCGTTCGAGGCGCTGTGGCACGGCCAGACCCCGGGCAAGCGCGCGCTGGGCCTGCGGGTGGTCGCGGCCGACGGCGCGCCGGTGGGCTGGATGGCCTCGTTCCTGCGCAACCTGATGCGCACCGTGGACATGCTGCCGTTCGGCTACGCCTTCGGCCTGGCGGCGAGCCTGGCCGATCCCTGGAGCCGGCGCCTGGGCGACGTGGTGGCGCGGACGATGGTGGTGCACGTGGCCGACCGCGGCCACGGCGCCGGCATGCCGCCGGCGCCGGCACAGGCCCCGCCGGTGCCGCTGCAGCCGGACGAGCAGGCTGCGCTGATCGCGTTCGCCGAGCGCGCCTGGACGCTCACGCCGCAGCGCCAGGAGGAACTGGCCGGCATCGCCGCGCCGTTGACCGGACGGCAGGGCCCGGTGGGCGTGGACCGCCTGCTCGCCATCGCGCAGTGGCTGCTGGGGCGGCGCGCATGAGGCAGGAGGCCTTCGTCGCGCGCCACGAAGCGGAATGGCGCGCGTTCGAACAGTGGCTCGACACGCGCGGCCAGGCGCGCCGGGGCCAGGGCGTGCCGCGCGACGAGGACATCCCGACCCGCTACCGGCGCCTGTGCCAGCAGCTGGCGCTGGCGCGCCGGCGCGGCTACAGCCCGCTGGTGACCGCGCGCCTGCAGGCGCTGATGCAGCGCGGCCACGACGTGCTCTACCGCGCGCCGCCGCCGCCGTGGCGACGCGCGCTGCGCTTCCTGGCGGCCGACTTCCCGCGCCTGGTCCGTGCCCAGCGCGGCTGCCTGTGGCTGGCGGCGGTGCTGTTCGCCGTGCCGGGCGTGGCGCTGTTCCTCGCCGTCCAGCAGTGGCCCGAGCTGGCGCACAGCGTGTTCAATCCGCAGCAGCTGGCCCAGTTCGAGGCCATGTACGACCCGGGCGACGCGCGCCACAAGCTGGGCCGCGAGAGCGGCAGCGACCTGGCGATGTTCGGCTACTACATCTACAACAACGTCAGCATCGGCTTCCGCACGTTCGCCTCGGGCCTGCTGGCCGGCGTGGGCACGGCCTTCGTGCTGCTGTTCAACGGCGCGGTGCTCGGCACGGTGGCCGGGCACCTGCAGGCGATCGGCCACGGCGATCCGTTCTGGCGCTTCGTGGCCGGGCATTCGGCTCCGGAGCTGGTGGCGATCGTGATCGCCGGCGCCGCCGGACTGCGGCTCGGGCTGGCGCTGCTGGCGCCCGGGCGGCTGCGCCGCGTCGATGCGCTGGCCGCAGCGGGGCGCGTGGGCGCGCGGCTGTGCCTGGGGATCCTGGCGATGCTGGTGTTCGCGGCATTCGTCGAGGCGTTCTGGTCGTCGACCGGCTCGATCCCGGCAACGGTCAAGTTCGGCGTCGGCGCCGTGCTGTGGGTGCTGGTGCTGGGCTGGCTGGCGTTCGGCGGGCGCGCGGATCCGGCGATGCCGGTGGCCCTTCGTGGAGGCCGGCAGGCAGGCAGCGAGGAACCGCCGCATGCGCCTTGACCAGGTCCGGGTCGAGCTGCGCCCGCGTTCGCCCTGGGAAGCGATGGAGCTGGGCAATGCGCTGGTGCGCCACCACGCCGGGGCGATCTGGCGGCCCTGGGCGGCAGCGACCCTGCCCGTGTTCGTCCTGCTCAACGCCGCGGCCTGGGCGCTCGACGCGCTCTGGCTGGCGACGCTGGCGATGTGGTGGCTGCTGCCGCTGTTCGACCGCATCGTGCTGTCCGTGCTCTCGCGCGCGGTCTTCGGCGACCCGCCGGACACGCGCCAGGCGCTGTCCTCGCTGCGCGCGGGCGGCTGGCGCGGTGCGCTGGGCCGGCTTGGCTGGCGCCGGCCCAGCCCATGGCGTTCGATCGCGCTGCCGGTGGAGCAGCTCGAGGGGGTCAGCGGCGAGGCGCTGGCGCGGCGGCGCGCGGTGATCGTCGACGGCATCCAGGGCCATGCGCTGCTGCTGTCGGGCGTGTGCCTGCTGTTCGTCCTGGTGCTGTTCGTCTCGCTGCTGTCGCTGGTGCTGATGTTCGTGCCCGAGCAACTGCTGTCCGAGTCGGCACGCGCGATGTGGGCCCTGCTCACCAGCGAGCCGCCGCGGCTCGCCCAGCTCGCGCTCAACGGCGCGCTGTGGCTGGCGATCTCGGCGGTCGAACCGTTCCACGTCGGCGCGGGCTTCGGCCTCTACCTCAACCGCCGGGTCAGGATCGAGGCCTGGGACATCGAAATCGTGCTGCGGCGCATGCGCGCACGCCTGTCGCAGGCCGCCGGGCTGCTGCTCGCGCTCGCGGCGTTGCCGCTGCTCGCACCGCCGGCCGCGGCACAGGTCGGACAGCGACTGCAGGAGCAGCGCGAGCAGGCGGCACAGCAGGCGGCCACGGTCGAAGTGCCCGGCGCGCGCAAGGCCCCGACGCTGCCGCGCGTGTTCGGACAGGACGCAGTGGTCGACGACGCGCCGTTCCGCCAGGCGGTCAAGCGCGCCTACGAGGATCCGCTGCTCAACCGCAGCCGCACCGAGACGCGTTGGCAACCGCGGCGCACCCCGGACGTGCCCAGCCCCGCCGAGCTCCCGGGCTGGCTGGGCACGCTGGGCAAGCTGGTGGCGGTGCTGGGCGAGTTCGGGCTGTGGATCCTGGTCGGCCTGCTCGCCCTGGGGGCCGCGCTGACGGCGAAGCGCTGGCTGCCGTGGATGCGCGGCGCGGCGGCCCGCCGCGCGCAGGACAGTCCGGTTGAGGTCGGCGAGGCGGTCGAGCCCGAACACCTGCCCCGCAACCTCGCGGCGGAAGCGCGCCGGCTGTGGCACGAGGGCCGGCCGCGACGCGCCCTGGCGCTGCTGTATCGCGGCAGCGTCGAGGCGATGGCGGCGCGCATCGGCATCGCGCTGGTGCCGGGCGCCACCGAGGCCGAGTGCCTGCGCGCCTCGCGTCGCATGCCCGATGCCACCGACCGCGAGAGTTTCGCGCGCATGGTCCGCGTCTGGCAGCTCGCGGCATATGCGCAGCGCCTGCCGGATGAGGCGGACTTCGAATCGCTGCTGTCGGACCTGTCGCTGCGCTTCGGGTGGGCCGGGTGAGCCGGTGGCGCACGCCCGCGCTGGTGGTGCTGGCACTGGCCTGCCTGGGGCTGCTGGCGGGGTGGTGGCACCGCACCTACGAGCGCGTGACGGAGACCAAGGTGCTGCCTCCGGCGGGCGAGGCCGCCTACAACCCGCTTTACGCGCTCAAGCTGGCGCTGCGCGCCGACGGGCTCGAGGTCGAGTCGCGGCAGCGGCTCGATTTCGCCCGGGCATTGCCGGGCCGGCGCGATACCGTGCTGCTGCTCGGCGATCCACGCACGCTGACCGCGCGCGACATCGATGGGCTGCTTGCGTGGGTGGAGGCAGGCGGACACCTGCTGGTGACCACCCCGCGCGGCCAGCGCGTGGACGCGATGCGCCCCGGCGACCTGCTGGCGCGCCTGGAAGTGAGCCTGCGGCCCGGCCGTGGCGAATGCGAGGAGCTGCTGGTGCCCGGGCAGGAACGGCACGTCGAATTCTGCGGCGGCACGCGCTTCGCTCCGCAGTCCAATCCGGTGTTGTCCTGGGGCGACTTCAACGCGGGCTTCGTGTTCGTGCGGCTGGCGCGTGGCGACGGGGTGGTCGACGTGCTCGCCTCCGCCGATTTCATCGACAACCGCAACCTGCGCGAAACGCCGCACCTGGCGCTGGCGCGCCAGCTGCTCGCGCCCAACTACGGCCATGGGCGCATGCACCTGGTCTACGCGGCGGACATGCCGCCGCTGTGGCGGCTGCTGCTCGATCGCGCGTGGATGGCCTGGCTGCCGCTGCTGCTGGCGCTGCTGGCCTGGCTGTGGATGCGCTTGCAGCGCGTCGGCCCGGCGATGCCGCCGCCGCCGCAGGAGCGCCGTTCGCTGCTCGAGCACATCCAGGCCAGCGGCGAACACCTGCGCCGGCATGGGCTGACCGCCCTGCTGCACGCAGCCATGCGCGAGAACTTCCTGGCGCGGCTGCGTCGCCGCGACCCCCTGGCGGCCGCGCTGGGGGGCGTCGCCCAGGCCGAGGCCATCGCCGCGCGCACCGGCCTGCCGGCGCCCGAGATCGAACACGCCCTGCGTTCCCCGCGACCGCGCGATGCCGGCGATTTCCGCCTGCGCGTGGCCCGACTCGTCGAGATGAGAAAACGACTATGAGCGACACCGCTACCCCCTCCGCGCCGGTGACCGGCGATGCCCTGGTCGAACGCGTCGCGCGCGTGCGCGACGAAGTGTCGAAAGCCTTCATCGGCCAGGCCGAGGTGCTCGACCAGATCCTGGTGGCGCTGCTGGCCGGCGGCCACGTGCTGATCGAGGGCGTGCCGGGCCTGGGCAAGACCCTGCTGGTGCGCGCGCTGGCGCGCGCGCTGGGCTGCGGCCATGCGCGCGTGCAGTTCACCCCGGACCTGATGCCCAGCGACGTCAGCGGGCATGCGGTGTGGGACGCGCGCAGCGAGACCTTCAGCATGCGCCGCGGCCCGATCTTCACCAACCTGCTGCTGGCCGACGAGATCAACCGCGCGCCGGCCAAGACCCAGTCGGCGCTGCTCGAGGCGATGCAGGAGCAGCAGGTGACCATCGAGGGCCAGAGCTTCGCCCTGCCGCCGCCGTTCATGACCCTGGCCACGCAGAACCCGGTCGAGCAGGAGGGCACGTACCCGCTGCCCGAGGCGCAGCTCGACCGCTTCCTGCTCAAGGTGCTGATCGACTATCCCGCGCACGCCGACGAGGTGGCGATGGTCACCGCGATCAGCCACGGCAGCGTCGCGGCCGGCTTCGACCTGGAGCAGGTGCGGCAGGTGCTCGACGCCGAGGGCATCGTCGCCCTGCAGCAGGGCACCGCCGCGACCACGCTCGACCCGGCGGTGATCGACTACGCCGTGCGCCTGGTGGCGGCCACCCGCGGCTGGCCGGGCATCGCGCTGGGCGCCGGACCGCGCGGCAGCCTGGCGCTGGTGCGCACCGCGCGCGCGCAGGCGGTGCTGTCGGGGCGCGATTTCGTCACGCCCGACGACGTGCGCGACGTGGCCCTGCCGGCGCTGCGCCACCGCATCGCGCTGGCGCCGGAACTGCAGATCGAAGGGCAGGACGCCGACCAGGTGCTGCACGCGCTGCTGGCCAAGGTGGACGCGCCGCGCAAGTGAGCGAAGCTTCCGCCCACGCCGGTCCCGTGCGCCGCCGCTACCTGCCGCGGCCGGCGCCGGCCATGGTGATCGCCGCGGTGGCCTGGGGGCTGCTGGGCGCCGCGACCAGCCTCGGCTGGCTGCCTGCCTGGGGATGGACGCTGGCCGGCGGCGCGCTGGCGACGCTGGCCCTGCTCGACCTGGCGCTGCTGCTGCGCACGCCGCTGCCCGACGTGGCGCGGCGCGTGCCCGAGGCGCTGGCCCTGGGCGTGGAGCGCGCGGTGCGGCTGGAGCTCGAACCCGGACACCGCGGCGCGCGGGTGGACGTGCACGACCTGCATCCGGGCGGCTGGGAGGTCGAGGGCCTGCCGCGGCGGCTGCGCCTGGTGCCGGGCACCGTCGCCGCCTTCGACTACCGGCTGCGCCCCGACGCGCGCGGCAGCTTCGGCTTCGCCGGCGTGCACCTGCTGCTGCACTCGCCGCTGCGGCTGTGGCGGCAGCTGGCGCTGGCCGGCGCCGCGCAGCGCGTGCGCGTGTTCCCCAACTTCGCGCCGCTGACGAAGTTCGCCCTGGTCAGCGCCGAACAGGCCTCGCGGATGATGGGCGCGCACATCAGGCGCCGCCGCGGCGAGGGCACCGACTTCCACCAGATGCGCGAATACCGCGTCGGCGACAGCCTGCGCCAGATCGACTGGAAGGCCACCTCGCGCGCGCGCAAGCTCATCTCGCGCGAGTACCAGGACGAGAAGAACCAGCAGCTGGTGGTGGTGCTCGACACCGGCCGGCGCATGCTCGCGCGCGAACCCGCCACCGAGCAGCGCGCGGCACTGGCGCACTTCGATCACGCCCTGGACGCCTCGCTGCTGGTGGCCTACCTGGCGCTGCGCCAGGGCGATGCGGTCGGCATGCTGGCGATCGGCGGCGAGCGCCGCTGGGTGCCGCCGCGGCGCGGCATGGCCGCGATCGACACCCTGCTGCGCGCCAGCTACGACCTGGAACCCGAGCCCGTCGCCACCGACTACCTGGCCGCGGCCACCGAACTGTCGCTGCGCCAGCGCCGGCGCGCGCTGCTGATGCTGGTCACCAACCTGCGCGACGAGGACATCGAGGACGTGCTGGCCGCGGTGCGGATGCTGCAGTCGCGGCACCTGGTGGTGGTGGCCTCGCTGCGCGAGCGCGCCCTCGACGAGGTGCTGGAAGAGGAGGTGGCGGACGTCGCCGCCGCGGTGCGCGCCGGAGCGACCGCGCGCTACCTCGCCCAGCGCGCCGCGGCCCACGACGCATTGCGCCGGCACCGCGTGCAGGTGCTCGACGTCACCGCCGAGCAGCTGCCGGCGGCGCTGGTCGAGCGGTACCTGGCGATCAAGCGCGAGGGCCTGCTGTAGGTCCGGACTCAGTCGGCGGTGACGAGCGCGGCGTGGCGGGCGTCGAGTTCGGCGTACACCTCGTCGGTCTGCGGCCGCTCCCCGTGCCACAGGGCGAAGCTTTCCGCGGCCTGCTCCACCAGCATGCCCAGCCCGTCGATGGCGCGGTATGCGCCGTGGGCGCGCGCCCAGGCCATGAACGGGATTGCCGCCTCGCCGTAGCTCAGGTCCACCGCCACGCTGCGCATGCCCAGCAGCGAGCGCGGCAGCTGCGGCAGCTCCCCGCCGCGCCCGGCCGAGGTGGCATTGACCACCAGGTCGAACTCCCCCAGTTCGCGCAGGTCGCCGATGTGGCGCGGGTGCACGCGCGCGGGTTCGCCCAGCGCATCGGCCAGCGCATCGGCGCGCTGCGGGGTGCGGTTGACCAGGAACAGGTCGGCGATGCCGGCATCGAGCAGCGACGGTGCGACACCGCGCGCCGCGCCGCCGGCACCGATCAGCAGGGTGCGCCGTCCGCGCAGGTCCAGCTGGTGGCGCCCGGTGAGGTCGCGCACCAGCCCGGCGCCGTCGGTGTTGTCGCCGTGCCACTGGCCGTCGAGCCGGGCCAGGGTGTTGACCGCGCCGGCGCGGCGCGCGCGCTCGGTGGTGGTGGCGCTGAGCCCGAAGGCCGACTCCTTGAGCGGCAGGGTGATGTTGGCGCCGGCCCCGCCCGCCGCGGCGAAGGCCTCCAGTGCCTCGAAGAACAGTTCCGGCGGGGCGTCGATCGCCTCGTACTGCAGCCCGATGCCGAGCTGGCGACCGAACGCGAGGTGGATCCGCGGCGACAGGGAGTGCGCGACCGGGTGTCCGAACACGGCGAACTTGCTCATGCAGCCTCCTGGAGGAGTCGGCCGCCGCGCGGCGTGCCGGGACACGTGTCCGGCGCCAGCATAGAACGCCGGCCCGCGCGTTTGCACGGCGCGCCGCGGGACGGAGTCGCTGGCTGGCGCGCCGCCCGGCGATCGGGCGGCGCGGGCGGCTGGCTCAGTTGCCGCGCAGCCAGCGCGCCGCGTCGAGCGCGTGGTAGGTCAGCACGCCGTCGGCGCCGGCGCGGCGGAACGCCAGCAGCGCCTCCAGCGCGCAGGCGCGCTCGTCCAGCCAGCCGTTGGCGGCGGCTGCCTTGAGCATCGCGTACTCGCCGCTGACCTGGTAGGCGAAGGTGGGCACCCCGAAGTGGTCCTTCACCCGGCGCACGATGTCCAGATAAGGCAGGCCGGGCTTGACCATCACCATGTCGGCGCCCTCGTCGAGATCGAGCGCGACCTCGCGCAGCGCCTCGTCGCTGTTGGCCGGGTCCATCTGGTAGGTCTTCTTGTCGGCCTTGCCCAGGGCCGAGGCCGAGCCGACCGCGTCGCGGAACGGGCCATAGAAGGCCGAGGCATATTTGGCGGCGTAGGCGAGGATGCGGGTGTGGGCGAAGCCTTCGGCCTCGAGCGCCACCCGGATCGCGCCGATGCGCCCGTCCATCATGTCGCTGGGCGCGACCACGTCGGCGCCGGCGCGCGCGTGCGACAGCGCCTGCCGGACCAGGGCCTCGACCGTGTCGTCGTTCACCACGTAGCCGTCGGCGTCGACCAGGCCGTCCTGGCCGTGCGAGGTGTAGGGATCGAGCGCGACATCGGTGATCACGCCCAGCTGCGGGAAGCGCGCCTTGAGCGCGCGCACCGCGCGCTGGCACAGGCCTTCGTCGTCCCAGGCCGCCGCGGCGTCGAGCGACTTGGCTTCCGGCGCGGTCACCGGGAACAGGGCCAGCGCCGGGACGCGCAGCTCGCTGGCGGTCTCGGCCACGCGCAGCAGTTCGTCGATCGACACCCGCTCTACGCCCGGCATCGAGGGCACCGGCGCGCGGCCCGAGGGCTCATGCACGAACACCGGATAGATCAGGTCGTCGGTGGTGAGGCTGGTCTCGCGCATCAGCCGGCGCGAGAAGTCGTCGCGGCGCATCCGCCGCATGCGGGTATCGGGATAGGCCATGGGCGGCATTCTACGCGCCGCCCATGGCCGGAGGCCGGGACAGAACGTCCCGGGCCGGCGTCAGATCAGGCCGCCGCCCAGGCCCAGGCGCCAGATCGCCACGAAGATCACGATGCCGTTGATCACCAGCCCGGCCTTGGCGCGGCCGCGGCGCCCGCTGCGGGTGAACAGCAGGCCGACGGCGGCGATGATCGCGCCCACCGCGGCGAACGGGATCAGCAGCCAGTTGGTGATCCCGATGACCGGAACCAGCGCGAGGACCATCCAGATCATGGCCAGGATGCCCCAGACCAGGCTGATCATTCCCATGTGCGTTTCTCCACGAGTGCGGGCGTGATGCCCGGTGACAGGACGCCGGGCCGGGGCCGAGTGTGACCGCCGCGGCGTGAGGACTCAGCCAGCGTCGTGCACGCCGTCGATCTCGACGGCCAGTTCGCGCCGGCAGATCGCCGCGTGCAGCAGGATGCGCGGCACGCGGTCGCCGAAGCGCTCCTCGAGCGCACGCTCGACCACCGGCAGGTCCTCGCGGTCGCGCACGTAGACCTTGAGCCGGGTGCCGGCGCCGAACTGGGCGGGCAGGCCGCGCTCGCGCTCGCGGGCCGCGCCCAGCAACGCGTCGAAGTTGGCGAAGGTCTCGTCCAGCTGGGCCAGCAGCTCGTCGGCGGCGTGCTTCGAGGCGTGGCCGACCACGGCCGCCGTGCCGGAGAGCAGCAGCGGCATGCGGCCGCCGGCCGGCGGCAGCATCGCGCGGGCGAAGCTCGGCGGCTGCGGGCCGTACTGGCGCGGGTAGCGGTAGGCGCTGACCTGGCGCGGGTTCTCCACCGGCGCACCCGGTGCGCGCGCGGCCAGCCAGTACACCTGCACCGTGCGCGCGTCGTCGCAGCGGCCGATGGCGGTGGCGGCGGGCAGGGAAGTGGCGTCGAAATCGCCCAGCCCGCGCGCGCGGCCGACGCAGAACTGGCGGTAGCGCTCGGCGTCGCCTTCGCCCAGGGTGATGGCGTCGAGGTAGTTCCAGACCCGCAGCAGGTGCGGGTATTCGCTGGCGCCGACGAAGCCGGTCATCTGCCGGTAGGCATGCTCGGCGGCCAGCAGGATGCCGCTGTTGTCGCCCAGGCCGGTATGGCCCTCGGGCTCGTCGACTTCGATCGCGCCGAACAGCAGCTGGCCGTCGCACGACCAGGCGATCTCGCCCGTGCGTCCGCTGCGCACCGGCGCCAGCGCATGCCAGACCTCCAGCGGCGCGCGGCCGTGCGGCTGCAGCGGCACGCGCAGGTAGCGCGGGTCGTCCAGGCATGGCGCACCCGCGCCGAAGCCCAGCACCGCCAGCACGTCGTCGGCGGCCAGCACGTCGGCCGGCGCGGCGTCCACGTACTCCACGCGCAGGTGCGGCGCGACGGGGGGGATCGGGGCGGGTCGGCTCACGGGTTGCCCTCCTGCAGGGTGTCGCCGCGGAAGCTGGAGCGCGCCTGGCGGCGGCGCTGCATCCAGCCGCGCAGCGCGCGCGGCGCGATCGCCACGGCGTTGAGGGCGTAGATCAGCCGGAAGACATGCAGTCGCCGCCGCACCGCGGCGTTGTCGAACACGTCGCCGGCCAGCATCGAGATCACCGCCTGTTCCAGCTGCCAGTCGTTGCGCGGCGCCGAGAACAGGCGCCGCATCACCGGCGTGTTGAAGCGGTGGATGAACCAGGTGAAGTGGCGCAGGCCGCGCCGCAGTCGCGACTGCATGGCCGCCTGCAGGGCCGCTTCGCGCGCCGGGTCGCGCAACGACGCATCGACGACGTCGCTGGCCCGGCGCGCGCTGTCCATGGCCAGGTACACGCCGGAGGAAAAGATCGGGTCGACGAAGGCATAGGCATCGCCGACCAGCATCCAGCCCGGCCCGGCCATGCGCGTGGAGCCGTACGAGTAGTTGCCGGTCGCGTGCACCGGCGCAACCCGGGTGGCGCCCTGCATGCGCCGCCACACCTCGGGATTGGCCTGCAGGGTGCGCATCAGCAGCGCCTCGTTGTCGATGCGGCCGCCGTCGTCGCTGCGCTGCTTGAGATAGTCCGGGAAGCACACCGCGCCGACGCTCATGATGTCGTCGGGCAACGGGATCAGCCAGAACCACCCTTGGTCGAACCGCGCCACGGTGATGTTGCCCGCGTCCTCGCCGGCGTGGCGGGCGACGCCGCGGAAATGGCTGAACAGCGCCGCCGACTGGTGCCGCGGATCCTTGCGCTTGTACTTGCGTCGCGAGGCCAGGAAGGTGTCGCGGCCGCTGGCGTCGAGCAGGTAGCGCGGCGCCCAGCGCAGCGACCGGCCGTCCGCGTCGCGCGCTTCCACCACGGCCGGGCGGCCGTCGGCGCCGAAGGCCACGTCCACCACCCGGGTGCGCTGGCGCGCGTCGACCCCGGCGGCGCGCGCGTGCTCGAACAGCAGCTGGTCGAACTGGTCGCGGCGCACGTGCACCGCGTAGTCGTGGCGCGGATCGAGCGCGCGGCTGAAGCGGAACACGTAGCGCTTGCCGGCCATTTCCAGCAGCGGGAAGTCGGCGCCGGGTTTGTGCACGCCGATGGCGCGCACCTGGTCGAGCACGCCCAGTTCGGCCAGGATCGGCATGTTCATCGGCAGCAGCGATTCGCCGATGTGGAAGCGCGGGTGCGCGTCCTTCTCCAGCATCACCACCCGCCAGCCGCGGCGCGCCAGCAGGGCCGCGGCGGTGCTGCCGGCCGGCCCACCGCCGATCACCAGGACGTCGCAGTCCCCAGGCGCGGCTGGGTCGGAGGCGGGCGATGCGGGGCTGGCCATCCTGTCGGGGCGGGCTGCGGGTTGCTGAACGGGTGCGCATGATAGCGGAGGTCCCGTGGGCTTCCTGAAGGGTCCGGCGGCCGCCGCGCCGCCGGGCAGGGCCTTCCGCGCTTGCGCCGCGCGCCCCGATGCACGATTGTTGCGGGCCTGTCCGCCAACCTGCCTGCCATGTCCGTGCAAACCGATGCCGAACGCGAACTCGCCGAACTCCTGGTCGAAAGCCTGAACCTCGACGGCGTGACAGCGGCGGACATCGACCCCGAGGCGCCCCTGTTCAACGCCGGGCTGGGCCTGGACTCGATCGATGCGCTGGAGCTGGCGCTGGCGATCAGCAAGCGCTACGGCTTCCAGCTGCGCTCGGATGCGGACGAGAACCGGCGCATCTTCGCTTCGCTGCGCGCCCTGTCCGAACACGTCCAGCAGCACCGAACGACTTGATCCTCGCAATCCAGATCGTCCTGGCGGTGGCTTACGCGCTGCTGGCGCATGGCGCCAGCGCCGGCGGCGACGCGCGCCTGGCCCTGGCCGCGCTGCTGGTGCTGGTGCTGCTGGTGATGATCGCGCCGCTGGCGCGGCTGCGCGCCTGGGCGTTCCCGGTGACGGTCGCATTGGCCGCCGGCAGCTGGTGGCTGTACCGCGCCGGGCTGGCGACGCTGCCGCTGCTGGTCGCGCCGGTCGCCTTCGTCGCGCTCGTGGCCTGGGTGTTCGGCCGCAGCCTGGCGCCGGGACGAGTGCCGCTGATCACCCGCATCGTGTCCGGCCTGGATGGCGTCCCGCCGGCGCAGCTGCGACCGGACGTGGCCGCCTACGCCCGCAGCCTCACCGGGCTGTGGACCGGGGCGCTGATCCTGCTCGGCCTGGCCAACCTGGTGCTGGCCCTGCTGGCCGAGCCGGGCGGACTGCTGGCCCAGGCCGGGGTCGCGTCGCCGTATCCGATCACCCACGAGCAGTGGTCCTGGTTCGCCAACCTGCTCAACTACGGGCTGGTGGGCGGGCTGTTCGCGCTCGAGTTCCAGTGGCGGCGGCGCCGTTTCCCCGACCGCGAGCAGGGCTTCTTCGGCTTCCTGCGCCGCCTCGGCGGGCTCGGGCCCGCGTTCTGGCGGGATTTCCTGCGCTGATGGACGGCATGACCGGGCACGGGCTGCGGGCGGATCCGCCCGGGGAGGCGGTGGACGGCGCTGCCGACGGCGGGGCGGGCGCCATTCCCGCACCTCGCGGCGACGGCCTGGCCTGGCGTGTCTGGAACACGGTGCAGTTCGCCTTCACGCTGGCGTGGACGGCGGGCTGGATCACCCTGGCGCTGCTGGTGCGGCCGTTCTCCGGCCCCGGCGCGCGGTTGCCGCTGCGCATGGCCGCGCGCTGCTGGGCGCCCGGCCTGCTGTGGGGCGCCGGCGCGCGGCTGCAGGTCGAGGGCCGGGAGCGGATCGATTTCTCGCGGCCCTGCCTGTTCGTCGCCAACCACCAGTCGGTGATCGACATCTGCGCGCTGTTCCGCGCGATCCCGGTGCCGTTGCGCTTCCTGCTCAAGCAGGAAATGAAGCGGGTGCCGTTCGTGGGCTGGTATGCCTGCGCGACCGGCATGCTGTTCATCGTGCGCGACAGCGCCCGCGCCGGCGCGCTGTTCCGGCGCCAGGCCGCCGCCCTGCTGGCCGACGGGCAGAGCCTGTGCCTGTTCCCGGAAGGCACCCGCAGCCGCGACGGGACGATGGTGCCGTTCAAGGCCGGCTCCCTGCAGTCGGCGATCGACGCGGGCGTGGACGTGGTGCCGGTGGCCCTGCACGGCGCCGGCCGCGTGCTGCCCGTCGACGGTTTCTTCCGGGTGCGGCCCGGTACGATCCGGGTCGGGTTCGGCGCGCCGCTGCGGACCCGCGTGGACGGCCGTCCGGTGTCCCGTCAGCTGCTGGCCGAGCAGGCGCAGGCGCGCGTCCAGGCGATCCTCGACGGCTGGGAGTAGCTGGTGCTGGAGTTCGTGATCGACCCGGGGCATCCCTGCCTGCCCGGGCACTTCCCGGGCCGTCCGGTGGTGCCGGGCGTGGTGGTGCTCGACCGCGTGGTCGAGGCCATCGAACAGGCCCACGGCCTGCAGGGCGCCCTGCGCCTGGGGCGGGTGAAGTTCCTGCAGCCGCTGCTGCCGGGGGAGACCGCGCGGATCGAACTGGAGACGCTGGCAGGCCCGCCGGACGCGCGCTGGCGGTTCCACGTGCTGCGCGGCGGGGCGACAATCGCCAGCGGGGACATCGCCGCCGGGGGGGCGCGGGCGCAGCCATGAGCGTGGACTGGAAACAGCGGCCGGAAGGCGGCGGGCGGATCGGCGCCTGGACGATGCGCATGGTCGGCCGCTACGGCGGGCGCCCGCTCGCCCGGCTGCTGCTGTACCCGATCAGCCTGTATTTCCTGCTGCGGCGCGGCCCGGAGCGGCGCGCTTCGATCGACTTCCTCGGGCGTGCGCTGGGACGGCCGGCGACCCTGCTCGACGGCGCGCGCCACGTGCACGCCTTCGCCTCCACCATCCTCGACCGCGTGTTCCTGCTCGATGGCGAGGAGCGCCGCTTCCGCATCGAGGTCAGCGGACTGGAGGCGCTCGCGGCCAAGGTGGACGAGGGTCGCGGCGTGCTGCTGTTCGGCTCCCACCTGGGCAGCTTCGAGGTCATGCGCGTGCTGTCGCGCAAGCGGCCCGGGCTCAAGCTGCGCGTGGTGCTGGACAAGGCGCACAGCAAGGCGGTCACCCAGGTGCTCGACGCGCTCGCGCCGGAGATCGCCGCCGGCGTGATCGACGCCGGCCAGGACGGCCCCGCGCTGATGCTGCAGATCCAGCAGGCGGCCAGCGAGGGCGCGCTGGTGGCGCTGCTGGTCGACCGCGCCCTGCCCGGGCAGCGCGCCGTCCGCGTGCCGTTCTTCGGCGCGCCGGCCCGTTTCCCGCTGGCCCCGTGGCAGATGGCGGCGGTGCTGCGGCTGCCGGTGATGCTGGGGTTCGGCCTGTATCTTGGCGGCAACCGTTACCGGCTGGCCTTCGAGGAGTTCAGCGACGGCATCGACCTGCCGCGCGGCCGCCGCGACGAGGCCCTGGCCACGCTCATCGAGCGTTACGCGGGCAGGCTGGAACATCACGCGCGGCACGCTCCCTACAACTGGTTCAACTTCTACGATTTCTGGCATGTCGACGAACACGAGCAAGCTCCGCACGCCGCGCCGGCGGGTGTCCCATCGGGAGCGCCGGCTGGCGGCCTGCCTGGTCCTGTTCGCGGCGCTGCCGCCGGCCTGGGCGCAGGCCGGCCCCGATAGCGCGGCGATCCTGCGCGGCCTGGCGCGCCCGGTCCCGGCGGCCACGCCGTTCGTCGAGGTGCGCGAATCGCCGATGCTCAAGGCGCCGCTGCGGCTGTCGGGCGAATACCGGCGCCCGGATGCCGACACCCTGGTGCGCGAGGTGCGCGCGCCCTATGCCGAGACCACCACGATCCGCGACGGCCACGCGGTGCTGGCGCGCGAGGGCAGGCCGGAGCGCCGCTTCGCGCTGACCCGCGCACCGGAACTGGCGGCGCTGCAGACCAGTTTCGGCGCGCTGCTGTCGGGCGACGTCGAGGCGCTGCGCCGGCACTACACGGTCGACGCGCAGGGCACGCCCGCGCACTGGGCGCTGCGCCTGGTGCCGCGCGACCGGGCGCTGGCCGACCGCCTGCAGGGCATCGTCCTCCACGGCGACGGCGGCGAGCTGCGCTGCATCGAAACCCTGCCGGCCAAGGGCCCCGCGCAGCGCACGCTGATGGCGGGCGCGGCGCAGGCGGCGCTCGCCGCGGGCGAGGCAGCCGACATCGCGGCCCTGTGCCGCGCACACGCCGCCGGATGAGCGCACGTGCACGCCTGGCCGGGGCGCTGGGCTGGATGGCGCTGCTGCTCGCGGTCGGTGCATGGCTGTCGCAGACGCTGTCGTTCAGCGGCGACCTGCGCCGCTTCCTGCCCGACCCGCGCACGCCCGAGCAGAAGCTGCTGATCGACGAGCTGGGCGAGGGCCCGGGCGCGCGACTGCTGTTGCTCGCACTGTCGGGCGCGGACGCCGAAACGCTGGCGGCGCGGTCGCAGGCGATCGCCGCGACGCTGTCGGCCGACGCGCGCTTCGGCTTCGTGGCCAACGGCGCCAATGCCGGGCTCGACGCGATCCCCGAGCGGCTGCGTCCGTACCGCTACCTGCTCTCGTCCACGCTCGATACGCAGCCGCTCGACGCGGACTTCCTGCAGGCCGAGATCGAACAGCGCCTGCAGGACCTGGGATCGCCCGCGGGCGATCTGGTCGAGCCGCTGCTGCCGTCCGACCCGACCCTGGAAACCCTGCGCCTGGCCGAAGCCTGGCTGCCGGCGCGTGCGCCGCAGACCCTGCACGAGGTCTGGTTCGACCGCGGCGGCACGCAGGCGCTGCTGCTGGTGGAAACCCGCGCGGCCGGCTTCGATCCCGACGGGCAGCGCGAAGCGGTGGCGGCGATCCAGGACGCGCACGCCATGGCGCGCGGCGCAGCCCCGGGCGATCTCGAACTCAGCGGCCCGGGCGCCTTCGCCGACGAGATCGGCAGCCGCACCGCGCGCGAGGCCGGCTGGATCGGCACCGTCGACAGTATCGGCCTGGTGCTGCTGCTCCTGCTGGCCTATCGGAGCTGGAAGATTCCGCTGCTCGGCGCGCTGCCGCTGGCCAGCGCCGGCATCGCCGGCCTGGCCAGCCTGGTGCTGCTGTTCGGCGACCGCGTGCACGGCATCACCATCGCCTTCGGCTTCACCCTGATCGGCGTGGTGCAGGACTACCCCATCCACTTCTTCAGCCAGCAGCGCGCGGGCCTGTCGCCCTGGCACAGCGTGCGCGCGCTGTGGCCGACGCTCGCCACCGGCGTGGCCGCGACCTGCATCGCCTACCTGACCTTCCTGTTCTCCGGCGTCGACGGCCTGCGCCAGCTTGCGGTGTTCACCATCGTCGCCCTGGCCACCGCCGCCCTGTGCACGCGCTTCCTGCTGCCGGCGCTGATCGATCCGGCGCGGCGCGACGTCGCCACGTCGCCGCGGCTGCGCCGCATCTGGGAGCGGATCGAGCGGCTGCCGCGTCCGCGCTGGTCGTTGCTCGCCCTGGCCCTGCTGGCGCTGGCGGTGATCGCGTGGCGGCCGGGCCCGTTCTGGCAGAACGACCTGGCCAAGCTGACGCCCGTGCCCGCGCCCCTGCTCGAGCGCGACGCGCAGCTGCGCGACGAACTGGGCGCGCCCGACGTGCGCTACGTACTGACCGTGCAGGCGGCCGACGCCGAGTCCGCGCTGCAGGCCAGCGAAGGCCTGCGCCCCGCACTCGATGCACTGGTCGCCGATGGTGCGCTCGACGCCTACGACATGGCTGCACGCTACCTGCCCAGCGCCGCGCTGCAGCGCGTCCGCCAGCAGGCGCTGCCGGGCGCGGAGTCGCTGCGCACGGCGCTCGAGTCCGCGCTGGCCGATTCGCCGTTCCGCAGCGACGCGTTCGAGGAGTTCCTGGACGATGTCGAACGCGCGCGCGCGGCGCCGGTGCTGGGTCCGCACGACCTCGATGGCACGCCGCTGGCTTCGAGCGTGCAGGGCCTGCTGGTCGAGGGCGAGGCGGGCGCGACCGCGCTGGTTTCGCTCAGCGGCCTGCGCGATGTCGAGGCCGTGGCGCGCGTCGCCGACGAAGGCGGTGCGCGCCTGCTGGACATGAAGCAGGCCTCCGAATCGCTGGTCGCCGACTACCGTGGGCGGATCCTGGCCGCGCTCGGGCTGGCCGCGCTGTTGCTGGCGGCCACGGTGTGGATCGCGCTGCGCAGTCCGCGCCGCACCCTGCGCGTCCTGCTGCCGATGGCCCTGACCACGCTGCTGGTGCTGGCGGTGCTGCGCGCACTCGGCGTGGAGCTGACCCTGTTCCACCTGATCTCGCTGATCCTCGCCGCCGGCCTGGGCCTGGATTACGCGCTGTTCTTCGAACACGCCGGCGACTCGCGCGACGACCAGCTGCGCACCCTGCACGCGGTGCTCGTGTGCAGCCTGATGACGCTGCTGGTGTTCAGCCTGCTGGCGCTGTCGAGCATCCCGGTGCTGCGAGCGATCGGCAGCACCGTTGCGTTGGGCGTGCTGTTCAACTTCGTGCTGTCGCTGCTGGTCTCCCGGGCGCCCGCAGGCACGGGCGCAGTGGCGGACCCGATGACGGAGACGCGGGCATGACGCTGGGCCGCGAGGCGATCGAGGCGCTGGTCCCGCACAAGCATGCGATGTGCCTGTGGGATGCGGTGCTGGCGTGGGACGCGGAGCGCATCGTGCTGCGCAGCGACGGCCACCGCGACCCGGGCCATCCGCTGCGCAGCGGCGGGCGGCTGCGCGCGCTGCACCTGTGCGAATACGGCGCGCAGGCGATGGCGGTGCACGGCGGGCTGCTGGCGCGCGCGCCGGGTGCGGCGCCGCGCCCGGGCATGCTGGTCGCCCTGCGCGACGTGGTCCTGCACGTCGCGCGCATCGACGACCTGCCGGGCGCGCTGGAATGCGAGGCGCGGCTGGTCGCCGCCGGCGACGACAGCCAGCTCTACGGCTTCCGGATCGTGCACGACGGCAACGTCCTGGCCGAAGGACGCGCCACCGTGATGCTCGGTCCGGCGACAGCCTGAGCGCCGCGGGCGCGTGCGTGCGCGCCCAGGTCCGCAGCCGCATAATCGACGGTCTCCACCAGCAGGACCTGCAATGAAACGGGCACTCGTCACCGGCGGCAGCGGCGACCTCGGCGGCGCGATCTGCACGCGGCTGGCCGCGGCCGGCCTGCACGTGGTCGTGCACGCCAACGGCAACCTGTCGCGCGCGCAGGCGGTGGCCGCGCAGATCGCGGATGACGGGGGCAGCGCCGAAGCGGTCGCCTTCGACGTCGCCGACGGCGAGGCCACGGGCGCCGCGATCGACGCGCTGCTGCAGGCCGGTCCGGTGCAGGTCGTGGTCAACAACGCCGGCGTCCACGACGACGCGCCGATGGCGGGCATGTCCGACGTGCAGTGGAAGCGCGTGGTCGATGTCTCGCTGCACGGCTTCTTCCACGTCACCCGGCCGCTGCTGCTGCCGATGGCGCGCACGCGCTGGGGCCGCATCGTCAGCGTCTCCAGCGTGGCGGCGGTGCTGGGCAATCGCGGCCAGGCCAACTACGCCGCGGCCAAGGCCGCGCTGCACGGGGCCAGCAAGTCGCTGGCCCGCGAAATGGGATCGCGCGGGATCACCGCCAACGTGGTCGCGCCGGGCGTGATCGCCGGGCGCATGACCGAGGGCGTGTTCGAGCCGGCGGCGATCCGGCAGATGGTGCCCGCCGCCCGCGCCGGCAGCCCTGCGGAAGTGGCGGCGCTGGTGGCCTTCCTGTGCTCGGAGGATGCCGGCTACATCAACGGCCAGGTGATCGGCATCGACGGCGGCATGAGCTGAGCGCGGGTCGCGCCGCGTTCACGGGCGGCGGCGGAGACTGCCTTCGGTCCCTACCGAACCCGCCGCCATGGCCCGACTTCCCGTCCTCCTGCTGGCCTGCGTCGCCGCCGCGCTGCTGGCCGCCTGCGCCAGCTCGCACGTGCTGACCGGCACGCCGCGTCCCCCGATCGACCCATCGCAGGTGCGCATCTACTACGGTCCGCCGCCCGGCGGCTATGAGGAGATCGCGCGCCTGGACGTGCGCAGCGGCTCGTTCACCTATGGCGCGCAGAACAAGTCCAACGCGGTGATCCGCAACCTGCGCAAGGAGGCGGCGCGGCTGGGCGCCAACGGCGTGCTGCTGCAGGGCACCGGCCAGGGGCCGGACCAGAGCGCGGTCAGCGTCGGCGGCGGCGTGGGCCGCTTCGGCGGCCGCAGCGCCTCGAGCGTGGGCGTCGGCGTGAACATCTCGCCGACCCAGACCTATGCCAGCGGCATCGCGGTCTGGGTGGAGAACCCGCCGCCCGGCGACTGAGCGGACCGTTTCAGGCGGCGAGTTCCGCCGCATCGGCATACCACGCAGGCGGCAGCGAAGGCGCGGTGGTCGCCTGGGTGTCCAGCTGCGCCGCCAGGCCGTGGTCGTCGATGTCCGGATGGTCGCCGCGCGCCCGCTCCAGGATCTCGCTGGCCAGCCAGCGCATGCGCCCGACGTTCTCCGCGATGCGCGCCAGGAACGCGGGCGTGTCGAGCCGGTCGCCCAGCTGGCCGTTCATCGCGCGGAACCAGTCGATCCGGAACTGGTCGAGCAGCCGCGCCGCGGGCGCCTCGCGGCCCTGGTTGCGCTCGCCCCATTCGCGCAGCAGGGGCTGCATGGCGCGGTTGAGCGCGCTGGCCTGCTCGAACAGCGGGCGCAGTCGCCCCAGTACCGGCAGGTCGGTCAGCCGCTGGCCGAAGAACAGCGGCGCCAGCAGCGCCCAGTAGTAGGTGTAGTCCCAGATCACCTTGACCGGCATGACCCGCTCGTCGCCGAACAGCGGGTACTGGTCCTGGTAGAGCGTCAGCGTGTTCTCGTAGAACGAGAAGTACAGCTGCTCGTACATGGCGACGTAGGGCTCGAACGGTTCGCCCGCCGCGTCGCGCGCGACCAGGTCGCAGATGTAGGTGTTGGCGATGGCGATGAAGTCGCTGCCGGGCGAGTAGAAGGGGTCGAGGAACACGCCCGCCTCGCCGGTCAGCGCCCAGCGCCGGGTCGAAAACACCTGGCGCGCGCCGTAGGAGAAATGGCGCAGGAACAGGAAGTCCTGCACCGCGTGGCCGCCACGATCCAGGCACGCGGCCACCTGCGGCTGGTGGACGCGCAGCCACTCCATCGCCTTGGCGTGGGTGTTCATGGTCTCGAGCGGATGCATCTTCGCGTCGCAGACGATGCCCAGCGAGTGCGCGCCGGAGGACAGCGGGATCAGCCAGAACCAGTAGCCCGGGCCGCACATGTGGTTGGTCGAGCGCCAGCGGTCGGGCGGATCGCAGCGCTGCAGCCAGGCCGGGTCCTGCGACCAGCCATTGGGATCGATGATGCCTTCCACCCGCCACCACACCGCGTTGGCGTCGTGGTCGTTGGGCCTGGCCAGGTCGAGCTTGCGCTTGAGCAGGCCGGCGCGGCCGCTGGCGTCGAGCAGCCAGCGTGCGCGCAGCCGCTGCGGCGCGCCGTCGTGCTCGATGCCGACGACATGGTCGTCGTCGCCCTCGGCCAGTTCCAGGCTGCGCACGGTGCAGCCGTCGCGGAATTCCACGCCGGCCGCACGGGCGCGCTCGCCGAGGAAATTCTCGAAGCGACCGCGGTCGATCTGCCACGAAGGCGTCGGCAGCAGCTGGCTGACGCCGACCTCGGTGCAGTGGTCGATGGCGTGGCTGCCTTCGGAGAAGAAGAAGCGGAAGCCGAACTTGCGGATCTGCTCGGTCTCCAGGTGCTCGTGCAGCCCCAGCACGTCGGCGAAATAGTGGGCGCCGATCTCGACCGTGGACTCGCCGACCTTGAACGCGCCCTCGCGCACCGGGTGGTTGCGCCGTTCGACGACGGCGATCGACAGCGACGGTGCGCGCTGGCGCAGCTGCAGGGCCAGGGTCAGGCCGGCGAGGCCGCCGCCGAGGATGATGACGTCGGTGCGCTGGTCGGTCTGGGGCATGGCTGCGCAGGGGGAGGAGAGGACTGCGAGACTAGCGCAGGCCGCGTCCGGAAGCCTTCACTGCGGACCGGTCCGGTCAGGCAGGCCGCCCGGTGCGCCTGCCTGGTCGAAGATCACCGGCGGACGCCGGCGCTTGCTGCGGTAAGCCTCCAGCAGCCGGCCGCGCGAGAGTACCTGGCCCACGACATGCGTGGTGATGTTCGACAGGTCACGGAACAGGCGGAAATGGCTCTTGCGGAACTGCAGCGGGCTGCCGGCCTCGGCGTAGCGTGTTTCCACCGGCACCGAGACCACGCCGAAGCCGAGTTCGCGCGCGGCCGAGATCAAAATCTGGGCCTCGAATACGAAGCCTTCGCCAGGCACGTCGCGCAACGCCAGCACCGGCGCCGGATACAGGCGCTGGCCGCTCTGGCTGTCGACCAGCCGGAAGCCGCAGCCCCAGGCGATGCCCCAGTCGCCGAAATCGTTGCCCAGCCGCCGGTACCAGGGCTGGCTGCTGCGCTTGCGCAGGCGCGCACCGTTGACGATGTTGCGGGGGTGCGCGTTGGCCGCGGCGATCAGGCGCGGGATGTCGCGCGCGTCGTGCTGTCCGTCGCCGTCCATGGTCACGACCGCGGACATGCCGCGCCGCAGCGCCTCGGCGAAACCGTCGCGCAGCGCCTGGCCCTTGCCCATCCGCTGCGGGTGGCGCACCAGGACCGCGGACGTCCCGGCGACGATGCGGGCGGTCGCGTCGTCGGAACCGTCGTCGACCACGATCACCAGATCGCACTGCGCGAGCGCGCCGGCGACCACCTCGGCGATGCGCAGTTCCTCGTTGAGCGCGGGGATCACCGCGGCGACATTGCCGCGATGCAGGAGCGGCTGCTCAGCCATGCCGCAGCTCCACCTGCAGCCGGCGTCCCGGACCCGCATGCAGCGCGACCGTGGCAGCGCCCGCGGCCAGCGCGTCGAACAGCGGCAGCATCGGTGCCATCGCGTTGGCGCGACCGTGCCGCGCCAGCGGCCCCTCGCCATCCGCTGCGTCGCCGTCTTCGAGCCGCGCCTGGAGCAGGGGCCCGCCGCCGTCGCGTACCAGGACCAGGGCGCCGCCGAGCAGGCCTTCGCTGCGCGTCACCGTGCCGAGCAGGCCGGTGGCGGCGGTGTCGTAGGCCACCAGCAGCACCGCCGGCGCGTCGGTCGCCAGCTGCCCCAGCGCCTCGACCAGGCCCTGGGCGAAGCTCGCGCGGTGCGCGCTGACGGCGGTCGCCGTGTGCATGCAGCCGGCGCCGATGGTCCAGTAGCCTGCGGCGGCGTTGTGCACGGAGTTGTGGAAGCGCGTGGGCGAGACTTCGGTCGGCGCGCTCGCCAGCGTGGCGCACATGTAATCGGTGATGCCGAGGTCGCCGTGGGTCGAGGTGAACACCGACGGCAGGCGGTCGGGCGCCATGCCGGCGTCGCGGCAGGCCGCCAGCGCCACTTCCAGCGCGACCAGCACCGAGGGCGGCGCCCGGCGACGCTCGTTCGGCGCGAGCAGCTGTGGCGCGGGCTTCGCGGGCGCGTCCGCAGGCCGTTCGCCCGAAGCCGCGTACGCGCGCGCGGCCGGCCAGTCGGGAAGGCCGTCGGTCCAGAAGCCGACGCCCGCGATCCGCGCGGCCAGCGCACTCATGCCGCCACCCCGCGCGCGAACACCAGCGAACAGTTGTTGCCGCCGAAGCCGAAGGAATTGTTCATCGCGTAGTCGATGCTGCGGACCGCGTTGTCGAAACGGATCTGCGGCCCGCAGTCCGGATCGGGCGTGTCGCTGTTGAGGATGCCCGGCAGCACGCCGTCGCGCAGGGCCAGCAGGGCGATCACCGACTCGACGATGCCGGCGGCGCCCAGCGTGTGCCCGGTCCAGCCCTTGGTCGAGCTGGCATGCAGGCCTTCCGGGAACAGCGCGGCCACCGCGCGCGCCTCGATCGCGTCGTTGGCCGGGGTCGAGGTGCCGTGCAGGTTGAGGTAGCCGACCTGGGCCGGATCGACGCCGGCGCGGGCCAGCGCGTCGCGCATGGCGAGGCTGGCGCCCAGGCCCTCGGGATGGGGCGCGGACATGTGGTGGGCGTCGCTAGATTCGCCGTAGCCGCGCAGCTGCAGTCCGGTTTCGCCGGCGCCAGCGCGTTCGAGCAGGGCGAAGCCGCCGGCCTCGCCCAGCGACAGGCCGTCGCGGGCGGCGTCGAAGGGCCGGCAGGGATCCTGCGAGACCAGGCCCAGCGCATTGAAGCCGAACAGCACGCTGCCGCACAGCGTGTCCACGCCGCCGACCAGGGCCGCGTCGACCACCCCGGCCTGGATCAGCCGCGCCGCCTGCGCGAAGACCTTGGCGCTCGACGAGCAGGCGGTGGCCACGGTCGCGCAGGGGCCGCGCAGGCCGGTGGCGTGCTGCAGGAAGTCGCCGAGCGAATGCGGCGTGTGCACGATCGGGCGCTGCAGGTCCGGCGGAAAGGCCGGGACGCCGTCGGGGCCGGGCTGCGCACGCGCGTAGCCCTCCTCGCTGGCGCCGATGCTCGAGGTGGAGGTGCCGACCACCAGCGCGACCCGGTCGGCGCCATGGCGCGACACCAGCTGCGCCAGCGCGTCCGGCAGTCCGTCCTGCTGCAGGGCCAGCCAGGCCAGGCGGTTGTTGCGGCACTCCCAGCCGGCGAACCGTGCCGGCAGGGCGGCGTCCTCGAGGCCTTCCACGCGGCCGATCCAGGTCGGCAGGGGCGCGGTCCCGAAGTCGTTGCGGCGCAGGCCGCCACGACGGGCCGCGAGTGCCGAGGCCTGGGCCTCGATGCCGGTCCCCAGGGCCGTGGTCGCGCTGAATGCACGCAGGGCGATCGGAGGCATGCGAGCGGGCAGGGACGATGCGGGCACGGCGGCTCGTGGACAAAAAGGCGCCCGAGTATAGCGACCGGCCGGTGAGGATAAACTTCGCATTTCCCGCCCCCGGAGACCGCGCGGATGCCCCGTTCGCGCCTCGCGCACAGGCTCGCCCTGCTCACCGATCGCGATGCCCTGCACTCGCTGGCGGTGGCCGCGCTGGCCTGCGCGGCGAGCCTGGGCATGGTGTACGTGGGCTACCTGGTGCACGTGGTCCGGGTCGCGCGCAACGCGCCCTGCGAGCCGGCGCGCGGCGAGACCGTGCTGCTGTTCGGCAAGCACGCCCCCGGTGGCCGCCCGGACCCCGACTTCCAGGCGCGCCTGCAGCGCGCCGCCAGCCTCTGGCAGCAGCGGCCGCCGCGCAGCATGTTCCTGCTTGGCGGCGGTCCGGCGGGCGGCCCGACCGAGGCGGCGCTGGCCCAGGCCCGCCTGGTCGAACTCGGCATCCCGGCCGACGCGCCGCTGGTGCTCGAGGACCGCTCGCGCGACACGCTGGAGAACCTGCGCAACGCGCGTGCGCTGTGGAAGGACGCCGCGCCGCCGGAGCCGGTGACCCTGCTCAGCAGCCGCTACCACCTCGCGCGCTGCGCCCTGCTCGCCGGGCGGATGGGCCTGCGCTGGGAGCTGTGCGCGGCCGAGCCGGCGCTGTCGTGGCGGCCGCGCGCGCTGTGGCGCATGGCCGGCGAGGCGGCTTACGTGTGCTGGGTCGACCTGGGCACGCGCTGGGCGCGCCTGATCGGGCACCGGCGCATGCTGGCCCGGCTGGGCTGAATCCTCAGGGCTGCAGGCAGCGCGCCAGGAAGGACTCCGCCAGACGGTAGCGGTGCAGCGCGTCCTTGCCGCGCAGGCCGTGCTTGGCGCCTGGATAGGTCATCAGCTCGAACGGCGTGCCGCGTGCCTGCAGGTCGCTCATCAGCGCGGTCGAATTGGTGAACAGCACGTTGTCGTCGGCCATGCCGTGCACCAGCAGCAGCGCGCCCGGGCGGATGCCGCCGGCGTGCGCGAGCACGCGTGCGGCGGCATAGCCTTCGGGATTGGCGCCGGGCAGCCCCATGTAGCGCTCGGTGTAGTGGGTGTCGTACAGGGCCCAGTCGGTGACCGGCGCGCCGGCCACGCCGCAGGCGTAATCCTGCGGCGCACGCGCCAGCAGCATCAGGGTCATGTATCCCCCGTTGGACCAGCCGTGCACGCCGATGCGGTCGCCGTCGACCCAGGGCTGAGCACGCAGCCATTCCACGCCCTTGCGCTGGTCGTCGACCTCGACCGTGCCCTGCACGCCGTACAGCGCGCCGCCGAATGCGCGACCGCGGCGCGGCGTGCCGCGGTTGTCGAGCGAGAACACCACGTAGCCGTTCTGCGCCAGGTACTGGTTGAAGAAGGCGTCGGCTCGGCCCGGCCAGGCATTCGTCACCGTCTGCGCGGCGGGACCGCCATAGACGTGGACCACCACCGGGTAGCGCCGGGCCGGATCGAAGTCCGGCGGCGTGATCAGGCTGTAGTGCAGCCGCGTGCTGCCATCAGCGGCGGTGAGCGTGCCGAAGCGGGTCGGACGGTGGGCGTCGCGATAGGGCGCGTAGGGATGGCCGGGATCGGCCAGGTCGTTGGGCAGCAGGGTGGCGATGCGCGTTCCGTCGGCGCCGAACAGCTCGATCTGCGGCGGCGTGGTGGTGCTCGACCAGCTGTCGACGTAGACGCTGGCGTTGCGCGCGAAGCTGGCGTTGTGGGTCCCGGGTTCGCGCGAGAGCGTGGAGATCGCGCCGCCGGACAGCCGCACCGCATGGACGTGGCGCTCGGTGGGCGACGCGACCGCCCGGCCGCCATCGCTGCGCATGCCCGCGCTGAAATAGGCGATGCCCTGGTCCTGGTCCACCGCCAGCAGGGCGTCGACCGGCCAGTCGCCGCGGGTGAGCTGGATCAGCTGCCTGCCGTCTTCCGAGGCCAGGTACAGGTGTTCGAAACCGTCGCGCTCGGACGACCACAGGAACCGGCCGTCGGCAAGGAAGCGCAGGCTGTTGTGCAAGGGCACCCAGGTCTTCGAAGTCTCGGTGACGAGCGTGCGCTGCGCCCCGGTGGCCAGCGTGGTCTCGACGAGGTCGAGGCGCTGCTGGTCGCGCGACTGGCGCTGGAAGGTGAGCCGCTGCGGATCGCGCCAGTCCACCCGCGCCAGGTAGATGTCGCGCTCGGGCCCGAGGTCGATCCACGCCGGCTGCGCGCCTTCGCGCGGAGCGACCACGCCCAGCTGCACCAGCACGTTGCGCTCGCCGGCGGCGGGGTAACGCTGCTCGACCACTTCGGTGCGGTCGGCGTACAGCTCGTAGCGGCGCACCAGCGGCACCGGCGATTCGTCGATGCGGGCGAAGGCGATGGCCGAGTCGTCCGGCGCCCACCAGTAGCCGGTGTGGCGGTCCATCTCCTCGTCGGCGACGAACTCTGCAACGCCATTGGCGACGGTGTCGCTGCCGTCGGAGGTCAGGCGCAGCTGGCGTCCGTCGCGCAGGTCGATCACCCACAGGTCGCGCGCGCGCACGAAGCTGACGTAGCCGCCCGCCGGGGAGATGCGCGGATCGGTCGCGAAGCCTTCGCCATCGGTGAGCTTGCGCACCGCGGCGCTGCCGCTGCGTCCCAGGTCGTACAGGTACAGCTCGCCGCCGAGCGGAAACAGCAGCCGCCGCGAGTCGGGCGCCCACTGGTAGTCGACGATGCCGCCCAGCCCAGCGATGCGCTGGCGCTCGCGGCGGGCCTTCTCCTCGTCGCTCAGCGTTTCGGTGCCTGGCAGCACCACGCGCGAATCCACCAGCATGCGGGTCTGGCCGCTGGCAACGTCGTACTCCCACAGGTCGAGCTGGTTGCGATCGTTGTCCTTGCCGCGCAGGAAGGTCACCCGCGACCCGTCCGGAGCGACCTGCGGCTTCATCAGCGTCGGCCCGGACAGCGGCGCGTCGCCGGTGATCGCCTCCAGGCTGAGGCGGCGCGCGCCGGTCCCGGGCGCGGCATGCGCGGCGGTGGCGGCGGCCAGGGTCATGGCGAGCAGGGCGGTGAGGCGCATGGGCGGCTTCCAGGGTTCATCCGCCCTATTGTAGGAGGCGCGTGCCGCGGAGCCAGCCGCGCCAGCCGGCCCCGCCGGCGCTCAGCGCGGACCGAACAGGACGCGCTTCTGTTCCTCGCTCATCGGCTTGCCCAGGTCCGGATTGACCTCGCGCGCCAGCGCATAGGCCCGCTGCGTCGCGGGCCGCTCGGCGATCGAGGCCTTCCAGCGCATCACCTCGGGGTAGGGGGCCAGGTCGATCGGTGCCTTGTCGTAGGCGCCCACCCAGGGATACGCGGCCATGTCGGCGATGGTGTAGTCGTCGCCGACGATGAAGCGGCGGCCCTCGAGGCGATGGTTGAGGACGCCGAGCAGGCGATTGGCTTCGCCCGCATAGCGCTTCTTCGCGTAATCGATCTGCTCGGGCGCGTAGACGTGGAAGTGGCCGTACTGGCCGGTCATCGGCCCCAGCCCGGCCATCTGCCAGAACAGCCACTCCAGGGTCGTGTTGCGCGCACGCAGGTCGGACGGCAGGAAGCGGCCGGTCTTCTCGGCCAGGTAGAGCAGGATCGCGCCGGACTCGAACACGCTCAGGGGCGCGCCGCCGTCGGCCGGTGCATGGTCGACGATGGCGGGCATCTTGTTGTTGGGCGAGATCTCGAGGAACTCCGCGCGGAACTGGTCGCCCTGGCCGATGTTGACCGGCCGGACGGTGTATTCCAGCCCGGCGCCGGCCTCGGCGAGTTCCTCGAGCAGCAGGGTGATCTTGTGGCCGTTCGGCGTGGGCCAGTAGTGGAGGTCGATCATGGGCAGGCTCGCGAAGGCGGGCCGACGAGTCTAGCCGCCGCACGGCACGGCGGCGTGCATGCCCGGTGCACCGCAGCGTTGCGGACGCGCTTGCCGGCCCGCAGGGAAGAAAAGACCGGGACGGCCGATCGACGATCGGCGCGTCCCGGCGGAGGAAGGTTTACCTGTTGCAGTCGGCCAGGTGGTCGAACTCGGTGCTGACCGAGACGCTGGCCAGGGCCAGCCTGGTGCCGGCGGCGGCGCGGAGCGCGAACGGCAGCACCAGCCGGCCGGTATCGGCGCCGCCGGCGCGCAGGCACTTGAGCGGCACGCCCAGCCGGGTCCACTCGCCGCGCGGCAGCTTCGCCAGCGCCTCGCCGATCGCCACCTCGCCCGTGCAGCCTTCGCCGCAGGCGGCCGACAGCGTGGCATCCGGACTGGCCGGCAGCGCGTCGACCCGCAGCTGCAGTACCACCGGCACGTCGCCGTTGGTCTCGCGCGACAGATCGATCGGCTGGTAGGACAGCAGCTGCACCGCGCCGGGCCCGCTCCAGTCGAACAGGCGCGCGCCTTCCTGCACATCGGTGTTGATCGCGCTCATCTGCAGGGAGCCATCGCTGGTCTTCGCCGCCGGATGGACCACGTCCATCGCACCGCCGTCGGCGCCGACCAGGCGCAGGGTCAGCCCGGTGGTCGGCGCGCCGCGCACGAACCAGGTGTTGCCGCCATCGGCCTCCGGATCGATGCCCGGCTCCTCGGGCAACGGCGCGAGGTCGCCCTTGTCGGCGTAGGTCAGGCCGTGGCCGAAGGCGAACAGCGGGTCGTAGCCTTCCTGACCGACGTTGTTCGCGTACTGGTCGGCGCGGCGCGGCCAGGAGAAGCTGAGCTTGCCCTTGAAGTCGTGCTGCGGCTTGCCGTCCGCACCCTGCAGCAGCACGTCGGCCACGCCGCCGCCTTCCGAACCCGGCAGCCACGCGGCGACGAACGCGTCGGCGGCGTTGATCTCGCGGTTGAGCCACAGCGGGCGGCCGCTCAGGAATACCGCCACCACCGGGATGCCCTCGGCCTTGAGCTTCTGGATCAGCTCCAGGTCGCCCGACTTGCCGGACTTGAACATCAGGTTGGACAGGTCGCCCTGGAACTCGGCATAGGGCTCCTCGCCGAATACCACGACGGCCACGTCGGGCTTGCGCGTGTACTTGCCGTCGACGGCGAGTTCGGCGCGGCCGCCGGCCGCATCGATCTGCGCCTTCAGGCCATCCCAGATCGAATCGGCATTAGGGAAGTCCTCGCGCTTTGTGCCGTCGCCCTGCCAGGTCAGCGTCCAGCCGCCAGCCTGCTTGGCGAGGTTGTCGGCGCCGTCGCCGGCAACGAGCACGGTCTGCTTCGGCGAGAGCGGCAGGATGCCGCTCTGGTTCTTGAGCAGCACCAGCGATTCGCGTACCGCGCGGCGCGCGACCTCGCGGTGCTCGGGTGCGCCCAGCAGTTCGAACCTGCCGCCCAGCGCGCGCTCGGAGGGCTTGGGCTTCTCGAACAGGTTGGCCCGGAACTTCACCCGCAGGATGCGCCGCACCGCGTCGTCCAGGCGCTCCATCGGGATCGTGCCGTCCTGCACGTGCTTCAGGGTCGACTCGTACATCCCCTTCCAGCTGTCGGAGGCCATCGCCATGTCCAGGCCGGCGATATAGGTCTGCGCGCAGTTGGTATTGGTGCAGCCGCGCACCTGGCCATGGCCGTTCCAGTCGCCGACGATGAAGCCGCCGAAGTTCATCCGGTCCTTGAGCACGTCGGTCAGCAGCGGCTTGTGGCCGTGCAGCTTCTCGCCATGGAAGCTGTTGAACGAGGCCATCACCGCCTGCGCGCCCGCCGCGATCGCAGGCACGTAGCCGGCGGCATGGATGTCGCGCAGCTGCGCCTCGCTGACGATGGTGTCGCCCTGGTCCTTGCCGTTGGCGGTGCCACCGTCGCCGAGGAAGTGCTTGACCGAACTCATCACGTGGTGGTCGTCGAGGAACTCGGGCGTGCCGGGCTTGCCCTGCAGGCCTTCGACGAACACGCCGGCATAGCTGGCCACCAGCTTCGGATCTTCCGAATAGCCTTCGTAGGCGCGGCCCCAGCGGTCGTCCTGCGGCACCGCGACGGTGGGCGCGAAGGTCCACTCCATGCCGGTGGTGCGGGTTTCGATCGCGGTGATGCGCGCGATCTCGCGCAGCAGCTCCGGGTTGCGCATCGCGCCCAGGCCGATGTTGTGCGGGAACAGGGTGGCGCCGACGATGTTGCTCTGGCCGTGCATGGCGTCGATGCCCCAGATCACCGGGATCGCCTTGCCGCCGCCGCTGGTGTCCATCGAGGCTTCCCAGAACGCGTCGGCCAGCGCCAGCCATTCCTCGGGCTTGGCGTTGTACTTGCCGCCGGGATCGGAGCCGCCGCCGGCGAGGATCGAGCCGAGCCGGTACTTGCGCACGTCCTCGGGCGTGATGCTGGCGATGTCGCCCTGCACGATCTGGCCGACCTTCTCCTCGACCGTCATCGTGGCCAGCAGGTCGTCGACCTTCTTCTCCAGCGCCGCGTCCTCGGCGAACGGCCATTCGGGCTGCGGCCAGTTCGCGGGGTCGACCGTGGCGCCGTCCGCCGGCACCTGCGGATTGGCGGCGGCGACGTCGCCCGAGCGCTCGCCGGAGCACGCTGCCACCAGCAGCGAGGCGGCGAGTGCAGCGCCGAGGCGCGAGACACGGAGGGTATGGACTGTGCTCATTGAAGGCTTCCCCAAGCGTTCCTGGAACCGGAATTCCGCGGCCCGTGGGCGCTGGATGGTGCGCCGCGACATGACAGCGTTGTCAGATCGCGCACCATACCTCCTTCGCGCGGATCATGCTTGCTGCACAGCACAAGCGCGCGCCTGCCACGGGGACGGGCCGATGACGACGAACGACAGGGAGGGCCAGGACGGCCCCGCGCGGCAGGCCGCCGGCGCTCTGGCAGAATCCACGGGCTTCGCGAAGGGAACCTGCAGACCGATGGTGCGCGTACGGATCGAGGATGTGGCGGCAGAGGCGGGCGTGTCGATGAAGACCGTCTCGCGCGTGCTCAACGAGGAACCCAACGTCTCCGAGCGCACCCGCGAACGCGTGCGTGAAGTCGTCGAACGCCTGCAGTACCGCCCCCATCCGTCGGCGCGCGTCCTGGCCGGGCGCAAGTCGTACCTGGTGGCGATGCTCTACGACAACCCGTCGAGCAACTACCTGATGGAGGTCGAGCAGGGCGTGCTCGACGCCTGCCAGGCCCAGCACTACAACCTGATGCTGGCGCCGCTGGTGTACGACGCCAAGGACATCGTGTCCAAGGTCGAGTCGCTGGTGCTGCAGTCCCGGCTGGACGGCGTGGTGCTGACCCCGCCGATCACCGACGACGCCGCCCTGCTGGCGCGCCTGGACGAACTCGACATCCCCTGGTCGAGCGTGTCGCCCACCGAGCGCAACCGCCGCATCGGCGTGATCGTCGACGAGCCCAGCGCGGTGGCGGAAATGATCGGGCACCTCGCCTCGCTCGGCCATCGTCGCATCGCCCACATCAAGGGACATCCCGCCCACGGCGCCAGCCACTGGCGGCTGGCCGGCTACCGCGAGGGCATGCAGCGCGCCGGGCTGGCGCTGGACGAGGCGTTGATCGCCGACGGCGAGTTCTCCTACGACTCGGGCTTCGCGGCCACCAACGGACTGCTCGACCTGCCCGATCCGCCCACCGCGATCTTCGCGGCCAACGATGACATGGCCGCCGGCGCGATCGGCGCGGTCTGCGAGCGCGGGCTGTCGGTGCCGCGCGACATCTCGATCTGCGGATTCGACGACACGCCGATCGCGCGCCACATCTACCCCTCGCTCACCACCGTGCGCCAACCCACGCGCGAGATGGGCCGGCTGGCCGGCGTCGAACTGCTCAAGGCGATTCGCGATCGCGGCCAGGGCGGCATGGTGGTCGTGCCGTACACGCTGCAGCTGCGACGGTCGACGGGGCCGCGCAAGGCCTGAGCCCGGGGCGCGCCGCCTGCCGCGAGGCGCGCGCGTAGAGCCGGTCCGATTTCCATCCTGCCGTCGGGACGTCTCGACGGCAGGATGCGACTGCAACTTCAAAGTGGCATCCGCTCGCACGACCGACGTGTCGTCCATGAGCCGATGTCGCCCCATCCGATGACTGCAGACGCAGCCATTGCTGTCGCGCCATGTCCTGTCCATGGCGAGGCGGAGACAAGCGCCCGCGCTCATCAGCAAAGATAGCGCTAACACAGGAAAACGCTTGTTTTAAAGGGTTGACAACGCTGTCAGACACCTTCCTAATCCAGCCGCCGCACCGGCATGCGCCGACGGCACCACAACCTGATTCGTGACGACCTTGGGAGAGGGAAGGCTCATGAAAACCATCAAAGCAGCGCCCAAGCGGCGCCTGTTGACGTCGGCGCTGCTGATCGCGCTGGCCCCGCCGCTTGCGGCGCAGACCGTTGCCCAGGACACCACTGCGGCCCCGCAGGCCGCGAGCGAAGAGCCCGCCGAGATGGAGGCCATCGTCGTCACCGGCATCCGCGCGAGCCTGGAGTCGTCGATGAACCTCAAGCGCGACGCGCAGGGCATCGTCGACGGCATCGTCGCCGAAGACATCGGCAAGTTCCCCGACACCAACCTGGCCGAATCGCTCCAGCGCATCAGCGGCGTGTCGATCGACCGCTCGATGGGCGAAGGTTCGCGCGTGACCGTGCGCGGCGTCGGCCCGGACTTCAACCTGGTGCTGCTCAACGGACGCCAGATGCCGGCGTCGAGCATCGAGGCTACCAATGCCTCGAACTCGCGTGCGTTCGACTTCGCCAACCTCGCATCGGAGTCGATCTCCGGCGTCGAGGTGTACAAGACCAGCCGCGCGGCCACGCCGACCGGCGGCATCGGCGCCACGATCAACATCAAGACCGCGCGTCCACTCGACAGCGGTCCGCTGGCCAGTGTCGGCCTCAAGGCGGTGCACGACGCGTCGGTGGACAACCTGCCCGGTCCGATGCGTGGCGACAGCTGGACGGGCGAGTTGTCCGGCATTTTCAGCGACACCTTCGCGGATGGTCGGGTCGGTATCGCACTGAGCGGCAGCTACCAGGATCGCGACTTCGGCTACAACGAAGCCGCCGTGGGCGGCGGCTGGTACGCGTTCCCCGGCGGAACCGGCCCGGTCGCCGTGGCCGGCAACGCGACCAATCCGCCCGGCGAAGGCGACGTCTATTCGATTCCGCAGAACCTGATCTACGCGGTCAACGGCGTGAGTCGCCAGCGCACCAACGGCCAGGCCACCCTGCAGTGGGCGCCGACCGACCGGGTCACCGCCACGCTCGACTACACCTACGCCGAGAACAGGATCCAGGCCCGGCGGCACGAACTGTCGACCTGGTTCAACCAGGCCGCTTCGGAGACGGCATGGACCGATGGCCCGGTTGCCGGGCCGACGAGCTATACCGAGTACGCCGGCTGCTTCAATCCGGCCACCGAACAGTGGACCGCCAGCGACCGCAACAACGTCTGCCCCGCCGGATTCGAGCCGCGCTGGGGCGATCTGGCCATGGCCGGCTCGCTCAACGCGACGAAGAACGAGAACAAGTCGCTGGGCTTCAACCTGGCCTGGGAGCTGAGCGACCAGCTCGACCTGGAGTTCGACTACCACCGCTCGAGCGCCGAGTCCGGCGCGGACGGCCCGTATGGCTCCAACAACGTGATCGGGACCGCCGCCTTCGTGCGCGGCGTGACCAACGTCGATTTCAGCGGCGATTTCCCAGTGCTGTCGGTACTGCTGCCGCCAGGCATGAGTTCGGTCGGCGCCGACCAGATGATGGTGACCGGCTCGTCGTTCCGCAACAGCTACATGAAGTCGGAAGTCGACCAGGGCCAGGTGCGCGGTCGCTTCAGCTTCGACAACTACTCGCAGCTCGACTTCGGCGTCGCCTACACGGAAGTGCAGAACCGCACCGCCTACAACTTCACCCAGCGCGACGACTGGGGCGGGTTCGGCGGCGGCGCGGCCGACTACGCGGACGACATCTGGATCGGCGACGACATCAGCCGCTACTTCGACCAGTTCCCCGGCAGCGGCAACGCATTCGGGGCGTTCTACCTGTTCGATTTCGCGCGCCTGCGCGAGGCGGCGATCGCGGCACGCGGCGGAGACGCGGCGGCCTACCTGCCGCCGGACGATTTCAGCACCGACCGCCGCACCACCGAGAAGTCGAAGAGCGCTTTCGTGCAGTGGAGCAACACCTTCGACCTGGGCATGCCGCTCAACGTCGCCGTCGGCGTGCGCTACGAGGAAACCGAGGTGATCTCCAGCGCCCTGGTGCCGATCGCCACCGGCCTGCTGTGGACCGGCAACAACGAGTTCTCGGTGCAGTTCGGCGAGCCGGACTTCACCACGCTGCGCGGCGAGTACGACTACTGGCTGCCGAGCGTCGACCTGGGGCTCGAGATCACCGACGAGATGATCCTGCGCGCCAGCTACGGGCACAGCATCGGCCGGCCGCAGTGGAACCACATCCAGGGCGGGCAGACCCTCGACTCGTTCGCCGCCTACGAGGGCGGGACCGGTTCGCAGGGTGACCCGGGCCTCAAGCCGCTGGAGTCGAAGAATTTCGACCTGTCGTTCGAGTGGTACTACGGCGAAGGCAGCTACGTCTCGGCCGGCTGGTTCCGCAAGGACATCGACAACTACATCGGGACCTCGGTGGTCGAGATCTCGCCGTTCGACCTGCGCACCCCGGTGGGCGGCGCCTGGTTCAACGAGGCCGTCGCCAACGGCTGCGTGCAGGGGTCGATCGACTTCCGCGGCTGCGTGCGCAGCTACATCTTCGAGAACTATGCCGGCACGCCGGGCGTGGTGCAGACCGGTGTGGGCACCGATGGCCAGCCGCTGGGCACGATCGCCGGCATGCCGGGCGACCCGCTCGCGGTGTTCCGGGTGACGGTGCCGGTCAACAAGGAGTCCTCGCAGCTCGACGGCTGGGAACTCAACGTCCAGCACATGTTCGGCGACAGCGGCTTCGGCATGTCCGCCAACTACACCATCGTCGATTCGGACCTGACCTACGACGACCACAACCTCGGCGACCAGTTCGCGCTGGTCGGACTCAGCGACTCGGCCAACCTGGTGGCGTTCTACGACCAGGGTCCGTGGCAGATCCGGGCGGCCTACAACTGGCGCGACGAGTTCCTGTCCAGCACCTTCGACAGCTGGCGCCCGAATCCGGTCTATGTCGAGGCCTACGGCCAGGTGGACGTCAACGTCAGCTACCAGGTCAGCGAACGGCTGTCCCTGCACGCGGAGGCGATCAACCTGACCGACGAGACCATGCGCTCGCATGGCCGCAACGAGCGGCAGGTGTTCTATGCCACGCAGACCGGACCGCGCTATATGCTTGGCCTGCGCTACAGGTTCTGACGCAGTCCGGCCGTGCCCGCTGGCGGCACGGCGTCATCCAGAGGCCTGCCCGGTCCGCCGGGCAGGCGACCGCCGGAGCTCGTCGTCCGTGCGATCCATCGATACGCTGGCCCGCGTTCCGGAAGCGCCGGTGGAGGCGCTGCAGGACGTCCTGCAGGCGCAGGCGCCCCGCGTCGTCCGCGGACTGGCGGGCGCGTGGCCCCTGGTGCAGGCTTCGCAAGCCTCGGATGCCGCCGCGGTGGCCTATCTCCTGCGGTTCGCCAACCCGGCGCTGCCGGTCGTGGCCACCATCGCGCCACCGGAGGCGGAAGGCCGGATCTTCTACGACGCGACGATGCGCGGATTCAATTTCCGCCGCGAGCAGGTCGCCCTCCAATCGGCGCTGGACCGCATGCTCGACGCATGCACGCAGTCCGAGCCGCCCCTCGTCTACGTGGGCGCGACCACGCTCGATACCTGCCTGCCCGGGCTGGGCGCGGAAAACGGCATCGACCTGGGCGGCCGCGACGCGCTCGCCAGCATCTGGGTCGGCAACCGGTCGCGGGTGCCGACCCATCAGGACATGCCGGACAACCTGGCCTGCGTGGCCGCCGGGCGCCGCCGCTTCCTGCTGTTTCCGCCGGACCAGCTGCAGAATCTCTACATCGGGCCGCTCGACGTTACCCCGGCGGGCCAGCCGGTCAGCCTGGTCGATCCGCTGGCACCCGACCTGGTGCGCTATCCCCGGTTCGCCCAAGCCTGGGCGCATGCGCAGGTGGCCGAACTCGGGCCCGGCGATGCGATCTTCATGCCGGGCATGTGGTGGCACCACATCGAGGCGCTCGAGCCGTTCAACATCCTGGTGAACTACTGGTGGCGGCGCGTGCCGGCGTGGATGGATGCGCCGTTGAATGCGCTGATGGCGGCCATCCTGGGAATCCGCCAGCTGCCGGCGCACGAGCGGGCGATCTGGCAGGAAGTGTTCCGCCACCACGTATTCGAGTTCGACGAGGACGGCGTCGCCGGGCATATCCCCGCACCCGCGCGCGGCGTGCTGGCGCCGCTGGACGAGACCCGCGCGGCCAACCTCCGGCGCCGCCTGATGCAGCGCCTGCAGCGCTGAACCCACTCGCGGGCGGTCAGCCCGGCCGCGGGCTGCCCTCCGCGAGGCCGGAGGCGGCGCCCTGCAGCGAACGCAGCCGCGGCGCCACCATCGGGATCGTCAGCATCGTGCTCGCCACCGCCATCAGCAGCAGGGCGGTGAACGTGGCGCTGGTGATGATCGCCTTGTCGACGAGGATGTTGGCGAAGATGATCATGATCAGGGCCTTGGTCTGCAGGAGCCAGCCGATGATCGAGGCTTCGCCCGGCTTCCAGCCCAGCAGGCGGCCGGCCAGCCCGATGCCGGCGAGCTTGCCCGCGACCGAGGCGACGAGCAGGGCGCCCGCGGCGACGAACACCGCCGCGCCGCCCACCTCCCAGGAGGTGCGCAGTCCGGTGCTCAGGAAGAACACCGGCATCAGCACCAGTAGTACGTGGTGGCGCAGCAGGTCGAGGGTCTCCTGTTCGAACCAGTCCGCGTCCATCACCACGCCGGCCAGGAACGCGCCGACCATGTAATGCAGCCCGGCCCAGTCGGCGCCGAAGGCGCACACGGCCAGCCAAATCAGCATGGCGAACCAGCGGTCGCGCGCCGGGATCGCGCGCATCAGGCGGCGGAAGGCGATGCAGGCCAGGGCGAACGTCAGCAGGAAGGCCACCTGCCGGCCGATCCGCTCCCAGTCCATCAGCACCAGGGCCAGCACGCCCCAGATGGCGATGTCGTCGAGGCTGGCGTAGCGCAGGATCCGCTGGCCCAGGTGCGAACGCAGCAGCTGCAGCTTCTCCATCAGCAGAATCAGGATCGGCAGGGCGGTCACCGCGCAGGCCATGCCCACACCCATGACGAACTGCCAGGGATGCCCGCCCGGCCCGACCCAGCCGTCGAAGCCCAGCATGCCGGCGGCGACCAGCGCCCCGGCCACCAGTGGAACACCCAGCGCCAGCCCGGCGGTGACGCCGGTTTCGCGCCGGTTGGCCCAGGCCTGGCGCACGTCCAGCTCGATGCCGGCGATCATCACGAACAGCATCACCGCCCACCAGGCCAGGCCGTTGAGCGCGGTGATCACGTCGGGGTTGAACACGGTGGCGTGCAGGTCCGGCATCGCGCGGCCCAGGACGCCGGGGCCGAGCAGGATGCCGGCGATGATCTGCACCACCACCAGCGGCGCCCAGTAATCGGTACGCAGCAGCCGCCAGACCAGGTAGGGCACCGCGAAGATCACCGCCATCGCGATCAGGAACAGCTCGGTGGTGGTGATCGCGTGGCTCATCCGTGCCGCACGGCGGGGAAAGGGGGGGTCAGTGTCCCCCGCCCGCGACGAGCTTGTCGAGGTCGATGCCCTGCCGCCGCAGGATGCCGGGCGTGCGTGCGGCGTAGAAGGCGAGGTAGGCGAAGCAGGCGACGCCGACGAGGAAGCTCATGTGGATGCCGCCGGTATCGGCCAGCCAGCCCTGCAGCAGGCTGACCAGGCCGCCGCCCATGATCATCATCACCAGCAGGCTGCTGCCCTGCCCGGTGTTGCGGCCCAGGCCGGTGATCGCCAGGGCGAAGATGCATGGCCACATGGTGCTGCAGAACAGGCCGACGCTGACGAAGGCGATGACGCTGGTCATGCCGGTGGTCGCCATGCCCACCAGCAGCGCGGCGATGCCGCAGATCGAGAAGTAGAGCAGCATCCGTGCCGGGTTGCCGCGGCTGGCGAACGTGGCCGCGACCATCAGCACGATCACCGCCCCGTACAGCAGGAACTGCATCACCGAGTAGCCGGCGATGGTGTTGACCGCCAGGAAGACGCCGAACGCCAGGTAGGGCAGCAGCAGGGTCAGCACCAGCTTCACCGAGGGCGAGGCGTTGAATGCGCCCGCGGCACCCGCCCAGCGCCCGATCATCAGGCTGGCCCAGTACAGCGAGACGAAGGGCGCGATCATCGAGGTGTTGAGCCCGAGGCCGCCCTGCTCGACCGGCAGCTTGAGATAGGCCGGCAGGTTGGCGATGGTCGCCACTTCGACCCCGACGTAGACGAAGATCGCGATCATGCCCAGCGCGAGCTGCGGGTAGGCGATCGCGGACCTGCGGTGCGCCAGCCGGGTCGGGTCCGCGGCCTCGTCCTCGGCGATCGCGTCGAGGTCGATGCGGTTGGGGACCGAAGAAAACTTCAGGAAGACCGCGACCAGCACGAAGGCCGCGCCGAGCACCAGGTAGGGCGTCTTGACCGATTCGATGCTCGCCTCGGTGCCGCCCGCGGCGACGCTGCCGAAGATCGCCAGGCTCACCAGCAGCGGGCCGATGGTGGTGCCGAAGTTGTTGACGCCGCCGGCCATGGTCAGCCGCTGCGCCCCGGTCGCCGGGTCGCCCATCATGATCGCCAGCGGGTTGGCCGCGATCTGCTGCAGCGAGAAGCCCAGGCCGACGATGAACAGGCCCGAGAGCATCAGCCCGAACGAGGCGGTGTTGGCCGCCGGATAGAACAGCAGCGTTCCCACCGCCGAGATCAGCAGGCCCAGCGAGATGCCGTTCTTGTACCCGATGCGGTTGAGCACGTCCGCGCCGATCAGGCGGGAGACGAGGAAATAGATGATCGAGCCGACCGTATAGGCCACGTAGAACGCGACCGCCACGTACTGGCTCTGCGCCTGGGACAGGTGGAAGGCGTTCTTGAAGACGGGAATCAGGATCTCGTTGCTGGCGGCGACGAAGCCCCAGAAGAAGAACACGGTGACGAGCACGCCGAACTGCGACCAGCGGGTCTGTTGGGTGGCCATGGGGTCCTGCCGTTGCGGTGGGTGGGCGGAAGGCAAATGGCGGCGGCCGGACTCCCCATCCGGCCGCCGCCTGTCCCGCGTACCGTCGCCGCAGCGCGCCTCTCCTCGCACTGCCGCGCCGGGTACGGCGACGCAACGCTTGTACGGGCTCGTGACAACGTTGTCAAACTTTTCCACGGAAACGACCGCAGGTCCTTCCCGGGCGCCTGGATCGGGGGCGATTCCGATGCGCTGCAACATGCCCGCGCGGGTGTCCCCGGCGGGGCGCTTGGCAGCCGCGCGGCACGTCGCTAACCTCCGCGCTCTTTTCCTGTGCGCCCGCCCATGTCCTTGCCCACCACGTCCACTCCCAGCCTGCGTCCCCTTGCCTGGGTGATCTTCGGTTCGCGATGGCTGCAGCTGCCCCTGTACCTGGGCCTGATCGTCGCGCAGTGCGTGTACGTGTTCCTCTTCATCAAGGAGCTCATGCACCTGGTGCAGGACGCGAACTCGCTGACCGAGCAGGGGATCATGCTGCTGGTGCTGGGGCTGATCGACGTGGTGATGATCTCCAACCTGCTGGTGATGGTGATCGTCGGTGGCTACGAGACCTTCGTGTCGCGGCTCGGGCTGCAGGGCCATCCAGACCAGCCGGAATGGCTGAGCCACGTCAACGCCAGCGTGCTGAAGGTGAAACTGGCGATGGCGATCATCGGCATCTCCTCGATCCACCTGCTCAAGACTTTCATCGCCGCCGGCGAAGTGGGCGGCCCGCTGTGCGGGTCGGGCGAGTACATCGACGCGCTCGCCGCCCATGCGCGGGCGGTCGCGGACGGACTGACGCTGGCCGCGCCCGCCTGCACCAGGGTGACCGCGGCCGGCGTCATGTGGCAGTCCATCATCCACGGCGCCTTCATCCTCTCGGCCATCGGCATCGCCTACACCGACAAGCTGATGACCGGCAGCAGCGCAAGCGCGAGCACGCGGCGCACTGAGCCCGCTGCTCACTGACAGGGCAGGCGCGGTCCGCCTGCCGGGGCGTCCACCGGGCTTGCCCCGTGGGACATACGAGGGCGCATGGTGCGCCGTGCCGCGAAAACCCCGCGCAGTCGGCGTCTTTGCGCGACCGTTGCCCGGGTAACGACTGCGCTGTCATGCGGTGCACAGGACATTGCTGCACCGCAAAGTGACACCCCGCGTAACGCCGTGTTATCAAATCGCCGCGCACATGTTAGCGCTAACAATAATAACAACCGTAACGGCATGGAAGCTGGAAGCCTCGTGCAACACGCGGCGGGTGTCCCGAACCGGGACGCGGGTCGCAAGGCGGGGCGTTGGGAATGAAGAGGGTCTGTTGGAAAGCGTGCCGCGCTTGCGGGGCACGCGGCCCGGAGGAAGGGCGCAACGTCGCAACACCTACTGAATTCATGATCAACGGGGAGGGCAGTCGAATGAAGGTGAATCGAACCTGGAATTTCGGCACTGGCGTGGCCGCCCGGCCGCGGCGTGCGGCGACGCGCTTTTCTTCGCTCTAAAACAGTGCTGAGGACATATCCATGAACAACAAGAAGTTGAGGGGATTGAAGTCGAAGGCCATGTTCACCTTCGTGGGTGGCGTGCTCGTCATCAATCCCGTATTCGCGCAGGACCCGGCACAGAACGAGCCGGTGGCCCAGCAGACCCAGGCCGCTGCCCAGGACGCCTCCACGCTCGACACGATCGTGGTGACCGGCCTGCGCAACAGCCTCGAGAATTCGATGGGGATCAAGCGCGACACCTCGGGTGTCGTCGACGCGATCAGCGCCGAGGACATCGGCAAGTTCCCCGACACCAACCTGGCCGAATCGCTGCAGCGCATCACCGGCATCTCGATCGAGCGCCGCAACGGCGAAGGCGCGCAGATCACCGCGCGTGGCTTCGGTCCGGGCTACAACATGGTGACGCTCAACGGGCGCCAGATCCCGGGCGCGGACGCGTTCGGCAACGGTGACGCCGTCACCGGCGGTACGGGCGCGGGCACCCGCGGCTTCAACTTCGCGCAGCTGGCGTCCGAGGCGGTCAGCGGCATCACGGTCTACAAGACCGGCCGCGCCGATGTGCCGAGCGGCGGCATGGGCGCCACGGTCGACATCCTGACCAGCCGTCCGTTGAACCTGCCTGCGGGGCTGACGTTCAACGCCGGTCTCAAGGCGGGCTCCGACCAGTCCCAGGTCCTCGGCGACAGCATCACGCCGGAGCTTTCCTCGATCATCAGCTTCGCCAGCGCCGACAAGCGCTGGGGCGCCAGCCTCAGCACCAGCTTCCAGCAGCGCAAGGGCGGTGAGATCCAGGCGACCGAGAACGAATGGCGCGTCCAGCGCTGGACCGGCGCTCCGTCGGGCTGGGGCAACCGGGTCGAGGTCGTGAACGCGCCGGCGGAAGGCTCGCTCTACGCGATGCCGGCCGACCTGCGCTATGCATTCTCTGATTTCGAGCGCCAGCGCATCAACGCCCAGGGCGTGCTGCAGTTCGCCCCGACCGACGCGGTCACCCTGACCCTCGACTACACCCACTCGACCAACGAGATCGCCGAGAACCGCGGCGAAATGACCCAGTGGCTGCAGCAGGGGCCGTTCACGCGGATCGAGTTCGACACGAACGGTCCGGTCGCTACGCCGACCTACATCCGCGAGATCGTGGAAACCAAGGACTTCGGCTACGAGCAGCAGCGCCAGGAGCAGAAGTACAAGCTCGACTCGATCGGCTTCAACGCCGTCTGGCAGGCGACCGACCGCCTGAGCTTCGAGTTCGACGCGCATCGCACCGAGAACAAGAGCCTGCCCAACGATCCCATCACGGGTGCCAGCTCGACCGCCTTCTCCTTCGCCGGCACCAGCGCCTGCCAGTCCGCGGGCGGCCCGTACTGCGGCGGCAACTGGGCGCAGGAGTACTGGTTCAACACCGGGCTGCCGATCATGGCCCGGACCTGGTACCCGGCTTCGCCCAACTCGGACGACGCGTTCAACAACGTCAACGGGGTGGTCAATCCGGAGTTCCCGCCTGAGCAGGTGGGTACCCAGATCCAGCGCATCTGGTACTCGCGCCAGGACAGCAAGATCGAACAGGGCCGGATCGACGGCGCGTTCGACTTCGACAACGGCCGCCTGTCGTTCGGCGTCGATTCGTCCAAGGTGACGATGCGCCGGCTGACCTCGAACGACAACCAGCAGGTGCTGGGCAACTGGAGCGTCAACAACGTCGGCGAGGAGCCGGGCTTCCAGGACCTGATCCGTCCGATCAACATCGCGGGCCTGTTCGACGACTTCAGCACCAACGGCGCGCCGCAGAACGCATGGTGGGGCAATGCCAGCCAGCTGGCGCAGTGGGCCACCGGCTTCTACGGCACTCCGTCGAACTTCAACGGCCAGTACAACAACGACAACACGATCGAGGAGAAGACCAGCGCCGCCTACGTGCAGTACGAGTTCGACGGTGAGCTCGGCGCGATGCCGTTCAATCTCGTGCTGGGCGCGCGCTACGAGCAGACCGATCTCAGGTCGGTTTCCTCGCTCCAGGTTCCGCAGTCGATCAACTGGAACGGCGACAACGATTTCGCGATCACGCCGTCGTCGGAACAGCAGCCGTTCGCGGAGGAGGCCGAGTACAGCTACTGGCTGCCCAACCTCGATTTCAGCCTGGACTTCACCAGTTCGCTGAAGGGGCGTGTGTCGCTCAGCCAGACGATCGCGCGCGCGCCGTACGGCAACCTCTACTCCGGCCCGACCGCGAACGCTCCCAACGGTTCGGTGCTGCTTGGCTTCCGTGCGGGCGGCAACGCGCAGAACCCCCGCCTGCTGCCGCTGGAATCGGACAACATCGACGTGGCGCTGGAGTGGTACTTCGCTCCGGCCAGCTATATCTCGTTGACGTACTTCGACAAGCGGGTCAACAACTTCATCGGCAACAGCCAGGTGCAGGAGAACCTGTATGGCCTGCGCGATCCCACTGGAGGACCGGACGCCCAGGCCGCGCTCGCCTTCCTGAACAGCCCGGAGTGCGATGCGCAGATCGCGGCTAACGGCGGCGGTGGCGTGAACGCATGCCTCGCCAACCCGGTAGCGCTGTTCACCGCCGTGGCGCTGCTGCGCAACGCCGATGTTACCGGCGGCCTCGGGGCCTACACCGGTACCCAAGCCCAGTTCGAGGCGATGGAGCAGCTGGTCCGCCAGCCTGGCCGGGCGATCATCGGCGAGCCGGACGACCCGCTGTACATGTTCAACGTCAACCGTCCGCTCAACCAGCAGAAGGCCAACATCGACGGCTTCGAGCTGGGCAGCCAGTACTTCTTCGGCGACAGCGGGTTCGGCATCCAGGCCAACTACACCAAGGTCAATGGTGACGTGGGCATCGACGATGGTGCGGCGCCTGGCGTCAACCAGTTCGCGCTGACCGGCCTGAGCGATACCGCCAACGTCGTGTTCATGTACGAAAACTTCGGCTGGACCGCTCGACTCGCCTGGAACTGGCGCGACGAGTACCTGATCTCGGCGAACAACCAGGCCGCGACCAACCCGTTCTACGTCGAGGAGTACCAGCAGTGGGACCTGAGCGTCACCAAGCAGCTGGATGACAACTGGACGGTGGGCTTCGAAGCGATCAACCTGACGGGCGAGGATGTCCGCTGGCGCTCGCGCAACGAGCTGCAGATGGTCCGTCTGCTCGACCAGAGCCCGCGCTACATGGCGGCGATCCGCTACACCTTCTGACGCCGAACCTCTCCAAGGCCCAGAGGGTGTGAACGGTGGGGCCGTTGCCTGGTGCAACGGCCCCTTTTTTTGCTTGCGACGCGTCTCGATTTCCGGGCGCGGCGGGGGCATGATTGGCACGAGGGCCGTGTGTCGGTGCGGCCGCATCCATCAAGCGGCGCGGCGCGAGGGCGCGGCGCTCCCGGAGCTGAAATGTCGCAGTACCAGTTGCTCGATAACCTGACCCACAAGGATTTGCGGGTCCTGACCCACTTCGGCACCGATCTCGGCGATCCCACCGGGCTGGTCCCGGTCTGGCCGACCGAGTTCGCCGAGGTGCAGCGCGAGTACCCGATCTTCTTCCGCAAGGACGAGGAGGGCGTTTTCCAGGCAGTGGCCCTGCTCGGCTTCGACGGGGGCGAGAACCTCTACATCGAGGGCGAGCGCTGGAACGCCACCTACCTGCCCGGCGCCATTGCCCGCGGCCCGTTCCTCATCGGCTTCCAGGAGGAGCGGGTTGGCGGCGAGTTGCGGCGCGAGCCGGTCATCCACGTCGATCTCCAGCACCCGCGCGTGTCGCGCGACGGCCGCGGCGCGCCGGTGTTCCTGCCCAAGGGCGGCCACAGCCCCTATCTTGACCACGTGATTACCGTGCTTCGCGGCATCAACGACGGCACCGGCGCGGCTACCGCCATGTATGCCGAACTCGACGCACTCGGCCTGTTCCAGTCCACCGAACTCGAAGTGCAGTTCGACGACGAGCACGGCGCGCGCCTGACCGGCCTGTACGCGATCGACCGAGAGCGCCTGGCTGCACTCGACTCCGAGCAACTGCACCGGCTGCACCGCTCCGGGCTGCTCGAGGGGATCTACCTGGTGCTGTCTTCGCTGTACAACATGCGGCGCCTGATCGCGGAGAAGCAGCGACGTCTGCGCGCCGAAGCTGGACCGGCGCAGACCGCCTGAGGATGGACGCTGCGCCCGACAGCGTGCGCACGATCCACGGCTGCAGGCCGGACGCGCTGCCGCTGCCGGAACTGTTGGCCGGCGGCGAGCCCGTGCTGCTTCGGGGATTGGTGCACGACTGGAGCCTGGTTGGGGCGGGTCGCGAATCGCCCAGGGCGGCCATCGATCACCTGCTGGCGCACTACAACGGCCGCCCGCTGCCCTATTCGTGGGGACCTCCGGAGACCGCGGGGCGGCCGTTCTACAACGCCGGCTACACGCAGCTCAATACCGAGGCGCGGCGGGGCCAGCTCGACCAGGTGCTGGAGGAGATCCACGCGCACCTGGCCGACGCCCGGCCGCCGACCCACTACGTGGCCTCTGTGCCGGTCGATAGCGTCCTGCCGGGCTTGCGCGCGGCGAACGACCTGGATTTCGGCTCGCATGGCATCGAGGCGCCGCCGGCGATCTGGATCGGCAACCGCACCACGGCGTCCTGCCACTACGACGCGCCGGACAACATCGCCTGCTGCGCGGTCGGCCGGCGTCGGTTCACGCTGTTCCCGCCGGACCAGATCCACAACCTGTACCCCGGGCCGCTCGAACCCACGCCCGGCGGGCAGGCGGTGAGCCTGGTGGACTTCGACGCGCCCGACTTCGAACGCTTCCCGCGGTTCCGCGACGCGCTCGCGCATGCACGGAGCGTCGAGCTCGAGCCTGGCGATGCGATCTACATCCCCAGCATGTGGTGGCACCACGTGCAGGGGCTGGAACCGTTCAACATCCTGGTCAACTACTGGTGGAACAGCGTGCCGGCCTGGATTCCCACGCCCATGCACGCGCTGCACCACGCGATATGGTCGATCCGGGACAGGCCCGAGCGCGAGAAGCAGGCCTGGCGCGAGGTGTTCGAGTACTACGTATTCGGCCCGGCCGGACGCGCGGGGGAGCACCTGCCAGGGGAGGCGCGCGGCGTGCTGGCGCCGTTCGACGAGGCAGCGGCCCGGCGAATGCGCGCCTGGCTCATCGCGCGGCTCAACCGGTGACCGACGTGCCGGGAGGGCGCATGGGCGCAGCGAGGGTTCGCAAAGTCGTCATCGTGGGGGGCGGAACTGCGGGCTGGATGGCCGCCGCGGTGCTCTCGCACCAGTTCCGCGATCTGCTCGAGATCACTCTGGTGGAATCGGAACAGATCGGAACGATCGGGGTGGGGGAGTCCACCATCCCGCCGATCAGGCGCCTGCATCAGTTGCTGCAGATCGACGAACGCGAGTTCATGCAGGCCACCTCGGCCAGCTTCAAGCTCTCGATCTCCTTCGAGGACTGGCTGCGTCCGGGGCGGCAATTCTTCCATCCTTTCGGCTACACCGGAATCGGGACCTGGGCGTGCGAGTTCCACCAGTTCTGGCTGGCCGCGCAAAGCCGGGGCGTGCAGGCCCCACTGGCGGACTTCTGCATGGAGGCGGTGGCCTCCCGCGAGCGGCGTTTCCTGATCGGCGGCCAGCAGGACGCCAGCGCCGGCGCGTGGTCTACGCGGATCGCGCCCGTGTCCGCGCCGCCCGGCCGCGCTGCACTTACCTACGCCTACCACCTGGACGCCGGGCTTTACGCGCGATTCCTGCGGCGTTTCGCCGAAGGCCACGGGCTGCGGCGCATCGAGGGACGGGTCGGCGAGGTGGTCCTCCACCCGGAGTCGGGATGGGTACAATCGCTGCTGCTCGACGACGGTCGCCGCATCGACGGCGACCTGTTCATCGACTGCAGCGGTTTCCGTGGACTGCTGATCGAACAGGCCCTGCAGACCGGTTACGAGGATTGGACGCACTGGCTGCCCTGCGATCGCGCGGTGGCGCTGCAGACCCGGCTGGAAGGCCCCGCGGTTCCGTACACGCGCGCGATCGCCCACGAGGCAGGATGGCGCTGGCAGATCCCGCTCCAACACCGCATCGGCAATGGCTGGGTGTACTCCAGCCGACACATGTCCGACGACGAAGCGCGCCGCCGCCTGCTGCGGGAAGCCAGCGGGACGCCGATCCGCGATCCCGTGGTTGTGCCCTTCACCACCGGCCGCCGGCGCCTTGCGTGGAACCGGAACGTGGTGGCGATGGGGCTGTCGAGCGGATTCGTCGAGCCACTCGAGTCCACCAGCATCCACATGGTGGCCTCCGCCGCGGTGCGCCTGGTGCAGATGTTCCCGATGGAGGGCATCGTCCCGGAGATGGTCGCGCGCTACAACGCCATCAGCTGCCATGAAATGGAAGACGTGCGGGACTTCATCATCCTGCATTACCACGCCACCGCGCGCGACGAGGGGCTGTGGCGGGAGTGTCGCGAGATGGCCATTCCCGACTCGCTGGTCGAGCGCATTGCTCTGTTCCGGGAACGCGCGTACGTCTGGCAGGACGAGGACGACCTGTTCCGCACCGACTCCTGGCTGCACGTGATGCTCGGGCAGGGCATCGTGCCGCGCCAGTTCCATCCATTGGCGCTCGCGCTGCCCGAGGCCGAGATGCGGCGCCTGTTCGAGACCGTGCGCAATCCGATTCGCGCGGCGGTACAGGCGATGCCATCGCATTCGGAGTTCGTCCGGCAGTATTGCCCGGCGGACGCCTCGATCTGGGCGCCATTGGAGTCGCGCGGCTTGCCGGCGGGTAGTGGGGTCGCGCCGGGTTGTACGACAGCAGGGAAACACTGACATGGGGGCGACAGAGTTGGACGAAGCGAAGCGCGGGATCCGAAGGGTAGTCATTGCAGGCGGCGGCACGGCGGGCTGGGTGGCGGCGTGCGCGTTGACGCACCAGTTTCGCGAGCTGCTCCAGGTCACCCTTGTCGAGTCCGAACAGATCGGCACAGTCGGCGTGGGCGAATCGACCATCCCCACCATCACCACCTTCCATCGGCTACTCGGCATCGACGAGCGCGAGTTCATGAGCTCGGTGGCGGCGAGCTTCAAGCTGTCGATCTCGTTCGAGAACTGGCTGCGCCCGGGCCAGCGGTACTTCCATCCCTTCGGCCTCACCGGCTTGGGAACATGGGCCTGCGAGTTCCACCACTTCTGGCTCGAGAGTCTGCGCCGCGGCATGCGCTCGGAGCTCGGCGATTTTTGCCTGGAAACGGTGGCCTCGCGGCTGGACCGGTTCTCGCTGCCGGGACACCAGAAGGCGGATGCGCAGCAATGGTCGACGCGCTGGGACAGGCGGGCGATGGCGCCCGAGCGGCTTGAGGTCAACTACGCCTACCATTTCGACGCCGGTCTGTACGCTGCCTACATGCGCGAGCGCGCCGAGCGCCAGGGGCTGATGCGGGTGGAGGGCAAGATCCGGCAGGTCCGCCAGAACCCGGACACCGGCTTCGTCGAAGCGTTGGTGCTGGAGGACGGCACGGTGCTGGAGGGCGACCTGTTCATCGACTGCACCGGCGGGCGGGCCGTGCTCAGCGAACAGGCGCTGGGCACCGGTTACGAGGACTGGAACCAATGGTTGCCGAGCAACCGCGCCGTAGCGCTGCAGACCGAAGCCGACGGCCCGGCGGTACCTTACACCCGGGCCATTGCGCACGAGGCGGGCTGGCACTGGAAGATCGCGCTTCAGCACCGGATCGGCTGCGGAATCGTGTTCTCCGACGCGCACCTGTCCGATGACGAGGCCACGGCGAAGCTGCTGGCGGCCAACCCGGCCAAGCCATTGCGCGAGCCGTGGATCATTCCGTTCCGTACCGGCCGCCGGCGCAAGGCCTGGAACAAGAACGTGATCGCGCTCGGACTGGCCAGCGGCTTCATCGAGCCGCTGGAGTCCACGAGTATCCACCTTACGCTCAGCGGAGTGGCGAGGCTGTTGAAGCTGTTTCCGGCCGAAGGCATCGACGAGTCGATGGTGCAACGCTACAACGAGGTCAGTCGCGCGGAGATGGAGCATGTGCGCGACTTCATCATCCTGCACTACCATCTCAACCAGCGCGACGAGCCCATGTGGCAACAGGTCCGGCACATGGAACTGCCGCCGAACCTCGCCCACCGCATCCAGATGTTCCGCGACCGGGCCCACGCGCTGCAAGGCGAGGACGACCTGTTCCGGCTCGATTCCTGGACGCACTGCATGCTGGGCCAGGGAGTCGTGCCGAAATCACATCATCCGCTGACCCGCGCGCTGCCCGACGACGCCATGCAGCGGTTGTTCGACGGCATCCGCCAGCCGATCGAACGTGCCGTGGCCGCGATGCCCAGCCACCAGCAGTTCCTGGACAGCTACTGCAAGGCGCCTCCCTCTGCGTGGGAGACGATGTACGAGCGGGCCCGGGCGCACGCGCGGATCACGGGCAGGATCGCAGGCACTGGCGGCGACCTGGCCACCTGATGACACGATGCTGATCCAACCGCATCCCGGCTTGCGGCTGCAAGCGCGTCGCATCGGCGCCGAAGGCGCGCCGCTGCTGGTCATCGACCAGGCGGTCGCCGACCCCGACCGCCTGGTGCGCAAGGCCGCGCGCGGACATTTCACGCCGCAGGGCGCGATGTTTCCCGGCCTGCGGATCCGCGCGCCGCTGTCGTACGAGGTGTTCCTCGAGCGGCTGCTGCGGCCGCTGCTGGAACCGCATTTCGGCCTGTCCGCGCGCAGCCGGCTGGCCTTTCCGATGTGCCATTACTCGCTGGTGACCACGCCACCGGAGCGGCTCGACCCCCTGCAGCGGGTGCCGCACGTGGATTCGGTGCAGTCCAATGGCCTGGCCACGGTGCACTACCTGTTCCGCGGCGACTGGGGCGGCACGGCCTTCTACCGCCATCGCGGTACCTGCTTCGAAGTGGTCGACGATTCCCGCAGCGAAGCCTACTTCGCGCGCCTGCAGGACGAGGTTGCGCGCGAGGACGCCACCGGGCCGGGTTATATCAACGGCGACTCGCCGCTGTTCGAGCGGGTCGACAGCGTGGACGGGGTGTACAACCGGCTGGTGGTGTACCGGCGCAACTCCCTGCACTCGGGCAACATCGACAGCGCCCGGGTGCCGCCGGCGGACGCGCTTGCCGGTCGGCTGTCGATCAACAGTTTCATCGACGTGTTCGAGCGCGCGGCCTGAACGGGGCGGGCGCCGGCGCGCGGCGCTGAACCGGCTTGCGACCGCCGTCGCGCCGCGTATCCGGCCCTGCGACGGGGGCTCGCCTACAATAGGCGCATGGATGTTTCCCACCTGCTCGATGGGCTCAACCCGGCCCAGCGCGAGGCCGTGTCCGCGCCGCCCGGCCATTACCTGGTCCTGGCGGGCGCCGGCAGCGGCAAGACCCGCGTCCTGACCCACCGCATCGCCTGGCTGCACGAGGTGGTGGGCGTGCCCGTGCACGGCATTTTCGCCGTCACCTTCACCAACAAGGCCGCCGCCGAGATGCGCCACCGCATCGACGCCCAGCTGCGCCACGGCGCGCGCGGGCTCTGGATCGGCACCTTCCACGGGCTGGCCCATCGCCTGCTGCGCCTGCACTGGCACGACGCGAAGCTGCCCGAAGGCTTCCAGATCCTCGACAGCGACGACCAGCTGCGGCTGGTCAAGCGGGTGGTCCAGCAGCTGGAGTTCGACGAGGCGCGCTTCCCGCCGCGGCAGATCGCCTGGTGGATCAATGCGCAGAAGGACGAAGGCCGCCGGCCGCAGCACATCCAGTCCGGCGGCGACGAGTGGTCGGAGGTGATGCTCAAGAGCTACGTGCTCTACCAGGAGCGCTGCGACCGCGCCGGCCTGGTGGATTTCGCCGAGATCCTGCTGCGCGCGCACGAGCTGCTGCGCGACAACCCGCCGCTGCTTGCGCACTACCGCCAACGCTTCGGGCAACTGCTGGTGGACGAGTTCCAGGACACCAACGCGATCCAGTACGGATTCGTGCGCCTGCTGGCCGGCGAGCGCGGGCAGGTGTTCGTCGTCGGCGACGACGACCAGTCGATCTACGGCTGGCGCGGGGCCAAGGTCGAGAACATGCAGCGCTTCCTGCGCGACTATCCCGGCGCGCAAACCATCCGCCTGGAGCAGAACTACCGCTCCAGCGCCAATATCCTCGGCGCGGCCAACGCGGTGATCGCGCACAACCCCGAGCGCCTGGGCAAGCAGCTGTGGACCGACAGCGGCGAAGGCGAGCCGATCGACCTGTATGCGGCCTACAACGAGATCGACGAGGCGCGCTTCGTCATCGAGCGCATCACGCAGTGGGTCCGGGACGGCGGCAGCCACGGCGACTGCGCGATCCTCTACCGCAGCAACGCGCAGTCGCGCGCGTTCGAGGAGACCCTGCTCGCCGAGCAGATCCCCTACCGCGTGTACGGCGGCGTGCGCTTCTTCGAGCGCGCCGAGGTCAAGGACACCCTCGCCTACCTGCGCCTGGTCGCCAATCGCGCGGACGACGCCGCGTTCGAGCGGGCGGTCAACACGCCCGCGCGCGGGATCGGCGAGCGCACCCTCGACGAAGTGCGCCGGCAGGCGCGCGCCAGCGGCATCGCCCTGTGGGAAGCCTCGCTGCGGGTGCAGCAGGCCGGCGCGCTGCAGGCGCGTGCGCGCAATGCGCTGGCCGGTTTCCACGCGCTGGTCGACACGCTCGAGGCCGAGGTCGCCGACCTGCCGCTCAAGGACAAGATCGACCACGTGCTGCAGCGGTCGGGGCTGCGCGTGCACTACACCAACGAATCCAAGGGTGCGGCGGATTCGCGCGTGGACAACCTCGACGAACTGGTCTCGGTCGCCTCGCGCTTCGTGAAGGGCGACGAGGACGACGCGGCGCAGCTGAGCGAACTGGTCGCCTTCCTCGCCTACGCCTCGCTCGAGGCCGGGGAAGGGCAGGCCCAGGCCGGCGAGGATGGCGTGCAGCTGATGACCCTGCACAGCGCCAAGGGCCTCGAGTTCCCGCTGGTGTTCCTGGCCGGCATGGAGGAAGGCCTGTTCCCGAACGCGCGCTCGATCGAGGAGAGCGGGCGGCTGGAGGAGGAACGCCGCCTGGCCTACGTCGGCATCACCCGTGCGCGGCAGAAGCTGGTGCTCAGCTATGCCGAGTCGCGTCGGCTGCACGGACAGGACATGTACGGCGTGCCCTCGCGCTTCCTGCGCGAGATTCCGTCCGGCCTGCTCAACGAGGTCCGCCCCCGGGTGCAGGTGTCGCGGCCGGCCTTCGCGCCGCAGCCGCGGCGGGACTGGGGGCATGCCTCGCTCGACCAGTCGCCCGGCCTGAAGATCGGCCAGTCGGTGGTGCACGCGAAGTTCGGCGCCGGCATCGTTACCGACCTCGAGGGTGGCGGCGCGCATGCGCGCGTGCAGGTGAACTTCGAGGACGCGGGCAGCAAGTGGCTGGTGCTGGCCTACGCCAACCTCACCGCCGCGTAGTCCGCGGCGGCGACCGCGGACGGCGCGTCAATCGCGCAGGCGGAAGCCCGGCGATTCGTCCAGCGTGCCGTCGCCCCGCAGCACGGCGTGGCGCTTGCCTTCGCGGTCGAACACCACCGGCACCGGGTCCTGGAAGATCGGCCTGCGCACGAAGCCCAGCGTCCAGCCGAAGAACTCCAGCGTCCGCAGCGCTTCCAGCTGCGCCGGGGTGAGTCCCTCGCGCAGCACCTGTGGGTCGTCGACCGGTGGTCCGCGACGTTCGCGTGGGGACATCAGCGGCTTCATGCGGGCGCAGTCTGCGTGCCAGGCGCTGCACGCGGTGTGAAAGCAGCCGGATGCGAGGTTGCGCCGCGCAACTGCGGTCCGGGCGTCGGGATGGCGGTCGCGCCGGAGTCACGCGCCATCTGCAACACTCCTTGCCAGGGGTGCCGGCGCGAGCTGCGGCATCATGCACCGCATCCCCATTCCAGACAGGGCAAGGAGGACGCGATGCAGGTGGCAATGATCGGCCTCGGGCGCATGGGCGCCAACATGGCGCAGCGCCTGCAGCGCGGCGGCCACGCGGTGGTGGGTTACGACCCATCGCCCGGGGCGCGCGAGGGGCTGGCCGGGATGGGCATCGGCACGGCCGACTCGCTCGAGGCGCTGGTCGCTGCGCTCGCTGTCCCACGCGCGCTGTGGATGATGGTGCCCGCCGGCGAGCCGGTCGAGGCGACGATCGCGGCGCTGCAGCCGTTGCTGTCGGCCGGCGACGTGCTGGTCGACGGCGGCAACTCCAACTATCTCGACAGCCAGCGTCGCGCGGCGGCGCTGCAGGCGCTCGGAATCGGCTATCTGGACGTGGGCACCAGCGGCGGCGTCTGGGGACTGGCGGAGGGCTACAGCCTGATGGTCGGCGGCGATGTCGAAGCGGCGGCCCGGCTCTCGCCGCTGTTCGAGGCGCTGGCGCCCACGCCGACCACGGGCTGGGCTCACGTCGGTCCCAGTGGTGCCGGCCATTACGCCAAGATGATCCACAACGGCATCGAGTACGGAATGATGCAGGCCTATGCCGAAGGCTTCGCCATCCTCGAGCGCCGCCAGGACCTGATCCCCGATCTCGCGGGCCTGGCCGAGCTGTGGCGGCACGGCAGCGTGGTGCGCTCCTGGCTCCTCGACCTCACCGCCGGGGCGCTGAAGGACAATCCAGGGCTGGAGGGCATCGCGCCCTGGGTGCCCGACTCCGGCGAAGGCCGCTGGACCGTCGCCGAGGCGATCGCGCTGGACGTGCCCGCGCCGGTGATCACCCAGTCGCTGATCGAGCGCCTGCGCTCGCGCCAGGACAACGCCTACGCCGACCGCCTGCTGGCGGCGATGCGGGGGGCCTCCGGCGGCCACGGGGTCAAGCGCGGCTGAGCGGCGCCGGCCTGCGCTGGATCAATGCAGGCGTCTGTCCGGGGTGGTTCCATGGAGCCTTCCCCGAGCGCGGAGGTTATCCATGTACACCCATCTCCTGATCGCGAGCGACGGTTCGGAACTGGCCGGAAAGGGCCTGGATGCGGGACTGGCGCTGGCCGCGGCCCTGGGCGCCAGCGCCACGCTGGTCACCGTGTCGGACCCTTGGCAGGCGGTGATGGCCGCCGAACCCTCGGGCATGGCGCTGGGCGCTGAACTGCGCGAGGAGCAACGCCGGGAACGCGAGGCCCAGGCCCAGGCGATCATCTCCCGGGCGCGTGCGAAGGCCGAACGGGCCGGCGTGGCGCTCGAGGCGGTGTACGTGCCCGAGCGGCTTGCGGACGAGGCGATCCTCGAGACCGCCCAGGCCTGCGGCGCCGACCTTATCGTGATGGCCTCGCACGGCCATCGCGGCCTGCGCAAGCTGCTGCTGGGCAGCCAGACCCAGTCGGTGGTCAGCCGCGGCCACCTGCCGGTGCTGGTGGTGCGCTAGGCGCGCGGATCCAGCGCGAGCGCGCGGCCGCTGGCGGCGCTCTCGCGCCCGGCTTCCAGCACGCGCATCACGTCCAGCGCCTCGGCCAGCGTGACCGGCGCTGCGGCGATGCCCGTGATCGCATCGCGCATCGCCGCGTAGCAGGCGCGATAGTCGCCGGGCGGGGCCGGCGCTGTGCGCTCGCGCGCCTGCCCGTCCGCATCCACCAGGACCAGGGTGCCCGGGCGTGGATCGGCGCCCCAGCCGGGGGCGCCCGGGATGCGGCCGGCGCGCAGGTCGGCCTCCTGCCCGTCCAGGCCGTGCTTGATGAAGCTGCCTGCGGTGCCGTGCACCGCAAAGCGCAGCGAGCCCCCGGCCACCAGCGCGCCGGCGTGCAGGAACGCGCGCAGGCGCGGATAGCGCAGCACCACGTGGAAGAAGTCGTCGACCTGCGCGCCTTCCCGCTGCGGCGCGATGTCGGCCTGCACCGACAGCGGCAGCCCGAACAGCTGCAGGACCTGGTCGACCAGGTGGGGTCCCAGATCGAACCACAATCCCGCCCCGGGGCCCGGCCGTTCGCGCCAGCGGTCGGGCACCTGCGGGCGGAACCGGTCGAAGTGCGAGTGCAGTTCCGCGACCTCGCCGAGCGTGCCGGCCTCCACGAGCGCGCGCAGCGCCAGGAAATCCGCGTCCCAGCGCCGGTTCTGGAACACGCTGGCGATGCGTCCGGCGGCAGTCGCCGTCGCGGCCACCTCGCGCGCCTCATCGAGCGTGGTGGCGAAGGGCTTGTCCACCAGCACGTGGCGCCCGGCGCGCAGCGCGGCGATCGCCAGCGGCGCATGCACCGCGTTGGGCGCGGCGATGACCACGAGATCGATCCCGGGCGTGGCGAAGGCCTCGGCCGGGTCGGCCAGCACCCGGGCCTGCGGGAAGTCGGCATGCACGCGGCCAGGGTCGCTGGAAACCACCGTATGCAGCGCCAGGCCGGGCGTATGCGCGATCAGCGGCGCGTGGAACACGCGCCCGGCATACCCGTAGCCGACCAGCGCGACCTGCAGCGGCGCGGTCATGGTGCCTCCACCCGCAGGCGTGCGTGGATCACCAGCCGAACAGCTTGAAATAGGTCTGCGGCGGATTGTCGCCCTCGCGGGTCGACAGCACCTGCCCGTCGCGCACGTACAGGTAGTAGCCGGGACCGCGCACGGGCTGCACCTGGACCACGCGCAGTTCGCCGGCGACGCGGTATTCGGTGATCACGTCGCCGTTGGCTTCGGTACGGACGTTCTCCTCGGCACCGGGCGGGATGTCCACCGCGGGCGGTGCGCCGGTGCTCGCACAGGCGCCCAGCGCCAGCAGCGCGGCGAGCAGGAAGGGCGTGGGCAGGCGGCTGGCGTGCATGGCGGTCGTCCGGCTTGGCGGGAGGTCCATTATGCGCGGCGGCGGTGGCGTCCGCGCGGATGCACGGCCCGCACGCGCCCCTGCGCCGTGAACCGGGGCCTGCCGCGGGCGCGTAGAATCGGTGCGATGCCAAGACTCGTGCTGATCGACGGATCCTCCTACCTGTTCCGCGCCTTCCATGCGCTGCCGCCGCTGACCAATGCGGACGGCGAGCCCACCGGCGCGCTGTTCGGCGTGGTCAACATGTTGCGCGCCACGCTCAAGGAGCGGCCCGACTATGCGGCCTACGTGGTCGACGCCAGCGGCCCGACCTTCCGCGAACAGATGTATCCGTTGTACAAGGCCAACCGCCCGCCGATGCCGGACGACCTGCGCGCGCAGGTCGAGCCGATGTGCCGGATCGTGGAAGCGCTGGGCTTCACCATCCTGCGCGAGCCGGGGGTGGAGGCCGACGACGTGATCGGCACGCTGGCGCTGCAGGGTGCGGCGGAAGGCATCGACGTCACCATTTCCACCAGCGACAAGGATTTCGCGCAGCTGGTGCGCGAACCGGCGCCAGGCCAGGGCCTGGTGGAACTGGTGAACACCATGACCGGCAGCCGCCTGGACAGCATCGAGGCCGTGATGGCCAAGTTCGGCGTCCGGCCCGACCAGATCGTGGACATGCTGGCGCTGATGGGCGACAGCGTGGACAACATTCCCGGCGTGGCCAAGTGCGGCCCGAAGACCGCCGCGAAGTGGCTGGCCGAACACGGCACGCTGGACGCGGTGATCGCCGCTGCCGACGCGGTGAAGGGCAAGATCGGCGAAAGCCTGCGCGAGGCGCTGGGCCAGCTGCCGCTGAGTCGCCAGCTCGCCACGATCCGCACTGACGTCCCGCTGCCGGTCACGCCGCGCACGCTGGCGCTGCGCGAGCGCGACATCGAGTCGCTGCGCGAGCTGTACGCGCGCTACGGCTTCAACCAGGCCCTCAAGGAACTCGATGGCGGCAGTGCCGCCGACGCCGTCGAGAAGGAGCCGGGCCGTGCCCGCGGCAGCGGCCGCTATGCCGCACCGGTGGCCGAGGACGCGCCGCCGCCCGATCCCGCGCTGTCCGCCCCCGGCGAATACGAAACCGTGCTCGACGCCGACCGCCTGGCCGCTTGGATCGGCATGCTGCGCGAGGCCGGCTGCTTCGCGCTCGATACCGAAACCGATTCGCTCGATCCGCTGCGCGCCAACCTGGTGGGGATCAGCTTCTCGGCCGAGGCCGGCCGCGCCGCCTATGTGCCGATTGGCCACGACTATCCCGGCGTGCCCACGCAGCTCGACCGCCAGTCCGCGCTGGACGCGCTGCGTCCGCTGCTCGAGGACGCGGGGGTGCGCAAGATCGGCCAGCACGGCAAGTACGACCTGCACATCTTCCGCCGGCTGGGCATCGAGGTGCGCGGCTACGCCGAGGACACGATGCTCGAGAGCTTCGTGCTCAACTCCAGCCAGCGCCACGACATGGACTCGCTGGCCAAACGCCTGCTGGGCTACGACACCGTGGCCTACGAGGCGGTCGCGGGCAAGGGTGCCAAGCAGATCCCGTTCAACGCGGTCGCCATCGACGACGCGACGCGCTACGCGGCCGAGGATGCCGACATCACCCTGCGGCTGCACGGGCAGCTGTCCGCGCAGCTGCAGGCGACGCCATCGCTGCAGGCGGTGTATCGCGAGATCGAGATGCCGCTGGTGCAGGTGCTGGCGCGGATCGAGGCCAACGGCGTCATGGTCGATGCGGACGAACTGCGGCGCCAGACCGCCGACCTGTCGCGGCGCATGCTCGCAGCCCAGCAGAAGGCGACCGAGCTGGCCGGGCGCAGCTTCAACCTGGACTCGCCCAAGCAGCTGCAGGCGCTGCTGTTCGACGAACTCGGCCTGCCGGCGCTGGTGAAGACGCCAAAGGGTCAGCCCAGCACCAACGAGGAAGCGCTGGAGGCGATCGCCGACCAGCACGAGTTGCCGCGGGTGATCCTGGACTACCGCGGCCTGGCCAAGCTGCGCAGCACCTATACCGAGAAGCTGCCGGAGATGATCAATCCGGCCACCGGCCGGGTGCATACCAGCTACCACCAGGCCGGCGCCGCCACCGGCCGGCTGGCCTCCAGCGATCCGAACCTGCAGAACATCCCGATCCGCACCGAGGACGGCCGCCGGATCCGCAAGGCCTTCGTCGCCCCGCCGGGGCGGCGCCTGGTGGCCTGCGACTATTCGCAGATCGAGCTGCGGATCATGGCCCACCTGTCGGGCGACGCGGGGCTGCTGGAGGCGTTCTCGGCCGGCGCCGACATCCATCGGGCCACCGCCGCCGAGGTGTTCGGCCGCCGCCTCGAGGAGGTCACCCCGAACGAGCGCCGCGCGGCCAAGGCGATCAACTTCGGCCTGATCTACGGCATGGGCGCCTTCGGCCTGGCCCGCAACCTGGGCATCGGGCGCGGCGAGGCCCAGGAGTACATCGCGACCTACTTCTCGCGCTACCCGGGCGTGCGCGACTACATGGAGCGCACCCGCCAGCAGGCGCGCGAGCAGGGCTACGTGGAAACGGTGTTCGGCCGACGGCTGTACCTGGAATACATCCAGCGCGGCAACCAGGCCCAGCGCGCCGGCGCCGAGCGCGCGGCGATCAATGCGCCGATGCAGGGCACGGCCGCGGACATCATCAAGCGGGCCATGGTCGACATCGACGGCTGGCTGGCCGGGCAGGGCGGCGCGGCGCAGATGATCCTGCAGGTGCACGACGAACTGGTGTTCGAAGTCGACGAGGGTTTCGTGGAGGCCCTGCTGCGCGAAGTGCCCCGGAGAATGGCTGCAGCGGCGGAACTCCGTGTTCCGCTGGTGGTCGATTCCGGGGTCGGCGCGGACTGGGACGAGGCCCACTGAACCGCCGGAAGTCATGCTTCGAGCATTTTCGTGACCCGTGCCTCGGATGCATGCAACGACCGCTCGTCGGAACAAGTAAACGCGGGCTGAATTCGTCCAGCGCGCTAGCGCTATCTTCACGAACTCTCAATGTTGGTGGTGGTCATATAGCTCGCGACAGATGCAAGGTCTGTCGCTGATCTTCTCCCATCCCCTGGAGCAGATCCGGAACGTAAGACTTCTCCCCGAGTCCCGTTCCCCGAGCCCCGCCGGCCCCCCCTGCCTGCGGGGCTTTTTTATGCCCCGGCTCTCCGGGCCGGCAGGGCCCCGGATCCATGCGGCCGGCAGATCCGGCAAGTCGCGGTTCGCCGATCGACCGTACAGCTTTCCCGCTGCAACCTTCCCCGGGGCAGGTAACGCAGCGGTGGTGGCTGCGAGTCCGCCGCAGCCCCGATGACCCCGCTGCCCCGCCGCTAGAATGGGGCGCCGTGCGCAAGATCATCCACATCGACATGGACGCGTTCTACGCGTCGGTGGAACAACGCGACGATCCGTCGCTGCGCGGTCGCCCGGTGGTCGTGGCCTGGCGCGGCGCGCGCTCGGTGGTCTGCGCGGCCTCCTACGAGGCGCGAGGTTACGGGGTGCGCTCGGCGATGCCGGCGCTGCGCGCCGAGCGGCTGTGTCCGGAGGCGGTGTTCGTGCCGCCGGACTTCCCGCGCTACAAGGCGGTCTCGCGCCAGGTGCGGGCGATCTTCCTCGAGCACACCGACCTGGTCGAACCGCTGTCGCTGGACGAGGCCTATCTGGACGTCACCGCGCCGAAGATCGCATCCCCGAGCGCCACCGCCACCGCACAGGCGATCCGCGCCCGCATCCGCGAGGAAACCGCGCTGACCGCCTCGGCCGGCGTGGCCCCCAACAAGTTCATCGCCAAGATCGCCTCGGACTGGAACAAGCCCGACGGCCTGTTCGTGGTGCGCCCCGGCCAGGTCGACGGCTTCCTCACCCCGCTGCCGGTCGGTCGCATCCCGGGAGTCGGCAAGGTGATGCAGGCCAAACTCGAGGAACTGGGCGTGCGCACCGTGGGCGAGTTGCGCACCCTGCCGCTGGAGGCCCTGCAGGCGCGCTTCGGCAGCTTCGGGGCCTCGCTGTACCGGCGTGCCCGCGGCATCGACGAACGACCGGTGCAGCCCGACCAGCCGGTACAGTCGATCTCGGCCGAGGACACCTTCGCCCAGGACCTGCCGCTGCACGAACTGGCGCCGCACGTGCGCCGCATCGCGGAGAAGGCCTGGGCCGCGACGCGCAAGACGCCGCGCATCGGCCGCACCGTGGTGCTGAAGCTCAAGACCGCGCAGTTCCGCATCCTCACCCGCAGCCTCACCCCGGACGCGCCGCCGGGCTCGCAGGAGGAGTTCACTGCGACCGCGCTGTCGCTGCTGTCGCGCGTCGCCCTGCCCGGGTCGACGCGCTACCGGCTGGTGGGGGTGGGGCTGTCGAATTTCCAGGACCCGGAGGAGCTGGCCGTGCAGGCGCAGCTGTTCGCGCAGGCCCCCTGCGCCTGAGCGGGCGCGCGCGGGCCGATACACTGGGCGGCCGCGTTGCGATGGTTTTCCGATGACGTTTCCCTACCGCGCCGCCCTGTTCGACCTCGACGGGACCCTGATCGACAGCGCCGGCGGCATCGCCGAGGCGGTCAACCGCACCCTGCTCGACCTCGGCCATGCCGCCCAGGACGAGGCCACGGTGCGCGCCTGGATCGGCGATGGCGCGCGCCTGCTGCTGCGGCGCGCCCTGGACCATGCCGGGGCCATCCTGCCCGACGGCGATGGTTTCGAGTCGGCCTACGCGCTGCTGATGCGCCACTACGGCGATTCCCTGCCGCGCCAGGCGGTGGCCTACCCGGGCGTGGAACAGGCGCTGGAGCGCCTGCACGGGCGTGGCGTGCGAATCGCGCTGTGCACCAACAAACCGGCGCGGTTCATCGATCCGCTGCTCCACGCGCTGGGCTGGGAGGCGCGCTTCGAGGCGATCGTCGGCGGCGACACCCTGCCCGAACGCAAGCCCGACGCGCGGCCGCTGCTGCACATCGCCGAGGGATTCGGCCTGTCCGCGCGCGAATGCCTGATGGTGGGCGACTCGCACACCGATGCCGAGGCCGCGCGTGCGGCGACCATGCCGCTGGCCCTGGTGGACTACGGCTACCGCCGCGACTTCGATCTCGACAGCGCCGGCGCCTGGCGCGTGGTCGGCGACCTGCGCGAACTGCTGGCAGCAGCGCCCGCCGCCTGCTGACAACACCTCCACCCGGGACGGCGCTAGGCTCGAGGCGTGTCACCGGAGGAGATGCATGGGCACGATCCGACAGGGGGCCGCAGCCGAGCTGTGGCAATCGGCCATCCGTGAGGCCTGCCGCAACGGCTGGCCCGAACTCGACGAGGCGCAGGAGAGCTATCTGGTCTTCGTCCTGCTGCGCCACCAGCGCGACGCGCGCCTGCTGGCGCGCATCCAGGCGCTGGAATGGCTGGACGCGCAGCAGCAGGCCGGCAGCGCGCGCGCCGACGCACTACGCGACGTGGGCGACCGCTGCCTGCTGGTGGCCGGCCTGTTCCCGGCCCTGGCGAAGCGACGCCGGGTGAGCGTGGAGTACTTCGTCGACCTCGGGCGCGGCGCCTACCAGGGCGTGGCCGATGCCGGACGCGACGCCTACGCCGGGCTTTTTGCGCGCCTGGCGGAGACGTATCGCGACCTGGTTTCGGTGCTGCGCGGCGTGCGCGGCACCGCGGCGGCATCGGCGCTGCCGCCGGTGCAGGGCCTGTTGCACTGAAGAAAAGCGCGGACGCACCAGAGGCGTCCGCGCCTGCCGTGCGCGGCGAGCGGTCAGCGCACTGCCGGCCGCCAGCGCAGCGTCAGCTGGTACTCGCGGCCGGGCTGGTAGTACCAGGCCACGGTCTCGTATTCGCGGTCGAACACGTTGCTGGCGCGCGCGAGCAGGGTCCAGTCGCGGTGGAAGGCGTACTCCAGGCGCAGGTCGGTGGTGGCATGGCCGCCGAGGCGGACGCTGTTGGCGGCATCGTCGTAGCGCGCGCCGGCGCCGTTGACGGTGATGCCGGCGCGCAGCGGGCCGAATTCGCGGTCGAGCCCGATCCGGCCGGTATTGCGCGCGCGCCGCGCGAGCACCCGGTCGTGGTTGGCGCCGCCGCTGCGGTCGCGCGGATCCGCATGGCTGAGCTGCAGCGACACATCGATCCCGGCCAGCGTGGTATCGAAGCCGAACTCGGCCCCGCGGATGCGCGCCTGGTCGATATTGCTCCCCACCCCGAGGAAGTCCGGCGGCGGGTAGACGAACACAATCAGGTCGTCGATGCGGCTTTCGAACACGTCCAGCGACCAGCGGTGGCTGGCGGTGGCGCGCGACAGGCCGAGGTTGAGGCTGCGCGAGGTCTCCGGCTGCAGCCACGGGCTTTCCGAGCCGGGGTAGTAAAGATCGTTGAACGTGGGCGCCTTGAACCCGGTGGCCGCGTTGGCCGACAGGCGCAGGCCGCTGGCCAGCGTCGTGCCCCAGCCCAGGCTGCCGGTGAGGTGGTTGCCGAACTGCGCGTTGTCGTCGTTGCGCACGCTGGCCTGCAGCCGCTGCGCGCCGAGCTTGCCGTCGTAGCCGACGAAGACGCCGGTGTTGTCGCGCGCGTCGACGGTATAGGGCATGAGGCTGTCGACGCGGTCGCGCTGGTGGTCGATGCCGGTGGTGAGCAGGTGGCCGGCGCGCAACTCCAGGTCGGCCTGCAGGGAGGCGCTGTCGCGACGGGTGAGGAAGGCGCTGCGCAGTTCCTGGCCCTGGTAGTCGTCGGAGCGGTCCTGGTTGCGCCCCAGCGCCGCGCTGAGCTCAAGCCGGCCCTGGCGTGGGGCGTGGCGCAGGCGCAGGCCCGAGACCTGCTGGCGGACGCGGGAGCGGTTGGTCCAGGAACCGTCGAAGGCGTTCTCGCCATCGGCCTGCAGGAAACTGCCGTCGAGCTCCGTCGCCTCGCCCAGCTGCGCGCCGCCGCGCAGGCCGATCGACACGTTGCGGTAGCCGTCGTCGTCGGGTTCGTCGGCGAAACAGCCCTGGAACAGCGCGCCCGAGCCGCGGCAGGCATTGAAGCCATCGGTGGAATCGTAGGCGCCATGCACGCCCAGCCAGCCGCGCTCGCCGCGCAGGTCGAAGCCGGCGCTGGCCTCGCGCGCGCCGTGGCTGCCCGCGCCCACGGTGAACTGCGGCGACAGCCCGCGCGCCTGCGCGCGGCGCGTGAACACCTGCACCACGCCGCCGATCGCCTCGGAGCCGTACAGGCTCGACCGCGGGCCGCGGATGATCTCGATGCGCTCGATCTGCGCCAGCGGCAGGTCCTGGAACGCAGCCATGCCGGCGGTGGCGGAGTTCATCTTGATGCCGTCCACCAGCACCAGCACGTGGTCGGATTCGGCGCCGCGCAGGTACAGGCTGCTGAGCTTGCCGCGTCCGCCGGTGTTGCCCACGTCGACGCCGGCACGGCCGCGCAGCAGCTCGATCAGGTCGCGCGCCTGGCTGCGTTCGATCTGGTCGCGGTCGAGCACCTCGGCCGGCAGCAGGCTTTCGGCCAGCCGCACCTCGGTGCGGGTGCCGGTCACCAGCACCTCGTCGAGATCGGTGGCCTGCGGCGTCGCGACGGCAGGCGGGGACGCGGCCAGCACGGCGGCCACGGACAGGCGGATCAGGTTCGGGTTCGACATTTCAAGAAGCTCCATCGCGCGCCCCGCGCGCCTTGCTGGCGTGGAGTCGCGAGGGAGGGAGCAGGCGGACGGCACGCGGCGGCGTACGGCACGCCGCGACGCCCTCCGCATCGCAACCTGTGGACCCCGGGGCCGGTCTCCGGACTCGCGAGCCGAGGCCTAGGCCTCGACCGCCGCGCCTTCCCGTGCCGGAGCACAGTGGCGGATGCGGCGGTCGTACTCGCTTACCGTTGCGGGGGCAGTGCCGGAATGGCCGCGTCGCAAGCGACGCCGGCGTCACCGGCTTCCCGTTTCAGCCCTTGGACGAACGTCCGCGGGCCACCCTGGAGCAGGCGGCATTGTACGGGAGCGCGGGCAGGCGGGGGTGGACCGGTTGTCCAACCCGCGAAGCGTCAGTCGCGCTCGTCGCCCGTGGGCTCGTCGAGGAAGCCGAACGAGGCGGCCGGGCCTTCGTCCTGGTGGTGGGTGGTGGTGACCGGCGCCGCCGCCGGACGGCCGCGCGGGGCGGGCAGCTCGGCGGTGGCCGCTTCGACCGCGGCCACCAGTTCGGCGCGCCGCGCCTCGGGCACGTCCTGCCAGTGGCAGTCCTGCATCGCGCCTTCCAGCGCGTAGAGCATGTTCAGGCTGGGCTTGAAGCCGGCGCGCTTGACGCGCATGAAGGCGTCCACCGGCCCGGCGGCGATCAGGTCCTCGCTGGTTCGAAGGCCGACCTGGCGCAGCCAGGCGGCGGATTTCGGACCGATGTTGCGCATCTTCAACGGTGCATTCATGGCAGCGATTGGACGTAGATGCGGGCGATGGCTTCCAGCCCCTCCTGGTCCTGAACGTCGAAACGCGCCGGGTCCGGACTGTCCAGGTCGAACACGCCGACCAGCGCGCCGTCCTTCACCAGCGGCACCACCAGCTCCGAGCGGGACGCGGCGTCGCAGGCGATATGGCCGGGGAAGGCATGCACGTCCTCCACGCGCTGGGTCTGGCGGCTGCTGGCGGCCGCGCCGCAAACGCCCCGGTCCAGCGGGATCCGCACGCAGGCGGGCAGGCCCTGGAAGGGTCCGACCACCAGTTCGGTGCCGTCGAAGAAGTAGAAGCCCACCCAGTTAAGCCGCGGCAGTGCGTGGTAGACCAGCGCGGACAGGTTGGCGGCGTTGGCGATGCGGTCTGGTTCGCCGTGCAGCAGGGCACGCGCCTGTTCGGCGAGCTGGGCATACTGCTGCGGCTTGTCGCCGCTTACACTGGCTGCAGTGAACATCGGGGCAGTGTAGCAGCGCGCCCCGCGCGCTCCCGGAGGGTGGATGGACCAGATGCAGCAGCTCCCGCGCGATGCGGCCGGATTCCGGCTGCGCGGCGCGCAGGTCACGCGGCTGGAAACCTTCGTCGACGCGGCCTTCGCCTTCTCGATCACCCTGCTGGTGATCGTCACCAGCGACCTGCCGCAGACCGCCGCAGAACTGATCGACGCGCTGCGCAGGGTGCCCACCTTCATCGCCTGTTTCGCGGTGCTGATGATGTTCTGGGCCGCGCACAACCGCTGGAGCCGGCGGCTCGGGCTGGAAGACGCCACCGCCACCGTGCTCAGCCTGGCGCTGGTGCTGGCGGTGATGGTGTACGTGTATCCGCTGCGGATGGTGGCCTCGAGCTTCCTGTCGCTGCTCACCGGGGGCTGGCTGCCCAGCGAACTCGGTTTCGACCCCCGGCGCGCGATGCGCGACCTGCAGGCCACCTTCCTGGTCTACAGCCTCGGTTTCGGCATGCTGGCCTGGCTGCTGTGGCGGCTCAACGCGCATGCGTTGCAGCTGGCGGACGCGCTGGGCCTGGACGCCAACGAGCGCCACCTGCTGCGCACCGAGGTAGGCTCGCACGCGATCCTCGCCGGTGTGTCGCTGGCCGCCCTGGTGCTGGCACTGCTGCTGTACTGGCGCGATCCGGCGCTGCGGGGCCCGCTGCGCGTGCTGGCCGGACTGCCGATGTGGTGCTACGCCACGCTCGGGCTGTGGATGCCGTGGTACCACGTGCGGCGCGAACGCCAGCGGCTGGCGCTGCAACGGGACCGCCCGTGAGCACCGCCTGGTTCATCACCGGTACCGACACCGGCGTGGGCAAGACCTTCGCGTCGGTGGCCCTGCTGCACGCGCTGCGTGCGCGGGGCCTGCGCGCGGTCGGCATGAAGCCGGTCGCCAGCGGCTGCGAGCGCACGGCCGATGGCTGGCGCAACGAGGACGCGCTGGCGCTGCGGGCCGCGAGCGTGCCGCAACCCGACTATGCCGACGTCAATCCGTTCGCGCTGCCGGCCGCGACCGCGCCGCAGCTGGCGGCGTGCGATGCGGGGGTGGAGGTCGCGCTGCCGCCCCTGCTCGCGGCGTTCGCGCGGCTGGCCGCCAGCGCCGATGCGGTGGTGGTGGAGGGCGCCGGCGGCTGGCTGGCGCCGATGGGCGACGGCCTGGAACAGTCGGCGATGGCCCATGCCGTCGGAGGGCAGGTGCTCCTGGTGGTGGGGCTGCGCCTGGGCTGCCTGAGCCACGCGCGGCTGAGCGCGCGCGCGGTCCTGGAAGACGGCTGCCGGCTGGTCGGCTGGATCGGCAATCGCGTCGATCCGGACTTCGACCGCGTCGATGACTACCTGGGCCTGCTCGGGGCCGCCCTGCCGGCGCCCTGCCTGGGGGTGATCGGCCATGGCGTGTCCGCCGACGAGGCGGCGGCGTCGCTGCGGCTGCCCGGGATCGCGACCGGCTAGCGGCGCGCGCGGCCGGAAGGAGGTGGCCCGTTGCGGGCCACCTGCCTGGATTCATCCGTGCTGCGGCTGCGCCGCCACCGGAGCCTCGCCATCGTCGACCTGCTCATGTTCCAGGTCGTGCGAGTGGTCGCGCGCCAGGTACAGGTAGAAGGCCGGCAGCACGAACAGGGTGAACAGCGTGCCGATGGTCATGCCCGAGGCGATCACCGTGCCCATCGAGAAGCGCGAGGCGGCGCCAGGGCCCTTGGCGATCAGCAGCGGGATCATCGCGAACACCAGCGCGGCGGTGGTCATCAGCACCGGACGCAGGCGGATCGCGGTGGCTTCCTCGATCGCCTCGCGCTTGGACAGGCCCTGCTCCTGGAGCTTGTTGGCGAACTCCACGATCAGGATGCCGTGCTTGGAGATCACGCCCACCAGGGTCACCAGGCCCACCTGGGTGTAGATGTTGATGCTCATCCCCGGGAAGGCCTCGATGCCGGCGAAACCCAGGATGCCGCTGGCGATGGCCAGCACGTTGAGCACCAGCAGGGCGCCGCAGATCGCCATCGGCACGGTGAGCAGCATGATCAGCGCATCGCGGAAGCTTTCGAACTGCGCCGACAGCACCAGGAAGATCACCACCAGCGCCAGCGCCAGGGTGAGCAGCATCGCCGAGCCCTCCTGCTTGAACTGGCGCGATTCGCCGGCGTAGTCGACCGTGTAGCCCTGCGGCAGCACCTCGCGCGCAGCCTGGTCGAGGATCGCCAGCGCCTCGCCCTTGCTCACGCCTGGACGCGGGGCGAAGGTGATCGACACCGCGTTGAGCTGCTGGAAGCGCTTGAGCGACTGCGGCTGCGCGCTCTCGCGCAGCGTCACCAGGGTCGAGAGCGGGATCAGTTCGCCACCGCGGGTGCGGGTGTAGTAATTCTGCAGGTCCGCGGCGTTGAGCCGGTCACTGCGCTGCACCTGCGGGATCACCAGGTAGGAGCGGTTCTGCATCGCGAAGCGGTTGGTGTAGCCGCCCGAGAGCATCGCCGCCATGTCGGCCGCCAGCGTGCGCATGTCGATGCCGAGCGAGGCCGCCTTGTCGCGGTCGATCTGCACCTCGATGCGCGGCTTGTCGATCTTCAGGTCCTTGTCGAGGAAGATGAAGCGGCGGCTGGCCATCGCCCGCTCGAGGATCGCGTCGGCCAGCTCGCTCAGCTGCGCCAGCCCGCCCACGCCGCCGATGATGAACTCGCCGCCGCCGCCGTCGCCGCCGGCGCTGGGCAGGGACGGCGGGACCAGGGCGAAGGTGTTCAGGCCGGTGACCTCGCCGATCTTCGGCTGCAGTTCCTGCTCGAGCACCGCCTTGGTCGAACGGTCGCGTTCGCCCCAGGGCTTGAGCACGAAGCCGGCCATCGCCATCGGGCTGGCGCCACCGCCGCTGCCGCCGAAGCCGCCGTTGAACAGGAAGTAGTCCTGCACCTCGGGAATCGCCTGGGCGATGGCCGACATTTCCTCGGTATAGCTCTCCACGTAATCCAGCGTGGCGGTCGGATCGGCCTGCGAGATGGCGAAGATGAAGCCCTCGTCCTCCAGCGGCGCCGGCTCCTTGGGCGCGGTCATGTAGAGGAACACGCACGAGACCAGCACGATGCCGCCGAAGATCGCGATCACCGACCTGGTCTCCAGCGCGCCGTGCAGGCGCCGCTGGTAGCCGTTCTGGATCTTGTCGAAGCGCCGGTCCAGCCAGGCTTCCAGCCGGCCCTTGCTGCCCTCGCCGTGGGGCTTGAGGATCCTGGAGCTCATCATCGGCGTGAGCGTCAGCGCGATCACGCCCGACAGCAGCACGCTGCCCGCCAGGGTGAAGGCGAACTCGGTGAACAGGATGCCGGTCAGGCCGCCCTGGAAGCCGATCGGCAGGTACACGGCGACCAGGGTGGTGGTCATGGCCACCACCGGCCAGGCCAGCTCGCGCGCGCCCTTGATCGCCGCCGCGTAAGGCGTCATGCCTTCCTCGATGTGGCGGTGGATGTTCTCCAACACGATGATCGCGTCGTCCACCACGATGCCGATCGCCAGCACCATCGCCAGCAGCGTCAGCAGGTTGATGGTGAAGCCCATCAGCAGCATCAGGAACAGCGCGCCGACCAGGGACAGCGGCACCGTCACCGCCGGGATCAGCACGCTGCGCAGCGATCCCAGGAACAGGTAGATCACCACGATCACGATGATCACCGCCTCGACGATCGTGCTCACCACCTCGTTGATCGCGTCCTGGATCGCCTCGGTGCTGTCGTAGGGGATCGTGGCGATGATGCCCTCCGGCAGCTGCGGCACGATCTCGCCGTCCCACAGCTTGCGGACCTCGCCGATCACGTCCAGCGAGTTGGCGTCGGGCGAGACGAAGATGCCCATGAAGGTGGCCGCCTCGCCGTTGATCCGCACCGAGGTACCGTAGTTCTCCGACCCCAGCACCACGTCGGCCACGTCGCCCAGGCGCACGATCGCGCCGCCCTCCTCGCGGATCACCAGCTGGCGGAATTCCTCCGGGCTGCGCAGGTCGGTGCGCGCGGTCATGTCGATCGCGACCATCTGCCCCTTGGTCGAGCCCACGGCCGAGAGCACGTTGTTGGATTGCAGCGCATTGGAAACATCGCTGGCGGTGACCTGCAGCGCGGCCATGCGATCAGGTTTCAGCCATACGCGCATCGCAAACGTGCCGGCGCCGAGGATGTCGGCGCGCTGCACGCCGGCCACGGTGACCAGCTTGGGCTGGACCACGCGGGTGAGGTAGTCGGTGATCTGGTTGTTGTCGAGCGTCTCGCTGGCGAAGGACACGTACATGGCCGCGATCTGCTGGCCCTGCTGCAGGTCGATCACCGGGTCTTCCGACTCCGGCGGCAGCTGGCCGCGCATCTTGTTGACCTTGGCCGCGATCTGGGTGAGCGCCTCGTTGGGGTCCTGGTCCAGGCGGATGTAGGCCTGGATGGTGCTCACGCCCGCGGCGCTGGTGGAGGACAGATAGTCGATGCCCTCGGCGCTGGCGATCTCGCGCTCCAGCGGCGTGGTGATGAAGCCCTGGATCAGGTCGGCGTCGGCGCCGTAGTACACCGTGCTGACGTTCACCACCGCGTTGCGCAGTTCCGGGTACTGGCGCACGTTGAGTTCGGAGAACGCGCGCAGCCCGAAAATCAGGATGAACAGGCTGACGACCATCGCCAGCACCGGCTTGTTGATGAAGATGTCGGTGAATTTCATGGCTCGACTCCCCCTCCCCCGCATGCGGGGGAGGGCCGGGGTGGGGGCGCGGGGCTGCCGCCGTTATCGGTTCTGCGCCTGCGGCGCGGCTTCGGCGGTCGGCTGGATGTTGTTGTTGATCGTCACCTCGGCCTCGTTGCGCAGCTTGAGCAGGCCGCTGGTGGCGACCCGCTCGCCGGGCTTGAGCCCGTCGTTCACCGCGATCAGGTCGCCGCGGGTGGCGCCGGTGCGGATGAAGCGCTGGGTGACGACCAACTTGTTGCCGGTGAGCGCGTTGCCCTGCATGTCGGTCTCGCCTTCCTTGCGCGGCACCTCGCTGATCACGAACACCGCGTTGCCGTAGGGGTTGAAGGTGACCGCGGTCTGCGGGATCACCACCACCTCGCGCTCGCCGCCGAGCGAGAACGACACCCTGGCGAAGGCGCCCGGGCGCAGCGCGCCATCGGGGTTGGACAGGGTGGCCTGGGCGGTGAAGTTGCGCGTGGCCGGATCGATGCGCGGCTCCACCGCGGTGACCTCGCCCTCGAACGCCTTGCCCGGAAGCGCGTCGACGGTGGCGCGGATCGGCGTGCCCGGCTTGAGCATGTCCATGCGCTGCTCGGGCAGGCTGAAGTCCAGGTGGATCGGGTCGAGCTGCTGCAGGGTCACGATCGGATCGCCGGGCGAGACGAACTGGCCGAGGTTGACCCGGCGAATGCCCAGTTCGCCGCTGAAGGGCGCGCGGATGGTCTTCTGCGCGATCAGCGCGCGCTGCGCCTCGACCTGGGCGCGCGAACTCGCCGCCGCGGCCACGCGCTGCTGCACCTCGTCCAGCGAGACCAGGCGGTCCTTGCCCAGCTGCTGCCAGCGGTCGGCCTGCACGTCGGCCAGGCGCGCCGAGGTTTCCAGCGCCTTGAGCGTGGCCAGTTCGTTGTCGGTGTTCAGGCGCACCAGCACCGCGCCTGCCTGCACCGGCTGGCCCGGTTCGAACTCGATCGCGCGCACCACGCCGCCCGCCTCGGTGGTGACGTCGGTGCCGTTGACCGCGACGAAGGTGCCGACCGCCTCGCCGTCGTCGCTCCAGCGTTCGGTCCGGGCCTCGACCGCGCTCACCGCCGAGGCCGGCTGCGGCATGTTGTCGAAGAACTTGTTGGTCTGCGCACCGATCACAGCCTTGATGGCGAACACGCCGCCGAACACCAGCGCGGTGCCGAGCAGCATCAGGATCAGGCGCAGCGCGAACCGCGGCTTGCGCTTCTTGGGGGCGGTGGACATGGTGGAGTTTTCCGTGGAGAACATGGGAACGGGGAAACGGCTAGCGCGGCGGCCAGGGGCAGGGCACGTCGAATACGTCTCGGCACAGGCGCTCGATCGACCGGTCCAGTGCGTCGTCGTCGCCCGGGTCGAACAGGGGTTGCCAGCCGTAGCCGTTGAGCAGGTAGTGCAGGTGCCTGAACAGCAGTCGGTAGGGATCGCCGAGGGCGGGATCCAGCAGGCCCTGCTGCTGGGCCAGAGTATGCATGCCCAGGCACAGGATCCATGGGCCGATGGTCAGCCCCTCGTCGGTCACGGACAGCTGCGCCGGGAGGTCGCCGACGCCGCGCGCTTCGGCGGCGATCCCCTCGATCAGCGCGGCCAGGGGCTCGCAGGCCTGCAGTGCGCGGCTGCGGACCGGCTCGGAGGCCGCGCCCCAGACCACGTCGGTCCAGACGAACTGGGCCAGACGGAAATGCTCAGGCTGCTCGCGCAGCACGATCAGGTCGGCCAGGGCCAGGGCGACGATGCGGTCGCGGGTGGGGCCGGCCCAGCGCGCGGCGCGTTCGAACAGTTCTACCCGGTCGAGGCAGTTGCGCGTGGCCAGCGCGACGAGCAGGTCTTCCTTGCTCGAGAAGTGCCGGTACAGCGTCCCGATCGCGTACTCGCATTCCTCCGCGATCCGCGACATCTGCAGGTTGAGCAGCCCGTCGCGCTGGATCAGCGCCTGCGCGGTGTCCAGGAACAGCGCCTCGCGCTGCGCGAACTCGCGCTGGCGGCGGTCGGTGGTGGCCATGCGGGGGCGTGGAGGCTGCGTGAAGACGCATTGTGAACCGGATTCATTCCGTGATCCAGTCTTCCCGGAGTGTCCTCCATGGAGCCATGGGCAGCGCCGGATCCCGCGCCGGTGTCACCGTCCGCAAACCTGACCTATGGCAGGGTTCCGTTCATCCTGCGCTCTCGTATACTGTCGAGTTCAGAAATTACGTCGCCCCCTCCTGCTCCGCGCAGGCCAGCCAGGTCCCTCCCGATGCGCTTCCGTTCCGCAGCTGCCCTCCCGCTCGTTCTTTCCCTGTGCCTGCTCGCCGCCTGCGGCGGGGAAGAGGCCCCCGCCCAGCCGCCGCCGCCCGAGGTGGGCGTGGTCCAGGCGCGCGCCGCCGACCTGCCGCTGACCCGCGAGATCGGTGGCCGCCTGGCCGGCTTCCGCAGCGCCGACGTGCGCGCGCGCGTGCCCGGCGTGTTGCAGAAGCGCGTGTACGAGGAAGGCAGCGACGTGCGCGAAGGCGACGTGCTGTTCCTGATCGACCCGGCGCCGCTGCAGGCTGCGCTGGGCACCGCCCAGGCATCGCTGGCGCAGGCCCAGGCCAACTACGCCAATGCCAAGGCCAATGCCGATCGCGCCCGCCAGCTGGCGCCGACCGACTTCATCTCCCGCGCCGACCTGGACAACGCGCTGGCCGCCGAGCGCAGCGCCGCCGCCGCGGTGCAGGCGGGAAAGGCCGCGGTCGAGAGCGCGCGCATCAACCTCGGCTACGCCACCGTGCGCGCGCCCATCAGCGGCCGCGCCGGCAAGCAGCAGGTCACCGAGGGCGCGCTGGTCGGGCAGGGCACCGCCACGCTGTTGACCACGGTCGACCAGGTCGATCCGCTGTATGCGAACTTCTCGATCGGGGTGGGCGAGCTGGAGCAGATCCGCCGCGCCCGCGCCGCCGCGCAGGGGCAGGAGGCGACGGTCGAGGTCGTCCTGGCCGACGGCAGCGTGTACGAGCATGCCGGCACCCTGGACTTCTCCGGCGACATCGTCGATCCGGCCACCGGCGCGATCTCCATGCGTGCGCTGATTCCCAACCCCGACGGCCGCCTGCTGCCGGGCACCTACGTGACCCTGCGCGCGCGCCTGGGCCAGCTGCAGGGCGTGTTCGCCATTCCGCAGGCGGCAGTGCAGCGCGACGCCAAGAGCGCCTACGTGATGGTGGTGGGCGGCGACGGCAGCGTGATGCGCCGCGATGTCAGCCTGGAGCGTGCCGAAGCCGGCAACTGGATCGTCAGCGCCGGCCTGCAGGATGGCGAGCAGGTGATCGTCTCGGGCCTGCAGAAGGTCCAGGAAGGCGCGCCGGCCAAGGCCGTGCCGTGGTCGCCGGCCGCTCCGGCGGGCGCGGGCGGCAATGCCGCCGCCGGCCAGCAGGCGCCGGCCGCGCAGCCCGGAGGCGAGGGTCAGCAGGCGCCGCAGGCCCAGCCGGGCGGCGAAGGCCAGCAGGCCCAGCCCGCCGGCGAGGCGCCGCAACAGCAGCCGCAGCCCGATGCGGCGCCAGAGCCTGCCGCGACCGACTCCGAAGGCTGATCCTCCATGTCACGTTTCTTCATCCACCACCCGGTCTTCGCCTGGGTCATCGCGATCCTGATCTCGCTTTCGGGCGTGATCGCCGTGCTCAACATGGGCGTGGAGTCGTACCCCAACGTCGCCCCGCCGCAGGTGACCGTGGGCGCCACCTATCCCGGCGCCGATGCGCAGACCGCGGAGCAGGCGGTCACCCAGGTCATCGAGCAGCAGCTCACCGGCATCGACAACCTGCTCTACTTCAGCTCGACCTCGAGCTCCTCCGGCCGCGTGTCGATCACCCTGACCTTCGAGACCGGCACCGACCCGGACATCGCCCAGGTGCAGGTGCAGAACAAGGTCTCGCTGGCCACGCCGCGCCTGCCCACCGAGGTGACGCAGCAGGGCGTCGTGGTGGCCAAGGCCAACAGCGGCTTCCTCATGGTGGTGGGCCTGCGCTCCAGCGATCCGGACATGGACCGCAACGCGCTCAACGACCTGATCGCCTCGCGCATCCTCGAGCCGCTGGCGCGCGTGCCCGGCGTGGGCAACACCCAGCACTTCGGCTCCGAGTACGCCATGAACATCTGGCTCGACCCGGGCAAGCTGCAGGGCTACGGCATGTCGGCCAGCCAGGTACTGGCGGCGGTGCGCGCGCAGAACGCGCAGTTCGCCGCCGGTTCGATCGGCTCCGACCCCGCGCCGCAGGGCCAGGGTTTCACCGCCACGGTCGCCGCCGAAGGGCGCTTCAGTTCGCCTGAAGAGTTCCGCGACATCATCCTGCGCTCGGACGCGGACGGCGCGATCGTGCGCCTGCGCGACGTGGCACGGGTCGAGGTGGGTGCGCAGGGCTACGGCTTCGATGCGCAGTTCGACGGCCAGCCGACCGGCGCGGTCGCGATCATGCTGCAGCCCGGCGCCAATGCGCTGGGCGTGGCCGAGGCGGTCACCGCGCGCATGGACGAGCTGCAGGCCTCGTTCCCGCCGGGCGTGGAATGGTTCTCGCCGTTCGACAGCACGACCTTCGTGCGCCTGTCGATCAACGAGGTGGTGAAGACCCTGATCGAAGCCATGATCCTGGTGTTCCTGGTGATGCTGCTGTTCCTGCAGAACATCCGCGCCACGATCATCCCCACCCTGGTGATTCCGGTGGCGCTGCTGGGCACCTTCCTGGCGCTCAACCTGATCGGCTTCACCGTCAACCAGCTCACCATGTTCGCGATGGTGCTGGCGATCGGCATCGTGGTCGACGACGCGATCGTGGTGATCGAGAACGTCGAACGCATCATGGCCGAAGAACATCTGCCGCCGGTGGAGGCCACCGAGAAGGCGATGGACCAGATCACCGGCGCGGTGGTGGCGATCACCGTGGTGCTCGCGGCGGTGTTCATCCCCAGCGCGCTGCAGGGCGGCGCCTCGGGCGAGATCTACAAACAGTTCGCGATCACGATTGCCGTCGCGATGGGCTTTTCCGCGTTCCTCGCGCTGGGCTTCACCCCGGCGCTGTGCGCGACCTTCCTCAAGCAGCACGCGGCGCCGGGCGAGAAGAAGGAAAACCGCTTCGTGCGCGGCTTCAACCGGCTCTACGACCGGGTGAGCCACACCTACGTGGGCCACATCGGCAGCGCCGTGCGCCACACGCCGCGCTGGATGGTGGTGTTCGTGGTGCTGGCGGTGGCCTGCGGCGTGCTGCTCACGCGCCTGCCGGGCAGCTTCGTGCCCGAGGAAGACCAGGGCTACGCCATGGCCATCGTGCAGCTGCCCGCCGGGGCGACGCTGCAGCGCACGCAGAAGGTGTTCGAACAGGTCCGTGGCACGCTCGAAGGCCTGGACGGCTACGAGAGCATGATGCAGATCGCCGGCTTCAGCTTCGTGGGCCAGGGCGAGAACGTCGGCATGGCCTTCATCAAGCTCAAGGACTGGGACGAGCGCGACATCACGGTGCCCGAGTTCATCCAGCAGGCCAATGGCGCGCTGTACGGCATCCGCGACGCCTCGATCTTCGTGGTCAACCTGCCCACGATCCAGGGCCTGGGCCAGTTCGGCGGCTTCGACATGTACCTGCAGGACCGCGCGGGACTGGGCCGGCAGGCGCTCGCCCAGGCCCAGGGCACCCTGCTGGGCGCGGCCGCGCAGCGGCCCGACGTGCTGGCCGCGGTGCGTCCCAACACCCTGGCCGACGCACCGCAGCTGCAGCTTGAGGTGGATCGCGCGCAGGCCGAGGCCATGGGGCTGTCGACCGGCGATGTGTACAACGCGATCCAGCTGATGCTGGCGCCGGTGTACGTCAACGACTACTTCTCCAACGGCCGCATCAAGCGCGTGATCATGCGCGCCGACGCGCCCTACCGCACCGGGCCGGATGCGTTCTCGCGCTTCTTCACTCCGTCCAGCGAGGTGATGGCCGATGGCACGCCGGCGATGATCCCGCTGAGCAACGTGGTGCGCTCGGAGTGGGCGATGAACACGCCCTCGCTCACGCGCTACAACGGCTACTCGGCGGTGAACATCAACGGTTCACCGGCGCCGGGCCGCAGTTCGGGCGAGGCGATGCGGGCGATGGAGGAGATCGTGGCCGAGCAGCTGCCCGCCGGCATCGGCTTCGACTGGACCGGCATGTCCTACCAGGAAATCATCGCCGGCAATACCGCCACGCTGCTGCTGGTGCTGTCGGTGCTGGTGGTGTTCCTGTGCCTGGCGGCGCTCTACGAGAGCTGGTCGATCCCGGTCTCGGTTTTGCTGGTGGTGCCGCTGGGCATCCTCGGCGCGGTGGTGTTCACGATGATGCGCGGGCTGTCGAACGACATCTTCTTCAAGATCGGCCTGGTGACGGTGATCGGCCTGGCGGCGAAGAACGCGATCCTGATCGTGGAGTTCGCGGTGCTCGAGCGCGCCGCCGGCAAGACCCTGCGCGAGGCGACCATCGAGGCCGCGCGCCTGCGCTTCCGCCCGATCCTGATGACCTCGCTGGCCTTCATCATGGGCGTGGTGCCGATGGCGATCTCCACCGGCGCCGGCGCCAACGCGCGCCATGCGATCGGCACCGGCGTGATCGGCGGCATGCTGTTCGCCACTTTCCTGGGCCTGCTGCTGATCCCGGTGTTCTTCGTCGCCGTGCGGCGCATGCTGGGCGACAGGATGGACGAGCCGCTGCCCGGAAAGCAGCTGCCGCCAACCCACGGCTGATGGTTCCGGCTTGTGATACAGACCCGCCCCTGGCGACAGGGGCGGGCTTTTTGTCTCCGCAGACCGCGGCGACCTGCCTGTGGGAGCGACCTTGGTCGCGAATGTCTTCGCGAGCGAGCGCACCCTGGATTGTAGTGACGCCCCCGCAGGCGAGAGGATCCAAGGCAACTTTCTGCGGGTGTTTGGCGTGCTTTGACGATGTCCTGGTCTCCGGGTAGACGCCGCGCCCTGTCGACTGGGAACCGCTTTTCGCTCGGTCAAGGCATCCTGCCTTGACTCGCGCGCAAAACATCCATGTTTTGCTTTCCGCGGTCCCCAGTCGCCAGTGCGCGGCTCGCTGCGGCTGGTCCTGCGATGCTCCGGCTACTGGCTACTGGCTGGCTACCCGTTGCCCACGCAGTCGGCGGCCGATCACCACCCCGGCCTCAAGTTGCGGGGGCGTATGAATGCGTAGGCGCGGCGAGTCGAACGTCAGCGAACGGGCACCAGCTGCCGACGCCAGCGCACGGTCGCGCGAGTAGACGGCGGATCACACCCGCCCACCGGCGGGAAATGGCCCAGGGTTGAACCGCGTGCCGAAGGTCCGTTCTGGCCGCTCGCGATTCGATGCTGCCCTCGCGAGTAAGCGCACAACAGGGGCAAGTCGAGGCGCTGCGGACGGCAATCGGCGCCATTGGATCTACGGCTGAACGTTCGACCCATGCCCGCTTCAAGAGCGCTGTACGAAGCATCGGCACAACAGGCGCGGCGAGCCGCGCACTGGCGACCGGGGATCGCGACAAGCAAAACATGGATGTTTTGCGCGCGAGTCGGGGCAGGATGCCCCGACCGAGCGAAAAGCGATTCCCGGTCGACAGGGCGTGGCGTCCATTCGAAGCCGGACAAGGCCACAGCAGACGCGCTGAAACGTGCGCGGCAAACAAAAAAAGACCCGGCGGGGAACTGCCGGGGCAGTCGGCGCGGCTGAGGGATCGCGCCGCCGGGGGGGGTGTGGTTAGCAACCCGGTGTCGCTCGCGCTTGCGGCGAGGCCGGGGTATGGGGAGTTTCCGTCTGCGCGAGCGCCAATGCGTAGAGCGCCGCGCCCAGATGCGGCGGGTGCAGCGGCGTGTGCGGCTCGAAGACCGGGCTGCGCGTCTGCAGCGCGGAAATGAAGGGTGCGCGCAGCAGTTCGCCTGCGCTGAAGGCGCCGCCGGACCAGGACACGCGCACCGGTTCGCCTTCCTCGAAGCCAAGGCTGCCGCGCAGGGCGTCGGCGATCGTCGCCAGCTCCTGGCCAGCCTGCCGGAAGATCGCGCATGCAGCGGCGTCGTTCTGCTCCGCCGCCGTCGCAACCACTCGCGAGAGCTGCGCGATCTCGCCACGCGACATCGCACGTTCGCCATAGACGTGCGCGCACAGGTCTAGGTCCGGCCCGATGCCGAGGTGCTCGCGCAGCATTGCGTGCAGTGGACCCCTGGGCAGGCGGCCATCGGCCATGCGCGAGAACGCGTTGAGCCCTTGCACCGCGATCCAGTACGCCGAGCCCTCGTCCGAGAACACCTCGCCCCAGCCGCCCGCGCGCGCCGCATGGCCGCGGCGCTGGCCGTAGCCGATCGAGCCGGTGCCGGCGACGATGTTGATGCCGTCGCCGCAGGCGAACGATCCTGCCCAGCCGCAGACCATGTCGTTGCCGCAGGCATAGCGCCCGTGGCCCAGCAGCTCGCGCGGGATCGCATCGAGCAGCGGATCGATGCGGCTGTCCTCGCCGAATGCCGGCAGGCCGAAGAACGCATGGCGCAGATCCGCGGCATCGACGCCGGCACCGGCGAGGACCGCATCGATGCCTTCGCGCAAGGTCGCGCGCACGCCGTCCAGTCCCACCTGCGGATGGTAGGTGGTCGCGCACTGCGCTTCGGCCAGCAGCCGCGCCTCGCCGTCGACCAGGGCGAAGCGGGTCTTGGTCCCGCCGCCGTCGACGCCGAGGTAACAGTCCATGGCCATCAGCCCGGGAACGGATGGATGCGCACGCCCTGCACCACGCGGTTCACGGTGCCTTGGGCGTTCGGGTTGTCCGGCGTCAGCCCCAGCGCGCGCGACGCGTAGAAGGCGTAGGCCTGGGCGATCGCGGCATAGGGCCAGAGCAACTCGACATCCGCCGCGTCGGCCACGCCCGGCACGACCAGCGTGTCCTGGAGCGCGGCTTCGCGCGGTTGGGACGCGATCTCGATCACCCGCGCTGCGCAGGCATCCTGGCGCAGCTCATCGATCAGGTCGTGGTCGTAGCGGCGCGCATGCGGGTCATTGGAGACGAACACCAGCACCAGCGTGCCGGCGTCGATGAAGGTCTTGGGCCCGTGGCGGAAGCCCAGCGGCGAGTCGAAGCAGGTGGCCACCGCGCCATTTGTCAGCTCGCCGAGCTTGAGGCAGGCTTCGCGGGCGAGGCCCTTGAACGGGCCGGCGCCGAGGTAGACCACGCGCGTGAACCCGCCGCTCACAAGCGCGGACACCTGCGACGGTGCCGCATCGATCACCTGCGCCATCGCCGCTGCGATCGCCGCGATGCGCGGGCCCAGGGAACCGCTGCCCGCCAGCGCCGCGAGCGTGGCGTACATCATGCAGGTGAAGCTGGAGGTCATGGCGAAGCTGGCGTCGTGCGTCTCTTCCGGCAGCTGCAGCACCATGGCCTCGCGCACCGCGATCCTCGCCAGCCCGCCCTGCGGATTGCAGGTCACTACCAGGTGGCGCACCTCGCGCACCAGCGACTCGGCAAGTTCCACGGCCGCAAGGCTTTCGGGGCTGTTGCCCGAGCGGCCGAACGAGACCAGCAGCAGCGGCTGCCCCGGATCGAGATGGAGCAGCGGCGAGCTCACAAGGTCGGTGGTGGGCACCGCGTCCACGCGCGCGGACAGGCGGCGGTCGAGCAGCGGCGCCAGGCATTCGCCGATGTAGGCGGAGGTGCCCGCGCCGGTGAGGATCACGCGGGCGGCGGCATTGCCGGTGATATGGCCGGCGAACCCATCCAGCCTTGTCTGCAGCTGCGCCACCAGCGCATGGGTCTGGGCCAGCATGCGCGGCTGCTGGGTGATCTCGCGCGCGGTGGCGATGGCGCCGGAGGCGGCCAGTTCGGACTCGGCAATGCCGAGCAACTCGATGCTCATGATGGGATGCAGGCGAAGTGGTAGTCGTCGAGGACGGCGGCCACGTGCGCGGCGGCCAGGGAATGCGGATCGTGGTCGGCAACGCCGTCGCGCAGCGCCTTGAGCGCGTGCGGCAGGTACTGGCTGATCAGCGAGATCGGCGGCGGGTCGGCGCGCAGGTTGGCGAAGAGCTTGGCGCAGGCGGCCTCGATCTGCGGATCGGGCCAGTAGTAGCGGATGCGGTCGCTGAGGCTGAAGTCCAGGTCGATCCCGAGCTGGCGTCCGTCGGAGTGGTAGTAGCGCTGCCAGTACTTCGGCTGCTCGCGCATGCGCCGGATCGCGGTCGCACGCAGGCCGGCACGCGACTCCGGCGCCACCCACTCGCGCTCGATCGCGTCCAGCGCCCAGAGCGCCTCGCGCAGGGCGAAGGTGAGGCCGGGGCCGACCTTGAGGATGGCGAAGTGGTCGCGCACCAGCGCCGCCAGCGCCTCGCGCCGCTGGTAGTCGGTGGAATGCGCCTCGAACACCATGCCCGGCACGTCGGCGATCGCCTCGCTCAGCGCTCCCGCCTTTTCCGGCACGTAGTCCACCACCTGGTGATGGTCGAACTCTACGCCCGGCTGCACCACCGAGGCGATCACCCGCTGCCAGGCCTCGTCCAGGCCCGCGTCGGCGAAAGCCAGGCGATGCGCCTCGATCGTCGCCAGCGCCGCGTCCGGCGTGGTCACCGCCAGGCCATCGATCGATTCGGTCGCGCCGCCGGGCACCGGCACCTCGGTGCCGATCACATACACCGGCGCCTCGCCGCCGGCCTCACGCCAGGCGCCTTCGGAAGCCCGGCACAGGCGCACCGCGCGGCGCACGATCTCCGCCTCCGGCAAGGGTTCCGGATCGCCGGCGCAGGCCATCGAGCAGTCCAGGTGGATCTTGCGGAAGCCCGCGGCCACGTAGGCGGCCACCATCACCTCGGCCTTGGCCATCGCCTCCTCCGGCGCCAGCGACGTCCATGGGTTGGGCCCGAGGTGGTCGCCGCCAAGCACGATGCGCGCCGGGTCGAAGCCGATCTTCGCGGCGATGCCGTGGACGAACTCCACGAAATCCGCCGGCGTCATCCCGGTATAGCCGCCGTCCTGGTTGACCTGGTTGCAGGTCGCCTCGAACAGCACGAAGGGCAGATCGCGCCGCTGCGCGTGGCGCAGTGCTGCCTCGATCACGATGGGATGGGCCGAACAGATCGAGGTCACGCCGCAGGCTGTGCCCTGCTTGTGGCGCGCGATCAGGTCTTGCAGAACGTGCATGGAATTCTTCCGTCAGGGGGAGGTGGGCGGTGCGTCCTGCTCCGGCGCCAGGGCCAGCAGCAGCGACGCCACCAGGGCCAGCGACAGTCCGACCAGCTTCAGCGGGCCAGGCACGACGCCGGCGAAAATCAGCGACAGCACCGCGGTGACCAGCGGCGCGCCGGCGTTGGTCATCGGCGCCACCACGATCGCCTTGCCGTAGCGGAAGGCGAACACCAGGCACAGCGCGCCGATGGCGTTGAGCATCTGGATTGCGGCGGCCAGCCAGGGGCCGTCCCAGCCGGTGTTGATCGGCGCGTCGAAGTCGGTCATCGACCAGGCCACCGGCATCAGCACCAGCGCCCCGACCATCATGTAGAAGAAGATGCTCTCGGCGCTGACGGTGTGGTTGGCCAGCTTCATGAAGTAGGCCTGCACGCCCCAGGCGGCCATGATCAGCAGCGCGTAGGCGAACCAGCCCAGCCCGTCGGCGCCGCCGCCGAAGGAGAGATCGAGCATCGGCAGGGCGACCAGCGCCAGCACGATGCCGAGCGTGCCGACCTTGCCGGTGCGTTCGCGCAGCAGCAGGAACGACAGCGCGATGGTGACCACCGGCGACAGCGAGATGATCGGGAAGATGAAATAGGCCGGTCCCACCGTCAGCGCATGGAACAGCACCATCTGCCCGCCGGCCCCGAGCAGGCCGATCAGCATGCCGTAGAGCACCGCGCGCGGCGTGCGGTCGAGCCGCCAGCCGTTGCGCCAGAGCACGAACAGCGCCGGCGGGATCATGGTCAGCGCCCACACGCAGTAGACGAGCGTGTCGGGGAAGCCGCGCTGCGCCGAGATCGGCGACAGTGCGCCCCAGGCGCCCCACAGCGTGACAGTCACCAGGGCATAGGCGAGCCAGGCGCGGCCCCTGCGCGGGGCGGCCATTGTCGCCGCGCTCATGCGCGCGCCTCCGGCGTCACCTGCAGGAAGACGAAGCGCTTGAACGCGACATCGATGCGCGCGGCGCTGCCGTCCACCACCCCAAGCTCGGTGCCGTTGTAGAGATCGCGCACGCGATGGCGGCCGCGGGGCAGGCCGCGCAGCTCCACCGGGCCGGACCACTCGTCGGCATAGAACGTGTAGTAGAGCGCGCCGTCCTTGCGGATCGCGTGCGCCTCGGGGCGGTCGAAGCCGATGTCGTACAGGTCGCCCAGGTACTCGCCCTTCGGCAGCATGTGCTCGCGGTAGAGGTCGACCCACTTGCGCCACTCGGTCTCGCGCGCGCCTTGCAGCAGCAGTCCGCCGGGCGGCGGCGTCAGCTTCGGGTTCTCGATGTCGCGCGGCCAGGTGAACTTGGTCGAGACCACCGCGCCGATGCCGACGGTGGTGGCCCAGTCGTCGCCGTTGTCGCTCAGCTCGACGTGGTCGCCGGCGTAGCTGCTGCGGTCGCCGGCCAAGGCCTTGAAGGTCTTGCCCTTGTGGCGGATCTGCCAGGACGACAGCGGATCGGACGACGGGAACTGGTCGGTGCCCGGCAGGCTGTGGAAGGCGAAGGCGGTGCCGCAGGGGCAGAGTTCCACCACGGCCTCGGGATTGGCCTCGCGCGCGGCGCGATGGATCGCGCTCCAGAACGCGCCCATCTGCTCGCAGGACTCTTCCGGATACGCATGGTTGTGCGCCGGGTTGTGGCAGGGCGCCACCGCGTTGAGGTGGTGGCCGTCGATCTTCAGGCCCTCGAAACCCCAGTCGCCGATGATCTTCTTCACCAGCGCGACGTAGTAGTCGACCACCGGCTGGTAGGCCGGGCACTGGGTCAGCGAGTTCCACCAAGTGACCTTCTGAAAGCCGCCGTCCTGGTCGAGCAGCAGCATGTCCGGGCGCTTGAACAGGATCTCGCTGCCCGGGTCGGCCGCCAGCGGCGCGATCCACAGGCGCGGGCGCAGGCCCTGGCGGCGGATCTCGGCGGTGAAGGCGCGCATGTCGTCCTCGCCGCCGGGATACTTGTCGAGGTTGATCGCCCAGTCGCCCTCGTTGGTCTGCCAGCCATCGTCCAGCACCACCCACTCGAAGCCGAGCTCCTTGACCTTGGGCAGGGTCCCGAGCACCTGCTCGGCGGTGTAGTCGCGCTCGTAGCCCCAGGCGCACCACACCGGCGCGAACGCCGAATCCGGCACCTCGGGTCCCTCCAGGCCCTCGGCCGCCATCCAGGTGCGGTAGGCCTGCAGCGTGGAGAAATGGTCGCCGCTGTGCAGGCGAACGAAGCAGCGCTCGGTTTCCAGCGACTGCCCCGGCGCCAGCGTCATCGGCCGCTCGGCCTCCAGCGCGATCGCCGCGCCGCCGGGCGTGCGGCGCACCGGCATCGACATGATCTTCGGCACGGTTTCCAGGTGGCCGACGGCCAGGCCCAGGTCGCGGCGCCAGATATTGGCCACGGGCGTGCCGCCGCCGTAGTCGGAGCTGTCCATGCCCAGGTAGTTGCGCTGCTCGAAGCCCTCGGCCAGCGGCTGCACCCAGTCGCGGCGGTCGGTGTGGCTGGCGCCGGAGAAGGTCCAGAAGCCATCCGGACGCTGCTCGAGCTCATGCGCGGCGGCGCGCCAGCCGGCGACCTCCAGCGGCGCATCGCCGGTGTTGCGGTAGCGCGTCTTCAGCACCGCCAGGCCCGGATAGCGCTGGAAGAACTGCACCTCGACCTGCTTTTCGATGCCGTTCGCGGCCAGCCCGCTGACGATCGTGGCCTGGCCCTTGCCGTGGCGCGGATCGCGCAGGGCGCGCGTGCGCGCGCCGGCAAAGGCGAAGTCATCGACCGCGCTCTCGCCCAGTAGCAGGCTTTCGCTGGGTTGCCAGCCGGTGGCGAATTCGCCGCGCCGCGCCAGGCGCGTGTGCAGGCGCTGGTCGAAGACGATCGCCAGCTCCTCGTCCTGGGCGACGGCCTTGCCGGCGCCCGCGGCGATGCGGCTGCCTGCCCGTGCCGCGTTCCACGGCATGGCCGCGGCTGCGGCACCGCCAGTGACCAGCTTCAGGACGGTGCGACGGTCGATCGATGACATCGGCTTCCTCCGGTTGCGAGGGGCCATTCTGGCCACGCATCGCTCGATGATGCAACACATTTGTTTCGATTTGTGTTAGAAAAGTTTCGTTTCCGTACCGGAGGTGGCGATGAACCGTTTCCCCAAGGCATGGCGCCGCGCGCCGCTGGCGCTGCTGGCGATCTGGCTGTCGGCCTGTTCCCCCGCCACGAACGATCCGGTGCCGGCGGATACCGGGGTCGCTGCGGACAAGCCGGCCGCAGCGTCCACCTATGCAATGGAAGACTTCACGCGGCTGCGCAAGTTCGATGCGCACGTGCACGCCAACTCCAGCGACCGCGCGCTGCTCGACCAGGCCGAGGCCGACGGCTTCGAGGTGCTGTCGATCAATGTCGACTACCCGGCCTTCCCGCCGGTCGCCGAGCAGCACGCGGCGGCGCTGACCCTCGCCGAAGCCGATCCGGCGCGCTTCCACTGGGCCGCCACCTTCACCATGCAGGGCTACGGCACGCCGGCATGGAGCGCGCGCATCGGCAGCGAGCTGGCGCAGGCGGTCGGGCAGGGCGCGAAGGCGGTGAAGGTGTGGAAGAACATCGGCATGGTCGAGCGCGACGCCGACGGCCGCCTGCTGCGCATCGACGATCCCGGCCTGGCGCCGCTGGCCGAGCACGTGCAGGCGCTGGGCGTGCCGCTGATCGTGCACCAGGGCGAGCCGCACAACTGCTGGCTGCCGCTGGAGCACATGACCACCGAGAACGACCGCCAGTACTTCGCCAACCACCCCGAGTACCACATGTACCTGCAGCCGGAAATGCCCGGCTACGAGGAGCTGATGGCCGCGCGCGACCGCTTCCTGGCCGCGCATCCGCAGCTGCCGGTGGTGGGCGCGCACCTGGCCAGCCTGGAATGGGACGTCGATCGCCTGGCGGCCTTCCTCGACCGCTTCCCCACCGCCACCGTCGACCTGGCCGCGCGCATGGCGCAGGTCCAGCACCAGTCGGTGCGCGACCACGAGCGCGTGCGCGAGTTCTTCATCCGCTACCAGGACCGGCTGCTCTACGGCACCGACCTGACCCAGGGGCCGGACGCGGATCCGGCCGAATTCCGCGCGCAGGCGGCCGAAGTGTGGCGCTCGGACTGGCGCTACCTCGCGACCGGGCAGACCCAGCGGATCGACACGATCGACGCCGATGTGCCGGGCCTGGCGCTGCCGCGCGAGGTGATCGACCGGATCTACTGGAACAACGCCGCGCGCGTCTTCGGCCTGGCCGACGCGGCGGCCGCGGCCGCCGACTGAGTGCGCTCAGGCCAGCAGCAGCTGCACGCCGTGCTGCTCGGCCGCGCTGCGGATGCTCTCGGGCGCGTCGCTGTCGGTGACCAGCACGTCGAGTTCGGACACCGGGATGATCCGGTGCAGACAGACACGGCCGAACTTCGAGCTGTCGGTGATCGCCACCACCGTGCGCGCGGCCTCGACCATCCTGCGGTTGAGCATCGCCTCGGGCTCGTAATGGGTGGTGATCCCGCGCTCGAGATCGAAGCCGTCCACGCCCAGGAACAGCATGTCCACGTGCAGGGCGTCGATCGCTTCCACCGTCAGGCCGCCATAGAAGGCCATGTTCTTGCGGCGGAGCTGGCCGCCCAGCATCACGATGTCGATATTGCCCTTGGGCGCCAGCGCGCTGAGCACGCCGAAGTCGTTGGTGACCACGGTCAGGCCGACGTTGGGCAGGGCCTCGGCCAGCTGGATGGCGGTGGTGCCCGAGTCGATGGCGATGGTGTCGCCTGGTTTGACCAGGGTGGCCGCGCGCTGGCCGACGCGGCGCTTCTCGTCCAGGCGCGCGGTGCGCTTGACCTCGTAGGGCGGTTCCATCGTCGCGCTGCCGACCAGGCTGCTGTCGATGGCGCCGCCGTAGGCCCGCGCCATCACCCCGCGCTCGGCCAGGTAGCGCAGGTCCTTGCGCACCGTCTGCATGCTGACGCCAAAGCGGGTGGCCAGCGCATTCACCTGCACGCTGCCGTGCTGGCGCACGAGTTCGCTGATCTGCAGCCGTCTCTGGCTGGTGTCCCGGGTGGCGGCCATGGTCTCCCTTCCTTCCGTTTCGCGAGTATCGGACATTTCGTTTGATTTCGCTATTGATGCTAAACGAAACATAAGCTAGGCTCGGTTTCGTTTCGTTAGGCCAACATTCCTGTTACACCACGAGGAGACGCGCCGTGAAGACCGCTCGACTGCACCGGAACACCCTTTTCTGCGGTATCGCGCTGGCGCTCGCGCCCAGCGTGCTTCTGGCGCAGCAGGCAGAACAGGCGGCTCCGGCGGCGCAGCAGGCGGAAGGCGAGATCGAGGCCCTCGACGCGGTGGTCGTGACCGGCGTGCGCGGCAGCCTGGCGCGCGCCACCGAGCTCAAGCGCGACTCGTCCACGGTGCAGGACTCGATCAGCGCGCTCGAGCTGGGCAAGTTCCCCGACGACAACGTCGCCGATTCGCTCAGCCACATCACCGGCGTGTCGATCTCGCGCACGGCCGGCGGCGAGGGCCAGCGCGTCAGCGTGCGCGGCCTGGGCCCCGAGTACACCCTGACCACCTTCAACGGCCGCATCCTCGCCACCGACGGCGCCGGCCGCGATTTCGCCTACGACGTGCTGCCGGCCGACGTGATCAGCGGCGCGGACGTGATCAAGGGCGCGCAGGCCTCGCTGTCGGAAGGCGCGATCGGCGGCCTGATCAACCTGCGCTCGGCCAGTCCCTTCGACCGCACCGGCCAGCACGGCATCGTGCGCCTGGAGGGCGATCGCAATCTGATGTCGGAATTCGACGGCGGCAAGCTGTCGGCGGCCTACAGCAACACCTTCGCCGACGACCGCTTCGGCATGCTGCTGGGCGTGGTCTACGGCAAGCGCAAGGACCGCACCGACGTGGCCGGCAACGACGGCGGCTGGAGCCGCAACGCCGATCCCACCGACGAAAGCTGGCTGTGGGGCAATACCTGGGGCGGGCATATCGACCCCAACGGCAATGGCGTACTCGATCCCGAGGAGTACGGCCTGATCGGCCCCGGCCAGTTCCGCGTCGGCTCAATCCTCGAGGAGAAGAAGCGTACCGCGCTCTCGGCCAAGTTCGAATGGCGGCCGAGCGATGACGTGCGGATCGCGGTCGACGGGCTGAAGACGCGCCTGGATTCGCCGCAGGTCGGCTTCCAGCAGTCGTATTACCCGCTGTACGCGCCGGGCCGCTGGTCGGACATGACCATCCGCGACGGCATCGTCACCGACTTCACCATGGACAACCCGGATCCGGAGATGCGGCTCAACCCCGAGCTGCTCAACCAGACCGAGCACCGCGTGGTCGATACCGATCTCTACGGCATCAATGGCCAGTGGCAGGTCAACGACGACTTCAAGCTGAGCGCGGACTTCTACCGCTCGACCTCCAGCCGCCAGTCCGGCGGCCTGGACACCTACGTCGTGCTGCGCATGAACCAGCCCAACGTTTCGCGCATCTGGCTCGATGGCGGCATGCCCAACGTCGAGGGCACCTTCTCCGGCGGTCGCGACCTCGCCGGTGGGCTGGCCGCCGGCCAGTTCGGCGCCGAGGATTTCAATACCCACTATTTCTCGCTCGCGGGCGACAACATCGAGGATCGCATCACCGGCGGCTCGCTGGATGGCGAACTGTTCGTGGGCGAGCTGGGCATCGACCGGCTGAAGTTCGGCGTCACCCGCACCGACCGGCGCAAGGCGCGCGACCTGGTCAACAACGCCATCACCGGCGGCGCGGACTACTACTCGGGCGGCAACGCGATCAACGTCGGCGACCTCGGCGGCAACGTGCTCTCGCGCACCTTCAACCTGCCCAACTTCATGAGCGGCGTGTCGTCTGTGTTCCCGCGCTCGTTCCTGTCCTTCGACGTACCCGGCTACATCGAGGCGCTGCGCGGCTACGACGGCAACCTGCGTCCGGACGGCACGCCCTACGACTACTCCGCGGCGGCGCCGGTCTGGAATCCGCTGGAGAGCTACCGGGTCAGCGAGGAGACCACGGCCGCGTACATCGAACTCGATCTCGCCGGCGAGCGCTGGGACGCCAACGTCGGCCTGCGCCTGGTCAAGACGCAGACCACGGCCCAGGCCTGGGACGCGCGGATCCTGGACATCGTCGAGTTCGGCGCGTTCAACTACAGCGTGGTCTACGACGAGCCCAGCTCGGTCTACCAGGAGTCGGAGTACACCTACGCCCTGCCGACGGCCAACTTCACCTGGCGCTTCACCGACGACCTGCAGCTCCGCCTGGGCGCGGCCAAGACCATGGCGCGTCCGGCGGTGAGCCAGCTGGCGCCCACCAACACCACCGAAAGCGTGGCCTGGGGTGAGTTCACCCAGATCTACGGCGGCAACGCCGAGCTCAAGCCCTACAGCGCCGAGCAGGCGGACGCCTCGCTGGAGTGGTACTTCTCCGAGAACTCGATCGCCAACCTGGCGGTGTTCCACAAGCGCATCGAGAACCAGATCACCACCAGCTGGGAACCGGGCCAGGACATCGGCGTGGGACCGATCGTCGACACCGAAGGCAATCCGGTCACCAGCGGCCCGACCCTGTTCAACGTGATGCGCCCGATCAACGGCGACTACGCCAAGGTGTACGGCTTCGAGGCCGGGCTGCAGCACTTCTGGGAGAGCGGCTTCGGCTTCCGCGCGCAGTACACCCGCAACTGGTCCAGCAGCTGGGTGGCCGACGAGGAGCGCCCGCTGGAAGGCATCGCGCCCTCGGTCTACTCGCTGGGCGTGATGTACGAGAAGGGGCCGTGGTCGCTGGGTGCCACCGCCGACCGCACCGACGGCTTCGTCACCGCGATCAACGTGCTGGGCGGCGGCTACAACGAGCAGGCAGATCCCATCACCTGGCTCACCGCGCACGCGTCCTACAGCGTCAACGATGCGCTGTCGATCTCGCTGGAAGGCAGCAACCTGCTGGACGAGGAGAACACGTACAGCATCAACGGCAATCCCCTGCTGTCGCAGGGCTACTACCGCTACGGCCGCTCGATTACGCTGGGCCTGAGCTACCGCTTCTGAGGTATCGCGCCGCCGCCCGCCGGGCGGCGGCGAAGCCGGTCCCGCCGACGCGACACAGGGAGGTTGGCGCCATCGACACGATCCGCATGTTCGTGCGCGGCGCGGCTGCCGCGGCTCTGGTCGCGGGTGTGGCCGCGTCGCAGGCGTTCGATGGCGGGCACGCCGACACCGTGACGTCCCGGCGCGACGCGGCGGAGCTGGATGGTCCCTTCGCTGATCGCGCCTGGCGGCTTGCCGGGACCACGCGCGTCGTTGCGGGTCCGTTCGCGGGCCTCGCGCGACCGCCTCGCGGGGCATGGGAATCGCGGTCCGCCGCGCCCGTGGCGCAAGCGCAGGCCGCGGCATCCGTTCCGGTGGCTGAGCCTGGCGCAGAGTCGCAGGTCCGCGCCGCCGGCGGCAACGGTTATCGCCATCGGCGTGCAGCGGCCGGGTACGTGCCGGTGCCGCTGCAGGCCAGCATCGATGCGGTGCAGCCGATGACCGGCATCGTGCTGTGGGACGACAACGCCAGCGCGCTGGCGGCGCTGGGCGGCGATGTGCAGCTGGAATTCGCGTACCTGCGCTACAGCGACGTGGTCGGCGAGGCCGGCGCCTACGACTGGGGCGCGGTGGAGCAGCGGCTTGCCAGCGCGTCCGCGCGCGGGCACCAGATGATCCTGCGCTTCCACGATACCTATCCCGGCCACACCGGGATCACGATTCCGGCCCATGTCGCCGATTCGCCGGACCATGCGTTGGCCTGGTACAGCGTGGAGGGCCGGCGGACCTTCATCCCCGACTGGCGCTCGACCACGCTGCAGGACTTCGTGCTGGAGTTCTACACCCGCTTCGCGCAGCGCTACGACCGCGATCCACGCCTGGCCTTCCTGCAGGTAGGCTTCGGCTCCTACGGCGAGTACCACCTCTGGGACGGGCCGCTGGAGCTGGGCCGCACGTTCCCGTCCAAGGCGTTCCAGCAGCGTTTTCTCGAGCATCTCGAGCGGACTTTCGCGCACACGCCTTGGTCGCTGTCGATCGATGCGGCCAACCCGACCTACACGCCGTTCTCCAGCGTGCAGGCCTTGCGCCAGCTGCGCTTTGGCCTGTTCGACGATTCGTTCATGCATGAAACGCATTCGGCCAGCGACCAGGAGTACAACCGCGCGTCGTGGCTGTTCTTCGGCGATGCGCGCGTGCAGCACAGCCCCGCCGGTGGCGAGTTTAGCTACTATAGCGAGTACGACCAGCGCCATGTGCTCGATCCGGAGGGCGCCTGGGGCCGCAGCTTCGAATCGTTCGCGGCGCAGTACCGCATCAGCTACATGATCGGCAACGACCAGCCGCGCTACCAGCCTGCCGAGCGGATCCGCGAGGCAGCGATGGCCACGGGCTATGCGTTCCGCATCGTCGAGCTGGCGAGCAACGGCGAGTGCGTGCGCATCGGCGTACGCAACGAAGGCATCGCGCCGATCTATCACGACGCCTGGCCGGCAACGAACGGCCGACGCTCAGCGGCTTCGCTCAAGGGCCTGATGCCGGGCGCCAGCCTCGCGACCGAAACCTGCATCGGCCAGCACCAGCCCGGCGCGCTGCGCATCACGATCGAAAGCGATCGCCTAGTGCCGGGGCAGCGGATCGGCTATCGCGCGGACCTGCGTTGATCGGGCGGGGTCGACACGATCGGGGGCAATCGCGCGCCGGTGTCCTCTTCTCGAGGCCGCCGGCTTCCCGCTCATCGAAGGGCGCACACGACAGGTGATCTGTACGGGTTCGGATCGGGGCCGCGCCCGGTCGGCGGGGGATCGCTCTCCGCCCGGTCAGGGCCGCTGCGCGATCCTGACTGGCTCAGCGCCCCTCGGGTGTTCGCGTAGAGCGCGGCATGCCGCGCAAGCCATCCACGCTCTCTCTGCCCCGGCTCGCACGCGAGACATCCATTCTGCCGCGCGTCGCGATCCCCGAGCGCCAGTTCGCGGCGCAACGCGGACTGGCTTCGATGCTTTGATCGGTGCGTCGAAGCCACGTCACATGAGCGCGGTCGATCCGGTCCGGGGGCAGCAAGCGCCGCATGGATTCGCCGAGACGAGACGCCACCTGTGCGGCGCACTGCTTGTGCCGCTGCCGCGCTTCCCCGAACGCGCTGGGTACCGTGGGTCCGACCGCGCGACGCTCTGAAGCGCGGTGAGCGATCCCTGGCTCGTACGACCTGCGCCAAGCCGAGCCGCCGAAAGCAACCCCTCTTTCTCACATCGAGATCGGTGTCGGGTCGTCCAAGAAGCAATAAAAAACCCGGCAGCCGGAGCTGCCGGGTTGCGTCGGCGCGAGAGGGGAGGGATCGCGCCGGCTTGGGGACCCGTCGGATCAGCGGCGCTTGGCGGGCTTGGTCGCCTGCGCGGTCGCGGTCTCGGCGGCAGCCTGGGCCTTGGCCGTGGCGGACTCGAGCTGTGCCTTGGCGATCTGCGCGATCGCCTCGTTGGTCTTGACCGTGGCGCCGAAGACTTCCTGGCCGGCGCTGATGGCGCGCTCGACGTTCTCGCGGGCGATCTGCACGCCCTTCGGCAGCAGGGTCTTGAAGCCGTCGAAATCGCGGACCTCGGCAGCTTCGCCGAAGAACGAGAAGGTGGCCTCGGCGTTCTCTTCCAGCGTGGCCAGCTGCAGGCCGAACGCCTTCTGCGCGTTGTCGAGGGTGAGCTGGCCGATGCGCGCGGCGGTGTCGGCGAACTGACGCGTCGCGGCGGCGAACTGCTCGTTGTACTGGTAGTTCATGGGATCTCCTTGCGTACAGTGCCGGCGCGGATTGCCGGTTTGTGCGATGCAGCATAGACCCGTCCATGTTGCGTTGCAACATTCCGCCGACGAGCGGCCTGAATCCGTTCAGGCTCCAGTAAAATCAGGCGCTTGCGGCTGCGGACAACGGCCGCCAGACGGCTCAACCCGTGTAGCGGCAGCCGGAGGTGCAGGTTTCGCGCACGACCACCGCGCCGAGCTGGGGCAGGGCCGGCTTGAGGCGGTCCCAGATCCAGGCCGCCAGGCGCTCGCTGGTCGGGTTCTCCAGCCCGGGCACATCGTTGAGGTAATGGTGGTCCAGCTGCTCGTACAAGGGCTTGAAGGCCGCCTTGATGTCGGCGAAGTCCATCACCCAGCCGGTGTCGGCCCCGGGCTCCCCGCTGACGTGCAGTTCCACCCCGAACGAGTGCCCGTGCAGGCGCGCGCACTTGTGCCCGGGCGGCACGTTGGGCAGCCGATGCGCGGCTTCGATGGTGAAACTCTTGAAGATGTCCATCGTGTCATTGTCCGCCCGCGCCGCACGGGCGGCAATCGCGGAACTTGGGGTTTGCCGCTTCGGTGCGGTAGCGTACGGACCCCGGCGGCGCGCGGCCATGCCCGGTCCGCCCCGCCGGCGCACCCTTCTCCCCGCCATGCGACGAGCACAGCCGATGACGCCCGAAGAACTCCTGTCCACCTACGGCCCACGCGAGGCCATGGAATACGACGTAGTGGTGGTGGGCGCCGGCCCGGCCGGCCTGGCGACGGCGATCCGGCTCAAGCAGCTGGCGGCCGAACAGGGGCGCGAAGTCTCTGTGTGCGTGCTGGAGAAGGGCTCGGAGCCGGGGGCGCACATCCTGTCGGGCGCGATCGTGGACCCGAAGGCGCTGACCGAGCTGTTCCCGGACTGGGCCGACCGCGGCGCCCCGCTGAAGCAGGCCGTGGCGAAGGACGAATTCCTGTTCCTGGACGAGACCGGCGCGAAGTCCACGCCGGAGTGGCTGCTGCCCGAGTGCTTCCACAACGCCGGCAACTACATCGTGTCGCTGGGCGCGGTGACGCGCTGGCTGGCGCAGCAGGCCGAGGCCCTGGGCGTGGAGATCTTTCCGGGCTTCGCCGCCGACGAGGTGCTCTGCGCCGAGTCCGGGGCGGTACGCGGTGTCGCCACGGGCAACCTCGGCCTGGGCAGGGATGGCCAGCCCACGGCCGAGTTCCAGCTGGGCATGGAGCTGCACGCGAAGTACACGATCTTCGCCGAAGGCTCGCGCGGACATCTCGGCCGACAGCTGATCTCGAAGTTCAAACTCGACGAGGGCCGCGACCCGCAGAGCTACGGCATCGGCATCAAGGAGCTGTGGCAGGCCGCTCCTGGCAAGCACCAGCCCGGCCTGGTGGTGCACACCGCCGGCTGGCCGCTGGACGGCGACACCTACGGCGGCTCGTTCCTGTACCACGCGGAAGACGGCAAGATCGCGGTCGGCTTCGTGGTCGGGCTGGACTATGCCAATCCGTACCTGAGCCCGTTCGAGGAGTTCCAGCGCTGGAAGACGCATCCGGCGATCCGCAAACACCTGGAAGGCGGCAAGCGCATCGGCTACGGTGCGCGCGCGATCACCGCCGGCGGCCTGCTGTCGTTGCCCAAACTCGTGTTCCCGGGCGGCGCGATGGTCGGCTGCGAGGCCGGTTTCCTCAACGCCAGCCGGATCAAGGGCAGCCATGCCGCGATCAAGACCGGCATGCTGGCCGCCGAAGCCGCGTTCGATGCGCTGGGCGCGGGCCGCGGCGGCGACGAGCTCTCGGCCTACCCGCAGGCCTTCGAGCAGAGCTGGCTGCATGCGGAACTGCTGCAGTCGAAGAACTTCAAGCAGTGGTTCAAGAAGGGCCGCAGCCTGGCCACGCTGATGACCGGCATCGAACAGTGGTTGCTGCCCAGGCTCGGCATCCGCAACCCGCCCTGGACCCTGCACCGCGACAGGCCCGACCACGCCTGCCTGGAGCCTGCGGCGCAGCACACCCGCATCCAGTACCCGAAGCCGGATGGCGTGCTGACTTTCGACCGCTTGAGCTCGGTGTTCCTGTCGAGCACCGCGCACGACGAGGACCAGCCCTCGCACCTGACGCTGAAGGATCCCTCGGTGCCGGTGGAGGTGAACCTGGCCACCTACGCCGGGCCGGAAGCGCGCTACTGCCCGGCGGCGGTGTACGAGTTCGTGGGCGAGGGCGCGGACACGCGCCTGCAGATCAATTTCGCCAACTGCGTGCACTGCAAGACCTGCGACATCAAGGATCCGACGCAGAACATCGTCTGGGTGGCGCCGCAGGGCGGCGGCGGCCCCAACTACGCGGGCATGTAATCCCGCCTGCGGGCAGCGGACGCCGCATGGCGCGCGATCGGCGCGCCTCTGCGAGGCTCAGGCGCTCGCCGCCAGCGGCATGCGCCGCTGCCACAGCGCGTGCAGGCCATGCGCGGCCAGGTCCTCCGGATGGCGATGCACGCCCACGCCGAAGACGGTGAGCGCGCGCGCATAGACATCGAGCAGGCGCGGGCTGCCGACCAGATGCACCTGCCCAGGCCGCACCGCGGCGTCCGAGAGTCCCGCGTGCAGTTCATGGCCGACCAGCAGGCCGGACAGGTAGGGCGCCAGCGCCTCGGGCCGGAGCTGCCCGGACAGGCCCTTGGTCCGAACGCCGAACAGGTGGTGGGACAGGCCGCCCGCCTCGCCGCTGCGACGCAGGCCGGCGGCGAACGCGTCCGGATCGAAAAGCTCCTCGTCGCCTTCCATCAGCGCGCCGAGGATGCTGTGCCCGCGCAGCACCGCGTACAGCTCGCCGGTCATGTAGGTACGGATGCGCGCGATGCGGCCGTCGCGGATCTCCACCCACTTGCTGTGGGTACCGGGCAGGCAGGCGTGATGAACGCCGCGCGGCAGCGTATCGAGCAGTGCGGCGAGCTGGCTTTCCTCGCCGCGCATGACGTCGGGCACCGCATCCGCGCAGGCGTCGCGCAGGCCGGGCACGAACCACAGTTCTCGGCCCCCGGCGTCGGGCAGCTGCACGCGCTGCATGCCGGCGGCGAGTTCGTCGATGCCGGCCGGGCATTCGAGGTAGGGCATCTCGTGCCAGCCGCCGCGCGCGGCGATCATGCCGCACAGCACGACCGGCCCACCCTCCCAGCCGGCCAGTTCGGCCGCCAGGACTTCGCCAAAGCGGCCGCGGCTGGCCAGCGTGCCCTGCCCGCTGCGCACCCGCTTGTGCAGGGTGCCGTCGACGCCGCGCCGGTACATGCGCAGGTGCGTGCTGCCCCAGTCGACCGCGATCATGCGGGGCGCCAGCGTGCTTCGGGCAGGCCAAGGCGCTCGCCCAGCGCAAGGGCGAACACGCCGCCGGCGGTGGGCGCCGCCGCCAGCGCGTCGTCCGCCATCTCCTCGCGGGCGGTGGTCACGAACAGCGTGTCGAGGCCCGCGCCGCCGATCGCACAGCACGAGGGCATGCCGGCGGGAATGGCCACCACGCGCGAGATGCTGCCATCCGGCGCATAGCGCACCGCGCGGCCGCCACCCCACTGCGCGTTCCACAGGTGGCCCTGTGCGTCGACGGTGGAGCCGTCGGGCGCGCCGTCGCCCTCGATCTCGGCAAAAACGGACGGCGGCGAGACCTGCGCCGCCACCGGATCGTAGTCGCAGCGCAGGATGCGCGGCTGCGCCGAATCGCAGTAGTACAGCGAGGCGCCATCGGGCGGGAAGCAGATCGAGTTGGGAACCGCCGCCGCCGGCAGCGGCAGCGGGCGCAGGCCGTGCGCGGCGGAGAACTGGTAGTAGCGGCCCAGCGGCGGGCTGGCGCCGGTCTCGTCCTTGGTGCCGAACACGAAGTTGCCGTGTCGGTCGCAGCGGCCGTCGTTGCTGCGCGTGGATGCGCCCAGCTCCAGCTCCAGCGCGCACAGCGTCTCCAGCGCCAGTGGCGTACCGGGGATGGGCGGGGCGGCGAGGCGGATCGATTTCGCCAGCGCCAGCAGGAGGCGCCCGTCTTCGCACAGCGCCAGGCAGCCGAGCGGTTCGGGCAGGTCCCAGCAGTGGGTTTCCCCGGTGGCGGGCGCGTGCCGCCACAGCCGCGCGGACAGGATGTCGGTCCAGTACAGGCAGGCGGCGCGGTCGTCCCAGACGATGCCCTCGCCCAGCCGGCAGCGGCTGTCGACCGCGAGCGCCGCGGTCGCGATTTCAGGTGTCGTTGCGTTCATCGGTCACCATTCGGCCACGCTGCCGTCGCCATGCCGCCACAGCGGATTGCGCCACTGCGGAGGCTCGCGCCCGACGCGCGCAAGCATTTCCTCGTCGATCTCCACGCCGAGACCCGGACCAGGCAACGCGGCGATGCAGCCGTCGGCGTCGCAGCGGAAGTCGTCCTTGTTGAGCACGTAGTCGAGCAGGTCCGCCCCATGGTTGTAGTGGATGCCCATGCTCTGTTCCTGCAGCATCGCATTCCAGCTCACGAAATCCACCTGCAGGCAGGCCGCCAGCGCCACCGGGCCGAGCGGGCAGTGCGGGGCCAGGCCGACGTCGTGCGCCTCGGCCATCGCCGCGATCTTCACGCACTCGGTGATGCCGCCGGCATGGGAGAGGTCGGGCTGCAGCAGGGCCAGCCCGCCGGCGGCCAGCACCGGCTTGAACTCGGCGCGCGAATACATGCGCTCGCCCGCCGCCAGCGGGATCGAGGTGGCCTCCGAGAGCGGCCGGTAGTACTCCCACTGCTCGGGCAAGACCGGTTCCTCGACGAACAGCGGCTTGAACGGCGCCAGTTCACGCAGCAGCACGCGCGCCATCGGCGCGCTCACGCGGCCGTGGAAGTCGATGCCGAAATCGATCGCGTCACCCACCGCCTCGCGCACCGCGGCGACCTTCGCCACCGCCGCGTCGATCGCGCGCGGACTGTCGATCAGCCGCAGTTCCTCGGTGCCATTGAACTTGAAGGTGTCGAAGCCGAGCGCGCGGTAGGCCTGCATCTGCGCGACGATGTCGGCCGGGCGGTCGCCGCCGACCCAGCGGTAGGTCTTCATCCGCTCGCGCACGCGGCCGCCGAGCAGCTGGTACACCGGCACGCCCAGGGCCTTGCCCTTGATGTCCCACAGCGCCTGGTCGATGCCGGCGATCGCGCTCATCAGGATCGGGCCGCCGCGGTAGAAGCCGCCGCGGTACATCGCCTGCCACAGGTCGTTGATATGCCCCGGGTCGCGTCCGACCAGCAGTTCGCCCAGCTCGTGCACGGCGCTCTCGACCGTGGCCGCGCGGCCCTCGATCACCGGCTCGCCCCAGCCGCTGATGCCTTCGTCGGTCTCGATCTTCAGGAACAGCCAGCGAGGCGGCGCATGCCAGGTGGTGAGGCGGGTGATCTTCATGCGGCTGCCCGCCAGGCGTCGAGGAACAGGCGCGCCTGCGATCGCGTCCGCGCGGGCGACTGTCCCGCGCGGTACAGCTCGCCGCCGATGGCCGCACCGCTGCAGCCGGCGGCCAGGTAGTCGCCGAGGTTGTCGGGGGTGATGCCGCCCACCGCCAGCAGCGGCGCCGGCGGCAGCACGCTGCGCAGCGCCCGCGCCAGCGCAGGGCCGTACACCGATGCGGGAAACAGCTTGAGCATGTGCGCGCCAGCCTCCAGCGCATCGAACGCCTCGCTGGCGGTGGCGCAGCCTGCGGCGATGGTGAATCCGCGTTCGCGCGCGGCGCGGATCAGCGCCGGACGCACGTTGGGCGTCACCACCAGCTCGCCGCCCGCCGCCTGCAGTGCGTCCAGGTGCGCCGGCTCGAGCACGGTGCCGGCGCCGACGCGCGCGCGGTCGCCGCACGCGGCCACGGCCAGGGCCACGCTGCGGTCCCAGCCGGGCGAGTTGGTCGGGATCTCGATGGCGCCGAACCCTTCCGCCAGCAGCGCGTCGACGTGCGCCTCGACGTCATCCACGGTCACCCCGCGCAGGATCGCGACCAGGGGTGGATGGAAAGACGGGAGGGGATCGTCCATGGCGTCGGGGATCGGCGTTTCCAGGCGGCGGGTGTCGCAGGGTCCCTGCGGCTGGCGCATAGGCTGGCGGGTGGGGGTATGTACGACAAATGAAATATTCGGCGTACGCTATTCCCCTCGTGAATAGTGAGGCTGGGCACAGGATGATGCACGCCAGCGCGCCCCGGTCCGGCGCTTCCCGGCTCAAGACGCGCCATCTTGCCCTGCTGCTCCACCTGCACGACCACGGCTCGGTGCTGCGCGCCGCCGAGGCGGCCAACATGACCCAGCCCGCCGCGTCCAAGCTGCTGGCGGAGATGGAATCGCTGCTGGGCGTGTCCCTGTTCGAACGGCATGCGCGCGGGGTCGAGCCCACCGCCTTCGGGCTGACCATGGTGCGCCGGGCGCGCGCGGCGCTGGCCGAGATCGAGCGCGCGGGCGAGGAGATCGTCGCCCTGCGCGAAGGGCGGCTGGGCAAGGTCGCGATCGGAACCGTGGTCAATCCCGGCACCACCCTCGTGCCGCAGGCGGTGGCGGCGATGAAGCGCGCCTACCCCGGCATCCTGGTCGAAGTGGAAATGGACTACAGCCGGCCGCTGGTGGCGCGCCTGCTCGATGGCCAGCTCGACATCGTCATCGGCCGGATCATGGATCCGGAGGGCGCCGCCGACCTCGAGTTCGAACCGCTGGCCGACGAGCCGCATGCGGTGATCGTGCGCGCAGGGCACCCGCTGGCCGGGCGCGACCACGTGGCCCACGCCGACCTCCAGGACCACGGCTGGATCATGCCACCGGCGGCCAGCGTGCTGCGCACGCGCCTCGACGCGGTATTCCACCAGCACGGCCTGCGTTCGCCGCAGAACCTGGTCGAGACCGCCTCGCTGCCGGTGATCATCCACCTGCTGCGCCACAGCGACCTGCTCGCAGCGCTGCCCACCGAATGCGTGGCGCCCTACCTGCAGACCGCGCAGATGCAGGTGCTGCCGATCGAACTGGACGTGCGCATGGAGTACTTCGGCATCATCCGCCGTCGCGACCGCGCGCCCGCGCCGGGCGTGGCGCACATGCTGCAGACGCTGCGCGAGACCGCGCGGCGCATCTATCCGCCGCTGCCGGAGCTGCGCGCCGGCGCCTAGCGGACGCCGGTCAGCCGCGCGGCGACGGCGCCGGTCGAGCGGCAGGCGCGCCATCCGAGCTATTCCGGATCAACCTAGCTCAGCCCCAAAAATTCATTGGTGGCGCATGGATTTGCGCTCCTATGCTCGCCGCAGCGCCGCCTCCCGCGCTCGCCGAGCCAGGCGGGGGTGCCGCCCGAAGAGCCGACAAAGGCCACGCAAACACCCGGATCCGCTTGTCATGTGCCCGTGGGAGGGGAACACCATGCCAATGCACGACCGCCACTGCCGCGCCGCCTGCCGACGCGCGGAACACCTCGCCGCCCGTACCCTCCGCCGCAGCGCCATCGCGCTCGCCGTTGCCGCCTGCTTCGCCGCGCCATTGCACGCGCAGCAGGCCGAAACCCAGGGCGCCGCACAGGACGAGGCGACGACCCTCGACGCCGTGGTGGTGTCCGGCATCCGCGGCTCGGTGTATCGCGCCCAGGACATCAAGCGCGACGCCGACACCTTCGTCGACTCGGTGACCGCGCTGGATATCGGTGCGTTGCCCGACCGCAGCGTCACCGAGACGCTGTCGCGCATCCCGGGCGTCACCATCGACCGCTTCCTGTCCGTGGGCGACCCCGAACACTTTTCCGCCGAGGGCGGCGGCGTGCAGGTGCGCGGCCTGACCCAGGTGCGCTCGGAGCTCAATGGCCGCGACAGTTTCTCCGCCTCCGGCGGACGTGCCTTGAGTTTCCAGGACGTGCCGTCCGAGCTGATGGCCGGCGTGGACGTGTACAAGAACCAGACCGCGGAGATGATCGAGGGCGGGCTGGGTGGCACCGTCGACCTGCGCACGTTCATGCCGTTCGACTTCGAAGCGAGCCGTCTCGGCGTGTCCTTCAGCGCCAACCGCGGCGACTTCGCGGATGAGGTCAAGCCGTCCGGCTCGATCCTCTACAGCAACCGCTGGGAAACCGGGGCAGGCGACTTCGGCATCCTGGTCGACGTCGCGCATTCGGAACTGGCCACGCGCACCGACGGCATGTTCGTGCGCCCGTTCTTCAACACCGCCAACAGCGACCTCGACGGCGACGGCGCCAATGAGCGCCTGTGGCTGCCGCGTGGCGCCGACTGGCGCACGCTGGAATACGAGCGCGAGCGCCAGGGCGCCTACGTCGCCCTGCAGTGGCGGCCGAACGAGGACGTGGAAGTGTTCGCGACCGCCTTCCAGAGCAAGTACGACGAGCTCTGGTACGAGGACGCGATCTTCGTGTCCAACGATCCGCTGCAGGTGCGGCTCGACGCCAGCCGGCCGTACACGCTCGACGGCGACGTGTTCGTGTCCGGGCGATTGCGCTCCGACGGCGACATTCCGATGGGCACGGATATCCGGGCCTCCCATCGCGAGTCGAGGACGTCCGACTATTCCGTCGGCCTGAAGTGGGCCTTCGGCGAGCGCACCGAGTTCTCCACCGACCTGCAGTTCATCCAGGCCGATACCCGCGCGCTGGACTCCACCGTCTCGCTGGGGCTCAACGTGCCCTATATCGACGTGGACCTGGCCTCGGGCCTCCCCATGATCGGCGTGGACGAGCAGTTCACGGCCAACCCCGGCAACTACTACTGGGGTTTCACCATGGACCACCGCGACGATAACGAAGCCGAGGAGGTGGCCTGGCGGGCCGATCTCAAGCACAGCTTCGATGCGGGCGTCCTGCAGTCGATCAAGTTCGGCGTGCGCCTGACCGACCGCGACGCGACCAGCATCGATACCGGTTACGACTGGCAGCCGGTGTTCCAGACCTGGATGCAGTGGTGGGCCCTGCCCGGCGACCAGCCCCTGCCGGGCCTGGACATCGGCGACACGGTCAACTCGAGTTGGGTGAACCTGTCGACCTTCGAGAACTTCTACCGCGGCGACGCCCGCACGCCCGGCGCGTTCTACGCACCGGTGCTGGCCACCGCGCTGGGCTTTCCGCAGAGTTATCTCGACATCCATGGCGCGGCGACGCCGTACTACCTGCCGGGCGCGCCCTACGGACAGATCACCCCGCGCAGCCTCGACGATCCACAATGGCGCAACGTGCAGGGCGAGAAGACCAGGGCCGCCTACGCCATGCTCAGCTTCGGCAACGACGAGGCGCTGTTCGACGGCAACATCGGCGTGCGCGTGGTCCGGACCGAGAACGAGGCGGATGGCTTCCTGGTCTATCCCAGCCAGGCGGCCGCGCCTTACCTCGGCGCCGGCGAGTCGGTGCCGATCTCGGCCCGCAACTCGTACACCGACGTGCTGCCCAGCCTCAACCTGCGCTGGGAGTTCGCGCCCAACCTGATCGGGCGCTTCGCGGCGTCCAAGGCGGTCGCCCGCCCGGCCTTCAGCGACATGCAGGCGTTCCAGCAGCTTGCTGCCGGGGTCCGTTCGGGCGTGGAACCGCAGCCCGGAGAGATCCTCACGCCCGACCAGCTCGACCTGACCGGCAGCTCGAACGACAACCCCTACCTGGAGCCGATGAAGGCCAACCAGTTCGACCTGTCGCTGGAGTGGTACTTCGCTCCGGACCGCGGCGGCATGGCGTGGGTGAACTTCTTCCACAAGGAGGTCAAGGACTACTTCCGCCAGCAGACCGAGCTGCTGGCGTATCCCGGTGCGGATGGCAACGAGTACGACTACCTGATCTCGCGCATGGTCAATATCGGCACGGCGAGGATCCAGGGCGCCGAGCTGGGCTGGAACCAGTTCTTCGACTTCCTGCCCGCGCCCTTCGACGGCCTGGGCATGTCGGCCAACTACACCTACATCGACAGCTCCACGCGCATCCCGGCCGGGTCCAATGCCGTACCGCTCGATACCGACGGCACCCCGTTCGACGACCTGCCGGCCGATGGCCTGTCCAAGAACGCGTACAACGCGGCCGTGTTCTACGAGAAGGGACCCTGGCAGGTGCGCCTGGCCTACAACTGGCGCAGCGAATACCTGCTGTCGGTCGGTCCGAACGGCTACAACGGCGGCGATGGCGGCATCGCCTGGAAGCTGCCGGTCTACAGCGACAGCTTCGGCCAGCTCGACGGCTCGATCTTCTACCGCTTCTCCGACCACGTGCAGCTCGGCCTGGAGATGAACAACCTCAACAACGCCGAGCAGCGCACGATCATGGACCAGAACGGCGCGGGCCGCCGCATCACCTCCTGGTACGTCAACGACCGCCGCTACGCGGCGACCCTGCGCCTGACCTTCTGAGGCCGGACTCCGGGACGGCGCGCTCTCCCGAGGACGTCCCGCCGATTCCGCGACGGCCGACGGTGGCCGTCGAAACCGTTGCAATCGCATCTGCCGGGCGGTCGCCATCGCTCGACGCCGCATTGACGGTCCAGAAAAGTTAACGCTAACATCCCGGCCGCGACACCAGATCGCGGAAGCAGAACAGGGGCGGGGACAGCCCGTAATCATTGCCGCAGCGGCACCGGTACGGTGCACGCATTGCCGGCGGGGGAAGTTGCATCGCGGTGGTGGCCGGCCGAAGGCCGGACGCGCCGCCGCGGCACCGTTCAGAAAACTCAAGTCATCGACGCAAATTCCTCGGGAGGGAAGTCCATGCGTACGTCCAAGCACCGCCATCCGGCATTCGGGATGGCCGGCCCTGCAGTCCTGCGCCAGTTCCGCCGCAGCGCCCTCGCCGTCGGCGTGGCCACGTTGTTGTCCGCCCCCCTTTACGCGCAGGAGGCCCCGTCCACCGGCTCCGAGGCGGTCGACCTCGACACCGTCGTGGTGAAGGGCGTCCGCGGCGCGGTGATGCGCGCCCAGGACATCAAGCAGGAAGCTACCCAGATCGTGGACTCGGTGACCGCCGAGGACATCGGCGCGCTGCCCGATCGCAGCGTTACCGAGACCCTCAAGCGCGTCAGCGGCCTGACCGTCACCGGCTTCGCGGCGCGCGACGATACCGACCACTTCTCGGCCGAAGGCAGCGGCGTGATGATCCGCGGCCTGACCTTCGTCCGCGGCGAGCTCAACGGCCGCGACGTGTTCACCGCCAACGGTGGCCGCGGCATCAGCTTCGAGGAGGTCTCGGCCGAACTGATGGCCGGAGTGGACGTCTACAAGAATCCCTCGGCCGAAATCATCGAAGGCGGCCTGGGTGGCACCATCAACCTGCGCACCCGCATGCCGTTCGACGAGCCGGGCCGCAAGATCGCCGGCAGCGTCGACGCCAACTATGGCGACAAGGCCAAGGACACGCGGCCCTCGGCCTCGTTCCTGTTCAGCGACCGCTGGCAGACCGGCGTGGGCGAGATGGGCTTCCTGGCCAACGTCTCGTACTCCGAGCTGGCCACGCAGTCCGACGGCATCCAGATCCAGCCGTACTCGCGCCGCGGCCGCACGCCGGCCGAGCAGCCCGAGGGCCTGCCCAACGGCGAGGGCTGGGTATATGACTGGGAGCAGGAGGCGTGGGTGTCCTCCGACAGCCAGCGCGACCTGCTGCTGGAAGGCAGCGGCCGCGACCACGTCTTCGTGCCGGGCGGCGTGAACTGGCGGCGCACCGATTTCGACCGCAAGCGCCAGGGCGGCGCCTTCGCGTTCCAGTGGCGTCCCAACGACGACACCGAGATCTATACCCAGTTCATCACGTCCAAGTACGACATGACCTGGCGCGAGCACTTCATGGAGTACGCCGGCGCCGGCGAGGCCAACAACACCGACAACTGGACCGGCGACCCCAACTACTACGGCAACGCCTACGACGGCGGCGACGGCCTGGCCGATCGCACCAACCGCCTGATCCCGATGCCGGGCACGCAGTTCGAGTACGACGAGAACGGGCGGTTCCTGCGCGGCAGCATCCGTCTGGGCGGCTGGCGCGGGCAGCCGGGCGACGATTCGAACGGCATGTACCAGGGCCCGGGCATCCAGTTCGCGGTCGGCAACCGCTACAACGTGCAGTCCTCGCAGACCACCGACTGGTCGGCCGGGTTCAAGCACTTCATCAGCGACAACTTCCTGGTGCGCGGCGACTTCCAGTACGTGAAGGCCACCAGCGACCAGGTCGACTTCTCGGTGCACACCTCGACCCTGCTCGAGGGCATCACCCTGGACCTCACCGGCAAGTACCCGTCGGTGACGCTGGACAATCCCGAGCGCGCGCTGCAGCAGGAGACGTACTTCTGGCGCTCGGCGATGGACCACCTGGCCGACAACGAGGGCCACGAGCGGGCGGGTCGGCTGGATTTCGAATACAACTTCGACAACCACAGCTGGCTGCGGACGGCACGCTTCGGTGCGCGCGTGGCCGACCGGGAGTACACCAGCTTCTATACGACCTACAACTGGCAGCCCATCAGCGACGACTGGAACCGGATCACCAACCCCGATCCGACCCGTCCGCCGGTGGCCTGGCTCGACCAGTTCTATTCGAACGAGTCGGCGCTGTACACGATGGACAACTTCTTTGGCGGCAGGGCCAACGTTCCGACCCAGTTCTGGGCTGCGAGCGACGGCTTCGTCGATATCGCCCGCGTGCGCGACACCCTCGCCACGATCCCCGGCGCGCAGTGGTCTCCCATCAGCTACAGCCCGGATGCGATCAACCAGCAGCGTGAGACGACCCAGGCCGGCTACGGCATCCTGTATTTCGGCAACGACGAACTGCGCAATCCGGTCGACGGCAACGTCGGCGTGCGCGTGGTCAAGACCAGCGTCAAGGCCATCGGCGGCGGCCTGATGCCGGACATGACCGGCGCCTACGTCGAGGACGTGGCCCAGGAGGTGCGCGACGCGTTCTATGGCCAGGCCTTCACCAGCCAGGTCAACACTTCCTATACCGACGTGTTGCCCAGCCTGAACCTGCGCGTGCGCTTCGACCACGGCCTGCAGTGGCGCTTCGCCGCGTCGAAGGCCATCGCGCGCCCCGAGTTCCGTCTGATGCAGAACTGGATCACGCTGGGCGCCAATGCCGCGGGCTGCGCCCAGGCGCGCGAGGACGGGCTGCGCGAAGAACTGTGCAGCTTCGACGACCTGGCCTACAGCGGCAGCGGTGGCAACCCCGAGCTGAAGCCGATGCGCGCCAACCAGTTCGACACCGCGCTGGAGTGGTACTTCGGCCCGGCGGACAGCGTCTACATCACGATGTTCAAGAAGGACGTGAAGGATTACTTCGCGACCTCGCTTGGCACGGAGATCATCGACGGCCGCTCCTACCAGATGAACCGTACCCGCAACCTGGACGAAGGCAAGATCAAGGGCTTCGAGCTCGGCTACTCCCAGTTCTTCGACTTCCTGCCGGGTCTGGGCGTGCAGGCGAACTACACCTTCGTGGACAGTTCGGGCGGCACCAATGTCGACGTGAGCATTCCCACCGCGTCGCCCATTGTCCCGGAAGTTGCCGTGGAACTGCCGCTGGAAGGCCTGTCGCGCCGCAGCTACAACCTGATCGGCATCTTCGAGCGCGGTCCGGTCTCGTTCCGTCTGGCCTACAACTGGCGCTCGCGCTACCTGTTGACCAGCAGCGACGTGATGCCGGCGATGCGCCAGCCGGTGTGGAACGACGACTATGGCCAGCTCGACGGCTCGTTCTTCTACAACCTGACCGACAACATCCAGCTGGGCCTGCAGGTGAACAACATCACCAACAGCACCACCAAGCTGCTGATGGGCCCGCGCGGCTACCGTCGCGATGGATTCGTCGACGAGACGCTGTACAACCGCGCCTGGTTCGAGAACGACCGTCGCTACTCGGCGGTGCTGCGCGCGAGCTGGTAAGCGTCGCCCCCGTCGAAAGACCGATCGACGCCCGGTGGCCTCCACCGGGCGTCTTTCTTTTTTCTGCGAAATCGCTGCCACTGGCGCGTTTCGCCGCGTGGCGCGGCCGTGCATGCAGGCATCACTGCAGCGCAGCATTCCCTGATGCTATACACGCGGACGATTTCTTCATTGGTCCGGAATTGGTCCGCGTCCTATGCTCGGAAGGCGCGATGCGCAGGTGTCGTCGCCCAGACGGGCGGCGTCTATCCTTGGGCGGGACCGCGCCGAATCCGGGGATGTCCCTTGGGACAGGCCTGACGGCATCATTCCCCGGGGCGAAGCGTGCCGGCCCGGGCTCTGCGGACGATCGGCGCGCGGGTCATGCGAGGGACCAAGAGTGGCTGGAGCATCCAGGTCGGGACAGCGCGCGGCGATGCGCGGCGAGGGGCAGCGCGGCGATTCGGAGACGGGGGTCCGCTTGCGTCGCGCGGCGGCACGGTCCGCGGCAGCGCTGGTCCTGCTGGTCGGCGCCACGCACGCCGTCGAACTGCCCCGCATGTTTTCAGACGGCATGGTGCTTCAGCGCGGCTCGGCGATTCCCGTCTGGGGCATGGCGGAGCCGGGCGCCCGGGTGGCGGTGTCGTTCGACGGCACGACCGTTGAGGCGAGCGCCGACGGCAACGGCGCGTGGCGGGTGGAACTGCCCGCGCGCGAGTCGGGCGGGCCGCTGGTACTGCGCATCGACGACGGCAAGGCGCCGCGCGAGCTGCGCGACGTGCTCGTGGGCGACGTGTGGCTGGCCTCGGGCCAGTCGAACATGGAGTGGCCGATTTCGCAGTCGGCGGATGGCGAGGCCGAAGTCGCGCGCGCCAACGATCCGCTGATCCGCCACTTCAAGATCCCGAAGTCCTGGGCCGGGCTGCCGCAGTGGCAGCTGGCCGGAGGCGACTGGGTGGCATCGTCCCCGGACGTCGCGGGCCAGTTCTCCGCCGTGGCCCACTTCTTCGCACGCGAGCTGCGCGCATCCGTCGATGTGCCGATCGGCATCATCGACAGCACCTGGGGCGGCAGCAGCATCGAGGCCTGGATGGATGCGGGCACGCAGGGGATCGACGGCGATGGCCTGGTCGAGCTGGCGCGCCGGCTGAAGCTCGAGGATGCGCAGGCGCTGGCCCAGGCGCGCGCCAACCTCGCGCGCTGGCAGCTGCCCGCCGACGACACCGGCTGGCATGTCGCCGACCTCGACACGACGCAATGGGACGACATGGCCGTGCCCACGCTGTGGGAGGCTGCCGGCTGGAACGGGATGGACGGCGTGGCGTGGTACCGCACCAGCGTCACGCTGACGGCCGACGAAGCGCGTCGCGGCATGGCCCTGGGCGTGGGCCGCATCGACGATACCGACACCACCTGGGTCAACGGAATCGAAGTCGGCAGCACCGAACTGCAGTACGACGCGCCGCGCGTCTACGCGGTGCCGGCTGGCGTGCTGCGCGAAGGCGTCAACGCGATCGCGGTCCGGGTGACCGATGTCGGCGGCGGTGGCGGCATCCACGGCCTGCCCGGGGAGCTGTACGCACAGCCGGACGGTGGCATGCGCCGCACCCTGGCCGGCACCTGGAAATTCCGGCCGGCCGAAGTGACGGCGCTTTCGCTGGACGACAACAAGAACCAGCGGGCGACCCTGCTGTACAACGCGATGATCGCCCCGCTGCAGCCGTTCCCGATACGCGGGGTGATCTGGTACCAGGGCGAGTCCAACGCCGGCAGCATCGAACAGGCGCTGCGCTACCGCGAGCAGTTCCCGGCGATGATCCGGCAGTGGCGCGCGCAGTGGAACGTCCCGGAGCTGCCGTTCCTCTGGGTGCAGCTGGCGAGCTGGCATTCGGGCGGCGACCAGGGAGACGACAGCCCCTGGGCGGTGCTGCGCGAATCCCAGACCGCGACGCTGGCGCTGCCTGCCACCGGGCAGGCGGTGGCGATCGATATCGGCGATGTCGCCGACATCCATCCGAAGAACAAGCAGGACGTCGGCAAGCGCCTGGCGCTGGTGGCGCGCCACGTGGCCTATGGCGAGACGCTGGTCCATTCGGGGCCTGTGTTCGAGGGCGCCAGCTTCGAAGGCAATCTTGCGCGCCTGCGTTTCCGGGGCGACTGGCTGGCGGTCCGCGGGGGTGGCGCACTGCGGGGCTTCCAGCTGGCGGGCGAGGACCGGGTGTTCCACCCGGCGACGGCGACGGTCGTGGATGGCCAGATGCTGACGGTGCGCAGCGATGCGGTCCCGGCACCGGTGGCGGTGCGCTACGCATGGCGCGACGCCCCGGTGGACGCGAACCTCATCGGTTCCACGGGCCTGCCCGCAGCGCCGTTCCGGAGCGATGACTGGTGACAGGCGGGCGCCCGCGCGTCGCGGCCGGGTGGCGGCAGGATGCTCCTGCCCCTGCCGTGACCTTGGCTTTCCGGCTCGAAGCTCAACGGCGAGCGCCTACGCAGAGGCGAGGTCGAACGCAGGAGCGAGCGACGCGAACCCGTGGTTGTCCCGCCTTGGGCCTGCTGACGGCCGCGGCATTTCTGGTGCTGACGGGCTGCCAGCCCGGACCCGCATCCCGGCCCCAGGACGATCCGGCGGCATCGGCGCGCGCGTCAGGGCAGGGGGAGGCCCGCAAGCCGAACCCCACGCAGGAGCGCGAAATTCCGCGGCTCGAAAGCAGGGACGGCAAGCACGCGCTGATCGTCGACGGCGCACCCTTCCTGATCCTCGGCGGTCAGGCGCACAACTCCAGCAACTATCCCGAGCCGCTCAAGCAGGTGTGGCCCGCGCTGGACGACCTGGGCGCCAATACCCTGTCGATCTCGATCGCCTGGGAACAGGTCGAGCCGGAGGAGGGCAGGTTCGACTTCTCCTTCGTCGACCATCTGCTCGAACAGGCGCGCGCGCACGACAAGCGCCTGGTCCTGCTGTGGTTTGCGACCTGGAAGAACAACGGGCCCAACTACGCGCCAGCCTGGGTCAAGCTCGACAACGACCGCTTCCCGCGCGTGGTCCGCGAGGACGGCAGGGTGCTCAACTCGCTTTCGCCCCACGCCGGGGCCACGCTCGAGGCCGATCGCAAGGCGTTCACGCGGCTGATGGCGCACCTGCGCGACAACGATCCGCAGCGCACCGTGATCCTGGTGCAGCCGCAGAACGAGCCGGGAACCTATGGCGGCGTACGCGATTTCTCGCCGCTGGCGCAGCGTGCCTTCGAGGGCCAGGTGCCGCAGGCGCTGCTCGACCGGCTCGGCAAGCAGCCCGGCAGCTGGCGCGAGGTGTTCGGCGCCGACGCCGACGAAACCTTCCACGCCTGGCACATCGCCCATTACGTCAACGAGGTGGCGAAGGCCGGAAAGGCCGAGTATCCGCTGCCGATGTACATCAACGCGGCGCTGCGCGGGCCGTTCAACCCGGGACAGCCCGGGCAGTACGCCAGCGGCGGCCCGACCGACAACATGCTCGACGTGTACAAGGCCGCCGCGCCGGACATCGACCTGCTGGCGCCGGACATCTACATGCCCGAGTACATGAGCTACACCACCGTGCTCGAGCGCTACGCGCGTCCGGACAACCCGCTGTTCGTGGCCGAGACCGGCAACGCGCCGGAGTACGCGCGGTACCTGTTCGCGGCGCTGGATCACGACGGCATCGGCTGGGTGCCGTTCGGCATGGACTACACGCCCTACGGAAATTTCCCGCTGGGCGTGAAGCGCACCACGCCGGAGACCGTCGCGCCGTTCGCGCTGGCCTTCGCCCTGGTCAACCAGGGCATGCGCGAGTTCGCGAAGGCTGCGTCGGAAGGCCGCCTGCACGGCGTGGCCGAGCAGCCGGGCGTGCCGGAGCAGACGATCCGCCTCAACGAGCGCTGGAACGCGACGATCGCCTATGGCCTGCCGCATTTCTGGTTCCAGGGCGCAGTGCCGGGCAACCCGGAGCCCATCGGCGGCGCGCTGATCGCCGAACTCGGTCCCGACGAGTTCCTGGTCACCGGCATGCATGCGCGGGTGACGCTGCATCCGTCCACGCCCGGCCAGGCGCTGATCCACGACCGCGTGGAAGAGGGGCGGTATGTGGACGGCGCCTGGCAGTTCCAGCGCAACTGGAATGGCGACCAGACCGACTACGGGCTCAACTTCTCGGATGCCGTGCAGCTGCTGCGCGTGCGCCTCGCGACCTACCGCACCACCCCGGACCCTGCACAGGAGCGTTGATCCCATGGCCCGACTGTCGAATTCCATGCGCCTGCTGGCGCTGCCGCTGGCGGTGTCCCTGGCCGGCTGCGCCGCACAGGCCTCGCACTGGGAGCGCGCCGGGGACGACGTGATCGTGCGCCCCACCGCAGGGGGCGCGGCCGCCGTGCGTCTGCAGGTGGTGTCCGACGGCATCATCCGCGTGACCGCCGATCCGGCCGCTCGCTTCGAGCGTTCGCAAAGCCTGATGCGCGTGGACGCGCCCGCGCCGGCCCCCGCGTTCGAGGTGACCGAAGGCCAGGGCAAGCTGCGCGTGACCGCACGCGGCATCTCGGCCGAAGTCGGACTGGCCGACGGCAGGGTCGCGTTTTTCGACGTGGACGGGAAGCCGCTGCTGGCCGAGGTCGCCGGCGGGCGCAGCTTCGAACCGGTCGAGTTCGACGGCAGGCCCTATGCCTCGATCCGCCAGCGCTTCGAATCCAGCGCCGACGAGGGGCTCTACGGCACCGGCCTGCACCAGCAGGGCTGGATGGACCTCAAGGGACGCGATGTCGAGCTGCTCCAGCACAACATCGACAACGGCATTCCCTACCTGGTCTCGAGCCGGGGCTACGGCATCCTCTGGGACAACAACTCGATCACCCGCTACGGCGACCCGCGCGGGCTGCGCCAGATCGGCGAGGTGGTCGCGCTGTACGACAAGGACGGCGTGGAAGGCGCGCTGACCGCGACCTATTCCATCGACGGCGAGGTCAAGCTGGTCCGTCGCGAGGAGAAGATCGACTACCAGTTCATCGCCGGTCTCGAGGATTTCCCCGAAGAAGGCAAGAACCTCGCGCCGGGCGGGCGCAGCGAGGTGGTCTGGGAGGGCAGGATCGCCGCGCGCAGCGATGGCCGCCACACCTTCTCCCTGTTCAACAGCGAGTACGCGAAGCTCTACGTCGACGGCAAGCTGGTCATCGACCGCTGGCGCCAGAACTGGAACCCCTGGCACCACGAGTTCGCGCTGGAGCTGAAGGCGGGTGAGCCGCACGACATCAGGATCGAGTGGGACCGCATCGAGCCGGCCTACCTCGCCCTGCAGGGGCGCGACCCGCTGCCGCCGGCCGAGGCGCAGGACCTGTCGATCTGGTCGGAAGCCGCCCAGGTGATCGACTATTACGCCGTCGCAGGCAGCGACATCGCCGGCGCCATCGCCGGCTACCGCCAGCTCACCGGCAAGGCGGTGCTGCTGCCCAAGTGGTCCTACGGCTTCTGGCAGAGCCGCGAGCGCTACAAGACCCAGGCCGAGCTGACGGCTGTGCTCGACGAGTACCGCCGCCGCAAGCTGCCGATCGACGCGATCGTGCTCGACTGGTCGTACTGGCCCGAGGACGCCTGGGGTTCGCACGACTTCGACCCCGGGACCTTCCCCGACCCGGAAGGCATGGTGCAGCACGTCCACGACCGCAATGCGCAGATCATGATCTCGGTCTGGCCGAAGTTCTACCCGACCACCGCGCACTACAGGGAGCTCGACGCCGCCGGAGCCATGTTCACGCGCAATGTCGAGGTCGGCGAGCGCGACTGGATCGGAGAGGGCTATCTCAATTCGTTCTACGACGCGCACTCGGCCAAGGGGCGCGAGATCTTCTGGCGGCAGATGCACGACAAGCTCGATACGAAGGGCTTCGATGCCTGGTGGCTGGATGCGTCCGAGCCCGACCTGCACAGCAACCTCGACACCGGCGAGCGCAAGGCGCGCACGATGCCGAACGCGCTGGGTTCGTCCGTGGAGTACTTCAACTCCTACCCGCTGGTGCATTCGGAGGGCGTCTACCAGGGCTCGCGCAAGGCCAACCCGGACAAGCGCGTGTTCATCCTGTCGCGCGCCTATTTCGCCGGGCAGCAGCGTGCCGGTGCAGCGTTCTGGAGCGGCGACATCGTCCCGCGCTGGGACGACTACCGGGAGCAGATCTCCGGCCTGGTCAATGCCTCGATGGCCGGCGCGCCCAACGTGAGCTTCGATATCGGCGGCTTCTCGCCCGAGCGCCGCTACGAGACGAAGGATCCGGCGCACCTGCCCGAATGGCGGGAACTGAGCCTGCGCTGGTTCCAGCACGGCGCCTTCGTGCCGGTGTTCCGCCTGCACGGCCAGTTCCCGTACCGCGAGATCTGGGAAATCGCGCCCGAGGGCACGCCCCACTACGACAGCTTCGTGCACTACCTCAAGCTGCGCTACACCCTGCTGCCCTACATCTACACGCTGGCGGGCGACACCTGGCATCGCGACGGCACGATCCTGCGCGCGCTGGCGATGGACTTTCCTTCCGATGCGAAGGCGCGCGACATCGCCGACCAGTACCTGTTCGGGCCGGCCTTCCTGGTCGCGCCGGTCACGCAGTTCAGGGCGACCAGCCGCGAGGTCTACCTGCCGGCGGGCGCGTCGTGGATCGATTTCGAGACCGGCCAACGGCATGAGGGCGGGCAGACGGTCACTGCCGCCGCGCCGCTGCAGCGCATGCCGCTGTTCGTGCGCGCCGGATCGATCGTGCCGCGCACCGTGGTACAGCAGTACGTGGACGAGCAGCCCGGCGCGCCGCTGACCATCGAGGTCTACACCGGCGCGGACGGCAGCTTCTCGCTGTACGAGGACAACGGCCGCAGTTACGGCTACGAGCGTGGCGAGTCGGCGCGGATCCCGCTGGCCTGGGACGAGCAGAGGGGTGAGCTGTCGATCGGCGCGCGCGAAGGCGCGTATCCGGGCATGGCCGCCAGCCGCGAGATCCGGGTGCGTTTCGTCGACGGCCCGCGCGGCGACAACGGCGCGCTCGAGCCGGCAGCCGATGTCACGGTGACCTACGACGGCGGCGCGCTGACGGTGCGGCGGCCGAAGGCATGAGGCGCGGCGTCCCGGCCCCCACCCCAACCCTCCCGCGCGAGCGGGGGAGCGGGCAGGGCGGCCGCGACAGGTACAGCCGCGCGGGGCGCGTACCCGCCTCGGTCGTACTGGGCGATCTTGGGAGCCGGCGGTGCCTGGCAGCGGGCGTATGCGCCGCAGGGACCGAACGCGTGCCGACCTCCCCCGCACGCGCGCTTTGCCCTCCCCCGCTCGCGGGGGAGGGCCGGGGTGGGGGAGGCCGAAGCCACCATCCTGAAAGATCCAATGCCGCATTCCGGAGCTCCACGCCATGAGCTTCGACCCGCGCCGCCGCGACGCGCTCAAGGCCGCTGCCCTCGCCGCGATGGCCGGCGGCATCGGCCTTGCTCCCGGCTCCTCTGGCGCGGAGAGCGCATCGGCGCGAGCGCAGCGTGAGGCGGCTGGCGCGGCAACCACCGGTGACGGCATGGCAGCCGACGCATGGGCCGATCTGCGCCTCTGGTACCCGCGCCCTGCAACGCAATGGGTCGAGGCGCTGCCCCTCGGCAACGGCCGCCTCGGGGCCATGGTCTGGGGCGGCGGCAAGCACGAGCGCATCCAGCTCAACGAGGACACGCTCTACGCCGGCGGTCCCTACGATCCGACGCCGCCGGAGGCGCGGTCCGCACTGCCGGACGTGCGACGCCTGCTGTTCGCCGGCCGCTACGCCGAGGCCGAAGCGCTGGCCAACGCGAAGATGATGGCCCGGCCGCTCAAGCAGATGCCGTACCAGCCGCTGGGCGATCTCGTACTCGACTTCTTCGAGATCGCCGAGACCAACGGCTACCGCCGCGAACTCGACCTCGACACCGCGGTTGCGACGTCGAGCTTCGAAGCGCGTGGACTGCAGCACCGCCGCGAGGTCTTCGTCTCGCCGGCCGACCAGTGCGTCGCCGTGCGCCTGTCGGGCGACAAGCCCGGCCGCATCTCGCTGCGTATCGGCCTGGCCAGCGACCAGCCCGATATCGCAGTGGAACCGGACGGCGAGGCGGGACTGCTGCTGCGCGGGCGCAATGCCGCGGCTTTCGGCATCCCCGGCACGCTGCCCTTCGCCGCGCGCCTGCGGGTCGTGCCGGCCGGCGGCACCCTGCGCCGCGTCGGCGACCGCCTCGAGGTGCGCGATGCCGACGCGGTCGTGCTGCTGCTCACGGCGGCGACCGCGTTCCGCCGCTACGACGACGTATCCGCGGACCCGCTGGCGATCACCCGCACGCAGCTCGACGCGGCCGCGGCCCGCTCCTGGCAGGCGCTGCTCAAGGCGCACCTGGACGCACATCGCACGCTGTTCCGGCGCGTCTCGATCGACCTTGGCGCCACGCCCGCGGAAATCGCCGCGCTGCCCACCGACACACGCGTCGCGCGCTTCGCGCAGGGCGACGATCCGCAGCTCGCCGCGCTCTACCACCAGTTCGGTCGCTACCTGCTGATCGCGAGCTCGCGTCCCGGGACTCAGCCGGCCAACCTGCAGGGCATCTGGAACGACCTGATGCAGCCGCCCTGGGAGAGCAAGTACACGCTTAACATCAACACCCAGATGAACTATTGGCCGGCAGAGGCCAATGCGCTGCCCGAATGCGTCGAGCCGCTGGAGCGCATGGTGGCCGAGCTGGCCGAGCGCGGCGCCCACACGGCGCGCACGATGTACGGCGCACCAGGCTGGGTGGTGCACCACAACACCGACCTGTGGCGCGCGACCGCGCCGATCGACGGCGCCCAGTGGGGCCTGTGGCCGCTTGGCGGCCCCTGGCTGCTGCAGCATCTGTGGGACCGCTGGGACTACGGGCGCGATCCGCAGACGCTGCGCCGCATCTGGCCGCTGTTCAGGGGCGCGGCCGAGTTCTTCGCCGCCACCCTGGTCGAGGATCCGAATACCGGCGCGCTGGTGACCGCACCCTCGATCTCGCCGGAGAACCGGCATCCGCACGGCGCGGCGCTGTGCGCGGGGCCGTCGATGGACGCGCAGCTGCTGCGGGACCTGTTCGGCCAGTGCATCGAGGCTGCGGCCCTGCTCGACGTGGACCACGACTTCGCCGCGCAGCTGTCCATGCTGCGCGAGCGGCTTCCGCGGCACCGGATCGGGCGTGCCGGCCAGCTGCAGGAATGGCAGGAGGACTGGGACATGGATGCGCCCGAGATCGACCATCGCCATGTCTCGCACCTGTACGCGCTGCATCCGTCCAGCCAGATCAACGTGCGCGATACGCCGGGGCTCGCCGCCGCCGCGCGACGCTCTCTGGAAATCCGCGGCGACGAGGCCACCGGCTGGGGCATCGGCTGGCGCCTCAACCTGTGGGCGCGCCTCGGCGACGGCGAGCGCGCGATGAAGATCCTGCGCATGCTGCTGAGTCCGTCGCGCACCTATCCCAACCTGTTCGACGCCCACCCGCCGTTCCAGATCGACGGCAACTTCGGAGGCACCGCGGGCATCACCGAGATGCTGGTGCAGAGCTGGGGCGGGCGCATCCGGCTGCTGCCCGCACTGCCCGGCGACTGGTCCCGCGGCGCGCTGCGGGGCGTACGCGTGCGCAATGCCGCGCGCGTCGACCTGGCGTGGCGCGACGGCCGGCTCGTCGAAGCCCGGCTGCACAGCGAGCGGGGTGGCGATTACCGGGTGGAATGGCGCGGGCGCGAGCTCGGCCTGTCGCTCGCGGCCGGCGAAACCGCACGCCTGCGCGCGGGACGGGACGGGCTGCTGCGTGCGTGACGCGCAGGGGACAGGCCGGCCGGTAGTTGCTGGCGCAACGGCTGCGTTTGCTGCAATGCAGAAGCCACTCCGAACGCAATCGGATTACCCTGTCGCGCCGGATGACAGCGCAGTCATCCGGTGGCCCCAGGCTGTCCCGTCCCACCTCGCGGGATGCCGGCAGTGGTTCCAGAGAACGAAATGCAATTCCCGGGGAGGGAGCGAATGAGCAGTCCCAACGCATCAGGTGAGAACACCCGTTTCATCATCCTGATCAGCCTGGTCGCCACCATCGGCGGCTTCCTGTTCGGCTACGACAGCGGCGTGATCAACGGCACGGTGGACGGTATCACTGCCGCCTTCAATTCCGATGCCGCGGTCACGGGTTTCAACGTGGCCTCGATGCTGCTGGGCTGCGCGATCGGCGCCTGGTTCGCCGGTACGCTGGCCGACCGCTACGGGCGCCGCACGATGCTGCTGTGGGCGGCGGTGTTCTTCATCGTCTCGGCCTGGGGGTCGGGCATCGCCACCTCCTCGGCGGAGTTCGTGATCTACCGCGTGCTGGGCGGTTTCGCCGTCGGCGCGGCCAGCGTGATGTCGCCGGCCTACATCAGCGAGGTCGCGCCGGCACGCTATCGCGGGCGCCTGGCGACGGTGCAGCAGATCGCGATCATCTCCGGCCTGTTCGCCTCGTTCCTGAGCAACTATGTCCTCGCGCGCATGGCCACCGCCTCGACCGCCGTGCTGTGGTGGGACTACGAGGCGTGGCGCTGGATGTTCTGGGCCGAGCTGGTGCCTGCCTTCCTGTTCCTGTTCCTGCTGTTCTTCATTCCCGAGAGCCCGCGCTACTTGGTGGCGCGCGGCCTGCGCGAGCGCGCGCAGGGCGTGCTGTCGCGGCTGTACGGCGCGATCCAAGGCGAGCGCAAGCTGGGCGAGATCGATGCCTCGCTGGCCACGGACCACCACCGCCCGCGCCTGTCCGACCTGGTCAGCAAGGCCACCGGCAGGATCCGCCCGATCGTCTGGGTGGGCGTGGGCCTGGCCACGTTCCAGCAGCTGGTCGGCATCAACGTGGTGTTCTACTACGGCGCGGTGCTGTGGCAGGCCGTGGGCTTCTCCGAAAGCGACGCGCTGCTGATCAACGTCATCTCCGGCGCGCTCAGCATCGGCGCCTGCATCGTGACCGTGCTGCTGATCGACAAGGTCGGCCGCAAGCCGCTGCTGTGGCTGGGTTCGGTGGGCATGGCGATCACCCTGGGCCTGGTGACGTTCGCCTTCGCCACCGGCGGCGTGGACGCGGCCGGCAAGCTGCAGCTGTCCGATTCGATGGGCACGCTGGCGCTGATCGCGGCCAATGCCTACGTGGTGTTCTTCAACATGTCCTGGGGCCCGGTGATGTGGGTGATGCTGGGCGAGATGTTCCCCAACCAGATCCGCGGTTCGGGCCTGGCGGTGGCCGGCCTGGCGCAGTGGGTGGCGAACTTCCTGATCACCTGGACCTTCCCGATGCTGCTGGCCGGCATCGGCCTGGCCACGGCCTATGGCATCTACACGGCGATGGCGGTGGTCTCGGTGTTCTTCGTGCTCAAGTTCGTGCACGAAACCAAGGGCCGCGAACTGGAGCAGATGGAAGGCTGAGCCCCCGGTCCGGCCGCCCGCGCGGCGGCCGGACCGTTCCCGAAGGCGGCACGATGCCGTCGCGCGAGCGGCGGCCCGGCAGGCAACCTCGAGCGGATGCGGCCGGCGGCCGCGCCCGCGCCCGGAGCAAGCGATGCAGCTGTCGAACCTGGATGTCGGGATCGTGCTGGCCTACCTGGCCGGCGTGTTCGTGCTGGCGCAATGGGTTTCGCGCGAGAAGGCCGGACACAGCAAGGACGCGAAAGACTACTTTCTTGCCGGCAAGGCCCTGCCCTGGTGGGCCATCGGCGCCTCGCTGATCGCGGCCAACATCTCGGCCGAACAGATCATCGGCATGTCCGGCTCGGGCTACGCCATCGGCCTGGCCATCGCCTCCTACGAATGGATGGCCGCGGCGAGCCTGCTCATCGTGGGCAAATGGTTCCTGCCGGTGTTCCTGCGCAACGGCATCTACACCATGCCGCAGTTCCTGGAACAGCGTTACGGCAGCCGCATCCGCACGGTAATGGCGGTGTTCTGGCTGGGCCTGTACGTGTTCGTCAACATCACCTCGATCCTGTGGCTGGGCGCGATCGCGGTCAGCCAGGTCACCGGCATGGACCAGATGCTGGCGGTGGTGCTGATCGGCGTGTTCGCGCTGGCCTACCAGCTCTACGGCGGGCTCAAGGCGGTGGCGCTGACCGACATCGTGCAGGTGACCCTGCTGGTGCTGGGCGGCCTGCTGGTTGCCGGGCTCACGCTCAACCAGCTGGGCGAGGGCAACGGGATCGTGGCCGGCTTCAACCGGCTCTGGGCCGAGCATCCGGGCCACTTCGAGATGATCCTGCATCCCGACAACCCGTTCTACAGGGACCTGCCGGGCATCAGCGTGCTGGTCGGCGGCATGTGGATCATGAACATCAGCTACTGGGGCTTCAACCAGTACATCATCCAGCGCGCGCTGGCGGCGAAGGACATCAACGAAGCGCAGAAGGGCGTGCTGTTCGCGGCGTTCCTGAAGCTGCTGATGCCGGTGATCGTGGTCCTGCCGGGCATCGCCGCGGTGATGCTGGCGCCCGATCTCTCGCGCCCGGACGAGGCCTATCCGACGATGATGCGGCTGCTGCCCACCGGCATCCTGGGCCTGGTGTTCGCGGCGCTGGTGGCGGCGATCGTGGCCTCGCTCGCGTCCAAGATCAATTCGGTGGCGACGATCTTCACCCTGGACTTCTACGCCAAGCGGGCCGTCCATGCGGACCAGCAGCGGCTGGTGCGCGTGGGCCGCATTGCCGCGGCGGTCGCGGTGCTGCTCGGCATCCTCACCGCGAAGCCCTTGCTGGGCAGCTTCGACCAGGCCTTCCAGTACATCCAGGAATACACCGGCTTCTTCACCCCCGGCATCGTGGTGATCTTCGTGCTGGGACTGTTCTGGAAGCGCGCCAACGAGGCGGGCGCGCTGGCCGCGGCGATCGGCTCGTTCGCGCTGTCGATCGTGCTCAAGCTGGCCTGGCCATCGTTGCCGTTCATCGACCGGGTCGGCCTGGTGTTCCTGCTGGCGCTGGCGTTGGCGGTGGTGGTGTCGCTGCTGACGCGGCATGCGCCGGAGAAGGACATCATCCAGACCCGCGACGTGGACTACCGCACCAGCGGCGCGTTCAACGCCGGTGCGGTTGCGGTGCTGGCGATCCTCGCGGCGCTGTACACGCTGTTCTGGTAGCCGCCGGCGGCATCGGCTTCGCCGCGGCCCGCATGCACGGCCCGCAGCGGCGGTCCAGCGCCGTGGGCGAGTGACCGGCGACGGCGGACGTCGCCCACCCTGCGCGCCCGTTCCGGCGAGCGCGGCGGGTTGCGCCATGTGGCAGCCGCGGGACGGAATGCGGCCACGGACCATCCCCCCGGCGTTGCCCGGGCACGCTGCCGTCCCGAGCCACCGCGACCGGCGCGGCACGCGGCAAGCCCGTGGACGTCACGAACGCAACCTCGCGGCGCGTTCGGCGCGCACTTGATCCAGGTCAGGTGGCGCGCCGCCGTCCACCGGCATCATCGCGCGCTGCAGTGGCGGACGGGAGGCGTGATGGGGGACCGGGTGTGTGCGTGGCGTCGATCCGGCGCCGCGCTCCGTGCGCGGGACAGGGCGTGCCTCGCGTCGCCGCGTCCGGCGTCTCCGCCAGCCGCACGCAGCCGGGCGGCACGCGCATGAGTTTCCATGACCTGCGCGCCTTCCTGTCGCGGCTGTCGGCACGCGGCGAACTGCTGGAGATCGGGATCCCGGTCGATCCCGTGCTCGAGAGCACCGCGCTGAGCCTGCGTGCGCTGCGCGAACAGGGCCCGGCGCTGCTGATGCGTCGTCCGGCCGGCTCCCAGCACGCGTTGCTGGGCAACCTGTTCGGCCATCGCCGCAGGATCGAGCTCGCGCTCGGCGACCGGCCGCTGTCCTCGTTGCGCGAACTGGGCGAACTGCTGGCGCGGCTCAAGGAACCCGACTGGCCGGGATCGGTGCGCGAGGCGCTGGGCGCCTGGCCCGGCCTGGCGCAGCTGGCGCATGCCGCGCCGCGGCGCGTGCGCGAGGCCGCGTTCTGCGAGCACGTGCTCGAAGGCGGGGATGTCGACCTGTCGCGGCTGCCGATCCAGCATTGCTGGCCCGGGGATGTCGACCGCCTGCTCACCTTCGGCCTGGTCGTCACCCGCGGGCCGCAGCGCAAGCGCCAGAACGTGGCGATCTACCGGCAGCAGCCGGTCGCGCGCAACCGCCTGATCATGCGCTGGCTGCCGCATCGCGGTGGCGCACTCGACTACGCTGCCTGGCGGCAGCAGCATCCGGACCAGCCGTTCCCGGTACTGGTGGCGATCGGCGCGGACCCGGCGACGATGCTGGCCGCGGTCGCACCGATCCCCGATACCCTGTCCGAATACGAGTTCGCCGGACTGCTGCGCGGCGAGCGCACGCGCGTCTGGCACAGCGAGACGACCGGCCTGGATGCGCCCGCCGGTGCCGAGATCCTGCTCGAAGGCTTCATCCATCCGGGCGACACCGCGCTGGAAGGGCCGTTCGGCGACCACACCGGCTACTACAACGCACAGGGCATGTTCCCGGTGCTGACCGTGGAGCGCATGCGCCTGCGCCAGGGCGCGATCTACCACGGCAGCTACATGGGGCGCGCGCCCTTCGACGAGCCCTCGGTGCTGTCGGCCGCGCTCAACGACGTGTTCGTGCCGATCCTGCAGCGGGTGTTCCCGGAGATCGTGGATTTCCACCTGCCGCCGGAGGCGTGTTCGTACCGCATCGCGGTGGTGTCGATCCGCAAGCAGTATGCCGGCCACGCGCGGCGCGTGATGATGTCGGTCTGGTCGTACCTGCGCCAGTTCACCTATACCAAGTTCGTGATCGTCGCCGATGACGACATCGACGTGCGCGACTGGGGCCAGGTGCTGTGGGCGCTGTCCACCCGGGTGGACCCGGCGCGCGACATGCTGCTGGTCGAGAACACGCCGATCGACTACCTCGACTTCGCCTCGCCGGTGGCGGGCCTCGGCTCCAAGCTCGGGCTCGACGCGACCCGCAAGTGGCCCGGCGAATCGGATCGCGAATGGGGCCGGCCGATCGTGCCGGACCCGCAGGTGGAGCGCCGCGTCGATGCGCTGTGGGCGCAGCTGCAGGGGATGCGCGCGCCGCCATCGGCGCCGATGGCCGATACGATCGACACAGGGAGTCGCTGATGCAACTGGTATGTCCTGCGGGCAACCTGCCCGCGCTGCAGGCCGCGATCGATGCGGGCGCCGACGCGGTCTACGCGGGGTTCCGCGACCAGACCAACGCGCGCGCCTTCCCCGGCCTGAACTTCGACGAACAGGAACTGCGCCGCGGCATCGCCTATGCGCACGCGCGCGGGCGCAAGGTCTACCTTGCCCTCAACACCTACCCCGACAGCGTGCGCCTGCCGTACTGGCAAGGCGCGGTCGACCATGCCGCGGAGCTGGGCGTGGACGCGATCATCGCCGCGGAAATGGGCGTGCTGGACTACGCCTGCCGCGCCCATCCGGGGCTGGCGCGGCACCTGTCGGTGCAGGGCTCGGCTACCACCGCCGCGGCGCTGACCTACGCCTACGAACACTTCGGCATCGCCCGCGCGGTGCTGCCGCGGGTGCTGGCGCTGCAGCAGGTGCAGCGCCTGTGCGCGGCCTCGCCGGTCCCGCTGGAAGTGTTCGCATTCGGCAGCCTGTGCATCATGGTCGAAGGCCGCTGCCAGTTGTCGAGCTACGTCACCGGGGTCTCGCCCAATCGCCATGGCGTCTGCTCGCCGGCCAGCTTCGTGCGCTGGGAAGAGCATGCCGACAGCAGCCGCAGCGTGCGCCTGAACGGCATGCTGATCGATCGTTTCGGCGATGCCGAGCCGGCTGGCTATCCCACCGTCTGCAAGGGGCGGTACGCGGTGGGCGGCGAGATCTTCCACGCGCTCGAGGAACCGACCAGCCTCAATACGCTGGAGCTGCTGCCGCAGCTGGCGCAGGCAGGGGTGGTGGCGCTGAAGGTCGAGGGGCGGCAGCGCGGCGTGGCCTACGTGCGCGCGGTGGCTTCCACCTGGCGCCGCGCGATCGACCGCTACCGTGCCGATCCGCAGCGCTGGACCACCGAGGCCGCCTGGCAGCAGGCGCTGACCGCGCACGCGGAAGGGCAGCAGACCACGCTCGGTCCCTACCACCGCGCCTGGCATTGAGCGTGGGCAGGAGAACGCACCGATGAAACTCAGTCTTGGGCCGCTGCAGTATTTCTGGCCGCGCGAGCGCACGCTCGCCTTCTATCGCGACGTTGCTGGCTGGCCTGTGGACATCGTCTACCTGGGCGAGACCATCTGCAGCAAGCGCCGCGAGCTGCGCCTGCAGGACTGGATGGCGATCGCGCAGGAACTCGTCGCCGCCGGCAAGGAGGTGGTGCTCTCGACGCTGGCGCTGATCGAGGCCGAGTCGGAGCTGGGCGTTCTGCGTCGCCAGGTCGACAACGGCACGTACCGGATCGAGGCCAACGACCTGTCCGCGGTGCAGGTCTGCCGCGAACGCCGGTTGCCCTTCGTCGGCGGGCCGACGCTCAACGTGTACAACCACCGCGCCCTGGCGATGCTGATGGACGACGGGTTGTACCGCTGGGTGCCCGGCGTCGAGCAGGGCCGCCAACTGCTGCAGGAACTGCGCGAAGCGCTGGAGTCCGAAGGCGGCGCGATGCCGGAGCTGGAGATGGCGGCCTGGGGACGGCTGCCGCTGGCGTACTCGGCCCGCTGCTTCACCGCGCGCGCGCTGGACGTGCCCAAGGACCAGTGCGGATTCCGCTGCATCGCGCATCCCGACGGCCTGCCGCTCTCCACCCGCGAGGGCGAGCCGTTCATGACCATCAACGGCATCCAGGTGCAGGGCGCCGAGGTGGTGGACATGCTGCCGCTGCGCGACGAACTGGCGGCGCTGGGCGCGGGCATCCTGCGGCTGTCGCCGCAGGCCGAGGGCATGGCGGAGGTGGTGCGGCGCTTCCATGCCGGCCTGGCCGCACCCGAAGCGCCCGCGCCAGCGGGCGCGCACAACGGCTACTGGGATGGCCAGCCGGGGAAGGCTTCGCTGGCGCAGCCGCGCGCCTGAAGGCGTCGAACCGGGCGTCTGCGGCAGTCGCCGCGTGCCGGCTCATGTCGCGAGCGGGTCGCGGCAGGCGATCCGCCCGTCAGATCGGCAACGGATGCGCCGTCTCCATCCCCGCTTCGCAGGAGGTGGGACCGCAGGGCGCAGTGCGCCCACGCGCGGGGCCCGGCACGCGCGCATCCCGTGTCTGTACGATCAGGGAAGCGACAGGCTGGAGTGTCTGCCGCCTGCGTCTGCAGATGGACAGGACGCGATGCCCTCAGGCGCGGAAGGCCTCGCGCGCCGCGCGGGCGAAGCGCGCGCCGCGGTGCAGGACGATGCGCAGCGCCAGCGGCATCGCGTCGAAGGGCATGCGGTCGAGCAGGTTGCGGACGGTGAGGCCGAGTTCGGTATCGCCGGTGAGCACCAGGCGGCGCTGGAAGAACAGGGTGTCGGCGTCCTCCAGACGGGCGGCGAGCAGCAGCAGGTCGGTCGCCGTGCCGCGCACGGTGGCTTCGGCCGGGGCATCCACCACGTGCAGGTGGCCATCGCGCCACTCCAGCACGCAGCGCTGGCCAAGGTCTGCGATCTCGATGCCCAGGCGGCGCCCCGTGATGTCGTCGAGCGCGCTGCCGATATGCGCCGGCGACAGGGCTTGCGACAGCGCGCGAGCGACCAGCCGGTCGCGCAGCGGCGTCGGCGCGAGCCGCAGCAGGGGGCGCCAGCGCGCGGGAGGTGGAATCAGGCGCAGCAGGGCGTGGGATCGGTCCATGGCGGCGTCGCTTGCGGGGTGGGATTCGGAACGGACGGTTCGCGCCGCGGCGTGGGCGTCCTGCAGCGACTGCTGGCGCAGGGCGTCGGCGAACAGCAGGGAGGCCAGGGAATCGGCGGTCTCGGTGGAGACATGCAGGCGTTGCGCGCAGCGGTGCGCGCGCAGCCGCACCTGCGATTCGCGCGCCTGGTCGCGCAGCGGCCTGCCCAGTGCGCGCTTCTGGCGCCCGGCCGTGGCCGACATCAGCCGGCGCAGCGCCAGCAATCCGAGCATGCCGTCGTCGACGCGGTCGATGCCGTGGCGCGCGCAGGCGAGCAGCAGGTGCGACGCCAGCGGCGCGGCCCGGGCCTGCGGAGGGGTGGGAAGCTGTCGGATGGTGGCTGCTCCTGCACGGGATCGTGTTCCTGCGGCCCTGGTGCGGCGCGCCGCAGTGCGGTGCGCAGCGGTCCCGCGCGGCCAGGTGATGCGCAGCCTATCGGCCGTGCCGGCGATCACGCGCTGATCCAGGTCAAGCCCCTGCCGTTGCCAGCGTGTCGCCGCCGGCGGCGGGATGCAGCGCGCGCGCCGCGGGCAGCACCTGCGCCTCGAATACCGCGCGGGCCTGCGCCTGGTCGAAGTCGGCGTGCCTGCGCTTGGCCACGCCGTAGTCGGACAGCGTCAGGTGCGCGTCTGCCTGGACGCCGGCCTGAGCCAGGCAGGCGGACACGCAGTGCAACACGCAGCCATCCAGCGCGAGGATCGGGCGTCCGGACTGCGCGGTGCGCACCAGGCCGGCCACGCCGCCGCCGACGCCGGCGATGCAGGACATCTCCGCCGCGCCCGCGCGGTCGAGCCACAGCGCCAGTTGGTTGGCCATCTGCGCGGCGCTGGAGCAGCCCGAGCACGAGTACACCAGCGGCGGCTTCACCCTGCCCGTCATCGATGCCGTTCGTGCGCGCGCCCGTGCCGTCCGCTCAGGCGCACTGCGGCCGCCCTTGGGCCGTCTCCGCCAGCAGCGCATGCAACCGCGCCTGCAGGTGTTCGAAGTAACGGTCGATGTAGCTGATGCCGTTCTCGTGGTCGACCAGGTACGGGTTCATCAGCGTGTGGCGCAGGATCACCAGGCGGTCGGCGTCTTCCCCCTCGGTGCGGCCGTCCGGGTCGATGCCGAGCGCGCCAAGGATGCGCCGCATGTCCGTTTCGCCGACCACGTCGCGGCGCAGCGTCGTGACCGAGGCGAAGAACTGCTTGAGCTGCAGCGGCTGTCCGGGGTCGCAGCGCAGCTCGTCGTGCAGCCGGCGGACGAAGGCATTGGCGTGGGAGAGCGTGCGGTTGCCTCGTGGATTGAGCGCCAGGCAGACCAGGTTGCTGTCGGGGGCAAACGGCACGACCACGCCTGCGGCCTGCGCCATTTCCAGGGCAAACCGCTGCGCGCGCGCCAGGAACGCCTCCGCCGCCAGCACGGTCTGGCGTGGCAGCATGCCGAAGCCTGCGTGGTCGAGCGGCAGCACGCGATGGCTCACGTACACCGCCGCGGCCATGGCCCCGGACTTCGAGCCTTCCGGGACGAGCTGACCGAGTTGCCGGTAGCGCGCGGCATAGTCGCTGGCCTCGCCGTCGCCGAACACGTAGTCGGCCGCCTCGGCCAGCAGCGGCATCGCGCGCTGGTCGCGGCAGACGAAGGCGCCGGCGCCGTAGGGCAGGTAGCCGAGCTTGTGCGGGTCGACCGTGACCGAATCGACCTCGGCCAGCGCCGCGAATGCGGCGTGCACTTCCGGCTGCGGGAACGCGGCGAAGCCTTGCCGCACCTCGTCCAGCGCGCGCAGGCTGCCGTCGGGATTCCGGAACAGCGTGGTGAGGTAGCCGCCCCAGGCGGCGTCGACGTGCACGCTGAAACCGAAGTCCTGCGTCGCCGCGCGCTCGCGCGCGCCGACCACGGCATCGACCGGATCGATCGTGCCGTACTCAGTGGTGCCGAGCACCGCAACCGCGGCCAGGACCGGCTGGCGCTGGCGCAGGCACTGTTCCAGCGTGGACTCGAGCGCGTCGGCATCCAGGCGCATGCCCTGCGTGGGCAGCAGGCGCAGCTGGTCGCGCCCCAGGCCCAGCATCTTCAGGCCCTTGCTCCAGGAGTAGTGGGCGGTGATCGGCGCCAGCACCAGCGGCACGCACAGCGCGCGATGGCGGGCGAAGAAGTCCACCAGCCCGAGCTGCTCGATCCGCTGCGTCTGCACCCGCCCGCTCCAGCGCGCACGCTCGGCGGACGATTGCGCGGACAGCCACTGCCGCCAGCGCGAGGACAGCGCGATGCCCGCGCTGGGCGACAGGTTGAATGCCTGCCAGTCGTCGTCCGGAAGCTCCAGGTCCGGCACCGCTGCGGCGCGCAGCGCCACCGGAAACGCCTTCACCGCCAGCGCCAGCCGCAGCCCCTGGTAGTTGGCCAGGGTCCCGCCGGAGGTCAGGTGGCCGAACGCGCAGTCCGGGCGGGCCGGATCGTCCGGCCAGCCGAACATGCGCGCCAGCTGCAGGCCGACCTGCATTTCCAGCTGCAGGGTCACCGGCGCGGCGTCGCTGCTGATGTTGTTGGGGTTGTAGGGCAGGGTCAGGATCTGCGCGGCCAGCCCCGGCAGCAGCAGGTCCGACACCATGTGGCCGATGTAGCGCGGACTGTGGAACGGTACCGAGCGCTTGAGCGCGGCGGAGAGCTGGTGCAGCTCGCGCCGCATCCTGGCCTCGAAGGCCAGGTAGTCCGGATGCTGCGCGGCGCGAGTGGGGATCGCCGGGGGATCCTCGGGATGGAAGTTCCTGCGCCAGTGCACGTGGTCGCGCAGGAATTCGACCACCAGCCGCTCCAGCAGCGTGTCGTTCTCCCCATAGGGGCCAAGGAAGCAGGCGTCGAGCGTGCGGCGGCTGTCGGCCGGATCCGTGACGGCGGCGAGCGGGATGGCGGCGGCATGCGGCATGGCGCGAGCCTAGTGGGGGGCGGCTCCGCGCGGCCATGACCTGGGTCAACCGGACAGCGGCCGGGACGTCCGGCCGATCTGTGACGGGTTCCGCCAGAACGGGCGGCTGCCGTGCCCGGCCGCGGCGGCGCTGGCGCAGGGCGGCACTTCCCCTACACGGATTTGCCCTACGATGGTACCGTCCTGACGCGCATTGTCAGTTTGTGATCCGGGCGCGCCGGGAACAGGGACGAAACCAGGGGCGTCCCGATCGAAGATCGGGATGAAAAGGGCATGACGTTGCAGGATGTCGCGATTACCGGCATGGGCCTCGTCTCGCCCATCGGCATCGGCGTGGGCGAAGCCGAGGCCGCGCTGCGGGGGGCGAAATCCGGCATACGCATGTACGAAGCCCCGCCGATCCGCAAGCCCTTCGCCGCCGGGGCGATCCCGGAGCAGTTCGAGGAGCATTTCCCCAAGCTGGAGCGGCCGTTCCTGGACCGGGTCCAGCAGATGGCCATCCTCGCCGCGCGCCAGGCCATCGGCCAGGCAGGCCTGGAGGAGTTTTCCGCCTACGGCGAGCGGGCGGGCCTGTATTACGGCAACGTCAACGGCGGCACCGCCACCGGGCTGGACTGGTTCCAGCAGCTCCTGCTGGAGGGCAAGCAGCGATCCCGGCCCTGGACCTCGATGGCGATCATGGGCAACGGCGGCGGCGCCCAGATCGCGATCCGCCACCGCATCACCGGCCCGGTGATCACCAGCGCCAGCGCCTGCGCCTCCTCGGGCGTGTCGATCGGCGAGGCCGGCCGTGCGATCGCCCGCGGCGACCTGGACATCGCCGTGGCCGGCGGCTCGGAAGGCTCGCTGACCTCGCTGGTGCTGGGCACCTTCGACGGCACCCGGGCCATGTCCGAGCCCGATCCTGACGATCCCTCGACCACCTGCCGTCCATTCTCGAAGCAGCGCACCGGACTGGTGCTCGGCGAAGGAGCGGCTTTCGTGATCCTGGAGAACGCCAGGCTCGCGCGCGAACGCGGGGCGCAGGTGCTGGGTTACCTCAGCGGCTACGCCTGCAACAACGACGCCCATCACATCGGCATGCCCGATTCGCGCGGGCAGATCGCGGCGCTGCGCGCAGCGGTGGCCTCGGCCGGCCTGCAGGCTGCCGACATCGCCTACGTCAACGCCCATGCCACCGCCACGCGCGGCGGCGACGAGATCGAGGCGGCCTCGATCCGCGAGGTCTTCGGCGCCGGCCCGGCATCGGCCTTCGTGTCGTCCACCAAGTCGGTGCACGGCCACCTCCTCGGCGCGGCCAGCGCGCTGGAGTTCGTGCTCACCCTGCTGGCGATGCGCATCGGCGTCGCCCCGGCCAGCGCCCATCTCGGCGAGCCGGATCCGGCCTGCGCGGTCAACCACGTCGGTCCGGTTCCGCGCGAGATGCCGATCCCGCATGCGCTGTCCTTCTCCTGCGGTTTCGGCGGCACCAATGCCGCACTCGTGATTTCCAGCAATCCCCGGCAATCGCCATCCCGCCCACAAGGAGAAGTCCCATGCAGCACGCCCTGAACACCGCAGCTCCCGCCCGCGTCAGTACCCAGATCCGCCAGCTCGCCGAGCGCACGCTGTGGGTCAACGTCGCGCCCGACGCCAACGGCGTCCACAACTTCACCCCCGCGCTGGTGGAGGAGTTCCACGGGCTGATCGGGCAGATGCGCATTCCGGCCGCCGTCGCCGGCGCCATCGGCCACCCGCCGCCGTACGCGGTGATCCAGTCCAGCGACCCGACCTATTTCAGCCAGGGTGGCGACCTGCGCTTCTTCCTGGACTGCATCAAGCGCCGCGACGCGCAGCGCCTGCGCGAGTACTCGATGCGCTGCCTCGACGCGATCGTCGCGTGGTCGACCGAGTTCAAGGGCAACATGGCGACGATCTCGCTGGTGCAGGGCCGCGCCCTGGGCGGTGGCTTCGAGCTGGCGCTGGCCGCCGACCACATCATCGCCGAGGAGCAGAGCAGCTTCGGCTTCCCCGAGATCATGTTCGGCCTGTTCCCCTGCAGCGGCGCGATGGGCCTGCTGTGCGAGCGCGTCGCGCCCAAGGTGGCGGAGAAGCTGATGACCAACAAGAAGGTCTACAGCGCCGCGCAGCTGCTGGAGATGGGCCTGGTCGACGAGGTGGTGCCGCAGGGTACCGGCGAGCTGGCCGTCGAGCGCTACATCCGGGAGCACGCTTCTCGCCGCAAGGCGCGGATGATGGTGCGCCAGGCCGTGCGCCGCAGCGCCGGCATCGACTACGCCGAAGGTATCCGCGTGGTCGACGACTGGGTGGAGGCGGCGATGCAGCTGTCGGCCGAGGAAGTCCGCGCGATGGAGATGCTGATCCTGATGCAGGCCGGCGAGCAGAAGTCCGGCCGTCCGGTCGCGGTCGAGGCTCCGGTGCCGGTGGCGCGGGTGGCCTGAGCCACGCCGGGCCGGGCGCAACGCCCGGCCCGCAGTGCGGTCCTCCTCGTGGGCGGGGAGGACCGCGCGCTGCAGGGCAGCGCGATCGCAGTCCTGCCTAGGTGTTGACCGCCGCCTGCGTGGCGAACGCCAGGCGCAGGTCGTCCAGCGACTGGCAGCTCTTGGCCACGCACACGTCCAGGTCCTCGTGCCAGCGGTCGGCGTTGCCGGTCAGCGTGTCGTGGGTCATGGTCATCAGCCGGTCGGCCAGGTGCGCCAGCCGCACCGCGCCCAGGCTCAGCGCCACGCCCTTCATCGCATGAGAGTGCTTGTGCAGGCCGGGCAGGTCGCTGCCGTCGATGGCCTCGGCCATCGCCTGGTGCAGGGCGTGGATGTCGGCGATGCCGTCGGCGACCACCGCGTGCAGGAACTCGGGGCTGTCCTTGATCTCGCGCAGTTCCTCGATCGCGGTCGGGTCCAGGTACTCCACCGGCACGCCGCTCAGCGCCACCGGGCCGCCCGGGCGCGGCCGCGCCGGCTCGGCCACCGGGCGCGCCTCGTCCGGGAACACGCTGGCGATGGCGGCGCGGATCTTCTCGAAGGTCAGCGGCTTGTAGATCACGCCGTTGGCGCCGAGATCCTCGAGCAGGCGCGTGGTCATGGCCGTGGTGTCGGCGGTGATGAAGAAGGTCGGCGCCAGCTGCACGCGGCTGTAGGCGTAGGTCTGGTAGACCACGGCGCCGTTGACGTCGTCCATGTTGTAGTCGAGGAAGATGACGTCGTAGGTGTTGGCGCTGAGCATCAGGATCGCTTCGTGCCCGCTCTCCACCGCCGTCACCTGGTGCCCGTCCTTGAGCAGCATCTCGCGCAGCAGCGACAGGTTGGTGGCATTGTCGTCCGCCACCAGCACGCGCTTGCCCGCCACGGCGGACGGCGTGGTCTCGGCCAGCGCCGTCTCCGCGGCCGGGCTGGCGTCCACGGGCAGGACCAGCTCGAAGAAAAAGGTGCTGCCCTGGCCCGGCTTGCTGTCGACCTGCAGCCGGCCGCCCATGCGCCGGACCAGCTCGCTGGCGATCGAGATGCCCAGCCCGGTGCCGCCGTAGCGGCGCGCCGGGCCGCTCTCGACCTGGAAGAAGGGTTGGAAGATCTTCTCGTGGTAGGCCGGATCGATGCCGATGCCGGTGTCGGACACCGCGAAGCGGACGCGGTAGCCCTCCTCGCTGGTCTCGACCAGGGCGATCTGCAGCGTGACCGCGCCCTGTTCGGTGAACTTCACCGCGTTGCCGGCGAGGTTGGTCAGGATCGACACCAGCTCCTGGTGGCGCCCGACCACCGGCAGCTTGATCCGCTCGTCGAAGTCCAGCTCCACCGCCAGCGGCTTGGCGCCGACGATCGAACGGATCGAGCCGACCACCTGGGTGGCGGTGAAGGCCAGGCTGAAGGGTTCCGGGGCGAGGCGGCTGTCGCCGCCGTGGACCGCGATCTTGGACAGGTCGAGGAGCTGCTTGATCTCGGAGTCCAGGGTCGTGGCCAGCCGCTGGATCGAGCGTGCGCGGTTGACGGTGCCGGCGTCGACCGCCTCCACCTCCAGCAGCTGCGCGTCGGCCACGATGCCGGTCAGCGGGGTGCGCAGTTCATGGCTCACTTTCGCCAGCAGCTGCGATTTCGCGCGGCTGTCGAACTCGGCCGCCTCGCGCGCGGCGTTGATGCGCCGGACCAGGCTGGCCGCGTACAGCGGCACCACCACCAGCAGCAGGGCGTGCGACGCGGCGAACAGGAGGTTGTCCCGCCACAGCGGAGACGTCATCACCACCATGCCGAAGCCCACCAGCGAGAACGCCTGGCAGATGTGCATCGGCATCGTGCCCACGCGGAAGCCGAAGCCGAGCGTGGTGAACAGGTAGAACGCCACGAACACCATCGACGAACCGCCGGCGAAGTACATCCACGCCGACAGGATCAGCGGATCGATCACCGCGGTGATCACCACCAGGTCGCGGTTGGCGAGCCGCTCGGGGCGCGCCGCAAGCCAGCGTGCGAACGCGGCGTAGCCGATGTAGCCGCTGAGCATGCCCACGACCAGGCCGTCGCCGACGTCGGGACGCGAGGAGCCGAACCAGTGCACGCAGGCGATCGTGACCGCGACGAGCACGCCGAAGCTCAGCCGGAAATTCGCCTGCGAGATGACGTTCCTGTTCGCCTCGTGACTGCCGGCCGCGTCCATTACAATGTCCTCAACGTCCCATTGCTGCGTTCGTTCCGCCGACGGAATCCATGACTTCCGGCACGCAGGAACCGGGCCAGCGAGGACATTGACAGGTGTCCTGCATGGAAAACTCCGCCATTCTGCGTCGTTTGACCGAGATGCTTCAAGAACGGGTCGGGTCGACGGACATCCCGATTACCGCACAGACGCGGCTGCAGGAGCTGGGCATCGATTCCATCATCCAAGTCGACATCATGCTCGATCTCGAAAGTGAGCTGGACTTCACATTCAAGAGCATGTCCCTGCCAAAGGACCCGACGGTGGAGCAGATCGTGGCGCTGATCCAGGACGCGATGGCGGGCGGCCAGACCGCCTGAGGCGCGGCGCCGGCTCGGCGCGCACCCGCTGCGGGCAGCGCCCGGCGACGACGCAATCTTTGGGCAATCCGTGCTGTCCGCGGATTGCGGTGCCCATCCGCCCATCACCCCACCCAGGACGCCGAGGGAACTGCATGAACCCCAAGCCCACCGGCTATGTGCGTGGCAATGACCTGATCCTTGTGCGCACCGTCCAGGCGCCTGTCGAAGACGTCTGGGCGAGCCTGACCCGTGCGGAGCGGACCGCCCTCTGGTTCGGTCCCTGGGAGGGAAGGGCTGGTCCGGGCGAGGTTGTGCGGCTGCAACTGGTGCACGAGAACGGCCAGCCGTGGACGGATCTGGCGATCGAGGAATGCGAGCCGCCGCGCCGCCTGGTCGTCAGGATGCAGGACGACTCCGGCGTGTGGCGCATCGAGCTGACGTTGAGACAGGCGGGCCCGGCGACTGAACTGCGTCTTGTTCAGCCCCTGGGCGACTGGACGCTCGCAGGCGACATTGGGCCGGGGTGGGAGTACTACCTCGACATGCTGGTCGCTGCGCGGGAAGGTAAAGCATTGCCGTCGTTCGACGATTACTACCCCGCACTGAAGGCGCATTACCTGGAAAGCCGACGCATCGCATGATCGGCGCCACCTGACCGGCGCCAGCCTGCGTGCCTACTGCGCCTCGCTGCCTTTGTTCGACGCCAGTCCCGGATCGCCACCCGCGACGACGCCGCGGTCTGCCGGGCGGGGCGTTCGACGTGCGGGACCGGGCTGCCGGGAACCGGGTTTCGCGGACAAACGGCGGAGGTGCCGGGGGTGACTCGCGCAGTGGCCGCTGCCGAATCGATGCCCTCGATCAGGGGCCGCCGCCGGGCCACGTCGTCCCTTCCGGCGCATCGCGTTGCGTGCGGAACAGCTGCGGATCCCGTGGCCAGATGCGCCACATGGGGGGCACAGCCGGTCTGCCCTGAATCCCCGGGCCTGGGCTCCTGCCGGGAACATGGACCGTCCCGGGCGGGATGGCGCGCCATCGCACGGCTGGCGGCGCGACGGCTTCCGCCAGCTGGGCAGGGCCGCGCCGGCCGGGACCGCGCAGGCGTGTTGGATGCGGGCGGCCTGGAAAATCCGCTGCGATGGAACCGGCGGACTCTGGCAAAGAGAGTGGTGGCTACGGGTGGACTCGAACCACCGACCCCAGCATTATGAGTGCTGTGCTCTAACCGGCTGAGCTACGTAGCCAAGCGTCGCCCGCGTCGCGGGGAGCCGTGTATTGTCCGGGCGCAAGGCCCCTGCGTCAACGCCGGGCGCCGGACTGTCACTTTGCAGGCAGTCGTGGCAGAGTCGGGGGCAGTAGATCTTTGGAGTCCGCATCGTGATCGATCCGGACGGGTATCGCCCCAATGTCGGCATCGTGCTGATGCATCCGGACGGGCGCGTCTTCTGGGCGCGACGGGTGCGTCGCGACGGCTGGCAGTTCCCGCAGGGCGGGATGAACAGCGACGAGACGCCCATCGAGGCGATGTACCGCGAGCTGCGGGAGGAAACCGGGCTGCTGCCCGACCACGTCGCCGTGCTCGGGGTCACCCCCGGCTGGCTGCGCTACCGCCTGCCGCGCAACGCGATCCGCCGCAACGACCGGGTGGTGTGCATCGGCCAGAAGCAGGTCTGGTTCCTGCTGCAGTTCACCGGCCGCGAAAGCGACCTGCGGCTGGACCTGACCGCCAAGCCCGAATTCGACCACTGGCGCTGGGTGGATTTCTGGTATCCGGTGGACCACGTGGTGATGTTCAAGCGCGGGGTCTATGCCAGCGCGCTGCGCCACCTGGCCCCGTTCGCCCGCCAGATCGCGGGAGCCGGGGCGATCCCGCACCTGCTGCCCGAAACGCGCCACCACGAAGGTCGCCGGCGCCCGCGGGGCTCGGCGAACCGGCAGCCCGCCGGGCGCGGCCGGGACCAGGGACCGGTCTGAATACGAGCGCTGGCGGCATTGACAATCATTCTCATGTGTGGCGCAATGGCGGCCTGCTCCAGCGGGTTCGCGCCGTGTACGTCTGCATCTGCAATGGCATCACCGACCAGGACATCCGCCGCGCCGCCGAGGCGGGCTGCGGTTCGATGTCGGAACTGACGATGCGCACCGGCGCCGGCGCCTGCTGCGGCACCTGCGTGGAAACCGCGAGCGCCCTGCTCGAAGAGGCCCGCCCCGCCAGGGGCCCGCTGGTCGAACTGCCGCTGGTCGCGCGCGCGGCCTGATCCCGGCGGCCCGACCGCCGTACCAGCGACCCGGCGTCCGCGCGTCGGCGCGGCGGGAGCCTCGCCCTGTCGCGGATCGGAATGCACACTATTCCCGTTCCGCCATCGCCTCGCCCGCGGCGCTAGAGTGCGCCTGTCCACGCCGCAGGAAGCATGCCCATGAAAGGCGACGCCCAGGTCATCCAGTACCTCAACAAGGCGCTCTACAACGAGCTGACCGCGATCAACCAGTACTTCCTGCACGCCAAGATGCTGAAGAACTGGGGCCTGGAGGAACTGGCCAAGCACGAGTACGAGGAATCGATCGACGAGATGAAGCACGCCGACGTGCTGTCCGAGCGCATCCTGTTCCTCGAGGGGCTGCCCAACTTCCAGGCGCTGGGCAAGCTGAAGATCGGCGAGAACCCGATCGAGATCCTGCGCTGCGACCTGGCGCTCGAACTGGAAGGCATCCCGCTGCTGCGCGAGGCGATCGCCCACTGCGAGAGCGTCGGCGACTACGTCAGCCGCAAGCTGTTCGCCGACATCCTCGCCAACGAGGAAGAGCACGTGGACTGGCTGGAGACCCAGCTCGACCTGGTCGAGCGGATCGGCGAGCAGAACTACCTGCAGAGCAAGCTCGAGGACTGAGCCGCCCGTTCGCGGCTCAGGCCTGCTGGGTCGTGCGCCGCGCCAGCAGCTGCTGGCGGGCGCGCGCGAACTCGTTGGCGATCAGCGCCACCGCCACGGCTGGCCGCTCGAGCGAGCGTTCGCGCGCGGCCAGTTCGACGCGCTTGGCCGCGGCCGACAGCGACATCGCGCCGAGGTTGGCGGCCGACGACTTCAGCGAATGCGCGGCCTCGCGCAGGGCGTCGTAGTCCGGACCCGCGGCCGCGTGTTCCAGCGCCCTGACCAGGCGCGGCGTGTCGTCCAGGAACACATCGACCAGGCGCTCGACCTCGTCGCCGAGCATGGCCTGCAGGTCGTCGAGGATGCTCGGATCGAGCACCGGCGCCAGCGCCCGTGCCGGCTTCGGGGGGGCGGGCATCGCGGACTCGGCCGGCGCCGGAGCCGCCGCGGCGGCCGCCGGCTCGGGACGGGCAGGCGGCGGGGTGGCGACCGATGCAACTGCGGCGACCGGGTCGGCTGCCGCGACCGGTGCGGCGGATGCGGTTTCCGGCACGGGGGCGGCGGGCGGCGGCGGCTCCACCGGCGGCGCAGATGCGGGCGTTTGAATCGGAGTCGCGACCGGCCCGGACGCCTGCGCGGGTGCGTCTTCGGTCGGCAGCCCCAGCAGCTGGGCATCCAGGCTGGTCGCGACCGCCTCGGGCATCGCGTCGGGCTCGCCGATCCCGGCGAACTCCGCCGGCACCGCCACGTGTTCCGGATCCCACCAGCGATGCAGGCAGCGTTCGAGCTCGCTGCGCGTCACCGGCTTGGGCAGGTAGTCGTCCATGCCCGCGTCCAGGCACTTCTGGCGGTCGCCGGCCATCGCGTTCGCGGTCATGGCGATGATCGGCAGGCGGCGGCCGTCGCCGCTGGCTTCCTCGTTCTCGCGCCAGCGGCGGGTGGCGGTGTAGCCGTCCATCACCGGCATCTGGCAGTCCATCAGCACCACGTCGTAGCGCGAGGCCGACATGCGCAGCAGCGCGGCCTCGCCGTTGCTGGCGGTGTCGCAGGTGATGCCGAGCACGCCGAGCAGGCGCTGTCCGACCATCAGGTTGACCGGGTTGTCCTCGACCAGCAGGACCCGTGGCTTGCGCAGCGCCAGCCGGTCCGGATCGGGCTTCGCGGCGACGGGCGCCGGCGCGCTGTCCGGCGCTGCGGGCGCTTCGGCCGGGGCCGCGCTGTCGGACGGCGCCTCGAGCAGGGCCGAACGCAGGCTGGCGTCGGGCGCCTGGCGGCTGAGCAGGGTGGTGCTGCGCTGCAGTTCGTCGGGAATCGGATCGTCGCCGTACAGGCAGACCAGGCGCAGCTCGCCGTACACGCTCTGCCGGCCGAGGTTGCGATGCAGCGCCAGCGCGGTGTTGCGCATGCCCGCGAGGTCGGCCAGCACGATGGAGTAGGCCCAGGGCGGGCCCTGGTTGGCGGCGTTGCGCAACCGGTCCAGCGCTTCCTGCGTGGTTTCCACCGAAGTCACGCGCAGGCCCCAGTTGGGCAGCAGCATGCTCAGGCGCAGGCGCAGGCGCGGATCCCCGCTCAGCAGCAGCAACCGGCCTCCCTGCGGATTGGTCTCTTCGGCTTGCATGTCGCCCTGCACCTTGAGCAGCGGAATCTCGAACCAGAACGTCGCGCCGAGTCCCGGTTCGGACTCCACGCCGATGCGTCCTCCCATCAGGTCCACGATGCGCTTGGAAATCGCCAGGCCCAGTCCGGTGCCGCCGTACAGGCGCGTGGTCGAGGCGTCGGCCTGGCTGAAAGCCTGGAACAACCGGCCCTGCGCGGCCTGCGAGATGCCCACGCCGGTATCGCGGACCTCGAAGCGCAGCTGGTGCTGGCTCGGCGTCTCGCCCAGCCGGCGCAGCGTGAGCGTGACCGAACCGCGCTCGGTGAACTTGACCGCGTTGCTGACCAGGTTGCCCAGCACCTGGCGCAGCCGAACCGGGTCGCCGCGCACCGGCAGGCGCACGCCCGGCTCGATCTGCATGTGCATGCGCAGGCCCTTGCTCTGCGCCGGGCGCTCCATCAGCTGCAGCACGCCTTCGGCCACCTCGCGCAGGTTGAACGCGGTGGTCTCGAGTTCGAGCTTGTCGGCCTCGAGCTTGGAGTAGTCGAGGATGTCGTCGACGATGCGCAGCATCTGCTGCGAGGACAGGTAGGCGGTACGCACGAGTTCGGCGTGGTCGGCCGCCAGCCGCGCGTGCATCAGCAGGTCCAGCATCGGCACGATGCCGTTGAGCGGCGTGCGGATCTCGTGGCTCATCGTGGCCAGGAACTCGCCCTTGGCCATCACCGCCGATTCGGCCGCCTGCTTGGCCAGGCGCAGCTCCTGTTCCAGCTGCGCGTGGCGTTCGAGCTCGCGGTGCAGCTCGGCCAGCACCGCCTCGTCGCGCTGGGTGCGCTCGGCGGCCTCGCGCAGCTCGGCGTCGCGCGTGCGCAGGTTGTAGAACACCGCGATCGAGGCGAACACCGCCAGCAGCGCCAGCACCAGCGCGAATCCCTGCCACGGACCCTCCATGCCCAGCACGTGCAGGACCAGGCTCAGGGCCGCGCCGCCGGCGGCGCCGAGGGTGAACCAGCGCAGCATGGCGGTCGAAGGACGGGCGTTGCTGATCAGCGGCATCCCGGTCCCCCTACAGCACCGAGGTGTGGAAATCGAACTGCAGGTCGCCGGCCGGGCGCTGCACCAGGTTGCCCTGGATGAAGTCGACGCCGGTCATCCACAGCGTGGCCGCCGATTGCGCGTCCTCGACCTGCTGGCCGATCACCTGCAGGCCCATGCGATGGGCGTAATCGATGGCCGCGCGCATCTCGTCGCGCACCGCGGTGTCGTCGAGGTTGCGCGAGTAGCGCGAATCCAGGCGCACGTAGCCCAGCGGCAGCTGGCCGAGCAGGGCATTGGCCTCGGGACCGTGGCAGTACTGGCTCAGGCACAGCTGCACGCCGGCCGAGACCATCGCGCTGCAGAACTCCTGCAGCGACAGCGCATGCACCAGCGCATCCTCCTGGCGCACGTCGATCACCAGCGACGCGCCGTCCACGCCCGCGTCGGCCAGGGTTTGCAGCAGCCACTGCGCGTGGCCGTCGTGGGCCAGGGTGGACGGCGACTGGGTGACGAACAGGCGCAGCGCGCGCTGTTCCTCGCGCTGGCGGCGCAGCGCGCCGATCGCGATCTCGGCCATGCGCCGGTCCACCTGCAGGGTGGCGCCGATGCGGCTGGCCGCCTGCAGCACGCGACCGGCCGGATGCAGTTCGCCGCCGCCGCCGCGCAGGCGCAGCAGCACCTGGTATTGCGCCTCGTCGCCGCCGGCCACCGCCACGATCGGCTGGAACGCCGCCAGCAGGCTGCCCGAGGCGAGCGCGTCGCGCAGCGCCTGTTCGACCGCCGCCAGTTCGCGGTCCTGGGCCGAGACCGGTCGCGTCCAGGCCGCCACGCCATGCGGATGCGCGCGCGCCGCGCGCAGCGCCTCCTCGGCGGCGGACAGGGCCGCGCCCGCGTCCTCGAAGCCCTGCGACAGGTCGGCGTAGCCGACCACGGCGCGCAGCCGCAGGCGCTCGCCGCCGACCTGGAACGGGTGCTCGCCGAAGCCGTCGCGCAGTTGCCGCGCCAGCGGCGGCAGGGCCGCGCCGGAAACCCCGGTGGCGAAGACCAGGAACGTGTTGTCGTTCAGCCGCGAGGCGGCGTGGCCGTCGCAGATCGCGGCCAGGCGGCGCCCCGCTTCGGTCAGCAGTTCCTCCAGCGCCGCGTAGCCGAAGCGGTCGCGCAGGGCGGCGGTGCCGGCGATCTCCACGAACAGCGCCGCGCCCGACGTCGCCCCGGGGACGCTCGTGGTCAGCAGCTGCAGCATCTGCGGGCGGGTATGCAGGCCGGTCGCCGGATGGCGGGCGCCGCTGCCCGCCGCCTGCAGCATGCGCGCGCGCAGGATCCGGCTCTGCACCGCCGAGACCAGGTGGCGCGGGCGCACCGGCTTGCGCAGGAAATCGTCCGCGCCCACGTCCAGCACCTCGAAGCGGCGCTCGGGGTCCTCGTCGCCGGTGAGGAACACCACCGGCGTCATCGCGAAGTCGGGATGGCGGCGGATCAGCGTGGTCAGTTCCACGCCGTCGAGGCCGGGCATGTGCAGGTCCATCAGCACCAGGTCCGGGCGCAGCGACTGCATCGCGTCCATCACCTCGCTGGTGACGGCGACCACGCGCGCCTCCATGCCGGCGCCGTTGAGCACGCTCTCGGCGAACAGGGCCTGGCTGGGATCGTCCTCGACCACCAGCACGCGGTAGGCCGGCGCGACGTCGCGACCGGATACGGCCGGCGCCTGCGCCGGCGCGGGGGTCAGTTCGACTGCGGTGGCGGGCGCATCCACGCGCGGCAGTTCCGCCGGCGCGGCATCGGCGCACCAGCGGCGCCAGAACCCGGTCGGCGGAAACTCCGCGCGTTGGCGATTGTCGGCGTCAGACACCGCCGGAACCTTGCCGCAAAGCCTGCGCAGGGGCAACCGCGGACGCGCACGCAGCGCGCGCAGGCGCTGGCGGCGGCGTCGGCTTCGACGGGCGCGTCGGCGCGGCCACGTGGTCCATGCGGAAATCCCCCTGTTGCCGGCATTATCGCCACTGCCCGGCCCGGCGACTATCCCATGCGTTCCTGGCCTGCGCGTGCAGGCGCGGGCGACGGTTGCGCGGCCGATGCCCGAAGCGTGACCGTCGGCTCAGCCGGGCACCGGGCGCGGCGCGCGCCGGAACAGCCTGCGCCAGACCCACCACAGCAGCAGCGCCAGCCCGAGGCCGATCCCGACCACCACCGCCAGCACCAGCCACGGATAGGACCAGGCCAGCGCCAGCGCGCCGACCACCACCGCGTCCTCGGTCGCCGAAGCCGTCCAGTTGCTGACCGGCTCGGGCGAGGTGTTGAGCAGGGCGCGCGAGCCGGCCTTCACCGCATGGCTGGCGAGCGCGACGCCGGCGCCCGTGGCGAGCATGCCGGCGCCCAGCTCGCCATCGGACGAGAGCGTGGCCGCGGCCAGGAACGCGCCGGCGGGCACCCGAGCCAGGGTCTGCAGCAGGTCCCAAGCCGAATCGATGCCCGGGATCTTGTCGGCCAGGAATTCGGCCAGCGCCAGCGCGCCGGAGACCCCCAGCACCCAGGGCGAGGTGGTGGCTTCCAGGGCGGGCGGCAGGTCGAGCCAGCCCAGCGCGCCGGCCACGCCGACCCCGAACACGGTGAGGTAGGCGCGGATGCCGGCCAGCCAGGCCAGCAGGACGCCGACGGCGAACAGGTGGGCCTCGGTCATGGCGGACTCCTCGCGACAAAGCCGGCGAGCGGCTGAACGGCGCCGCGCGCCGTGGCGCCCGGCCGGCCGAGTATAGGGCGGCGCGCCTTGACGCAGCGGCGGCGGCGCCGATATACCGGACCCGATGAGCGGAATCCCTTCCAGCCCGGGCGAGGGCACGCCAGCGCCCGCGGTGGTGCCGGCGCACGTCCGCGGCGCTTCCTACGCGCTGCTGGGCGTGTTCGTGGCGGCGCTGGCGTTCGGACTGTGGGGCGTCTGGCAGGTGGTGATCGGCCCGGCGCCGGGCACGCCGGCCGACCAGGCCCAGGTCGAGGCGCTGGAGCAGCAGGTGACCACGCTGAGCCGCTCCGACCAGATCAGCCGCGAGGCCAACCGCGACCTGCAGGCCACCTTGGCCGAGCGCGACGAGGAGATCGCGGCGCTGCGCGCGGACGTGGCCTTCTACGAGCGCTTTGTCGGCTCGACCGCGCAGCGACGCGGGCTGACCGTGCACGAACTGGCGCTGACCCCGCGCGGTGGCCAGGCCTGGCACTACACCGCCACCCTGACCCAGAACCTCAACCGCGGCGCGGTCAGCAGCGGCCGGCTCAGCCTGTCGGTCGAGGGCACCCGCGACGGCCGCCTGGAGACGCTGCCCTGGGCGGCGCTGCGCCAGGATCCCGATGCCACCGGCGTCGAGTACTCGTTCAAGTACTTCCAGCAGGTGGAGGGCGAGATCGTGCTGCCGCCGGGCTTCGTGCCGCTGCGCATCCGCGCACGGCTGGCGCCTTCCTCGGGCGCGGCGGTCGAACAGACCCTGCCCTGGGACGAGGTGGCGCGCCCCGCAGCCGGCTGAACGCTGCATCCGCGCCACGCGCTTGAAGTCGACCCTCCCGCGCCCCATCCTGACCGGATGGAACAGGCCGCCCCCGACTACCTCTCGCTGCAACGCCCGCTCGATTTCACCCCGGCCGCGGCCGGCAAGGTGCGCGAGCTGATCGCCGAGGAGGGCAATCCGGCGCTCAAGCTGCGCGTCTACATCCAGGGCGGCGGCTGCTCGGGCTTCCAGTATGGCTTCGAGTTCGACGAGCAGCAGGCCGAGGACGACCTGGCGATCACCACCGAGGGCGTGACCCTGGTGGTTGATCCGTTGAGCCTGCAGTACCTGATGGGCGCTTCGGTGGACTACACCGAGAGCCTGCACGGCGCGCAGTTCACGATCCGCAATCCGAACGCCAAGTCGACCTGCGGCTGCGGGTCCTCGTTCACCGTCTGAACATGGACGCCGGCGCGTCGCCGTTCGCCTTCATCGACGGCGGCCTGGACCGCGCCGAACACCTGCGAAACGCGCCCGACCGGCGGGCCGCGCTGTGGCCCGCGGCGCGGCTGCTGCTGCTCGACGGCGAAGGCCGCGCGCTGGGCGACGCCGAGCGCGGGCCGCTGCCGCTGCACGGCGCGCAGCGGCCGGACCTGCGCGGCGACGCGGTGCTGCTGGGCCTGCGCGAGGGCCAGGCCTGGTTCGCGGCGGTCGACGACCGCGACGGACCGCGCGTGGACCTGCGCACCGCGGCGGCGGCCTGGCCGGCGATGGAGGCCACCGCGTTCGCCCAAGCGCGCGCGGTGCTGCACTGGCGCGCGCGCCACCGCTACTGCGGCGCCTGCGGCGGCGCGCTGCGCTACGGGCGCGCGGGTTGGCTGGGGCACTGCGACGGCTGCGGCCTGGAGCACTACCCGCGCACCGATCCTGCAGTGATCGTGGCGGTGAGCGACGGCGCGCGCCTGTTGCTGGGGCGCCAGGCCGGCTGGCCGCCGCGTCGCTATTCCACGCTGGCCGGCTTCGTCGAACCGGGCGAGACGCTCGAGCAGACCGTGGCGCGCGAGGTGTTCGAGGAATCGGCGGTACGGGTGCGCAGCTGCCGCTACCTGGGCTGCCAGCCATGGCCGTTCCCGTCGTCGCTGATGCTCGGCTTCCGCGCCGAGGCCGAACCCGACGAGCCGGTCCCCGCGGACGACGAACTCGAGGACGCGCGCTGGTTCACCCGCGAGGAGGTCGGCGCCGCGCTGCGCGGCGAGACCCGCGAGTCCGGCCTGCTGCTGTCGCCGCGCCTGTCGATCTCGCGCTGGCTGGTCGAGGACTGGTATGCGCGGCAGGGCCGGGCGCTTCCCACCGGCTGAGCCCCTGCGGCCGGCCGCCCCGCCGCGCGGACGGCCTCTCGACACATGGCTCGCCGCCGGTCGCGGCGGCACCTAGAATCGGCCCATGTTCGCCACCCTGCTCGCGGTCGTCGTTGCGCTGGCGCTGGGCCATCTCGTGCACGACGGCGCGGGGTCGCTGCGTGGACAGGCCTGGTTCGGGCGCTGGCTGCAATGGCTCGACCGCCGCTTCGGCGATTCCGCCCTGTGGCGCGGGGCCGCCGGGGTCGCGATCGCGCTGCTGCCGCCGCTGCTCGCGATCGGCGCGCTGCAGCTGCTGCTGGACGGACATTGGCTGGGCCTGCCCTCGCTGCTGCTGGGCATCGCCGTGCTGTTCGTCGCCTGGGGGCCGCGCAACCTCGACCACGACGTCGAGGCGGTGCTGGACGCGACCAGCGGCGACGAGCGCCACGCCGCCGCCGCTTGGCTGTGGCCGCCGCTGCAGCGCGGACAGGTGCGGCTGGATGCGCCGGCCCTCGTGGGCGCGGTGTTCGCTTGCGCGCTGCGGCGCTGGTTCGCGGTGCTGCTCTGGTTCCTGCTGCTGGGGCCGTTCGGCGCGCTGGGCTACCGCCTGCTGGCGATCCTGGCCGAGGGCGAGTTCGCCGCCAGCCTGCCGCCGCGCCTGGTAGCGGGAGCGCAGGCGCTGCTGCGCGTGGTCGACTGGCCGGTCGCGCAGCTGATGACGCTGTCGCTGGCCCTGGTCGGCAACTTCGAGGACGTCGCCTACGCATGGAAGGAGGCGGGCGGCGCTTCGCTGCGCGCCGATGCCGGTTTCCTCGCCGCCGCGGGCCGCGCCAGCGTGCGCGGCGGCGTCGCCGACGAGGCCGAGGATTTCGCCGGCGCCGGCGTGGCCAGTGGCAGCGCCCTGGTGCGCGAGCTGGGTCCGATGCCCGAGCTGCGCGAGGCCATGGGCCTGGTGTGGCGCGCGCTCGCGCTGTGGCTGGCCCTGCTGGCGCTGTTCGTCGTGGCCGGCTGGGTCAGCTAGCCGCAGTCGACCCCGTCGCTTCAGGCCGCATCGCCGCGCAGCGCCCGCACCTTCGCCTCCAGTGTGCCGGCCGTTACCGCGGGATCGAGGACCGGTGCCTCGGCCGCCACCGCGATCCGCGCGCGGAACCGGCGCGGCACGCGCATCCGCCCCAGCCGCGAATCGCGCCGGCTCCACATGCTGTCCCACATGCCGCGCAGCGCCATCGGCACCACCGGCACCACCTGGCCGCGCGCTGCGGCGCGGGCGAGGATCTTCTCCACGCCCGACTTGAAGGCCGCGATCTCGCCGTCGCTCGTCAGCGCGCCTTCCGGGAAGATGCCGACCAGTTCGCCCTCGGCCAGCGCCGCGTCGATCGCGTCGAAGGCGCGCTGCATCAGCTCGGGGTTCTCGCGCGCGCCGGCGATCGGGATCGCGCGCGCGTTGCGGAAGATCCAGCGCATCACCGGGATGTCGAAGATCTTCCAGTACATGACGAAGCGCACCGGCCGCGGGATGGTCGCCGACAGGATCAGTGCGTCCATGTAACTGACGTGGTTGCACACGATCAGCCCGGCGCCTTCGTCGGGCACGTGCTGCTCGATACCGTGCAGCTCGAGCCGGTACAGGGCGCGCACCATCAGCCAGCTGACGAAGCGCATGAAGAACTCGGGCACGATGCTGAAGATCCAGATCGCCACCAGCGCGTTGGCGATCGCCAGCGCGAGGAACAGCTGCGGGCCGCTCCATCCGAGCCAGCCCTGCAGCACCAGGCCGGCCACGGCGGCCAGCACGATGAAGCCCGAATTCTGGATGTTGAGCGCGGCGAACACGCGCGCCATCTGCGATGACGGCGTGCGGCTCTGGATCAGCGCGAACAGCGGCACCACGAAGATGCCGGTCGACAACCCGATGCCGAGCAGGTCGATCACGATGCGCACGCTGCCGTCCTGGCGCAGGAATTCCGCGACGGTCAGTCCGCCTGCCGGCGCCAGGCCCGGGCGCGCGAAATACAGGTCCAGCAGGAACGCGCTCATGCCCAGTGCGCCCATCGGCACCAGGCCGATCTCCACCGTGCGTGCGGACAGCTTCTCGCACAGCAGCGAGCCTGCCCCGGTGCCGATCGAGAACAGCGCCAGCACGAACACGTACAGCGTGGCCGATTCGGCCGCGCCGCCGAGGTGCCGTTCGGCATAGGTGGGCAGCTGCGAGGTCAGCAGCGTGCCGAAGAACCAGAACCAAGACACGCCGAGGATGGCGTTGCGCACCGCCAGCTGCTGCTTGGCCATGCGCAGCACCGCGATCGATTCGGGGATCGGGTTCCAGCGGATCCTCAGCTCCGGCGCGCCCGCGTCCATGCGCGGGATCATGCGCGCCAGCACGTTGCCCAGGATGGCGAGCAGCACGATGGCGATCGCCGCCGCCTGCGGTCCGTACGTCCCGGCCAACTGGAAGATCAGGCCGCCCGCGATCATGCCGCACAGGATCGAGATCGAGGTGCCCATCTCGACCAGGCCATTGCCGCCGGTGAGCTCCTCCGGCTTCAGGATCGAGGGCAGCACCGAATACTTCACCGGCCCGAACAGGGTGGACTGCACGCCGGTGCAGAACAGCGCCACCAGCAGCAGCGGCATCGCCTGCAGCAGGAAGCCCACCGCGGCCAGCGACATGATCGCGATCTCCATCGCGGTGGTGATCACGATCAGGCGCTGCTTTTCCAGCTTCTCCGCGATCTGGCCGGCGATGGCCGAGAACAGGAAGTAGGGCAGGATGAAGATCGCCGGCGCGACGATGGCATACAGCCCGCGCTGCTCGGTGCTGGCGCCGAGGAAGATCAGCAACCCGATGATCGCTTGCCGGTAGACGTTGTCGTTGAACGCGCCCAGCGCCTGTACCGAGAAGTAGGGCAGGAAGCGGCGCTGGCGCAGCAGGGCGAACTGGCTGTGGCGGTCGCGGGTCTGAGGTTCGGAGTCTGGCGCCATGCGGCCTCCCGGGGCTGGCGGCGAGTGTAGCCGCCAGGCCATGCCGGCGGATGCCGGTGCCGTGATGCGAGGGAATGTGCCGGAGCGGACGCTCCGTTTCGCAATGCACCACGCCGCGTGAACGCGCCGTTGCTAGAGTGCGGCAAGTCCCGAGCGCTGGAGCCGCCATGTCGCCGCCGCTGATGCCCGCCGCCTTCCTCGGCCACGGCTCGCCAATGAACGCGCTCGAGCGCAACCGCTATACCGAGGCCTGGCGCGCGTTCGGTGCGGGCGTGCCGCGGCCGCGGGCGATCCTGGCGGTGTCGGCGCACTGGTACGTGCCGATGCTGGCGGTCACGGCGATGCCGCGTCCGCGCACCATCCACGACTTCTTCGGTTTCCCGCAGGCGCTGTTCGACGTGCAGTACCCGGCGCCGGGGCTGCCGGAGCTGGTGGAGGAAGTGGCCGATCTGGCCAGGCCGGACCGGGTCGGCGCCGATGTCGACAGCTGGGGCCTGGACCACGGCACCTGGTCGGTGCTGGTGCATGCGTTCCCCGATGCCGACATCCCGGTGGTGCAGCTGTCGCTGGATACGCGCAAGCCGCTGGACTGGCATCTCGAGCTGGGCGCGAGGCTGGTCGGGCTGCGCGAGCGCGGCATCCTGGTGGTGGCCAGCGGCAACGTGGTGCACAACCTGCGCGCGATCGACTGGACGCAGGACGACGCCGGTTTCGACTGGGCGCATCGCTTCGACGAGCGCGCACGGCAGCTGATGAGCGAGGCGCCGCACGAGATCCCGTCGCTGGCCGCGCATCCGGACTACCGCATGGCGGTGCCGATCACCGACCATTTCCTGCCCCTGCTGTATGTGGCCGGGCTCGCCGCGGCGGCGCAGCGGCCCACGGTCACCCTGGTCGAGGGCTATGCCTACGGCTCGCTGTCGATGACCGCCTACTCGCTGGATGCGCAGTGCCCGCCCGCCTCGGCGAACGGCGAGGGCGCCGCCCCGATCGCCACCGAGTTGCCGCCCGAGGACGCCAACGTCTGAGCCCGAGTCGCTGGTCCGCCGTCCCGGCGGCTGCGGACCGGTCTTGCGCGCCGGAGGCGTGGGTTCCCGCTTGCGCGGCACGACGCCGTCAAGCCAGTTCCCATATCGAGCCTTTCCTGGAGCAACCCGCTGCAATGAGCCTGCTGTTCTCGCCGATCGACCTCGGCCCGCTGCACCTGCCCAACCGGATCGTGGTCGCACCGATGTGCCAGTACTCGGCCGACGAGGGCCGCGCCAGCGACTGGCACGTCCAGCACTGGGCGAACCTGGCGCTGTCGGGCGCAGGCCTGGTGATGGTGGAGGCGACCGCGGTGGAGCCACGCGGGCGCATCAGCTGGGCCGACCTCGGCCTCTGGGACGATGCCACCGAGCAGGCCTTTGCCGCTGCGCTGGCGACCGTGCGACGCTGGTCGCCGGCGCGCATCGGCGTGCAGCTGGCCCACGCGGGGCGCAAGGCCTCGACCCATCGGCCCTGGGAACACGGCGGTGCCGCGATCGCGCCAGCGCAGCCGCGCGGCTGGCAGACGCTGGCGCCCTCGGCGCTCCCTTATGCCGACGGCGATCCGCAGCCCGAAGCCCTGGATGCGGCCGGCATCGACGCCATCGTGCAGCGCTTCGTCGACAGCGCCCGGCGTGCCGCGCGCCTGGGCCTGGACCTGGTGGAGATCCATGCCGCGCACGGCTATCTGCTGCACCAGTTCCTGTCGCCGCTGTCCAACCGGCGCAGCGACGACTACGGCGGCAGCCTCGAGAACCGCATGCGGCTGGTGCTGCGCGTGTTCGACGCGGTCGCGGCCGAGCTGCCGCCGTCGATCGCGCTGGGGATCCGCATCTCGGCCACCGACTGGGTCGAGGGCGGCTGGGATCTGGAGCAGAGCATTGCCCTGGCGCGCGCGCTGGATGCGCGCGGCTGCCATTTCATGGATGTGTCCAGCGGCGGGCTGCATCCGGCGCAGAAGATCGCGCTGGCGCCGGGCTACCAGGTGCCGTTCGCGGAGGCGATCCGGCGCGAGGTGGAGATGCCGGTGATCGCCGTCGGGCTGATCACGCAGCCGCAGCAGGCCGAGGCGATCCTGGCCGAAGGCAAGGCCGATGCGGTGGCGCTGGCGCGCGGCATGCTCTACGACCCGCGCTGGCCGTGGCACGCGGCGGCGGCGCTGGGCGCGCAGGCCGTCGCGCCGCCGCAGTATCTGCGCAGCGCGCCGCACGGGTTGGGTCGGACGCTGGTGATGGGCGAGGGGACTGCGGGGTAGGCACGCCGGAGTACTTGCGGCTGGCGGCGCGTCCTTCTTCAATCCAGCAAGTCCGTCATTCCCGCGAAGGCGGCGATCCAGTGTGCCGGGCGCGCGCTCCCATCGCGCCCGGCCGGTCAGCTCCGCGCATGCGGGCATCCGGGGAAACGAGTCCGCGGCCACGCGCGCAGATCGAGTCATCCCGGCGGATACGGAGATCCAGGACGGTTGCGGAGGCCGTCATCCCGCCTTCGCGGGGATGACGATGGTTCTGCCGTGCCGACACCGATGCTGGCGCTTGTGCAGTGGAGCACGCGCGGCAACGCGTTGAATCCGGTCAACGCGGTCGCGTATAAGCGCGATCGCGGTCAGGCGTGGCGCGGGGAGGCGCAGCCGGACCCGGCCAGCCGCTCAGCCTTCGCCGCGCTCGCGCGCGATCGCGCGCCAGCCGATGTCGCTGCGGTGGAACTCGTTCGCCCAGGAGATCGCGGCCACGCCTGCGTAGGCATGGCGCTGGGCCTCGGCCACGGTGTCGCCCAGGGCGGTGACGCAGAGCACGCGGCCGCCGGCGGTGACCACGCGGCCCTCGGCATCCAGGGTAGTGCCGGCGTGGAAGACCTTCGCGACCGGGCCATCGTCCGCGCCCTCGCCTTCCTCCAGTCCGGCGATCGCATCGCCGGTGACCGGCGCGTCCGGATAGGGCCTGGCCGCCATCACCACGCCCAGCGAGGGACGCGGATCCCAGACCACCTCGGCCTCGTCCAGCCGTCCGTCCAGCGCCGCCTCGACCAGGTCGAGCAGGTCCGACTGCAGGCGCAGCATCACCGGCTGCGTTTCCGGATCGCCGAAGCGCACGTTGAACTCGATCACCTTTGGCGCGCCGCTGGCGTCGATCATCAGTCCGGCATACAGAAAGCCGGTGAACGGCGTGCCGTCCGCGGCCATGCCTGCGACCGTCGGCTCGACGATCTCGCGCATCACCCGCGCGTGCACCTCGGGCGTGACCACCGGCGCCGGCGAATACGCGCCCATGCCGCCGGTGTTGGGGCCGGTATCGCCATCGCCCACGCGCTTGTGGTCCTGGCTCGTGGCCATCGGCAGCGCGCTGCGGCCATCGACCATGGAGATGAAGCTGGCTTCCTCGCCGTCGAGGAATTCCTCGATCACCACGCGCGCGCCGGCATCGCCGAACGCGTTGCCCGCGAGCATGTCGCGCACCGCGGCCTCGGCCTCGTCCAGCGTCATCGCCACGATCACGCCCTTGCCCGCGGCCAGGCCGTCGGCCTTGACGACGATCGGTGCGCCCTTCTCGCGCAGGTAGGCGAGCGCCGGCTCCACCTCGGTATGCACCGCGTAGAAGGCGGTGGGAATGCCGTGGCGGGCGAGGAAATCCTTGGCGAAGGCCTTGCTGCCTTCGAGCTGCGCGGCGGCGGCGCTGGGGCCGAAGATGCGCAGGCCCGCGGCGCGGAAACGGTCGACCACGCCGGCCACCAGCGGCACCTCCGGGCCGACCACGGTCAGCGCCACGTCCTCGTCCTGCGCCAGCTGCAGCAGGCCGTCGACGTCGGCCACCTTGACCGCGGCATTGCGACAGCGCGGCTCGCGCGCGGTACCGGCATTGCCCGGGGCGACGATCACTTCCGACACCCGCGGCGACTGCGCCAGCTTCCACGCCAGCGCATGCTCGCGACCGCCGGAACCGATGACGAGGACCTTCATGCTGCACTCCTGTACGGGCGCGGCGTCGCCGCGCATTGTTCTGGACGGCCGCGAGGCCGGATCAGCCGGCGGATGCGTCCGCGCAGTCGCCGGCGGGCATCTCGACTTCGAAGAACACGCCGCCCTCGCGATCGACGAAGCGGCGGACCAGGCGCGCATCCGTGGCCACCAGCGGTGCGATGGCCGGCACCGCGCACAGGTCGACCAGCGCCTCCTGCTCGGCCTCGCGCAGCTCCTGGAAGCGCGGATGCTGGCGGGTCGCCTCGGCCCTGCCCTCGGGGCTGCGCACCAGCTGCACCAGGGCGTCGCCCTCCACCAGCACCGCCTCGATGACAAGATCTTCGAAGTAGGGCTCGGGCAGGCCGGTGGCCAGCGCGTCGCGCGCCTGGCGCAGGGCGGCGCCGTCCTGGCCGCAGGCGGCCACGGCCAGCGGCAGGCAGCAGGCGATCAGGCGCAGCGCTCGCATCGCGGCGGTCTCCGGATCAGTGGCGGAAGTGGCGCACGCCGGTGAACACCATGGCGATGCCGTGCTCGTCGGCCGCGGCGATTACCTCGCTGTCGCGCATCGAACCGCCGGGCTGGATCACCGCCTGGATGCCCGCTTCGGCGGCGGCGTCGATGCCGTCGCGGAACGGGAAGAAGGCGTCGGACGCCATCACCGATCCGGGCACGACCAGGCCGGCGTCCACCGCCTTGATCCCGGCGATGCGCGCCGAGTACACGCGGCTCATCTGCCCGGCGCCCACGCCAATCGTGCGGTTGTCCTTCGCATAGACGATCGCGTTCGATTTCACGAACTTGGCCACCTTCCAGGCGAACAGCAGGTCGGCGAACTGCGCCTCGGTCGGCGCCAGCTTCGTCACCACCTTCAGTTCGTTGCGCGCGACCACGCGGTCGTCGGCGGTCTGCATCAGCAGGCCCGAGCCCACGCGCTTGGTGTCGATGAAGCCCGGGGACACCGGCGCCATCGGGATGCGCAGCACGCGCACGTTGGCCTTCTTCTTCGCGTATTCGAGCGCGCCGTCGTCGTAGTCCGGCGCCAGCAGCACCTCGACGAACTGGCGGTCGAGGATCACCTTCGCGGTGTCCGCGTCGAGCCTGCGGTTGAAGGCGATGATGCCGCCGAAGGCGCTGGTGGGGTCGGTGGCGTAGGCCAGCTCGTACGCCTCGCCCGGGCCGGCGCCCACGGCCACGCCGCAGGGATTGGCGTGCTTGACGATCACGCAGGCCGGCGCGTCGAACTGGCGCACGCATTCCCAGGCCGCGTCGGAGTCGGCGATGTTGTTGTAGCTCAGCTCCTTGCCCTGCAGCTGGGTAAAGGTGGCGAGCGAGCCGGGCGCCGGGGACAGGTCGCGATAGAAGGCGGCCTGCTGGTGCGGGTTCTCGCCGTAGCGCAGGTCCATCACCTTGACGAAGCTGCCGTTGGCCTGGCCCGCGAACGGCGCGCGCTGCGGCACCTCGCCGGACGCGTCGGTGATGGCGGACAGGTAGTTGCTGATCGCGGCGTCGTACTGGGCGACCCGGTTGAAGGCGGCGACCGAGAGCGCGAAGCGCGTCGCGGCCGACAGCTTGCCGTCGTTGGCCTCGAGTTCGGCCACGAGGCCCGCGTACTGGTCGGGCGAGGTCGCGACCGCGACGCGGGCGAAGTTCTTCGCCGCCGAGCGCAGCATCGCCGGGCCGCCGATGTCGATGTTCTCCACCGCGTCGGCGAGCGTGCAGTCGGCCTTCGCCGTCACCTGCTCGAACGGATACAGGTTGAGCACCAGCAGGTCGATCGGGGCGATGCCGTGCCCGGCCATCACCGCGTCGTCGGTGCCGGCGCGGCCCAGCAGGCCGCCGTGCACCACCGGATGCAGGGTCTTGACCCGGCCGTCCATCATTTCCGGGAAGCCGGTGGCCTCGCTCACGTCCTTGACCGGCAGGCCGGCCTCGCGGATCGCCTTCGCGGTGCCGCCGGTGGACAGCAGCTCCACCCCGCGGCTGGACAGGGCGGTGGCGAGGTCGATCAGCCCGGTCTTGTCGGACACGGACAGCAGTGCCCGGCGCACGGGCAGGAGGTCGTGGGTCATGGCGGGGGGTGGCGCGGAAAGAGGCGGAATTATAGCCGCCGCCCGCGCTGCGGCGGCTCAGCCGATGCCGTACTCGCGCAGTTTCTTGCGCAACGTTGCGCGGTGGATGCCGAGCATGGTCGCCGCGCGGCTCTGGTTGCCGTCGCAGTGCTCGAGCACTTCCAGGAACAACGGGATCTCAAGTTCGCGCAGTGCGATCTGGTAGAGGTTGTCGGCGTCGCTGCCGTTGAGGTCGCCCAGGTAACGCCGCACCGAATTGGCGACGTGTTCGCGCAGCGGCGCGCGCGGCGCACTGCGGATGGAGGGGTCGATGTGCTCTGCGGTATTCAATGCTGCGCTCGGTGCCGGGCGGCGCGGCGCGGTGCCGGCGCTGTCGCGGGGCGACCGAGTCTAGCGCCTCGCGGTCGCAGCCGACAATGCGAACGCATGCGCCGATGGTCTAACGCAGGTCCCAGGCATAGGACACGGTCCCGGACGACGGCTCCTGGATGTCCAGCGCGATGTCCACCGACTGTCCTGCGCCAAGCAGCGGCGATGCGGGTGCGGCGCCCAGGTATTCGTCCGGAGTGAACACGCGCGCGGCGACCGCGCGGCCGTCGAGGTCGGACAGGGTGAGCGCCAGCTCCGGCCAGGGCTGTGGCCAGCGCGCGTCGTTGCGGAACGACGCGCTCGCGCGCAGGACGCCGGCGCGCTGCGGATGCGGCCGCACTTCGCGTGCGAGCAGGACGAAGGCCTGCGGTTCGCGCCATGGCGGCACGCTGCAGCCCAGCACGCCGCACAGGCCGCTGACCAGCGGTCGCCACTGCGCATCCGCGGCCAGGCGCTCGCGATCGGCCAGCACGATCTGCACGCCGAGCAGGACGAGCAGGCCGGCCAGCGCCGCCGGTTGCCGCCAGGCGCGGAGGTTGCGGGCGGCCCGCGTGCCGCGGCGACCGCCGAACGCCGGCGCCGGCGTGACTGCGGCAGCGTCTGCGGGCGCCTCACTGGTGTCCGGCGACGGCGAGGTCGTCGCGACCGCGGTGGCGTCGCCCGCAGACGGAGATTCCGGCGCGGGAGTGGGAGCGGGTGCACGCGGTACGGGATCCGCAGCCGTCCCGGGCGCGGCGGAGGCGTAGAGCGAGGCCGGCGTCCCCGGACGCTCCAGCTTGGCCTGCGACGCCGCAGGGACGACGGTGTCCGGTTCGGCGGACGATTCGGCGGTCGCCGTGTCCCCACCCGCGCCTGCGGGGGCGGCAGGTCCTGCTATGCCGCCCGCGGGGGGCACGGGGGCATCGGCCACGACCGACGCTGTTGCAATGGAAACGGACGCAGGTCGGGCGACTTCTGCCTCGGCTGTGCGTGGGCGCGCCATGTCCGCGGCGGGTACGTGGTCGTGCACGACCAGGCGGGCGGCGAGCGGAACCTCGCCGGACCTGTCCTGTCCTGCAGCAGGCGCTGCCGCGGCCGGCGGTTCGCCACGTGCCGGAGCCGCCTGCGCGACCACGGGACGCGTCGCCTTCGCCGCCGCGCCGTTCGCCGCCGCGGGCAGGAGCAGCACGCCCGCGCAGCGCGGGCAGCGCTCCGGCGGCAGGTCGGTGGCCGGATCGGTGGCGACCAGGGCGTTGCAGTGCCGGCAGTTGATGAACATGGCGCTATTCAAGCATGCAGGCAAAGGCCGCGGTGCGGGTCAGCGGCGCACGCCGTCGATGCGGATCCAGTCGCCTTCCTGCGCCACCGTCAGCGCATCGAACCACTCCCCGAACCGCGCCAGCAGGTCGTGCTGCTGGCCGTCGAGGATGCCCGACAGGGCGATGCGTCCGCCGGGCGCGGTGCGCGCGGCCAGTTCCGGCGCCAGCGCATCGAGCGCCGAGGCCAGGATGTTGGCGACCACCACCGGGCAGGTCTCGCGTGGGGCCTCGCCGGGCTCGAACACCGCCAGCGCCTCGCCCACCCCGTTGCGCTCCGCATTGTCGCGGGTGGCGATGAGCGCCTGCGGATCGTTGTCGATGCCGACCGCGCGGGCGGCGCCAAGCTTGAGCGCGGCCAGGGCGAGGATGCCGCTGCCGCAGCCGAAATCGAGCACGGTCGCGCCCGCCAGCGCGCCCTCGCCGGCCAGCGCATCGAGCCACTGCAGGCACAGCGAGGTGGTCGGATGGGTGCCCGAGCCGAAGGCCAGGCCCGGGTCCAGGCGCACGACGGCGGCGTCGCCGGCGCGGGCCTCGTCCGGCAGGTCCTGGTTCCAGGGCACGATGAAGGTGCGCGCGCCGAAGCGCAGCGGCACGTACTGGTCCATCCAGGCGCGCTCCCAGTCCTCGTCCTCGACCCGGCGGAAGCCCGCGCCGCTCCAGTCCAGCGCCGGATCGAAGGCCTCCAGCGCGGCGAGCAGCAGCAGGGCGTCGGCATCGTGCGGGAACAGCGCGCTCAGCGAGAGTTCGTCCCACAGCGGCGTTTCGCCCACGCCGGGTTCCAGGATCGCGCGCTCGTCGGGCGTCTCGGCATCGGCGTCGAGCATGGTCACGGCGAGCGCGCCGACATCCTCCAGCGCGTGTTCGTAGCGCGGCTGCTCGGAGCGGCGGCAGCGCAGGCTGAGTTCGAGAAAGGGCATGGCCACAGTGTAGCCGGGCGTCGCCGGGCCGGCCGCGGCATGGCGTCCACGGAAAGCAGCATCGCGCCCCGGTGATCGAGTTTTGACCCCCGGCGCGGCACAATGACCGGTCCCCGACCCGAATGGAGATCGCCGTGGCCTTCACCCTGCCCAAGCTGCCCTACGCCTACGACGCGCTCGAACCGCACATCGACGCGCAGACGATGGAAATCCATCACACCAAGCACCACCAGACCTACATCAACAACGCCAATGCGGCGCTGGAAGGCACCGAGTGGGCGGACAAGTCGGCCGAGGAGATCATCGCCAACCTCGACGCGCTGCCCGAGGACAAGCGCGGCCCGCTGCGCAACAACGCCGGCGGCCACGCCAACCACTCGCTGTTCTGGACGGTCATGTCGCCCAACGGCGGCGGCAACCCGGTCGGGGAAGTGGCCAAGCGCATCGACGGCGACCTCGGCGGCTTCGACGCCTTCAAGGACGCCTTCACCAAGGCCGCGCTGACCCGCTTCGGCTCCGGCTGGGCGTGGCTGAGCGTGGACAAGGCCGGCAAGCTCGCGGTCGAGAGCAGCGCCAACCAGGACAACCCGCTCATGAAGGGCATCGGCTCGGGCAACACCCCGATCCTCGGCCTGGACGTGTGGGAGCACGCCTACTACCTGAAGTACCAGAACCGTCGCCCGGACTACATCGGCGCGTTCTACAACGTGATCGACTGGAACGAGGTCGAGCGCCGCTACCAAGAAGCCGTGAAGGGCTGATCCTCCGCCTTCGTTGCGATACCGCCCGGGCCGCGCAAGCGGCCCGGTGCGTTTTTGGGGTGTCCGCTTGGCTGCGCGCCGCGGGAACCCTTGCGCTATCGCTTGCCGCGATTCGCGGCGCCAGACCTGCCTCGGGCCGGAACGACTGCCTGCGCGCGGGCGATCTTCGCCATCACCGGGCAGTCGGCGCGGTGCGCGCCGGGCAGGTAGCCCAGGCTCATCAGGAACTCGCCGGTGATCTCGCCGCCGGTGAAGCGGAACGTGCGCTTGAACAGCTTCACCCAGCCCGCCTTGTCGCGCGGCCGGCCGTCGTCGTCGCGGACATGCGCGTCGAGCCACGCGGCGAACCCGCCGTGGGAGGCGCGCATGCCGCGCACCACCCCGGCGTTGTGGATCGCGGCGGCCACCTTGAGGCGGTTGCGGATGATGCCCGCGTCCGACAGCAGGCGCGCCACGTCGGCCTCGCCGTAGGCCGCCACGGTATCGACGTCGAAGCCGTGATAGGCGCGACGGAAGCCCTCCCGCTTGCGCAGGATCGTCTCCCAGCTCAGCCCGGCCTGGTTGATTTCCAGCACCAGGCGTTCGAACAGCGCCGCCTCGTCGCGCTGCGGGAAGCCGTACTCGCTGTCGTGGTAGGGCCCGTGGACGGGGTGGCCGGGAGCCACGTCGCAGTAGCTGGACATGGCCGCAGCATAGCCGGTACGGGCGGGCGGAGGCCGCCACGGGGTTGCCCGTCCACTCGGCATCGCGCCAACATGGGGCCATTCCCCCAGGAAGGGCGCCATGGACATCGCCGACCGCCGCATCGCCACCGTCCACTTCAGCCTGCACGACGAGCACGGCCAGCCGATCACCAGCACGCGCGACCACGAGCCACTGGTCTACATGCACGGCACCGGGAGCATCATGCCGGGGCTGGAGCAGGCGCTGGCCGGCCGTTCGCCCGGCGACAGCTTCAGCGTGACCATTCCCCCCGAAGCCGGGTTCGGGCCGCGCCACGAGGCGCTGGTGCAGACCCTGCCGCGCGGGCATCTGCAGGCCCGCGGCGAAGTCGGCGTCGGCAGCAAACTCTCGGCGCAGACGGCGAAGGGGCCGCTGGAGGTGGTGGTGGTCGCGATCGACGGCGACAGCGTCACGGTCGACGGCAACCATCCCCTGGCCGGTCGCACGGTGGAGGCGCGGGTCGAGGTGCTCGACGTGCGCCTGGCGACCCCGCACGAGCAGCAGTTCGGACTGGGCTGACCGCCGCGAGCCGGAGGAGGGACCGGCCGCGGGGCGAAGGCCATCCTCACCCCGATCGGCCTAGAATGCGGCATGCCCGCCGCCCCCGCCTTCTTCGCCAACCAGCTGCTGGTCGCCCTGCCGACGCTGGCCGACCCGCACTTCGCGCGCAGCGTCACGCTGATCTGCCAGCACGACGCGGACGGCGCGATGGGCGTGGTGGTCAACCGCAGCTCGGACTACACGCTTGGGGAGATCCTGCGGCAGATGGAGATCGAGGCCGCGGACCCGGCGCTGCTGGAGCAGCGCGTGCTGGCCGGCGGCCCGGTGCATCCCGAGCGCGGCTTCGTGCTCCACGACGGTGGCCGCGGCTGGGATTCGACCCTGGTGGTCGCCGACGGCCTGTCGGTGACCACCTCGCGCGACATCCTGGAGGCCATCGCGCGCGGCGAGGGGCCCGAACACACCCTGGTGGCACTGGGCTGCGCCGGGTGGGGAGCAGGCCAGCTCGAGCAGGAGCTGGCCGAGAACAGCTGGCTGACCGCGCCGGCGCAGCCCGGGATCCTGTTCGACCTGCCGCTGGACCAGCGCTGGCAGGCCGCCGCCGGCCAGATCGGCGTGGACCTGATGCGCATGGCGGGGCACGTGGGTCACGCATGAGCGGGCCGATCCGTACCGACGGCACGGTGCTGGGCTTCGACGTGGGCGCCCGCCGCATCGGCGTGGCCATCGGCAGCGCCTTCGGCCACGGTGCCCGCGCGCTGGCGGTGATCGACGTGCACGGCGGCCAGGTGGACTGGGCCGCGGTCGACCGGATCCACAAGGAGTGGCGTCCCGACGGCCTGGTGGTCGGCGATCCCATGACCCTGGACGGCGGCGACCAGCCGATCCGCGAGCGCGCGCGCGCCTTCGCCGTCGAGATCAAGGCGCGCTATGGCCTGCCGGTGGTGATGGTGGACGAGCGCGCCAGCTCGATCGAGGCCGCGCAGCGCTTCGCCCTCGACCGCGCCGAGGGCCGCCGCCGCCGGCGCGATGCCGTGGCGCTCGACGCCGTGGCTGCGGCGGTCATCGTCGAGCGCTGGTTCGCCGCGCCCGGGGATGCGACCGAGGTGTAGCCGCGCCGACTGCCGGCGTGGACGGTCTGCCATCTCGTCCCGTGCCGGCGCTTGCGTGACAATAGCGGCATGACCGCACAGACCGATGCCGCAGGCCGCCTCGTCCACCTCCTCACGCTCGATGGCCTGCCGCGACCGGCGCTGGAGGCGCTGCTCGACCGCGCGCAGGCCTTCGCCGACGGCGCCGACGCGCGCGGCGCGCTGGCCGGTGTCGCGGTCTGCACACTGTTCTTCGAGCCGTCCACCCGCACCCGCCTGAGCTTCCAGCGCGCGGCGCAGCGCCTGGGCGCGGACGTGCTCGGCTTCGACGCCGCCACCTCGTCCACCACCAAGGGCGAGACCGCGCGCGACACCCTGCAGAACATCGAGGCGATGGGCGTGCGCGGCTTCATCGTGCGCCACTCCGGCGACGGCGCGGTGGCCGACCTGGCGATGGCGGCGGGCCCCGGCACGGCCCTGGTCAACGCCGGCGACGGACGCAGCGCCCATCCCACCCAGGGCCTGCTGGACATGCTGACCCTGCGCCAGGCGCTCGGCGCGGATTTCGGCGCGCGCCGCTTCCTGATCGTGGGCGACGTCAAGCATTCGCGCGTGGCGCGCTCGGACCTGCACGCGCTGCGCACCCTGGGTGCCCGCGCGATCCGGGTCTGCGGGCCGGCCACGCTGCTGCCCGACGACGGCACCCTTGCCGGCTGCGAAGTGGTCCACGACTTCGACGCGGCGCTGGAGGGCGTGGACGCGGTGATGATGCTGCGCCTGCAGCGCGAGCGCATGGAGGAGGGCCTGGTGGGTTCGCTGGAGGATTACCACCGCGACTACGGCCTGACCCCGGAGCGGCTGGCGCGTGCGGCCGCCGGTGCGGTCGTACTGCATCCGGGGCCGATCAACCGCGGCGTGGAGATCACCGACGCGGTGGCCGACGGTCCGCAATCGCTGATCCTGCGCCAGGTCGCCAACGGCGTGGCGGTGCGGGCTGCCGTGCTGGAGACCCTGCTCGGGCCGCGCTGAGGCCTAGCGTCCCGCGAAGTGGCGGCGCACGAAGTCCGCCGCGTCCGGCTCGTCCACGCACGCGCCGCAGGCAGTGCCGCGGCCCGCGACCGGGCCCTCGTACTTCCATTCGAAGCGTTTGTCGTAGCCGCCGCTGCGGTCGCGCACGCGCAACGCGTCGTCCTGCACGGTCACGTCCAGCACGAGGCCATTGGGGAAGCGCAGCGCGAAATCGCCGTCGCCGGCATCCGTGACCGCCAGCGGGATCTCGCGCGGCCGCGCGCCCCAGGCGTAGCGCACGCGCGTGGCGCCGGCCGCGTCTGCCCAGAAGCCGAGCGCCTCGTGGCCGGGCCCGGGGGCCTGCGCGCCCTGGACGGCGTACTGGGCGACGCGCGCGCGCTGGAAGAAAGCCGCGTCGGCATCGCCGGCCTGTCCGGCGGGCGTCGCGGACGCCAGCGCCAGCACGGCCGCGGCATGGACGAGGAGGGGAGGGATGCGCATCGGACGGCCTCCATGGCGGAAGGGGGAGATCCTCGCCGCTGCTGCGTGAACCGGCGGTCCAGCCTCGCGCTACTGCTGGCGGAACGCGTTCGCCTGGCGCTGCGCGAACAGCCAGTCCCACAGTTCGGGAACCGCATAGGCCGGATCCCAGCTGTTGTGGTCGGCCTCGGGGAACTCGGTGTAGCGCGCATCGCGCGCGCCGGCGGCCTGCAGCGCCGCATGCAGGCGGCGCGAATAGTCGACCGGCACCGAGGCATCGCGCGCGCCGTGGAAGATCCACACCGGCGTGCCGCGCAGGCGCTGCGCCGCCGCAGTGTAGGGATCCGCTTCGCCGGCCACAGCGGCGACTGCCATCGACGGGCGCCGCGGATGTACCAGGCCGCCGCAGACCGGCACCAGCGCGGCGAAGCGGTACCCCTGCTGCAGGGCCAGTTCCCACACGCCATAGCCGCCCATCGACAGGCCGGTGAGGTAGGTGCGGTCGGGATCGCCGCCGAACTCGCGCGTGGCCGCGTCGAGCTGGGCCAGGGTCACGTCGACCAGCTGGTTCCACTCGCTGTCGGCCGGCGCCTGCGGGAACACCACGATGGCCGGGAAGTCGGCGGCATGCGCGCGCACGTGCGGGCCCAGGCCGACGGCGAGCTGACTGCGGTTGTCGTCGCCGCGCTCGCCCGAGCCGTGCAGGAACAGGATCACGGGGCGCTTGCCGTCTTCGGAGCCGGCCGGCACGAACACCTGGTAACGGTGCGTGCGCCCGTCCAGCTGCAGTTCTCGCTCGACGAATTCGCCCTGCGCGGCGCGCCGTGGCGAGGACGCGCAGGCGGCCAGCACGATCGTCACCAGCAGTACCGCTCCCAGGCTGCGCAGGCGCATGGCCGTCCTCCCGTCATCGCGATCAGTGCAGGAGGATAACCGTCGCCAGTCCCAGAAAGCTGAAGAAGCCCATCACGTCGGTGACCGCGGTCACCACCACGGTGCCGGCCACGGCCGGATCGATGCGCATGCGCTTGAGCAGCAGCGGCAGCAGCACGCCGGCCAGCGCGGCCGAGCAGAAGTTGACCACCAGCGCGGCGGCGATCACCAGCGACAGCGGCCACGAACCGAACCACAGCAGCGCGACCGCGCCGACCAGCGCGCCGATCAGCAGGCCGTTGATCAGCGCCACGCGCAGTTCCTTCCACAGCAGGATGCTGGCGTTGCTGGCGCCGACCTGGCCCAGGGCGATGCCGCGCACCATCAGGGTCAGCACCTGCACCGCGGCGTTGCCGCCGATGCCCGCCACGATCGGCATCAGCACCGCCAGCGCGACGATCTGCTCGATGGTGGCGTCGAACTGGCCGATCACCGCCGCGGCGAGGAAGGCGGTGAGCAGGTTGATGCCCAGCCACACCACGCGGCCGCGCACCGCGCGCCGGATCGGCGAGAACAGGTCTTCGTCCTCGTCCAGGCCGGCCGCGCCCAGGGCCTGGTGCTCGGCCTGCTCGCGGATGATGTCGACCACGTCGTCGATGGTGATGCGGCCCAGCAGCACGTTGCCGTCGTCGACCACGGGCGCGGACACCCAGTCGTTGTCCGAGAACTGGCGCGCGACCTGCTCGGCCGAGGTGTCCACGTGCAGCGACTCGAGCTCGTCGTCGATCAGCTGGTTGATCGGCGTGCCCGGGTCGCGGGTCACCAGGTCCTGCAGCGCCACCCAGCCGATCAGCTGGTGGCGGCGGTTGACCACGTACAGGTGGTCGGTGTGCTCGGGCAGCTCGCCGCGCAGGCGCAAGAAGCGCAGCACCACGTCGACCGTGGTGTCGGCGCGCACCGTCACCACGTCCGGATTCATCAAGCGGCCGGCGGTGTCTTCCGGATACGACAGCACCTGCTCGAGGCGCTCGCGGTTCTCGCGGTCCATCGAGTGCAGCAGCTGGTCGATCACCGTGCCGGGCAGGTCCTCGACGAGGTCGGCCAGGTCGTCGATGTCCAGGTCTTCGACCGCCGCCACCAGTTCGTCCTGGTCCATGTCCGCGATCAGGCTCTCGCGCACCTCGTCGCCGACATGGACCAGCACCTCGCCGTCGTCCTCCGGATCGACCAGGCCCCAGACCACCATGCGCTTGTCCGGCGGCAGCGATTCGAGCAGGTTGCCGATCTCGGCCGGCGCCAGCGTGTGGACCATGCGCCGCACCGGGCCCAGGCGGCCGCTGTCGAGCGCGTCCGAGAGCATGCGCAGCTGGCGCGCGGTCTTGTCGTGGCGGACGGCTTCGGCCATGCGCGGCGGCTCCGGAGGTGCGAGGGCGTTGCCGCGCCGGAAGACGCGGCCGATCAGGCGTTCATGCGCGCATTATCGCCCCTGCGGCGGAGACTGCACAGCCTCGATCGCGCGCGCCGTTCGCGCGTCGCGCTCCGCGCGCCGGCTTCAGGCCGCCCGCATCCGGTCGAGCCAGCGCTGGATCGCGTCGCGGTCGCGGCAGCGCAGCAGCGCCGGCGCCGCGGCACGCAGCGCATCCAGCCGCTGGGCGCGGATCGCCCGCCGCACTTCCAGCAGCGTGCCCGGATGCAGGCTGAACTCCTCCAGCCCCAGCGCCAGCAGCAGCGGGGTGAGGGCGGGGTCGCCCGCCATCTCGCCGCACACCGCCACCGGCTTGCCGCGCGCCCGCGCGGTGCGGATCACGCCCTGCAGCAGCTTGAGCATCGCCGGATGCAGGGGCGAGTACAGGTCGCCCAGGGCGTCGTTGCCGCGGTCGGCGGCCAGCAGGTACTGGGTCAGGTCGTTGGTGCCGATCGAGACGAAGTCGACCGTGTCGATGAAGCACGACAGCGCGAGCGCCGCCGCCGGCACCTCGATCATCGCGCCCAGCGGCACGTGCTCGGCGAGCTCGTGGCCTTCCTCGCGCAGGTCGCGGGTCAGGCGGCGGATCATCCCGGCCACGGCCAGCATTTCCTCGCGGTTGCTGACCATCGGCACCAGGATGCGCACCGGACCGTAGCCGGATGCGCGCAGGATCGCGCGCAGCTGGGTCTCGAACACCGGCGTGCGCGACAGCGACAGGCGCACGCCGCGCACGCCCAGCGCGGGATTGGGTTCGTCGGCCAGGGCCAAGCCGGTGCGATCGGCCTTGTCGGCGCCGATGTCCATGGTGCGGATGGTCACCGTACGGCCGGTCATCGCCAGCACCACGTCGCGATAGGCGCGGAACTGCTCGTCCTCGCCGGGCAGTTCGCTGCGCTGCAGGAACAGGAATTCGGTGCGGTACAGGCCCACGCCCGCGGCGCCGAGCGCATGCGCGCCGGTCACGTCCTCACGCGACTCGGCGTTGGCCCAGAGGCGGATGTCGACCTCGTCCAATGTGCGGGACGGCTCGCGCCGCAGCCGGTGCAGCTGCTTGCGCTCGCGCTTCTCCTCGCGCAGGCGGCCGCGGTACTCGCGCAGGTCCGCCGCATTGGGCTCGATGATGATCGTGCCGCTGGCGCCGTCCACCAGCAGCACGTCGCCATCGTTGACCTGGTGCAGCGCCTGCGGCGCGCCCACCACCAGCGGCAGGTGCAGGCTGCGCGCGAGGATCGCGCTGTGGGCCAGCGCGCTGCCGCCGGCGGTCACCACCGCCAGCACGCCCTGCGACTGCAGCTGGCTCAGCTCGGCCGGGGCGACGCCATCGGCGACCAGGATCTCGCCCGACACGCCCTTGAGCTCGGCGTCGCGCCTGTGCAGCATCGCGTGCACGCGCCCGATGACGTGGTCGATGTCCTCGACGCGGCTGCGGAAATAGGCATCGTCCATCGCCTCGAACACCGCCGCGAGCCGGTCGCGCTGCAGGCGCAGCGCGTAGTCGGCGCCGTACAGGCCCTTGCCCACCAGGTCGTCCAGGCCCTGCAGCAGTTCCGGGTCGTCGAGCAGCAGGCTGTGCAGGTCGAGGAACTCGCCCACTTCATGCGCGAGCGCGCCGTGCAGGCGGTCGCGCATGTTGCGCATCTCCACCCGCACCGCGTCGATGGCGGTGTGCAGGCGGCGCAGTTCGGCGGGGACGGCGGCGGGCGCGATGTGTTCCTCGGCCACCTCCAGCGCATGCGGCTGGCGCACGCGCGCGCGACCGAGCGCGCTGCCCCGGGACGCGCCATGCCCGGACAGGACCTGGCGCATCAGTGGCCGCCGGCGCGGCGCCGCGCCCCCGTGGCGGTGCCGGTCGGGGGCCTGCGGTCCACGATCGGCGGTCGCGCCGCTCCGCGCATACCGCTCCTCGTCGCGCGACCGGGCATCAGCCGGCCTCGTCGAATTTCCGCTCGAACAGGGCGGCCGCGGCGTCCATCGCCTCGGCCTCGTCCTCGCCGTCCAGGCGCAGCACCACCTTGGTGCCATAGGCGGCGGCGAGCAGCATCACCCCCATGATGCTCTTGGCGTTGACCTCGCGCCCCTTGGCGTTGAGCGTGGCGTTGCTGCGGTAGGCCGACAGCACCTGCACCAGCTTGGCGGTGGCGCGCGCGTGCAGGCCGAGCTTGTTGGCGATGAGCAGTTCGCGTTCGATCATCGTCGGCCTCAGGCGTCGTCCAGGACTACCCCGTTGCGCGCGCCTGCGGCAGCGACGGCGGGGAGTTCTTCCAGTGGAAGCTCAGCATAATTCATCACCCGCAGCAGCATCGGCAAGTTCAGCGCGGACACCCGGCGTGACGGCGTCCCCAGTCTGGACAGTCGCGCGGCCAGATTGCTGGGGCTGGCGCCGTACAGGTCGCTCAGGATCAGCACGCCGTCGCCCCCGTCCACGCGGCGCATGGCGGCGCTGGCCTGCGGCAACAACGCCTCGGGATCCGCGTCGAATGGCACTTCGAACGCGGCCAGGCGCAGCGGCAGGTTGCCGCGCAGCATGGTCTCGACGGTCGCGGCGAGCGCGCTGCCGATGCCGGGGTGGGAGATCAGGAGGATGCCGACGGCCATCGCGGGAACTTAGCAGACGGCGGTGACCGCACGATAGCGTCGAAGGTCCAGGTCGCGCGCGGCGCCCCGGAAACGAGACTCAGTCCAGTTCCCGGTGGAAGGTGGCCACGTCGGTCCATCCGCGTTCGCGTGCGTGCGCGGCCAGGGCCTCGGCCAGGTAGACCGAGCGGTGGCGGCCGCCGCTGCAGCCGATGGCCACGGTGAGATAGCTGCGCGTGTTGGACTGCATCCGCGGCAGCCAGGTCTCCAGGAATCCGGCCACGTGGGCCAGGTACTCGACCACGTCCGGCTGCGCCTCGAAGTATTCCTGGACCTCGGGATCGCGGCCCGACAGCGGCTTCAGGCGCGGGTCCCAGTGCGGGTTGGGCAGGCTGCGGGCGTCGAACACGAAGTCGGCGTCGGCCGGCAGTCCGCGCCGGTAGGCGAACGATTCGAACAGCAGCGACAGCGACGAATCCAGGGTCAGCCCGAGCTCGGTGATCACCCGGTGGCGCAGCTGGTGCACGTTGAGCTCGCTGGTGTCGATCACCAGGTCGGCCAGCGCGTGCAACGGCTTGAGCGCCTGGCGCTCGAGCGAGATCGCGTCGGCCAGGGCCAGGCCCAGGTGGGTCAGCGGGTGGCGGCGGCGGGTCTCGGCATAGCGGCGCAGCAGGGCCGCGTCGGCGGCGTCGAAGAACACCAGCTGCGGTTCCAGCCCCATCGCGCCGACCGCCGACAGCCAGTCCGGCAGCTTGGCCAGGTCGCCGCGGTTGCGCATGTCGATGCCGACCGCGAGCTTCTGTTCGGTGCGCTCCGGATGCGCCGCCGCACGCACGAACTCCGGCAGCAGTTCGGCCGGCAGGTTGTCCACGCAGTAGAAACCCAGGTCCTCCAGGGTCTTGAGCGCGACCGACTTGCCGCCGCCGGACATGCCGGTGACCACCAGCAGCGAGGTGGTGGGTCGCGTCGGCGCCGTGCCGGCGCCCGTCTGCGGGGCGTCGCTCACGGCAGGACCGGCTCCTCGCCGTTTTCCAGGAACTGCGAATGCCGCGCCAGGAAGGCGGCAGCCGGGTCGATGCCCTTGGCGCGCAGGATATGGGTGCGGGTGGCGGCCTCGGTCAGCACCGCCAAGTTGCGGCCGGGCATCACCGGCAGGGTGATCATCGGCACGTCCAGGTCGAGCACTCGGCGCAGGCCGAGGTCGCCGGTCAGGCGCACCATGCCGTCCTCGTGCGGCTGCGGCTCGGCGTTGGGCCGGCTCAGGTGCACGATCAGGCGCAGGTATTTGTTCCGCTTCACCGCGGTGTCGCCGAACATCTGGCGGATGTTGAGCACGCCCAGCCCGCGCAGCTCCAGCAGGTCCTGCAGCAGCTCAGGGCAGGTGCCGTCGAGCACGTCCGGCGCGATCTGGGTGAACTCGGGCGCGTCGTCGGCCACCAGGCGATGGCCGCGTGTGATCAGCTCCAGCGCCAGCTCGCTCTTGCCCGAGCCCGACTCGCCGGTGATCAGCACGCCGATCGAGTAGACCTCCATGAACACCCCGTGCAGCGTCACCCGCGGCGCCAGCGCGCGCGCCATGTGGTACTGGAGGTGGTTGAGCAGTTCGTGGCCGCGGCGCGGCGAGATCCACAGCGGGGTCTGCGATTCCTCCGCCGCCACGCGCAGGTCCTCGGGACATGCCTGGTTCTTGCTGATCACCAGCGCCAGCGGCCGGTACTGCATCACCCGCTCGATGGTTTCCCAGCGCAGGCGCGAGTCGAGGCCGTCGAGCCAGGCCAGTTCCTCGGTCCCGAGGATCTGCACCTTGTTGGGATAGATGATGTTGAGATAGCCGGCCAGCGACGGCCGCCGCGCATTGGTCTCGACCGACTCGAGCGTGCGCGACTGGCCGGGCTGGCCGGCCAGCCAGCGCAGCCCGAGGCGATCGTGCTGCTGCGCGAACAGTTCGGCGGCGGTCAGGCTCTGTTCCACGGGGACCTCAGGCGGCGTGTGCCGCCGCCGCCCGCGGCAGCAGCAGCGCGCGCAGCTGCGCCGGGGTGCGCGCGGCGCGCAGGCGCTCGCGCAGGTCCGGGTCCGACAGCCCCGCCGCCACGCCGGCCAGGTGCTCCAGATGCAGTTCGGGGCGGTCGTGGTTGGCGGTCATCGCGAAGACCAGGTCGACCGGCGCGCCGTCGCGCGCGCCGAAATCGACCGGTCGGGCCAGGCGCAGGAAGGCCGCGCGTACTTCCAGGCCCTCGCCACGCGCGTGCGGGATGGCCACGCCATGCCCGATCGCGGTGCTGGCCAGGGCCTCGCGCTCCTGCAGCGCCTCGGACAGCGCGTGCGCCTGGGCCGACGGCGCGTCGCCGCACAGCAGGCGTGCGGCGGCGTCGAGCACCTGCGCGCGGGTGCCGGCGTCGTCCAGCACCACGATGCGCCCCGCGTCGAGCAGGTCGGTCCAGGGCATGGCGGTCGCGCTCCCTGCTCAGCCGAAGCTGCCGTCGCGTACGGCACTGGCGCCGCGGTGGTGTTCGCTCTGCTTCTTGTGGTGCTTGAGCAGCAGGCGGTCGAGCTTGTCGGCGAGCAGGTCGATCGCGGCGTACATGTCGACCGCGCTGGCGTCGGCGTGCAGCGCCTTCCCGGCGAGGGTGAGGTTGGCTTCGGCCTTGTGGTTGGGCTTGTCCATGCAGAGCTGCACGCGCACCTCGAACGGGCGTTCGACGTGGCGTCCCAGCCGCTCGAGCTTGGTCTCCACGTACTCGCGCAGGGCCGGGGTCACTTCGATGTCGTGGCCGTAGGTCTGGATCTGCATGGCTACCTCCTGTCTGGGGACCCCAGCATCGCCCAAAGCGGGTTGCCGCGGGTTGAAGACAGGTTAACGCAGCGTTCCGGCCGGGGCGACCGGAGCGATCATGGACAGGCGCCGGGGAAAGCGTTTCAATTGATTCTTATGCGTTCGTGCGAGGCGCCGATGTGCATGGCCTCGCGGTACTTGGCCACGGTCCGGCGCGCCACCGGCACCCCGGCGGCCTTGAGCGACTCGGCCAGGCGCGCGTCCGACAGCGGCTTGCGCGGGTCTTCGGCCTCGATCAGGCCGCGGATCATCTGCTGGATGGCCACGCTGGAGGCCTCCCCGCCGCCGCCGGTCTCGATGCCCGATGCGAAGAAGTCGCGCAGGGCGATGGTGCCGCGCGGAGTGTGCACGTACTTGCGGGCCACGGCGCGCGACACGGTCGATTCGTGCATGCCGATCTCTGCGGCCACCGCGCGCAGGGTCAGCGGGCGCAGGGCGCGCGCGCCGAACTCCAGGAAGCCGGACTGCTGGCGGATCAGGCAGCGCACCACCTTGAGCAGGGTCTCGCCGCGCGCCTCGAGGTTCTTGAGCAGCCAGCGCGCCTCCTGCAGGCGGCCGCGCAGGTAGCCCGCGTCCTCGCCGCTGGCGTGTCGGATCATGCGCTCGTAGGCCTGGTGGATGGTCAGCCGCGGCAGCGAACCGTTGGCCAGCATCGCCTGCCACACGCCGTTGCGGCGCACGATCACGCAGTCCGGGACCACGTAGTTGTCCGAGGGCAGGTCGCCGACCTGCGAGCCGGGCCTGGGGTCGAGCGACCGCAGCAGCGCGAGGGCGGTCTCGGCCTCGCCGGCGCTGCAGCCCAGCTGCTCGCACACCCCCGGGACCCCCAGCCGCGGCAGGCGGTCGATGAGGCTGGCGCTGATGCGCTGCGCCAGGGCGCGCCCGGGCGTGTCGGCGGCCAGGGTCTCGAGCTGGATGGACAGGCATTCGGCGAGGTCGCGGGCGCCGACGCCGACCGGGTCGAAGCGCTGGATCTGGCGCAGCACGGCCAGGATCTCGTCGTCGCCCGGGCGCGGCCCGGGATGCAGGGCCGCGGCGATCTCGGCGAAGGGCGCGCGCAGGTAGCCGTCGTCCTCGATGGCGTCGATCAGGGCGGCGCCGATCTGCAGGTCGCGCGGCGACAGGTGGCTCAGGTGCAGCTGCCAGGCCAGGTGGTCGTGCAGGGTCTCGGACTGGACCATGCGGCTGGCCGCGTCGCCCTCGTCGTCCTCGCCGCCGCGGGCGCCGCCCGCGCCGTAGTCGAAGCCGCTGTCGGCCCAGTCGGCCGCCGCCTGGTCCCAGTCGCCGGCCCCGTCGCCATCCGCGGGCCCGTCGCTGGCCGGCCCGGCCGCATCGTCCTTGCCCGGGGCGGACAGCGGGGGCGCGTCGTCGGCCCAGTCCAGCAGCGGATTGCTTTCCACCGCCGCGGCGATCTCCGCCTCCAGCTCGATCACCGGCAACTGCAGCAGGTGCAGGGCCTGCCGCAACTGTGGCGTCAGGACCAGGTGTTGGCCCAGCGATGTCTGGAGGCGCGGCTTCATCGTCCGTGGATCCCCTGGACGACGCGCGCGGCTACAGCCGGAAGGATTCCCCGAGGTAGACCCGGCGCACGTCTGGATTGGCGAGAAGCGTGTCCGGAGCCCCCTGCGCGAGCACACCCCCCTCGTTGAGGATATACGCCCGGTCGCAAATGCCCAAGGTCTCGCGCACGTTGTGGTCGGTGATCAGCACGCCGATGCCGCGGTCCTTGAGGTGCTCGACGATGCGCTGGATCTCGCCGACCGAAATCGGGTCGACGCCGGCGAAGGGCTCGTCGAGCAGGATCAGGCGCGGCTTGGCGGCCAGGGCGCGCGCGATCTCGACGCGGCGGCGTTCGCCGCCCGACAGGCTGGCGCCGATCTGGTCGGCCACGTGGGTGATCTGCAGTTCGTCGAGCAGGCTTTCCAGTTCGCCTTTGCGGCCGGCGCGGTCCAGGTCCTCGCGCAGCTCCAGCACCAGCATGATGTTGTCGGCCACGCTGAGCTTGCGGAAGACCGAGGGCTCCTGCGGCAGGTAGCCGACGCCGCGGCGCGCGCGCTGGTGCATGGGTTCGGCGGTGATGTCGTGGCCGTCGAGCACGATCCGGCCTTCGTCGGCCGGCACCAGCCCCACGATCATGTAGAAGCAGGTGGTCTTGCCGGCGCCGTTGGGGCCCAGCAGTCCCACCACCTCGCCGGCGTCCAGGGTCAGGCCAAAGTCGCGGACGACCTCGCGCTGGCGGTAGCGCTTGCGCAGCCCCTCGGCGACGAGCATCAGTCGTCGTTCCGGTCGTTGCGGTTGCCGGCCGGCGCGGTCTCGCCCGGCTGCGCGCGGTTGCGCGGCTCGAACTGCAGGGTCACGCGGCCGCCTTCGCTGCCGCCACCGCCCTGCACCTGGCCGGTGCGCATGTTGTAGACGATGCGCTCGCCGGCGATGCTGCCGCGGCCGGGCTGCTGCACCGTTGCCTTGCCGGTGAACACGACCGTGTCCTGGGCCAGGTCGTAGTCGACCTGGGCGGCGGTCGCGTTCATCGTGCCGCCGTTGTCCATGTCCTGCTTGAGCCGCACCGGCGAGCCGGTGAGCTTGGCCGCGCGGATCTCGCCGTCGGCCTGGCGCAGGTCGGCGCGCGCGGCGTCGATCACCAGCGAACCCTGGACGATGTGGACGTTGCCGGTCAGCACGCAGGGGCCGGACTCGGTCACCGTGCAGTCGCTGCGGTTGGCCTGCACCTGCATGGTCTGCTGGCGGTCGGAGGTCTTGCCCAGGGCGGCGCCGGACACGGCGACGACGGCCAGGCCCAGGACCAGCTTAGCGGCGTGTGGGGTCATTGTTGAGGCTCACCTTGGACAGGAGCTGGATGCGCTTGCTGGCCAGATCGGCCTCCATCCCGGTACCGCGCATTGTAGTGCCGGGGGTGGTGATGGTCACGACAGCGCGCGAGGTGGCGCGGTTGTCCTCCGGATGCACGTCCAGCTGCTCGGTGCGCACCACGGTGGGGCGGGTCGCGCCCATCGGGCTGTCGGCGACGACGTTGCCGCGCAGCTGGATCAGCGTGCTCTTCTCGTTCACCCAGCCGGTCTCGGCGCGCACTTCCCAGCGGCTGCCGTGCTGGTCGGGCATCAGGAACAGCGGCGTGGCCAGTTCCAGGGTGCGCGCGCCGGGGGTCTGGTGGAGTTCGGGAGCGCGCAGCGAGAACGACTCCTGGCCGTCGCTGTCCAGGGTCACGACCTCGAAGTCACGCAGGATGTAGTCCGAGCGCAGGCCGGCGGCGCCGTCGGCATCCGGGGTCGCGTCGCCGTCGCGCCAGGCGAACCAGCCGCTGAGCAGGGCGCCGGCCAGCAGCGCCAGGATGATCCACAGCCGCCAGTTCATCCTTCGCGATCCTCGAGCAGGGCGGCGATGCGGCCCTGCGCATGCAGGATCAGGTCGCACAGCTCGCGCGCCGCGCCCTCGCCGCCGCGCGACGGCGTCACCCAGTGCACGTGGTCGCGGATCCAGTGGTGGACGCTGGCCGGCGCGACCGCCAAGCCGGCGAGGCGCAGCACGTCGAGGTCGGGCAGGTCGTCGCCCATGAAGGCGACCTGGTCGCGCGACAGCCCGAGGCGCTCGCGGATCTCCTCGACGCAGGCCGTTTTGTCGCGCACGTCCACGTGCGCTTCGGCGCCGAGGTCGCGCGCGCGGTTGGCCGCCACCAGGCTGTTGCGGGCGGTGACGAAGGCCACCGCGATCCCAGCCTTGCGCAGCTGCACCAGGCCCTGGCCGTCGAGCACGTTGAAGGCCTTGGACTCGCGGCCGTCCTCGTCGAACCACAGCCGCCCGTCGGTCAGGGTGCCGTCCACGTCGAAACAGGCCAGCCGGATGCGGGCGGCGCGTTCGACCAGGTCGGCGGGATATTCTGGGCGGTGGTGGGGCACGTCGTTCCTCGATGGGGTGGAGCAGGGACAGCAAACCGGTCCGGGCCTGTACCGGCCGCGAACCGCGAACACCGCGATCAGACCACGCGGGCGCGCAACAGATCGTGGACGTTGAGCGCGCCGACCACGCGGCGCCCCGCATCCAGCACCAGCAAGGCATTGATCTTGCGGGTTTCCATCAGCCGCGCCGCCTCGACCGCGAGCGCATCGCTGTCGATCGTGACCGGGTTGCGGGTCATCACATCGGCGATCGGGGTGGCGTGGACGTCGACGCTGCGGTCGCCCAGGGTGCGGCGCAGGTCGCCATCGGTGTACAGGCCCAGCAGCACGCCGTCGTCGTCGACCACGGCGGTGACGCCGAGCCGCTTGCGGCTCATCTCCAGCAGGGCGTCCCCGAGCGAGGCGTCGCCGGACACGCGCGGCACCTCCTCGCCGGTATGCATCACGTCGCCGATGTGCAGCAGCAGGCGGCGGCCGAGCGCGCCGGCCGGGTGCGAACGGGCGAAATCGTCGGCGGTGAAGCCGCGCGCCTCCAACAGCGCCACGGCCAGCGCGTCGCCCATGGCCATGGTGGCCGTGGTGCTGGCGGTCGGCGCCAGGTGCAGCGGGCAGGCTTCCTCGGGCACGCTCACGTCCAGGTGGACGTCCGCCGCGGCCGCGAGGGTGGATCCGGGCCGCCCGGTCATGGCCAGCAACTGGTTGCCCTGGCGCTTGAGCGCCGGCAGCAGGGTCAGGATCTCGTCGGACTCGCCCGAGTAGGAGATCGCCAGCACGATGTCCGCGTCGGTGACCATGCCCAGGTCGCCGTGGCCGGCCTCGCCCGGGTGCATGTAGAAGGCGGGGGTGCCGGTGGAGGCGAGGGTCGCGGCGATCTTCCGCGCGACATGGCCGGACTTGCCCATGCCGGTGCAGACCACCCGCCCGGTGCCGGCCAGGATCAGCGCGCAGGCGCTGGAGAACGCGCCGTCGATGCGGGCCGCGACGGCCTCCAGGCCACGCGTCTCCACCGCGAAGGCGCGGCGGCCGCTGTGCGCGAAATCGACCGCCTCGGTCGGCGATGTGGGTGAGCTTGCCATATCCGGTGGCCGGGCTTTCCGATAACCTAAGCCGTTCATTTTAGGCGCTAGCCGGGGCCAATGCCCCATCTCGCGGCCGACGAAGGCGGCCGGCTCATGCGCGCTTCAGTCAGGAATCCCCACGTGACCCCCGATTTCATCCGCGATCTGATCCAGCAGGGCCTGCCCGGCGCCCGCGTCGAAGTGTCCGGCGACGACGGCGTGCACTTCGAGGCCCTGGTGGTCTCCGAGGCCTTCGCCGGCAAGCTGCCGCTGGCCCGCCACCGCATGGTCTACGCCACCCTCGGCGAGCGCATGGGCGGGGAAATCCACGCGCTCGCGCTCAAGACCCTGACCCCCGACGAGGCGGCGCGCGCCTGATGGACAAGATCATCGTGTCCGGCGGTGCCGCGCTGCAGGGCGAGGTGCGCATCTCCGGGGCCAAGAACGCGGTCCTGCCGATCCTGTGCGCGACCCTGCTGGCCGACGAGCCGGTGGAAATCGCCAACGTCCCGCACCTGCACGACGTGCGCACCACCGCGCGCCTGCTCGGCGGGCTGGGCGCGGGCATCGGCCACGACCAGGCCGCCAGCGTCGTCCGCGTCGATCCCTCGACCGTCGACAGCCACCTGGCGCCGTACGAGCTGGTGCGCACCATGCGCGCCTCGGTGCTGGTGCTGGGCCCCCTGCTGGCGCGCCACGGCGCGGCCGAGGTCTCGCTGCCCGGCGGCTGCGCGATCGGTTCGCGCCCGGTCGACCTGCACATCAAGGCGCTGGAGGCGCTGGGCGCCGAGATCGTGGTCGAGCACGGCTTCATCAAGGCACGCGCCGGCCGGCTGCGCGGCGGCCACGTCGATTTCGAGATCGTCAGCGTCGGCGCCACCGAGAACGTGCTGATGGCCGCCACGCTCGCCGACGGCACCACCGTGATCGACAACGCCGCGCGCGAACCCGAGATCGTCGACCTCGCGGACTGCCTGGTGGCGATGGGCGCGCGCATCGAGGGCGCCGGCACCTCGCGCATCACCGTGCAGGGCGTCGACCGCCTGCATGGGGCGCGCCACGCGGTGATCGCCGACCGAATCGAGACCGGCACCTTCCTGGTCGCCGGCGCGATCACCGGCGGCCGCGTCACCGCCACGCACGCACGCCCCGACACGCTGGTCGCGGTACTCGACAAGCTTCGCGAGGCCGGCGCCGAGGTGGTGGCCGACGGCGACCGCATCACCGTCGACATGCACGGCCGCCGCCCGCGCGCGGTCGACATCGTCACCGAACCGCACCCGGGCTTCCCCACCGACATGCAGGCGCAGTTCATGGCGCTGGACTGCGTGGCCGAAGGCACCGGCACCATCGACGAGCGGATCTTCGAGAACCGCTTCATGCACGTCAACGAACTGATGCGCCTCGGCGCCGAGATCCACATCGAAGGCAACCGCGCCACCGTGAAAGGCGTCGAACGCCTCAGCGGCGCGCCGGTGATGGCGACCGACCTGCGCGCTTCCGCGTCGCTGATCCTGGCCGGGCTGGTGGCGGACGGCGAGACCACGATCGACCGCATCTACCACCTCGACCGCGGCTACGAGCACATCGAGCGCAAGCTCTCCGGGCTGGGCGCGCGCATCCGCCGGGTGTCCTGAGCATGGCCGCGCGCACCCGCTTCTCGCCCCGGCGCAAGGTGCTGCTGGGCGCGGTACTGCTGCTGATGGCAGCGATGGTCGCGCTGCGGCTGATGGGCATCGCCGGCTTCAACGGCACCGAGCCGCGCGCGATGGACTGGAACGACGACGGCGTCGCCACCCGCGAGGAAATCGTCCAGGGCTATACCATCGTCGCGGTGCGCGAGACCCGCGACGGGCCGCGCACCTGTCGCCACTATGCACGCCTGCGCGACCGCGAGGCGCCGTTCCGGGTGGAATGCCGCGTGGAGTTTGGCGCGCCCGAGGCGCGCTAGCTGTGGAACTTCAATAGGTTGTTCTGGCTGAGCGTCAACCTGGGGATCCGGGCCAGGCCGCCGGCGGCGGTGTGAGGCCGATGCCAGTTGGTGTGGTGGAGCCGGCTGCCCAAGGTCGCCTGGCGCTGGGCCGAAGTCTCGAAGCAGGTCGCATAGGCCCATTCGCGCAGGGCGGTCTGGATGAAGCGTTTGGCCTCGCCGTTGGTACGCGGCGTGTAGGGCCTCGTCCGGATGTGCTTGAGTTTCAGGGTACGGCACGTCCCGGCAAACGCGCGCGAGACGTAGGGCGATCCGTTGTCGGTCATGATCCGACGCACGGTCACGCCACCGGCCCGGTAGCCCGCCACGACCTGATGGAGGATCGCCACCGTCTCGCCGCATTCGTCCGGCGCGATGGTGGCCGCCGCCACGCGCGAGTGACGTCGACGGCGACGTGTACGTAGTCCCAGCCGACGCCCCGGTGCCGGTGCGACCGGTTGCCGGTCACCCGATGCCCCGGTGCGCCGATCCGGCCCAGTTTCTTGACGTCCAGATGGATCAGGTCTCCAGGCGCACCATACTCGTAGCGTCTTGCCGGCGCTTGCGGATCCAGCTCGCGCCAGCAGTTGATCCCGGCCCGGCGCGACAGCCGCAACACGGTCGCTGGCGACAGGCCTGTCTGCTGGGCGATCCGGTGGCCGGTACGACGTTGGCGGCGCAGCGCCTCGACCTGCGTCCTCACCTAGCGCGGGTCTGGCGGGGCGACCGCTGCGGTCGGCTGCCGCCGATCCTGCAGGCCTTCGCCGGCCTGTGGCGCCGCCACCACTTGCGCACCGTCGTACTGGAGATGCCCAGCGCCTGGGCAATCTCGTCCACCCGTTGCCCGACCTCCAGGCACTGGACCACAACCTCTCGACTTCGGAGTCCGGCGGGCATTCTTGTGCATGTTGTTCCCCTCGCCGGGATGGAAATGACGTCTGGCGACATCAGCTTCCTCCCCCGCTCAGAGGGGAACAATCTCTTTAAACCTCATAGCTGGCGCCAGGAGGTCAGGCGCATACTCACCGTCTCGCGGCCGCCTTCGGCCTGCACCAGCCGCAGCGGAACCGGCACGCCGGCTGCGATCCACGCAGTCGTGGTCTTGCCGTCAGCGGTGGATGTCACCTTCGTGGCCTGCCACTGGCGACCGCCGATGCTCAGGGTTTCGGTACCGGCAGGGCGGAAGGACATCGGGCGCGCTTTGCCGTTCTCCACCACGCGGTAGTTGAGCGGACGGCCCGCAGGCACGTCGCGCGCCAGCGCCAGCTGCAGCAGGAGGCCATCCATATCGCCGGCGCGGATTGGCACGGGACCACGCCGCGAGGGTTTGGCATCGCCACCCCAGCTGGCTTGCATCGCCGACCAGTCGTAGCGCGCAGACATCGACTTGCGCTGACCGACATAACTCATCCGGTCGGCACCGCCCAGCGGCATTAGCAGGTTGCCGCGTGTGGACTCGGCGAAGAACGTCGCTTGGCTCATCGACGCGGCGACGTTGTCCAACGTCAGCGCTAGGCTCCATTGCCGCCCGCGCGGCGTCAACACCATTACTCCGCTGGCGGGGATGCTCATGTACTTGGCGCTGTACTGAGCAGTGAACGGTTTGAGCGGTTGCGCGACGGCGATGGGTGCAGCCACCAGTCCGGCAATGAAGAGGGCGATCATTCGCAAGTGCATGGGTCGTCCGGGTCAGTAGCGTCAGCGCACCGACTTCAGCCGCAGGTCGATGTGGTCGCGGCCGTCGCGCTGCTGCAGGATGCGCGCCGGTACCGGCAGGTCTTCGGCAATCCAGGCGGTGATGCTGCGGTCGCCGTCGTTCCAGCTGACCTTGGTCGCCTTGAGGTTGCGGCCACCGACCGAGACCTGCTCGGTGCCGGCCGGCTCGAACACGCGGCGGCGCACGCGGCCGTCTTCCACCAGGCGATAGCTCAGTTCCTTGCCGGCCTTGAAGTCGCGGACCAGGGCGAGGTTGAGCAGCATGCCGTCGAGGTCGCCGCGCTGCAGCCGGACGGGGCCGCGGCGGTCCTCCTTGACGTCGCCGTCCCAGGTGGCGCGGCTGTTGTTCCAGTCGTAGGTGGCGTTGACCGAACGCTTCTTCACCAGCATGGCCGCCAGGCCGGACTCGCCGCCCTGGGTGTCGTTGCCCGAGAGCGGGCGCCACTGCTCGCCCTGCGCCTCGAAGGTCGTGCTCTGCGCCAGTCGCGCGCCGGCACCGGTCACTTCGAGGCTGTACTTCCAGCGGTTGCCGCTTTCCTGCGCGAGGGTCATGCGGCCCTCGCCCTGCATGCCCATGTAGTTGGCGCTGTAGCTGGCGGTGAACGGCTCCAGCGACGCCGCGATGGCCGGCGCGGCGGCCACGGCCAGCGCGGCGGCGCAGGCCAGCGCCTGCAGCGGACGTCGGAAGGCGGTGCTCATGGTCATGGTCCTCATTGCAGTCCCTGGTATTCGATCAGGCGCAGGTCGATGGCGTCCTCGCCATCCTCGCGCTGGAGGATGCGTACCGGCGTCGGCACGCCGTCGGCGATCCAGAAAATGGTTTCGTCGTTGCCGCCGTTGGTGCGCTCCACGCGCATGGCTTCGTAGCTCAGTTCCGAAACCGTCACCGCCTCGGTCTGGTCGGACACGCGATACGCGTAGTCGCGCACGCGCCCGCCGTCCACGAAGCGGTAGTCCAGCTCGCGGCCGGGCTCGGCATCGCGGACCACGGCGAGGTTGATGAGCAGGCCGCTCATGTCGCCGTAGCGGATCGGCACCGGGGCGCGGCGCTCCTTCTTGATGTCGCCGGTCCACTGCGCAGTGTTGGCGTGCCAGTCGTAGGTGCCGGTGACCTTGCGGTTGAACACGATCGCGGCCTTGCGCACCGTGCTTTGCGACAGCGGACGGTAGATGCCGTTGGCCTCGTCGAACACCGTGCTCTGCTCCAGGTTGAGGCCCATCACGCCGGCGAAGCCGCGCTCGCCACGGATGCCGAGGTCCACCCGCCAGCGCGATGCCGCGTCGCCGCGGACCAGGCGCATGGTGGCGGTGCCCGCGGGCTTGCCGTCATACCAGGCCTCGTAGCTGGCGGTGAATGGCTCCAGCGAGTGGCGCCCGGCGCCAGCGTCGCCTGCGGCGTCGGCAAGCTGGCTGGCCGGCGCGGCAGCCGCCGTCGCCGCGGCGACGAGCGCGGTGGCGGCGATTACGGCGATGGAAGGGCTCAGGCGCATTGGCCCGTCATCATGCAAAGCGGTCATTGCACGACAGCTGAAGCGGAACGGCCTGTTCATGGTCGGCGTGGACGCCGTCTTCACGCAGCATGATCCTGCGCTGCGCGAACAGCTGCAGGGTTGCGACCAGCAGCGGGTGTTCGCGCGCCAGCACCCGCTCGGCGAGCGCGGTTTCGTCGTCGCCGGCCAGCACCGGCACGCGTGCCTGCGCGATGACCGGACCGCCATCGAGCTCGGCCGTGACGAAGTGCACGCTGGCGCCGTGTTCGGCCACGCCGGCCGCCAGCGCCTGGCGATGCGTGTGCAGTCCCTTGAACGCCGGCAGCAGCGAAGGGTGGATGTTGACGATGCGGCCGGTGCGCGGCGCGATGGCGTCCGCGTCGATCAGGCGCATGTAGCCCGCGCAGACCACCAGGTCGGGTGCCACCGCATCGACCGCGGCGAACAGCGCGGCATCGAACGCCGGGCGCGAGGCAAAGCATCCGGGCGACAGCGCCTGCGCCGGAATGCCCGCGTCGCGGGCGCGCTGCAGCGCCTGCGCCTGGGCGCGGTCGGAGAACACGCCGACCACCCGCGCGTGGAGCGCGCCGGTGTCGATCGCATCGAGGATCGCCTGCAGGTTGCTGCCGCGACCCGAGGCGAGCACCGCCAGCCGCAGCGGCCCGCCGGCGGCGCCCCCGCCGTGTTCGGACTGCGGCGCCATCGCCGGCTCAGCCGATCCGCACGCGCCCGTCGCCGCGCGCGGCGACGACTTCGCCGATGCGCCAGTGCGCCAGCCCCAGCCGCGCCAGCTCGCCACCCAGGGCCGCGACCGAATCGCGATCGGCCAGCAGCACGAAGCCGATGCCGCAGTTGAAGGTGCGCCACATCTCCTCGCGGGCGACGCCACCCTCGCGCTGCAGCCAGTCGAATACCGGCGGCAGGCTCCAGGCCGAGGCGTCGATGTCGAGGCCGAGGCCGTCGGGCACCACGCGGATGATGTTCTCGGTCAGGCCGCCGCCGGTGACGTGGGCCATGGCGTGGATCGCCGGCCCGTGCGCGCCGCGCAGCAGCTCCAGGATCGGCTTGACGTACAGCCGGGTCGGGGCCATGAGCGCGTCGGCCAGGCTCACCCCGCCCACGTCCAGCGAGTCCGGGCGGCCGGCGCGGTCGTAGATGCGGCGGATGAGTGAATAGCCGTTCGAATGCGGGCCGCTGGAGGCGATGCCGACCAGCACGTCGCCCTCGCGCACGGCGCCGCCGTCGCGCAATTCGGACTTCTCCACCGCAGCCACGCAGAAGCCGGCCAGGTCGTATTCGCCGGGCGGGTACATGTCCGGCATCTCGGCCGTCTCGCCGCCGATCAGCGCGCAGCCCGACAGCTCGCAGCCCCTGGCGATGCCGCCGACCACGGCCACGGTGGTGTCCACGTCGAGCTTGCCGGTGGCGAAATAGTCGAGGAAGAACAGCGGTTCGGCGCCCTGCACCAGCACGTCGTTCACGCACATGCCGACCAGGTCGATGCCGATGGTGTCGTGGCGGCCGAGCTGCTGGGCCAGCTTGAGCTTGGTGCCCACGCCGTCGGTCCCGGAGACCAGCACCGGTTCGCGATACTTGCCCGACAGGTCGAACAGCGCGCCGAAGCCGCCCAGCCCGCCCATCACCTCGGGCCGGAAGCTGCGCTTGACCAGGGGCTTGATGCGTTCGACGACTTCGTTGCCCGCGTCGATGTCGACGCCGGCGTCGCGGTAGGTCAGGCCGGTGGGGGCGGAGGGAGGGGTGTTCACGATGCGCAGCTCGGGCCGGGCGGCCCGCGATTCTAGCAGTCGCGCGCCCGCGCCCCGGCCCGCCCGGCGGGGCCGGAAACCGGGTCAGGGGCTTTGTGGCACCATTTCGCCACTGCAGGAGCGGGAAAGGACGGCGGATGCGAACGGCGGTACGTGCCTGGATGATCGGATGGGGCCTGGTGGCGCTGCTGCTGGCCGCGCCCGCGGCTGCGCAGCGGGTGGAAGGCGACCGGGCCGCCGCGCAGGGCCTGTACGAGGCCGAGGTGCCGGTGCGCACCCAGGCCGAGGCCGAGCGCAGCGCCGGCTATGCGCGCGCGCTGGCCCAGGTGTTCGCCAAGCTCTCCGGCGACCGCGGCATCGCCAGCCGGCCCGGCGTGGCCCAGGAACTGCGTCGCGCCGCCGACTACGTCGACGGCTTCGACTACCGCCAGGACGAAAGCGTCGGCCCGACCGGTGCGCCGACCTTCCGCACCATGCTGGTGGTGCGCTTCGTGCCCGAATCGGTCGATGCGCTCACCGCCGCGCTCGGGTTGCCGGTCTGGCCGCAGCCGCGGCCCAAGCCGGTGGTCTGGCTGGCGATCGACGACGGCAAGGGGCCGCGCCTGGTGAGCGTGCAGCAGAACAACGCGGCGCGGTCGGTGCTGCAGCGCGCGATCGAGCGCGGCTACCGGCTGGGCCTGCCCTCGGGCAGCGCCGCCGAGCAGGCGGCGGCGGCGGCGATCTGGCGCGGCGACACCGCGGCGATCGCGCGCCTGTCGGCGCGCTACAGCCCGCCGATGCAGCTGATCGGCAAGCTCTACCGCGCCGACGGCGGCTGGAAGGCCGACTGGATCTTCGTCGACAACGGCCGCGTGCTGTCGCGCTGGTCGGAGACCGATGGCGATGCGCGCCGCGCCATGGCCACCGGGGCGGACGGCGCGGCCGACGCGCTGATCGCCCGCTATGCCAAGGCCACCGCGCCTGCCGAGCCCGTGACCCAGCGCATGGTGTTCACCGGGTTGCGCGGCGGCGGCGACTACCTGCGCCTGTCCGCGGCGCTGCAGCGCATGTCGGTGGTGCGCGCGATCCGCCCGCAGCGGGCGGCCGGCGACCGCCTCGAGGTGGAATTGGACCTGCTGACCGGCATGGCGGGCTTCCGCCGCATGGTCGACGAATCGGTGCTGATGGAAGTCGAAGGCGGCGACGAACTGGCCGCGCCGGTCTACCTGCTGCGCTGACCGACGGAGCCGCGCCAATGCCCGACACGCCCGCGACCCTGGACATCGCGCGCTTCCTGCGGCGCCTGCAGTGGGGCCTGGTGGCCTTCGCCGCGCTGTGGCTGATCGCCCTGCTCGCGCCGATCCTGACTCCGTTCGTGCTGGCCGCCCTGCTGGGCTGGCTGGGCGACCCGCTGGTGGACCGGCTCGAGCGCTCCGGCCGCTCGCGCCCGGTCGCGGTCACCCTCGTGTTCGTGCTGATGGTGATGCTGCTGGTCCTGGTGGTGCTGATCCTGGTGCCGATGGTCGAACGCCAGGTGGTGACCCTGGTCGAGGCGCTGCCGCAGTACCGCGACTGGTTCATGGAAACCGCGCTGCCGTGGGTGGAGGCGCGCACCGGTATCGAGATCACGTCCTGGCTCGACCCGCAGCGCCTGTTCGAGCTGGTGCGCGCGCACTGGGCCCAGGCCGGCGGCGTGGCGACCACCGTGTTCGGCTACCTGTCCAGCTCCGGCTTCGCCTTCCTGACCTGGATGGCCAACATCGTGCTGGTGCCGATCCTGACCTTCTACTTCCTGCGCGACTGGGACGTGCTGGTCGAGCGCGTGGCGACCATGATTCCGCGCGACCACATCGGCACGGTGTCGCGGCTGGCGCGAGAATCGGACGAGGTGCTGGGCGCGTTCCTGCGCGGGCAGTTCATCGTGATGCTGGCGCTGGGCGCGATCTACGCGATCGGCCTGTCGATCGTCGGCCTCAACCTGGGCCTGCTGATCGGCATCGTCGCCGGCCTGATCAGCTTCGTGCCCTACCTGGGCGCGGCCACCGGCATCGTGCTGGCGGTACTGGCGGCGCTGGTGCAGTCGCAGGGCTTCGATGTGAAGCTGCTGGCGCTGGTGGGCGTTGTGTTCACCGTCGGCCAGCTGATCGAGAGCTACATCCTCACCCCGCGCATCGTCGGCGACCGCATCGGCCTGCACCCGGTGGCGGTGATCTTCGCGATCATGGCCGGCGGCCAGCTGTTCGGCTTCGTCGGCATGCTGATCGCGTTGCCGGTGGCGGCGGTGGGCAACGTGTTGCTGCGCTACGCCCACGAGCGCTACACCCGCAGCCGCCTGTACGCGGGCGAGGGCCCGAAGATCGTGCTGGAAGGGCAGCGCAGCGCCGGCGGGATCGTCCTGGAGGACGACATCGGCAGCGCCGACGGCCGCGACGGCCGCGACGCCTGAGCCGTGACCGCGCCGGCCGTCCCTCCGCAGCTGCCGCTGGCGCTGCGCTATCCGCCCGACCAGCGCCTGGAGACGTTCCATGCGGGCGACGGCGCGCTGGTCGCGCAGCTGCGCACCTTCGCGACGCATGCCAGCGGCGAGCGCACCCTGCTGCTTGTGGGCCCGGCCGGCACCGGCAAGACCCATCTGGCGCTGGCGGTGTGCGCCGAGGCCGACGCGGCCGGCGCACGCGCCGGCTACCTGCCGCTGGCCAGCGCCGCCGGACGCATTGCCGACGCGCTCGATTCGATGCACGCGCTCGACCTGGTCGCGCTGGACGGGATCGAGTCGGTGGCCGGGGATCGCGACGACGAGGTCGCGCTGTTCCACTTCCACAATCGCATGCACGACGCCGGCCGGCGCGTGCTCTACGCCGCACGTGCCACGCCCGATGCGCTGCCGCTGCTGTTGCCCGACCTGCGCTCGCGCCTGGCGCAGTGCACACGGCTGCCGCTGGAGCGGCTCGACGACGACGGCCGTGGCCAGGTGCTGCGCCTGCGCGCGCAGCGCCGCGGCCTGCAGGTCGACGACGCGGCGATCGACTGGCTGCTGCGCCATGCCGGCCGCGAAGTGTCCGGGCTGGCGGCCCTGCTCGACCGCCTCGACCGCGCCTCGCTGGCGGCGCAGCGGCGCATCACGGTGCCGTTCCTGCGCAAGGTGCTGGAGGCCGGTCAGGACTGAGCGGCCGTGCGCCGGTCGTCAGGCGAGGGCGTCGTCCAGCTGGCGCAGGCGCTCGGGCGTGCCGACGTCGGTCCAGGCGCCGCGGTGGTGTTCGCCGCTGGCCGCGTCGCGGCGCATGGCCGCCCGCAGCAGCGGCGCCAGCCGGAAGCGCGGCGGCGTCTCGTCCACGCCGGCCACATCGCCGATCACCTCGCGCCAGCCCTGCAGCACCCCCGGGCGATAGACGCCGATGCCGGAGAAGGTCAGCCGCGGCCCGCCGTCCTCGCGCAGGCGCCCGTCGGGCAGCAGCACGAAATCGCCCTGCGGATGGTGTCCCGGGTTGTCGACCATCACCAGGTGCGCGTCGCCGCGCGGTTCGCGCGGGAGGCTGGCGAAGTCGACGTCGGTCCAGACGTCGCCGTTGACCGCGAGGAAGGGCGCCTCGCCCAGCCAGGCCAGGGCCTGCAGCATGCCGCCGCCGGTCTCGCGCGGGACCGGGCCCTCGTCGGAATAGCAGATGCGCAGGCCGAAGCCGGCGCCGTCGCCGAGCGCGACGGGGAACTGCGCGGCCAGCCACGAGGTGTTGATCACCACTTCGCGCACGCCGGCCGCGGCCAGCCGCTCCAGGTGCCAGGCGATCAGCGGCTTGCCGCCGGCGCGCAGCAACGGCTTGGGCGTGGTGTCGGTGAGCGGGCGCATGCGCTCGCCCAGGCCGGCGGCGAAGATCAGGGCCTTCACGGTGCGCGCGTCAGGCCGGAGCGATGGCGAGCCCGGCCATCGCCGGGCGCACGCGCGCATCGATCAGCGCGGCGAGCGGCGCCAGCTGCGGATGCCGCGGCAGCACCGCGTCGAGGTAGCCGATGAAGCGCGGCGCATCCGCCACGTACTTGGGCTTGGCGTCGCGATGCTTCAGGCGCGCGAAGATGCCCAGCACCTTGAGATGGCGGTGCACCCCGATCAGGTCGAGGTCGCGGCACCACTGCGCCAGCGGCGGCATCGGCAACCCGGCCTCCAGCGCGAGTGCGTGGTAGCGCGCGTGCCAGCCGGCCACGCGCTCCTCGGGCCAGCTCAGGAAAGCATCCTTGAACAGGCAGGCGGGATCGTAGGCGATCGGGCCCCGCACCGCGTCCTGGAAATCGAGGATGGCCACGTCCCCGCCGCAGGGCATCAGGTTGCGCGGCATGTAGTCGCGGTGCACCAGCACCTGCGGCTGCGCCAGCGCCGCGTCCACCAGTACGCGGTAGACGCTCTGGAGCTGCGTGCGTTCGCTGGCGTCGAGCGAAATCCCGAGGTGCACGCCCAGGAACCATTCGTCGAACAGCGACAGTTCGCGCAGCAGCAGCGCCTCGTCGTAGGCGGGCAGGTCGGCGGGCGGCGCGATCGATTGCAGGCCGACCAGGCGCCGCATCGCGGTGTCGAACAGCGCGTCGGCGTTGGCCTCGTCGATCGCGTGCAGGTAGGTCTGCACGCCCAGGTCCTCGAGCAGCAGGAAGCCCAGGGCCAGGTCCTGCGCCACCACGCCGGGCACGCGCAGTCCTCCGGACTCGAGCAGTTCGCGCACGGCCAGCCACGGACGCACGTCCATCAGCTCCGGCGGCGCGTCCATCAGGACCAGGCTCGGGCTGCGTCCGGTGGTGCGCCAGTAGCTGCGGAAGTCGGCGTCGAACGAGGCGCGGGCCAGACCGGTGCCGGGCTCGGCCAGGGTCGTGCGGACCCAGTCCAGGCGCTGCTGCTCGCGGTCTTGCGGAACGGGGGACTGAACCATGGAATCTCCTGCCGGGAGGGCCGCCGGCGGGCAAAGGGTAAACTGCCGCGCATGTCCGGGCGAGAGATGGAATGAAACTGCAGCCTGTGTTGTTGTCGGGCGGGTCCGGGACGCGGCTGTGGCCGCTCTCGCGCGAGGCCTATCCCAAGCAGTTCCTGGCCCTCGCCGGCGACCGCACCATGCTGCAGGACACCTGGCGGCGCGTGGCGCCGCTGGCCGCCGGCGCGCCGATCGTGGTCGCCAACGAGGAGCACCGCTTCCTGGCCGCCGAGCAGCTGCGCCTGCTCGGCGTCGAGCGCGCCGACATCCTGCTGGAGCCGGCCGGGCGCAATACCGCGCCGGCGATCGCCGCGGCGGCGCTGCAGGCGATGGCCGGCGGCGATGATCCGCTGCTGCTGGTGCTGCCCTCCGACCACGTGGTCCGCGACGAGGACGGCTTCCGCGCCGCGGTGCACACCGCCGCGCCGGCCGCGATGGAGGGCGCGCTGGTGACCTTCGGCATCGTGCCGGACGCGCCGGAGACCGGCTTCGGCTACATCCAGGCCGGCGAGGGTGGAGGCGTGCGGCCGGTGCTGCGCTTCGTCGAGAAGCCCGACGCGGCCACCGCGGCGTCGTATCTGCAAGCCGGCGGCTATTACTGGAACAGCGGCATGTTCCTGTTCCGCGCCTCGCGCTACCTGGACGAACTGGGCCGCTTCCGTCCGGACATCCTCGCCGCCGTGCGACGCGCCTTCGACGCGGCCACGCGCGATGGCGACTTCATCCGCCTCGACCGCGACGCATTCTCCGCCAGTCCGTCGGATTCGATCGACTATGCGGTGATGGAGAAGACCGCGGACGCACGCGTGCTGCCGGTCGACATCGGCTGGAACGACGTCGGCTCCTGGTCGGCGCTGTGGGCGGTGAGCGAGCAGGACGAGCACGGCAACGCGCGCCACGGCGACGTGATCGCGGTCGACTCGCGCAACAGCTACGCCTACGCGCGGAGGCTGGTGGCGCTGGTGGGCGTGGACGACCTGGTGGTGGTGGAAACCGACGACGCCGTGCTGGTGGCGCACAAGGACCGCGTGCAGCAGGTCAAGGACGTGGTGGCGCAGCTCAAGGCCGGCCAGCGCAGCCACGCGGTGCTGCACCGCGAGGTGCACCGCCCCTGGGGCAGCTACGATTCCATCGACCAGGAGGACGGCTGCTTCCAGGTCAAGCGGATCAAGGTCAAGCCGGGCGCGCGGCTGTCGCTGCAGTCGCACCGGCATCGCGCCGAGCACTGGATCGTGGTGCGCGGCACGGCGCGCATCACCCGCGACAACGACGTGTTCGAGCTGTATGCCAACCAGTCGACCTACATCCCGCTGGGCGCGAAGCATCGGCTGGAGAATCCCGGCACCGAGGTGCTGGAACTGATCGAGGTGCAGTCGGGCAGCTACCTGGGCGAGGACGACATCGTGCGCTACGAGGATGTGTACGGCCGCTCGTAGCGGTTGATAGGGGCTGCTTCGGTGGGGCCGCAGTGCGGACACACCTTCGGTCGCAAGGGCGCCACCTGGGCGACGGGCGATGATCGGAGGTCCGCCCGAAGTCCCAATGCAGGGCCTGCAGGACGCAGTCCCTCGATTGGAGAAGACTCAGAAGACGGCCTGGCGCGGGTTCGCTCAGGCTGGATAGACGCGATAGCGCGGCAGGCGCACGCCTACCTGCTCGCCAGCGGCGGGCACGCTCGCGTCCGGTGCGGCCACCAGGTCGACTTCCAGCGCCTGCGCCTGTAGCGGCAATGCCAATTCCAGGGTGATGCGCCCGGCATGATGATGCACGGCGGCCACCTGCGCCTGCAGACCTTCACCGGCTGGGCCGACCAGGGCGTCGTGCGGACGCAGGTAGAGCTGGGCCGGGCCGTCGGCCACCTCGCCCGCATCGAACGTGACGGCCTGTCCTTCCGCGTGGAAACGCCGGTCCTGCACCCGTCCCTCGATCGCGCTGGCGCGGCCGATGAAGTCGAACACATAGGCGGTGGCCGGCTGGTCGTAGATCTCGCGCGGCGTGCCGACCTGTTCGATGCGGCCGTCGCGCAGTACCACCACGCGGTCGGCGAGCTCCAGCGCCTCGTCCTGGTCGTGGGTGACGAACACCGTGGTCTGGCCGGTCTGGTCGTGCAGGCGCCGCAGCCAGCGGCGCAGTTCGACGCGCACCTTGGCATCGAGTGCGCCGAAGGGCTCGTCGAGCAGCAGCATGGTGGGGTCGATCGCCAGCGCGCGCGCCAGCGCCACGCGCTGCTTCTGCCCGCCCGAGAGCTGTTCGGGATAGCGCTGGCCGTGCTCCGGCAGCTGGATCAGCGCCAGCAGTTCGTCGACGCGACGCCGGATGGTGGCCTTGTCGGGACGCCGCGCGCGCGGGCGGCTGCGCAGGCCGAAGGCGATGTTCTCGGCCACGGTCATGTGCCGGAACAGCGCGTACTGCTGGAACACGAAGCCGACGTTGCGCTCGCGCAGGCTCAGCTGGGTGGCGTCGGTCTCGCCGAACAGCACGCGGCCGGCGTCGGCCGGCAGCAGGCCCGCGACCACGCGCAGCAGGGTGGTCTTGCCCGAGCCCGACGGCCCGAGCAGGGCCACCAGCTCGCCCGCGGCGATATGCAGGTGCACCTGGTCGAGCGCGGCCGTGGCGCCGTAGCGCTTGGCCACGCCCTCGATCCGCAGGTCCACGCCCTGGCCGGTGCCGTGCATGGGGGCATGATCGCCGATCGCGCCCGCGCCTGGGCGTGAATGCGGACCGCCTGCATCCGGCGGCGGGCGGCGGTCGTGCGCAAGCTCGTCGTTGATCAGCAGCATGTCGTGGATCCGGTGGGAAGGGAGGTCGGCAACGAGGTGCGGGGGTGGTGCGGGCAGCTGGCAAGGCGCGCAGGCGTCATCCGCGCCACCGGTGCCCGGGCAGGCCATGGCCGCGCGGCGAAGAACCGTGGGCGGCGTGGATGCCGCACCGTCGCCACGGGCGGCGCGGGCGAGGGGCCGATGCAGTGCATGTCATCCATGCCTGCGGTGCGCCTTGGCCAGTGCGTCGCCGTGCCTGGCCTCCAGCCAGAACTTCAGCACCAGGGTCACCAGCGCCAGTCCCGCCAGCAGGGAAGAGACGGCGAACGCGCCCGTGCTGTCGAACTCGTTGTAGAGGATCTCGATGTGCAGCGGCAGGGTGTTGGTCAGGCCGCGGATGTGGCCCGAGACCACCGACACCGCGCCGAACTCGCCCATCGCGCGCGCGCCGCACAGCAGCACGCCGTACAGCAGGCCCCACTTGATGTTGGGCAGGGTCACGCGGAAGAACATGGTCCAGGCGCCGGCGCCGAGCGAGCGCGCGACCACCTCCTCTTCGCTGCCCTGCTGCTGCATCAGCGGCACCAGCTCGCGCACCACGAAGGGGAAGGTGATGAACAGCGTGGCCAGCACGATGCCGGGGCGCGCGAACAGGATCTTGACGTCCCAGGCACGCAGCAGGTCGGCGAACCAGCCCTGCGAGCCGAACAGCAGCACCAGGCACAGGCCCGCCACCACCGGCGAGACCGCGAACGGCAGGTCGACCAGGGCCAGCAGCGCGCGCTTGCCGCGGAATTCGAAGCGGGTCAGCGCCCAGGCCGCGAACACGCCGAACACGCCGTTGACCGGGATCACGATGGCGGCGGTGAACAGGGTCAGCTTCAGCGCCGACAGCGCGTCGGGCGTGGTCAGCGCGTTCCACCACGTGGCGAAGCCCTTGCCGAAGGCCGACAGCAGCACCATCAGCAGCGGCAGCACCACCAGCAGCAGCATCACCAGTACGGCGCTGCCGATCAGCAGGCGCCGCAGCCAGGCCGGCGGCTCCAGTCCGTGCGCGGCGTGCGGATCAGACATCGCGGCGGCTCCTGCGTTCGTGGCGGAACAGCAGCGGGATCAGGTTGATCGCCAGCAGGCAGGCGAACGAGGCGGCCAGCATCAGCGCCGCCAGCGCGATCGCGCCGTTGTAGTCGTACTCCTCCAGGCGGATGGTGATCAGCAGCGGCGCGATCTCGGTCTGGTAGGGCTTGTTGCCGGCGATGAAGATCACCGAGCCGTATTCGCCCAGCGCGCGCGCGAAGGCGAGCGAGAAGCCGGTCAGCAGCGCCGGCAGCAGTTCCGGCAGCACCACCCGCCGCAGCGCGGTGAGGCGCGATGCGCCCAGCGAGGCTGCCGCCTGCTCCTGCTCGTGGCCCAGCGATTCGAGGATCGGCTGCACCGTGCGCACCGCGAACGGCAGGCCGATGAACACCAGCGCGATCACGATCCCCGTCATCTGGTACGCGACCTGGATGCCGCGCGGTTCGAGGAATTGCCCGATCCAGCCGTTGGGCGAGTAGATCGCCGTCAGCGCAATGCCGGCCACGGCCGTGGGCAGCGCGAACGGCAGGTCGACCAGGGCGTCGAGCAGGCGCCGGCCGGGAAAGCGGTAGCGCACCAGGACCCAGGCCACCAGCATGCCGGCCAGCGAGGCGATGAGGGCGGCGGCGAAGGAGGCGCCGAAACTCACCTTCAGCGCCGCCCGCACGCGCTCGTCCTGGATCGCACGCAGCCAGCCGGCGCTGCCCAGCCCCGCCGCGCGGACCGTGAGCGCGGCCAGCGGCAGCAGCACCACCACGCCCAGCCAGGCCATGCCCAGCCCGAGGCTCAGGCCGAAGCCGGGCAGCGGTCGGCGCCAGCGGGGGCGCGACAGGGAGGGCAGGGCCAGCGTGCTCATCGGCGGGAACGTGATGTCGAAGGAGGGGCGGGGTGGCGCATGCGCCGCTGCGGCGGGAGCGCTCCCGCCGCATCATGCCGGCCTGGTGCCGAGCGACGCATCAGCGCGGACGGTAGATCTGGTCGAAGAAGCCGCCGTCGGCGAAGTGCAGCTGCTGCGCCTTGGCCCAGCCGCCGAACGCGTCGTCGATGGTGACCAGGCGGATCGGCTTGAAGTGCGCGATCGCGCTCGCCGGCACCGACTCCGGCCGCGAGGGACGGTAGTGGTGCTTGGCCGCCAGGTGCTGGCCTTCGGCCGAGTACAGGTGCTGCAGGTAGGCCTCGGCCACCTCGCGGGTGCCGCGCTTGGCGACGTTGGCGTCGACCACGGCCACCGGCGGTTCGGCCTTGATGCTGAGGCTGGGATAGACGATCTCGAATTTCGAGGCGGTGTCGCCGTCGGCCAGGGTCAGCAGGGCCTCGTTCTCCCAGGCCAGCAGCACGTCGCCGATGCCGCGCTCGACGAAGGTGGTGGTGGAGCCGCGTGCACCGGTGTCGAGCACCGGGACGTTGGCGAACAGCTTCTTCAGGTAGTCCACCACCAGTTCGCCCTTGCGGTACTCGCGCGAGGCCCAGGCCCACGCAGCCAGGTAGTTCCAGCGCGCGCCGCCCGAGGTCTTGGGATTGGGCGTGACCACGCCGATGCCCGGCTTGGCGAGGTCGCCCCAGTCCTGGATCTGCTTCGGGTTGCCCTTGCGCACCAGGAATACGATGGTCGAGGTGTAGGGCGAACTGTTGTTGGGCAGGCGCTGCTGCCAGTCCTTCGCGATCAGGTTGCTGTTCTCGACGATCGCGTCGATGTCGCCCGACAGGGCGAGCGTGACCACGTCGGCCTCCAGCCCGTCGATCACCGAGCGCGCCTGCTTGCCCGAGCCGCCGTGCGAGGCGCGCACGGTCACGTTCTGGCCGGTGTCGGCCTTCCACTTCTTCGCGAACGCGTCGTTGAACTCGGCATAGAGCTCGCGGGTGGGGTCGTAGGAGACGTTGAGCAGTTCCAGGTCCTGCGCGTGGGCGCTGGCCGCCAGTCCGGCGAGGCCCAGGGCAAGCGCGGCGAGGATGCGTTTTGCGGGAATGTGCATGGGATTGATTCCGGGAAAGGTCAGAAGGAGAACTGCGCGCGCGTGAAGAAGGTCTTCTCGTCGGGACGGTCGCCGTCCGCGGCGCCGCCTTCGAAATCCGCCTGCGCGTAGTTGGCGACCAGCTTGAGGCTGCCGGTGAGATACCAGTTCAGGCCGATGGTCCAGGCGGTGATGCGCGCGGCGGCGCTGGACGGGTCGGCGTAGAGCGGGAACGCGGCGTCGTCGATGTCGAGGCGGCCATAGCGGCCAGTCAGCTCGAACGCGCCCCAGCCGCCCTGTCCCGGCGAGAACGGGCGGTTGGGTTTCACCCCGCGGTAGGCGGCCTTCTCGCCGGTCAGCACCCAGCTGCCCAGCACTTGCCAGGCGCTGTTGTCGAGCGCGGCGCGCGCGCCGCTGGCGGTGTCGACCACGTCCTGGCTGGAGCGGATGTACTCGCCCAGCAGGCCCACCGGGCCGGCGTACCAGTAGGCCTGCGGCGACCAGCGCGCGTGGGTGCCGTCGGCCGCGGCGCTGGCGCGATAGCCGAAGAAGGTGGCCTGGCCCGGCGTGCGGTACCGCGGCAGGAAGCTGTTGCCGCCGCCCTGCTTGTCGCCGGTGCTGGCGCCGACGCCGAAGCCCAGTCCGGCCAGGGCGCTGTCGCTGCCCTTCCACGGCTCGAAGAACAGCCGTCCGGCGACCTCGAACTCGTCGTCCGGATTGGTGCCCGGCGCGTCGCGCCCGTCGACGGCGCCGTTGTACACGCCCAGCACGTAGCCGAGTTTCGCGTTGGCGCCCGTGCCCTGCAACTGCACGCCGATGTCGCGGTTGGGCGCGATCTCGGACGGCAGGCCGCGCTCGGCGAAGCCCAGCGAGGCGCTGCTCTGCAGGCGCTCCAGGCCCACCGGCAAGGTGGTCTTGCCGACGCGCAGGGTCGCGGCGGGGCTGAACTTCAGGTCGATCCAGGCATCCACGATGCTGGCGCTGTCGCCTGCGAACTCGGGCGTCAGGCGGAAGCCGATCCAGTCGCCCCAGGTGCCCTCCAGGGTCGGGCGCAGGGTGCGCCACAGGAAGGTGTCGTTCTGGGTCAGCGCATTGTCGTCGACGTAGAACCGGCCGTCGGCCTGGGCCAGCACGCCCAGCTTGAGCTGGGTCCTGCCGTCGGCGCTGCGGATCGAGGCGCCCTTGTCGGCGGCGAGGGTGATTTCGGGGCCGGCTGGCTTTTCCGCTGGCGTCGGCGCGACGGCCGTGGCCTGGCGGTCGCGCTCGTCGAGGCCCTGCTCGATCGCGCGCAGGCGGCGGTCGAGTTCAGCCAGTGGATCCTGCACCGCACCTTCGACCGGCGCGATGCCCAGTCGCCGTTCGACGATGCGAAGGCGCTCGGCGATCTGTTCGGGCGTGGGGGCGGTATCCTGCGCCGCCGCGGCGGTCGCGAGCAGCGACAGGCCCAGCGCGAGCGCGATCCGGCGGGGCCGCAGCGGCAACGGCGGGAACGGGGGTTCGAACAATCGCATGGCGTTTCCTCTGTGGGGTCCGGGAAGCGCCTCCGGTCGTCCGGTCGGCACGGGTTGGGAACGGCGGCGTCAGTCGCCGAGCCGCAGCTTCTGGCTGCGCGTGATCTGCACGATGCGCGAGGAGTGCACCACCACCTCGACCTGCCCGTAGGCCAGGTCGCGGACGGCGTCGAGGACGGCGCGCTCGGCCTCGCTGATCGGCGCCGGCTCGCGGGGATCGGCCGGCGCGGGCGCCGCGGGGCGCGTGGGGACGGGGGACAGGCTCATGGCGATGTCCTGGTGGGAATGGTCAGGCGGCGTCGCGCGCACCCTCGATCCCGGCCAGCCATTCGTCGTCGGAACCTTCGACCAGGTTGGCGAACAGCGGGGTCGAGAAGTAGCGCTCGCCGGTGTCTGGCAGGGTGGCGAGCAGCACCGACCCCTGCGGCGCATCGGCGGCGACCTTGAGCGCGGCGGCGACGGTGGCGCCGGCGGAGATGCCGACAAACACGCCCTCCTCGGCGGCCAGGCGTCGCGCGGTGTCCAGCGCCTCGTCGTCGGTGACCGGCAGCAGCTGGTCGTGCACGGTGCGGCTGAGCACGTCGGGCAGGAAGTCCGGGGTCCAGCCCTGGATCTTGTGCGGCGTCCATTCCTTGCCGCCCAGCAGCGAGGCGCCGGCCGGCTCGGTGGCGATGATCTTCACTTCGGGACGCGCGACCTTGAGCACTTCGCCCACGCCGGTGAGCGTGCCGCCCGTGCCCCAGCCGCTGACGAAGTAATCGAGCCGGCGGCCGGCGAAATCGCGCAGGATCTCGGCCGCGGTGGTCTGGCGGTGGTAGGCGGGGTTGGCCGGGTTGGTGAACTGCGAGGCCAGGAACCAGCCGTGCTTCTCGGCCAGTTCCTTCGCCTTCTTCACCATGCCGGTGCCGCGCTCGGCGGCGGGGGTCAGGATCACCTTGGCGCCATAGGCGCGCATCAGCTTGCGGCGCTCGATCGAGAATGTCTCCACCATCACCGCGACGAAGCGGTAGCCGCGCGCGGCGGCCACCTGCGCCAGCGCCACGCCGGTGTTGCCGGAGGTGGCCTCGACGATGGTGTCGCCGGGCTTGAGCACGCCGCGCGCCTCGGCGTCGAGCACGATCGCGAGTGCGAGGCGGTCCTTGACCGATCCGCCTGGATTGAAGGATTCCACCTTTGCGTACAGGGTGACGTGCGCCGGCGCGATGCGGTGCAGCTTGACGATCGGGGTGTTGCCGATGGTGTCGAGGATGCTGTCGTACAGGGCCATGGTCGGGTCTCGATGCGGGTGGAGGGTCAGGCGGCGTTCGCGAGCGGAACGTCGGAAGCGCCGAGCGGGGGGGCGCCGAACCAGTGCAGCGCGCCGGCCAGTGCGGCGACTTCGCCGACGATCAGCAGGGCAGGCGACTGTACGGCGTGGTGCCGCGCGAGGTGTGACAAATCGGTTAGGCGGCCCTGGACCACGCGCTGGTCGGCGCGGGTCCCGTTCTCGACCAGGGCGAAGGGCGTCTCGGGCGGGCGGCCGTGGGCGATCAGCTGCGCCTGCACCACCTCCAGCCGCGCCACGCCCATGTAGAAGGCCAGGGTCTGCCGCTCCTGCGCCAGCGCCGCCCAGTCCAGGGTGTCCGGCCCTTCCTTCGCATGGGCGGTGACCAGGCGCACCGACTGGGCATGGTCGCGGTGGGTGAGCGGAATGCCGGCGTAGGCGGCGCACGCCGCCGCGGCGGTGATGCCGGGCACCACTTCGTAGTCGATGCCGGCCGCGCGCAGGGCTTCGAGCTCCTCGCCGCCGCGGCCGAACACGAACGGGTCGCCGCCCTTGAGCCGGACCACGCGGCGTCCGGCGGCAGCGTGTTCGACGAGCAGGGCGTTGATCGCCTCCTGCGGCACGGCGTGGCGGCCGGCCTGCTTGCCCACCTCGATGCGTTCGGCATCGCGCCGCGCCAGCTGCAGCACCTCGCTGCTGACCAGGCGGTCGTGCAGGATCACGTCGGCCTCGCCCAGCAGGCGCAGCGCGCGCAGGGTGAGCAGGCCGGCATCGCCCGGGCCGGCGCCGACCAGCGCCACCGAGCCGCGTGCCGGCGCGGCGTCGCCGGCAGGCGCGAGTTCGCGCTCCAGCATCCGCTCGGCCTCGATATGGCGACGCCGGCGCAGCAGGCCCTGCAGCGGGCCGGCGAGCAGGCGCTCGAAGGCGCGGCGACGCGCGGCCGTGTCGGGCCAGCGCGCCACGATCGTCCGGCGATGGCGGGCGAGCAGGCCGGCCAGCGCGCCGAAGGACTCGTCGAACTGCGTCTCCAGGCGCTCGCGCACCAGCCGCGCCAGCATCGGCGCGCCGCCGCCGCTGGAGATGGCGATCTGCAGCGGTCCGCGTTCCACGCGCGCCGGCAGCTGCACGCGCGCCAGCGCGGCGTCGTCGACCACGTTGACCCAGACGCCGCGCGCCTCGCCCGCCTCGGCGACCGCGCGGTTGACCGCTGCATCGTCGGTGGCGGCGATGGCCAGCCAGGTGCCGTCGAGCCAGGACGGCACGAAGCGGCCGGGCAGGTGCTCGAGCTCGCCGCGCGCGGCGGCCGCGGCCAGCGCCGGCTCCAGCGCCGGGGCGCCGACCCGGATGCGCGCGCCGGTGCCGGCCAATGCCTCGACCTTGCGGGCCGCCACCGCGCCGCCGCCGACCACCAGCACGGCACGGCCGCGCAGGTCGGCGAACAGGGGGAACAGCCGGGGGGAGGCGGTCTCTGGCATCGGGGCGGTCGCGTTGGCGTGGAGCGACGCTAGCGAGTGGCGGGCGGTCCGAGGAAATGGCGACCGGTCCTGCGCTTATGCCTCGCCGGCATAAGCACCGTCTGGAGCGGCGTGGACAGCAGGGAATGACGGGTCTATGCTCCGCCATTCCATCTTTCCATCATGATGAAAGGATAATGTTGCGGCCGAAACCAGGGCCGCGCGGACGCCGGCCATGACCCTCACCCAGCTGCGCTACCTGGTCGCGATCGCCGATTCGGGGCTCAACATCACCCTGGCCGCCGAGCGCGTGCATGCCACCCAGCCGGGGCTGTCCAAGCAGCTCAAGCAACTGGAGGACGAACTGGGCTTCCAGCTGTTCGTGCGCAAGGGCCGCAGCCTGGACGCCATCGCCCCGGCCGGCGAGCGGGTGCTCGAACACGCGCGCCGGATCCTGGCCGAGGCCGCCAACATCCGCAGCTACGCGGCCAACGAGCGCGGCGAGTACAGCGGCCGCCTGCTGCTGGCCACCACCCACACCCAGGCGCGCTACGTGCTGCCGCCGGTGATCGCCGCGATCCGCCGCGAGTTCCCGCGCGTGGACGTGGACCTGCAGGCGGCCAGCGATCCCGAAGTGCTGCAGCTGCTGCACGACGGCGCCGACCTGGCCCTGATCAGCACCGCAGGCAGCACGCCCTCCGGCGGCCTGCCGGTGCCGCTGTACCGCTGGCGGCGGGTGCTGCTGGTGCCGGCCTCGCACCCGCTGGCGGAACTGTCGCGCGCGCCGACCCTGGCCGAGCTGGCGCGGCATCCGCTGATCAGCTACGAATCCTCCACCCGCGGCGACTCCTCGATGCGCCGCGCCTTCGCCAGCGCCGGGGTCGAGCCGCAGATCGCGATGACCGCGCGCGACGCCAACCTGATCAAGACCTACGTGCGCGCCGGCCTCGGCGCCGGGCTGCTCGCGGAGATGGCGACCGGCCCGCGCGAGGACGACGACCTGCGCATCCTCGAGGCGCCGGCGGAAATCCCCGAGTGCATCACCTGGGCGGTGATTCCGCGCGGACGCGTGCTGCGCGAGTACGCGCTGGCGCTGCTGCACGGGGTCGCGCCCCAGCTCGACCGCCGCGACCTGCGGCGCGTGATCGAGGGCAACCTCGAACCCGACTGGCCGCGCCCGCCGAGCTGGCGCGAACTCAGCCAGGCGATCACGATCTAGCGGACTCGCGCCTGGCCCGTCGGGCGGCGGTTATTCCTGCACCGTGGTGATGTAGGCGCCGGTGCTGACGATCTGGAAGGTGTCGTTGTCCACGCGGCGCACCGGACTGCCGTCCGAGAGCGTGTACACCAACCGGGAAGCGCGATGGTCGGGGGCATCCTGCCCGCCTTCGGGCGCCTCCAGGCGCTGGATCACCTTGTGGCGGTTGCCCGCCTCGTCCTGTGCGTAGAGCGTCTGGGTCATGCACGAACCTCCGGCGACGTGGACTTCCACGCTAGCGCCGCAGCGGAAGGCCGTCGTGAAGAAAGCGGGGCCGATGCGTTAAGCGCCGCCGGTCACGCGCGGCGCGCAGGGTCCGGCTACAGGTAGGACACGATCGGCGGCGCCGAGTGCCAGTCCCCGTGCGCGCCGTCCTCGTAGCGCACCGGGGCGGCCGCCAGCTCCTCCGGCGCGGCATCGTCCAGGCAGGCGACATTGATGCAGGCGAAGCTGCCGCCCATCGCATCGAACGCGGCGCGACTGAAGGTGTTCACGCCGCAGTCGGGGCAGAAACAGTGCTCGATCGAGCATTCCCCGAAGCGGTAGCGGCCCAGCGCGTCCTCGCCGGCGAGCACGGTGAAGGCCTCGGCCGGCACGTGCGCCTTCCAGATGCGCGTCTTGCGGCAGTAGCTGCAGTTGCAGCGCAGCGTGCTGGCGTACCACGGGCCGGGACGCAGCTGCGGCGAGCGCGCGCCTGCCGGCGCCAGGTCCACTTCGCAGCGGAAGCGGATGCGGCCGCAGTGGCAGCTGCCGGAACGGGGCTGGATCATCGGGACGGCTCCTGCGTGGGATGCCGTGAAGACGATTGACGGCGGCGCGGATCGACATCGGCGCCGCCGCCTTGCATGGTGGTTCAGCGGCCTGCGGATGAGGCCTCGGGATGGCCGTGGTACACCGCGTCGCGGAAGCGCTTGTGCAGGTCGGTCCCGCCGGGCGGAATGTACTGGGTGAACAGCACCGCGACGATCTCGTTGGCCGGGTCCACCCAGAACAGGGTGTTGGCATAGCCGTCCCAGAAGAACTCGCCGACCGCGCCGGACGCCTCTTCCGCGCTCGCCGGCGGCGAATGGCGCACGGCGAAGTCGATGCCGAAGCCGACCTGGCCCTTGCCGGGCAGCCAGGAACGGTCGTCGCCGACTTCGGGCGGCAGCATGTCCGTGCCCATCAGCCGCACCGTTTCGGGCTTGAGCACGCGCACGCCGTCGAGGCTGCCGTCTTCGAGCAGCATGCGGCCGAAGCGCATGTAGTCGTCGAGCGTGGACACCAGGCCGTAGCCGCCGGGCGCCTCCAGCGTGAACTCGCGATAGGCGTTGTCGAGCGCCGGCGAGTCGGGCAGGCGGCGGAAGCCACCGTCGGCGAGCTCGTACATGGCCGCCATGCGGTCGCGCTGGCCGGTGGCGACGTGCCAGGTCGTCTGCTCCATCTTCAGCGGATCGAGCACGCGCTCGCGCACCAGCTGGGCGAAGGGCTTGCCGGCCAGCACCTCGGCCAGCCGCGCCTGCACGTCCACCGAGATTCCGTACAGCCAGCGCGTGCCCGGCTGGTAGGCCAGCGGCACGGCCGCCAGGCGCTCGGACATCTGCGCCAGAGTGATGTCGCGCGAATCGATGTCGGCCTCGCGGTAGCGCGCGGCCGCGGCGTTGTCCTCGAAGGCGGCGGCGAAGCCGGCGGTGTGGCGCAGGATGTCGCGCACCAGGATCGGCCGCTGCGGCGGCACCAGCACCGGCTGGCCGCTGGCGTCCTCGCCGGCCAGCACGCGCACGCCGGCGTACTCGGGCAGGTAGTCCGAGAGCGGCGCGTCGAGTTCGAACAGGCCTTCGTCGTAGAGCGACATCAGCACGACGCCGGTCACCGGCTTGGTCATCGAATAGACCTGGGCCAGGGTGTCGCGCGCCATCGCGCGGCCGGCCTCGCGGTCGGCCATGCCGAACGCGCCGAAGTAGGCTTCGCGCCCGCGTTCGTGGACCAGGGCCGACACGCCCACTGCGCGGCCTTCCTCGACGATGGCGCGCAGCACCGCATCGATGTGTGCGGCATCGACCACCGGCTTCGCGACCGCAGTGGCCTCGGGCCCGGTGGCGGGCGCGGATGCGGCGCTGCCGCCGTCCTGTGCGGGCTGGCACGCGGCCAGCAGCAGGCCGAGGACGGCCGCCATGCGGATCTTCATGCGGAACTCCCTGATGAGGTTGGCGCGCGCGTCGGCGAACGCCGCGCGAGTATGCCTGCGCGTGTCGTCGCGATTCCCGCTGCAGCGCAGCGTCGATGCAGCTGAAACCATCGCGCCGCCGCCGTCGCGGCGAGGCCGCGATCAGGCCGGGCTGGCCAGCGGATGCGACACCTCGCGCAGCTCGGAGGCGCGCACGACCTGGTTGCGGCCGCGCAGCTTGGCCTCGTACAGGGCCTGGTCGGCGCGCAGCACCAGGCGCTGCGCGGCGTCGCCGTGCTCGGGGCAGCCGGCCACGCCGATCGACAGCGTGGTCCGCATCGCCTGGCCGCCGGAGACCACTTCCAGCGACGCGAACGTCGTGCGCAGCTCCTCGGCCATCGCCATCGCCTCGTCCACGGTGGTGCCCGGCAGCATCAGCAGAAATTCCTCGCCGCCGTAGCGGCAGGCGATCAGGCCGCCGTCGCGCACGCGGTCGCGCAGCAGGTCGGCCAGGCGCCGGATCATCTCGTCGCCGGCCGGGTGCCCGTAGGTGTCGTTGATCCGCTTGAAGCGGTCGATGTCGATCAGCACCAGGGCCAGCGGTGCGCCGGTCTGCGCGCAGGCGGCGAGTTCGCGCTCCAGGGCGTCGTCGAGGAAGCGGCGGTTGTGCAGGCCGGTGAGCGGATCGCGCTCGGCCTGTTCCTGCAGCTGCGACTGCAGCCGGGTGATCTGCGCAAGCCGCTGGCCGAGTTCGTGGCGGCTGTCGCGCAGCTTGACGCCGCGCTGGTAGGCGTCGTTGGCGACGATCAGCAGGTACGCGGTCAGCAGCACGATGCACAGCAGCGAGGTGTGCAGTTCGGTGTGCGGCCGGAACTCCAGCCCATGCACCGCCGCCACGAGGCCCACGCCGGCCAGCATCGCGACCACGCCCTTCCACAGCGACGGGATGCCCATGAAGATGACCACGTTGATGCATACGCCGACGAACAGCATGAAGCTGATCCACAGCGGCAGGCCCCACACCGCGCTCCATGCCCCCAGCAGCACGCCATCGACCAGCAGGTTCTGCAGTTCGGCGCGCAGCGGATCGGCGGCGCGCGCGGCGCGCCAGTAGACCAGCTGCGGATAGACCAGCAGCTGCAGCAGCAGCAGCGTCCACATCAGCGGGCCGGCCTGCAGGTAGGCAAGATGCGCACCCAGCGCCGAGAGGCCGAGCGCGAAGAACAGCGACCGGTTGCGCCGGTTGAGCGTGACCACCCAATGGAGCTTGCCAGCCTGCACTGTGTTCCCCTGGTGCCGCGCGCTGCCCCGTCGCGGCGCATGGACGCCCCCATGCGGAGTCGTATTGTAGCGGCCCGCGGTGCCCGTTCCGCGTGTCCGTCCGGCCGTCCCTGGCCGGCTCCGGCGGCGGCGCGCCGGGCCGATGCGCCTGGTCGCCGCCGGATGGCGTAGGCTGCCGGCGTCGCCCCGGTGGGATGTGACATGCAGCAGGCAGGCACGCCGGACAACGAGGAGCAACGGCTCGCGGCCCTGCAGTCGCTGGGCATCCTCGACACCGAGAACGAGGCCAGGTTCGACGACCTGGTCGCGATCGCGGCGGCGGTGTGCGGCGTGCCGATGGGGGCGGTGACCCTGGTCGACGCCGAACGGCAGTGGTTCAAGGCCCGGCTTGGGCTGCAGGCCAGCGAGGCACCGCGCGAGTTCGCGTTCTGCGGCCACGCGATCCTCCAGCAGGGCGTGCTGGTGGTGCCCGACGCGTTGCAGGACGAACGCTTCCGCGACAACCCGCTCGTCACCGGCAAGGACGGCATCCGCTTCTATGCCGCGGCGCCGTTGTTCGGTCCCGAGGGCATGGCGGTGGGCGCGCTGTGCGTGATGGATCGCGTGCCCCGGCACCTGGCGGTGTACCAGCTGCAGGCGCTCGAAGCGCTGTCGCGCCAGGTCTCGGCGCAGTTCGAGCTGCGCCGCGTCACCGCCGAGCTGCAGCTGCAGCTGGCGGAGCGCGGCTGGTACGAAGAGCGCCTGCGCAGCCTCAACGCCGAGCTCGCGCTGCGCAATGCCGCGCTGGACGAGCAGGTGCGGACCGATCCCCTGACCCGGCTGGCCAACCGGCGCGCGCTGGGCGCGGCGCTGGCGCGGGCGCTGTCGGGCGGTGGCCGCTGGTGCCTGGCGCTGCTGGACATCGACCACTTCAAGGCGATCAACGACACCCACGGCCACGTGGTGGGCGACGAGGTGCTGGTGGCGGTGGCCACCGCGCTGGCGGGTGCCGCCGGCGACGGCGTGCTCTCGCGCTATGGCGGCGAGGAGTTCGCCTGGCTGTTCGAGGGCACGCTCGAGGCCGCGCAGGCCTGCTGCGAGCGCATGCGCGCCGCGGTGGCGTCGATGCCGCAGGCCAGGCGGGTGACGGTGAGCGCCGGACTGGCGGCGGTCCAGCCGGGCGATCGCCCGGCCGACGTGCTGGCGCGGGCCGATCGCGCGCTGTATGCGGCCAAGCGCGGCGGACGCGACCGACTCGAGATTGCCTGAGCCTCAGCGCCTGCCGCGGGCGTTGGCAAGCACGCGCCGGTGGACCGGCGCCAGCGCCTGCGCGGTGGCGCGGCGCAGTCCCTGCTCGAGCATCCGCGTGGTCTGCGCCGCCGACGGGACTCCCGCCATCCAGGACGAAGCCAGGCGCAACTGCATGCGCCACAGCTCGGTGGCCATCGCGGTCCACGCCAGCGAGAACGCGACCTGCTTCTCCAGCACCATCGCGACCATCTCCGCGCGTCCACGCGCCGATGGCGCCATGCCCTCGCGCCCCATCCGCGCCAGGCGCGTGCCGGCGACGGTGGGCGCCAGCAGGGTCATCTCCATCAGCCGCGCGGACGTGCTGCGGCTGCGGCGCTTGCGGGCAGGGGGCATTGGCGGCGGCTCGCTGCAGGATCGGGCGTCGATCATCGCAGCCGGGCGCGAAGGCGGAGCGAAGGTCGCGGCGCTGGCTATGATGGGCCGATGGCCAGACCCCTCCTGCTGCTCCTGTGCGTGCTGCTGCTCCTGCCCATCCGGCCCGCCGCGGCGCAGGGCCAGTTCCGGGTGCTGGTGGTGGCCCAGCCCAACCGCTACCACCACGACTACACGGTGGTGGCCAAGCCGCGACTGGAGCAGATGGCGCGCCAGCACGGTTTCGACCTCGACTGGGCCTGGAACACCGCGCCGTTCGACGGCGACCTCTCCGGCTATGCCGCGATCGTGCTGCTCAACACGCCCGGCGATGCGCTGGCGCGCGGGCAGCGCGGCGCGCTGGAATCGTTCGTGCGCGCCGGCGGCGGCGTGGTCGCGGTGCACCGCGCGCTGATCTTCGGTCCCGCGGGCGACTGGCCCTGGTTCGAGCGCCTGGTCGGCCGTGCCTTCCGCATCCATCCGATGGTGCAGACCGCCACGGTGAGGGTGGAGGACGCCGGATTCCCGGCGGCGTTCGGGCTGCCGGCGCGCTGGATCTGGAGCGACGAGTGGTACGAGTTCGGACCACCCCTGGTCGACGGCCTGCGCACCGTGCTGTCGGTGGACGAGTCGAGCTACGACCCGACCCGCATCTGGCCGGGGCAGGAGGCACGCGGCATGGGCGTCGACCACCCGGTGGCCTGGTACCACGCCTACGACGGCGGGCGCGTATTCGTCACCGCGCTCGGCCATCCGCCCGCCGCATACGACGACGCGGCCTACCTGCAGCATCTCTACGGCGGGCTGTGGTGGGCGGCTACCGGCCGCGGGATCAGCGCGGACTGACGGCCGCCTGCTGCCGGCGCACCCACCGCATCTGGTCGCGGAAGGTGGCGGTCCAGTAGCGGTCGCGGTTGGCGGCGAGGAAGGCCAGCAGTTCCTCGTGCGCCTGCGCGCCGACGGCCAGGTGGTCGCCGCCGATGCCGTGGAAGGTGAAGTTGACCATGGTGCCGCGCTGTCCGGCTTCCTCGACCAGCGCGATGAGGTCGGCGCCGCTGGCGTCGACCGGGACCGTCACCGGCACCGCCGCCGGATCGAGCGCCCACATGTCCGGCACCACCGTGCCGCCGACCAGCTTGATGCCGAGGAACAGGCCGGCCACCTCGCCAATGTAGTCGCCGTCGCGCGCGGTGCGGTCGCCGCAGGGCGCGGTGAAGGTGAACTCGGTGCTGCCGTCGATGGCGTGCAGCATGGTGTTGGCCACCTCCAGCTGGGCGCGCATCTGCGCCACGCTGGTCGCGTCCAGGTCCTGCGCCGGCTGCACCCATTCGCGTCCCGGCCCGCGCGCCGAACACTGGTGGAACAGGCTGTGGTTGCCCAGTTCGTGGCCATTGCGCGCGGCCGCGCGCCACTCCTCGAGCCGCTGGCGCAGCGGTTCCGCGGCCAGGGTGAGGTAGAAGCTGCCCTTGAGCCCGTGCCGGTCGAGCGCGGGGATGGCGGTGTCCAGCTGCGAAGGCAGGGTGTCGTCGTAGGACAGGCTGACCGCCGCGCGCCGGCCGTCCGGCCATGGAAACGCGGGCGCATCGTCCGCATTCGCGGTGGCTGCCACCGCCAGCGCGGCCCATGCCGCCATCCCCAGGTATGTCGCCCGCATCGCGTCCTCCCATCGGAACCCGATGGCATGGTGCCGCAGTCCGGTCCCGCCTGCGCGCCCCTTCCGCGTTTGCGGGGCAGGAAGGGGCCCGGACGCAAGGCGCGAAGTCGCCGGCCGCGCGCAGCGCATCGCGGAATCGCGCCGGTGGTGTACCGCGCGCCGGCGCGTGCGGGTATCGTGCCGGGCTTTCGTCCACCGGTTCCGTCCTTGTCCATCGATCCACGCGCGCAGCAGCGCGCAACCCGCGCCGCCTTCTTCATCCCCGGCTTCGTCATCGCCACCTGGGCGCCGATCGTGCCCTTCGCCAAGCTGCGCGCCGGCCTCGACGATGCCCAGCTCGGGCTGGTGCTGCTCTGCCTGGGGCTGGGGTCGCTGGTGGCGATGCCGCTGGCCGGCGCGCTGGCCGCGCGCCAGGGCTGCCGGCGGGTGATGCTGGCGTCCACCGCGCTGATGCTGGTGCTGCTGCCGATGCTGGCGCTGGCCGCCGACGCCTGGCTGCTGGCGGGCGTGCTGCTGCTGCTTGGCGCGGCGATGGGCGCGATGGACTGCACCATGAACATCCAGGCGGTCGTGGTCGAGCGCGAGGCGGCGCGGCCGATGATGTCGGGTTTCCACGCCTTCTACAGCGTGGGCAGCCTGGCCGGCGCGGTGCTGGTGACGGCGCTGCTGGGCGCGGGCGTGCCGGTGCTGGCGGCGACGCTGGCGGTCTCGGCGCTGGTGCTGCTGCTGGGTGGCGCATCGGCGCGCGCCTGGCGCGGCGATCGGGCGCCGGGCGGCGCCCCGGTGTTCGCGCTGCCCCGCGGGGTGGTGCTGGGCATCGGGCTGGTGTGTTTTGTCAGCTTCCTGGCCGAAGGTGCGATGCTCGACTGGAGCGCGGTGTTCCTGCACGAGGCCAGGCAGGTCGAGCTCGAACGCGCCGGCTGGGGCTTCGTCGCCTTCAACCTGGCCATGACCGGCACCCGCCTGGTGGGCGATCGCGTGGTCGCCGCGGCCGGGCGCGTGCGGACGGTGCTGGCCGGGGGGCTGGTAGCGGCGGCCGGCCTTGCGCTGGCGGTGCTGTCGCCGGGCCTGGTGTCGGCGCTGGCCGGATTCGTGCTGCTCGGGGTCGGCTGCGCCAACATCGTGCCGGTGATGTTCACCCTGGCCGGCGAACAGACGCGCATGCCCGAACATCTCGCCATTCCCGCGGTGACCACGATGGGTTACGCCGGCGTGCTTGCCGGTCCGGCGCTGATCGGCTTCGTGGCGCAGGGCGCGTCGCTGGCGGTCGCGCTGCTGCTGGTGGCCGCGGTGCTGGCCATGGCCGCGGTGGCCGGCTCGCGGATCGGCCGGCGAACGCGCTGACCGGCGCGGCCCCGTGCTGTCACCAGACGTTCGCGAATCCGAAACACGGTGTTGACGTTGCCGCGCCTACGATGCGCCGCCCGTAGCGACGGCGGAAGCATCCGCGAGAGGTGTGCCGGTGACCAGCGTGAGTACCCGAATCGAAGTCAGGCCCGATGTCGACGGCGGCTGGGCAGTGACGCGCGACTGCATCATCGACGGCTATTTCGTCGACATCGCCGCGGCCAACGACTACGCCAGCGCCTGCGCCCAGCGCGCGCGCCGCGCCGGCATGTCGGTCAGCCTGCTGGTGGCGGCCGCGCAGCCCGCTTCCTCCGAAGCCGCGTAACCGCCTTCAACGTGCGCGACGCGCACGCAGCCAGGACAGGGCGCCGGGCTGCATGCCCTTGAACTTGGGGTCGTCGGCCAGCGGCGCCACCAGCAGCCGGCGCGGTGCATGGCGGCGCTTGATCGCGTGGTACAGCCGCGAGCGCGGCTGCGTGGACTCGGCGAGATAAAGGCCCGGCGCGAGCGGCACGAGGCTGGGATCGGCGATGGTGTCGAGGTCGCCATCGAGATACACCAGGTAGAGCATCGTCCCGACGGCCATCGACAACGCGCCCGCGCGGCTTAGCGGAGGTCCGGCTCGCGCACCCGGTCCAGCGACGGTTCCGGCGGCAGTTCCTCGACCACCGGGTCGGGCGGGGTGTCGGGCTCCGGCGCGGGCGGCGGCTGGCTGGCCGGGGTGCCGGGCAGGTAGAAGCCCACCCGGTCGAACAGCCGGGTGTAGAACTCCTGGTTCTGCACGGTATTGCTGCCCACGCGCACCAGGTTGGCGTTGCCGCTGCCGATCGGCACCGGTACCGACACCGAACCGATCATGCTCACGCCGACGCTGGCCGAACTGGACTGGCTCTTGAGCGCGTAGCGTTCCTGCACGGCATTGATGAACACGATCGAGTTGCCGCCAAGTTCGGTGACGCAGGTGGCGCGAACGTTGAGCTGGGTGTGGATGTCGGACTCGGGCTGGAAATGCTTGGTCGCCTCCAGCGAGTCGGGGGCCATCGCGCGGATGATGTAACCCTGCCCGAGCAGCGCCCGGCGCGTGGCCTCGCAGGCCACGTCGGGCGCGGCCGCGTAGTTGCGCGAGTAGGTATCTTCGGCGCCGAACACCTCGCCCAGGGGCGGTGCCTGGGACCGGAGCCGGTTCGAGCCGCAGGCGACCGTCGCTGCGGCCACGGCCACGGCGAGCGCGATCGAGCGGATCGGTAACGCGGCGGAAGACATCGGCGCAGCTGCCTGATTGCGGGACGGGCGAGTGTAGCGTCGCGCCGGTGCAGGGCAACTGAACCCGCAGCCGCGTGGGGTTGCCGTGCACTTCACGCCGCGGATGCGAGGCTCGCACGCGTTTCCCCACGGAGATGCGGCGATGCCACGCGGCGACAAATCCAGCTACACCGACAAGCAGAAGCGCCAGGCCGAGCACATCGAGGACAGCGAGAAGAAGCGGGGACGCTCGACGGAGGCGGCCGAGCGCATCGCCTGGGCCACGGTCAACAAGCAGGACGGCGGGGGCAAGAAGGGCGGAAGGACGGCGAAGAAGGCCACGAAGAAGACAACGAAGAAGGCGGCGAAGAAGGCGACGAAGAAGGCGACGAAGAAGGCAACGAAGAAGGCAACGAAGAAGGCAACGAAGAAGGCAACGAAGAAGGCGACAAGGAAGGGCGCCAAGAAGGCCACGAAGAAGGCCGCGAAAAGGCCGGCGAGGAAAGCTCCCCGAAAGGCCACGAGCAAGCCGGCGAAGAAGCCGACGACGCGGTCGACCAGGAAGTCCTCGACGAAGTCGGCGAAGTAGTCTTTTTTCGGGTTGGCAGCGATGCCGGCCAGCCGCTCAGCCCGCCGCGTCGTCTCCCCCAAGCTGGCCGGGCGGTGCCAGGGTGATGCCGTCGACCGAGACGATCCGGTCAAGTCGCACCGACTCGCCAGTGTCCAGCGTCATGTACTCGCCGTCGGAGCCGTGTCCCAGGTCGACGATGCGCGCCTCGCGCGCCTGCAGTCCCTGGTCCGACCGGAACTCGATGCGCACCCTGCCGCGGCGGGTAGCGATTGCCTCGAGCACGTCGTGGAAATCGCAGCTGATCGGATGGTAGGACATGCGGGCTGGCCGGTCGCAGGCGCGTGTGCGTGCGGACACCATCCTGGCATGCGGCTGGGCGCTGGCGACATCCCGCGTCGCCGCCCTATACTCGCCTCCGCACGCGGACGATCCGGGGATTCCCGCGTGCAGGGTGCGCAGCGCTCCACAGGGATGGATCCTCGACGACAAGGATATCGACGCATGAAGCATGCAGTGCTGACCGCCGCCGTGTGCCTGGCGGCCACGGCTCCCGCGACCGCGGCACCGACCGACGCCGCCTGCCAGCAGAATTTCACGGTGGACGGCTCCTGGACCAGCGGCAAGACCTACGCGACCGAAGCGGACGTGGCCGGCGTGGCCTACCTGCCCGCGCTCTACCGCGTGCGCGACAGGATCGTCGAGCAAGGGCTGGAAGTGCTGGCGGTGCAGGAGCGCAACGGCTACATCCGTGCGGCCAACCCGGTGAAGGGCGGCCAGGGCGGTGGTGCCACCGCGCCATTGCGTGTCTACGTCAAGCCGCTGGACGCGGGCGGGGTCAACGTCTCGCTGCAGTTCACCATCGCCGGCGGACAGATGGCCGGCAAGAAGGCGGTGATGAACCACATGTGCGAGATCGTGGCGGCGGCTTCGGGACCCGAAGCGGCGATCGAATAGCGCAGGCGGCTGCCGGAACGTCGCAGGCATGCGGAGGCTGCCCGGCAAACCGCGGCCCGTGCGCTGGCATGATGTCGGCAAGCCCCCCGCGCCGGCTCCATGTCCGCCAACGCCCGCATCCCGTCGGAGTTCACCCGTGTCGTGGCCACGCGCGCGCTGACCGTGCTTCGACCGGGGCGCGACGCCGCGTGCCTGCAGCTGGAGATCGGCGAGCCGGTGCGGGACGTCGAGACGGTGGGCGGGATGGACTGGCGCTGCCCCGTCCGCTGGCGCGAGGGCGGAGCGGTTTCCGTCCGCAATGCCTGCGGCGTGGACGCGATGCAGGCACTGCAGCTGGCCATGCAGCGGATGGCCGACGACCTGGCCGCGCTGGCGGACGAGCCCGGCGTGCGCCTGCTGTTCCTCGGCGAACCGTTCGACGCCCGGACCGGATTGCCGCGCATGCGGCGACCCGGCGATGCCACGTCGGGCTGACGCTCGGCGCCGCGGGCCAGCGCTAGAGCGCGGCGATGCGGAACCTGCGGCCCTTGATCCTGCCCGCGCGCAGCGCGGCCAGCGCCCGCGCCGCATGCCGGCGCGTGATCGCCACGTAGCTGCGCGTGGCGAACACATCGATCCGTCCGATCTCGTCCTTGTGCAGGCCGGCATCGCCGGTCAGCGCGCCGACGATATCCCCGGCGCGAAGCTTGTCGCCGCGGCCTGCGTCGATGCGCAGCGTGGCCATGCGCGCAGCGACCACGCCGGTGGCCCTGCCCGACAGCGGCTGCAGCGGTTCCCAGCGCAGTGCGCGACCCTGCCGGTCCTCGATCGCGCGCGCGCGCGGCAGTTCGCGCGGCGCGCACAGGCTCAGCGCCAGGCCATCGCGCCCGGCGCGGCCGGTGCGCCCGATCCGGTGCAGGTAGGTGTCGGCATCGCTGGGCAGTTCGTAGTTCACCACCGCGCCCAAGTCTTCGACGTCCAGGCCGCGCGCGGCTACGTCGCTGGCCACCAGCACGCTGCAGCTGCGGTTGGCGAACTGGACCAGCACCTCGTCGCGGTCGCGCTGCTCCATGTCGCCATGCAGGGCGAGCGCGGAGAAACCGTAATGCGTCAGCGAGCCAACCACCTCGACGGTATCGGCGCGCGTATTGCAGAACACGACCGCCGACTCCGGCCGATGGCGCAGCAGCAGCGCCGCCAGCGCCGGCGCGCGCCGTGCGGGATCGACCTCGAAGAACAGTTGCTCGATGGTCGTTGGCTGCCGGCCCTGGTCGATGCTCACTTCCAGCGGATCGCGCAGCATCGCGCCGCCAAGCGCGCGGATCTCGTCGGGGAAGGTCGCCGAAAACAGCAGGCCCTGGCGCGAGGCGGGCAGTCGCCTGACGATGTCGCGGATCGCCTCCTCGAAACCCATGTCGAGCATCCGGTCGGCCTCGTCGAGGACGAAGCTGCGAACGCCGTCGAGCGCCAGCGCGCGCCTTTTCGCCAGCTCCTGGATACGGCCCGGAGTCCCCACCACCACGTGCGGTGCATGCGCCAGCGAGGCGAGCTGCGGGCCGAGCGGAATGCCGCCGCACAGGATCGAGAGCTTGAGATTGGGAATCCCCACCGCCAGCCTGCGCAGCTGCTTGCCCACCTGGTCGGCCAGTTCCCGCGTCGGGCACAGCACCAGCGCCTGGGTCTGGATCCGCGAGGCGTCCAGCCGCGACAGCAGGCCCAGGCCGAACGCCGCGGTCTTGCCGCTGCCGGTGGGCGCCAGCGCGACCAGGTCGCGACCCTCCAGGATCGCGGGCAGCGACTGCGCCTGGACCGGCGTCATCGCCGCGTAGCCGAGCGCGTGGACGCCCTGCAACAGGGTGTCGGGCAGGGCGAGGGTGCTGAAGGCAGGCGCTGTGCTCATGCGCCATGATCGCAGGTCGGCGGCGCCCGGCGCCGTCCGGGCGCACAATCCCCTCCCCAACCGCCCGACCAGGCCCCCGCCCATGCGCAACGAACTGACCATCGCCGTGGGCGAGCTCTACCACGGCATCGGCCACCACCACTGGCACGGCAAGACCTTCCGCCAGTTCTGGGAATGGTTCAACCAGCGCTGCATCGCCCTGGTCGGCGCCGCGCTGCCGGAAGAGCTCGGGGAGCTGCAGGCCGAGCTGCTCGACGTGCGCGCGGCCGTGGAGGATGGCGGCTACCTGGTGCCCTCCGATCGCCTGGACGAGGTCATCGAGCCGCCGATGTAGGCGGTTGTCCGGCCGCCCGCGCGGCGCCGCGTCCGTTCAAGGTCGAGGCGGTACGATGTGCGGCCGCTGGCCTCGCCCATTCCCGCAATGCGCGCTTTTCCCCCCGACACGTCCGCGGCGGCATGAACGAGGCCCCGCGTCCGGCCGGCGCCAGCATCCACTCCCGCATCGATCGCCTGCAGCACTGGGCCGCGCTGCTGCTCAGCGTGCTGTTCCACCTGGCCTGCCTGGTGCTGGCATGGCGTGCGCCGCCGATGACGATGGACCGACCGCAGGGCGCGTCGGCCGGCAGCGTGACCCTGGTGGATTTCATCGGCGACGCGCCGCCGCAGCCCGTCCCTTCGCCGCTGCCGCCGGCCACGCCCGAACCTCCCGCCGATGCGCCCCGCGCGGCCGCGCGCGTGGAATCCACGCCGGTGCCGGTGGCCGCGGCGCCGGTCGCGCTGCCGCAACCCGACCCGGTGCAGGTCCCGCCGTCGCCCCGTCGCCCGGCGCGACCCTCGCCCACGCCGCAGCCGCAGGCTGCGGCGGCGCCCCGTCCGTCCGCGCCCGCCTCGCGGCGGCCGGGACATCGCTATGGCCAGCCCCCGGGCATGCTGCCGCGCGAGACCGCGCCGGTGCACCAGGGCCCCGACATGGGCATCGGCACCCAGCCCAGCCGCCGTCGCGACAACCCCTCCAGCCAGCCGAGCGTGGATGCGGGCGGCTACCAGGTCTACTACGACCTGGCCAGCGAACGCCGCCTGCGCGAATGGCGCGACCGCGGCATGACCGAGGTCTTCATTCCGCTGCCGGGGACGCGCGATCTCATGGTCTGCCCGCTGGAAACCGCGCTGCGCCGCGAGTCGGGGCCCTGCCGCCTGCTGCCTCCGGATTCGCCGGAGCTGGAGCGGATCGGCGACGCGCGGCAGGTGATCAACATGCACCAGGTGTACCGGCGCGGTGAACTGGTCTGGCGGGGACCGCGGCCGTACCGGTAACGGGGAGGGTTGCCGCAATCGACGCGACGATTGCAGGGCCGCAACCGGGGTCCTCGACGCGGACCGGTCAGCGGCCCATGTTCTTGCTGCAGCGCACATGACAGCGCTGGTCGCCGCACGATCGGTGGCGAATGGAGAGGTGGAAACGCAGCGTTAGCGCTTGATTCGCATCGCGCGGACGACGCACGCGTGCGAAAACGCGACACAGTTCGCTTCAGGCGTGCGGGCATCCTGCTATTACTCCGCCCCGCCGAAATGGTAGCGCTACCATTCCGGTTTGGACGCAGCAGCGAAGTCGCACTCGCAGTACCCAGGGAGGGGCTGTCGTGTTGAAGCATTCGATTCCATGCCTGCCGGCATGGCGCCATCCAGCCCGGCCGGTGACGTCCCGGTCGACGCGTTCCACGGTTGGCGCGGCAATGCCCCCGGTCCTGCATCCGCAGGGCATCCATCATCCATGCAATCCCATCGAAACGCCCACGGCAGCGCACGCGTCGCCGCAAGGGCGCCACTGCATTTGGAGAATCGAGATGATGAAGTTCCATCGCCGCGGCCTGGCCGCCACCGCACTGGCCGGAGCGCTCGCGCTCGCGGCCGGCGTCGCGCAGGCGCAGACGCTCAACAACAATTCCACCGGCACGCACGACGGTTACTACTACACGTTCTGGAAGGACTCGGGCAGCGCATCCATGACCCTGCATTCCGGCGGGCGCTACAGCTCCCAGTGGACCAGCAACACCAACAACTGGGTCGGCGGCAAGGGCTGGAATCCGGGTGGCCCGCGCGTGGTCAACTACTCGGGTTACTACGGCGTCAACAACAGCCAGAACTCCTACCTGGCGCTGTACGGCTGGACCCGCGGCCCGCTGATCGAGTACTACGTAATCGAGAGCTACGGCTCCTACAACCCGGCCAACTGCGCGGGCGGACAGGACTTCGGCAGCTTCCAGAGCGACGGCGCCACCTACAACGTGCGCCGCTGCCTGCGCCAGAACGCGCCGTCGATCGAAGGCAACAACAGCACGTTCTACCAGTACTTCAGCGTGCGCAATCCGAAGCGCGGATTCGGCAACATCTCCGGCACGATCACCGTCGCCAACCATTTCAACTACTGGGCCAGCCGCGGCCTCAACCTCGGCAACCACGACTACATGGTGTTCGCCACCGAGGGTTACCAGAGCCAGGGCAGCAGCGACATCACGGTCAGTTCCGGCACCGGTGGAGGCGGCGGGGGCGGTGGCGGCAGCAAGACCATCACCGTGCGCGCGCGCGGCACCGCCGGGGGCGAGGCCATCTCGCTGAAGGTCAACAACGCCACGGTCGCCAGCTGGACGCTCACCACCAGCATGGCCAACTACACCGCCACCACCTCGGCTTCCGGCGGTTCGGTGGTGGAATTCACCAACGACGGCGGCAACCGCGACGTGCAGGTCGACTACCTCAGCGTCGACGGCCAGGTCCGCCAGGCGGAGGACCAGACCTACAACACCGGCGTCTACCAGAACGGCCAGTGCGGCGGCGGCAATGGCCGCAGCGAATGGCTGCACTGCAACGGCGCGATCGGCTTCGGCAACCTCTGAGTGCGCGCCATGGCCATCTCGCGCGCACACCTGCCAGGCCTCGCGATCGCGGCCACGCTGGGACTGGCGGCGGGCGCGATGGCCGTCGTGCTGGCGGGCGGCAACGCCCGCCAGCACGGTCCAGGCGACGACGCCCTCGCTGCACGGGTTGCCGAGTTGGAGGCCGAGCTCGCACGCAGGCCGGCGGCGCTCCAGCCGCCGGCGCAGGTCCGACCGGCGGCCGCGACCGCCGTTGCCGCAAGCGGATCGCGGCCACCGCCTGCAGCGGGTCGAGCGCCGGCCCCGCAGCGGACGGACGTCGACCAGCAGCTCAAGGAGCTGCTCACCCTGGCATGGAACGACCGCCGCAGCATGCGCGAGAAGCTCGAGGACTTCGTCGCCGCGCATCCGGGCAGCGAAGGCATCGCGGTCGCCAGCAAAGGCGTGTTCGACCTGGCCGACAACCCGCAGGTGCTGCCCGACTCCGCGCTCGCGCAGCTCTACCTCGAGCAGTCCGATCCCGCCTTCCGGCGCGTGCTGGCCCAGGTGGCGTCCACGCGTGGCGACAACAGCCTGATCGAGCTGCACGTGGCCGAGGCCGCCACTGGCCTGCAGGCCCCGACGCCGGCGGAGCGCCAGCAGGCGCTGGTGGAACTGGCACGCTCGCGCCACGCCTCCGCCGCCGACAGGGTCGCACCGCTCCTGCGCGATCGCGACACCGGCGTGGTGCTCGATGCGCTGCTCGCGCTGCGCGCCACTGGCAACCAGCGCCACGTGCGCATGGTGGAGATGCTGGCCGCGCATCCCGACGAATCGGTGAGCTGGCTGGCGCGGGACGTCGCCGGCGAACTGCGCATGCTCAGCGAGCAGGCGCGTATCCGCATCGACGATCGCGAGCTGGCCGCGGAACTGCCGCCGCTGCCGGTGGCGGATGCCGGTACCGTGGCGCGCTGCATCTCGTCGGCGGGGTAGCGGCGGGCAGCCGCATCCAGGGAGCGTGGCATGGCAGCGTCGTGCGCGCGTTGTTCACGGCGCCGCCACCGGGGCACGGGCTAGCTTGCAGGCCCATTCCCCACGCTGGAGCGCGCCATGAGCGACCCTGCCGAGCTCGAACGGAAATTCTGGAAGGCCCTCAAGTCGGACATGACCCTCATGCTGGGCGTCGACGGCCACGAGGACGGCCACACCCGCCCGATGACCGCGCAGCTCGAAGACGAAGGGCACGGTCCGATCTGGTTCTTCACGTCCGTGGACAATGCGCTGGTGCGCGCCGTGGACACGCCGCGCCGCGCGGTGGCGGCGTTCGCGGCCAAGAACCACTCGCTGTTCGCCAGCATCGGCGGCAGCCTGCAGGTGGACACCGACCGCGCCGTGGTCGAGCGCCTGTGGAACCCCTTCGTCGCGGCCTGGTACACCGGCAAGGACGATCCCAAGCTGGCGCTGCTGCGGCTCGACCCCGACCAGGGCGAGGTGTGGCTGAACGAGAACAACCTGCTGGCCGGGGTCAAGATGCTGATGGGCATCGACCCGAAGAAGGACTACCAGGACAAGGTGGCCAAGGTCGACCTGGGCTGAGCCGCCTCCTTGCTGGCGCGCGGGACGTCGCCCGCGCGCCATGCCGGGGTCAGGTCCCCAGCAGCTCGACCTCGAACCTGAGCGTGGCGTTGGGCGGGATCACCCCGCCGGCGCCGCGCGCACCGTAGCCGAGGCTGGCCGGAATGATCAGGGTGCGCTGGCCGCCGACCTTCATGCCCTGCACGCCCTCGTCCCAGCCGCGGATGACCATGCCCGCGCCCAGCGGAAAGATGAAGGGCTCGTCGCGGTCCCTGCTGGAATCGAACTTCGCGCCCTGCACGCCGTCCTCGTACAGCCAGCCGGTGTAGTGCACGGTGACGTTGTGCCCGGCGCGCGCCTCGGCGCCGTCCCCGATGCGGGTCTCTTCGAACTGCAGGCCGGAGGCCGTGGTGGTGAATGCCATGTGTCGATCCAGGTGGGCGGGCGCATAGTCTAGTCGCGCGGTCGAAGGGGGCGGCGATCGGTGCTTCGTTGTCCGCGTTGGACGCGTGGCGGCGTTGATGGTGCAGGCGACCACGCCGGGGAGTCCGCGATGCCCGATTACCGCGCGCCGGGCGTGTTCATCGAGGAAGCGCCGGTCGCGCGTGCCATCGCGGCGGTCCCGCGGTCCACCTGCCTGTTCCTGGGCCCGGTGCGCGCCGATCCCGCTGCGCCGCGCGGCGCACTGCCCCTGCTCGACAGCGCCGGGGCCTTCGCGGCGCTTCACGGGGGCGACGCCGGGCCGGCGTCCGGTGGATCGGTCAAGGCGCACTTGCTGGCGCACGCCGTGCGCGCGTACTTCGCCGAAGGCGGCGAGCGGCTGTACGTGTTGCCGGTGACGGCCGCCGAGGGCGGAGCGCCCCAACTGGCCGACTATGCCCGCGCCCTGGCCACGGCGGCGGTCCCGGACGAGGTCGGCGTGCTGGCCGCGCCCGGCGCCAGCGCGTGGTGCAGCGACATCGGGGGTCTGCATCGACTGCTGGCCGATGCCGCGGACGAGGCGCGCGCGCGACGATTCGCGGTGCTGGACGCGCCACCCGACGCGACCCCCGCGCAAGCCGCGGCGCTGGCCGACGCACTCGATGCCGGCCGCGCCGCACTCTACTACCCCTGGGTCGCGTCGGCGGGCGCGGATGGTGTGCGCCGCCTGCTGCCGCCCTCGGGATTCGTCTGCGGCCTGTACGCCCGCGTCGAGCGCGAGCGCGGCCTGCACAGGGCGCCTGCGGAACGACTGCACACCGCGGCCGGGCTGGCGTATCCGCTCGACAGGGCGCAGCAGGAGGTGCTGAATCCCCGGAGGGTGAACTGTATCCGCCAGTTTCCGGGCAGGGGCATCCTCGTGCATGGCGCCCGCACGCTGTCCAGCAGTCCGGAATGGAAGTACGTGTCGCTGCGCCGGTTCGTCGACCAGATCGAACTGAGCGTCGCGACGGGACTGCCCTGGGTGGCATTCGAACCCAACGGACCGGCGCTGTGGCAGCGGGTGCGCTCGGCGGTCGGGGATTTCCTCCACGCGCAGTGGCGCGCCGGCGCGCTGCAGGGCGCCAAACCTGATCAGGCGATGTTCGTCCGCTGCGACGCCGCCACAATGACGCAGCAGGACCTCGACGAGGGACGCCTGGTCTGCCTGGCCGGCGTTGCGCTGGTGAAGCCTGGCGAGTTCACACGCCTGCGCTGGAGCTGGCGGACCGCCTGAGTGCCGCCCGGCGTCAACCGCCGGGCGAGTCGTCCTGGATCAGCCCGGCGTCGGCCAGCAGCGCGTGGATGCGGCTTTCGACGTACGCCTCGTGCTCCGGCGGCACCTGCTCGGTGACCGGCCCGGTCTCGTTCGAGAACGCTTCGAGCACCTGCTCCCGCGGCAGCTGCCTGCACAGCGCGTCCAGCCGCGCGGCCAGGCGCGCCAGTGCGGCATCGATGTCGGCCTTGTCCTTCATGGGCCGGATGCTGCGCCGGCCGATGTCACGGCGCCGTGCAGCCGGTCAGGCGCGGGCCGGCGGCAGCGGCGTGCGCAGGCCGACCGCCAGCCGGTTCCAGGCATTGATTTCGACGACCAGGAAGCTCAGCTCGGCAATGGCGGTTTCGTCGAAATGCCCGGCCAGCGGTGCGTAGTCGGCGTCGGCCGCGCCGGTCGCCTCGATCCGGGTGAGCGATTCGGCCCACTGCAGCGCGGCGCGTTCGCGCGCGTCGAACAGGCCGCTCTCGCGCCAGCCGGCCAGGGTGTCGAGCCGCCGCTGGTCCTCGCCCGCCGCGCGCGCCTCGTGAGAGTGCATGTCCAGGCAATAGGCGCAGCCGTTGATCTGGGAGACGCGCAGCTTCACCAGCGCGGCCAGGCGCGGTTCGATGCGGCCGTGATGCAGGGCCGCGTCGAGCGAAAGCAGGGCCTGGAAGGCTTTCGGGGCGAGCCTGGGATAGGGGATGCGGGGATGCTGCGACATGGGACGCTCCGGTCATGGCGGCCGGCATGGCCGCCTCGACCGAAGGACGGGCGGGCGACCCGCGCCGTGACACCGGCTCAGTGCAGGCGCAGCTTGTCGGGATTCATCTGGTTGTGGATCTCGGCGATGCGCTCGCCGTCGCAGACGATGGTGGTGACCGTCTGCAGCCGTCCATCCAGGAACTGCAGCCCGGCTGGCTCGCCGTTGGCGATGCCGATGCGACGCTGCAGGCGTGCCGGCGCACGTCGGGCGACCGCCCAGTACAGGCGCGCGATCCGGTCGGCGCCGTGCAGCGGGCGCAGCGCCGCGGTGGCCTTGCCGCCTCCGTCCGACAGCAGCCGCGCATCGGCGTGCAGCAGGCGCTCGATCGCCGCCCGGTCGCCGCTGCCCGAGGCTTCCAGGAACCGTTCCAGCAGCTGGCGGTGGCGCTCCGGCGCGACTGCCGGGAAACGTGCGCGACCGGCCTGCAGCCGCTCGCGCGCACGATGCACCATCTGCCTGCAGTTGGCCTCGGACTGGCCCAGCATCGTCGCGATGCTTGCGTAGTCGTAGTCGAAGGCTTCGCGCAGCAGGAACGCCGCGCGCTGCTCCGGGCCGAGCCGCTCGAGCAGCGCGAGGAAGGCCAGCGACACCTGCTCGGCGAATTCCGCGCGACCGGCGGGACCGGGCGCGTCGTCGACCACCAGCGGCTCGGGCAGCCACGGCCCGACGTAGTCGGTGCGCGCCACCTGGGCCAGGCGCAGGCGGTCGATGCCGAGCCGCGTGACCGTGGCCACCAGCCATCCGGTGGCGTCGCGGATCGCGTCCGGATCGGCCTGGCGCCAGCGCAGCCATGCGTCCTGCACCGCGTCCTCGGCGTCGGCGCGCGTGCCGAGCATGCGATAGGCCAGGGACAGCAGGCGCGGGCGGTGGAGTTCGAAGGTCTGCTCGTGCGGGGTCATGATCGTGGGACGGGCGAGTGCGCGCCGGCGTGACAGCCGTGCGCCGCTTCGCGCCCTTGGCTGCGCGGATGATACGGCCCGGCGGCATGGCCCTCCGGCGGGACTGCTGCGTCGCAGCAACGATGCTACTCAAGGTGACGGCCGTCGCGCCGCTAACGCAACAGAACCCAAGCCCGCCGCGACACGGCCAGGAGCCTTCGATGACCGCACGACCCACCGTGTTGCTGTGCGACGACTCGCGCGCATTGCGCATGCTGGCCGCGGGGCAGCTGGCCGAGGCGGGTTTCGAGGTGGTGGGGGAAGCCGGCAATGGCCTGGAGGCGGTCGAACGCTACCAGGCGCTGCGCCCCGACCTCGTGCTGCTGGACCTGGTGATGCCCGAATGCGACGGCCGCCAGGCGCTGGCGCGGATCCTCGAACTCGACCCGCAGGGCCGCGTGGTCATCCTCAGTTCGCTGGGCGCGCAGGGCGACATCGAGGAATGCCTGCGGCTGGGCGCCCGCTCCTACCTGCAGAAGCCCATCGACCCCGAGTCGATGGAGCGCGTGCTCCACCAGGTGCTCGCCTGAGCGGCGGCGCCAAGACCAGACGAACAAGAGGGCACGAGATGGCAGCGAAATTCCTGGGCCAGTTCCTGCTGGAGCGCGGCGTGATCACCGCGCCGCAGCTGCTGGCGGCGATCGAGGCGCAGCGCGCCTCCAATCCGCTGCTGGGCGAACTGGCCGTCCGCCAGGGCATGCTCGACCAGGCGCAGGCGCGCCGCATCCAGCAGCGCCAGCGCGTGGAGGACCGCCGCTTCGGCGACATCGCCCTGGAGATGGGCGTGCTCGACCAGGCGCAGCTGGCGATCCTGCTCGACGCGCAGAAGGCCGGGCGCAAGCTGCTGGGCGAGGTGCTGCTGGAACAGGGCGTGGTCGACCCGGCGCGACTGGAGGCCGAACTGGCGCAGCACCGCGCCGACCAGGAACAGGCGCGCCACGCGCTCGACGCCGAACTGGCCACGCATCCGCTCGGCGGCCTGGCCAGCCGCGCCATCGGCGTGTGCGCGCGGCTGTTCCCGCGCATGCTCGGCAGCCAGTGCCTGCCGGCCGAAGCGCTGGCGCCGGGCGACCTGGACGACTGGGCCTGCGTGGCGCACGTGCGCGTGCAGGGCGCCAAGCCGATGAGCATCGGCCTGGCCACCGACCTCGATACCGCGCGCGCGCTCGCGTGCGCGCTGCTCAACATCGAACCGGCGCGCTGCGACGACGCGCTCGCGCTCGATGCCCTGGGCGAGATGGTCAACGTGGTGATGGGCTACCTGGTGCGCGACGTGATGACCGAGGACGACACCGCCTACCGCGCGCTGCCGCCCGATACGACCGTCCCGGCCGCGACCCTGGCGGCCGACCGCGAACGCAGCCTGGCGATCGGCATGGGCTCGCAGCTGGGCGCGTTCGTGCTGGTGGTGGCGCGGCCGGTCTGAGTCCGGCGCACGCATCCTGCCGGGCGCTCAGGCGGCGACCGCGTCCGGTGCGGCCCCCATCCCGCCCTGGATGTCCAGTTCGATCCTCCGCAGGTAATCGCCGAAGCCGTGCCGGGCGCGACAGTCGCGGCGTGCGCTGGTCGTGACGCAGGGCTGGTCCCGGCGCGCGATCGCGTAGCCCGCGCGCGCCAGCCCCTCCACCAGCGCGTGGTCCTCGTGCGCAGGCAGCGGCGGGAATCCGCCCACCGCCTCGTAGGCGCGGGCCGAGACGCCCAGGTTCGCCCCATGCACGTGCGCGTGGCCGTCTGCATGGCGTTCGCCGGCGAGGAACGCGCGGCGCACCTGCTCGCCGTAGTCGAGCCAGTCGCCCACCCGCACCGTGCCGCAGAACGCGTCGGCGCCGGTGGCGAGCTGCGCCGAAAGCCAGTGCGCCGGCACCCGGCTGTCGGCATCGGTGGAGGCCAGCCAGCGCGCACCACGTGCAAGCAGCCAGTCCGCCGCGGCCGCGCGGGCGCGACCGACGCTGCGCGCCTGCAGCTCCACCACGCCGACGCCCATGTCCGCGCAGATCGCCGCCGTGCCGTCGCTGCAGCCATCCAGCGCGACGACCACCTGCACCGCTTCGCCGCGCAGGGCCGGGCAGCGCGCGGCGGCCCGGATCGCATGCAGGCAGTCGCCGATCAATGCCTCCTCGTCGTGCGCCGGCACCAGCACTCCGATCACCGCAGGCCCTCGCGTTGCGCGGGCGTGTGCGGATCGTTGCTCCAGCCTTCGAGCAGGAAATCGGCCTCGTCGTGCATGAAGACCCGCGCCATCCCGGGCAATGCTCCCAGGCAGGCATGGACCTCGTCCGTGCTGCTGCGGCGTCCGTCGAAATCCGCGCACCAGTGGCAGGCCACCAGCAGCGCGCGCGGCGCCAGGCTGCCGCGCAGCCGCCGCGCGAATTCCCGCAGTCCGTCCGGCGCGAGGTAATAGCCGATCTCGCCGACCACCACCAGGTCGAAGCGTCCGGGCGGCCACTGCCGCGGATGCTCCATCTGCGCGATCTCCACGTGCGCCAGGTCGCCGCATTGGCGGCGCGCCTCCCGGACCGCCCGCGGGTGCAGGTCGGTGGCCAACAGGGCGCCGCAGCGTCCGGCCAGCGCCCGCGTCAGCACGCCGTTGGCGCAGCCGGTCTCCCAGGCTTTCGCATAGCGCGGCCGGTCGAGCGACGCCATCAGCAGGGCGCGCTTGCGCGCCTCGTACCAGCGCTCGTGGTACCCCCATGGGTCGGCAGAGCCGGCCCACACCGTATCGAGGTGGGCATCCAGGCTCAAGTCAGGTAAACCTCGAACGGGCGTTCGAAGCGTGCGACCACGTGCGGCGCCAAGACCGGTTCCGCCACCGCCGGGGCGGCGGTGCCCAGCTGCGACGCGAAGCAGCCGATCGCGGCGCGCTTGGCCCGCCGGGCACCCTCGTCCAGCGGCATGCGCACGGCGGGGAAAGGGGGTGCGGGCCGCGCGTGGTCGAGCCAGTGCCAGGCCCAGACCGGATAGCGCAGCAGGGTAGCACCGGCCGCGGGCACGACGGACAGCGCCGCAGCGCCGACGGCGTCGTGGTCGGGATGGCCATCGTGCTCCCAGGGCGCCAGCACCAGATCGCCTGGTCGCACCAGCTTCGCGAGCGCGGTGCGCAGGGTCGCGGCGGCCGCGGCCACGCCGCCGTCCGGCAGGTGCAGGCGATGCAGGGTGGCGCAGGTGTCCAGCGCCCGCAGCGCCCCGGCGAGTTCGCTGGCGCGGTCGACGCGCAGGCGCTCCGGCGGCCACGCGCCATTGCCGGGGTAGCAGGCTTCGCCATCGGTCACCGACACTACCGAGAGCGTCCGGCCCGCGCGTGCGGCCGCGCGCATCAGCCCGCCGCAGGCCAGGGTTTCGTCGTCGGGATGTGGCGAGACCACGACGACGCGCTCGTGCGTCGCCAGCAAAGCTGCCGCATCGCGATGCGGCAGCGACGCCAGCCAGGGCGAGAGCTGCCAGCGCGATTCATCGTGGCCGTCGCCGACGATCAGCGCTTCGGCTACAGCGGCCATTGCGCCCCCTCCTCAATCGACGCGACCGCCAGGCCGAGCGCCGCCCAGTCGCGGTCGGCGTGGCTCTGGCGCACGAACACCGACAGGTCGGCGCAGCGCTGCGCGTGTTGGCGATCGCCGCACAGCGGGCCGGGCCCCATCGCGCGACCGGCAGCGTCGAGCACCTCATGGCAGGCCCGTTCGACCAGCGAGCGCACGCGCACCACCTCGCGCTGGTGCGGCAGCGATGGCGCGGTATCGATGCGCTCGGCCAGCTCACGCAGCAGCGCCGCGGCCGCACCCAGCGCCATGTCGACGCGGCCCAGCAGCGCGGCTGCATGCGGATCGCGCGCGATCCGCTCGGGGTCGGCCATGCGCCGCGCGATCTCGGCGGCCGCGCCGTACCAGCAGGCGGCGATCCCGGCGCCGCCATGCCAGAAGCCCGGCCGCTCGAGATAGGCGCCGGGCGCGCCGACGCGGGTGCAGGGGACGTGGTGGAACTCCACGGGCCCGCTCTCGATCGCGGCCATGCCCACGGCCTGCCAGACCGAGGGAGGACGTTCAATGCCCGGTCCGCGCATGTCCACGCGGACCAGCTGCGACACGCCCCCAACCTGCACGGTGAGCAGCGCGGCATCGACGAAGCCCGCGCCCGAGCACCAGGGCTTGCGCCCGGTCAGCCGGGGCCCGCCGCGGCCGTCGTCCAGTACCAAGGTCGATTGCGGTCCCTCGGCGGCCCAGACCGCCAGCAGCGCGTCGGGACTGGTGGGTTCCCCGTCGAGATCGCCAAGGATGGCGAGCGCGTCGTAATGCGCCTCCACCACCTTCACCAGGGCAAGGTCGCGGGCGGCAATGGCGGCCAGCGCCTGCCAGCGCGCCAGGGTGCGACCGCGTCCGGGCAGCGGCCAGTCCCCTTCCCGGCGCACGCAGTCGCGCGCGCGCGCGGCGAGGGTCACGAGGTCGGGGACGGCCTCCCTGGCGGAGGCGGGGGTATCGGGCAGGGCGGACATGCGCGAAGTGGAGCAAGCCGATCGTGCTTGGCGCGTGAGCAGAACAGCCGGCACAGGCCGGCCGTGTGGCTGACCCCGGCGTCGCGGGACCCGGTGCAGGCCCCGCCGGCATCGCCGGTGTTCAACAACCCGCGGCTCCACCCGCATGATGCCGCGCTCCGCGGCGCGACCGGCCGATGCTCGGCGCCGCGCGGTACGACGCACATCTGGCCCGCGGCCAGCGCCACCGTGCGGTCCCGGAATTCGATGGCCATCCCGCGTCGATCACGATGAAGACCTCGCCGGTGTCCTGGTGCGCATGCCGGACGAATTCGCCCTGGATGCGGGCGAGCTTGAACCGGACGTCGTCCATGCCGACCACCGCGCGCGGCGACCAGTGACCGGTCGTCCGGGCCAGCTCTCTGCAGGTCGATGGCCTAAAGCCGGCGCCGCCGGACAGTGGACGTCGGATCGTTCGACATGACGTCTCCGCCGGGTCGTGGAAGATGCCGACAGGCCCGGAGCGGCCGGCACACGACGCTCGCCCGCGCGGGACTTCGCCATCGTTGCCCGCACGCACACGACGCCCGGCAAAAAAGAAGGGAGGCCCGCGCGGCCTCCCGTTCCCATATTCAAACCCGCCACGGGGCTTGCGGCAAGCCCCGCCGCGGGCTGCAGGATCCGCGCCTGGTGCAATGCGAGGAGCGATGCGATGGACGATGCGAAGACCACCTGGTACCACGGCACGCGCGCCGACCTGGGCGTCGGCGACCTGATCGTCCCCGGCCACCCCTCCAACTTCGGCAGCCGCAAGGCGGCTCGACACGTCTACATGTCGGCCACGCTCGACGCCGCCATCTGGGGAGCCGAGCTCGCGGCGGGCGACGGCGCGCAGCGCATCTACATCGTGGAGCCGACCGGGCCGTTCGAGGACGATCCCAACCTCACCGACAAGCGGTTTCCCGGCAATCCCACGCGATCCTTCCGCTCGCGCCATCCCTTGCGCATCCTGGGCGAACTCGCGCACTGGACCGGGCATGCGCCCGCGCGGCTGGCGGAGATGCGCGCCTTCCTCGCCGGGCTCGAGCCATCGCAGGCCGATCCGCTCGACGACTGAGGGCGCCGCGCTTGCGTCCGGGGCGCGCCGCGCGTACACGGTGGGCAACCCATCCGGAGAGCCGCCATGCGGTACGTGCCTGCGTTCATCCTGGTTTCGGCGCTGGGGTTGGCGGTTCTGTCGCCCGCAGCGCGCGCGGAGGTGCTCGACGCCGCCCCCGCGGGCTTCACCGTGGAGAACAGCGGCGTGGTGCCGGTCGACGCCGGCGCGGCGTGGGCGGCGCTGGTCGGACAGGTCGATGCGTGGTGGCCGAAGGACCACAGCTGGTGGGGCGCGGAAGGCAGGCTGTCGATCGAACCCCGCGTCGGGGGCTGCTTCTGCGAGGTTGCCGGCGACCGCCAGGCCGAACACCTGCGCGTGGTGTTCGTCGATCCCGGCCGCCGCCTGCGCATGTCCGGCGGCCTTGGTCCCCTGCAGGGCATGGGGCTGGACGGGATCCTCGAGTTCCGGCTGGAACCGGCCGACAGCGGCGACGGAGCGGCGACGCGGATCACCCTGCATTACCGCGTCGGCGGCTACAGCCCCGACGACATCGGCCAGTTCGCGCCGGTGGTCGATCGCGTGCAGGCCGCGCAGCTGGGCGGCCTGCTGGCGCATCTGGGGGCGGACGACGGCGACGGGCCAACGGCAACCGGGTCGCCCCGGGCCCAATGAGGGGTTCGGCGTATTCGCGACCTACGCGTCGTCCTGCGCGAGCAGATACATCCGGTCGTCGCCGTCCGGATCGACCTCCAGCATCACCGTCATCGGCTTGCAGCAGACCGGGCAATCCTCGATGTAGCGCTGCGAACCAGCACTGGCGTCGACGGCCAGACTGACCGGCTCGCCGCAATAAGGGCAGTGTCCATCCTGGAAGTGGAGCATGGCGGTTGGTGCCTGGGGCGGGGTTCCGTTTGTAGCGTATTGACGGCGGCCTATCACCGTCCCGTCGGGGGAGGGCGCGCGGTCGCCGGGTGCAGGCACGCACTTTCGCGCATCCGTCTGATCCGCGCCTCGGCTGCGCCCCCGCAGGCGCTGGCGGGAACGGAGCTTCGCTTCAGCCTCCGCCTCCGCTCGCGTACCAACAGACAATTGCCCGCCGCGCCAGATGCCGCACAGCAGCAGAGACCACCCGCCGAACTGGCGTGGCGCCTCCCGGATCGGACCGCGCGCGCCGCGCCGGCGGCGGGTCATGCAGGCACGCATCTTGCTGCAGTGCAGGGCCTCCGTCGGGTGTATATATGCGGAGGGGCGTGGACACGATCGCCGTGTCCGGTGCATATCCACGAGGGGAACATCCAATGACGTATCCAGCACGACACGTGTTGTCGGTGGGAGTGGTTCTGGCGCTCGCCACCGGCGCCTGGAGTATCGGCAACAGCGGAACCAGCCAGCAGGCACAGCAGGTAGAGGCCGTTGCGCCCAGCCTGGAGCAGATGAATGCACCGTCGCCGTCGATGGCGTTCGAACCCAACCACGGCCAGACCGGCCCGCACGTCGACTACGTCAGTCGCGGCGAGGGCTACGGCCTGCTCCTGAGCCCGACCGAGGCGGTCTTCAGCCTGCGTCCCGCCGCCGCGGCCCCCGCGCCAGGCGAGGGTCGCGCGCGCAATGAACGTCCCGCGCCGACCGTGCTCCGGATGTCCCTGGTGGACGGCAACCCTGCCGCGCCCCACGTGGCGGCCGAGCGCCTGCCCGGCGCCAGCCACTACCTCACCGGGTCAGATCCGGCCAACTGGCGGCGCAACGTGCCGCGTTACGGCAGGGTCGAGTACAAGTCCGTCTACGACGGCATCGACCTGGTCTACTACGGCAACCAGGGCCAGCTCGAGTACGACTTCGTGGTCGCCCCTGGCAAGGATCCGGGCAGGATCGCGCTGGAGTTCTCCGGCATCTCCTCGCTGGACCTGGACGAGGCCGGCAACCTTGTGCTGGGCACCGAGCATGGCAATCTTAAGCAGCACAAGCCGGTCGTCTACCAATGGGTCGACGGGGCGCGTCGCGCGGTGGAAGGCGCATACGCGCTGCTCGCCGGCAACCGCGTGGGCTTCTCGCTCGGCGACTACGACGTGCGCCTGCCGCTGGTCATCGACCCGGTGCTCTCCTACAGCACCTTCCTGGGCGGCGATGGCTGGGATTCGACCGCCGCCATCGCGGTCGACGGCGCGGGGAACACCTATGTCGCCGGCAACACCAACTCGATCGAGTTCGCCTGGGACATGGGCAACGACAGCGAGTTCAGCGGCGTCTACGACGCCTATGTCTGCCGCTTCAAGGCAGTGGGCAGCATGCCCTACTGCGCCTACGTCGGCGGCAGCGGCGACGATGCGGCGTGGGGCCTGGCTGTCGGGCCCAACGGCAACGCCTACGTCACCGGCTACACCGATTCGTTCGACTTCCCGGTGCTCAGGGCGAACCAGCCGTCGCGGGCCGCAGGCACGTACGGCGACGCGTTCCTGTTCAAGATCAACAACCGGGGCGACGACCTGGAATACAGCACCTATTACGGCGGCAACGACTCCGACGTCGCCCGTGGGGTAGTGGTCGACTCCCGTGGCAGCGCCTATATCACCGGCAACACCTACTCCTGGGAGGGCTTCCCGGTCACCGCCGATGCGATGCAGAGGACCGACCCGGCCGGAGTCGACGCCTTCGTCGCGAAGTTCCTCGACTCCGGCGCGCTCGCCTACAGTACCTACCTGGGCGGCGGCGCTGCCGACCAGGGCCGCGGGATCGCGCTGGACGCGGCCGGCGGCATCTGGGTCAGCGGCATGACCGACTCCGCCGACTTCCCGACGCGCGGCGCCATCCAGGCCGCACATGCCGGCGGTGGCGATGCGTTCCTGGTCAAGCTCGACGCGGCGGGCAAGCTTCGCTACGGCACCTACCTCGGCGGCAGCGCCACCGAATGGGGCTACGGCGTGCAGGTCGACCGCGCCGGCAACATCCACTTGGCGGGCATCACCTCGTCGACGGATTTCCCGGCCACGTCCAACGCGCTGCAGGCCGCCAACAAGGGTGGACAGGACGGCTTCCTGGCCCGCTTCAAGTCCAACGGCTCGCTGGCCTACGCCACCTACTACGGCGGCAGCGACATGGACGACATGCGCCATATCGCGCTGGATCCGGCCGGCAACGTGTACTGGACCGGCTACACCTCTTCGCCGGACTTCCCGCTGTTCAACCCGCTGCAGCCGAAGATGGGCGGTTCGCAGGACCAGGTCCTGGTCCAACTCGACGCGTCGGGCCGCAAGCTGCTGCGCAGCACTTCGTTCGGCGGCAGCGGCTGGGAGATCGGCTCGGGCATCGCGCTGGGCCGCGACGGCACGATCCACCTCACCGGCTACACGGCCTCGACCGACCTGCCGCTATACGCGCCCTTCCAGAAGGCGCATGGCAGCCCGGCGCCGCAGTACGACGGGGTGCCGGATATCTACCTGACTCGCCTGACCGACGCGTCGCTGCGCTCCTGGCCGGGCGACTTCGATGGCAACGGCACCAGCGACCTCCTGTGGCGCAACCAGGCCACCGGCGCCGGCAGCATCTGGCCGGGGGCGGTCCGTTCGCAGGCGCGCGACATCACCCGTGTGACCGACCTCGACTGGCAGATCGTCGGCGTCGGCGACTTCGACGGCGACGGGCGCGACGACATCCTGTGGCGTCACGTGGTGACGGGCGCCAACACGGTGTGGCGCCGCGGCAACTACTCCAACGCCATGGGCGTGACGTCGGTGACCGACACCAACTGGAAGGTGGTGGGGACCGGCGACTTCAACGGCGACGGCAAGGACGACATCCTGTGGCGCAATGCCGTCACTGGCGCCAATGCGATCTGGAACGCGGCCAACTACAACACCCAGATCTCGGTCACCAACGTCACCGGCCTGGCCTGGGAGGTCGTAGGCGTGGCCGACTTCGACGGCGACAGCCGCGACGACATCCTGTGGCGCGATACCTCGAGCGGAAAGGGCACCATCTGGAAGCAGGGCAAGTACGCGTCGCAACAGGCCGTGGACGCGGTCAAGGGCACCGCCTGGAAGGTGGTGGGCCTTGGCGACTTCGATGGGGACGGCAAGGACGATATCCTGTGGCGCAACGGCGTGAATGGCCAGAACCTGATCTGGCGTTCCGGCCTCAACGGCTCGCGCCTGTCGGTGGCGGGCGTCACCAACCACGACTGGCAGGTGCTGGGCACGGGCGACTACGACGGCGATGGCCGCTCCGACATCCTGTGGCGCAACCATTACAGCGGTGCGAACACCATTTGGCGGCGCGCGAACAGCAAGAACCAGCTCGGCGTGGTCTCGGTCACGGACCAGAACTGGATTCCCAAGTCCTGATCGCGTTGCGGCAATCGGAAAGGCCCGGTGGAATACCGGGCCTTTCTTTTTGGGCCGAGGCCAGCGGCGTGCAGTGCACCAGCATGAACGGCAGCCCCGGCAGTTCAGCCCCGTGACGGCGGCTGCCCCGGATCCGCCGCCAACTCGTGTATCGTGTGCGCACTGTTCAAGGCGGGATCACGGTACATCGTGGCTCCGATGCGGTAGGTCTGGCTTCAAGGTCGGCAACGGCCCTCTATCTGCGATCCGCTCCATCGCTTCGCGCGTTACCCCTTGCTCGATACAGTCCCGGCATCGCATGTCGCGAGCCGTGTTTCCCTCACTGATCCAAGGAGTAACACCATGTCCGATCGTCAGACCGGCACCGTCAAGTGGTTCAACGACGCCAAGGGCTTCGGCTTCATCACCCCGCAGAGCGGCGACGACCTGTTCGTCCATTTCCGTTCGATCCAGGGCAGCGGCTTCAAGTCGCTGCAGGAAGGCCAGCGCGTGTCCTTCAAGGTCGCGCAGGGCCAGAAGGGCCTGCAGGCTGAGGAAGTCCAGGCCGAGTAATTCCGGCGCGACGCGGCAACGCGTCATTTGTACCGGAACCCCGGGCGGAAACGCCCGGGGTTTTCTGCGTCTGGGGCACGCTCGGGCAAGATCCGCCGCGACGGACTTGCGCGGGCGCGCCACGCGCGGGCCGCCAGCAGGCAAAAGCGCACCGGGCCGGTCGCGACGGGGGCCGATGGGCGGCGGGAACATCCACAGTGCCGGCCGGCATACGGCGCACGGGTCGGGCGGAACGCCCGGCAGGGAGCCCCCGGGTCGTCAAGCCAACATCAGGCCTTGGCCGCGCAGCCGATCGCGGCGACGGCGAGTGCGAACGGGCGCAAAGCGGGTCGAAGCGTGGAACCGCAGGCCTTTCGCTACATCCATCGACGATCCGGGGCACGGGCGCCCGGGGGTCGCACGCGGACCGGCGCGGGACCGCCCTGCGCCTCTACCTGCTGCAGTAGCGCGCGACTACCTTGTCCGCCACCTGCGGCGGCATCCGGGTAGCGAAGTACGCTTCGTCCACGAGCTGCGTGCCATGCAGCACCCCTCCCTGCCAGCGCGCCGAGCGTGCGGCGCAGTCCAGCGACAGCGTTCCCGCGAAATCGCCGCTCTTGCCGTCGCGGATCACCGTGTACAGGCTGGGCATGGGCTCGTCGAATTCGGTCAGCGGATAGGCATACCACTGGTCGAAATACAGGCCGTCGCCCAGCGGCTGCGTGTAGACCAGGTGGGCCGGGTCCAGTTCGGGACGCGGCGCCGGTGGATCGTCCGTGCCCTGCGCCCGGGCCAGCGCGGCCGTCGCCGCCAGGACGATCGCCATCAGCGCGCTGATCCAGCGATCCATGGGGGCTCCTGCGCAGTCGGGAGCGCGACGATACACCGCCGGAGGGCAGTTTTGGCGATGTCCCCCGCACGCGGCTGGAACGATGCGATCCGGCCGCTCAGGGGGAACAGCCAGCGCACGGCGCAGATCGCGAAACCGGATGCCGGAACGCCGTTCCGCCTGGTCCGCGCCCGGTCGGTGCGACGTCCGCTGCGTTCGTCCCGTCGATGCACGGCAGAAGGGGGCGCTTCGCCACGGATCGCGCCGCACTGCCGACCGGCCGGCCGGACCCGACGCGGGAAACAAGGAGGATCGCTCCGGTCGTCGTCTGCGCGTCGCTTCGATTGCATCCGTTACCGTTCTGCACGCGCCCCCGCAGCTTGTGTAATGTCCGCATCTCTCCCTGATGGAAGGACTCCCCGATGCGCGTCAGGGTTTCCGCGTGCCTGCTGGTCGTGCTCGGCCTGTGCGCCAGCAGCGTCCCCGCCCATTTCAGCGTGGACATGGCCGATACCCACAAGTCGCGCTATGGACCGGGCGAGATCAAGAGCGCGCCCTGCGGGCGTCCCGACGGCGAACGCGGCAGCGATGTCTACACGTACTCGCCGGGCGAGACGATCAAGGTCTCGTGGGTGGAATACGTCGGGCACCCCGGCTATTACCGCATCGCCTTCGACAGCGACGGGCACGACGATTTCCGCGACCCGGCGAGCATCCGGCCGGCCGGACGCAGCTGCGGCGTGGGCGAGCCCAACTGCGGCGCGGGCGACTTCTACAACAACGCGACGGTGCTGATCGACGACTTCGGCCGGCACGACGACAGCCCGCATGGGAAGCAGTACTCGGTCGACGTCAGGCTGCCGGACGTGGAATGCGAGCAGTGCACCCTGCAGATCCTCCAGGTCATGACCGAGCAGGACAAGGCGCCGTACGACCCGACGGCGGAGAACGCCGACGACCTCTACCACCAGTGCGTCGACCTGAGACTGCGGCGCGGCGCCTGACGGACAACGGGGGCGGCCGGCCGTGCGGGTCGGACCGGTCAGGAAAGCGGATCCGCTGCCGCCAGCAGGATCCGGGCGCCGGCCATCGGCGCCCCGTCCGACTCCGGGGCCGACGCGTCGCGTTCGACGCGGTTGCGCCCGCCGCGCTTGCCGCGGTACAGCGCGGCGTCCGCCGCCTGCATCGCCCGCGCCAGCGTGACCTGGTCGTCGAAGCTGCCCGAAACGCCGACGGTGACCGTGCAGCGCACCGTCTCGCCGCCCGCCACCTGCAGCATGGCGGCCGATGCAATGGCGTGACGTATGCGTTCGGCCACCTGCAATGCGGTCGCGTCGTCGGCACCCGGGCAGACCGCAGCGAACTCCTCGCCGCCCATGCGGCAGACCAGGTCGTCCTTGCGCACGGCGCCCCGCAGTACGTCGGCGACCGCGCACAGCACCGCGTCGCCGGCCTGGTGTCCATGGCGGTCGTTGATGCGCTTGAAATGGTCCACGTCGATCAGCAACAGGCGCGCGCACGCATCGGCGCGCCGGAAGTGTGCGTCCAGGGCTTCGGTCAGCCCGCGCCGGTTGAGCAGCCGCGTCAGCGGATCGCGCGCCGCGTTGCCGCGGAGCGTGTCCGTCAGCCGGCGCAGTACCAGCCAGACGATGGACGGCGGGATGATCGTCGCCAGCGAGCACATGTAGACGTAGAAGATCATCTGGAACCGGCCATCCATGTCCAGTGCCGGAAGGCCGCCGGCCAGCAGCTTGGCCAGCTTCATCGCGTTCAATATGCAGATGCCGCCGATCAGCGCGGCGAACACCAGCATCTCGCCGCGCAGGTCGCGCGCGAACGTCCGCATGCCCGCCACCAGGACGACCACCATCGCCGCGAAGCACAGCGCGCAGGTGGCCGAGAGCAGGGCGTAGCGCGCCACCGGGCCCCAGGCCCAGTGCATCGCCAGCTGCAGCAGCGCATATCCGGTCCCGACCGCGACAAGTGGCCACAGCAGGGGCGTGCGGCGCCCGAAAAACCGCGCACCGCCCACCGAGTAGGCCGCCAGCGCGCACAGGGTGAGCGAATGGTTCGCCACGCTCATCGCGCTCCAGCCCGCCGGGCCTTCGAGCAGCTGCAGCACGTACGCCGAACCCAGCGCGAGGTTGCCCACGGCGAACGCGTCCGTCCCCATCTTCTCCCCGCCCAGGCGCCGGCTGATGAGCAGGAACATCACCGTGAAGCTCAGCAGGTAGACGCAGAGCATGCCTACGAGAAGGTTGGCGATCATCGACGTCGACGTGGCGATAGGGGCGATGCGTCGATCGCCGGTGCGGGTGCTGCGGTCCGGGAGCGGGACGTGGGCGAAGCATCCTTGCGGCGAACGATGTCCCGGCCGTGGCGGCATCGTGCCGGCCGCCCGCGGGGACGGCCTCGGCACGATAACGGCCGCAGCATCCGGAACTGGAGCCGCGCACGCGGGCGTCGCTTTCGCCGGGCGCAGACGCCGGCCCCCGCGCTTCGCGAAGCACGCGCCGGGGCCCAGACGCAGGAAAGGCGGGCCGGAGCCCGCCTTTCCCTGTGTCGACGATGGTACGAGGAACTTACTCGGTGGCGGCGCCACCGACCGTCAGGCCGCTGGTGTCGACATTGGTCACGCCCTTGATCTCGCGCGCGATGCGGGTGGCTTCGTCGGCCTGCGCCTGGGTTTCGACCTGGCCACGCAGCGTCACCACGCCATTGAGCGTGTCGACGTTGATGTCGAGGCCGGAGACATCCGAGTCGGCCAGCAGCGACGACTTCACCTTGGTGGTGATCCAGGTGTCGTCTACCGGCTGGTCGGAATTCTGGCCGTCGCCCAGGCCGGCATCGGCATCGGCGGTGGCGTCGGTCATCGGCGCCGGGGTCATGGTGTCGGCGGTGGCCGGACCGGCCGGCGCGGTGGCCGGATCCGCCGGCGTGGTGGCCGGGGTCATGTCGGCGTCGTCGGTCGCGGCCTGGGTGTCACGGTCGGCCGAGCAGCCCACGGCAAGGGCGAGCGCGGACGACAGGGCAATGGCGAGGGGAATGCGGGAAGTCTTCATGGGCGTACTCCGTCAGGTGGGAACGGGCGGAAGTGTGGGGACGCCGCCGTTCACGACGCGTGACCGTCCAGCCTGCGCGTTAAGGCAGTTGACGGACGCGTGCAGGTGTCGCGGACGCCCCCTCAGGCGCCGCCCTGCCGCTTCTCGGCCTTGTCTCCCGCCCTCGGGTTGGACAGCTTTCCCGGATGCGCCTGCTCGCGCTTGGGCGGCGGCGATTTCTCCTGGCGCGACTTCCGCATGGTGTCGGGTGTCTGGGGCGTGCCCATGGCGGGTACTCCGTGGATGGATGTGCGCCGAGCCTGCGCCGGTTGCGGTCATGCGCATGTGCAGGCCTGCCATCCTTGCTGCCGCCGCGCGACGCGCTACTGCCCCGAAGACGGCTCCCACAGCTCCACCTTGTTGCCATCCGGGTCGATCACCCAGCCGAACTTGCCCTGTTCGGACGCCTCGGTCCGGTCGAGCACCTGGCAGCCTTCGGCGCGCAGCGCGACCAGCAGCGCATCGAGGTCCGCCACCCGGAAATTGACCATGAAGCTGGCGGTGCCCGGCGCCATGTAACCGGTGTCCTGTGCGAACGGACTCCAGAGCGTCATCCCGGGCGGGCTGCCGTCGCCGCCCCACTGGAACATCGCGCCGCCCCAGTCGCCCGTGTCCAGCCCCAGGTGGTCGCGATACCAAGCGCTCAGCGCCTTGGGGTCGGGCGACTTGAAGAAGATTCCGCCAATGCCGGTGACGCGCTGCATGAGTACCTCCGGTGAAGCAGTCCGATCGATCGGACCCGGCCGCATCCGCCCATATGTACCGGGTCAATCAGGCGATCGTACGCCCATCGTCGCCCGGTATTCGGCGATGGTCTGCGCGGCGGTGGGGTTGGACATCGCCATGCCATTGACGAACACCGCCGGCGCACCGCGCTTGAACACCTCGACGGCGCGATCGATGCCGGCCATCTGCTCGGGCGTCGGGTCCGCCACGTCGAACGCGAACCCGTCGTCCCTGACCACCGGAATTCCCTGCCGGGCCAGTTCGCCCGCAAGCGCCTCGGTGCGCTGTGCCTGCTCCGACGGGCAGTTGCGCGGCGCCAGCACCAGCACCGCACCGGGCGCGATCCCGCCGGGCATCTCGACCGGCACGAAACCGTTCGCGCTGGTGGCCACCCCGGCCAGCGCATCCCGCTCCGGCCACAGCTGGATCGCGCCATAGGCGGCGCAAGCCAGCATCAGGATCAGCACGATTCGCATGAACACCTCTCCCTATCCCGCCAGCACGCGGCATCGATGCCCCGCCGTGGGTGGCCCGCGGACCCCCCCACGCCCAGATGCCCGGCGAACGCTTTCGAATACGGGAGGGCGCGCGATGAAGGCGCGCCTCCCGGGCCCCCTTTGTCTGGACGTCGAGCATAAAGCGGCAAGCGCCCTCCGCCGCGGCTCGCCCGGAAAAAAGATGGCGACCCGACGAACTGGCGGACGGCCACGCGGCGGCTGGTCGCAGAGCCCGGATGCGGGGCGCCTCGTCCGCCTTCATTGCGCGGACACGCGCGCCGTGAGATCCAGCGCCATCTTCCCGAATCTGGATGTCCCCATGCGTGCCTGCCGTTTCCTCCTCGTCGCGACGATCGCACTGTCCGGGCTCGCGGGGCGTGCACAGGCGCAGCAGGTCGAGGCGGTATCCGCGGTCGACCTGGAACGCTATGCAGGCCTCTGGTACGAGCAGGCGCACCTGCCCCTGTTCTTCCAGCGCAACTGCATGGCCAACACCACTGCGCGCTACACCCTGCGCGACGACGGGCGCATCGATGTCGTCAACCAGTGCGATACCGACAAGGGCGAGCGCATCGAGGCGCGCGCCATCGCGCGCAGGGTGGGAGAGAGCACGTCGAAGCTCGAGGTGCGATTCGCCCCGGCGTTCCTGTCCTTCCTGCCGGCCGTCTGGGGCGACTACTGGATCGTCGACCTCGACCCGGACTATCGCTGGGCGATCGTCGGTTCGCCGGACCTCAAGTACCTGTGGATCCTCACCCGCGACAAGGCCTTCCCCAAGGCCGACCAGGACGCGCTGGTCGCCCGCGCGCGGGCCCTCGGCTACGACACCTCGCGCCTGGTCGAAACGCCGCAGCGCTGAAGGGTGTCAGGGGTCCCGGGACCGGGGCCATCGTGGCGCTCCCGGCCCGTGCCGGCGCAACGACGCAGAACCTGTCTCGGTGCGACGGCATGGACGGGCGGCGATGGGATGTGCGGATGGTCGGTCGATCCACACCCAGTCCATTCGTCGGGACAGTGAGGGTGCGGCTCGCGCGCCCTACCGGACTGGAGACCGCCCATGCTCAGCCTGCCATGCATCGTCGAACACAGCGCCACGCCCTACGTCGCGCTCAGGAAGCGCGTCACGCTGCCGTTCGACGACGAGATCCCCGGCATCCTCGCCAGGCTGTCTGCGTACCTGGCGCAGCACGGGCTGCCGGCGACGGGTCCGGTGTTCTTCAAGCACAACGTGGTCGACATGCCGGACCTGGAAATGGAGTTCGGCGTCGCACTGGCGCAGCCGGTGGAGGCGGACGGCGAATTCACCAGCGGCATGCTGCCGGCCGGCCGCTACGCCGAGATCGAATACACCGGCGCCTACGACGACCTGCTCGTGGTCAATGCCGTGCTGATCGGCTGGGCGCGCTACACGGGCCTGGTGTTCGACAGCCGGCAGCGGCCGGATGGCGAGTGGTTCGCGCACCGCTCCGAGATCTGCCACGTCAGCCCGGCGGGAACGCTGGACCTGGGCCACCTGCGCACCACGGTGACAATCAAGCTCAGGGATCCGTAGGGAACGACCCAGGCGGGGCGACACGCTCGACCGTGCGGCCTGGATTGCGCGCGGGACCGGCATCCTTTCCCGCCACTGTGTTGCCAAGCCTTGGGGCGCGTCCGGCCAGCGCCTAAGATCGCCCGGACAATCGACAGGAAAGCGGCATGGGCATGTTTGCGTGGACGGAAAAGCCGGCGGCGGTGCTGGACGGCGGCGGCGTCGTGGGCCCGGACGAGCGGCTGCCCTGGGCCCAGACCGGGCTGATGGGCGTGCAGCACGTGATCGCGATGTTCGGCTCGACCGTGCTGGCGCCGATCCTGATGGGCTTCGACCCCAACCTCGCGGTCCTGATGAGCGGTATCGGGACGCTGATCTTCTTCCTCGTCACCGGCGGCAGGGTGCCGAGCTACCTGGGCTCGTCGTTCGCCTTCATCGGCGTGGTCAACGTGGCCACCGGCTACGTCGCCAGCCAGGGCGTCAACGCCAACATCGGCCTGGCCCTCGGCGGGATCATCGCCTGCGGGCTGGTCTACACGCTGGTTGGCGTGCTGGTGCACCTGGCCGGCACCGGCTGGATCGAGCGACTGATGCCGCCGGTGGTGACCGGCGCGGTGGTGGCCGTGATCGGGCTCAACCTCGCGTCCATTCCCATCAGGAACATGGCCGCGAACAACTTCGACGCCTGGATGCAGGTCGTGACCTTCCTGTCCGTGGCGCTGGTGGCGGTGTTCACCCGCGGCATGGTGCAGCGACTGCTGATCCTGGTGGGCCTGGTCGTGGCCAGCCTGGTCTATGCCGCGCTGACCAATGGACTGGGCCTCGGCAAGCCGATCGACATGGGCGCGGTGCTGGCCGCGCCCTGGTTCGGCCTGCCGTCGCTGCGCACGCCGGTGTTCGACGGCCGCGCGATGCTGCTGATCGTGCCGGTGGTGATCATCCTGGTGGCCGAGAACCTGGGCCACATCAAGGCGGTGACGGCGATGACCGGCCGCAACCTGGACCGGTACATGGGCCGCGCCTTCATCGGCGATGGCGTGGCCACGATGGTGTCCGGCGCCGCCGGCGGCACCGGGGTGACCACCTATGCCGAAAACATCGGCGTGATGGCGGCCACCCGCATCTACTCCACTGCGGTATTTGTGTGCGCGGCGGCGATCGCGATCCTGCTGGGCTTCTCGCCGAAGTTCGGCGCGCTGATCCAGGCGATCCCGCTGCCGGTGATGGGCGGCGTGTCGATCGTGGTCTTCGGCCTGATCGCCATTGCCGGCGCGAAGATCTGGGTCGACAACCGGGTCGACTTCGCCGACACGAAGAACCTGATCGTCGCGGGCATCACCCTGATCCTGGGCACCGGCGAGTTCACCCTGAAGTTCGGCGAATTCGCCCTGGGCGGCATCGGCACGGCGACCTTTGGTGCGATCGCACTGTATGCGTTGCTGGATCGCGGGTCGCGGCGCGACTAGCGGCTCAAGTTCCTCCCGCGGGCAAGGCCACGTCGGGGACGCCGCGACAGCAGGGCAGAACCGCCAGCCTGGTGCTGTAGAACCAGAGGAACCCGGCACCCGGCTGCCTCATGGCCCCCTGCCGCTATCGGCCGAGCAGCATCGTTGCCCGGCTCAACAGCAGCTTCCCGACCAGCGCGATCGGGAAGGACTTGTAGGCAGGCACGTCGTCCGGCCCGGGAGTGCAGGTTGCGAACCGCATGGCGATACGCGACCGGAGCGCGGGCGCCGACGCGATGCGGGCGCGATAGACCGAGATCCAGTGCTGCGCGTTGTCGAAGGCCAGGAACATGGGGCTGTTGCAGCAGGACGCCACCATGCGCCGGGTTGGCGAGTCCTGGCGCAGGCGAAACGGCTTCAGCAGCCCACTGCCTGTTGTGACGTCATAACGGTCCTTGCGATGCAGGACGTAGTGGGTCCCGCCGAAAGCATCTGTCGTCGATACCGGGGCAGGCAGCGCATCGAGCGCGCGCGCTGCCGCCTGGCAGTCGTCGCAGTGGCACGCCGCGCAATAGATGTGCGCGCCATCGAGTTCGACGGTCACCTTGCCGCAGGCGCAGGTGGCGCAGGTCCGTTGCATCGCTCAACTCCCTTGCTTGCGAGTTCACACGGGTGCGGCCCGCTTCCCCGCTCCAGCCTAGTCGCCGTTGTCGCGTGCTGGCAAGTAGCGCGGCACCCGTTCCAGCAGACGCTGCACCAGCCCGGGCGCCATGTAGTCGTACACATCCGGAATGCCAAGCACCGCGAGTCGCTTGCCACGCAGCTGCGGCAGGAACCGGGCGGCGATCTTCGTTCGGTGCGCCGCCTCCATGACCAGCACGACGTCCGCCCAGTCGAGCAGCTCGGCAGACACCGGGCAGTCCGCATCGTGACCGGTACCGGCGGAGGCCGTCTCCACGCCCGGCCAGTCCGCGAACACCTGCTCCGCGGTCGGGCTCCGCAAACGGTTCTTGCCACAGACGAACAGGACGTGGCAGCTCAAGGGACCATCCGTGTTGGCATCGGCCCCATTGTCGTACAGGGGTGGGCCGGTCTCACGCTTTGCTTGCGGCCGGAGCGCAGCCAAACCCCCAGGCTCAGGAGTGCCGGCGCACCCATGACGCCGAAGGTCGTCATCCCGACCAGCCCCGCGCGCTGGGACGTCGGACGGGATGTGGCCTTGCCGCGGTCATGCATGGCGACGCCGAGGCCGAACCTCATCATCAGCGCGCAGCAGGGCGCCGGCGCCCGGGGCCCGATTGGACCTGCGCTGCCGCCTGCGGCGACGGTCCAGCGAGCTCTCCACCATGAGCCCGGTGGTGTCCGGGCTGCTGCTGCGGCCAGCGGTGCGGTGGAATGGCGAGGCGGTTCCAATCGGCAGGCCGGCGAGGCGGTGGCAGGGTTTCCCGCCTCGGTGGCTTGCAGCCGCGAGGGCCCGGCCTTCATGGTCCCCACACGGCCGCTGTGAGATCTACCCGGACCCTTCGATCCCGGATACCTCCATGCGCCATGCCCGCTCCACTGCAGCCGCCGCCGCGCTGCTCTTGTCGGCCACGTTCTCCGTCCAGGCCCAGTCCCCGGAACTCGAAGCCGTCGCCTCGGTGGACCTGGAGCGTTATGTCGGCACCTGGTACGAGCAGGCCCACCTGCCGCTGTTTTTCCAGCGCAACTGCGTGGCGAACACCACGGCCCGCTACGCCCTGCGCGAGGACGGGCGCATCGACGTGGTGAACCAGTGCGACGACAAGGACGGCAAGCGCATCGAAGCGACCGCCATCGCGCGCCGCGTGGGCGAGAGCACCTCGAAGCTGGAAGTGCGGTTCGCGCCCGCGTTCCTGTCGTTCCTGCCGGCGGTCTGGGGCGACTACTGGATCCTCGACCTGGACCCCGGGTACCGCTGGGCCATCGTCGGCTCGCCGGACCGGAAGTACCTGTGGTTCCTCACCCGCGAACAGGCGTTCCCCGAGGCGGAGCTGGACGCGCTGATCGACAAGGCCAAGGGCATGGGATTCGAGACTGCCAGGCTGATCCGGACGGAGCAGCGCTGAAGGGAGCCGGCGGCGCCGGGTCGTGCGGCATTCGCGGCCGCGGGAGCGGGGGGCGGCGCCCCCGGTCCGCAGCGACACCCGGTGAGGCCGCCGCGGGACTCGCGGCGGGGCCCTGATCGGCAGTTCCGCAGGATCGGGGGTCAAGATTTCCCTTCGCCGGCCGATGGATGTATTCATGGCCACGGTCGGCCGGCTGCGGCGACCGGGATGCCGGGTCTCCCATGCGGGCGCTTTCACTGGGCGGCGGGCGGGGGACAGCATCGTCGCCGTTGTCGTCGTGGGAGCCGGACTCATGCCAGCACGGGAAGCAGGACAGGCGCACGGCGGGGCGGACGCGGACCGGCTGGGCGCACACGGGTGGCAGGCCAGTTCTCCCCTGTGGGCATTGGCGTTGCTGCTGCTGGGCCTGCTGGCCACCGCCGCGACCGCGCGCCACCAGTGGATCCAGCAGCAGCGGCAATCGGGGCTGCTGCAGCAGGCCCTGGCCAATGCGGCGCAGGCCCGCATGCGCCAGCCGCTGGACGGAGCGGCCATGGTGCTGCGCTCGATGCAGACCGTGTTCCTCGCAAGCGAGGGCATGGACCAGCAGGAGTTCGCCCACTACCAGCAGAACCTGCGCCCGCACCAGTTGTCGCAGGGGTACGTGCTCACCGCGTTCGCGCAGCGCGAGGCCAGCCCGGACCCATCCGGGGCGGGCACGTATCGCTACCAGTTCGTGGCGCCGCTGGAAGGAAACGAGGTCCTGCTCGGCTTCGATATCAGCCGGCAGCCGGAGAACCTGCGGGCGCTGCAGCTGGCGCGCGACCGCGACCTGCCGACCGCCTCGGCACCGTTCCAGCTGATGCAGTTCCAGGGCGCGGAGGGCGCGCGGGGGATCACGGTGCGCCTGCCGGTCTATTCCCGCGGCACGGTGCCGCTGACGGTCGCCGACCGCCGCGCCCGCGAGATCGGCGCGCTGGCGGTCAGCCTTCGGCTGGAGCCGATGATCACCAGGGCCCTGCAGGGCCGGGTGCTGGAATACATGCACGTGCACATCCGCGACCTGGATGCGGCCGCGGGCCAGGAGCTGGTCTTCGCCTCGGCGGAGGCGGCGCCGACCCTCCCAGCGCAGGTGCGCCAGGTGGATTTCGGCGGCCGCCGCTGGGAAATGCGCCTGTGGCCGCGCCGGGACACCACCGAATGGGGACAGCTGCGCGCGATACTCGTCGCCGGCACCGCGATCAGCGTGCTGCTGGCGCTGCTGCTGTGGTCGCAGATGACCACCCGGCGCCGTGCGGTGGAGCTGGGGCGGCGGATGAGCGAGCGTTTCGGCGAAAGCGAAGCGCGCTTCCGCACCCTCAACGAGCTGCTGCCGGCGCTGGTGCTGCTGGCCAATGGCGATGGCAGCCGGATCACCTACGCCAACCAGGCCGCCCGCGAGCTGCTGGGCGACGTGGTCGACTCGCCCCTGCGCGCGCTGTTCGCCGACAGCCGCTTCTGCGAGGATGCGATCGCCGCTGCGACGGGCGACAGCGGCTGGCGCAGCCAGGAGGCGATGCTGGCCCCGGCGCGCGGTGAACCGTTCTGGACCAACGCCTCGCTGGCGCAAGTCGAGGTCGAGGGCGTGCCGCACCTGCTGATGATCGCCACCGACACCAGCGCGCAGCGCGCGATGACCGAGCGCCTGCATTACCAGGCTACCCACGACGAGCTGACCGGCGTGCTCAATCGCCGCGAGTTCGAACGGCTGCTGCGCGAAGCGCTGGCCGGACGCGACGACGCGGCCGCGGCCATGCCGTTCGCGCTGCTCTACTTCGACCTGGACCAGTTCAAGCTGGTCAACGACCTGTCCGGGCACGCCGCCGGCGACCAGCTGCTGGTGCAGCTGGCGCGGGCCATGCGCGCCGAACTCGGTCCCGGCAGCCTGCTTGCCAGGCTGGGTGGCGACGAGTTCGGGGTGCTGGCCCCGGGCGTGGACCTGGCCCAGGCCGAGGCACTGGCCGAGCGGATCCGCCGCAGCATCGAACGGCACATTTTCCGCTGGCGCGAACGCACCTATACCCTCAGCGCCAGCATCGGCCTGGTCATGGTCGAGCGCAAGGGCAGCACGCTCAAGGACCTGCTGGCCTGGGCCGACAGCGCCTGCTACCAGGCCAAGGAAAGCGGACGCAACCGCGTCTGCACGTATCGCGAAGACGCCGCCAGCACCCATCGCATCGGCGAGATGGAGTGGGCCAACCGGCTGCGCGGGGCACTCGAGCAGGGCCATCTGCTGCTCGACTACCAGGAGCTGGTGGCGCTGGACCCGGCGCCAGGCGAGGGCGTGCACGTGGAGCTGCTGCTGCGCATGCGCGACCCCGCCGGCGGCGTGATCCTGCCTGGTGCCTTCATCGGCGCTGCCGAGCGCTACGGCCTGATGCCCGCCGTGGACCGTTGGGTCATCCACACCGCGCTGGCGAACTTCTCGCGGCTGCATCCCTGCGGTTCCGAACTGCGCAGCTGTTCGATCAACCTCTCCGGCGCCAGCGTCGAGGACGATGGCCTGGCGGATTTCATCCTCGATGCGGTGGCCGCCTTCGGCGTGCAGCCGCAGCGGCTGTGTTTCGAAATCACCGAAACCGTGGCGGTCCGCGACCTGCGGCGTGTCGCGCAGGTGATGGAGCGCCTGCGCGCGGCCGGGTGCCGGATCGCGCTGGATGACTTCGGTGCCGGCATGTCCTCGTTCGGTTACCTGAAGAACCTGCCGGTGGACAACATCAAGATCGACGGCAGCTTCGTGCGCGACCTGGGGCGCGAGCCGGTGAGCCGCATCATCGTCGATGCGGTGACCCGGATCGGCCACGAGCGCAAGTTGCTCGTGCTGGCCGAGTGGGTGGAGGAGGAGAGCGTGCTGTCGGTGCTGCGCGAACTCGGCGTCGACTACGCCCAGGGCTTCCTGCTGCATCGGCCTGAGCGGGTGGTGTTCCAGCGTTAGCCTGTCGGGCCCGGGTGGCGAAACCGGCGGAAGAATGGATCGAACGCTTGCCCGGTCCGGTTTGGATGGTTCTGAAACCATTTGCCCCACTTCCCGCTGTACCGGGAAATCGGCGATACCTCCCTATACTCGCGGGCAAGCCATCAACGAAGGACCGAGCATGACCGATCGCAGCCGTCGGGATCTCCTCGTCGCCGCCACCGCCCTGGCGGTCGGCGCGACCGCCACCGGCGCCCGCGCGGCCGCGCCGACGCCCGCCAGCAAGGCATCGTTCCCGCCGGTCGTGCACCACGTGTTCTTCTGGCTGAAGAATCCGGATTCCCCGGAGGATCGCGCGAAGCTCCTCGCAGGACTGCGAACCCTGGCGGGCATCGACACCGTGCGCGGCATCCATATCGGCGTGCCGGCGGACACCGAGCAGCGCGGCGTGGTCGACGGCAGCTACAGCGTCTCGGAGCTCCTGTTCTTCGACGACGTGGCCGGGCAGGACGCGTACCAGGTCCATCCCATCCACAAGCAGTTCGTTGCCGACTGCGAACACCTGTGGGAGCGCGTGGTGGTGTATGACGTCATGGGTGTTGCGCCCTGATCCTTCTGCCCTGAAGGCCCGGTTCCGTCCCGTGCGGCCAGCGGTGCGAATGGCTCCCGGTGGTTGGGCGGCAGGTGAGTCCACCTGCGTCCATCCACCGGCCGGAAGGGCGCCGCGAAGAGGAGCGCCTTATCTTCGCCTGGCCGTCAGCAGGACCGCACCGATCCCTCCCAGCACGAACAGCGCCGAGACGGCCGACCTGGCGCTGATCTGCTCGCCCAGGGCCAGCACGCCCATGACTGCGCTGATCACCGGGACCGACAGCTGCACCGAGCTGGCGCTGATCGCGGACAGGCGCACGCGCACCCAGTACCAGATGACGTAGCCGATGCCCGAGGTCAGCACGCCCGACACCAGCGCGTACACCACGCCGGTCGGGTCCAGGTGCAGGCTGCGGTGCCGTAACAGCATCAGGACCACGGTGAGGGGAACGGCCAGCAGGAAGCTCAGCGCCGTGCCCGCTAGTGGGTTCCCACCCGGACGCCCCGAAAGCGAGAATGCGCCCCAGGCGAATCCGGCCAGCGCCATCAGCGCCGCGGCGCCCAGCGGCGGCGCCGAGGCGCCGGGCGCCAGGAACACGACCAGTCCCGCGCACGCCACCAGCAGGCCGATCCAGCTCGTGCGCTCGCCCCGGGCGATGCCCCAGGAGATCATCAGCAGCTGCACCGCGGCGAACAGCACCAGCGCGCCTGCGCCGGTATCCATGTGGCGATAGGCGAACGAATACGCCGCCGCATACGTGAACAGCATCGCCGCCGGCAGCCATCCGTCCCGCAACCGACCGGGTCGCTCCCGCCGGAACCCCAGGATCGCCAGCAGCGTCAGCGCGCCAGACGCGATCCGGATCGCCGTGAACGACGCCGCATCGATCGACGTCGTCCCCATCGCCATCCGCGCCAGCAGCGAATTGCCGGCGAACGCCAGCATCGCCACGCAGGTGAGCAATGCGACCTTGACGCGCATGCCTGTGGATTCCCCCGTCACCTCGTTCCGGCCCCCAAAGAACAATAGTGGCTGGGCAGGCTGATGGAACAGAGTCGGAAGAACAAGCCGTCACCGTGGTCCTGCATGGGCTGGCCCTTCTCGAGAAATGCACTTTGGGGTGGCGCAGAATTTCGGGAAATCTGATAGCGGAACACCGAGCCCCGGATAGCCCCATGCCAACTGCGAGCAGTCAGCGGTCGGGCACCGATGCAGGAGATGAACCTGCCCCCGTTATTCCGCTGCTCCAGACGCCCGCACCGAATGACGAAGCCAGGAGGCCGAACGCATCCACGTCCTTGTTGTCAGAACGGCGCTCCTGGCAACCGAATCGCGCAGAAGAGGGTTGGTTCATTGGCTGCTGTCAAAAAAAAATGACCCTGACCCTTTTAACCCCCTGACCCCGTCCTCACTGGAATCATGTCCAGGCCTAAAAATGAACCTGACCCCTTTTCCCTTTGGCGATGCTTAGCCAAATGGTCTCGCCAGATTAAAAACGTGGGGATACCTTAATCCTTGGCTAGATCATAAATCGCCCACTTCTAGGTGATCCGGCTCCCACTCCCACTCTCTCTCGATCTCGTGTGCATCAAGAATGTTATCCACCTTCTCGTCTCCGTAATGCGCGCAGAGAGCGTCGTAAGAGTCTCTGTCCAGCGCACCCCAGTTTCCATTCCATGCTTTGTCAAAGTATTGGTCGAGGTCGTTAAAGAGCATCACGTCTCGAACGACGCCCGGCAGGGCTCCCTCGGGATTGGAGTTAAGCATCATGGCTCTGACTTCGGGAGTCATCAGCGCATCTAATTCTCGAAGATTTTCGATGCCGAAGTTCTGCAGTTCTTCGATAAGCTTCGTCCAAATTGAAGGGTCCGCTGGGTCCTGAAGATCAGCGCCTAGTCGGATAGAAAGAAGTTCGCGGACGCTGGAGGAATTTAGTTCAATCGAGAGATCTCCGCTTCCCGCCTTCTTCGCGACTTCTGCCGCGTACTGCTGGACCGCTTGTGATAGCTCGTCAAACTGTGTGTCCGCAAGCTCAAGTAGACCTGCCAGCAGCGAGAACTTGCGCTTCAAATGCGAAGGAAGTGTGCCACGTAGCTTGTAGCCGCGATCGTGTTCAATCTCTGCCCAGGCGTGCTGCAGCGCAGTTCGAATTTGTATTTCAAACTTGCAGTTTGCAAAGCGTTTGAACTCTGGGAGGTTGAGGCGTGCATCGCCAAGGTCGCAGATCAGATGGAGGGATCGATAGCCAACGCGGTCAGCACCCAGTGCTTCGGACTTGTCGATTGAGTCGTTGTCGTGCACTCGAAATGCGTCGCTTATGACATCCTTCGCTCTCGAAATGTCAGACTCGATAAGGACAATCACTCTCAGACCTGCTAGGTCTGTAACGTCGACTGATGGGTCCTGATAGGGCTTTTTGTTGATCTTGTCGGTGAAGCTTTTCACCGATTTTGACCTGCCCTGCACGTCCACGAAGGAGATGGAGTTCGCAGAGAGAAGCGACCGAAGTAGCTCTCTAGTGTTTGCGACCAGATCGTCGTAGGTGGGCTTGTTCTGCTCGTACCAATCTACCGCCTTCCGAACGCCCTTCTTCATTCGCGCCATGTTCTTCCTTGGGCCTGAGCTTCTAATAGAGATGGTGTTGGTTCGGTTCGGTGCGCGCGGCTGGTTACTGGCCTGATGCGATCGTGACCAGTTGCAATTCTCATGGGGCGCTTGGTTGGTCCGAGATCCCAGGGAAAGCTAGGTCGCTGTAAGCACGAGCCCTTCTTTCTCACTCAACGATGTCGCAGCCGCTCACCCGCACTTGCTATACCCACAATTCAAACAAGTCGCGCACCCATCCATGATCACCAGCGCCTTGGTGCTGCACTTGTGGCACATCGTGGCGCTGGGCGGGAAGCTGGTGCCGTCGCCGGTGACTTCGATGTCTTCTTCGTGGTGGGAGGACGTCGCGGCGGAGCCGCCCCCATCCCGGCCTTCCCCCGCCTTGGCGGGGGAAGGAGCAGGGCCGTCGCTTACGTCACTGTTTTTTTTTGAGCGCTCTTCGTACTGCTTGCGCTTCTCCGCGATCAGCGCCTTCTGCGCGGCGCTCATCTCCGGGTCGTGCAGCATGCCGATCGACTTGAGGTGGTCCTCGACGATACTGCCCAGTTCGGCCACCAGGCTGGGCATGTACACCCCGCCGGCCTTGAAGTAGCCGCCCTTGGGGTCGAACACGGCCTTCATCTCTTCCACCAGGAAGGTCACGTCGCCGCCCTTGCGGAACACGGCGCTCATGATGCGGGTGAGCGCGACGATCCACTGGAAGTGCTCCATCGACTTGGAGTTGATGAAGATCTCGAACGGGCGGCGGTGCTCGTGCTCGGTGCCGGCGTTGAGCACGATGTCGTTGATGGTCACGTACATGGCGTGCTCCACCAGCGGCGACTTGATCTTGTAGGTGCTGCCGATCAGCACCTCGGGGCGCTCGATGCGCTCGTGCATCTGGATCACGTCGGCGCTCTTGGGCGTTTCGGCCTCGACCTTCTCGCGCGCGACGGAGGCGCCGGCGATGGCCTTGTCCTTGTCCTCGGGGCTGACGACGGCGTAACCGGTGATTTTCTTCTGGATCTTGACGGCCATTGTGGTTCCTGGTGCTGCGTGTTGCCGGGGGAATGAGGGGCGGGCGCCATGCGGCGGCCCGGGAATGCCGCCGCACCACGGGGCGCGGCGGCCGGAGCCGGCCTTAGCTGCCGGCGGTCTTGCGCGGTGCGGTCTTCTTCGCGGCCACCTTCTTGGCGGCGGCCTTCTTCACGGCCTTGGCCACCGGGCGGGCATTGGCGGACTTCTTCGCCGGGGCCTTGGCGGCGGCCGTGCCGCGGGTCGCCTGCTTCGCCGGTGCCTTGGCGGGGGCGGCCAGTGCCTTGGTCGCGGGCGCCTTGGTGGCCGGGCTCTTCTTCGCCACGGCCTTGGTGCCCGCGGTCTTGCGGGTGGCCGCACGCTTCCTGGCGGCCTCCGCGGCGCTGCGGTTCCTGGCGCTGGTCTCGGCCAGCGACTGCTTGGTCGCGGCGATGCCCTTGCTCACCGCGGCCTTGGCCTTGCTGACGGCCTGTTCGGCCCTGGCCGCCGTCTGCTTCGCCGTCTTCACCACCTTGCCGGTGCGCTCGACCACGGTCTTGCCGATGTCCTTCGCCGTGTCGGCGAGGGCGCCGGCGGCACTGCTCAGGGTCCCGTTGACCCGTTGGCGCTTGCTCATGGGTTGGTCCTCGTCAGGTGCTGCTTCGGTAATCGGGGGTGGGCAGGGCCCGGGGAAGGTGGTGCGAAGGTGGAGCGGGGGTGGGACTCAGGCGACCTGTGGCCCCCACCCCGACCCTCCCCCGCAAGCGGGGGAGGGAGAAGGCGCCCCGCGGGCGGGGAGGGCGGGGCGGATCAGAACTTGCCGTGAGCCTTCCCACGGCGGCAGTTCAGAACTTTCCGTAATAACCCTCCTTGAGGGCGTCGAACAGGTTGGCGGCGGTGTGGGTCTCGCCGTCGTATTCAATCTGCTCGTTGCCCTTGACCTCCACCACGCTGCCGTCCTCGAGCTCGAAGCGGTAGGTGGTGTTCTCCAGGTCGGCTTCCTTCACCAGCACGCCCTGGAAGGCGGCGGGGTTGAAGCGGAAGGTGGTGCAGCCCTTCAGCCCCTTCTGGTAGGCGTAGCGGTAGATGTCCTTGAAGTCCTCGTACGGATAGTCCGTCGGGACGTTCGCGGTCTTGGAGATCGACGAGTCCACCCACACCTGGGCGGCGGCCTGCACGTCCACGTGTTCCTTGGGGCTGATGTCGTCGGCGGCGATGAAGTAGTCGGGCAGCTTCGCGTCCGCGTCCTCGGCGAAGGGCATGGCCTTGGGGTTGACCAGCTCGCGGTAGGCCAGCAGCTCGTACGACCAGACGTCCACCTTCTCCTTGGACTTCTTGCCTTCGCGGATCACGTTGCGGCTGTAGTGGTGTGCGAAGCTCGGCTCGATGCCGTTGGAGGCGTTGTTGGCCAGCGACAGCGAGATGGTGCCGGTGGGCGCGATCGAGCTGTGGTGGGTGAAGCGCGCGCCGGTCTCGGCCAGCTGGTCGACCAGTTCCGGCGCCACCTCGGCGATCTTCTGCATGTAGCGGCTGTAGCGCGCGTGCAGCACCTTGCCCGTGATCTTCTGGCCCAGCTTCCAGCCGTCCTTCGCCATTTCCGGGCGCTTGCGCAGCATCTCGGCGGTGACCTCGAACTCCTCGCCCATGATCGGCGCCGGACCCTTCTCCTGGGCCAGCGACAGGCCGGTTTCCCAGCCGGCCACGGCCATCTCGCGCGCCACGCGGCCGGTGAACTCGCAGGACTCGTCCGAGCCGTACTTCATGCGCAGCATGGTCATGGTGCTGCCCAGGCCCAGGAAGCCCATGCCGTGGCGGCGCTTGCGCAGGATCTCGGCCTGCTGCTGCGGCAGCGGCAGGCCGTTCACCTCGACCACGTTGTCGAGCATGCGGGTGAACACACGCACCACTTCCTTGTACTCCTCCCAGTCGAAGGAGGCCTTGTCGGTGAACGGGTCGCGCACGAACTTGGTCAGGTTGACCGAACCCAGCAGGCAGGCGCCGTAGGGCGGCAGCGGCTGCTCGCCGCAGGGGTTGGTGGCGCGGATGGTCTCGCACCACCAGTTGTTGTTCATCTCGTTGACCTTGTCGATCAGGATGAACCCCGGCTCGGCGTAGTCGTACGTCGAGACCATGATCATGTCCCACAGGTGCCGGGCCTTGATGTGGCCGTAGATCCTGCAGGCGACCATGCCGTCGTCGCGGGCGATGTAGCCGTCGGTGTGCGGCCAGTCGCGCCAGACCACCTTGGAGGCGTCGGCCAGGTCGAAGTCCTCGGCCTCCTTCTCGCTCACCGGGAAGACCAGCGGCCAGTCGGCGTCGCTTTCCACCGCCTGCATGAAGCCGTCGGTGATCAGCAGCGACAGGTTGAACTGGCGCAGGCGCCCGTCCTCGCGCTTGGCGCGGATGAAGTCGCGCACGTCCGGGTGGCTGACGTCGAAGGTGCCCATCTGCGCGCCGCGGCGGCCGCCGGCCGACGAGACGGTGAAGCACATCTTGTCGTAGATATCCATGAAGGACATCGGGCCGGAGGTGTGCGCGCCGGCGCCGGCGACGAAGGCCCCGCGCGGGCGCAGGGTGCTGAACTCGTAGCCGATGCCGCAGCCGGCCTTGAGCGTCAGCCCGGCCTCGTGGACCTTCTCCAGGATGCCGTCCATCGAGTCGGTGATCGTGCCCGAGACGGTGCAGTTGATCGTGCTGGTGGCGGGCTTGTGCTCCTGCGCGCCGGCGTTGGAGGTGATGCGGCCGGCGGGGATCGCCCCGCGGCGCAGCGCCCAGAGGAAACGGTCGTACCAGTACTTCTGCTTCTCGGGCGTGGTCTCGGCGTCCGAGAGCGCACGCGCCACGCGCTGGCAGGTGGCGTCGATGTCGGCGTCCACCGGGACGCCGTGCTTGGTCTTGAGCCGGTACTTCTTGTCCCAGATGTCCTGCGAGGCGGGCTGCATCGGGATCTCCCGTTCACCGTGCGTCTTGACTGCTTCCAGACGAACCGTGCTCATGCGTGTGCTGTCTCCTGGTGCTGGCCCGGGTACGTGCCCGGACCGTTGTTATGGTCGCTGCCGGCGCCTGACGACACCGACACGGAAGGAGCGGAACGCGCGTCTGCGGCCGCGCCCGCCCCCTGGATCTTTCGTTTCTGGCGCCCTTGCGGGCCTGTCGCAGGCATCCGCGAGTCCCCCTTGGTGAAAGCGGATGGCCGTTCCGCCATTCTGCCGAAAACCCCACGCCTTGGGCCAGCCTTGCGGGCCGGACCCCAATATGTTGTGGAGGGCCGGGCCACGCTACGCGCGGCCTCCGGCGAAGTCAACAAGGTTTCGGGGGCAATCGAGGGCATCGGCGACAAGACGCCCGCGGGCCGCGGAAAACGGCTGCGTTCAGCTTCGATGGAGCCGCTGCGGACGACACTCGACGGCTGTTCTTGGTGCAGTGCGGCGTGCCGGTTGCGCCGGTCCGGGCCTTGCCCGGATCGGGACGCGCGCCCATCTTGCCCCCGTCCACCGACAGCCTGCGATCCGACCATGCGCCCAGCTCCCACCCTGCTCGTGCTTGCCGCCGCCGCCGCGTTCGGCGGATTCGCCGCCACCGCCATCCGCGAGGCCGTGCAGGCCCCCGCCCATGCCGCGCCCCAGGCCGCGGCCCCCGCGCCGGTGGTGTCGGCGCTGCCGGTCGCCGTCGACGGCCAGCCGATGCCCTCGCTGGCGCCGATGCTCAAGCGGGTCACGCCCTCGGTGGTGAGCGTGCACGCGGCGCAGCGCCGGCAGGTGAGCCCGTTCGGCGCGGATCCGTTCTTCCGGCGCATGTTCCCCGAGCTGACCCAGGAGCAGATCGCGCGTTCGCTCGGTTCCGGCGTGGTGGTCGATGCGCGCAACGGCTACGTGCTGACCAACCACCACGTGATCGAGAACGCCGACGAGGTGTCGGTGACGCTGTCGGACGGGCGCACGCTCAAGGCCGAGTTCATCGGCTCGGATCCCGATACCGACGTGGCGCTGATGCGCATCCCCGCCGAGGGCCTGACCGAGATTCCGCTGGCGGCCGGCGGCCAGCTGGCGGTCGGCGATTTCGTGGTCGCGGTGGGCAATCCCTTCGGCGTGGGCCAGACGGTCACCTCGGGGATCGTCTCGGCGGTGGGCCGCAGCAACGTGCCGGGCGCGGGCTACCAGAACTTCATCCAGACCGACGCCTCGATCAACCCGGGCAACTCCGGCGGCGCCCTGGTCAACCTGCGCGGGGAGCTGGTGGGGATCAACACCGCCAGCTTCAACCCGCGCGGCAGCGCGGCCGGCAACATCGGCCTGGGCTTCGCGATCCCGGTCGACCTGGCGCGCAACGTGATGCAGCAGCTGGCCAGCACCGGCACCGTGCAGCGCGGCACCCTGGGCATCGACACCCAGGCGGTGGACGCGCGCCTGGCCGCGGGACTGGGCCTGGCGGAGGCGCGCGGCGTGGTGGTCACGCGCCTGCACGGCGGCTCGTCCGCGGCCGCCGCGGGCCTGCGCACCGGCGATGTCATCGTCTCGGCCAACGGCCAGCGCATGGACGACCCGGTGGCGCTGCGCAACCTGCAGGGCCTGCAGCCGCTGGACGCGCCGATGACGCTGGAGATCCTGCGCGACGGCGAGCCGCGCACCATCACCGCGCGCCTGCGGGCGATGCCGCGCGACGGCGCCAGCTTCGACGACCGCCTCACCGGCGCCACGCTGTCCGACCTGCCCGAGGCGCTGCGCCGCCAGAACCCGAACGCGCGTGGCGTGCTGGTCGACAAGGTGGACGAAAGGAGCCGCGCCTGGCGCAACGGCCTGCGCGAGGGCGACTACATTTTTGCCGCCAACAGCGGCGAGTTCCGGGACCTGGCGGGTTTCCGCGATACATTGGCCGAGCGCCCGCAGCAGCTCGTGCTCAGGATTTCACGCGGTGGACGCGTCGGGAACCTGATCATGGAGTGACCGGCCACGCGCCGGACCTTCCCCCGATGGCGCCATCGCCACCCATACCAGGAGACACCGATGACTCCCACCTCGACCGACGCCATGAAGGACAACCTGGGCCAGGCCGGCGCCCATCTCAAGACCGCCGCCACCGACGCCGGCGGTTCGGTGCGCAGCGCCGCCACCGCCGCCGCCGAGGAACTGCGTGCAGGCGGTTCCGCGGTCAAGGCCGACCTGGCCGATTCGGCGCTGGCCGGCATTGCCGCGCTGGAACAGGGCGGCAGCGTCGCCCGCGAGCAGGTCGATGCGCTGATGGACAAGGGCAAGGACCTGATCGACAGCGCCGCCGACCTGATCCGCGAGCGCCCGATCGCGTCGTTCGGCGTGGCCTTCGCGGCCGGCTGGATCATCGCCAAACTCGCCCGCAGCAACGACTAAGCCTGCGACGTGGTGGCGGACGCGACCCCCGGGCCGGGCCCCGAGCCCGGCGGCGAGGGCGGCAAGGCGCCGGGGATCGACGAGACCCTGCGCGAACTCAATGCCGCCCGCCGCGAGACGCTGCACGGTGCGCGCAGCACGGTGTCGGCCCTGCGCGAACTGGCGGCGGCCGACTTCGCCCTGGCCCGCGGCGCCCTCGTGCGCAGCCTGGCCTGGGGCGCGGTCGCCGCGCTGCTGGCCAGTTCGGCCTGGCTGCTGCTGACCGTGGTGCTGGTGGCGGGGCTCAACGCACTCGGGATGGACTGGGTCTGGGCGCTGCTGCTGGTGGCGCTGGCCTACCTGGCCGTGGCCGGCTTCTGCGCCTGGCGGATGTCGGGCTACCTCGAACACATGGACATGCGCGCCACCCGCCGCCAGCTCTCGCGCCTGCGCCATCGGCGCGAGCGGGAGGCGGCGGCGCCACCGCCACCGCCAGCACCGGCGCCTGCCGTGCAGGGAGCGGACTGATGGGCTTCCACGACCTGGTGCAACGGGTGCGGGAACGCGAGCTGGCGCTGGAGCAGCGCCATGCACAGGCGAGCGCCTCGTGGCAGGGCCTGCGCGGCCGCTGGCGCGAGGGCTGGACGCCGACGCGGATCGTGCTGGGCGGATTGCTGGGCGGCTTCGTGATCGGCTGGGCGCGCCCGGTGCGCCGGGTGACCGGCCTGCCGGCGTCGCGCTGGGTGCAGATCGCCACCAGCCTGTGGAGCATGACCGCGTCGTTCCGCGCGAAGGAGGCGGCGACGCATGCCGAGGCCGCGGCCGGCGAGGCCGGCGCAGTGGCGGAAACCGCTGCGGAGACCGCCGAAGTCGCGGCGACCGCGACCGGCGTGGCCGACACGGCCGCCGCCCCTGCCGCGCCCGCTGCCGAAGCGGTGGCGCCGGTCGCGCCGGCACGGCCGCTGCCTTCCGATGCGCGCCGCCGCGTGGACACGGGCTGGGACACCGAGCCGCGTCCCGCCGAGGCGGCGACGGAGCTTTCCGAACGCTAGCCGGGCGGCGCAGGGCGCCTGCGCGACAGCCCCGGTTCCGAGCGCGGGCGGGCGTGCGCCTGGCGTGTCGTGCGTGGGCAGCGCAGCTGCCGGCGACCTCGCCGCACCGGGTCGGCGACACGCCGTTCGTACATTCGCGGGTCGTAGCGAGCCGCCGCGTCCGGCGCACCATCACGCTGCCGTGCGGGCCGGCACAGGATCATCACGCACCTCCGCACGCCAGGCCGCCATGCCCCAGGACGCCACGCCGACCCTGTCTGTCGCCGACGAGGCATCGAACGGATCGCCGCCCCGGCCGCGCGGCTCCAATGCGCTGCTGGTGCTGGCGACGCTGGCGGTCGGCTACACGCTGTGGGCGGCGCAGGACGTGATCCTGCCGATCCTGCTGGCGATGTTCTTCGCCCTGGTCGGCAACCCGGTGATCCGCCTGCTGCACCGGCTGTGGGTGCCCCGCTTCCTGGCCGCGCTGCTCGTGCTGCTGGGGGGCATGGCCTTCGCCGGCACGCTGGCCTACCAGATGGCGCCCTCGGCGATCGCCTGGGCGAGCGAGGCGCCACGCGCGCTGCGTGCCCTCGCGCCCAAGCTGCGCGAATTCACCAAGCCGGTGCTGGAAGCCAACAAGGCCGCCGAAACCTTCGCCCGCGCCGCGGGCGGCGACAGCGGTCGACGGCCGCAGGTGGTGCAGACCGCGCCCGATCCCTACCGCATGCTCACTGAAACGCCGCGCCTGCTCGCCTCGCTGCTGGCGGTGGTGCTGCTGACGTTCTTCTTCATGGTTTACGGGGTAAACCTGCAGCGCAACGCGATCGCGCTGCTGCCCGGGCGCCAGCAGAAGAAGTTCACGGTCGAGATCCTGCAGTCGATCGAACGCGAGGTCTCGCGCTACGTGCTCACCATCAGCCTGATCAACACCGTGGTCGGGCTGCTGTTCGCGGTGGCCCTGGTGCTGATGGACATCCGCCTGTCCGAAGCGCTGCTGTGGGGCACGATGGTCGCGCTGCTCAATTTCGCCCCCTACGTCGGGCCGCTGATCGGGATGCTGGCGATGCTGCTGGTCGGCTTCGTGACCTTCGACGATGCCTGGATGGCGCTGATGCCGGCCGCGGTGTACCTGGTGCTGCACACCATCGAGGGCCAGGTGGTGACCCCGATCGTGCTGGGCAGAAGCATGGCGCTCTCGCCGCTGGTGCTGATCCTGGCGCTGATGCTGTTCGGCTGGCTGTGGGGGATCGTCGGGCTGCTGCTGGCCGTTCCCCTGCTGGTCTGCGTGAAGCTGGTGCTGGCCCGGATCGAGGGCATGGAAGGCTGGTCGCGGCTGCTGGAATAGCCGCCGTCCCGGCCCCGGCCCGCGGGACGCCCTGTTGCGGGCGCGCGGCGGCCGGCGCGCCTACAATATGCGGGTGAGTTTTCCGGTCCGCGCCATCACCCTCGACCTCGACGACACGCTGTGGCCGTTCGCGCCGGTCGGCGCCCGCATCGAGCGGGTGCTCGACGAGTGGATGCGCAAGCACAGCCCCGTCACGGCGGCCCGGTTCCCGCTGCTGGAGATGCGCGCGCTGCGCGAACGGGTGTGGCGCGAGAATCCGCAGCTGTGGCACAACATCGCAGAACTGCGCCGGCTGACGCTGGAAATCGCCCTGCGCGACAGCGGCGGCGACATCGCCCTGGCCGGCGCCGCCTACGAGGCCTTCTACGACGAACGCAACCGGGTGGAGTTCTATCCGGACGCGCTCGAGGCGCTGGCGCGGATCGCCGCCCGCGTGCCGGTCGTGGCGCTGAGCAACGGCAATGCCGACCTCGCCCGGATCGGCATCGCCCGGCACTTCGCGTTCCAGCTGCACCCGCGCGAGCACGGCGCCGCCAAGCCGGAGGCGAGCCTGTTCCTGGCCGCCTGCGAGCGCGCCGGGCACGCGCCCGGCGAGGTGCTGCACGTGGGCGACCACGTGGACGCCGACGTGGCGGGCGCGGCGCGCGCCGGCCTGCGCAGCTGCTGGATCCGCCGCGACGACCACCCCGATGGCCTCTGGCCCTACGAGGATGTCCAGCCCGACCTGGTGTTCGACAGCATGACCGGGCTGGCCGACTGGCTGGACGCGCAGGCGGCGGCGTGAGCCTGCTCGGCCGCATCGAGCAGTGGAACGACGCGCGCGGCTACGGCTTCGTGCGCCCGCTCGAATCGCAGGCCGGCGACGCGGCGCGCGCCTTCGTGCACGTGCGCGCGATCGAGCGCGCCGGACGCCGCCCGGCCGACGGCGACCTGGTGCGCTATGCCACCGAGCGCGACGACAAGGGCCGGCTCAATGCGGTGCGCGTGTCCTTCGTCAACGCCACCGCCATGCGCCGCCAGGCCGAGGCGCGCGGGGACGCGCGCGCGGACGCGCGCCGCCGGCAGGCGACCGCGCGGCTCGGCAACGCACTGCGCCGCGGCGCGCTGGCGGCGGCCACGGCCCTGCTCGCCGGCGGCTGGCTGATGGGCGAGTGGGGCGGGGCGGTGGTGCTGTGGTTCGCGGTGGCGAGCCTGCTGAGCTTCCTGTCCTACCGCCACGACAAGGTGTCGGCCGAGCGCGGCCGCTGGCGCACGCCCGAGCGGATATTGCACCTGCTCGACCTGGCCGGCGGCTGGCCCGGCGGCCTGCTGGCGCAGCAGGTGCTGCGCCACAAGTCGAGCAAGCCATCGTTCCAGGCGGTGTTCTGGGGCACGGTGGCGCTCAACATCGCCGCATTCGCCTGGCTGCTGCACGACGGCAGCCTCGACGCCTTCCTGCAGGCGCTGGCCTGACGCCGCGCCCGACTTCCCCGCATGCTCCGGAGTTTCCCATGACCGCTTCCCTGCCCACCGCGTACGCCGAGGACGCCAGCGGCGCCCGTCCGCTGCATGTGCTCACTGCCGCGGGCTACGAGGCCTGGCTGGCCTCGCAGCCCGAGGCCACGCGGGCCTGGCTGCAGGCGCAGCAGTTCAAGGCCGGCGCCGGGACGCACGCGCTGCTGCCGGGCGAGGGCGGCGTGGCCGGCGCGGCGATCGGCATCGGCGATCCGCTCGATGCCTATTCCTATGCGCACGCTCCCACGGCCCTGCCCGAAGGCGCCTGGGCGCCGGCCGGCGACCTGTCCGCCGAACATCTCGCCACGCTGCAGCTCGGCTGGGGCCTGGGCGCCTACCGCTTCGCCCGCTACAAGTCCGGCGGGCGCGCACCGGCGCGGCTGGCGCTGGCGGCGCTCGATCCGCTGCAGGGCCACGTGCTCGAGGCCTGCGTGCGCGTGCGCGACCTGGTCAACACGCCGACCGAGGACATGGGCCCGGAACAGCTCGAAGCCGAGGTGCGCGCGCTGGCGCAGGCGCATGGCGCGCGCTTCGAGAGCATCGTCGGCGACGAGCTGCTGGCGAAGAACTTCCCCGCGATCCATGCAGTGGGCCGCGCCTCGCACCGCGCGCCGCGCCTGCTGCGCCTGGACCACGGCGACGATGCGCATCCGCACCTGGTCGTGGTCGGCAAGGGCGTGTGCTTCGACACCGGCGGCCTCGACATCAAGCCCGCCGACGGCATGCGCAACATGAAGAAGGACATGGGCGGCGCCGCGCACGCGATCGCGCTGGCGGGCCTGCTGATGGCCAGCGGGCTGAAGCTGCGCCTGACCCTGCTGGTGCCGGCGGTGGAGAACGCGATCGGCCCCAACGCCTACCGCCCCGGCGAAGTGATCGCCACGCGCAAGGGCGTGAGCGTGGAGATCGACAACACCGACGCCGAAGGCCGCATCGTGCTGTGCGACGCGCTGGCGCTGGCCGGTGAACTCTCGCCGGCGTTGATCCTCGACTTCGCCACGCTCACCGGTGCCGCCCGCATCGCGCTGGGCCCCGACCTGCCGGCGCTGTTCGCCAACGACGACGCGCTGGCCGGCGACTGGCTGTCGGCGGGCGAGCGCATGCGCGATCCGGTGTGGCGCATGCCGCTGTGGCGCCCCTACCTGCGCTACCTGACCAGCCACATCGCCGACATGGCCAACGCCGGCTCGCGCATGGCCGGCGCGGTTACCGCCGCGCTGTACCTGGAGCGCTTCGTCCCCGAGGGCACGCCCTGGGCGCATCTGGACGTCTACGCCTGGAACGACAGCGCGCGCCCGGGCCGCCCCGCCGGCGGCGAGGCGCTGGGCCTGCGCGCGGCGTTCGAGATGCTGCGCGCGCGCTACGCCGGCTGATCGCCGCGCGCCAGGGCGGCGGCACCGCCGGCCGGGGCGCCCGTAGCATCGTCGTACGCCAGCGGGCAAGACACGGCCGCGCGCCGCTGCCGCGAGCCGTGCCGTCCCTTCGAAGGCGGCCGATCAGCGCAGCCAGCCGCGCGCCGAGGCGCGCCGTGCGTAGAGCCACAGGGCCAGTGCCACCACCCCCCACAGCACCAGGGGCAGGACGGCGCCGGACGCGCCGGTCAGCGCCCAGACCGGGGTGGTGAGGTAGACCGCCACGAACTGCACCACCAGCGCCAGCAGCGACACCAGCAGCAGGGGCACCGCGACGCGGCGACGCAGCAGCATCGCCAGCATGCCGGCGACGCCGCCGAGGGTCGCGACTCCGAACGGCAGCATGATCCAGCGTGGCATCGCCCGGGTGATCTCGCGTTCGGCCTCGGGCAGGGCAGAGATCGCTTCGGGCGTGATCGTCAGGTTGAGCCAGAACATGGCCACCCCATAGAGGTTCCACAGCAGGCCCAGCACCGCAACGATCCAGAACGAGAGGGGGACCGAACGCGACATGGCGGCGATTCCGGATGGTGGTGGGCGGAGTCTGGTCCGCGCCGCGGGGCCTGCCATGTGCCCTGCAGCCGGGCGCTACAGCCAGCCCTTCTCGCGCGCCAGGCGATAGGCCTCGATGCGGTTGCCCACGCCGAGCTTGCCGATCGCCTCGGACAGGTAGTTGCGCACCGTGCCGTGGGAAAGGCCGAGCTGGGCGGCGATCTCGGTCGCGCTCATCCCTTCGCCCGCCAGCCGCAACACCTTGCGCTCGCGTTCGCTGAGCGGATCGGCTTCGCTCCAGGCCTCGAGCGCCAGCTGCGGATCGATCGCGCGGCCGCCGCGATGGACCTGGCGCAGCGCGTCGGCCAGCTGCTCGGCCGGCGCGTCCTTGAGCAGGTAGCCCGACACGCCGGCGTCGAGCGCACGGCGCAGGAAGCCGCCGCGGGCGAAGGTGGTGACGATCACCACCCGCACGGGCAGCTCCTGGCGCTGGATGCGCTGCGCCAGCTCCAGGCCGGTGAGGCCGGGCATCTCGATGTCGGTGACCAGGATGTCGGGCGCGAGCCGCTGCAGCTCGCGCCAGGCGGATTCGCCGTCGCCGACGCCGCCCACCACTTCGATGTCCGGCTCCATGCCGAGCAGGGCGGCGAGCGCGCCGCGCAGCATGGCCTGGTCCTCGGCGAGCAGGATGCGGATCACGGGACAGCGGAACGCGTGGGCATGGCGGAACGGTAGCAGGTCGCACGCCTGCCCCGCGCGCTAGGCAGGCGCGTCGTCGTTCGCGGCCAGCGGCACGCGCGCCTCGAGGGTGGTGCCGCCGCCTGCGCCGGCGGCGATGCGCAGCCGGCCGCGCAGGCCTTCGATGCGCTCGCGCATGCCGCACAGCCCGTTGCCCGGCACGATCGCGCCGCCGCGGCCGTCGTCGGCGATGCGCAGCACGGCCTCGCCGTCCTCCATGCCGAAGCTGGCTTCGGCGCGGCGCGCCTGCGCGTGACGCTGGATGTTGGTGGCGGCCTCGCGCACGGTCATCGCCAGCGCGCTTTCCACGCCGGCGGGCAGGACGCCGCTGCTGAAGCCGTCCTCGAAGCGGTACTCGAAGGCGATGCCGTCGGTCTCCAGCAGCAGGCGCGCCGAGGCCAGTTCGGCGGCGATGCCTGCGGCACGGATGCCGCTCACCGCGCGGCGCACCTGCGACAGCGCCTCGCGCGCGACGCGGCTGACCTCGTCGATCTCGTGGCGCGCGGCGGCCGGGTCGCGCTCGACCAGGCGGCCGGCCAGGTCGGATTTGAGCGCCACCATCGACAGGGTGTGGCCGAGCAGGTCGTGCAGGTCGCGGCCGATGCGCTCGCGCTCGGCCAGCGACGCCAGCCGGCGGACCTCGTCGTGCGACAGGCGCAGCGCCGCGTCGCGCTCCTGGTTGAGGCGGTCGACCGTGACCAGCACCCCGACGATCGCGGTCACGGTGGGCATCCACACCAGTGCCTGCCAGGGATAGCCGATGGACAGCGCGTAGCCGAGCAGCAGGGCGTTGAGCACCACCAGGACGCCGAGATAGCCGAGCAGGGCGCGGCCGCGCCGCGGCTGCAGCATCACGCAGCCGAACACGAAGTAGCTCAGGCCCGAGGGATACCAGCGCAGCAGCACCATGCACAGCACGACCATGCCCAGCGCGCAGGCATAGGCCCGGCGCGGGGCGGAGAACACGCTGCCGGTGTACAGCGCCAGGAACACCGGGTAGGAGAGGGCGGTGATCAGCGCGTAGCGCGCGGAGTAGCCGAACACGCCGCCTGCGAAGGCAGGGGTGATGAACACCCACACCGACCACACCAGGTGGATCATCGGCAACCACGGCGAGCGTCCCGCGCGCTGTTCCTGCGCGGCGATCGACCCCGGTGCCGGCCGGATCCAGTGCAAAGCCTGTTTCAGTGCCACCCTGCGATCTCCTGCCGGACTCCGTGGAGCGCCCCCGTGCCGATCATGGCACGGGGACGCGGGCGCCGCGCCGTGTCGACATCAGCGCAGTTCGACCTGGTCGAGGATGAACTCGAAGCGGCCGTGCGGCTGGCCGGCGGTGAAGGCGATGCCGCGCACGCGGGCGAGGTCGCCCCCGGCGAATCCCGACAGCGGCAGGCGCACTTCCTGCCAACCGGCACCGGCGACGAAGGTCTGCACGCTGGGCATGCCCTGTGCCGATGCGCCGGAGAACAGCATCGCGTTGTAGCTGCGCCCGTCGCCGCGCACCCGGAACACCAGCTCGCCGCGGCCGGACAGGTCCACCGCCTGCATCGGCTGCGCGGCCGGGAAGAACATCACGCCCGCCCAGGGAAAGGCGAATCCCGGCCGCACCTCGCCGGCCACGCGCAGCGCACCGGGCGAGCCGCCGGCCCCGCTGGCGACGAGGGCGTGTTCCACGTCCGACCCGCCACCGGCCATGCGGTCGGTGGTCGCCTGCCAGTTGCCGAAGGTCGCGTCGATGCGCCCGCCGTCGAAGTCGCTGACCACGGTGGCCTCGGGGGCCGGCGCCGGTGCGGGCCCGGCTGCTTCGATCGCGCGCGCCACGCGGTGGCCGTTCTTCCAGACCGCCTCGATCGCGCGGGTGGCGCGGATGTCGTCGAGCGGATTGCCCGCCACCAGCACCAGGTCGGCGCGCATGCCGGGGGCGATGCGGCCGCGCTCGGCCAGGCCGAAGCGCTGCGCCGGGCGCGAGGTGGCGGCGGCCAGCGCCTGCGCCGGCGTGAGCCCGGCGCGGACCAGCAACTCGAGTTCGTGGTGCAGGCTCGCGCCGTGGGCGGTGCCGGGGTTGGGCGCATCGCTGCCGGCGAGGATCTCGACGCCGGCGGCGTGCATGCGGCGCACGCTCTCGATCGCCTGCTCCAGCCGCGCGGGGTGCGGGGGGCCGAAGTCGCGTTCCAGCGTGCCCGTCTGCTCGACCGTCAGCAATGGCTGCAGGCGCGGATCCTGCGCCAGCGCCTTGCCCTCGCCGCTGCCGGCCATCGAGGCGACCACGGACAGGGTCGGCGTGACGAAGGCATCGCGCGCGCGCAGGGCCTCGACCAGGCCGTCATCGGCGACCGTGTCGGTGAATACGTGCACCAGGCCGTCGGCCCCGGCATCCACCACCATCCGTGCGTCGGCCAGGGTGGCGACATGCGCAACCGCGAGGCGCTCGCGCGCATGGGCCGCCGCGACCACCGCGGCAACCTGCTGTCCGGACAGCGTCGGCAGCCGCTGCGCCGTGCCGTAGGCGCTGAGGTCCTCGACGATGAGCTTGATGAAGTCGTCGCCCTCGGCGACGCGCGCGGCGATGAAGGCATCGATGTCGGTGCCGGCGTCCACGGTCGGCACGGAAAAGCCGTACTGGGTGCCGTGGCCGCCGGGCGCGGTGATCGCGAAGCCGGCGGCCCACAGGTCGGCCTGGCCGCTGTCGGCGACCGATTCGCGTGCGCTGCGCAGCGCGGGCAGTCGCGCGGCATCGCCGTGCATGTCCAGCGCGCTGGTGACGCCGAACCGCGCCATGTCGCGCTGGGCGTCGCCCCAGGCGTGGACATGGGCGTCGACCAGGCCCGGCAGCAGGGTGTGGCCGCGGCCATCGATGCGGGCGACCCCTGCCGGCGCCGCGACCCCGGCGCCCACCGCGGCGATGCGGCCGTCCTGTACCAGCACGTCGGCGATGCCGAGGTCGCGCTCGCCGTCGAACACGCGCGCGCCGTGAATCAGGACGCCATCGCTGGCGGGCGCCGCAGTCGCCGCATCGCCGGGATGCGGCTGCAGCGCCACGGCCAGGCCGGCGGTGGCGACGAGCGCGGCCAGGCAGGCCGGTGCGGTCCATTTCATGGGAACTCCTTCTTGTCGCCGGCAGGGATCGTCAGTCGGCGGCCGCGAGCCGGCGCCGCGCGAGCACGAAGAACACGCCGGCCACCACCGCCAGCACCAGCGCGTGCAGCCATGCCGGTCCGCCGTCGTCGTGGCCCACCACTTTCTGCGCGAGCTGCGCGAGGTGGTAGGCCGGCCATGCGGGACCGAGGCGCGCGAGCCAGTCGGGCAGCATCGACAGCGGCAGCCACAGCCCCGACAGGAAGGCCATCGGCAGGTACAGTACGTTGAGCACGACCGGCGCCGCGTTGCCGCTGACCGTACTGCCCACCCACAGGCCGATCGCCGCGAAAGGCAGCACGCCGGCCACGTTGACCGCCAGCAGGCCCAACCACTGCCCCGGTGCCAGCCGCACGCCGGCCAGGCCCGCCGCCAGCACCGCCAGCAGCAGCGAAATCAGCAGGGCGAACAGCGCCGCCATCGCCATGCGCGCCAGCAGCAGCGCACCGGGCGGCGTGGGCAGGGCACGGCGCAGCCGCAGGTAGCCGCGGTCGCGGTCGGTCGCGATGCTGACGCCGAAGCCGAACATGGCCGCGCCGATCACGCCGAACACGCCGTAGCTGGCCAGCAGGTACTGCGCGGCGCCGGCATTGCCGCGATTGAGCAGCACGCCGAACAGCACGTAGAACAGCGCCGGGAACACGATGACCGGAATGCAGAACGCCGGCTCGCGCAACATGCGCAGCAATTCGCAGCGCGCTTCCAGGGCATAGGCGCGCCAGGCGCGCGAAGCGGGCAGGGCATTGGCGTTCATCAGGCGGCCTCGCGGGTGGATGCGTTGGTGAGCGCGAGAAAGGCCTCGGCCAGGCCCGCGCGATGGATCTCCAGGTCCGACAGCTGCGGGTCGGCCTCGAGCAGGCGGCGCAGCACCGGCTCGGCCGGCTCGGCGACGATGCGCAGGGTGCCGCCTTCGCGCGTCGCTCCATGCACCCCCGGCCACTGCGCCACGACCGCCTCGGCCACGTTCGACACGCAGCGGATGCGCCGCAGCGAGACGCGCGCGCGGATCTCGTCGACGCTGCCTTCGGCCAGCAGCCGGCCGCGGTCGATCACCGCCACGCGGTCCGACAGCGCCTCGGCCTCTTCCAGGTAGTGCGTGGTCAGCAGCACCGCGCAGCCCTCGGCCACGCGGCTGCGCACCGCGGCCCACAGCGCCTGGCGCGCGGCGACGTCCAGGCCCGTCGTCGGTTCGTCCAGGAACAGCAGGCGCGGGCGGCCGCAGATCGCCAGCGCGAACTGCAGCCGGCGCTGCTGCCCGCCGGACAAGGCGCCGTAGCGACGATCGAGCAGGCCGTCCAGGCCGGCGAGCGCGACGCATTCGTCCAGCGCCAGCGGATCGGGGTAGTTGCTGCGCACCAGCGCCAGCATCTCGCCGGCGGTGAGCCGCTCGGGAATTCCGGCCTGCTGCAGCATCGTCCCGCACTGCCGGCGCACGGCATCGGAGCCCGGCGCGCCGCCGAGCACGCTGACCTCGCCCGCGTCGGCGGCCAGCAGGCCCAGCAGCAGTCCGACCGCGGTGCTCTTGCCTGCGCCGTTGGCGCCGAGCAGCGACGTCACCTGGCCGGCATGCAGGCCGAGGTCGAGCCGGTCGAGCGCGAGCCGGTCGCCGTAGCGCTTGCTGGCGCCGCGCAGCTGGGCAAGGGGAAAGCGTCGGTCCATCCGCAGGACTCCATGGTGGGACGATGGCGAGTCTGGTCGGCGGTGCGCCCCTGCGGTACCGCGCCTCGTCAGGCCAAGCGCATGACAGCTGTCAGCAGTGGACGGCGGGCGCAACGGCTAGGCTGTCCGACGTCGCCAGCGCTGCCGGGTCACAATGGCCGCCGGTCCCCGTCCTGTCCTTCGATGAATACAAACGCCGACCTGCTCAGGGAACTCCGCATCGACCGCTCGCCCGGCCCGCCGCCTTCGCGCAAGGGGCTGTGGATCGCGCTGGGCGTCATTTTCGCCGTCGCCGTGCTGGCGCTGGCCGGCTGGTGGCTGTTCGCCCGCGACCGCGCCGTACCGGTGCGCACGGCAACGGCAGTGTCGCTGGCGGCCGGCAATGCGCCGGCGTCCGTGCTCGATGCCTCCGGCTACGTGGTGGCGCGACGCATGGCCACGGTCTCGGCCAAGATCACCGGCCGCGTGCGCGAGGTGCGCATCGAGGAAGGCATGCGGGTGGAGGAAGGCCAGGTCATGGCCACGCTCGATCCGATCGACGCCGATGCGCAGCGCGCGCTGTCGGCCTCGCAGCTGGCGGCCGCGCGCAGCGAGATCGCGCGCGTGCAGGCGCAGCTTGCCGAGGCCGAGGCCAATGCCCGGCGCCTGCAGGCGCTGGTCGGCCAGCAGCTGGTGTCCAGGGCGCAGGTCGACCAGGCCGTCGCCACCCGCGACGCGCTGCGCGCGCAGCTGGAAAGCGCGCGCCGCAACGCCCAGGTGGCCGGCGACAGCCTGCGCATCTCCGATATCGGCGTGGACAACACCGTGGTGCGGGCGCCGTTCTCCGGCGTGGTGATCGCCAAGGCCGCGCAGCCGGGCGAGATCGTTTCGCCGCTGTCGGCCGGCGGCGGGTTCACCCGCACCGGCATCGGCACCATCGTCGACATGGATTCGCTCGAGGTCGAGGTCGACGTCGGCGAGGCCTACATCGGCCGCGTGCAGCCGAAGATGCCGGTCGAGGCCACGCTCAATTCGTATCCGGACTGGAAGATCCCGGCCGAGGTGATCGCGATCATCCCCACCGCCGACCGCGGCAAGGCCACGGTCAAGGTGCGCGTGGCGCTCAAGGAAAAGGACGCGCGCATCGTGCCGGACATGGGCGTGACCGTGAGCTTCCTGGAGAAGGCGCCGGCGCAGGGTGCCGAGCCCAGGCGCGGGGTGCGCGTGCCGGCCGCCGCGGTGGTGCAGCGCGACGGCGCCGACGCGGTGTTCGTGGTCGCCGGCGAAACGGCCGAACTGCGCAAGGTCGAGGCGGGCGGCAAGCTGGGCGACGACCGCGAGGTGCTGTCGGGCCTGGCGCCGGGCGAGACCGTGGTGGTCGATCCCCCGGCGGAGCTGGCCCACGACGCAACGGTGACCACCGCCACGAAGTAGGCATTGCAGGACCTGCCGCCCGCGGGCGGCAGGCTGGCGCGGCGGACAGGTGCCGCCGCATGACGCCGGGACCTCCCGGCCACCACACACAGAGGCAAGCCATGGCATCCCTGGTATCGATCCGCAGCCTGACCAAGACCTACCAGCGCGGCCCCGAGAAGGTGGAGGTGCTGCACGGCATCGACCTGGACATCGAGCAGGGCGACTTCGTCGCGCTGATGGGACCGTCGGGCTCGGGCAAGACCACCCTGCTCAACCTGATCGGCGGACTCGACTCGCCGACCTCGGGCAGCATCGAGGTCGACGGCCAGCGCATCGACCAGCTCGGCGGCGGCCAGCTATCGCACTGGCGCAGCCAGAACGTCGGCTACGTGTTCCAGTTCTACAACCTGATGCCGGCGCTCACCGCGCAGAAGAACGTCGAGCTGCCGCTGCTGCTCACCAGGCTCGGCGCGGCCCAGCGCAAGCGCAATGCGCAGATCGCGCTGCAGCTGGTGGGCCTGGCCGACCGCGTCTCGCACAAGCCCACCGAACTGTCGGGCGGCCAGCAGCAGCGCGTGGCGATCGCGCGCGCGATCGTCTCCGACCCCAAGCTGCTGATCTGCGACGAACCCACCGGCGATCTCGACCGCCAGTCGGCCGAGGACATCCTGGGCCTGCTGCAGACGCTCAACCGCGAGCACGGCAAGACCATCGTGATGGTCACCCACGATCCCAAGGCGGCCGAATACGCCAGCCACACCCTGCACCTGGACAAGGGCAGCCTGGTCGAACGCCAGGCGCACGCCGCCTGATCCGGCGATGGACGCCGCGCCCGCCCCGGCGCGCGGCACCGGCACGAGACGTGTAGAGGACATCGCGCGATGAAATACTTCCACCTGATCTGGGCGGCGCTGTTCCGGCGCAAGGCCCGCACCTTCCTCACCCTGGCCTCGATCCTGGCGGCGTTCCTGCTGTTCGGCATGCTCGACGGCATCCGCTCGACCTTCGCCGAGCTCGGCCAGAACGCCGACGGCGCGCAGCGCCTGCAGACCACTTCGCGCCTGTCGATGGTCGAGACCCTGCCGCTGGCGCTGGAGCCGCGCATCCGCCAGGTCGACAACATCGAGGCGGTGACCTGGGCGAACTGGTTCGGCGGCGTCTACCAGAACCCGCGCAACCAGCTGTTCACCTTCGCGGTGGCGCCCAACTACCTCGAGCTGTATCCCGAGATCGAGGTCGAGCCGGCGCAGCTGGAGAAGTGGAAGGCCACCCGCAACGGCATCCTCGTCGGCCAGCAGATGATGACGCGCTTCGGCTGGGAGGTCGGGCAGACGGTCCCGCTGCAGTCGAACATCTTCCCCAACAGCGACGGCACCCTGAACTGGGCGTTCGAGATCGCCGGCGTGCTGCGCGCGCGCGACGGCAAGAACGCCGGCTTCACCGAGGCGCTGATCCTGATGCACTACGCCTACTTCGAGGAAGCCACGCCCTACGTGGACGACAACGTGGGCTGGTACGTCAGCCGCGTGTCCGACGTGAACCGCAGCGACGCGGCGGCCAAGGCCATCGATGCGCTGTCGCAGAACTCGCCGCACGAGACGCGGACGATGAACGAGCAGGCGGCGATGGCGGCGCAGCTCAAGCAGATGGCCGACATCGGGCTGATCGTCGGATCGATCATGGGCGCGGTGTTCTTCACCCTGCTGCTGCTCACCGGCAACACCATGGCCCAGGCCGTGCGCGAGCGCACCTCGGAACTGGCGGTGCTCAAGACCATCGGATTCACCAGCCACAGCGTGCTGGCGATGGTGCTGGCCGAGTCGGTGCTGCTGGTGCTGATCGGCGGCGTGCTGGGTCTCGGCCTGGCCGCGGTGCTCGGCCCGGTGGTCGGCGCGGTCAGCGGTGGCGCGATCAGCCTGCCGCCGATCGGCTGGCGCAGCTGGGTCCTGGGCCTGGGCCTGATGGCGGCGATCGGCCTGCTGGTCGGCGCACTGCCGGCGCTGCGCGCGATGCGCCTGAACATCGTCGATGCGCTGGCCGGCCGCTAGCACCGGATGCAACCCGCGGCGCACCTGCGCCGCGCACGGACTGATGAGGACATGCGGATGAACGCTGTGAAGAAACTGCTGCGCGGCCTGTTGCTGTGCGTGGTGCTGGTGGCCTTCCTCGCGCTCTGGATCATGCTGCCCTGGCAGGGGCTGCTGGCGGTCGCGCTGGCACTGGCGCTGTGGATGGGGCTGACCCGCGGCGGCCGCCAGGCCGCCTCGGTGACCTGGGTGGGCGTGGGCACGCTGCGCCAGCGCCTGGGGGCGTCGTCGGTGGTGGTGATCGGCATCGCCGGCGTGGTCGGCGTGCTGGTCGCGCTGCTGGCGATGGCCGAGGGCTATCGCCACACCCTGGCCAGCAGCGGCAGCGAGGACACCGCGATCGTGCTGCGCGGCGGTTCCTCGGCCGAACTGATGTCGGTGCTGGCCCGCGACGCGATCACCACCATCGAGCGCGCGCCGGAGATCGCCCGCGACGCGGAGGGGCGGCCGCTGGCCTCGGCCGAGATCGTGGTCTCGGCCAACGTGACCCGCCGCGACGGCGAGGAGGGCGCCGTCACCCTGCGCGGCGTCGGCGACATGGCCTGGGCGGTGCGGCCCGGCCTGCGCCTGGTGGAAGGCCGCCGCTTCGAGACCGGGCGCCGCGAACTGGTGGTCGGCCGCGGCGCGCACCGCCAGTTCGCCGGCATGGACGTAGGCAGCGAGCTGCGCCTGGGCAACCAGGTCTGGACCGTGGTCGGCGTGTTCGAATCCAGCGACGCCGTGGCCTCGGAGATGTGGGCCGACGCCGAAGTGGTGGCCGCGGCCTACCGTCGCGGCAGCAGCCGCGCCTCGGTGTTCGCCCGGCTGACCTCGCCCGACGCGTTCAACGCCTTCAAAGCCACGCTGGCGGCCGACCCGCGCCTGCAGGTGGAGGCCAATACGACGCTGGAGTACTTCAGCAGGCAGTCCGAGCAGCTGACCACGGTGCTGCGCTGGATCGGCATCGTGGTCGGTTCGATCATGGCGATCGGCGCGGTGTTCGGCGCGCTCAACACCATGTTCGCCACGGTCGCCGCGCGCGCGCGCGAAATCGCCACGCTGCGCGCGATCGGTTTCCGCGGCCTGCCGGTGGTAGTGGCGGTGATGCTCGAGACCATGCTGCTGGCCCTGCTCGGCGGCCTGGTCGGCGGATTGCTGGCCTGGCTGATCTTCAACGGCTACACCGCCTCCACCCTGGCCGGCGGCGTGGCGAGCCTGAGCTTCGAGTTCCGCGTCTCGCCGCAGCTGCTGTGGGAGGGACTGAAATGGGCGCTGGCGATCGGCTTCGTCGGCGGCCTGTTCCCGGCACTGCGCGCGGCCACGCTGCCGGTGACGGACGCGCTGCGGGCGATGTAGGCCGGCCGAGGCGCGTGGACGCCCGCCTCCACGCCTGACGACGTACCAGCCGACCGCATCGCTCTGCTCCTTCCCCCGCGTGCGGGGGAAGGTCGGGATGGGGGCGCGCCGAAGGCGCGGAGGGATCGAAGCCGCCGCTTGCCCCCACCCCAACCCTCCCCCGCAAGCAGGGGAGGGAGCACGAGGCAAGCACTGCTCTGCCCCTTCCCCCGGGTGCGGGGGAAGGCCGGGATGGGGGCGCGCCGAAGGCGCGGAGGGATCGAAGCCGCCGCTTGCCCCCACCCCAACCCTCCCCCGCAAGCGGGAGAGGGAGCGCAGGGCCCGCACTGCTCTGCTCCTTCCCGGCGTGCAGGGGAGGGAGCACAAGGCCTGTCCCGCTCTGCTCCTTCCCCCGCGTGCGGGGGAAGGCCGGGATGGGGGCGCGCGGAAGGCGCGGAAGGATCGAGGCCGCCGCCTGGCCCCACTCATCCCTCACTCGCAAGCGGGGAGTGAGCACGAGGCCCGCACTGCTCTGCTCCTTCCCCCGCGTGCGGGGGAAGGCCGGGATGGGGGCGCGCCGAAGGCGCGGAGGGACCGAGGCCGCCGTTTGCCCCCACCCCAACCCTCCCCCGCAAGCGGGGGGGAGCCTTGGCGCATCGCAGCTCCGCTGCCTTCCGTTGATTGAGCCGGAGCCGCGAAGGATCCCGCGCGGCTTACGCCAGCAAACCCGCCTCGCGCAGCGCTGCTTCCACTGCGGGCTGGTTGGCCGCGTCCAGTCCGGTCAGCGGCAGCCGCAGCGTGCCGCGGCATCGGCCGAGCCGCGCCAGCGCCCATTTCACCGGGATCGGATTGGCCTCGACGAACAGGTCGCGGTGCAGCGGCAGCAGCCGCAGCTGGATCGCCATCGCGGTGGCGATGTCGCCGGCCATCGCCGCGACGCAGAGGTCGTGCATCTGCCTGGGCGCGAGGTTGGCGGTCACGCTGACGTTGCCGTCGCCGCCGCACAGCATCAGGGCCACCGCGGTGGCATCGTCGCCCGAGTACACGCGGAAACCCGCGGGACGTTCGCGCAGCAGCCACTGCGCGCGCTCGAGATTGCCGGTGGCCTCCTTGATGCCGGCGACGCCCGGCACCTGCGCCAGGCGCAGCACGGTGGCGTGCTGCAGGTCGGCGGCCGAGCGTCCGGGCACGTTGTACAGCACGATCGGCAGGTCGCCCGTGGACTCGGCGATGGCGCGGAAGTGCAGGTACATGCCTTCCTGGCCGGGCTTGTTGTAGTAGGGCACCACCTGCAGCTGGCTGTCGGCGCCGACCTTGCGCGCGTACTCGGCCAGGGCGATCGCCTCGCGCGTGGAATTGCCGCCGCAGCCGGCCATCACCGGCACGCGGCCGGCCGCCTGCTCGACCGCGACGCGGATGATTTCGCAGTGCTCGTCGACATCGACCGTGGGCGATTCGCCGGTGGTGCCGACCACGCCGATGCAGTCGGTGCCTTCGGCGACATGCCAGTCGACCAGGGCGCGCAGCGCGTCGTAGTCGACGCTGCCGTCCTCGTGCATGGGCGTGACGAGCGCGACGATGCTGCCGCGCGGAAGGGCGGGGGAAGGCGTCATGGCCAGGCGTGCGTGGGGAGTCGCGGCATTATGCCGATGCGGGCCGTGCTGTTCGACGCTGACGTTTGCAACCGTTCCGGTGCCTGCCTACGCCTGCTGCGCGACGATCCGGCGCCGCGCGGCGCGCACGCCGTCGAGCGCGAAGATCGCCAGGCCCGCCCAGATGAAGGCGAAGCCGGCCGCGCGGTCGGCGCCGAAGGGTTCGCCGAAGAAGAACACGCCCAGCAGCAGCTGCAGCGTCGGACCCAGGTACTGCAGCAGCCCGACCACGCTCAGCGGCACGCGCCGCACCGCGTAGGCGAAGAAGATCAGCGGGATCGCGGTCAGCGCGCCCCCCAGCACCAGCAGCACGTCGGTCCAGCCGCCCCAGCGCAGCGAGAAGAATCCGCCGTCGCCGCCGAGTTCGATCCACGCCAGCAGCGCCAGCGCCGGCACGAACATGAACATGTTCTCGACCCCGAGCCCGCGCACCGCTTCCACCGCCGCGAACTTGCGGATCACCCCGTACAGCGCGAACGAGCCGGCCAGGCACAGCGCGATCCACGGGAAGCTGCCGTAGCGCGCGGTCAGCCACGCCACGCCGCAGCCGGCCAGCGCCACCGCCGCCCATTGCGGCCGCGACAGGCGCTCGTGCAGGAACGCCACGCCGATCAGCACGTTGAGCAGCGGGTTGATGAAATAGCCCAGGCTGGCCTCGATCACGTGGCCGGCGTTGACCGCCCACACGTACAGGCCCCAGTTGAACGCGATCAGCGTGCCCGACAGCGCCAGCATGCCGGCCAGGCGCGGCTGCGCGACCACGGCGCGGAACCAGCCGCGGCCCTCGCGCAGGGTCAGCCAGGCCGCGACCAGCACCGCGCACCAGATCGCGCGGTGCAGGACGATCTGCAGCGACGGCACCGCGCGCAGCAGGTGCCAGTACAGCGGCATCAGCCCCCAGATCACGAAGGCGCCGACCGCGATCCACAGGCCGCGGCGGTCGAGTGCGACCGGGCTCATGCGCGTTCTTCCGCCGGCACCGGCGCCGGGGCGCGTTTCGCCCTGGCCAGGCTGATCGCCACCACCCCGGACAGCACCACCGCCATCGCGCCGATGTCGTGCATGCCGAAGCGTTCGCCGGCCAGCCAGGCGCCGAGCAGCACCGCGATTACCGGGTTGACGTAGGCATAGCTGCCGGCCAGCGCGGGCCGCACGTGGTGCAGCAGCCAGATGTAGGCGCTGAAGCCGACCAGCGACCCGATGCTGGCGAGGTAGCCGACCGACAGCAGGCCGCGCGCGTCGGGCCAGCCGTCGAAGCGCTCGCCCAGCGCCAGGCCCACCACCAGCATCGCCACGCCGCCGCAGAGCATCTGCGCGGCCGCGCCCATGAACGGACTGGGCAGGTCGCGGCCGCGGCTCCACACCGAGCCGTAGGCCCAGGACACCGCCGCCACCAGCAGGGCGACCAGGCCCAGCGGCGTCGCGGTCAGGCTGCTGCCGGCGTTGAGCCAGGCCACGCCGGCGAAGCCGACGGCGAGACCAAGCCATTCCACGCGCCGCGGGCGCTCGCCGCGCAGCGCGGCGAACAGCGCCATCCACAGCGGCATCGACGCCACCGCCACCGCGGCCAGGCCGGAGGACACCGTCTGTTCCGCGATGCACACCAGGCCGTTGCCGACCGCGAGCAGCAGCAGGCCGACGAAGGCGGTGTTGCGCCACTGCAGGCGCGTGGGCGCGGACGTGCCGCGCAGGCGCAGCACCGTGTACAGGAAGGCGCCGGCGACGATAAAGCGCACGCCGCCCATCAGCAGCGGCGGCCAGCCGCCTTCGAGGGCGAAACGGATCGCGAGATAGGTCGAGCCCCACACCAGGTACACCGCCGACAGCGCCAGGGCGATGGCGAGCGTGGATGCGGGCATGGGGCCGACCGGTGCAGGGGAAGCGCGCATCGGCAACCGGGGGGAGGGCCGCGCGGAAGGCGCGGCGGGCGCCCATTCTACGGCCGCGTGCCGTTCCATCGATGGAACGGCCGGGGCGGGCACGCTGGCGAATCGCGCCGCTACATCAACAGCGCCGCGCGCAGCGGCGCGGCATCGTCCCAGCGGTCGCGTCCGCCCAGCGGCACCAGTTCCACCAGCACGTCGGCGCCGATCACCTGCGCGCCCTGGCGGCGCAGCAGTTCGGTGGCTGCGCGCAGGGTGCCGCCGGTGGCGAGCACGTCGTCGACCACCAGCACGCGCGCGCCGGCCGGCACCGCGTCGACGTGGACTTCGAGCCGGTCACTGCCGTACTCGAGCCGGTAGCCCTGCGACAGCGTCCGGCCGGGCAGCTTGCCCGGCTTGCGCACCGGCACGAAGCCGCAGCGCAGCTCCAGCGCAAGCGCCGCGCCGAGGATGAAGCCGCGCGACTCGATGCCGGCCACCGCATCGGGTGGCGTCGCGCGCCAGGGCGCGGCCATGGCCGCCACCGCCGCGGCGAAGGCGGCCGGATCGGCCAGCACCGGGGTGATGTCGCGGAACATGATCCCGGGCTTGGGAAAGTCGGGCACGTCGCGGATCAGGGCGGACCAGTCGGACACGGGGCGGTTCCAGCGGCAGGGAAGGGCATGCTAACCCCGGCTGCCGCGCCCGGTGCCTTCGCGCTATCGTGGCGCCCCACGCCAACACCGGGAACGAACCGCATGCGCCTGCTGCCGCCCACCCTGCTGCTGATCCTCGCCGCCGGCGCCAGCCAGGCGGCCACCCCCTACGGCAAGCCGATGCCCGCGGGAGAGGCGGTGCCGGTCTCGACCGCGCTCGGCGATTTCCAAGCGCATGCCGGACGCCCGATGCGGTTCAGCGGGCGCATCACCGAGGTCTGCCAGGCCAAGGGCTGCTGGATGATGCTCGAGGACGACGGCAAGGCCGCGCGGGTGATGTTCGGCGACCACGACTTCGCCATTCCCGGCGACACGACCGGCAACGCCGTGGTGCACGGCGTGCTGACCCGCAAGCAGCTGACGCCCGCGCAGGTCGAACATCTGGCCTCCGACAGCGCCAGTGGCGTCGCCGCGCCGGTGGAGTACCGCATCACCGCCGACGGCATCGAGGTCGCGTCCTGAGCGTGGACATCGGGGCCGGACATCTGCTGCAGGCGCTGGCGACCGCGGCGCCCATGGCCGTGGAACAGGCCATGGTCGCGGCAACCGTGCCCCAGGCGCCCGCAGGATGGGGGCCTTCGCACTGGGATGCGCTGGGCAACGTGCTGCTCGGCGTGGGTGCGGTGGTCGGCGGCGTCTTCGGCCTGCACACCTACCGCAAATCCACGCGCACCCGCGAGGCCGAGTGGCTGGACCGCCTGTTCGAGCGCTTCTACCTCAATCCGGTGTTCTCTCCGGTGCTGTTGTCTTTCGAGTACGACTTCGCCGCGGGGACCGATCGCCTCGTCGACCGGGTGCTGACGGTCGGCACGCCGGTACTCGACAAGGACGAGATCGACCGCATCCGCAACGTGGATGTGGTGCTGAACTTCCTCGAGCACCTGCTCTACCTGGAGAGCGACAAGCACCTGCTGGCGCAGGACCGTGACGCCATGTTCGGCTACTGGCTCGGCCTGCTGTCGCAGCCGCGTTATGCGTCGTTGCGCCAGTACGCGCTGCAGTTCGGCTACGAACACGTGGCTGCGTACTGCAGTGCGCGCAAGGTCGAGCACGTGCTGATGTACGGCAGCCTGATGCGCGGGCACGAGGCCCATGCCCGGTTCGGGCTGGACGAGGCGCTCGAGTTCGTCGGCGAGGCGCGGATCCCCGGCAGCGTGTACCGGGTGGCGGACTATCCGGGCTTCAAGTTCGGCGAGGGCGAGGCGCACTGCGAGCTGTTCCGGATCCGGGATCCGTCCGTGCTGGCGAAACTGGACGAATACGAGGAGTACTTCCCGCAGGACATGGCGCGCTCGGAGTACGCGCGCCGGGTCGTCCATGCGGCGGATGCCGGCGTCGATGCGTGGATCTACGAATACCTGCCGGCGGTGGAAGGCAGGTCGCGCGTCGCGGGGCGCTGGAGCACGGCGGCCGGCTGAGGCCGTCCCGCCCGCAGGCCGCGATGGACGCCAGGGCTCCAGTGCAGCTGCGGCGCGGCGCGGGCCCGGGGAGGATGCCGCGCTGGCCCTGCGCACTGCTCGCGCTGTCGCTGCTGGCCGGCACCGTGCAGGCGCGCACGGTCTACCGCTGCGTGCGCGACGGCACGGTCAGCCTCGCCACGACGCCCGAGCCGGGTTCGAAGTGCGAGGCGCGGGAGGTCGACGACAACGCGGTGCAGACGCCCAACCTGTGGGGCGCGATGGGCGTGTTCAGCGGCACGCTGTACGAGCGCGAGCAGGACGGCAGGCTCGTCTACAGCACGCGCAAGCTGCCGGGTTCGCGGGTGTACCTGCGCTTCACCGCGGTCACGCCGCCTGGCGAGCCGGCGCATGCGGGCCTCGGCGCGGTGGGCCAGCCGCAGCTCAAGCCGTTCGCCGGCGAATTCCGCGCCGCCGCGAAGGCGGCCGGCCTGGAAGATGCCTGGCTGCGCGCGATCGCCCATGCCGAAAGCGGCTTCGACAGCCGGGCGGTGTCGGACAAGGGGGCGCAGGGGGTGATGCAGCTGATGCCGGAAGTCGCCGCCGAGCAGGGCGTCAGCGATCCTTTCGATCCTGCGCAGTCGATCCGCGCGGGCGCACGCCACCTGCGTGCGCTGCTGCGCCGCTACCGCGGCGACCGCGTGCTCGCGCTGGCCGCCTACAACGCCGGCATCGGCGCCGTGCAGCGCCATGGCGGCGTGCCGCCCTATCCGGAAACCCAGGCCTACATCGCCAAGGTGCAGGCCCTGCACGCGCGCTACCGCGAGGCCATGGGCATCCGCGCCGAGCGTCCGGCGCGCTGACGCCGGGCAGGGAGAAGGGCGCTGTGCGCCCCTTCTCCGTCCGTCGCAGGTGGTGGCTCAGCCCTTGGGCGACAGACGCAGCAGCCGACCGTCCTTGCCGTCCTCGATCACCCACAGAGCGCCGTCCGGTCCCTGGCGCACGCCGCGGATGCGCGCGCCCATGCCGAAGCGCTCGGCTTCGCGCGCGCTGTCGCCGTCGAACTCGATGCGCACCAGCGACTGCGAGGACAGGCCGCCGGCGAAGGCATTGCCCTGCCACTGCGGGAACAGGCTGCCCGAATAGAACACCAGGCTGGACGGCGAGATCACCGGCGTCCAGGTGATGGCCGGCGCCTTGAACTCCGGACGCGTGTCGTGGTCGGGGATCGGGCGGCCGTCGTAGTGGTCGCCGTTCGAGACCACCGGATAGCCGTAGTTGGCGCCGCGCTCGACGCGGTTGAGTTCGTCGCCGCCCTTCGGCCCCATCTCGATGTCCCAGGGCTGGCCACTGCCGTCGAAGGCCAGGCCCAGCGGATTGCGGTGACCCAGCGACCAGACCTGCGCGGCGACCTCGCCCTGGCCTGCGAAGGGATTGTCGGACGGCACGCTGCCGTCCTCGTTGAGGCGCAGCACCTTGCCGAGGTTGGACTGCATGTCCTGCGCCGGGTCGAACTTCTGCCGCTCGCCCGAGGAGATCCACAGCTTGCCGTCGTGGAAGGCGATGCGGTGCGCGTAGTGGCCACGGCCGGACACCTTGGGTACCTGGCGCCAGATCACCTGCAGGTCCTCGAGCCGGCCGCCGCCGGACTCGTCCAGCACCAGGCGCGCACGCGCGACAGCGCCGCCCGCGGTGTCGCCGTCGCCGGCTTCGGCGAAGCTCACGTAGACCAGGCCGTTGTCGGCGAACTGCGGATGCGGCACCACGTCGCCGAAGCCGCCCTGGCCGCCATACACCACCTCCGGCACGCCGGTGACGTCGCCGGCGCGACCGGTCGCCACGTCCACCAGCTTCAGCGCGCCGGAGCGCTCGCTCACCAGCAGCCGGCCATCGGGGAGGAAGGACAGCGCCCAGGGTTCGTTGAAGCTGGCGATGGTCTCGGCCGAGAACGGGCCGATCTCGCGCACTTCGCGCTCGGCGGCGTCCGCCACCGGCGCAGCCGCCTCGAGGTCGCCGGACTGTGCTGCCGGGGCCGCGCCGTTGCCATCGCCGCAGGCGGCGAGCGCGAGCGACAGCAGGGTGATCGTCAGTGCGGATCGGTGCATCGGAAGGCTCCTGGCCTGATCTGGGTCGCCGTGGATGATAGCGCCCGCACCGGGCGCGCCGGCACTTTCAGGGGCATCAGGACCTTCGTTCAACCGCAACCGGGCTGCATGTGAATGCATGCCGGCGCACGATCCGTGCAGCTGAACGCACGCTCGGCGCGGAACGACCTCTTAACTCCGTCCATGCACGGATCTTCATGGGCGCGGGCAAGGTGGGCCCCGTGCGGAAGCGGTCGTCATGGACGTGCAGCGCCGCGCCACGATTCCCCCACGGAGACAGCGAATGAAGAATGCACGCAAGCCCTTGTCCGCCCTGATCGCGTTTGGCGCCGCCCTGGCCATTCCCGCCGCGTTCGCGCAGGACCCGACCACGCAGACGCCGCCGACCGATCCGACCACCACGACTGCGCCGACGCCGACCACCCCGACGCCCACGGCGCCGACCGCCGAGCAGAAGCCGCTGACCTGGGCCGACCTTGACGTCGACGGCAACGGCACCCTCAGCCAGACCGAGGCCGCGACCCTGCCCGCCCTGTCGCAGGTGTTCAGCCAGGCCGATGCCGACGGCAACGGCGAGCTGACGCCGGACGAGTACAAGACCTTCGCCGCCGCCAACAGCGGCCCGCAGCCGGCTTCGGGCGGCAACGACTGACGCGCCACTGCATCCACGTTCCAACGCCCCGCATGGGCGACTTCATCGGCGGCCTCCGGGCCGCCGATGTCTTTGGGGGGCATATACTCGACGCATGGCCGTGATCGAGATGGTCGGCTTCGACGCCGACGACACCCTGTGGCGCAGCGAGGACTACTTCCACGCCGCGCAGCAGGAGTACGAGCGCATCGTCGGTCGCACGGTGGACCTGGGCGACCGCGGCGTGCGCGACCGGCTTTACGCGGTGGAGAAGGGCAACATCGCGGTGTTCGGGTACGGCGTGAAGGGCATGGCACTGTCCATGGTCGAGGCCGCGGTCGAGATCACCGACGGACGCATTCCCGCGCGCGACCTGCACCGTATCGTGCAGATCGCCAAGGACATGCTGCGCCATCCGGTGGAACTGCTGCCGGGCGTGCGCGATGCCGTCGAGGCGATCGCGGCCGAGCATCCGGTGGTGCTGATCACCAAGGGCGACCTGTTCCACCAGGAAGCCAAGGTGCGCGACAGCGGGCTGTCCTCGCTGTTCCGCCGCATCGAGATCGTCAGCGAGAAGGACCAGGCCACCTACCTGCGCCTGTTCGAGGAATTCGGCATCCCCGCCGACCGCTTCGCGATGGTCGGCAATTCGCTGCGCTCGGACATCGTGCCCGTGCTGCGCCTCGGCGGCTGGGGCCTGCACGTGCCTTACCACCTGACCTGGGCCCACGAGGCCGAGGCCGAGGACGTCGCCGGCCATCCGCGCCTGCGCCAGGTGGACACGGCCGCCGCGCTTCCGCAGGCCTTGCGCGAGGTGGTGGCGTCCGCGGCCCCGGCCGCACTGGCGGGCTGAATGCGCCGGGCGCGCGATACCGGGCTGGCGGTGCTGCTGGGCTGCGCGCTCGCGGCCGGGTTGGCCGCGCAGGAGACCCCGCCCGCGCCCGCGCCGGAAGCCGCCGCGGAGTCCGGCACCGGCAATCCCTGGATCGACGCGCGCCTGCACGACATGGATCGCTATGCGGCGCGCCATCGTGCGGCCTTCGTCGACGAGATCGTGCGTTACCTCGAGGCGCCGCGTGCGCTGGTGGAAGAGGCCCTGGCCGACCCCGGCGTCCGTCCGGGCGACGTCTACTACGCCTGCGCGCTGGCCCGCGCCAGCGGGCGCTCCTGCCGCAGCCTGGTCGAGGCCTGGCGTCGCGACGCCAGCGGCGGCTGGCGCGGCGTCGCCGAGCGGCTCGAACTCGAAAGCGGGTCCACCCTGCATCCGCGGGTACGCGAACTCGTCGCGGCCAGCTACCGGCGCTGGGCGCGTCCGCTCGACGTCCAGGCGCCGCCCCCGCGCTGAGGCCGAAGGCCGCGCTGGGCGTGGCCACGGCCGTCGCATCGAGACCGCTCCGTGCCGCGTGACCGCGGCGTTATCCGCGCGTGGATCCAGGCAGGCGCCATCGTCATGCCGCGCATACCGGCGGCAGCCGAAGCTGCGGGCCTGCCCGTCCACCAGGATCCCGCCGATGCCCGCCAGCCTCGCCACAGTGGCCGTGCCAGCGCCGCATGCCGCCCCGCGCCTGCCGGTCACGGTCACGCCCTTCATCGACCACGCCCGCGGCCATTCGCAGCACGAACTGGCCAGCCTGCACGCGGCGGCGCATCGCGTGGCCGGCCTGCTGGGCATCGGCGCGCCCGCCGCAGCCGACCCTGCGCGCTACTGGCTGCCGATCCGCACCCTGCTGCGCGAGGAAGCCGACCAGCTGGGAATCGACGACGAGTCCGGGCTGTGGGGCGGCGTGGTCCCGCACGCCTTCGTCGGCACCAAGCTGGTCAGCCATCCCTGCTGGCCGGGCGATACGGGTGCGCCGGAGGCGTGGCGCGACGTGCCTGGCATCGAGGCCTGTACGTTGCCGGGCTGGTCGGCCTTTTCGCGTCCAGCCGCGCAGGCCGCGTGCGAAGCGCTGCTGGCCGACGGGCCGATCCGGGTCAAGAGTCCCTATGCGCGCGGCGGCAACGACCAGGCGGTCCTCGCCAGCATGCGGCAGGCCTGCGACTGGCTGGACGCGGCCATCGGCCTGGAGCATGGCCTGGTGATCGAACGCGACCTCGCCGAGACCGCCACCTGGGGCGTGGGCAGCGCGCGGATCGGCCGCCACGCCATCGCCTACTACGGTACCCAGCGGACGGTCCGCGACCACGGCGGCAGGCACGTCTACGGAGGCTCGCGCCTGACCGTGTTCCGCGGCAGCCTGGCGCAGCTGGCCGATACCCTGCCGCCTGGTCAAGCGCGGGAGGCGGTGGGCATGGCGATGCGCTACGACCGCGCCGTGCGCGCGGCCTACGCCGTGCTCGCCTCGCGCTGCAACTACGACGTCTTCGTCGGCCACGACCGCGAAGGCCGGCGCCACTGCGGCGTGCTCGAGCAGTCCTGGCGCTTCGGTGGGGCGAGCATGGCCGAGCTGCTGGCGATGGAACGCTTCGCCCGCCAGCCCTCGCTGCAGTGGATGGTGGCCGAGACGGTGGAAACCTACGATGGACGGCCGCCGCCGCCGGACGCGGTGCCGGTCTGGCCCGGCGACGGCGAATCGCCGTGCAAGTACGCCAGGATCGTGGACGATGGATATTGAGCTGGGCCGGCTCGGCATCGAGGTCGTCCCGGGGGAATCGGTCGAGGCCACCCTGCTGGCGCCGCAGCGCGCGCTGCCGGCGGTGCTGTTCGTGCACGGCTGGGGCGGCAGCCAGACCCAGGACCTGAGCCGCGCCCGCGAGGTGGCCGCGCTGGGCTGCGTCTGCCTCACCTTCGACCTGCGCGGCCATCGCGCCGACTCCGGCAACCGCGACAGCGTCAGCCGCGCGCAGAACCTCGACGACCTGCGCGCCTGCTATGACTGGCTGGCGGCGCGGCCCGACGTGGACGCAGAGTCGATCGCGGTCGTAGGCGTGAGCTACGGCGGCTACCTGGCCGCCATCCTGTCCGCACTGCGGCCGGTGCGCTGGCTGGCGCTGCGGACTCCCGCCCTGTACCTGGACCGCGACTGGGAACTCCCCAAGCGCCGCCTGCACGACGACCCGGAGCTCAAGCGCTACCGCCACAGCCCGGTGCCGGCCGAGGCCAACCGCGCGCTGCGCGCCTGCCGGCAGTTCGAGGGCGACGCGCTGCTGGTCGAGGCCGGGCGCGACGAGATCATTCCGCGGCAGGTGATCGACAACTACGCGGCCGCATTCCCGAAGGCGCGCTCGATGACGCGGCGCCTGGTGGCCGAGGCCGGGCACGGGTTCGACGACAAGCCCTCGCAGCGCCAGTACAGCGACCTGCTGCTGTCGTGGATGACCGAGATGATCCTCGGTTCGCGCGGCGCGATCGCCGCCGACAAGGTGCGCGCGTACAAGCAGCAGCAGCGTACGCGGCCGGCGCCCGGTGAGGGCGGACACGCGGGCGACGAGGCCAGCGCATGAACGGCGCGGCTGGCGCGTTCAGCCGGCCGGGCGCGCCGTTGACGGCCCCTGCACCCCGGCCCGCGTAGAACAGGCCGCGCCGGCCCTGCCGGTCCGCCTATCGAAGCAAGACAGACCAAAGGCCCCTCATGGACACGCATACCTTTTCGCGAGACGGCGGGGACACCGGCCTCTTCCCCATTGCCTACGAAGACGAAGATCCCGTTTCGCTCGAACTTTTCCGCGACCTGCTGCACCGTGCCCTGTCCATCGACGACGACACGCGCTTCTGGAATTACCTGGAACAGGGCATCGCCGCGATCGAACGCGGGATGACGCCCGAATCGATCGCCCGTTTCGAGTACGCCGCCGACTACGTGCTGGTCTTCCACGGCATGCCGAGCTGGACCTCGATGAAGCATCGCAACGGTCCCGCGGCCGCGGCACCGTCCCGGCCCCCGGCCGTGGCGCCGACGCTGGCCTTCGGCACCGCCTGACCGGGGCGACGCCCTGCGGTCCCGCCGGCGGCCGGCTTCTCGCGCCGTTGACGCGTCCTCCCCCAGTGTCCGCCCCCACAGTGGACAACGGACCCGGGCATGATCGACGTGGCAGTCGTGGGAGGCGGTCCGGCGGGACTGACTGCGGCCAACTACCTGAGACGCTTCCATCGCTCCTGCCTGGTGCTCGACAGCGGCAAGAGCCGCGCGCGCTGGATTCCTGAAAGCAACAACTGCCCCGGTTTCCCGGGCGGTGTCTCGGGCGATGAACTGCTCGCGCGCCTGCGCCGGCAGGCGGCCGCGGCCGAGGTCCCGATCGAGACCGCCACCGTGGAGCGGATCGTTCGCGCGTCCGATGGCGATGGCTTCGTCGTCCACGCGGGCGAACGCAGCTGGCGGGCGCGCATGGTGATGATCGCCACCGGCCTGCGCGACCGCCTGCCCGGCGACTGGGCCGAGCAGGCCATGTCCTGCGGGGCGCTGCGGCTGTGCCCGATCTGCGATGCGTTCGAGGTCAGCGACCGCCACATCGGGGTGTACGGCCACGGGGCTGACATCGGCTCGCACGCGCGCTTCCTGCGCACCTTCTCGGCCAGCGTGACGGCGCTGCCGCTGGACGGCGACGACGGCGGCGAGGAGGGCGCGGCGGCGCGCGCCGAGGGCGTGCGCTGGATGGACGGCGGCACGCTCGAATTCGACGATGGCCGCTGCGTGTTCCGCTGCAACGGCAAGGCGACCCCGTTCGACACCGTGTACTGCTTCCTGGGATTCGAGACCTCGGTCCCGGTCGACGGCCTGGCGCTGGAGCGGACGCGCAGCGGCGAGATCGTGGTCGACCGCCACCAGCAGACCGCCACCCGGGGGCTCTACGCGATCGGCGATATCGTCGGCGGGCTCAACCAGATCTCGGTGGCGGTCGGCCAGGCCGCTGCCGCCGCGACCCATGCGCATGGCCAGCTGCCCGCCTCCCCGCGCGCGGCGGAGGCGGCATGAATCCCGATATCATCGGCTGGCTGGCCTCGGCCATCCTGCTCGCCACCCTGGTCCGGCAGATCCTGAAGCAGCGGGCCGACGGCGGCGCAGGCGTCTCGCGCTGGCTGTTCATCGGCCAGAGCCTGGCGTCGATCGGCTTCATCGTCTACAGCGTGATGCTGGGCAACTGGGTGTTCATCGTCACCAACAGCTGCATCCTGCTCACCGCCATCGTGGGACAATGCCTGCGGCCGAAACAGGGGTAGCACGCAGGCCATGCGGGGGAGCCGGGGAATCACAAGCCTGAACGGAGTGGCGGGCGCCGCCTGCTCACGATCCGCGCCGTGCGGCCGATACCCCGGAGTGACGGCCTGGCCCGGGCCCAATGCGGTGAGTGATCGATGAGGTTCCCGCCAGCCGCCGGTCGCGGCCTCCATCGCCGTGCACGCTGCCGCCACGGACGCAATGCGGCCCTGGTGCGCTCGGGCATGGGCTTCACCCTGGTCGAGCTGCTGATCGGCACGGCGGTGGTGGCGATCCTGGCCACCATCGCGCACGGACAGTATTCGGCGTTCATCGAGCGCGCCCGGGTCGCCACGGCGGCGGCGGACATCGCGGCCATGCAGCTCGAGATCACGCGCTTCCAGCAGTTGCCCAATGGGCCTTTGCCGGCCAGCCTGGCCGACATCGGGCGCGGCACCCACCTCGATCCGTGGGGCCGGCCCTACCACTACGTCAACCTCAGGACGACCAACAAGGGCGCGGCGCGCAAGGATCGCAGGCTCAACCCGCTCAACTCGGACTACGACCTGTTCAGCGCCGGCAAGGACGGCGTGTTCAAGAAGCAGGTCAGCCAGAAGGACAGCCTCGACGATGTGATCCGCGCACTCGACGGGGCCTACATCGGCGTCGCGCGCGACTTCTGACGATGCCCGACAGCCTGCGCTTTCCGACCGCGATCCTGCGCAGCCGCTTCGGACGCCGGCTGTTCGTGATGTTCTGCATCGCGGCGCTGCTGCCGACCGCGATCGTGTTCTGGATGACCTACCGGGCCGCCACGGACGACGCGCGGCAGGCGCGCCACGCGGCGCTGCGCGAAGGCGGCAAGAACTATGCGCTGGGGGTCTACGACCGCCTGCACCTGGCCGACCGCGTGCTGGCGGCGATCGCTGCGGACGACCTGCAGGGCGCCGCCGGCGACCGGCTGCTGTCGGTGTACTTCAGCGATCTCGCGGTGGCGCCGACACCGGTGGCCAATGCCGACGCCGGCGAGGCTGGGCCGGAGGGGGCCGGCGTGACCCTGCTGGCGCCGTCGCGCCCCGGCCAGGCGCCGGCGCTGCGGCGGATCGTCGCCGGCCAGGTCGTGACGGCCACGCTGGACCCGTACTTTCTATGGGGCGATCCCACCGAACTGGGCCAGGACATGCGCATCTGCATGTACGCAGGCCGGGTGCGCCTGTATTGCGGTGGTCACCCCGGCACCGAGCCGGGCGACCGCCTGGTGGTGGCGCACTGGCCGCTGTTCCTCAAGGCGCGCTTCGGCGCCGGGCCGTGGACGGTGGTCGCGGTGGCTGGCCCGGCGAAGGCCCTGGTCCATTACCGCGACGTGCTGGTGCCCGCGACCATCGCGGTCCTGCTGTTCGCGGTGCTGCTCAGTTCGGTGCAGATCCGCCGCGTGCTGGTGCCGCTGTCCGACCTGCTGCGCAGGATCCAGCGCTTCGAAGGCAGCCAGGGACGGCTCGACCGGCGCCGCGGCGAAGACGAGTTCGACCTGCTGTCGCGCACCTTCGGCCGCATGCAGCAGCGCATCGGCCGGCAGATGGACACCCTGCGGATCCTGTCGGACATCGACCGCCTGACCGCACGCGGCGCGCCGCTGCAGGACCTGCTGCAGCAGGTCGCGCTGGGCGTACGCCAGCTGAGCGGATGCCGCACGGTCTGCGTGGTCGTTGCGCCAGCCGGGCCGGCGCCGGAGCGCGCGCTGTACGTGCTGTCCAGCGGCGCCCGCGAACTGCGTCGCCAGGATGCCGCGGGATGCGGGCCGGCCCTTCCGGCAGGCGGCTGGCTCGGCGTCGAAGCGCTGCACGGCGGCATGGGGCAGGCCTGCTGCGCCGACGGCGCAGGGCACGCGTTCGTGCTGCAGGCGGAGGGTCGCTCGGGCCATGTCCAGGTCGTGCTCGGCTTCGATGCCGTGCCCGAGGATGCCGAGGGCCCGCTGGTCCAGGCGGCCAAGGTGGTCGAGTCGGTTCCGGTGGCGCTGGCGCTGGAGGAGGGCAGGCGCCAGCTGGTGTTCCAGGCGGAGCACGACCCGCTCACGCGCCTGCCCAACCGCGCGGCCACGCTCGAGGCGGTGGAGGCCGCCATCGCGCGCGCGGCTCGTGAAGGCACGGGCTTCGCCGTGACCTTCCTCGATCTCGACCGCTTCAAGGCGATCAACGACGCGCTGGGCCATGGCGTGGGCGATGCCCTGCTGGTGGCCGTGGCCGACCGCATCCGCGCCAACCTGGCGCCCGGCGAACTGGTGGGACGCTTCGGTGGCGACGAGTTCTGCATGCTGCTGCCGGATGCGGCCACGCAGGCGCTTGCCGAGCGCGCCGTGCAGCGCATCGCCAACGCACTGCTGCCGCCGGTCCACGCCGCCGGCCGCGAGTTCGCGCAGCGCTTCAGCGCGGGCATCGCGCTGTATCCGGCGCACGGCGCCGATGCCAGCACCCTGATCCGCAATGCCGACGTGGCGATGTACCACGGCAAGCGGGCGGGTGGCCGCGCGCTGCGCGTGTTCGCGCCGGCCATGAACGATGCGGCGCACTTCCGCCTGCAGCTCGAACAGGACCTGCGCCGCGCGGTCGCGGAGGGCGCGATCGACGTGCACTACCAGCCGCGCGTGGACAGCCGCGACGGCCGCATCGTCGGCGCCGAGGCGCTGGCGCGGTGGACGCGTCCGGGCAGCGGCCCGGTGCCCGCGCAGGAGTTCATCGCCCTGGCCGAGGACGCCGGCCTGATCGACGAGCTCGGCGAACAGGTGATGCGCAAGGCCTGCCGCCAGCTGGCGGAGTGGGCCGCGGCGGGCGTGGCGATCCCGTCGGTGGCGGTCAACGTATCGAGCCACCAGCTGCGCTCGTGGAAGCTGGCGGGGACGCTGCGCGCGGCGATCGCCGATGCGGGCATCGCGCCCTCGCAGCTGGAGATCGAGATCACCGAGAGCATGCTGGTGCACGACCGCGAAGGCGGTGAGTCCCAGCTGCAGCGCATCGGCGAACTGGGCGTGGGGATTGCGATCGACGACTTCGGTACCGGCTATTCCTCGTTGTCCTACCTGGTCAGCCTGCCGTTCGACACGCTCAAGATCGATCGCGCCTTCGTGCTCGACCTCGGCGACGGCGCCACGCCCGCGGCGGCGATCGTGCGCGCGGTTGTCGGGCTGGCGCGCGAGCTGGGCAAGGACGTGGTGGCCGAGGGCGTGGAGGCGATGGAGGATGTGCGCCTGCTCGCCGCGATGGGCTGCCATACCATCCAGGGCTATGCCTTCCACCGGCCGATGCCCGCGGATGAACTGACCGCGATCCTGCGCCAGGCCCCGCGCGGCGCCTGAGCGCACTGTCGCGCCTTCGCGCGCGGGCCGTCGCCCTCGACCTTCACGCAACGCGCGCCGACAATAGCGGCCGGCTCCCCGATCCCGCTGCCATGCCTTCCGCCGTCCCGCCCGCTGGCGCCCTGCCGGACCCGGCTTCGATCCGCCTGTCCGTCGCCCCGATGATGGACTGGACGGATTCGCATTGCCGCGTCTTCCATCGCCTGCTGGCCCCGTCGGCGCGCCTGTACAGCGAAATGGTGCACGCCAATGCGGTGATCCACGGCGACCGGACGAAGCTGCTGGCGATGGACCCGGTGGAGCATCCGGTGGCGTTGCAGCTCGGCGGCAGCGAGCCGGCGCAGCTGGCGCAGGCCGCGCGCATCGGCGCCGAACGCGGCTTCGACGAGATCAACCTCAACTGCGGCTGTCCCTCCGACCGCGTGCAGGCGGGCCGCTTCGGCGCCTGCCTGATGCGCGAGCCGACGCTGGTGGCCGACGGGGTCGCGGCGATGATCGCGGCCGTGGCGACGCTCGATCGACCGGTGCCGGTCACGGTGAAGTGCAGGCTGGGGGTCGACGACGACCACGAGTACGAGCGCTTCCTCGCCTTCATCGACGCGGTCGCCGACGCCGGCTGCGGCACGTTCGTGGTGCACGCGCGCAACGCCTGGCTCAAGGGCCTGAGTCCGAAGGAGAACCGCGAAGTACCGCCGCTGCGCTACGACTGGGCCTGGCGGCTCAAGCGCGAGCGCCCGGGGCTGCAGGTCGTGGTCAACGGCGGCATTGCGACGCTGGACGACGCCCTGTCGCACCTGGCGCATGCCGATGGCGCGATGCTGGGACGCGCGGCCTACCACGACCCCTATACGCTGCACCGGATCGACGCGGCCCTGCGCGGCGTCCCGCTGCAGCCGCGAGACCAGTTGCTGGGCTCCCTTCGCCCCTACGCCGAGTCGCAACTCGCCCAGGGCGTGCCGCTGCGCCATATCAGCCGGCACATCCTCGGGCTGTACCACGGGCAGCCCGGAGGCCGGGCCTACCGCCAGGTCCTGAGCGAGGGTGCGCACCTGCCGGGCGCCGGATGGGCGCTGGTGGAGCAGGCGATGGCGGCCACCGTGCGGGCCGCGGCCGCGGCCTGATCCGGCGCGCGCACTGTCAGTGTGCGGGTTGCCACGCATGTTCGAGGAAGCCGCGCGCGCGAACCGCAGCCGGTTTCACCGCGATGAACCCGCGGGCACTGGTGAAGGAAAAGTTAAGGGGTGGTTCACCGCGATCTTCCAAGAATGCGGGTCCGTTCCGACATCCGGACTTCCGGGCTTCGCCATGTCTTTCCTGCAGTCCCGCCTGAGGATCGCCCTGCTCTCCGCGCTGGTCGCGGCGACCGGCGCGCCGGTCGCCTGGGCGCAGGATCCGGCGCCCCAGCGCAGGGGCGCGGAGCGCGCCGAGCGGGGGCCGGAGCAGCGCGTGCGGAATCGCGAAGCGCTGTCGGATTCGGTGCGTCGTTTCGAGCGGTCCAACCGCGGAAGCCGGGTACTGAGCGCCGAGCGCATCCAGTCCGACGGGCGCGACGTCAACCGCATCAAGGCCATGGACGACCGCGGCCGCGTACGCGTCTACGTCGACGATCCGCAGCGCCGCCAGCCTCCTCCGGCGCGCCGCCAGCCTACACGCGACGACCACGACTGACCCGGCATTCTGTTCAGGAAAGGACGGCCACACTGGCCCCCTCACATTACTGAACGGAGTTGTCCCCCATGCGCATCCTGCTCGTCGAAGACGAAGCGCCCCTGCGTGAAACGCTGGCCGCTCGCCTCAAGCGCGAGGGCTTTGCGGTGGATGCGGCGCAGGACGGCGAAGAAGGCCTGTACATGGGCCGCGAGGTCCCGTTCGACGTCGGCATCATCGATCTCGGCCTGCCCAAGATGTCGGGCATGGAGCTGATCAAGGCCCTGCGCGACGAAGGCAAGCAGTTCCCCGTGCTGATCCTGACCGCGCGTTCGAGCTGGCAGGACAAGGTCGACGGCCTCAAGCAGGGCGCCGACGACTACCTGGTCAAGCCCTTCCACGTCGAGGAACTGCTGGCGCGCATCAATGCGCTGGTGCGCCGCGCCGCGGGCTGGAGCAAGCCCACGCTCGAGTGCGGCGCGGTGGTGCTGGACCTGGCCGCGCAGACGGTCACCGTGCACGGCCAGAACGTGGACCTGACCAGCTACGAGTACAAGGTGCTCGAGTACCTGATGATGCACGCCGGCGAGCTGGTCTCGAAGGCCGACCTGACCGAACACATCTACCAGCAGGACTTCGACCGCGACTCCAACGTGCTCGAGGTTTTCATCGGCCGCCTGCGCAAGAAGCTCGACCCGGAAGGCACGCTCAAGCCGATCGAGACCGTGCGCGGCCGCGGCTACCGCTTCGCGATTCCGCGCAACGGCGAATCCTGAGCCCGGCGCGGCCCCGCCACGGGGCCGCGCAGCGCCGCATCGGCTATCGTGTGGGCGACCCGTCCACGCGCCCGCCCGTGCCGCCTGAGCCGCTCCCGATCCGATGAGTACCGGCAAGTCCGCCCGCGTCCTGCCCTGGCGGCCGCGTTCGCTGCAGGCGCGGCAGCTGATGGCCGCCAGCCTGGGCCTGGTCGCGTTCCTGGCCCTGGCCGGCTACGCGCTCGACCGCGCCTTCCTCGACGTGGCCAGCGAAGGCCAGCGCGACCGCCTGCGCAACTACGTGTTCGCCTACGCGGGCGACATCGAGTTCCTGCGCAACGGCGACATCTACGTGCCCGACAACGGGCCCGACGACCGCTTCGACCGCCCCGGCAGCGGCCTGTACGCCGAGGTGGTGCTGCCCAACGGCAGCTGGGTGTCGCGCTCGGCGTCCGGGCCGCAGCTGCCCGAGGCGACGCCGCTGGCCGGCGGCGAGGAGAAGTTCGAGGGCCCGCTGCCGATGGTGCGCAGCGACGGTTCGCCCGGCCAGGTCTACCGCTACGGACTGGGCATGGTGTGGGCGCCGCAGGAAGGCGCGCCCGAGGCGGAGTTCCCGTACACGATCTACGTCATCGAGGACGCCGGTACCGTGCCGCGGCAGGTGCGCGTGTTCCGCGCCGCGCTGTGGGGCTACCTCGGCATTGCCGGCCTGATCCTGCTGCTGCTGCAGACCCTGGTGCTGCGCTGGAGCCTGTGGCCGCTGCGCAAGGTGGTCGAGGAACTCACCCGCGTGCAGCGCGGCCAGGCCAACCGCATGGGCGAGCGCCATCCGCGCGAACTCGAGCCGCTGACCGACAGCATCAATGCGCTGATCGAGAGCGAGCGCGAGAACCTCGAGCAGCAGCGCAACACCATGTCCGACCTGGCCCACAGCCTGAAGACGCCGCTGGCGGTGCTGCGCGCGCGCCTGGATTCGGATGCGGGCGAGCAGGAGCTGCGCGAGGACGTGGCCACCCAGCTGCAGCGCATGACCGACCTGGTCAGCTACCAGCTGGGCCGCGCCGCCTCCACCGGGCACACGCTGTTCGCCGCGCCGGTGGAGATCGAGCCGCACGCCGAGGCGCTGGTGCGCAGCCTGGAGAAGATCTACGCGGGCAAGGGCGTGATCTGCGAATTCGACATCGATCCGGCGGCGCGCTTCCATGGCGAACCCGGCGACCTGCAGGAGCTGCTGGGCAACCTGATCGAGAACGCGTTCAAGTGGGCCGGCAAGCGCGTGCTGCTGACGGTCCAGCCCGGCGGCACCGCGCCCAACCGGCGCCCGGGCCTGTTCCTGGCGGTCGACGACGACGGGCCGGGCATTCCCGAGGACCGCATTCCGCTGGTGCTCCAGCGCGGCGTGCGCGGCGACGAGCGCGTGCACGGGCACGGCATCGGCCTGTCGATCGTGCAGGACATCATCCGCAGCTACCGCGGCGAGCTGCGCGTGGGCCGCTCCACCGAACTCGGCGGTGCCCGCTTCGAAGTGCGCCTGCCGCCGGGGCTATAGCGGCGACGCCCCCGCGCCTGCAGGGCATGCATCCGGCGGCGCGGGGCCGTCACGCCGAGGGCGAGGGCCCGTAGAAGCGTTCGAAATGCGCGGCCACCGCGGGGAAGCTGTCGCGCAGCAGTGCCGGATCGCTGAAGTGGTATTCGCTGCACACGGCGAAGAATTCCTCCGGCGCCTCGGCCGCATAGGGATCGATCGCCACCTCGCCGCCGGCATCGACCGCCTGCACCAGCGCGTCGTAGGCCTGCTGGAAATCGCGCGCCCAGGCGCGCTGCCAGTCGCGCGGCAACGGCGGGGTGCCGTCGAGCACGCCGTCGAGCACGTCGAGCTTGTGCGCCATCTCGTGCACGGCCACGCAGAAGCCGGCATGCGGATCGTCGAGGTCGGCCTCGACATCGGCCCAGGACAGGATCAGCGGCCCGTCCTCCCAGGCCTCGCCGATGAGTTCGTCGTCCCACTGGTGCAGCACGCCGGCGGCGTCGACGTGGCTGCGGTTCACGCGGAACGCATCCGGATACACGATCAGCTGCGACCAGCCGTGAAGGCCTTCCTCGCCGAACTCCAGCAGCGGCAGGCAGCACAGGGCGGCCAGCAGGGTGCGCTGCGTGTCGTCGAGCGCGAGCGGTTCGATCGGAGTGATCGCCTTCTGCCGCAGGAACAGCGCGCCCAGCGCGCGCAGGCGCTGTTCTCGCGGCGCGTCGAGCGCGCCGATCCATCGTACGCGGGCGCGCACCCGCGACCATGTGTCGTCGTCGATCGGATCGGGCGTGCGGCCGAACAGCCGCCGGATCAGGCCTGCGGGCAACCGCGATCCCTCAGCGGATCATGCCCGGCAGGAAGCTGTGCCAGCGCGGCGGGCGCGCGGTCGATCCGGATTCGCCGCGGCGCGGCGTGGTCGCGCGGGCGCGGGCGGGCAGCGCGGCCCGCTTGTCGGTGGGGCGCGCGGCTTCGTCCTCGGCGTCCGCTTCCGCGGCGGCATCGCAGCCGGCACTGGCGCCATTGGCGTCCATCATCGCGGGCTGGCGGGCGGCCACGGGAATCGCGGCACAGGCCAGCATGAGGCAGAACAGGAGTCGGGAAGCCATGGCAACCATCCTTTGGCCAGAGTCGTTGCGGCGGCAACGACGCACTATACCCCGGATGCGGCCGGGGGACGGAAGGTTGCAACACGGCTCGTCGCGCCCGGGAGGCGGCCGGTCGACGAACGGTCGAGTCGGGCGCCGATCCCCGATAATCGACGCCGTGACCCGTCCGGACCCGCCATGACCGCCGCCGCCGACCGCGCCCTGCTCAGCCGCCTGGCCGACGGGCCCGTATCCGGCGACGCGCTGGCGCGCGAGGCCGGGCTGACCCGGGCCGCGGTCTGGAAGCGGATCGAGGCCCTGCGCGGGGCGGGCCTGCGGATCGAAGCCCGTCCCGGCCGCGGCTACGCGCTGGCCGCGCCGGTCGACCTGCTCGACGCCGGGCGCATCCTCGCGGCCCTGCCGGCGGCGGTGCGCGGGGGCCTGGCCGGGCTGGAGGTGGCGTGGTCGCTGGATTCGACCAACTCCGAGTTGCTGCGCCGGGCCGATCCCGGTCCGCTTGCGCGGGTGCTGTTGGCCGAGCGCCAGACCGGCGGTCGCGGCCGCCGCGGGCGACCCTGGGCCTCGCCGCTGGCGGCCAACCTGTACCTGTCGGTGGCGCGCCGCTTCGAGGCCGGCCTGGCGCGGCTGGGGGGGCTGAGCCTGGTGGCCGGCATCGCCGTGACCGATGCGCTGCACGCGCTGGGCGTGTCCCAGGCCCGGCTGAAGTGGCCCAACGACCTGGTGGTGGCCGGCGAGGACGGCCTGCGCAAGCTTGGCGGCATCCTGGTCGAGGGCGGTGGCGAATACGCGGGGCCGGCGCGCGCGGTGATCGGGATCGGACTCAACGTGCGCATGCCGCCCGACGCCGGCGGCGGCATCGACCAGCCCTGGATCGACCTCCAGACGCTGGGCGAGGTGCCGGCGCGCGACCGCATCGCCGCCGCCCTGGTGGCGCGGCTGCTGCCGGCGCTGGACCGGTTCGACGCGGAGGGCCTGGCACCGTTCCTGCCGGCCTATGCCGCCCACGACGCGTTGTCGGGCCAGCCGGTCCGGATCCTGGCCGGAGAGGTCGAGCACCAGGGCGTCGCCCTGGGGGTGGCGGCGGACGGCGCGCTGCGTCTGCGCACCGGCGAGGGCGAGCGCGCCTTCCACGCGGGCGAGGTCAGCCTGCGCGCGGGAGCCGCGACATGAGCGCATGGCTGTTCGACCTCGGCAATTCCCGGCTCAAGGCCGCGCCACTCGGCGAGGACGGCCTTCCGGGCGACGTACTGGCGTTCGCCCATGACGGCATGGCGCTGGCAGCCGGCTGGGACAGCGTCCTGCCGCCGCGCATCGACGCCGCGCACGTGGCCAGCGTCGCCGCCCCGGCGCTGCGCGTGGCGCTGCTCGACGCGCTGGCTGCGCGCGCCGGGCGCATCAGCCTCGCGTCCACCCAGCCTGCATGGGCCGGGCTGCGCATCGCCTATGCGGAGCCGGCGAAGCTGGGCGTGGACCGGTTCCTGACCCTGCTGGCCGCGCGTCGCCGCGGCGGGGCGTCGCTGCTGGTCGGCGTGGGGACGGCGTTGACCATCGACCTGGTCGATGCCGGGGGACGTCACCACGGCGGCCGCATCGCGCCATCGCCGACCATGATGCGCGAGGCGCTGCACGCGCGCGCCGCGCAGCTGCCGGCCGTGGGCGGCGGCTATCGCGTCTTCGCGGCGGACACCGGCGATGCCCTCGCCTCGGGCTGCCTGGGCGCGGCGCTGGCGCTGGTGGGGCAGAGCCGCGAGGCTGCCGTCGACGCGTGCGGCGGACCAGTGGCGCTGCTGCTGCACGGTGGCGGCGCCGAAGCGCTGCTGCCGCACTTGGCCGATGCCGTGCATGCGCCGGCGCTGGTGCTCGAAGGGCTGGCCTGCTGGGCCCGGCCCGACGGCGCGCGCCGCTAGAATCCGGCGATGCCCATGCGCCCGCTGATCGTCCTGCTGCTGATCCTCAACCTTGGCGTGGCGCTGTGGTGGGCCACGCGCGACAACCCGGCCCCGGCGCCCGCCGCGCCGTTGCCCGCGGGCGCGGAACCGCTGCGCCTGCTGGGCGAGCCGGCCCCGACCGCGGCAGTGCCGGATCCCCGCGACGCTGCCGTCGCGCCAGCTGCGTCCGATCCGGCCCCGGACACGTCGCCCCCGGCCGCACCGGTCCCCGGCGCCGCAGGGCAAGCTCCGGTGGCGGAGGCTCCCGCGGCGGACGCTGCCGGCACGGCCCTGGTCTGCCGCGGCTTCGGGCCCTTCGCCGATGCCGACGCCGTCGCGGAGGCGAGGGCACGGCTCGCGCCGCTGGCGCGCGCGCTGTCGATCCGCCAGGTGCAGCCCGGGGCGCGCGGCTGGCAGGTGCTGCTGCGCGCGCTGCCCGACCGCGACGCCGCGTCCGCCACGCTCGCGCGGCTGGTCGAAGCCGGATTCCGCGACCACTACCTGATGCCGGCCGCGGACGACGGCAGGGTCGACATCGCCCTGGGCAGGTTCGGCAGCGAGGCCGCGGCGCGGCGCCATCGGCAGACGCTCGCGGACGCCGGTTTCCCCGCGGTGGCCGAGCCCCTGGGCGACCCGGGCGCCAGCCGCTACTGGGTCGACGCCGCACTGCCCGCGGGCGCGGACATCGCCGAAGCCCGGCGCGCCAGCGGCGCGGCGCGCAGCGAAACGGTGGAATGCGCGGGGCTGGGCGCAGGCTAGAATGCCGCCAGCGTCGCGCGATCGCGCCGACGCCGACTTCGCCGCTTTAGCTCAGTTGGTAGAGCAACGGTCTTGTAAACCGTAGGTCGTCCGTTCGATTCGGACAAGCGGCACCACTTTCCCGGCCCGGCCCATCCCCCCCGCCGGTGCGGACCCGCCCATGGCGCGCGCGGTGCCCTAGACTCCCGCCAGACCCTTGCAGGAGCAACCGTCGGCCATGGCGCGACACTATCCCCCGGTTTCGATCTTCGGCGTGCCCACCGACGTGGGCGCAGGCGCGCGTGGCGCCTCGATGGGCCCAGAGGCCCTGCGCGTGGCGCGCCTGGCGGAGGCCCTGGCCGCGCGAGGCGTGGACGTGCGCGACACCGGCGACGTCGCCGGACCGAAGAACCCGTGGCTGCCGCCCCGCGACGGCTACCGGCACCTCGACGAAGTCGTGGCATGGAACCGGGCGGTGTTCGACGCCTCGTCCGCGATCCTCGCCGAGGGTCGCATGCCGCTGATGCTCGGCGGGGACCATTGCCTGGCGGTGGGCTCGGTCGCCGCGGTGGCCGACCACTGCCGTCGCAACGGCAAGTCCCTCCGGGTGCTGTGGCTCGACGCGCATACCGACTTCAACACCAGCGCGATCACCCCCTCGGGCAACATCCACGGCATGCCGGTCGCCTGCCTGTGCGGCATCGGTCCCGAGCCGCTGGTCCGCATGGGCGGCCACGTGCCGGCCCTGGTGCCGGACCAGGTGCGCCAGATCGGCATCCGCTCGGTGGACCAGGACGAGAAGCGCCTGGTCAAGGAGCACGGGCTGGACATCTACGACATGCGCTACATCGACGAGGTCGGGATGCGCCAGACCATGCAGCAGGTGCTGATGGGGCTGGACGAGAGCACCCACCTGCACGTGAGCTTCGACGTCGACATCCTCGATCCGTCGATCGCGCCCGGTACCGGCACGCCGATTCCGGGCGGGGTGAACTACCGCGAGGCGCAGCTGATCATGGAGATGATCGCCGACACCGGGTTCCTCGGTTCGCTGGACGTGGTCGAGGTCAATCCGGCGCTGGACGACCGCAACAGCACCGCGGAGCTGGCGGTGGACCTGGTCGAAAGCCTGTTCGGCAAGTCGACGCTGATGCGCGACTGAGTCGGCTTGACGCCGCATCCACCTCGATGAACGGGCACGGCGCGCAGGCTGCCATTCAACGCATCTTTCACGGCTCCGGCGGTGTGATGGCGTGGACGAGCGCGGAAGGCCGCGCGCGCACTACTCCAGGAGACTGCAGATGAAGCGTTTGATGGCCCTCATGCTGATTGCCATGTTCTCGGTCGGCACGCTGTCGGCGTGCAACACCACCAAGGGCTTCGGCCAGGACGTCGAAAAGGTCGGCGACAAGATCGAGGATGCGGCCAAGGACACCGGCGCCACCGATCCGCGCTGAACCCGCGCGTCGAGGGGATGGAGAGGCCGGCGGAAACGCCGGCCTTTTCTTTCCCGGGTGGCGTCGGCTGAATGCCTGCGCAGGTCGTGCTCATCGTTGTGAACCCCGATTGACGGGTCCTTGATCGGCCCGTGATCGACAGGCGTGCATGCTCGATCCCGTCGACGCGATGCGTCGATCTTCCGTCAGACCGAGAGGATCAAAGCGATGAACAAGGACATCATTTCCGGAAAGTGGACCCAGCTCAAGGGCCAGGCGCAGGCGCGGTGGGGTGACCTGACCGACGACGTCTTCGACGTGGCCGAAGGCGACAGCAAGTACCTTGCCGGCAAGCTGCAGGAGCGCTACGGCTGGGAGCGCGAGCGCGCCGAGCAGGAAGTGCGCGATTTCGAGCGCACCCTGGGCTGAGTCATCCGCCAGCAGTTTCGCGGCCCGTCCCTCCCCGACGCCGCGAACCGGAGGGCCGGCGTCTGCCGGCCCTCTTCTTTTGCGTTGCGCGATGGGGCATCAGCGCCAGCGGCCCGGCGGATCGGGGACGAAGCGGCCCGGGAACGCCTGCGGCCGACGCTGGCTCCAGCGCGGCTGCGGCGGAAGGATGCCGCGCGCCGCCAGTGCCGCCGGTGCGTCGTAGCGCAGCTGCGTGACCTGCGCCGGGCGCGCATCCCGGTCGAACGTGGTCTGGCCGGCCGGCGACCATTCGCGCTCGCCATGTCCGGTGCCGATGCGCTGCGCCATGGCGGTCGTGGCGTCGGCCGTCCCGGAAGCGGGCGCTGCCGCACGCGACTTCGCCTGGGCGGCCTCGCGTGCGATCGGGGGCGATGGCGGGGTGTACGGCCTGCGCTCGCGGAAGGCGGCGATGCCGATGGTGCCGACGTGGTCGGGCCGCCCGGTGCGCGCGGCGTAGCTGTCGGGCAGTGCTGTGAACACGAACTGCGCCACGTCCTGGTGCGACTTGCGCCAGCCGGCGATCTCCGTGCTCTGCCAGGGCGCGAGCACGTAGCCGGCCTGCGAGGGATCGGCGGTCTGTCCGGTCACGGCGTTGACCCCATCGACCGACAGCACCACCAGCACCCGCTCGCCGCTGGTATTGGTCAGGCGCACCGCGTAGCGGTGCCCGGGCGTGCCGGCGACCCAGGTGTCGTCCCGGCGCGGGTACTGCTCGAGCCAGCGGCCGCTGTCGCGGTCGACGATCTCGAGACGGACCAGGGGCGAAGCGGCGGCCGGCAGGGCCCAGGCTGCGGCGACGAACGCGAGGAGGAGCAGGGCGAGGTGGCGGGACATGGCGGATTCTCCGTGGTTGCCGGAGACATCAACGTCCGCAGGCCGGCTCCGGGGTGACGCGCGGGGGCATCGCCGCGGCAACGGTTAAACTCGCATTCTGTTTTCCGCCGTGCCTCCCGCAATGTCGCCAGCTTCCGTCCGCGTCCTTACCGGCATCACCACTTCGGGGACGCCCCACCTGGGCAACTACGTCGGCGCGATCCGCCCGGCGGTCGCCGCGAGCCGCGCCCAGGGCGTGGAGAGTTTCTATTTCCTGGCCGACCTGCACAGCCTGATCAAGGCCCAGGACCCCGCGCGCACCCAGCGTTCGACGCTGGAAATCGCCGCCGCCTGGCTGGCCTGCGGGCTGGATCCGGCGAGCGTGTGGTTCTACCGCCAGAGCGACGTGCCCGAGATCACCGAGCTGACCTGGTACCTGACCTGCGTGGCCGGCAAGGGCATCCTCAACCGCGCCCACGCCTACAAGGCGGCGGTCGACCGCAACCGCGCGGAGGGCGAGGACGAAGACGCCGGCGTGACCGCGGGCCTGTTCATGTACCCCGTGCTGATGGCCGCCGACATCCTGCTGTTCAACGCGCACCGCGTGCCGGTGGGCCGCGACCAGGTGCAGCACATCGAGATGGCGCGCGACTTCGGCCAGCGCTTCAACCACGTTTACGGACGCGAGTGGTTCACCCTGCCCGAGGCCGCGATCGAGGAGCACGTGGCCACGCTGCCCGGACTGGACGGCCGCAAGATGAGCAAGAGCTACGGCAACACCATCCCGATGTTCGTGCCGCCGGCTGAACTGAAGAAGCTGGTGTTCTCGATCGTCACCGATTCGCGCGCGCCGGGGGAGCCCAAACAGACCGAGGGCTCGGCGCTGTTCCAGCTGTACCAGGCCTTCGCCACCGCCGAGGAATCGGCCGCGTTCGCGCAGGCCTTCGCCGACGGGATCGGCTGGGGCGACGCCAAGCAGCGCCTGTTCGACCTGGTCGAGCGCGAGATCGCGCCGCTGCGCGACCGCTATCTCGACCTCGTCGCGCGTCCCGGCGACATCGAGGACACCCTGCGCGATGGCGCGCGCCGCCTGCGCGAACGCTACGCCACCCCGCTGCTGTCGCAGCTGCGCGAGGCGGTGGGCCTGCGCGACCTGTCGAAGGTGCAGCTGGGTGCGATGGAGGTCGAGGCGGTGGAGAAACCGCCGCTGGCCGCGTTCAAGCAGTATCGCGAGGCCGACGGCAAGTTCTATTTCAAGCTGGTGGAAGGCGACCGCGTGCTGCTGCAGAGCCAGGCCTTCGACGCGCCGCGCGACGCCGGGCAGGCCATCGCTGGCCTGCGCCGCGGCGAACTGACGCTGGCGCAGGCGCCGGCGACCCTGGGCGAGGGCGTGGACGCCGACGTGGTGCAGGCCGCGCTCGACGCGCTGGCCGCCGCCGACGCGGAAAAGGCCGCGGCCAAGGCGGTGCAGGCATGAACCCGCTGGTCGAACTCAACCTCACCCTGATCCTGTTCCTGCCCTGGTTCGCGATCCTGGCCACGCTGTACTGGCTGTTCCCGCGCCAGCCGCGCAACGCGGCGCGCGTGCTGTACGACCTGGCGACCCTGCTGCTGTCGGTCGGCGCGTTCCTGTGGAGCGTGTACTGGTCGCTCGACAACGCCGACGCCAGTTACGGTCGGCTGTGGCCGCAAATCCTGGCCACGGCGCTGGGCTACGGCGTGTTCCTGGCCGCACTGGGCCTCGCGTTCGCGGTGCGCCACCTGCTGTTCCGCCGCCGGCGCTGAGGCAGGCCGCGATGGACCGGCATGGCATCACCCTGATCGACACCGGCTACATCCGGCCGGGACTGTGTGCGGCCTGGCTGGTGCACGGCGACGGCGGCCGCGCCGCCCTGGTCGATTGCGGTACCGCGACCTGCGCCGGGCGCGTGCTCGAGGCCATCGACGCGGCCGGCGTGGCGCGGGAGGCGGTGGACTGGCTGCTGGTCACCCACGTGCACCTGGACCATGCCGGCGGCGCGGGGCCGCTGATGCGCGCGTTGCCCAATGCCAGGCTGGTGGTGCATCCGCGCGGCGCGCAGCACATGATCGATCCATCGAAGCTGATCGCCAGCGCACGCGCGGTGTACGGCGAGGCGATGTTCGCGCGCGACCATGCCGGCATGCTGCCGGTGGAGGCCGAGCGCGTGGTGGTGGCCGACGATGGCCACGTTGTGGATCTGGCCGGGCGGCCGCTGCGCTGCGCCGACACGCCGGGCCACGCCTTGCATCACTACAGCGTGTGGGACGCCGCCTCGCGCAGCTGGTTCGCCGGCGACGCCTTCGGCCTGTCCTATCGGGAATTCGACAACGGCAATGGCGCTTTCGCCGTGCCGACCACCTCGCCGGTGCAGTTCGATCCCGGGCAGATGAAGGCTTCGATCCGGCGCCTGGTGGCCGAGGATCCGGCCGCCATCCGCATCGCCCACTACGCCGTGGTCGAGGACTGCGCACGCCTGGGCGAGTCGCTGGTGGAACTGGTCGACCGGCTGGCGGAGATCGCGCGCGACGCGGCCGGCCAGCCCGATCGCCATGCGCGCATCGCCGGGCGCATGCGCGCGCTGTTCATCGAGCGCGCCATCGCGCACGGCGTGGACGACGCCGAGACGCGCGTGGATGCCGTGCTGGGCGGCGACATCGAGATCAACGCGCAGGGCCTGTGCGCGTGGCTGGACCGGCTTGCCCGCCAGGCCTGAGCGTCCGTGCCACCGCTCGCCTAGACTGGCGGCAGGTTCTTGTCCGGAGCGACGTCAGCATGAAGCCACTGCATTGCGTGCTCGCCTTTGCGTTGTCCCTCGCCGCGCTGCCCGCGCTGGCCGCGACACCGGCCGCCAGCGCCGAGGCGCTGCTGCGCCACGTCGAGGTGCTGGCCTCGGATGCCTTCGAGGGCCGCGCGCCGGCAACGCCGGGCGAAGAGCGCACGGTCGAGTACCTGGTCGAGGAGTTCCGCAAGGCGGGCGTGGCGCCGGGCGGCGAGGATGGCGGCTGGATCCAGCCGGTGCCGCTGGTGCGCGCGCAGGTGAATGGCCCGGTGCGCGCGGTCCTGCACGTCGCCGGGGCCGAGCGCGAGCTGGTCAACGGCGACGACCTCACGCTGCAGTCGCTGAGCCCGGTGGATCGCGTCGAGGTGGAGCAGGCACCGCTGGTCTTCGTCGGCTACGGCATCAGCGCGCCCGAGCGCGGCTGGGACGATTACAAGGACGTGGACCTGGCCGGCAGGATCGCGGTGGTGCTGGTCAACGACCCGGACTTCGAGACCGAGGAACCCGGCGCCTTCGACGGCCGCGCGGTGACCTACCACGGCCGCTGGACCTACAAGTACGAGGAACTCGCGCGCCGCGGCGCGACCGGCGCGCTGATCGTGCACGAGACCGCACCGGCGGCCTACGGCTGGGGCACGGTGCGCAGTTCGGGACTCTCGCCGCTGTTCGACATCCCGCGCGAGGACGCGGCCAGCTACCACACCCTGCTGCGCGGCTGGATGCAGCGCGGCCTGGCCGAATCGCTGTTCGCCGCCGCCGGGCTCGACTTCGAGCGCGAAAAGTCGCGTGCGCAGACCCGCGACTTCACGCCGGTGGCGCTGGGCGACGCGCGGCTGTCGGCGTCGTTCGACGTGGTGCGCGACGAGGTGGTCACGCGCAACGTGATCGGCCGGCTCGATGGCGAGGGTGCGCCGGACGAGACGGTGATCTATTCGGCGCACTGGGACGCCTACGGCCTCGGCGAGCCCGATTCGAGCGGGGATCCGGTCCGCCACGGCGCGATCGACAACGCCACCGGCGTGGCCGCGGTGCTGGAGCTGGCGCGGATGCATGCGCAGGCGCCGCGCACGCGGCGCAGCCTGATGTTCGTCGCGCTCACCGCCGAGGAAAAGGGCCTCCAGGGGGCGAGCTACTACGTGGCCAATCCGCTGGCGCCGCTCGAGACCACCGCCGCGGTACTGAACATCGAGATGCTGAGCCCGGATGGTCCGACCCGCGATATCGCCGCCTGGGGCAGGGGTCGCGTCTCGCTGGAGCGCGACCTGCGGCGCGTGGCCGAGGCCAACGGCCGCGCCTATTCGCCCGATCCCAACCTGGAGTCGGGCTTCTTCTACCGCGCCGACCACTTCGCGTTTGCGCGCGCGGGCGTGCCGGCGGTCACCGTCGGCGCCGGCCTGGACCGCATCGACGGCGGCGTCGCCAGCGGCCAGGCCCTGCGCGAGCGCTATTTCGCCGACTGCTACCACCGTCCCTGCGACCGCTGGTCGCCGGACTGGGACGCGAGCGGCCAGGCGCAGGACGTCGACCTGCTGTACGCGCTCGGCCGCGAGATCGCCGACGGCACGCACTGGCCGACGTGGGACGCGGACTCGGAGTTCGGGCAGGTGCGTGCGCGCAGCGACGCCGCGCGGACCGGGGCGGCGCCGAAGCGGCCCTAGTCCCAGCGGTTGAGGTGCGGGCCGAACGGCTTGCGCTGCTGGCGCACCACGCAGAAGCGGTGGCCACTGGGCGCTTCCATCACCACCCAGGTGTGGACCTGCTCGATCCGGCGCGCGCCCAGCGCGACCAGGCGCTCGACCTCGGCCTCGACGTCGTCGGTCTCGATGTCCAAGTGGATGCGCGGCGGGTGCGAGACCTTCTGCAGCAGCAGGACCGGCTCGTCCTCTTCGGTGTGCAGCCGGGCGTACCTGCCGTCTCCGTCTTCGTCGAGGACGTCGACCGGCTTGCCCAGCGCTCGGCTCCAGAACTCGACGTGCGGCGCGAGTTCGTCGGCGTTGCAGTCCAGCACGAAGGTGCTCAGGCGGCTGTGGTGGCTCATGCGGATGGCTCCGGTGGGGGCGGCGGAGGCGGGCAATGCCAGGTGGTGGGCGTGGCGCGACGCTCGGGATCGCGCAGGGGCACCACGCAGAAGCGGTGGCCGGTGGGCGCCTCCATGACCCACCAGCGCCCGCGTACGCATTCGATGCGACGCGCGCCCAGCGCTTCCAGCCGCGCGGCCTCGGCGTCGATGTCGTCGGCTTCGATGTCCAGGTGCACGCGCGGCGGGTGCTCGACCATCTGCACTTCCACGTGCAGGCCACCCGGGCCCGCGCCCAGCACCGCATAGCGGCCGCCGCCCCCTTCGTCGGGGTCGACGATCGGCAGGTCGAGCGCACTGCTCCAGAACGCGGCGGCGTCTTCCAGCCTGCCTTCGCGACAGTCGATCATGAACCCGGCAAGGCGGCTGCGGTGCATGGATCCTCCTGTCGCGCGAGGCAGTGGTGCCGATGCCTCAGCCCGGCAGCGCGAGATCGTCGAGCATGGCCTTGAGGAAGCGTGCCGCCTCGCCGCCGGTGCAGGCGCGATGGTCGAAGGTGAGCGACAGCGGGATCACCCGGTGCGACTCGAAGCCGCCGATCACCGGCGTGATCTGGTGGCGGCCGCGGCCGGCGCCGACGATCGCCACGCACGGCGGCACCACGACCGGCGTGGCGTAGCGGCCGGCGAACATGCCGAAGTTCGACAGCGAGATGGTGTAGCCCGACAGCTCGGAGGCCGGGATGCTGCGGTCGGCCACCTGCCCGCGCAGGCGGTTGATGCCGCCGCGCACGCCCTCGGCGTCGAGCAGGTCGGCGTTGCGCAGCGCGGGCACGAACAGGCCGTCGTCGGTGTCGACCGCGATGCCGATGTCGACGTGCGGATGCAGGGTGCGCACCAGCCTGTCGCCGTCGAACCAGGCGTTGAGCGCGGGCACGGCGCGGGCCGCGGCGCAGATCGCGCGGACCAGGCGCACCGTGACGTCGTTGCCCGGTTGCCAGGCGTGGATGTCGGCGTCGTCGACCAGGGTGGTGGGGACCACCTTGGCGTGGGCGTCCGCCATGACCCGGGCCATGTTGCGGCGCACGCCCTTGAGCTGCTCGGGCTGGCCGCTGGCGGAGACCGACGGCGGCCGGGTGCGCATGGGGCGGCCCGAGGCCGACATGGCCGTGCGCTCTGCGGCTTCGCGTTGCGCGGCTGCCGCAGGGCCGCCACCCCGGCCCTCCCCCGCCGGCGGGAGAGGGGGAGAAGCCTGTGGGCGTGCCTGGCCGGCTCCCTCCCCCGCAGGCGGGGGAGGGTTGGGATGGGGGCCCGCCGCCGCCGCGGAACCACCCGCCGCCGCCTGCTTCACGTCCGCCATCGTCACCACGCCGTCCGGCCCGCTGCCGCGCACGCGCGACAGGTCGACCTGCAGCTTGCGCGCCATCGCGCGCACCGCCGGCATGGCCTTCACCCCACCCACCGACACGGCCCCTTCGCTGAGCACGGCGTCGGAGGCTTGCATCGCGCCGACGACAGTCCCGCTGTCGGCGCGTTCGCCACCCGGTTCGGACTTGTCCTCCGGCGGCGGCACGCCGTCGTCGCGGATCGCGCCGCCATCGCTGGAAGCCACCACGCGCGCGTCGGAGGCGGGATCTTCCGCGCCCACGCCCCTGGCCGCCGGCGCGCCGTGGTGGTGCCCGGTGTCCTGGCCTTCGGCGCGCTGCGGCTGCGAGGGATCGATCTCGAACTCGGCCAGCATCGCGCCGGTGACGATCACGTCCCCGGCGCCGCCGGCCAGCCGCAGCACCTTGCCCGAGACGGGCGAAGGCACGTCGACCACCGCCTTGGCGGTCTCCATCGAGACCAGGTTGTCGTCCAGGCGGATGGTGTCGCCTTCCTTCACGTACCACTCGACGATGGTGGCGTCGGGCAGGCCTTCGCCGAGATCGGGGAGCTGGAATACCTTCTTGTCGCCCATGTGCGCTTTCCTGTGGGCGGGCCGTGGCCCGCCGTGCAACGTGGATGGCGGCGCCAACCGCGCCGCCCCATCAGACCGCGAGTGCGCCGTCGGCCGGCGCGACTCAGGAGTGTGCCAGCGTCCGCTTCGCCGCCTCGACCACGCGCGCGGTTGCCGGCATGTACTTCATCTCCAGCCGGAACAGCGGCATGTGGGTGTCGTAGCCGGTAACGCGCTCGACCGGCGCGACCAGGTCGAACATCGACTCCTCCGCCAGCCGCGCCGCGATCTCGGCGCCGAAGCCCGCGGTGCGCGGCGCCTCGTGCACGATCACGCAACGCCCCGTCTTGGCCACCGATTCGGCGATGGTCGCGAAATCCAGCGGCTTGAGCGTAGCCACGTCGATGACCTCGGCGCTGATGCCTTCGGCGGCCAGTTGCTCGGCCGCTTCCAGCGCCTCCTTCACCTGCGCGCCCCAGGTCACCAGGGTGACGTCGCTGCCGTCGCGCAGCACGTAGCACACGTCCAGCGGCAGCGCCTCGCCGTCGTCGGGGACCAGCTCCTTGTACTGGCGGTAGATGCGCTTGGGTTCGAAGTAGATCACCGGGTCCGGCTCGCGGATCGCCGCCAGCAGCATGCCGTAGGCGCGCGCCGGCGAGGACGGCAGCACCACGCGCAGGCCGGGGACGTTGGTGAACAGCGCTTCGTTGGCCTCGCTGTGGTGCTCGGGCGCGCGGATGCCGCCGCCCCAGGGCACGCGCAGCACCATCGGGCAGGTGAGCCGGCCGCGCGTGCGGTAGCGGAAGCGCGCGGCGTGGCAGATGACGTGGTCGAGCATCGGATACACGAAACCGTCGAACTGCGCCTCGGCCACCGGCTTCATGCCCATCGCCGCCATGCCGACGGTGAGGCCGGCGATGGTGGTCTCGTCCAGCGGCGTGTCGAGCACGCGCTCCGGGCCGAACTGCGCCTGCAGCCCGGCGGTGGCGCGGAACACGCCGCCGTTCACGCCCACGTCCTCGCCCAGCACCACCACCGAGTCGTCGTGGCGCATCTCCCAGGCCAGGGCCTGGGTCACCGCCTCGATCAGGGTGATGGGCTTGGCATTGGCGGCGGCGTCGGTCATCACGGGGCTGGCTTCGGCCTTCATGCCCGTCCCTCCAGCGCCAGCAGCCGCGCGCGCTGCGCCAGGATGTCGGGCGGCGGGTCGGCGTACAGGTAATCGAACATGGCTTCGGGCGGCTGCGTCTTCGTTTCGAGGTAGGCGTTGATCTCCACGTCCACGCGCTGCGTGCACTCGGCGATCCAGTCCTTCTCCTGCGCCTCGTCCCACAGCCCCTGGGCGGTGAGCCACTTGCGCAGGCGGGTCATCGGGTCGCGCGTCCACGCGTCCCTGACCTCGGCCTCGTCGCGGTAGCGGCGCGCATCGTCGGCGGTGGTGTGGTCGTGCAGGCGGTAGGTGAGGAACTCGATCACGCTGCCGCCTTCGCCATTGCGCGCGCGCTCCATCACCCGGCGCATGCCCTCGAGCACGGCGAACAGGTCGTTGCCGTCCACCTGCAGGCAGTACAGGCCGCCGGCCAGGCCCTTCTGCGCCAGCGTCTCCGCGCCGGTCTGGGCGCTGCGCGGGACCGAGATCGCCCAGCCGTTATTGATGATGCACTGGACGAAGGGCAGCGCGTAGGCGCCGGCCGAGTTGATCGCCGCGTAGGTATCGGTCTTGGAGCTGCCGCCGTCGCCGCAGCAGGTCACCGCCACGCGCTTCTCGCCGCGCAGCTTGAACGCCAGCGCGGCGCCGGCCGCGTGTAGGCACTGCGTGGCGATCGGCACGCACCACGGGAAATCGTGGCGCGCCGGCTCGTTGGCGTAGTCGTTGCCGCGCTCGTCGCCGCCCCAGTACAGCAGGATCTCGCGCAGCTGCACGCCGCGCATGATCTGCGCGCCGTATTCGCGATAGCTCGGCGCCAGCACGTCCTCGGGGCGCATCGCCGCGCCGATCCCCACCTGGGTGGCCTCGTGGCCCAGGCAGGGTGCGTAGGTGCCCAGCTTGCCGGTGCGCTGCAGCGCCACGGCCTTGCCGTCGAAGGTGCGCAGGAACAGCATCTGCCGGAACAGCGCCAGCAGCTCATCCTTCGAAGGCAGGTCCTGCGGCAGTTCGGCGACCAGCTGTCCGTCCGGGTCGAGGTATTGCAGGTACTCGATCTCGAAGCGTGCGGCAACGGTCATTCAATCCATCCGGTCAACAGTCGGACACGGGATGATAAAGGTGCTTTCGTAGGAAACCGTTGCGCATTGCGGCAATGCGCGGCCGCACGCGGCCCGCGGCCCGGGCACCGCCGGGTGGCGGCGCCCGGGAGCGGGGTTCACGGGCTGAACGTGGCCCTCAGCGAGACGTTCGCGAACGCACGCACGCCTTCCACCCGGATGAACCAGGTGCCCGGCGCGGGCACGGCGATCGCGATGGTCTCGTTGTTGCCCGGGCGCTGCGAGCGGGCGTCGAAGTCGTCGCCGGTCGGGATCCGCCCGTTCGCCATCAGCAGGGCGACGTCGCCGCTGCCGCCGTAGCTGAGCACGCGCAGGTTGCGCGCGCCGGCAGGCACCTCGATCCGGTACACCCGCGCGTCCCCTGCCGCGCCCGACAGGCCGCCGACGGCCGCGCCGTTGACCAGCTCCGGCACGCCGGCCAGCGGGTCCTCGACCAGCACGGCGGCCTCGGCGTCGTTGTTGGCCGGATCCGGATCCTCGGTCTGCGCCGTGGCTGCGGCCGCGACAGCCAGCGCTTCGCCGGTCCGCGCCGCCGGCGCGGCGGCGGCCAGGGCGAACACCGCCTCGTCCTGCGACGCCAGCGTCGGCGCGCTGCAGGCCACGGTGGTGCTGTCGCCGGCGAGGGCGGGCGCGTCGCAGGTCCAGCCCGCGGGCGCGGACACGGCAAGGTCGGGCAGGGCGGCATCGAAGGCGAAGCCGACCCCGGGGAACTCCGCCGCGTCCGGGCCTGCGTTGGCGAGCACGGCCGAGAATTCGGCCACCGCGCCGGCATCGACCGTCGGCGCCAACGCCTCGACTTGGAGTGCGAGGTCGGCAAAGCGCAGCGCCGCCAGCCGTACCCGCAGCAGGGTGGGGTCGTGGTCGGTCAGGCGCGCCGGCGAGGCGTCGTCGTTGCGCGCGGTTTCCGGGAAGTCGGCCGCGATGCGTGCGTGCGCGAGTTCGAGCCCGGCGACGTCGGGCGCGTCCACCAGCGCGGCATTCACCAGCACGTGGTCGAGCGTCTGCGCCTGGTAGTCGAACACGAACGAGTAGCGCTGGTCCGGATCGGCCAGCAGCGTCAGGTTGTACAGGTCCGGCTCGACCAGGTCGTTGCCGTCGCCGTCCACCGCGGTGGTCGGGTCGGGCGCGGGCAGGCCGGTGACCGTGCCCAGCGCGTCGACCAGCCCGTCGTTGAACTCGAAGGCGTTGAAATCGCCCATCACCATGATCCGGCGCGCCGGATCGGCCGCCTGCATGCCCTGCACCAGCGCGGCCAGCGAATCGGCCTGGGCCTGCCGCTTGGCGCGTACGCGCTGGCCGAGGGTGAGCCAGCCGCTGCTGCCCGCCTCGTCGCTGTCGACGTCGTTGAGCGAGCGCTGGTGCACCACGACCGCGGTGAATGGCCAGCTGCGTCCGTCGGCGAAGCGCACGATGCCGTCGAGCGAGAGCGGCGGGCGGTCGTTGAGCAGGCTGCTGCTCCCGTCCGGGTTTTGCAGCGTCTCGGTCGCGCCGTGCTGGACCACGTCCAGCACCTCCACGCGGGGCGTGCCGGCGGTTACCTCCGCGCCCTTGACCAGGAAGCCGACATCGATGCCGCCGACGTCGTTGCCTTCCAGCAGGTGCGCGTCGTAGCCGGGGTCCGGATCGCCGGCGGCGACGGCGTCGGCGTTGATGCGCGCAGCCAGCGCCTGCAGCGTGGACAGGTTCTCGACCTCGGTCACGCCGAGCACGTCCGGCGCGTGCAGGTAGTTGCGGATCGCCAGCGAGGCCTTGGCCAGGCGCCGCTCGAACGCGGCGGCGGTGAGGACCGGCTCGCCGATGGCCGGATCGTTGACGGCGTCGAAGAAGCGCTCGAGGTTCCAGGTGGCAAAGCTGGCCTCGTCCGGCGCAGGGAGCGGCGCGGGACGCGGCAGGCCGGCGTCGCTGCAGTCCACCTCCAGCGCGCCTTCGGGATAGATCGTGTAGCGGCGGAAGGTGTAGTCGAGCGGGCCGACCAGCGAACCGCCAATCACCAGGCAGCCGGCGGCGACCTCGGCGGGGGGCGCGCCAATGGTGGTGCTGTTGACCGCGACCAGTTCGGGATTGAAATCCCAGCGCGGGATGTCGGTGGCCGAACTGCCGAGCGGGTCTGGGTTGGGCACCGGGATGCCGGGTTCGCGGAACGGCCGCGGCGTGCCGGTGACGACCACGGCGAAGCGGCCATTGCTGGTCGCCGTGGCCTGGGTTTCGTTGACATTGCCGCCGGTGGGCGCGACCACGGTGGCGCTGGGCACCATCACGCGCATGCCCTCGAGGTGTTCGAGCTGGTCGAGTCCGCCGTTGGCGGCGGGCAGGTCCAGGGTCAGGGCCACGGGCGCCGGCAGGGCGTTGCCTGCCGACAGCGCCACCACGCTGGCGCCGACGAGCTCGGTCAGGGGCAGCTGGTGCGGGTCGGCCGCGGGGATGTACTCGTCGACCGTGCCCTGCACCAGCACGCGGTTGCCGACGGCAGCGGATTCCGGCGGCGTTGTCGAGGTGAACACGAACACGCCTTCCGAGGTTGCCGGATCGCCGTCGTCCTCGCCCGGCGCGCTCTGCAGGAAGAAGCCGTTGTTCTTGCGGCCGGTCACGATGCCGGTGGTGGCGACTGCCATGCCGTTGTACGGCGAGAACTGGCCGCTGCCCTGGATCGCGAAGATGGCGACCGTGCTGACGTCGTCGTTGAGGATGGTGCCGATGCCCTGGGCGTCGGCCAGTTCGGCGCCGACCGCGTTGGACAGCTCGACGCTGAAGCTCTCGTCCGGTTCGTTGGCGGTGTCGCCCGCGACCGCGACGCCGATCGTCACCGAGGTCTCGCCCTCGGCGATCGTGGCGGTGCCGGAGGCGGCCTGGTAGTCCCCGTCCGCGACGGTGGCGGCCCCGTCGGCGGTGGCCCAGTCGATGCTGGCGCCGCCTTCCCCGGCCGGCTGGCTGAGGCTGATGGTGAAGAAGAACGGCGTGGTGCCGGTGTCGCCCTCCGCGGCGCTGGTGTCGGAGATGCTGGCGAACGGCGTGCCCCCGCCCCCGCAGGGCGCGGGCGGCGTGGCGCCGTTGCGCGGCGCGGGCGCGGCGCTCGCGAAGTCGGTGGCATTGCTGTTGCTGTCGGTGCAGCCGCCGTCGGCGCGGAACGCCGCGCTGGCGTTGTTGAGCGTGGGCGCGGCGCCGCCACCTTCGAAGAAGTTGGCGTTGCCGAAGCCGACCAGGTCGACGATCAGCGCCAGCTGCTCGGGCGTGCACGGCGTGCTGCCGCCGTTGCAGCCCAGCGTCGACGTCGACGCCACGAGGGCGACCTTGCCCGCGCTACCGGACATGTTGATGGTGCCGCCGGCATCGGGCGCGGGCAGGGGCGCGCCGTTGGCGCCGCCGGCCATGCCGACGAGGAAGTAGCGCCCGGGCTCGAGCGTGACCGCGGGCAGGACCACGATCTGGCTGCTGCCGGCGCCGAGGTTGCCGGTGCCGGTGGCGCTGGCGTACTGCACGGACAGTCCGCCCAGCGGCACGGCCTCGCTGCCGCGGTTGAACAGCTCGACGTAGTCGGCGTTGTAGGGCGCACCGCTGTTGCCGCCGCCGCCATAGACCTGGCTGACCACGACCTGGGCGTGCAGGGAAGGGGCGCACAGCACGCCGCACAGGACCAGCGCCGGCAACAGCCGGGCAAGCAGTCGATTGACCACGGACTCACTCCCTCGATGTCCGTCCCTCGCGGAACGGGTGGCCGGCCCCCCTGGCTGGCGCCGATTGTGCACCGTCCCGGTGTCGGCTGCATGACGCCCCGCAGCGGCGATGCGTTACCCTCGCCCGATGGCCATCGACAAGAACGAACGCCCGCTGGAGGACGGCATCCACACCGACCTCGACGGCAGGATCACCTACGGCGGATACCTGCGCCTGGACCGCCTGCTCGACGCGCAGCAGCCGCTGAGCGACCCGGCCCACCACGACGAAATGCTGTTCATCGTCCAGCACCAGGTCTCGGAGTTGTGGCTGAAGCTGATCATCCACGAGCTGGGCGCGGCGATCGGCTTCCTGCGCCGCGACCAGGTCTGGCAGTGCCAGAAGGTGATCGCACGCTGCAAGCAGGTGCTGCGCCAGCTGACCGAGCAGTGGTCGGTGCTGGAGACGCTCACGCCTTCGGAATACATGGAGTTCCGCGACGTGCTGGGGCCGTCGTCGGGCTTCCAGTCGCTGCAGTACCGGATGGTGGAGTTCCTGCTGGGCAACAAGAACGCCTCGATGCTCAAGGTGTTCGCGCACGACCCGGCCGGCCAGGCGCGGCTGCGCGAGGCACTGGAGGCGCCGGGCCTGTACGACGAATTCCTGATGTACCTGGCGCGCTGGGGGCATGCGGTGCCGCACCAGCACCTGCAGCGCGACTGGGCGCGACCGCACGTGCGCGACGAGGCGCTGCTGCCGGTGTTCGAGGCGATCTACGAGGACACCGGCCGCTACTGGCGCGAGTACGCGCTGAGCGAGGACCTGGTGGACCTGGAGACGCAGTTCCAGCTGTGGCGCTTCCGCCACATGCGTACGGTGATGCGCATCATCGGCTTCAAGCGCGGCACCGGCGGCTCCTCGGGCGTGGGATTCCTGAAGCAGGCGCTGGAGCTGACCTTCTTCCCCGAGCTGTTCGACGTGCGCACCAGCATCGGGCCGGGGCGCTGAGCGCGGAGCATGGACGCCACGCTGCCGGGCTGGACGCTGTGGCCGGCGTGGCTGGTGGCGACGCTGGTGCTGGCGCGCGCGCTGCCGTCGCTGCGGCACCACGCCGCCAGCCTGGACGAGGAAGGGCGGCGGGTGCTGGTGCTGGCCACGCTGGCGCTGGCGGCGATGCGCTGGTTCAACACCGCCGCGCTGCAGGGCGTGATGCTGCACTTCCTCGGCGCGACCATCGCTACGCTGATGTTCGGCGCCAGCACCGCCTGCTGGGCGATGGCCCTGGTCAGCCTGGCCGGCCTGCTGCTGGGCGCGGCTTGGCAGGGCTGGGCGATGGATTTCCTCGCCACCGGCGCGTTGCCGGTGGCGGTGACCGCGCTGGTGTCGTGGGCGGCGCGAACCTGGCTGCCGCGCAACGTGTTCACCTACATCATGCTCAATGCCTTCGCCGCCGGTGCCCTGGCCATGGCGGCCTCGATGCTGGCCAAGGCGGCGGTGACCGCGCTGCTGGGCGGTCGGGCCCTGGCCGCGTATCTCGTGGCCACGCCGATGCTGATGTTCGCCGAGGCCTTCTTCGCCGGCACGGTGATGGCGCTGGTGGTGGTCTATCGCCCGCACTGGTGCCGCAGCTTCGACGACCGCGCGTACCTGTGGCCGGAACGGCGCATGTAGCGGGCCCGCGGCGGGTCGGCCTGCCGGAAATGCACTAGGATGCGCCGCAGCCATCCAGACAGGGACCCCATCGCATGAACCAGCCAGGCAGCGCGCCCGCCAGCGGAACACGCAGCGTCGTGACCCGGTTCCTCGACGCCGTCGAACGGGTCGGCAACCGCCTGCCCGACCCGGCGGTGCTGTTCCTGCTGCTCATGCTGGCGGTCTGGGGCGTGTCGGCGCTGCTGGCCAACGTCAGCTTCAGCGAGCTCGATCCGCGCAGCGGCGACCCGATCCAGATCCGCAACCTGCTGGCCGGCATGAGCTTCACCATGTTCATGGCCGACATGGTGCGCACCTTCGTCAACTTCGCTCCGCTGGGCGTGGTGCTGGTGGCGATGCTGGGCCTCGGGGTGGCCGAGCACACCGGATTCATCAACGCCGCGCTGCGCGCCATCCTGTCCGTCACGCCGCGGATGCTGCTGACGCCGATGCTGATCGCGGTCGGCATCTTCAGCCACGTCGCGGTGGATGCCGGCTACGTGCTGGTGATCCCGCTCGGTGCGGTGATCTTCTATGCCGCGGGGCGCCATCCGCTGGCCGGCATCGCGGCCGCATTCGCCGGCGTGTCCGGCGGCTTCTCGGCCACCTTCATTCCGTCGAGCCTCGATCCGCTGCTGTCCGGATTGACCCAGGAGGCGGCACGCCTGATCGATCCGGGCGTGGTGGTCAATCCGCTCAACAACTACGTGTTCACCACCGCATCGGCCGGCCTGATCATCCTGGTCGGCTGGTTCCTGACCGACCGCGTGATCGAGCCGCGGTTGCGCGGCACCGCGGTGGACGGGGACGCGGCGGACATGCCGGCCATGGAAGCGTTGCAGCCGAACGAGCGCCGGGGACTGCTGCTGGCGGTGGCTTCCATGCTGGTCCTCTCGACGCTGCTCGTGCTGACTGCACTCCCCCCGGGTTCGGCGTGGCGTGCCCCGGCCGGAGCGCCGGCTGGCGCCGGCGAACTGCTGGTGGCAACCGCGCCGCTGATGCAGTCGATCGTTCCGCTGATCTTCATCCTGTTCCTGGTGCCCGGCGTGGTCTACGGCTATGCCGCGGGCTCCGTGAAGAGCCATCGCGACATCATCCAGGGGATGAGCAAGGCGATGAGCGGGATGGGGTACTACATCGTCATGGCCTTCTTCGCAGCGCAGTTCATCTATGCCTTCGGGCAGAGCAATCTCGGCGCGCTGCTGGCGATCAAGGGAGCCAACGCACTGCAGGCGCTGGGCATGCCGACTGGCGTGACCCTGGTGGGCATCGTGCTGCTGTCGGGACTGGTCAACCTGCTGGTGGGGTCGGCGTCGGCGAAGTGGGCGCTGATCGGCGCGATCATGGTGCCGATGCTGATGCAGCTGGGCATCTCGCCCGACCTGACCCAGGCGGCCTATCGCGTGGGCGACTCGAGCACCAACATCATCACCCCGCTGCTGCCGTATTTCCCCCTGATCGTGGTGTTCTGCCAGCGCTATGTGAAGTCCAGCGGCATCGGCACGCTGCTGGCGCTGATGCTGCCGTATTCCATCACCCTGCTCGTGGTCTGGAGCGGATTCCTGCTGGGCTTCTGGGCGCTGGGCATTCCCCTGGGCATCGGCGCCAGCTACGACTACCCGGCCGGCTGAGGCCGGGTCCGGCCCCGGCCGGGCTGCGCCTGACCGGGGCCCGAGGCTCCCGCGGGTTCCCAAAGGGGGCCGCCAGCGGCTAACGTTGCGCCTGAAACGACCCGCCTGCGCGTGGCCGTAGGCGCCGCGGCGCCGGCGGCTGCGGGCGGGCAACGATCCATCCAGTCAATCCGGGGGAGTCCCACCGCATGAATTCCAACCGCGTCGAGCCCGCAGGTCCGGGCATGGAGCAGCCGCGTTCCGGCACGGGCATCCCCGAGTTCGCCCAGGTGATGGGGCACCCGCGTCCGCTGTGGATGCTGTTCATGACCGAGTTCTGGGAGCGCTTCGCGTTCTACGGCATGCGCTGGGCGCTGGCGCTGTACATCGTCGCCCAGTTCTATGGCGGCGACGCCGCCGGCGAGGCGCCGGCCAGCGAGCTCTACGGCGCCTACCTGGCGCTGGTGTACGCGGCGGCCATCTTCGGCGGCTACGTGGCCGACAAGCTGATCGGCTACCAGCGCGCGATCCTGCTCGGCGCGGTGTTCATGGCCGCGGGCCTGTTCATGATCATGGTGCCCAGCGAGCCCTGGCTGAAGGTCGGCCTGGCCACGGTGATCGTCGGCAATGGCCTGTTCAAGCCGATCATTTCGACCCTGGTCGGCAAGCTCTACGCCACCGGCGACGCGCGCCGCGATTCCGGGTTCACCATCTTCTACATGGGCATCAACATGGGCGCCTTCATCGCGCCCATCCTGACCGGCTGGCTGGCCGAGCGCATGTTCGGCGGCAACCCGGACATGCCGGCCTACAAGGTCGTGTTCATCGCCGCCGGCATCGGCATGGTGCTGAGCCTGGTGTGGTTCTGGTTCGGCCGCGCCCAGCTCAAGGGCATCGGCGCGGCGCCGGCCGATGCGCCCGGACTCGGCCGCGTGCTGATGGTGGCCGCGGGCGCGGTGGTGGCGATCCCGCTGATTTACTTCCTGCTGACCATCGATGCCGGACTGCTGAACTGGATCCTGCTCGCGCTGTTCATCGTGCCGGCGATCATGCTGCTGGTCGAGGGCATCCGCGAGGGCTCCAGGCAGCGCGACATGGTGATCGCGATGCTGATCATCTTCGGCTTCAACGTGCTGTTCTGGATGTTCTTCGAGCAGGCCGGCAGCTCGTTCAACTTCCTGGCGCAGAACATCGTCAACCGCGATTTCGGCGGCTGGATCTTCCCGGTGGGCTGGTTCCAGTCGGTCAACTCGATCGCGATCATCACCCTGGCCCCGGTCATCGCCTGGCTGTGGGTGAAGATGGGCAGCGCCAATCCGTCGATCCCGCGCAAGTTCGGCCTGGGCCTGATCTTCAACGGCCTGGCGTTCCTGCTGCTGATGTTCGCGCTGTCGAGCCTGGTGGATCCTGCCTCGCTCAAGATCCCGTTCTGGACCCTGTTCATGGTCTACGTCATCCAGTCGGTGGGCGAGCTGTGCCTGTCGCCGATCGGCCTGTCGATGACCACCAAGCTGGCCCCGGCCAAGCTCACCGGCCTGGCGATGGGCGGCTGGTTCCTGTCGATCGCGATCGGCAACAATCTGTCGGGCATCTTCGCCTCCAGCGTCAGCGGCGAGGGCGGCATGACCGTCGAATCCGCGCACGCCGGCTACACCTTCGGCTTCTGGGCGCTGCTGGGCGCGGGCGTGGTGCTGTTCCTGATCGCGCCGCTGATCCAGCGCCTGATGCACGGCGTGAAGTGATGCCGCGGCCCGCGCCGCGCGCGCGGGCCTTCCCTGCAGCGGCCGTGCCCGACCGGGCCGGCCGCGCGCCTTCCCCGAGCCTGTCCCGATGACCGACTCCGTTTCCCGCGCGCTGCCGCGCCCGTCGCCCGCACAACGCTGGCTGGCCCTGGTCCTGGTCAGCGTGGCGATGTTCGGCAATTACTACGTCTACGACGCCTTCGGGCCGGTGGTGGACCTGCTGCGCGAGCAGGAGGGCTTCACCTACGACCAGATCAGCATGATCTTCAGCGCCTACAGCGTCGCCGCGGTGGTGGTGCTGCTGATCGGCGGATACGTGATCGACCGCTGGGGTACCAAGCGCGCGATCACGCTGTTCGCGGCGATCTGCCTGGCGGCGGCGGCGCTGATGGCCTCGACCGCGCGCTTCGAGACGATGCTGGCCGGGCGCTTCCTGCTGGGCATCGGCGCCGAGCCGCTGATCGTGGCCGCGACCGCGGTGCTGGCCAAGTGGTTCAAGGGCAAGGAGCTGTCGTTCGCCTTCGGCATCAACCTGTCGATCGCGCGCCTGGGCTCGGCCTCGGCCGACTGGTCGACCTCGTTCGCCAGCCCGCTGTACGCCAACTGGCAGGACCCGCTGTGGCTGGCCACCGGCGTGGCCGCGGTCGGCGTGACCGCGGCGATGCTGTACTGGATGACCGAGTCGCGGCTGGAAGGGCGCGTGAACCTCGGCCAGGCCGATGCCACCGACAGGCTGGAGCTGAAGGGCATGTACGCCTTCAGCGCTTCGTACTGGTACATCGTCGGCCTGTGCGTGGTGTTCTACGCCACGGTGTTCCCGTTCCGCGCGTTCGCGATCGACTATTTCCAGCAGGCGCACGGCCTGGCGCGTGAGACGGCCGGCATGCTCAGCAGCCTGCTGCCGGTGGCGGCGATCGTGGTCACGCCGCTGTTCGGGCTGTGGGTGGACCGGGTGGGGCGGCGCTCGCTGTTCATGGCGGTGGGCTCGCTGGTGATGCTGCCGCTGTTCCTGCTGGTGACCTATGCGCCGCCGGGGCCGGACATCGCGCTGCCGTTCGCCGGCGGCGCCCAGGTGCCGCTGACCCTGCTGCTGGTGATGCTGCTGCTGGGCGGCGTGTTCTCGCTGATCCCGGCGGTGATGTGGCCCGCGGTGGCCTACATCGTGCGCGAGAGCCGGCTGGGCGCGGCCTATTCGATGATGACCCTGTGCCAGCAGATCGGCGTGGCCCTGGTGCCGCTGGCGGTGGGGCGGTTCAACACCGCGTTTGCCGCGGGTCCGGAGAATCCCGCCGGTTACGCGCCGGGCATGTGGTTCTACACCGTGCTGGCGGCGCTGGGACTGCTGTTTTCGTGGCTGCTGTGGCGGGCCGAGTCCGGGCCCGGCGCGCACGGCCTGGAGTACCGCTCGGGCAGCAAGCCGGAGTAGGGCGGAACGACCGGGATCGCGGCAGGCCGGTGGGGCCTGCCGCAGGCTCCGCTCAGATGTGACGGAGCATCGCGTCCATGCCGTCGCCGGCCAGCTTGTCGATCAGCCGCGACAGGGTGGCGCGCTCGTCCTCGGACAACGGTTCGAGCAGGTGGCGCTCGCAGGTCAGGGTCATCGGCGCGACTTCGTCGTAGACCGAATAGCCGGCCTCGGACAGGGTCAGCACCGAACGGCGGCGGTCGTCGCCGTGGATCTCGCGGCGCACCAGTTCGCGCTCGAGCAGGCGTGCGACCGCGCGGCTGACGGCCACCTTGTCCATCGCGGTGCGCTCGGTGACCTCGCGCGCCGACAGTCCGGGGAAACGGCCCAGGACCGCCATCACCCGCCATTCGGTGATCGCCAGGCCGAAGCGGCGGTGGTATTCGCTGGAGATGGCGTTGCTGACCCGGTTGGACAGCACGCTGAGCCGGTAGGGCAGGAACCGCTCTAGATCGAGGTTCGCATGTTCCTGTGAGACGGGCTGGTCGGACATGATGCACTGCACCTTGCTGTTGGTTGCGCCTGAAACTGTAAGATGGGCGACCGACCCACAGGCCCTGTGCCCTCCCCCCGCGAGAGGATTATCACAATGACAGCGCAGTCACAAACCGCAACCCCGGCCCAGGCCGGTATGCAGGTGACCACGTTCGAGAACCCGATGGGAATCGACGGGTTCGAGTTCGTCGAGTATGCCGCCCCCGCCGGGCAGGCGGGCCACCTGCACGACTACTTCCGCAAGCTGGGCTTCGTCGAGGTGGCGCGCCATCGCAGGCGCCCGATCACCACCTACCGCCAGGGCGACTGCACCTTCCTGATCAACGAGGATCCGGACTCGTTCGCCGCGCGCTTCGCCGCCCAGCACGGGCCCAGCGCCTGCGGCTTCGCGATCCGCTTCAGCAAGCTGGCCGAATGGGTGCGCGTGCAGGCGCTGAAGAACGGCGCCGAGGAATTCGACCCGGCCGACGAACTCACCAAGGCTGTCGCCGCGCCGGTGATCAAGGGCATCGGCGGCTGCATGCTGTACCTGGTCGACCGCTACGACGCGCACGGCACCATCCACGACCCGGACTACGAGATCCTGCCGGGCGCCGAGCTGATGCCGCGCGGCTTCGGCCTGACCTTCATCGACCACCTGACCCACAACCTCTACCAGGGGAACATGGCCAAGTGGTCGGACTACTACGAGCGCCTGTTCAACTTCCGCGAGATCCGCTACTTCGACATCAAGGGCGCCAAGACCGGCCTGCTGTCCAAGGCGATGACCGCGCCGGACGGCATGGTGCGCATCCCCCTCAACGAGTCGAGCGACCCGAAGAGCCAGATCAACGAGTACCTGGACACGTACCATGGCGAGGGCATCCAGCACATCGCCTGCTTCACCGACGACATCTACGCGACGGTGGAGAAGATGCGCGAGGCGGGGATCGAGTTCCTCGACACGCCCGACACCTACTTCGACGTGATCGACCAGCGCATCCCCGACCACGGCGAGGACGTCGACCGCCTGCGCCGCAACCGCATCCTGATCGACGCCGACCCGGAGACCAAGCAGCGCAAGCTGCTGCAGATCTTCACCCAGAACGCGCTCGGCCCGATCTTCTTCGAGATCATCCAGCGCAAGGGCAACGAGGGCTTCGGCGAGGGCAACTTCCAGGCCCTGTTCGAGAGCATCGAACGCGACCAGATGAAGCGCGGCGTGCTCTGACCGCGCACCGGCCGCCACGCATCGTCTTGGCGGCTGGCCGCGAACGCACGCGCAAGGCGACAATCATGGCGGGGCAGGCGCGGTGGACGACCGCGCCGGGCCGGCGACACCAGTCCTTTTCCGGGAGACCATCGTGGACGGATACCTGTCGGGCTTCGGCAACGAGTTCGCCACCGAGGCGATCCCCGGCACCCTGCCGGTCGGACGCAATTCGCCGCAGAAGGTGGCGCACGGGCTCTATGCCGAGCAACTGACCGGCACCGCGTTCACCGCGCCGCGCAGCGAAAACCGCCGCAGCTGGCTGTACCGCATCCGCCCGGCGGCGATGCACGGGCGCTTCGAGCCCTTCGCTCAGCCGCGCTTCCACGACCGCTTCGGCGAGGCGCCGGTGTCGCCCGACCAGATGCGCTGGAACCCGCTGCCGCTGCCGGAGGCGCCCACCGACTTCGTCGAAGGCATGTACACCGTCGCCGGCAACGGCGGCAGCGATGCGCATGCGGGCGTGGGCATCCACCTGTACGCGGCCAACACCTCGATGCGCGGGCGCTACTTCTACAGCGCCGACGGCGAGCTGCTGATCGTGCCGCAGCAGGGCCGCCTGCGCATCGCCACCGAGCTCGGTCTGCTGGCGGTGGAACCGCAGGAGATCGCGGTGGTGCCGCGCGGCGTGCGCTTCCGCGTCGAACTGCCCGACGGCCCTTCGCGCGGCTACGTCTGCGAGAACTTCGGCGCGTTGCTGCGCCTGCCCGACCTGGGGCCGATCGGCTCCAACGGCCTGGCCAACCCGCGCGATTTCCTCTCGCCGGTGGCCGCATACGAGGACCTGGAAGGCGGCTTCGAGCTGATCGCCAAGTTCAACGGCCATCTCTGGCACGCGCCCATCGGCCATTCGCCGCTGGACGTGGTGGCCTGGCACGGCAACTACGCGCCCTACAAGTACGACCTGCGGCGTTTCAACACGATCGGTTCGATCAGCTTCGACCATCCCGACCCGAGTATTTTCCTGGTGCTGACCTCGCCGACCGATACGCCGGGGGTGGGCAACATGGACCTGGCGATCTTCCCGCCGCGCTGGCTGGTGCAGCAGGACACCTTCCGCCCGCCGTGGTTCCACCGCAACGTGGCCAGCGAGTTCATGGGCCTGGTCCACGGCGTATACGACGCCAAGGCCGACGGCTTCGCGCCCGGCGGCTGCTCGCTGCACAACTGCATGACCGGGCACGGCCCGGATGCGGCGACGTTCGAGAAGGCCTCGGCCGCCGACCTGTCGAAGCCGGACGTGATCGTCGACACCATGGCCTTCATGTTCGAGACGCGCTCGGTGCTCAAGCCGAGCCGGCAGGCGGCCGAGGCCGCGCATCGCCAGCGCGACTACCAGGCCTGCTGGGCCGGGCTGCAGAAGCACTTCACTCCGCCCGCCTGAGGCGACCGCCGGCAGCGTGCGGACCCAGGCCGATGTCGGCATCGCGCTAACGGACGCCGTGGCAGGCTCGGCGCCTGTCCCATGTCCGGAATCCGCCATGCACCTGCTGCAGCCCGCCCTCCTGGCCGTTCTCGCGACCGCACTGTGCGCCTGCGGAGCGCCGCGCGACGGCACCGACGCCGACGCAGCGGATGTGGCGCCGCCCGCGGCGCAGGCGCCGCCGTCTAGTAACCGCGACGCGGCCTCCGCGCCCGTGCAGGGCGACGGCCAGGCAACCGGCTCGCTGCGGGTCGACCGTCCCGCCGACGGCACGATCGGCTTCGCAGGCTTCGGCCCGGCCGCATTCGGCGCCAGCGCCGAAGCAGTCCGCCAGGCCTGGGGTGGCGACCTCGGCGATGCGCAGCCGTCGGAGCCCGGTGGCTGCCATTACCTGATCCCGCAGCCGCTGGGGCCGGGGGGCTACCGCACCGCCTTCATGATCGAGGGCGACCGCTTCGTGCGCATCGACGTGCGCGATGCCGACGTTGCCGCACCCGGCGGCGCGCGCGTGGGCATGGACGTCGGCCAAGTGCGCGCGCTGTACGACGGTCGCATCGAGGAGCAGCCGCACAAGTACGATCCCGACGGGCGGGTGCTGCGCGTGACCGCGCCCGACGGCGCGCCCGGCGTGCTGGTGCTCGAGCTCGACGGCAGCGGCCGCGTGGACGAATGGCGCGTGGGCCTGCCGCCGCAGGTGGACTACGTGGAAGGCTGTTCCTGACCGCGCACGCGGCTGCGGCATAATCCGGGGATTTCCCGGGCTGGGGCGTGACGATGACCGGTGCGCTGTTCTACTTCTCGGCAGGGATCGTCCTGCTCGCCCTGGGCGGCGACTCGCTGGTCAAGGCCGCGTCGGGCCTCGCGCGGCGGACGGGCATCTCGCCCTTCACCACCGGCCTGGTGCTGGTGGCCTTCGCCACCTCGCTGCCGGAACTGGCGGTCAACCTGCGCGCGATGGCGGTCGGCGACCACGCGCTGGCGCTGGGCAACGCGGTGGGCAGCAATATCGCCAACCTCGGGCTGACGCTCGGCGCCGCGGCGCTGTGCGCGCCGCTGCTGATCCGCTGGAAGGCGCTGCCCTCGCTGCTGGTGTGCCTGGTGGTCGGCACCCTGGCCACCATCCTGCTGGCACAGGACGGCCGGCTCACGCGACTCGACGGTGCGGTGCTCGTGCTGGCCTTCGTCGCGGTGCTGGTCTTCGCCTGGATCTTCGGCCGCCGCCAGCCCGAACTGCGCGGTGAATTCGCCGGCTTCGCCGAAAGCCGCCTGCCGGCGCCGCTCGACCTGGCGCGGCTGGCGGTGGCGGTGGCGCTGCTGTGGTTCGGCGCGCGCTGGGTGGTGCAGGGCGCGCTCGACCTGCGCCCGGCGCTGGGCATGGACTCGCTCCTGGTGGGCCTGCTGCCGGTGGCGATCGGCACGGCACTGCCGGAGGTCGCGGCCGCCATCGCGGCGGCCCGGCGCGGGCAGGGCGATCTCGTCGCCGGCCACGTCATCGGCGCCAGCCTGGTCAACCTGATGCTGGTCGTGGGCGGCATGGCGCTGGTGCGCGACGTGCCGGTGCCGGCCTCGTTCCTGCGGCTGGAGCTGCCGGCGGCGCTGGTGTTCGCCGCCCTGCTGCTGCCGATGCTGCGCGGCGGGCTGCAGGTCAGCCGCGCCGAGGGCGCGGTGCTGCTGCTGGCGTTCCTGGGCTGGGCCGGGCTGGAGCTGGCGCTGGCCTAGCCGTCGTCGCGGCCTTCGGCGCGCTCGCGCGCCTGCTGCTCGGCGCGCTCGTCGGCGTCGTCGCGGATGTGGCCTTCCGGTTCGGTACCGCTGCACGGCGCCTCGGGCCGCCGGTCCATCAGCGACAGCGCCGCGCGCGACATCAGGTGCGCGGCGACCGGCGCGGTCAGGAACAGGAACACGGTGATCAGCAGTTCCCGCGGATGCAGGCCGGTGCCGTGGATCGCACGGTGCAGCACCGAGGCGGCCAGGATGCAGCCTACGCCCAGGGTGCTGGCCTTGGTCGGGCCGTGGATGCGGTGGAAGAAGCTCGACAGCTTGACCAGGGCGAAGCTGCCCAGGAACACGAAGAAGCAGCCCACCACCAGCAGGAACAGGGTGGCGATGTCGACCGCGAGCCTCATTCGACGATGTCCCGGCGGATGACGTACTTGCTCAGCACCACGGTGCCGAAGAAGCCGAGCATGGCGATGATCAGCGCGATCTCGAAATAGACTTCGGTCTCGTCGAGCATGCCCAGCAGCACCACCTCGGCGATGGTGGCCACGTACAGGGTGTCGAGCGCGAGGATGCGGTCGGGGGCGGTCGGCCCGCGCACCAGCCGCCACAGCGCCAGCAGCATGGCGCAGCCGACCACCACCATCGCGCCGCTGATGACCAGGTTCATCAGGTCGATCATGGGAACACCCGGCGCAGCGGCGCCTCGTAGCGTTGCTTGATCTCGCGAATCATCTGCTCCGGATCCTCCACGTGCAGGCAGTGCACCAGCAGGTGACTGCGGTCGGCCGACAGCTCGGCCGTGAGCGTGCCCGGCGTGAGGGTGATGACGCTGGTCAGGGCCGAGATGCCGTGGATGTTGGTCAGCTCCAGCGGGATCCAGATGAAGCCCGGCTTCAGCCGGTCTTCCGGACCCAGCACCTGGCGGGCGACGGTGATGTTCGCCACCACCACGTCCCACAGCAGCTTGGCGCCCAAGGGCAGCAGGATCCGCGCCTCGCCGATGCGCGCGAACTCGCGTTCCAGCCGCGCGGCGATCTGCGGCATCAGCCAGGCCAGGAATGCGGCCAGCACCAGGGTGCCCGGGCTGGCGTCCTCGGCCATCAGCAGCCAGAAGACGAAGACCGTGATGCTCTGCGGCACCGAGGGGAAGATGCGGGCGATCATGTCCGGTTCCTCATGGCGCGCGCACCTGCGGCGTGGTGGCGCGCACCTCGCGCACGTAGTCGGCGGGGGCGAGCAGCTGTTCGGCGGTGGCCGTGGTATAGCGCAGCACCGGCGCGGGGAATACGCTCATCGCCACGACCAAGGCCAGCAGCAGCGCGGTCGCTGCGAACTCCATCCGGGTCACGCGGGGCTGGCCGTCGACCGAGTCGGTGTCGCGCTGGTCCTCCACGGTACGCCAGAACAGGCGCGAACCGCTTCGGCTCAGGCCCACCAGCGCCAGCAGGCTGCTCGCCAGCACGCTGAAATAAACCCAGCCGATGTCTCCGGCGGGCACCGCGGCCAGCATCAGGAACTTGCCGATGAAGCCCGACAGCGGCGGCAGGCCGACCAGCGCCAGCGCGGTCACCATGAACAGCAGCCCGGTCTGCAGCGGCAGCGCCAGGCCGGTCGGCAGCACGCGGTCGCCGGCGCGGCCGCGCTGGCGCTGCACGATGTGCGCGACCAGGAACAGCGCCGCCGCGGCGAAGCAGCTCTGCGGCAGGTAGTACAGGCCGGCGGCGATGGTGCCCGGCTGCGCCAGCGCGAACGCCACGAACAGCGTGCCGGCCGACATCAGCACCAGGTAGGCCGCGGCGATGCGCAGCCGCAGCGCGCCGACCACGCCGAGACTGCCGAGCAGCATCGTCGCCATGCCCAGCACCAGCAGCGGCCCGCGGGCGAAGCCCTCGAACGGGCCGGCCATGTCGCCGAACCAGAGCGAGCCGGTGCGCAGCAGCGCGTACAGGCCCACCTTGGTCATGATCACGAACAGCGCGGCCACCGCGGCCGGCGCACGCGCGTAGGTTTCCGGCAGCCACAGGTACATCGGCAGCAGGGCGGCCTTGGCGCAGAACACCACCAGCAGCAGGCCCAGCGTGACCCGCACCAGGGCGACGTCCTCCGGCGCCACCGCGGCCACGCGCACCGCCAGCTCGGCCATGTTGAGCGAGCCGAGCATGCCGTACAGCAGGCCCAGCGCGATCAGGAACAGCGTCGAGGCGGCGATGTTGAACACCACGTAGTGCATGCCGGCGGCGATCCGCTCGCCGCGCGCGCCCGACAGCAGCAGGCCGTAGGAGGCGATCAGCATCACCTCGAAGAACACGAACAGGTTGAAGATATCGCCGGTCAGGAAAGCGCCGTTGAGCCCGGCCAGCTGGATCTGGAACAGCGCGTGGAAATGCAGCGCGCGCCGGTCCCAGCCGGCGCAGGCGTACAGCAGCGCGGGAATCGCCAGCAGGGTCGTGGTCAGCACCATCAGCGCGCTGAGCCGGTCGAGCATCAACGCGATGCCCAGCCGCGAGGGCCAGTCGCCGAGCAGGTACGCCTCGATGCCGCCGCCGTCGGCGCGCGCGACCAGTGCCACCGCCGCGGCCAGCAGCAGCGCCAGGCCGATCCACGCACCGCTGCGCAGCACGCGCACGTCGTGGCGGCGCTCGAGCATCAGCAGGATCGCGCCGGTGACCAGCGGCAGCACGATCGGCGCCAGGACCAGGTGCTGGATCATGCGTCGCGGCTCCGCTCGTCTTCCGGTCCGGCATCGGGCTTGCGCTCGGGTTCACGGCCGTCGACGTGGTCGCTGCGCAGGTCGGCGTGGTTGCGCATCGCCACCACGACGACCACCGCGGTCATGGCGAAGGCGATCACGATCGCGGTCAGCACCAGCGCCTGCGGCAGCGGGTCGGCGTAGTTGGCGCGCACCGGCTCGACCAGCGCGCGCAGCACCGGCGGCTTGCCGACCACCATCCGCCCGGACGCGAAGATCAGCAGGTTGGTGGCATAGGACAGCAGGGTCAGGCCGAGGATCACGTCGAAGGTACGGGCGCGCAGCAGCAGGTACACCCCGGCCGCGACCAGGACGCCGATGCCGCTGGCCAGTGCGAATTCCATCAGGCAGCTTCCTCCGCGGCCAGGGTGCGACGCCGGACCGTGCCCATCGTCGAGAGGATCAGCAGCGCGCCGGCGAACACCACCACGTACACGCCGGTGTCGAAGACCAGGGCGCTGGCCAGCGGCAGGCTGCCGATCACCGGCAGGTGCAGGTCGACGTGGCCACTGGTCAGGAACGGCAGGCCGAACAGCAGCGAACCCAGGCCGCCGGCGGCGGCGAGCAGCAGGCCGATCGAGATGCCGCGCACGTAGTCGAAGCCGAACGTGGCCTCGACCGCGCGCGCGCCCTGCAGCACGTACTTGATCAGCACCGGCACCGCGATCGCCAGGCCGGCGATGAAGCCGCCGCCGGGCGCGTTGTGGCCGCGCAGGAACAGGTAGATCGACACCGTCAGCGCCAGCGGGAACAGCAGCTGGGTCAGGTCGGCCGGGATCGGCAGCTGCACCGGCGGGCCGGGCATCACCTCGTCCGGCCGCATCCGCGCGAAGCGCAGCATCGCGTGCACCACCAGCGCGGCGACGGCGAACACGGTGATCTCGCCGAAGGTGTCGAACCCGCGGAAATCGACCAGGATCACGTTGACCACGTTGGCGCCGTAGGCCTCGGGCAGCGAGCGCGCGAGCATCTCGGCCGAGACCGCGCCGTCGGGCGTGCGCACCAGCATCGCGTAGGCCAGGCCGGCCACGCCGACGCCGGCGACGATCGAGATCAGTGCGTCGCGCCAGCGACGGAACGGCGTGCGCGCCTGCTTGGACTGCTTGGGCAGGTAGTTGAGCGCCATCATCATCAGCGCGATGGTCACCATCTCGACCAGCAGCTGGGTCAGCGCCAGGTCGGGCGCGGACAGCATCGCGAACGCGACGCTGACCATCAGCCCGGTCGCGCCGATCACGATCAACGCGGTCAGGCGCTTGCCGTGCCAGGCCACGGTGGCCAGGGTCGAGGCCACCAGGACCGCCCACAGCACCCAGCCCAGGGCCGGCATGGGCTGCGGCGCGGGCAGGTCGCCGAGCAGCGAAGCCTCCTGTCCGATGAAGGGCGCCGAGCCCACCACCAGCACCACCACGATCATCCAGAACAGGCTGCGGCGGATGCCACCCGCGGCTACACGCGCGGTGAATGCCCAGGCGGCGTTGAACAGCTTCTCGACGTTGACGTGGTACAGGTGCCGGCCCCAGGTGCGCAGCATCGCGTCGTGCAGGGCGAACAGCCGCCGCAGCGCGAAGTAGAACAGCAGCCCGCCCAGCACGCCGGCGATGCTCATCACCAGCGGCAGGTTCCAGCCGTGCCAGACCGCCAGCGAGAACTCCGGCGCCGCCTCGCCCAGGGTGCCGGCCACGGCCGTCTTCAGCACCGGCTCGATCACCAGCCCCGGCAGGATGCCCACCGCCAGGCACAGCGCCACCAGGATCGCGACCGGCACCTGCATCCACACCGGCGGTTCGTGCGGCTCGACCGGCAACGCGCGCGGCCCGCGGCCGAGGAAGGCGTCGTGCACGAAGCGCAGGCTGTAGGCCACGCCGAACACGCCGTACAGCAGCGCCGCGATGCTGATCGCGACGCGGAATGCGCTCTGTTCGCCGGCCTCCAGCGCCTCGGCGAAGAACATCTCCTTGGACAGGAAGCCGTTGAGCAGCGGGATGCCGGCCATCGCCAGCGAGGCCACGATCGCCAGCGCGGCGGTGTAGGGCATGTATTTGCGCAGGTTGCCCAGCCGCCGCAGGTCGCGGGTGCCGCATTCGTGGTCGATGATGCCCGCGGCCATGAACAGCGAGGCCTTGAACGTGGCGTGGTTGAGGATGTGGAACACGCCCGCGACCACCGCCATCGGCGTGGACAGGCCGAACAGCAGGGTGATCAGGCCCAGGTGCGAGATGGTCGAGTAGGCCAGCAGGCCCTTGAGGTCGTGCTGGAAGATCGCGTACCAGGCGCCGATCAGCAGGGTGACCGCGCCGACGGTGGTGACCACGTAGAAGAACAGGTCGGTCCCGGCCAGCGCCGGGTGCAGGCGCGCGAGCAGGAACACGCCGGCCTTCACCATCGTCGCCGAATGCAGGTAGGCCGAGACCGGGGTCGGCGCCGCCATCGCCTGCGGCAGCCAGAAGTGCAGCGGGAACTGCGCGCTCTTGGTGAAAACGCCGGCCAGCACCAGGCCCAGGATCGCCGGGTACAGGGCGCTGGCGCGGATCGCGTCGCCGCCGGCCAGTACCGCGTCCAGTTCGTAGCTGCCCACCACGCGCCCGATCAGCAGCACGCCGCCGAGCAGGGCCAGCCCGCCCATGCCGGTGATGGTCAGCGCCATGCGCGCGCCCTGGCGCGCGTCCTGGCGGCCGGTCCAGAAGCCGATCAGCAGGAACGAGCTGATGCTGGTCAGTTCCCAGAACACCACCAGCACCAGCAGGTTGTGCGCCAGCACCACGCCCAGCATGGCGCCCATGAACAGCATCAGGCAGCCGAAGAAGCGGCGCGCGCTGTCTTCTTCGGCCAGGTAGTAGTGCGCGTACAGCACGATCAGCGCGCCGATGCCCAGCACCAGGCCGGCGAACATCCAGGCCAGGCCGTCCAGGTGCAGCCCCAGCGCCAGCCCGCCCTGGGGCAGCCAGGACACGATCTCGCGCAGCTCCGAGCCCGCCATCACCGCCGGCGTCAGCCATCCCAGCATGCCCAGCCCGAGCACCGGCGCCGCGGCGGCGAGCCAGGCGACGGTACGGCGGGAGGCGCCGCGGGCCATGGCGATGGCCAGCGCCGCCACGAAGGGCAGTGCCAGGAGCAGTAGCAGCATCGGGTATCCGGGATGGGCGGGTCGGCCGCGGCGTGAAAACCGCGGTCGGCCGCCGAGTTTAACCGACGCTCCCGGCGAGCCGGCGGGTGCGGTCCCCACGTGTCCGCGGAACGCTGAAGGCCGAGGGCGTCGCGCGATCGACGGCGGCCCGTATCCTTGCCGCATGTCCTCGCCGCCCTCCATGCCGCCGCTCCGCTCCTCCGGCGAACCGCCGCTTGCCCTGGTGTTCGGCGGCAGCGGCCAGATCGGCCGGCCGCTGCTGGCGCGGCTGCCCGCGGCCGGCTGGCGGGTGCTGGCGCTGTCGCGCGAACCGCAGCCCGAACTGCCCGGCGTGGAGTGGCGGCGCGGCGAACTCGCCGCGACGGGCCCGCTGCCCGCCGCGGTGGAAACGATCCTCAGCTGCGGCCCGCTCGACGGCTTCGCGCAGTGGTTCGCGCGTTCCGCCCCCCAATGCGGTCGGGTGGTCGCGTTCGGCTCGACCAGCGTCGAGGTCAAGCAGGATTCGACCGATCCCGCCGAGCGCGACGTGGCGGGGCGTCTGCGGGCGGCCGAGGAGCAGCTGTTCGCGGCGGCCGCGGCGCGCGGCGTCGGCGCCACGGTGCTGCGTCCGACCCTGGTGTATGGCGCCGGGCGCGATGCCACGCTCACCCGCATCGCCGCGCTGGCGCGACGACTGCACGGGTTCGCGCTGCCGGGCGATGCGCGGGGCCTGCGCCAGCCGGTGCACGTGGACGACCTGGCCGACGCGGCCATGGCCTGCCTCGATGCGCCGGCCACGCACGGACGCGCCTATGCCGTGCCCGGCGGCGAGACCCTGCCTTATCGCGAGATGGTGGCGCGCGTGCTGGCAGCGCTGCCCGGGACCCCGCGGTTGTGGACCCTGCCGCCGGCGCTGTTCCGCGCCCTGCTTGCGCCAGCGCGGATGGCCGGCCTGGCTGCGGGCTTCAGCGACGCCGCGCTCGCGCGCATGCGTCAGGACCTGGCGTTCGACGATGCGCCGGCGCGGCGCGACTTCGGCTACGCGCCGCGCGCCTTCCGTCCCGACGCCGCGATGCTCACACCTCCGGCGTGACTTCGGGCACCGGGCGCGCTTTCTGCAGGTTGCGGATCGCGATGATCAACACCCCGCCCAGCACCATCGCGCCGCCGATCCACAGGGCCGGGCCCGGGCGGTCGCCCCAGAACACGATGCCCAGCAGCACCGCCAGCACCGGCGTCATCAGCAGGTAGGGCGTGACCTGGGCCACCGGGTGGCGCTGCACCAGCCGGAAGAACAGGCCGTGGCCAAGCAGGGAAGCGAACACCGCCGCGTACAGCGCGCCGCCCCAGCCGATCCAGCTCGCCTCGCGCAGCGCGGCGAACCCGCCCGGTTCGGCAATGGCGCTCACCACCAGCAGCGGCGGCAGGCTCAGCGCCGCGGTCCAGCCCTGCTGGTCGACCATGCCGATGCCGCTGAGCCGCCGCATCAGCACCGTGCCGATGGCGACCATCAGCGAGGAGAACAGCATCACCACCAGGGCCAGCGGCCGGTCGAACACCATCGGGTCGAAGCCCAGCACCATCACCCCGGCGAAGCTCAGGGTGATGCCCAGCGCGGTGCGCCAGGCGAAACGCTCGCCCAGCCACCACCAGGCCAGCAGCATCGCCATCGGCACGTAGGTCTGGGTGACGATGGCTGGCGAGGACAGGTTGCCCGCCAGCCGCAGCGCCAGGAAACTGGTGCCGAAGTGCAGCACGCCGGTGAACAGCGCGATGCCGCACAGCCGCGGCCACTGGCTGCGCGGCGGCGGGCGCATGAACGCGGCCAGCAGCAGCACCACGATGCCCATGCGCAGCGCGGTGAACAGGAACGGCGGGATCTCCTGCAGCGCGTGCGCCGAGGTCAGGAAGTTGACCGCCCAGCACAGGCAGATCAGCAGCGCCAGCGCCAGGTCGCGCCCGCGCAGGCCCGCGCCCGCGGTCACGGCATCACCAGCGCAGGCCGATCCGGCGGTAGAGCTTGGACAGCACCCAGGCCGGACCGATCAGCAGGTAGCGCAGATCGGTGAAGAAGCTCGGCTTCTTTCCCTCGAACAGCTTGCTGTGGCCGACGAACTGCGCGATCCACGCCAGCACGAACACCACGATCGCAAGGCCCAGCAGGAAGCGCGTGCCCTGCAGGCGTTCGATCCAGAAGCTCGTCCACAGCATCGCCACGAATACCGCGAGCATCCCGAAACCGATCGGACGCGAGGCACGGAAATAGAACATCCATGCGGCGAAGCAGGCCAGGCCCGCCCACAGCCCGGCGCGGAAGCCGCTGTCGACCGGCACCGGGATGCACCACAGCAGAGCGATCACGCTCCACAGGATCAGCGGCACCGCGAACACGTGGATGCGCTGGTTGGTATCGTTGCGATGGTCGGCCGAATAGCTGGCGAACCAGTGGTCGATGGGGCGCGCGGCCTGGTCTTCGGCGGGGATGTGCATGGCGGGTCTCCTCCGGCGGCATCCGGTCCGGACGGAGCGAGCATACGCCCGCCGCCGGCTACGATCAGTCGATCGAGATGCCGGCCAGCTTCTGCAGCGCCTCGGCGTAGCGCGCGCGGGTGCGCTCGATCACTTCCGGGGGCAGGCGCGGGCCGGGGGCGGTCTTGCCCCAGTCCAGCGTCTCCAGGTAGTCGCGCACGATCTGCTTGTCGTAGCTCGGCGGGCTGGTACCCACCTCGTACTCGTCGGCCGGCCAGTAGCGCGAGGAGTCGGGCGTGAGCATCTCGTCCATCACGTACAGGCGGCCATCGGCGTCGGTGCCGAACTCGAACTTGGTGTCGGCCAGCAGGATGCCGCGCTCGGCCGCGTAGGCCGCGGCGTGCTTGTACAGGCGCAGGGTGGCGTCGCGCACCTGCTCGGCAAGGTCGGCGCCGGCCAGCTTGACCGCGGTGTCGAAGTCGATGTTCTCGTCGTGGTCGCCGACCGCGGCCTTGGTCGAGGGGGTGAAGATCGGCTCGCGCAGCTGCTCGGCCTGGCGCAGGCCATCGGGCAGGGCGATGCCGCTGACCCGGCCCGTGCGCTGGTAGTCCTTCCAGCCGCTGCCGATGATGTAGCCGCGCGCGATCGCCTCGATCGGCACCGGCCGCAGCTTCTTCGTCACCACGGCGCGACGCGCGTACAGCGCTGGATCCACGCCCGCGGGCAGCACCGAGGCCACGTCGATGCCGGTGAGGTGGTTGGGCACCAGGCCGGCGGTCTGCTCGAACCAGAAATTGCTGATCTGGCAGAGCATCTCGCCCTTGCCGGGGATCGGGTCGGGCAGGACCACGTCGAACGCGCTGAGGCGGTCGGTGGCCACGATCAGCAGCCGGTCGTCGGGCAGGTCGAAGACGTCGCGCACCTTGCCGCGGTGGCGGAGGGTCAGGCCGGGCAGTTCGCTTTGCAGCAGGGTCGTCGCCAAGGAGGTGTGGCCTTCGGGCGGGCCGGCAAGTGTAGTGCCAATTCCCCGGCGGTGTACTCCCGGGCGGTACACTGGCGGGCATGAACCGCTGGTACGGAAAACTGCTCGGCTTCATCGCCGGCTGGCTGCTGCTGCGCCACCCCGGGGGCGGGCTGATCGGGCTGCTGATCGGCCATGCCTTCGACTCGGGCTGGATCGGCGGGCGCCGTGGCGGGGCCGCCTACCGCGCGCTGGGCCTGGACCAGGACGCCAGCGACGAGGAGATCGACCAGGCCTACCGGCGGCTGATGTCGCAGTACCACCCCGACAAGCTCGCCGGCGCGGCGCCTGAACTGCGCGAGCAGGCCGAGCGCCGCTCGCGCGAGATCAACGCCGCCTACGACCGCATCCGCCAGCGGCGCCGCCGGCGCTGAGCCCATCCCGATCCGGCCGGCGGGCAGGCTCCGGCCGACAGCAGGACTACCCCATGCAGTCTCCGGTCATCGCCCCGTCCATCCTCTCGGCCAACTTCGCCCGCCTCGGCGAAGAGGTCGATGCGGTGCTCGCCGCCGGCGCGGACTGGGTGCATTTCGACGTGATGGACAACCATTACGTGCCCAACCTCACCATCGGGCCACTGGTGTGCGAGGCGCTGCGCAGGCACGGCGTGACCGCGCCGATCGACGTGCACCTGATGGTCGAGCCGGTGGACCGCATCGTCCCGGACTTCGCCAGGGCCGGCGCCAGCCTGATCAGCTTCCACCCGGAAGCATCGAAACACGTGCACCGCACCATCCAGCTGATCAAGGCCGAGGGCTGCCAGGCCGGCCTGGTGCTCAACCCGGCCACGCCGGTGGACGTGCTGGACTACGTGCTCGAGGAACTCGACCTGGTGCTGCTGATGTCGGTCAACCCCGGCTTCGGCGGCCAGGCCTTCATCCCGTCCGCGCTGGACAAGCTGCGCCGCGTGCGCGAGCGCATCGACGCCACCGGCAAGCCGATCCGGCTGGAGATCGACGGCGGGGTGAAGCCGGACAACATCCGCGAGATCGCCGCTGCCGGCGCCGACACCTTCGTCGCCGGCAGCGCCATCTTCGGCAAGCCCGACTACGCGGCGGTGGTCGCGCAGATGCGCGACGAGATCGCGAAGGCGCGCCCATGAACACCTGCGACCTCTGCGACCGGTTCGAGGACCGCGTCCGGGTGCTGGCGCTGCCGCTGCGCGACTACGGCGGGCGGCACGCCTTCTCCGGCATCGTCAGCACGGTCAAGGCGCTGGAGGACAACTCGCTGGTGCGCGTGGCGGTGGCCGAGCCCGGCGAGGGCCGCGTGCTGGTGATCGACGGCGGCGGCTCGCTGGGCCGCGCGATGCTGGGCGACATGCTGGCCGGGAAAGCGGCGGCGAACGGCTGGAGCGGGGTGCTGGTGCATGGCGCGATCCGCGACAGCGCCGCGATCGCGACGCTGGACCTCGGGGTCAAGGCGCTGGGCACCTGCCCGATGAAGACCGACAAGCTCGGCCAGGGCCTGCGCGACGTGCCGGTCGCCTTTGGTGGCCTGGTGATCGCGCCGGGCCAGTGGCTGTCCGCGGATGAAGACGGCGTGGTCCTCTCGGACGCCCCCCTGGCCTGACGCCGCCATCCGGCGACGGACCCGCCTCGTGGCGGCCGGTCCGCCGCCCCGCCATGGGGGCCATCCTGCCCCCGCCCGTCCTCCCTGCCATGGACTCGCATCCTGCGGCTCGCGCGTGACCGGGCTGTGACAGCGGGACCTGCCGTCCGCGCCCCGGTCCATTCACGCCTCCCTCCACGGCCCGCATCGATCATCCGCAGCCTGCGCGGCTTCCCTGCGTGAGAATCCATCCGATGCCCCCAGCCCACTGGCGCCTCATCCTCAACGGCAAGTCCGCCGGCGACGAACCCCTGCGCGAGGCGGTGCAGGCGCTGCGCCAGCGCGGCCAGCGCCTCGACGTGCGCGTGACCTGGGAGGCCGGTGACGCCGACCGCATCGTGGCCGAGGCGCTGGACGACGGCGTCGGCGTGCTCATCGCGGCGGGTGGAGACGGCACCCTGAGCGAGGTCGCGACCGCGCTCGCCCGTCGCGAGCTTCCCGCAGGCAACCGCCCCTCGCTCGGCCTGGTGCCGATGGGGACCGCCAACGACTTCTCCACCGCGGCCGGCATTCCGGACGATCCGCTGGCGGCACTCGACCTGGTCGCGGCCGTCCCGCCGCGCGCGCTGGACCTGCTGCGCGTCGAGGCGGGCGGCGGGAGCCACTGGGTCGCCAACCTCGCCAGCGGCGGCTTCGGTACCCAGGTCACCGTGGAAACGCCCGAGGGCATGAAGAAGCTGCTCGGCGGCCTGGCCTACGTACTGACGGGGCTGGCGAAACTCGGCCGGATCGAGCCGATCCGCGCACGCGTGCGGGGTCCGGACTTCGACTGGGAGGGCGACTTCATCGCGCTGGGCATCGGCAACGGCCGCCAGGCCGGGGGCGGCCAGCTGCTGTGCCCGGACGCGATCGCCGACGACGGCCTGCTCGACCTCAGCATCGTGCCCGAGCTCTCGGGCGAGGTGGCCGCCACGCTCGGCACCGTGGTCAAGGACGGCAAGGTCGCCGCACTCGACCGCGTCGCGCGCCGGGCGCGCCTGCCCTGGGTCGAGATCGAGGCGGCGGCGCCGATGGCGCTCAATCTCGACGGCGAGCCGCTGGCGGCGACCGCCTTCCGCATCGACTGCGTCCCCGGCCGGCTCGACATGCACCTGCCTGCCGACTGTCCGTTGCTGTCGCAACCACGTCTCGCGCCCTAGCGGCAAAGCCGCTACATTAGACCCATGGGCGCGTCCGCATTCCCGCATTTCCTTGCTGCCGGCGAAGGCTGGCGATGGTGGCCTGCAGCCGCCGTCGCAACCGCCCGCATGCACACCGAGGAAATGCCGCGTGACCTCGCAAGACGAATTCCGCCAGTCGGCCGCTGAAGGCCATACCCGCATCCCCGTCGTCCGCGAGGTCCTGTCCGACCTCGATACACCGCTGTCGGTCTACCTGAAGCTCGCCGACGGGCCCCATACCTACCTGTTCGAATCGGTCGAGGGCGGCGAGCGCTTCGGCCGTTACTCGATCATCGGCCTGCCGGCCACGCGCGTGTACGCCTTCCGCGGCCACACGCTCTCGGTCAGCGAGCATGGCGAGGTGGTGGAAACGCGCGAGGTCGCCGATCCCTTCGCCGAGGTCGAGCGCCTGCGCGCCGAGCATTCGGTGCCGCGCCTGCAGGGCCTGCCGGTGTTTACCGGCGGCCTGGTCGGCTGGTTCGGCTTCGAGTGCATCGAATACATCGAGACGCGCCTGCGCGAGGGCGGCAACCGCGACGAACTCGGCACGCCCGACATCCTGCTGATGCTCAGCGAGGAAGTCGCGGTGTTCGACAACCTCAAGGGCCGGCTCTACCTGATCGTGCACGCCGATCCGCGCGAGCCGCGGGCCTGGGCGCGCGCCAATCGCCGCCTCGACGCGCTCGCGCACCGCCTGCGCCACGGCGGCGCGGGTTATCCGGAAACGCTGCGGCCCGAAGCGCTGGACGAGGCGCATTTCGAGTCCGGCTTCACCCGCGAGGGCTTCGTCGCCGCGGTGGCGAAGGCGCAGGAATACATCGCCGCGGGCGACGCCTTCCAGGTCGTGCTGTCGCAGCGCATGAGCGTGCCGTTCGACGCACGCCCGGTGGACGTGTACCGCGCGCTGCGGGCGATGAATCCCTCGCCCTACATGTATTTCCTCGATGTCGGCGGCACCCAGGTGGTCGGCTCCTCGCCCGAGATCCTGGTGCGCCTGCAGGACGGCGAGGTCACCGTGCGCCCGATCGCCGGCACCCGTCCGCGCGGCGCCACGCACGACGAAGACCTGGCGCTGGAAGCCGAACTGCTGGCCGATCCCAAGGAGCGCGCCGAGCACCTGATGCTGATCGACCTCGGCCGCAACGACGTCGGCCATGTGTCCGAGCCGGGCAGCGTCGAGGTCGGCGAGCGCTTCGTGATCGAGCGCTACAGCCACGTGATGCACATCGTCAGCGAAGTCACCGGGCGGCTGAAGCCGGGGCTGAGCTATGCCGACGTGCTGCGCGCCACCTTTCCGGCAGGCACGGTCAGCGGCGCGCCGAAGATCCGCGCGCTGGAGATCATCCGCGAGCTGGAGCCGATCAAGCGCAACGTCTACGCCGGCGCCATCGGCTACATCAGCTGGCATGGGGACGCCGACACCGCGATCGCGATCCGCACCGCCGTGATCCAGGACGGCCGCCTGCACGTGCAGGCCGGCGCCGGCATCGTGTTCGACTCCGATCCCGCGAAGGAGTGGGACGAGACCATGAACAAGGGCCGCGCGCTGTTCCGCGCGGTGGCGCAGGCGGCGAAGGGGTTGTAGGCCATGCGCTCCGTCGCGGCTGGCGTGCCCAAGTCTCAAGGAGGATCATGATGCGCATCAGGATGTTCGCATTGCTGTCACTGCTGTGGGCGGTGCCCGTGATGGCGCAGGTCAATGCGCTCCCGTCGCTGCCGCACCTGCTGGTCAAGGGTTCGGCCAACCGCGACGTGGTGCCGGACCGCTTCACCGTGACGATCACGCTTTCGGCGACCGACATGCGCCCGGAGCTTGCGCGCGAGCAGGTGCAGGCCAATCTCGCCCGGCTCGTGGCCTCGCTCAAGGGCAGTCGGGCGATCGCAGGCTCGGTCGACGCGACCGTGTTCTCGCTCGGGCCGCACCACGAGTACGAAGACGACAAGCAGGTGTTCAAGGGCACGCGTGCCTCGCGGCAGTTGCGCGTGACCTTCCCCGATGCCGACAGCACGCGCCTGTTCCTGGCCGAGCTGCCGGCGGGCGAAGCGGTGCAGCTCGACGGCATCGTGCCGGCGTACTCGGGTGCGGACGCCCTGCGCGCCGAACTCAAGGCCGAGGCGATGCGGCAGACCCGGGAGACCGGCGAACTGCTGGCGAAGAGCTACGGCACCCGGATCCGCAGCCTGTACAGCGTCTCCGACGTGGCGCCGAGCTTCGCCTACGGCATCCAGGCCGGGCACTGGCCCAGCGCGGATCGGCGTGTCGCGGGCGTGCCTGCGGACCCCGCCGAACCACCGGTCGTCTTCGACGATCCGTCGGCAGTGGACAGCATCACCGTGACCGGCAGCCGGATCACGCCCGAATCCATCGAGGTCGGCACCATCAATCTCGCCGAACATCTTTACGCCATCTTCCTGCTGGCGGAGTGACCCATGCTGTTGATGATCGACAACTACGACAGCTTCACCTGGAACCTCGTCCAGTACCTGCAGGCGCTGGGGGCGGAGGTGAAGGTGGTGCGCAACGACGAGCTGAGCGTGGCGCAGATCGATGCGCTGGCACCGGAACGCATCGTGATTTCGCCCGGTCCCTGCACGCCCAACGAGGCGGGTGTGTCGGTCGGCGTGATCGAGGCGCTGGGTCCGCGTATTCCGATCCTTGGCGTCTGCCTCGGCCACCAGAGCATCGGCCAGGCCTATGGCGGGAAGGTGGTGCGCGCGGGCCGGATCATGCACGGCAAGACGTCCCCGATCCGCCACGCGGGCAAGGGCGTGTTCGCCTGCCTGCCCGACGGCTACGAGGCCACGCGCTACCACTCGCTGGTGGTCGAGCGCGATTCGCTGCCCCCCTGCCTCGAGGTCACCGCCTGGACCGAACACGAGGACGGCACGATCGAGGAGATCATGGGCCTGCGCCACCGCGAGCACCCGGTCGAGGGCGTGCAGTTCCACCCCGAATCGATCCTCACCGAGCACGGCCACGCCCTGCTCAAGAACTTCCTCGAGCGCTGAGGCCCGCGCTCCCGCCACGACGAACACGGATCCGCCCGCATGACCATCACCCCCCAGGAAGCCCTGCAGCGCACGATCGAGCACCGCGAGATCTTCCACGACGAGATGATCGACCTGATGCGCCAGATCATGCGCGGCGACGTCTCGCCGGTGATGACGGCCGCCATCCTCACCGGCCTGCGGGTGAAGAAGGAGACGGTGGACGAGATCGCCGCGGCCGCCAAGGTGATGCGCGAGCTCTCGCGCGCGGTCGAGGTGCCCGACCGCAGCCGCCTGGTCGACATCGTCGGCACCGGCGGCGACGGTTCGCATACCTTCAACATCTCCACCGCCAGCATGTTCGTGGCCGCCGCCGCCGGCGCGCGCGTGGCCAAGCACGGCAACCGCAGCGTGTCCTCGAAATCCGGCAGCGCCGACGCGCTGGAGGCGCTGGGCGCGGCGATCGAACTGCAGCCGGAGCAGGTGGCGCGCTGCATCGACGAGGTCGGCGCCGGCTTCATGTTCGCGCCCGTCCACCACCCGGCGATGAAGGCGGTCGCGCCGGTGCGGCGCGAGATGGGCGTGCGCACGATCTTCAACATCCTCGGCCCGCTCACCAATCCCGCCGGCGCGCCCAGTGTGCTGATGGGCGTGTTCCACCCCGACCTGGTCGGCATCCAGGTGCGCGTGCTGAAGGAGCTGGGCACCAAGCGCGCGCTGGTGGTGTGGGGCCGCGACGGCATGGACGAGATTTCGCTGGGCGCCGGCACCCTGGTGGGCGAGCTGCGCGACGGCGTGGTGCGCGAGTACGAGATCCATCCGGAGGATTTCGGCATCTCGATGGCGGCCAGCCGCAACCTGCGCGTGGCCGACGCCGCCGAGTCGAAGCGGATGCTGCTCGGCGCGCTGCGCGGCGAAGCCGGGCTGCCGCTGGAGATTGTGGCGCTCAATGCCGGCGCGGCGCTGTACGTGGCCGGCGTGGCGGAGTCGATCGCCGACGGCATCGGGGCGGCGCGCGCGGCGATCGCCTCCGGCGCGGCCTTGCGCAAGCTCGAGGCCTTCGTCGCCGCCACCCGGAGGCTGGCCGACGCCACGGCCTGAGGTCCACGCGCGGAGCACCCTCCGCGCAGCAGCCAGGAGACCGCGATGGAGTCCATGTTCGCCCGACTGCCGCCACCGCCGTACTACGCGGTGATCTTCAGCGCCCGGCGCACCGGCGTCGACGACGGCTACGGCGAAACCGCCGAACGGATGGTGGAGCTGGCGCGCAGGCAGCCGGGTTTCCTCGGCGTCGAGTCCACGCGCGGCGCCGGCGGCTTCGGCATTACCGTGGCCTACTGGGAGAGCGAGGAGGCGATCCTGGCCTGGCGCCGGCATGCCGAGCACGCCGCGGCCCGCGAGCGCGGACGTGCCGAGTGGTACCGGCACTTCGAGCTGCGGGTGGCGCGCGTGGAGCGCGCCTACGGCTGGGACCGCGACGGCGGCGAGGCCGGTCCGGCCCGCTGAACCACTGCGGATTCGCGCCAGGTGGCGCGATCCTGCGATCATGTGTCCCTGCTGCCGGGAGGCCGGCGCGAGCCGGCCACGGCCGGCGAACACGAGGAACCACGTCTTGAACCACCTGTTGCGCCCGGCGCTCCCGCGCCGCGACGACATCCTGCAGAAGATCCTGGTACGCAAGGCCGAGGAGGTCGCTGCGCGCGCCGCGGCCCGCCCGCTGGCGCAGGTGCGTGCCCTGGCCGCGGACATGCCGCCCGCGCGCGGATTTGCCGGCGCCGTCGAGGCGAAGATCGCCGCCGGCGCGCCAGCCGTGATCGCCGAGGTCAAGAAGGCCAGTCCGTCCAAGGGCGTGATCCGCCCCGACTTCCAGCCCGCGCAGATCGCACGCAGCTACGAGGCCGGCGGCGCGGCCTGCCTGTCGGTGCTGACCGACGTGGACTTCTTCCAGGGCGCCGACGCCTACCTGCAGGAGGCCCGCGCCGCCTGCGCGCTGCCGGTGCTGCGCAAGGACTTCACCATCGATCCCTACCAGGTCTACGAGGCGCGCGCGCTGGGCGCCGACTGCATCCTGCTGATCGTGGCCGCGCTCTCCGACGGCCAGCTGGCCGAGCTGTGCGGCACGGCGATGGCGGTCGGCCTCGACGTGCTGGTGGAGGTGCACGACATCGACGAACTCGAGCGTGCCATCCAGGTGCCGGCGCCGCTGCTGGGCATCAACAACCGCAGCCTGCGCACGTTCGAGGTCTCGCTCGAGAACACCCTGTCGCTCCGTGACGCGGTGCCGCGCGACCGGCGCCTGGTCACCGAGAGCGGCATCCACACCGCCGCCGACGTCGCGCGCATGCGCGCCGCGGGCGTGGAGGCTTTCCTGGTGGGCGAGGCCTTCATGCGCGCGCCCGATCCGGGCCTGGCGCTGCGCGGCCTGTTCTTTCCGGCATGAGCGCGGCGCCCGATCCCGTGCGGCCGCTGGTCGTCTTCGACTTCGACCACACGCTTTACGACGGCGATTCGGGCAGCCACCTGTTCGCCTGGCTGATCCGCCGCAGCTGGTGGCGCACCGCGCTGGCGCTGCTGGCGACGCCGGTGCTGGGGCCGATGGTGGCCTGGCTGCCCACGCGCCGCTACGGCATTTCGGGTTACGTCTGGATCGGCACGGTCGGCATGCCCGGGCCGCGCACGCTGGACCGCGCCATCGACCAGTACGTGGCCGGACACGAGGCGCAGATCCGCCAGCGCCTGCTACCGGTGGCGCTGGCGGTGCTGCACCGGCATCGCGAGGCCGGCGACCGCGTGGTGATCGCCACCGGCGCGCCGCCGGAGCTGGCGCGCGCGATCCTGGCCTTCGTCGCCCACGAAGCGGTGCCGGTGATCGGCACCCGGGTCGGTCCGCGCCTGGGTGCGATCGTGGCGGTGCGCCACTGCCATGCCGAGGAGAAGATGCGGATGCTGCGCGAGCAGGGCCTGGGCGAGATCGACATCGCCTATTCGGACTCCAGCGCCGACCTGCCGCTGCTGCTGGCGGCGAAGTCTCCGGTGGTGGTCAATCCCAAGCGCGGCAGCGAGGCGATGTTCCGGCAGCGGCTGGCGCCGGGGACTCCGATCCTCAACTGGGGCTGCCGCGATCGCGGCGGCGAGCCGGTGGCCACCGCCGCATGACGGCGGTCAGGCGTCGCCCAGGCGCTTGACGAAGCGGACGGTGCCGTCGCTGAAGCCGCAGGCGCGGTAGAAGGCGTGCGCCTCGGTGCGCTGCGAGCCGCTGGTGAGCTCCAGCCGCGCCGCGCCGCCGCGACGGGCGCGGCGCTCGGCCTCGCGTAGCAGCTGGCGGCCGAGGCCCTGGCCGCGTGCGGTGGCGCTCACCACCAGGGCCGTGATCCGGCAGGTGATGGTGTCCAGCGGCAGGTAGTACATGAAGTCGAGCGCGACCAGGCCGGCCACTGCCCCGTCCACGCGCGCGACCACCAGCGCCTGCCGGTCGTTGTCCAGGATCGCGCGGATCCGGCGCAGCGCATCGTCGGTGTCGCAGGGATAGCCCAGCTCGCACAGCAGGGCGGCGACGTCGTCGGCGTCGATCAGGTCCGCGCTGCGCAGGTCGGCGTCCGGCAGGTCGCCCCGGAGCGCGAACGGGCCGCCGCTCATCGGGTGCCGTAGAGGACGATGGTCTTGCCGCGGGCGTGCAGCTTGCCGTCCGCCTGCAGCTTCTTGAGCACCCGTCCGGCCATCTCGCGCGAGCAGCCGACCAGGCGCGCCAGCTCCTGCCGGGACACGCGCAGCTGGGTGCCCTCGGGGTGGCTCATGGCCTCCGGCTCGCGGGTCAGGTCGTGCAGGGTGCGGGTGATGCGGTCGGTGACGTCGAGGAAGGCCAGCCGCCCGGCCTTGCGGCTGGTGTCCAGCAGCCGGCGCGAGAGCTGGGCCCCGATCGCGTACATGATCGAGGTGGCGTCGTTGGCCAGGGTGCCGTCGAACAGCTGGTACAGACGCTCGTAGCTGATCTCGGCCAGTTCGGTCGGCACGCGGGTGCGCAGGATCACCTCGCGTACGTCGGTTTCGATGAACAGGCCCATTTCGCCCACGAATTCACCGTTGCCGAAGTAACCGAGCACCAGCTCCCGGCCGTCGTCCTCCTCGGTGATGATGCTGACCGAGCCGCTGATGACGTAATAGAGCGTCCCGGCCGGATCGCCCGGCCGGAACACCTCCGTCCGCGGCGGATAGCGCCTCCGGTGGCAATGGGCGAGGAAGCGTTCGATGGTCGCGGGGGACGGCGCCATCGGGTGGGCGGGGCGGCGATAGCTGCTGATGAGGGCCACAGGGCTTGGGTTCATGCAGGGGGGAACGGGGGAAGCGCCGAGATTAGGCCGTCCGTGCCCGGCGAGCAAACGCCTTGCCCCCACGATCACCCGCTTTGCCCCATAATTCCGCCCTTCGTCCGCCCGACCGGGGACCGTCCGACGTGGTCAAACCACTGCCTCGCCTGAAGCTCCAGGGCTTCAACAACCTCACCAAGTCTCTGTCCTTCAACATCTATGACGTGTGCTACGCGGCGTCGGAGGACGAGCGCCGCCGCTATATCGAGTACATCGACGAACAGTACGATGCGGACCGGCTGACCCAGATCCTGACGGATGTGGCCGAGATCATCGGCGCCAACATCCTCAACATCGCCCGCCAGGACTACGATCCGCAGGGCGCGTCGGTGACCATCCTCATTTCCGAGGAGCCGGTGATCGACAAGAAGGACGCCGGCCGGGACGTGATCTCCGACGCCGTGGTCGCGCACCTGGACAAGTCCCACATCACGGTGCACACCTATCCGGAAACCCATCCGGACAACGGCATCGCGACCTTCCGCGCCGACATCGACGTGTCGACCTGTGGCGTGATCTCGCCGCTGAAGGCGCTGAACTACCTGATCGAGAGCCTCGAGTCCGACATCGTGGTGATGGACTACCGGGTGCGCGGCTTCACCCGCGACATCAAGGGGAAGAAGCACTTCATCGACCACAAGATCAACTCGATCCAGGACTACCTGGCCAAGAACATCCGCTCGCGCTACGAGATGCTCGACGTCAACGTCTACCAGGAAAACATCTTCCACACGAAGATGCACCTGAAGGACTTCGACCTCGACCAGTACCTGTTCGAGGAGAAGGCGCGCAACCTCTCGTTCAAGGAGCGGATGAAGATCGAGGCGCGGCTCAAGCGCGAGATCGAGGAGCTCTACCACGGCCGCAACCTGCTCGACTGAGCGGCGCCGGCGGCAGCGGAAGCGGCAGATGCCGATGCAGGAAGGCCCCGCAACGCGGGGCCTTTCCCGTATACCGGCGGTGCCGGCCGGCTAGAGCCGGTAGGCCACCGTCTTCATCAGCTTCGAGGCAACCGCCATCAGGGTCGGGATCGGCGGCGGCAGGATCCGCGCGCCCGCCATCTCGGCCTCGAGCGCATGCCGCGCTTCGTCGGTCTTCATCTGGGCGAGGATCTCGCGGCTGCGGCGGTCGGCCGCGGGCAGGTCCTGCAGGTGCTCGTCCAGGTGGGCCTCGACCTGGCGCTCGGTCTCGACCACGAAACCCAGGTTCCAGCCGTCCCCGCGCAGCCCGGCCAGCAGGCCGAGCGCGTAGCTGCCGCCGTACCAGAACGGGTTGAACACGCTGGGGCGGCTGTCGAGTTCGCGCAGGCGGTCGGCGCACCAGGCCAGGTGGTCGGTTTCCTCCTGAGCGGCCTCCAGCAGGTGCGCCCGGGTGGATTCTTCGCGCGCCACCGCGGCCTGGCCGAAGTACAGGCCCTGTGCGCAGACCTCGCCGACGTGGTTGATCCGCATCAGGCCCGCGGCGTGGCGGCGTTCGCCGGGCGAAAGCGCGGCGTCGGCCGTATCGCCGGCGGGGTTGGGGCGGCTGGCGGGGGGCTGGCCCAGGACCGTCTCGAGCGCGCGCTGGGCTTCGACCAGGACCCGGTCGAGAGGATTGAGCCGGCGCGGCGCGCTGCGGGGCGGGGCGGGCAGGACGGCGGGAAGCGTGTCGGGCATGGGGTCTCCGGGTGGGGCCGGGCGGGGCTTGCATGGTGGCCCCTGGGCGGCCGCGGCGCCAGCAGGCGAGGGGGGCGGCTTGCGCGTGGCCGGTTAGCGGGCTAGAATTCCGCTTCTGTGTTTCATCCCCTACAACGCGAGGCGAAGTTCCGGCTCCCGGAATCAGCCCGACCAGGCACCCGCCCGGAGTCATTTTAGATGAAGACCTTCACCGCCAAGTCCGAGACCGTCCAGCGCGACTGGTATCTCGTCGACGCCACCGGCAAGACGCTGGGCCGCCTGAGTTCCGAACTCGCGCGCCGCCTGCGCGGCAAGCACAAGCCCGTCTACACCCCGCACGTCGATACCGGCGATTACCTCGTGGTGATCAACGCCGAGAAGATCGCCGTGACCGGCAAGAAGATGACGGACAAGCTCTATCACCGCTTCACCGGCCACATCGGCAACCTCAAGACCGAGACCCTGGCCCAGGCGCTGGAGCGCCATCCCGAGCGCGTGATCGAGATCGCGGTGAAGGGCATGCTGCCCAAGGGCCCCCTGGGCCGCACCATGTACCGCAAGCTCAAGGTGTACAAGGGTGCCGAGCACCCCCACGCCGCCCAGCAGCCCCAGCCCCTGGATATCTAAACGATGGCTACCACCCAGAACTACGGCACCGGCCGTCGCAAGTCCTCCACCGCCCGCGTGTTCCTGCGCAAGGGCAGCGGCAACATCACCGTCAACGGCCGTCCGCTGGACGAGTTCTTCGGCCGCGAGACCGCGCGCATGATCGTGCGCCAGCCGCTGGAGCTGACCAAGAACACCGAGAACTTCGACATCCTCGTCACCGCCACCGGCGGCGGCACCACCGGCCAGGCCGGTGCGATCCGCTTGGGCATTGCCCGCGCCCTGGTCGAGTACGACGCGTCGCTCAAGACCGAGCTGCGCAAGGCCGGCTTCGTGACCCGCGATGCCCGCGAGGTCGAGCGCAAGAAGGTCGGCCTGCACAAGGCACGCCGCGCCACGCAGTTCTCCAAGCGTTAATGCACTGGTGACGCCATCGCCCCGCGATGGCGTTACAATCCGCTCCATAGCCCCGTCGCCAAGCGGTAAGGCACCTGACTCTGACTCAGGCATTCGGTGGTTCGAATCCATCCGGGGCTGCCAGTTCCACGAAAGACCTGCCGCAAGGCGGGTCTTTTCGTTTGTGGCGGATGCCGGCGGCGGTGTGCGCCCTGCGGGGGAGACGAGGCGCGACGGCGCTGCAGCGCCGGGGTTCTCGCGTGAGCCGGCGGCGGACCGCGGGGCAGCGGTTGCCGCACGCTAGAATCCGCCGATGACGCCCCCCTTCCTTCCGCCCCTGTCCGACGCGCGCGGCGCCCTGGACGACGTGCGCGCCCGCGGCTTCGCGGTGCTGCCTCCCGCCGTGCTGGCTTCGCTGGCGCATGCGCGGCCGGACGACCTGGCGGCACTCGCGCCGGGCTGGGACGACCTGCCGCCCGACACCTACCTGCGCGACGGCGGGCGCTACCGCAGCCGCCGGCATTCCTGCTTCGTGGTCGACGGCGACCAGGTGCGCCAGGCCCCGCACCGGCCGCACTGGCAATCCCTCGACTACAACGCGCTGCACGGCGGCATGCTGCGCATGTTCGAACCGATCGCCGCGGCGACGATCGCCTCGCCCGCCTGGACGCCGCTGCTGCGCGGACTGGGTCAATGGTGTTCGGCGCTGCGCGGCGCGCAACCCTGGTACATCGAGGCCCACCAGTTCCGCATCGATACCAGCGACGGCATCGGCCGGCCGACGCCGGAGGGCGCCCACCGCGACGGCGTGGACTTCGTCGCCGTGATCCTCGTCGACCGCCATCGCATCAAGGGCGGCGAGACCCGCGTGTTCCAGGCCGATGGCCCGGACGGCCAGCGCTTCACCCTGCTCGAGCCCTGGTCGATGCTGTTCCTGGACGATGCGCGGGTGATCCACGAGTCCACGCCCATCCAGCCCGCCAGCGAGGGCGCACCCGGACATCGCGACACCCTGGTGCTGACCTTCCGCGCCGGCGCCTTCCAGGGCGACGACTGAAATGGCGCGGCTCGCGCGATCCGGCCCGACGGCTGGTTACAATTGAAATCATGATTCCCGGCCCGGAGCAGGCATGAAACTCGGTTCACTCAAGGAAGGCGGCCGCGACGGCACCCTGGTCGTCGTCTCCCGCGACCTGACGCGCGCGGTCCGCGCCGCCGGCATCGCGCCGACCCTGCAGCGTGCACTGGAAGACTGGGACAACGCCGCGCCGCGGCTCAACGCCCTGGCCCAGTCGCTGGAGAGCGGCGATGCCGACGGCGTGTTCGACCTCGACGCCAACGCGCTGGCCGCGCCGCTGCCGCGCGCCTATGAGTTCGTCGACGGCAGCGCCTACCTGCCGCACGTCGAGCGCGTGCGCCGCGCGCGGGGCGCCGAGGTGCCGGAGAGCTTCTACACCGATCCGCTGATGTACCAGGCCACGAGCGCCGGCTTCCTCGGGCCGCGCGACCCCGTACGCGTGTCCAGCGAGGACTACGGCATCGACCTCGAAGCCGAGATCGTGGTGGTGACCGGCGACGTGCCGATGGCCGCCACGCCCGAGCAGGCCGCCGGCCATATCCAGCTGGTGGGCCTGGTCAACGACGTCAGCCTGCGCAACCTGGTCCCGGCCGAACTGGCCAAGGGCTTCGGTTTCCTCCAGTCCAAGCCGCGATCGGCGCTGTCGCCGGTGTTCGTCACCCCGGACGAGCTGGGCGAGGCCTGGCGCGGCAACAAGCTGCACCTGCCGCTGCTGACCCATGTCAACGGCGAGTGGTTCGGCGCGCCGGAGGCGGGCGTGGACATGCAGTTCGACTTCGCCCAGCTGGTGGCGCACGCGGCGAAGACGCGTCCGCTTTCCGCCGGAACTCTCGTTGGTTCGGGGACCATCGCCAACCAGGACACGTCGCTCGGCGCGTCCTGCTTCGCGGAAAAGCGGACCGTCGAAGCGCTCGAGACGGGCAAGCCGGTCACCCCGTTCCTGTCGTTCGGCGACAGCGTGCGCATCGAGATGCTCGACCGGGAGGGGCGCAGCATCTTCGGCGCCATCGAGCAGCGCATCGAGCGCTACGCCGCGGCCTGACGCGGGGGCTGACGCGATGCCCGCCGTGCGTGCATGATGCGTGCGGTGGCCGTGCGGGGGAGCCGCGCCGATGGCCGGCGCGCGGCGCAGGCGGCGTGCATCGTGGACTGTGACAGGGGGCGGGCTGGGTGAGCGAAGAACTGCGGCTGTATTCCTACTGGCGATCGAGCGCGGCCTATCGCGTGCGCATCGGCCTCAACCTGAAGGGCCTGGCCTACGAGACGATGCCGGTGCACCTGCTGCGCGACGGCGGCGAGCAGCTCACGCCGGCCTTCGCCGCGACCAACCCGCAGAAGCTCGTGCCGGTGCTGCAGCACGGGCAGCGCCTGTTCCGCCAGTCGCTGGCGATTCTCGAATACATCGACGAGATGTGGCCCGAGCCGCCGCTGCTGCCGGCGACCTCGCGCGAGCGCCAGCGCGTGCGCGCCTTGGCGCAGATGGTGGCCACCGACGTGCATCCGCTCAACAACCTGCGGGTGATGCGCTACTTCGAGGGCGAGTGGAACGTGCCCCAGGCCGAGCGCGACGCATGGACGCGGCACTGGATCATGGAAGGCTTCGACGCCTTCGAGGCGCTGCTGGACGGGCACCCGGCCACGGGCACCTTCTGCGACGGCTTCCTGCCGACCATCGCCGACTGCTGCCTGGTGCCGCAGGTCTACAACGCCCGCCGTTTCGGCGTGGACATGGCGCGCTATCCGACCATCGTGGCCGTCGAACGGGCCTGCATGGAACTGCCGGCGTTCCGCGACGCGGCGCCCGACCGCCAGCCCGACGCCCCGCTGCAGGCCTGACGGCGCGCCGCCCTCAGCCGGTGCCGAACACGTCCGCGTAGGGGTCGTGCTCGCCGGTGCCGCCTTCGGAGAGGCGGAACTTGAGGTCCAGGCCCTCGCGCGAGTCGGCGGCGCGCAGCGCGGTCTCGCGCTCGATCCGGCCTTCCTTGTAGAGCCGGAACAGGCACTGGTCGAAGCTCTCGATGCCGTCCTCGAGCGACTCCTCCATCGCCTGCTTGATCTCGTGCACCTGGCCGCGGCGCAGCAGGTCACGGATCATCGGGGTGTTGATCAGCACCTCGGTCGCCGGCAGGCGGCGGCCGTCGACGCCCACCACCAGGCGCTGCGAGATCACCGCGCGCAGGTTGAGCGCGAGGTTCATGAGCACGTTCTTGTGCGCGGCCTCGGGGAAGAAGTTGAGGATGCGCTCGATGGTCTGGTCGGCGTTGTTGGAGTGCAGCGTGGCCAGGCACAGGTGCCCGGTCTCGGCGAAGGCGATCGCCGCCTCCATCGTGGTCGCGTCCAGGATCTCGCCGATCAGGATGACGTCCGGCGCCTCGCGCATCGCGTTCTTCAGCGCGTTGTGGAAGGCGTGCGTGTCGAGCCCGACCTCGCGCTGGTTGACGATCGACTTCTTGTGCTTGTGCAGGTACTCGATCGGGTCCTCGATGGTGAGGATGTGCCCCGAGGTCGTGCTGTTGCGGTAGTCGATCATCGAGGCCAGCGAGGTCGACTTGCCCGAGCCGGTGGAGCCCACGATCAGCACCAGGCCGCGCGGGGCCATGATGATGTCCTTGAGCACCTGCGGCAGTTGCAGCTCCTCGATGGTGGGGATCGTGCTGCGGATCGCGCGGATCACCATGCCCACTTCGCCGCGCTGCTTGAACACGTTGACGCGGAAGCGCCCGGAGTCCTGCAGCGAGATCGCCATGTTGAGCTCGAGGTCGCGCTCGAACTGCGGGACCTGGCCCTCGTCCATCAGCGAGTAGGCGATCTTCTTGACCATGCCGGGGGGCAGGCCGGTGTTGCCCAGCGGATAGAGCTTGCCCTCGACCTTGATGTACACCGGCGCGCCGGTGGTGAGGAACATGTCAGACGCGTTCTTTTCCGCCATCAGCTTCAGGAAATAGCCGATGTCCATGTACCGATCCCCAATGGCCTGGCCCGACCGTTGCGCATCGGGCGAAGGCTGTCGACAATGGCCGCGCACCCCCGTAGACGGCACGGCCCCCCTTATGGCGACAAGCTTCGCATACTTCAGGACCACGGCGCAGGCACTGGTGTGCGGATGCGTGCTGGCGCTCACGGCTTGCGCGTCGACGCCGCCGCCGACCGGCGAACTGGCCGCCGCGCGGCAGGCCGTCTCGCGCGCATCCGATGCCGACGCCGACCAGTACGCGGCGGAGGAACTGGCGCGCGCCGGCGACCTGTTGACCCAGGCGCAGGCCGCGATGGCCTCGCGCCGCGAAGCCGACGCCCGCGAGCTGGCGCTGCGCTCGGCCGCGCTCGCCGATCTCGCCACCGCGCGCAGCCGCGAGGCCACCGTGCGCGCCGAACTCGAACAGCGCCGGGCCGAGGTCGCCACGCTGCGGCAGCGGCTGGGCATGGAGGACAGCCTGTGACCGCCCCCCTGCGCAGCTTCGCCTGCCTGTCGCTGTTGCTGCTGGCCCTGCCGGTCGCGCAGGCCCAGAGCCGCGGCGCCGAGGATCCCGAGGCCGCCGGCCTCGGCCAGCGCCTGGTCGCCATCGACGCCGATCCGTCGCGCAACGCACTGGCGTCGCTCGAGCGCCTGCAGGCGCGCCAGGCGCTGCAGGAGCTGGCCACGGCGCGCAGCCGCGCCCGCCCGGCCGCGCTCGAGGTGGCGCGCTGGCGGGTCGAGACTGCCGAGGTGGCGGTGGAGACCGAACTGGCCCGTCGCGAGATCGAGCGGCTCGAACGCGAGCGCGCCGACCTGCTGCTCGAGGCCAGCCGGCGCGAGGCCGCACGGGCCCGGCAGGAGGCCGAGCGCCTGCGCATCGAAGCCCAGATCCAGGCCGAGGAGGCCGCCCGCCTGCGCGAGGCGGCCGAGGCCGAGGCCCTGGCCCGCCAGGAGGCCGAAACCGTCCTCCAGGGCGTGTCCTCGCGGGAAGCCGCGCGCCTGCGGGCGGCGCGCGAGCGCGCTGCCGAGCTCAAGCGCCAGGAAGAGGAACTGCTGCGCAGCCTGGAGTCGTCGGGCGACACCCCGTAGCCGCGGCTGGCGCCGGGATTTCGTCTTAAATCAAGGATTTGTAATCGCTGCGTGAGCCGTGTTGGCCGCCATGCATCCACTTCCCTGAACCTTTCCGGGACCGGCGCGCGATTTCGTGACGACGTCCGTGGGCAGCAGCCCGGGCAGCTCTTGTCCCCCCTTTCGGGGAGGAGTAGGGTCGGATACCCAGACGGCAGCTTTTTCTCCCCGCCGTCTGGCGACCGAGCCAGACCGATGACCGAGCCGATCCCGCACCAGGCGCCCACCCCCGGCAATGCAGGCCGCCGGTGGGGCGTGGTGGCGGGATCCGCCCTGCGTCCGGTCCGTACCCCCGACGACGCCCCGTGCCCGACCGGCCGGGGCGTTCGCATGTTCGCAGGAGGATTTCCATGTTCGAAGGGCAACCGCAGGCGGAACTCGACAAGCTGATCAAGGGCCACCCCGAGTTCAAGCAGCTTTACCAGCGCCACAAGGAACTGGACAAGAAAGTGCTCGATGCCGAACTCGGCGTGCTCCCGATCGACGAGACCACCCTGTCGCAGATGAAGCGTGAGAAGCTTGCCGCGAAGGACCGCCTGACCCGGCTCTACGACCAGCTCAAGCACTGATCCGTTTTGGAAGTCACGGGCGGCGGCGGCCATCCTCGTCGGTCGCCGCCGCCCGTGGACTGTCTCCCGCGGCCGCCCCGGCGGCCGGCGCCGGCCGATGCGATAATCGCTGCTTTCCCGGGACAGCGATCCGCATGACGATCCACTCCTCCGTACTCGAACTCATCGCCGACACCCCCATCGTCAAGGCCCAGCGCCTGGATGCGGGTCCCTGCGAGCTCTACTTCAAGCTCGAAAGCCAGAATCCGGGCGGTTCGATCAAGGACCGGATCGGCCTGAAGATGATCGAGGCGGCCGAGGCGCGCGGGGAACTCAAGCCGGGCGCCACCCTGGTGGAAGGCACGGCCGGCAACACCGGCATCGGCCTGGCGCTGGTGGCCCAGCAGAAGGGCTACCGGCTGGTCCTCGTGGTGCCGGACAAGATGAGCCGCGAGAAGATCTTCAACCTCAAGGCGATGGGTGCCGAGGTGGTGCTGACCCGCTCGGACGTGGCCAAGGGCCATCCGGAGTACTACCAGGACCTCGCCGCGCGCATCGCCGCGGAAACGCCCGGGGCCTATTTCATCAACCAGTTCGGCAATCCCGACAACCCGGCGGCGCACGAGCACGGCACCGGCCCGGAGATCCTGCGGCAGATGGCCGAGGTCGGCGGGCTGGACGCGATCGTGTTCGGCTGCGGCAGCTCCGGCACCATGAGCGGGCTGTCGCGCTGCTTCGCCGAGCACGCCCCGGACGTGGAAATGGTGCTGGCCGATCCGGTGGGTTCGATCCTGGCCGAATACATCAACGAGGGCACGCTCAGCGAGAAGTCGGGCAGCTGGATGGTGGAGGGCATCGGCGAGGACTTCCTGCCGTCGATCTCCGATTTCAGCCGGGTGAAGAAGGCCTACGCCATCCCGGACAAGGAAAGCTTCCTGGCCGCGCGCGAGCTGCTGCGCACCGAGGGCATTTTCGGCGGCTCCTCCACCGGCACCCTGCTGGCGGCGGCGCTGCGCTACTGCCGCGAGCAGACCGTCCCGAAGAAGGTGCTGGTGTTCGTCTGCGACACCGGCAACAAGTACCTGTCCAAGCTCTACAACGACTACTGGATGCTGGACAACGGCTTCCTCGAGCGCGAGCAGCACGGCGACCTGCGCGACCTGATCCTGCGCCCGTACTCGCAGCGCGACACCGTGGTGCTGGCCCCGAACGATCTGCTGGTCACCGCCTACCAGCGGATGAAGCTGTACGAGATCTCGCAGCTGCCGGTGATGGACGGCGACAGCATCGTCGGCATCCTCGACGAGTCCGACGTGCTGCTGCACGTGTACGGCGACGAGTCTCGGTTCCGCGACCCGGTGTCCACCGCGATGGTGCGCAAGCTCGACATCCTCGACGTGAAGTCGCCGGTGGAGTCGCTGCTGCCGGTGTTCGACCGCGGGCACGTGGCGATCGTGGTGGACGGGGAGAAGTTCCTCGGCCTGATCACCCGGATCGACCTGCTGAACTGGCTGCGGCGGCGGGTACAGTAACCGCGTCGCCCGCCGGGCGAGATCCGGCCGGTCTTCACGGGCCGGAACGCCCACACGGTAGAAGCACCGCGCGGGGGCGACGGCGGGACTGAACAGGAGGCCCGTCGCGGCGGATGGGCCTCGGGGCCAGATGCTAGAATCGCCGGCCCGAATTTGTGATGGACGACAGGATGACGGAGCCCAACGAGGCGGTCGATGCAGCCGGCTGGGGGCTCGGCACGAAGGCGATCCACGCCGGCCAGGCGCCCGACCCGTCGACCGGCGCGGTGATGCCGCCGATCTACGCCACCAGCACCTACGCCCAGTCCAGCCCGGGCGTGCACCAGGGCTTCGAGTACTCGCGCACCCACAACCCGACCCGCTTCGCCTACGAGCGCTGCGTGGCGGGGCTGGAAGGCGGCAGCCGCGGCTTCGCCTTCGCCTCGGGCATGGCCGCCACGGCCACCCTGCTGGAACTGCTCGACAGCGGCGACCATGTGGTGGCGATGGACGACCTCTACGGCGGCAGCTTCCGCCTGTTCGAGCGCGTGCGCCGGCGCAGCGCCGGGCTGGACTTCAGCTTCGTCGACATGACCGACCCGGCTGCCTTCGAAGCCGCGCTCACGCCGAAGACGAAGCTGGTCTGGATCGAGACGCCGACCAACCCGCTGCTCAAGATCGTCGACATCTCGGCGATCGCGGAGATCGCGCATCGCCGCGGCGCGCTTGTGGTGGTGGACAACACCTTCGCCTCGCCGATCCTGCAGCGTCCGCTCGAGCACGGCGCCGACATCGTCATGCATTCGGCGACCAAGTACCTCAACGGCCACTCCGACATGGTCGGCGGCATGGTCGTGGTAGGCGACGACGCCGACGTTGCCGAACGCGTGGCCTTCCTGCAGAACTCGGCCGGCGCGGTGCAGGGGCCGTTCGACAGCTTCCTCGCCCTGCGCGGCCTCAAGACCCTGCACCTGCGCATGCAGGCGCACTGCGGGAACGCGCAGGCGATCGCGGAATTCCTGCAGGGCCATGAGGCGGTTCGCGACGTGATCTATCCCGGGCTGTCGTCGCATCCGCAGCACGCGCTGGCCAGCCGCCAGATGGACGGCTTCGGCGGCATGCTTTCGTTCCGCCTCAAGGGCGGTTTCGAGGCGGCCAAGCGCTTCTGCGAGCGCACGCAGCTGTTCACCCTGGCCGAGTCGCTGGGCGGCGTGGAAAGCCTGGTCAACCATCCCGCGGTGATGACGCATGCCTCGGTGCCGGCGGAGACGCGAGCGCGCCTTGGCATCGGGGACGACCTGGTGCGGTTGAGCGTGGGGGTGGAGAGCCTGGACGACCTGCGGAGCGACCTCCGGTGCGCACTGTCGTGAGCACCGGCCTGCCGGCAGCCCAGGCCCGGGCCGCGCTCGCACGAAAGAAGAATTCCCTGCTTTCCCAGCTTGGCCAGAGCCTCAGGCGCCCGGAATTCTGGGCCTATTCCAGTTGGCTCGACATCGTGACCCGGTACCGGCGCACGCGGCTTGGCCTGCTGTGGCTGCTCGCGCCCGTGATGATGTTCACCTTCATCACCGGCCCGCTCTACGCACGCATCTTCAACCGCGACCTGGCCAGCTACATGGTCCACCTGGGCATGGGCTACGCGGTATGGCGGCTGATGGTGATGGTGCTCAACGACACCGTGGGCGTGTACCGGAGCAACAAGGCCTTCATCCTCGATGGCAATACCCGGTTGACCGACTACATCCTGACCACGATCGCGAAGTCGCTGTTCTACTTCGCCTTCGCCATGATCGGCATGGTCGGCGTGCTGATCTGGTCGCCGGCGGTGCCCGCATACGCGATCTTCAGCCTGCTGGTGACCATCCCGCTGGTGTTGCTCAACCTGGTCTGGGTGGGCTACAGCTTGGGCATCCTCGGCGCCCGCTCGCCGGACGTCGGCCAGGTGCTGAACACCATCCTGATGGTGGGATTCCTGTTCACGCCCATCATCTGGGAAGGCGACCGGTATCCGCCCGACAGCGTGGGCGGGATCATCGTGCGCCTCAACCCCGCGTTCCATATCCTCGAAATCGTCAGGCAACCGCTTTACGGCGAGATGCCCGGACTCCACTCCCTCCTTTACGTCGGGATCATGACGGTGGTGGGGTGGTTGTTCGCCATGTTCCTCAGCCGGCAGTATTCCCGCTATGTCCCTATCTGGATTTGACGCGGGCGGCGCGCCGGCCTCCATTTCGGTCCGGAACCTCTCGCTGGTCGTTCCCTACTTCGTCCAGCCGGACAAGATGGCCTCGTCGTGGCTCGGTACGCTGTTCGGGGCCGCGATGTCGGTGCCCAAGCGCCGGTTCGCGACAATCCTCGACGACGTCAGCTTCGACGTCCACGAAGGCGAGCGGATCGCGCTGGTGGGCAGGAACGGGGCAGGCAAGAGCACCCTGCTGCGCGTGCTGGCGGGCGCGTTCGAACCAACCAGCGGCACGGTCGAGAGCGTCGGCACCAAGCAGGCGCTGCTGAGCATCGGCGTGGGCTTCAATCCGGAGGCCACGATCATGGAGAACATCTTCCTGCGCGCGACGGCGATGGGGATTCCGTCGGCGGACATCAAGGGCCTGATCGAGCCGGTGCTCGAGTTCTCCGGATTGCGCGGCGTATCCAATCGCCGGCTCCTGACGCTGTCCAGCGGACAGCGTGTCCGCCTTGGATTCGCGCTGTCCACGGCGGTGCAGACCGACATCGTCCTGCTCGACGAATGGTTCGGCGCCGGCGATGCGCAGTTCGTCCGCAAGGCGCGCCAGCGCATGACCGATCGCGTGGACGGTAGCAAGATCGTGGTGGTCGCCAGCCACAACGAGTCGTTGCTTCAGAAGTTGTGCAACCGCGCCCTGCTGGTGGACCAGGGGCGCCTCGTGCTCGACGGCAGCGTGTCGGAAGTGCTGGCCGAGTACCAGCGGCTGTACCCGCGCTCGGAGGCGGGCGAACGCGCGCGGACGAAGGCGCGCAGGAAAAAAGCCGAGCGCAGGAAGAGGCGGCGTGCGCGGCTGGCGGCCCAGTCGTTGGCCGCGCAGCCGACCGGGATCGCGGTCGAGACCGCTGCAACGGATACGCCGGACCCGCGGACGCTCGCCGCGGCCCGGTACCGCGCCGCGCGCAAGCGGAGCTGGCGCGCCAAGCGCGCCGCGCTGGCGGCGCGGGCGGAACTGGTTGCAGCCGCCGACGGCGCTGCATTCGGCGAGCCCGGATCGGCCGACGCGCCGGACGCAGGCCTTCGCGAGGCCAGGGCGCGATTCAAGCGGGCCCGCAAGGCCTGGCATCGCGCGAAGCTGGCCGCCCGGGACGCGCGGAAGGCGCTGCTGGACATGGCCGGGAAGGCGAACGACCCGCGGGGGGAGGAAGGCCCCGCGATGCCTGAGATCGCGACGGAAGCGCCGGCGCCGGTCCGCCGCCGCAGGAAGGCGGCAGTCAGTCGCGATCCGCTCGCGGAAGGGTCGGGGCGGCCCCAGTGACCGGGGACGTGCCCGCTGGGGACGGAGCGCCGGCGCGTGGCCGTGGCGATGACGCGAGCCGGAAGCGGCGCGCATCCCGGGAGGCCGGCATTGCGGAAGAGCTGCGTGTCCGGGTGCGAGGGTTGGAGGCCGAGCTTGCCGCCGTGTCCTCGCGCTGCGAAGCGGTGGCTGCCGAGCGCGACGCGCTGCTGCAGAGCCGGTCGTGGAAGATCACCGCTCCCATCCGCTGGATGTCCGCGCGGCTGCAGGGCGCGCGGCCCCCGGAACCACCGGCCGCCGAGGAACCCGAGGTGCCGCCCGCGCCGAGTGGCGTACAGCCGCTGCCGCCGTGGATGTGTTGGGAGCGGGGGGATACCCTCGAGGCGCTCAACTCTCCCTGCAGGATCCTGCGCCTGCCCGCGGACGAGGCGCTGCCGGACGGGATCCGGCTTCCGGCCGGCGAGGTGGCGGTGCCCCGGACGCGCGAGGCGCGCGCCATCGGCTATATCGGAAGCCGCGAGCTGCTCGAGGAGCTGTCCTTCGACGCGCGGGTCGAGTGCGTCGACCCGTCGAACGCCGAGGCGCTGGTCACGCCAGAGCGCATCCTGTTCCTGCTGGTCGAGACGGCATGGCGCCCGGAAGCCGGCCCAGCGGGCTATCCGCTGCTGGACAGCCCCGGCAACCGAGAGCGCTTCCTGCCGCTGGTCGACCGCTGCCGGCGCATGGGCGTCCCCCTCGTCTTGTGGATCAGGGAGGTGCCGGGCAACCTCGACCGGTTCGCCTGGCTGATCGGGCATGCCGATGCGGTGTACGTGGCCGACCGGGACATGCACGGGCAGGTCTCGGCACGCTGGCCCGAAGCGCGCGCGCAATGGCTGCCGCCCGCGATCCAACCCCGGCTGCACCACCCCGTGCGCACCCTGGACCTGCTCGATTACCGCAAGGTACTGGGCGACCGGCTTCTGTTCGACGGATGGTGGGACCTCCAGGGCGCGCTGCCGGAGCTCGGCGCGCTCCGCGCCGCACGGGAGTCCGGCCTGCTGGTCTGCGAAACCGAATGGGATTTCACCAACGTCCGCCTGGGCGATTGCGCGGAGTTCGAAGAGCAGGTCATCGGCTGCCTGGACGAGCGGGAAAAGCGCATCCTCGACCGGCTCGTCGGAGGCGAGATCTTCGCGCGCCGGCCCCTGGCCGGGCATTGGCGCGCCACCGCCAGGATGATGCGCGCGGCCGCCGGCGGGAGCCTAGTGGCCTGGGCCGATGGCGGCGAACCTGTGTTCGGGTTCCTGTCCGGGGCCGAGGGCAACGTGCTCGGGCACCTGGCCGCGCTGCTCGGAGATCCGCTGGCCGCGGCCCAGGCCCGCCACCGGGCGTGGCGCGAACTGATGGCTGCGCATACCTACGCCCATCGTCTCCAGCGCATGGCCGACGATCTGTCGCTCCCTGCGTCCTTCCTCCCCGGGCAGCCGCGGATCGCGTGCCTGCTCGTCACCATGCGGCCCGACCTGCTGCCGGCCTGCGTCGCGCGGTTCCACCGCGACCGTTATCCGAACAAGGAACTGGTCGTCGTGGTAAACGACGACCGCGCGGATGTCTCGGCTCTCCGGCGCGCCCTCGGGGGAGACACGGTCAGCATCCACGCCGCGGCCCGGAACCGCAGCCTGGGCGCGTGCCTGAACTTCGCCGTGTCCAGGACCGACGCGCCGTACTGGACCAAGATGGACGACGACGACATGTACGGCCCCGGCTACCTCAGCGATGTGATGGCCTACCAGCTGGTCGGCGATTTCGACCTGTTCGGCAAGCCGCCCATGTTCAACTACCTTGAGTCCAGCGACTCGCTGATGTGGGATCCCATCTGGGGCGACCTGCAGAACGTGGTGCACGACGCGGCGCGCTCCGCCTCCGCCCTCGTGGCGGGCGGGACCATCGGCGGTCGTACCCGGGTGCTGGACCGCGTTGAGTTTTCCGAGAAGCGCCGGGGCGGGTCCGATTCCGACTTCATCCGCCGTTGTTACGAAGCAGGCATCGACGTGCTTGCGATGGATGGCTTCAACTTCGTGCGGTTCCGCAGCGCGCAGGAAGGTTTCCACACCTGGCAGGTATCGGACGAGGAGATCGGCTCGCGTTCGCGCCGGGTCGGTGGAATCGCCGACGTCGACGCCGAGGCGATGATCTAGGCGCGGGGAACGGCATGCTGGCGATCTGGTCCAAGTCCCGATGAAGATCAATTTCGTACTCAACACGTCGGCCAACTACAGTGAGGTCCAGGAGAGCCTGTTCTCGCTGGTCCAGGCCGAACTGGATGCCGGGGAATACTCCCGGGGACGCTACGTGGACGGCGCCCTGAACTTCTCGCTGTTCATCCGCGACCGGGCCGACGTGGTGATGTCGCACGGCGTTGCGGACAAGAACTACTTCTGGATCCGCGATCCGGACGGGCAGCGCTTTGCAAACCGTCTCAAGGCGGTCCTGGTGCCGGGACGCTGGCTGCGCAAGCGCATCCTCAAGAGCAGCAAGCTCGAGTTGGGCGAGGACCAGGTGATCACGGTCGGCTGGCCGCGGATCGACCAGCTGCGCGCGATGCCGCGGCCGCAGACCCGCGGACGCAAGGTCCTGCTGTGGGCGCCGACGCACGACGCGGTCAAGCGTGGTGCCGAGGAACGCTCGACCTCGTCCTACCCGGACTTCGGCCGCCACCTGCCGGCCCTGTCGAAGCGGTTCGACGTGGAGGTCTCGCTGCATCCGCGCAACCGCGTGGACAAGCGGCCGACCTTGGAGAAGCTGCTGGAGGCCGACTTCGTGGTGTCGGACTTCGGCACGCTCGTGTACGAGGCCTGGGCGCTGGGCAAGCCGGTCCTGTTCCCCCGCTGGATCCTGGGCGACCGGATCCAGCAGTACCTGCCGCGGTCGGCCGAGGCCCACATTTTCGACAACCGGATCGGCTACCACCCCGAGTCGCTCGAGGACATGCTCGACATCCTCGAGGCAGGGCCGGTGATCACCCCGGACGTGGTGAAATTCATGGCGGCGTACGTGGACAACTACCGCGCCGGGAACTCGGCCGCGGCCATCGCGGCTGCGCTGCGGCGGCTGGCCGCCGGCGAAACGGGCGCCGCGCCCGCCGGCTGAGGCTCACGCCGCCCGTCCGGGCATCCCTATAATGACCCGCTTTGCCCACCGTCCCGCGCCGGTGGGCGCGGGACGTCACGGAGAACCGCCTGGTGCGCCTCAAAGAACGATTCATCATCTCGCTGGGTCAGCTGCTGCGGCCACTGCCGGAGCCGATCAAGCAGGTGCTGAGGAAAGCGGCGGTCCGGATCGGCCTGTTCGGCCCGCCGGTCGCGCCCGAGGTGGAGGTCGAGGCGATCGGCAGCGAAACCGAAGCCACCGCCGCGGCCTATGTCGAGATCTCGATGGCGCTGGCCGAGCGGCGCTACCAGGACGTCCTCGACCAGGTCGGGGCGCTCGAGGAGACCGAGGAAGCGCGCGAGCCGCGCGACCGCTCCGTCTTCCGGGCGCGCCTGGCGCGGTGCGACGCCCTGGTGGCGCTGGGCCGGGGACGCGAGGCGCTGGCGTACCTGGACGAACTCGATGCGATCTACGGGGTGCGCTGGAGCACCCTGCGCCGCCGCGCGCAACTGGGCGTCTTCACCGCCGACCATGCCGGCGCCCTGGCCGCCGTCGAGCGGGCCCTGCTGCACATGCCCGCCAGGAAGGGACGCAACAGCTACCTGGCCGAGATGGCGCTGATGAAGGTGGACCTGCTGACGGCGGCTGGACGCTGCGACGAGGCCCGCGAGTTCTTCCTGCGCCTGTTCCCGGCCGACCGGCCGACCCGTCCACTCACCGACCGCCAGCTCGCCAGCCTGCGCAAGACGGTAAATGGGCCCGAGGCGCTGCGGCAGTTCAAGGACCTGCTGCTGCCCAGCTTCGCGTTCAACGGTTATCGCGCGCTGCATTCGCTGTTCCACTATTCGATCGCCGCGCGCGACCTCGACCAGCACGAAGAGGCGCTCTACGCGATCCAGCGCCGCTTCATCATCGGCTCGCGCATCCTCAAGCCCGCCGAGCGGAAGAAGCCGTTTCGCGAGGACTGGACCGATGCGGCGCGCCGCGCGCTGCTGGACCTGCGCGAAGACCTGTCCGCGGCCGGCGTGGAGTTCTTCCTCATCAGCGGCACGCTGCTCGGCTGCGTGCGCGAGGGCGGCATCCTCGGCCACGACAAGGACGTGGACGTGGGCGTCATGGACCACTACGACTTCGAACGCGTCCGTGGCGCGCTCAGCGGCACCGGCCATTTCATGCTGCTGCCGATCATCACCGAGCGGATCCTGCGGGTGAAGCACAGCAACGGCGTGATGATCGACGTGTTCTTCCACTGGGAGGAGGACGGGCGGCTGTACCACGAGGGGCAGAAGACGCGGTGGTGGAACAGCCCCTTCCAACTGGTGGAGACCGAGTTCCTCGGCGAGCGGTTCCTGGTGCCCCACGACACGGACACCTACCTGACCGAGAACTACGGCGACTGGCGCACGCCGGTCACCGACTTCGAGACCTTCTGCGATACTCCCAACATGTCGGTCACCGACCGCAACGAGACGCTCTGGTACTACTACCGGATGCTGCTCGACTATTACCACACCGGCAGCGTGGAGCTGTTCGAGAAGGTCTGGTCCGGGCTCACCGCCCTGGGCCCGGTCTCGGTCGAATTCAGGATGGCGGTGGAAGCCGCGCAGGCCCGGATGGCCCGCCTCCTCCCGCCACCCGAACCCGCAGCGCAGGCCAACGGAGAACCACTGCAGTGAAGCGAGTCATCACCTACGGAACGTTCGACCTGTTCCACATCGGCCACCTCAACCTGCTCGAGCGCCTGCGCAAGCTCGGCGACCACCTGACGGTGGCCGTATCGACGGACGAGTTCAACATGCGCAAGGAGAAGATCTGCTCGATGCCGTTCGCGGATCGGGCCCGGATCGTCAGCGCCCTGCGCTGCGTCGATGCGGTCATTCCCGAGGAAACCTGGGAGCAGAAGGTCGACGACATCCGCACGCACGGCATCGCGATCTTCGGCATGGGCCACGACTGGAGCGGGCGCTTCGACTTCCTGGAGGAGCACTGCCAGGTGGTGTACCTCCCGCGCACGGAGGGCATCAGCACCACTTCGCTGAAGGAGCAGATCGGCGAGAAGGCGATCAACGGCGGCTTCCGGGTGAAGCTGGCTGGCTCCAGCTGAGCCACGTCCTGCCGCATCGAGCCGATCGCCCATGCCCATCAATTTCGTCAGGACCTCCAGCAGGAACTACGCCGAAGTCCAGTCCCAGATCCTGGGGCTGATCCAGGCGCGGCTGCCGGACGGCTTCACGCAGACCGAAGGCGTCGCGCGCACCGGGAGTCTCAACTTCACACTGTTCATCCACCAGCCGGCGGATGTGGTGATGTCGCACGGCGTCGCCGACAAGAACTATTTCTTCCGCAAGGACGAGCGAGGGCAGCGCATCGCCAACGGGCTCAAGCATGTGTTCGTGCCGGGGCAGTGGCTGAAGCGGCGCCTGGTCGCGAGCAAGCGCCTGGACCTGGCGGCCGACCAGGTGCACGCCGTTGGCTGGCCGCGCCTCGACACCCTGCTCGAGTTGCAGGCGCAGCGCTCGCCGGAACCCCGCGACGGACGCCGCCCGCGGGTGCTCTGGGCGCCCACGCACGACTACGCGCGGCGGGGCGACGAGCAGGTCTCGCTCTCGTCCTTTCCGGGTTTCGAACCGCACCTCGCACTGCTCGAGCAGGAGTTCGACGTGCAGGTGTCGCTGCACCCCCGCAACCGGCGGGACAAGGTGCCGACCGTCGACAAGCTGCTGTGGGCCGACTACGTCATCTCTGATTTCGGAACGATGGTGTACGAGGCCTGGGCGCTGGGCAAACCGGTGATTTTCCCCGACTGGGTGATCCGGGACCCGATCCTGACCTACCTGCCGGCAGGCAGCGCGGAACGGCACATCTTCAGCGAGGGCATCGGGCTGCATCCGTCTTCCCCCGGCGAGCTGATGGACATGATTTCGGGCGGTGCCGGCATCTGTCCGGCCACCCTGTCGTTCCTGCAGGACTACCTGGCGCCCGAGTACACCGGCTGCAGTGCGCAACGGACCGCGGAGCTCCTGACCGAACTCGCGCAACGCGCCTAGCCACGGCTTCGTCCGATGCTGGCGCTGGCGGGAAGCACCCCGCCGACGCCCGGGAAGGCGCCGGGGCGGGGCATCGGGATTACCGGATGCGCGCGGCGACCTGCTTGTTGCAGCGGACCGCGCCCAGGTATTCGTGCTCCAGTCCGTTGTCCGCCAGGAACTCCATGAACGCCTTGTGCTCGTGCTCGCGCCAGCCCGGGTAATTGAAGTATTCGTCGAACACGATCAGGGTGCCGGGCTTGATGCGCGGGGCGAGCAACTCGAAGATCGTCCTGGTCGAGGAGTAGAGGTCGCAGTCGACGTGGAGCAGGGAGATGTCGCCCTGATGTGCGTCGAGGAAGGCGGGCAGGGTCTCGTTGAACCAGCCCACGACCAGCTCCACGTTGTCGCGGACGGCCGGCAGGGCCTGCGCGAAGTGCGACTTCTGGTAGTCGGGGCGCCACGCCTCGGGGAGGCCTTCGAAACTGTCGAATCCGTAGACGGTTTCCTGCGGAAACAGCTTGGCGAGGCGGTTGATGCTGCGGCCGCCGGCGACCCCGAACTCGAGGACGAGGCCGGGGATGGTGCGCTTCGGGAAGATCGCTTCGTGGAACTTCGCACGCGAGGCGTACAGCGGCGTGGTCAGCATGTGCGTCTCGAAGTACTTCGCCGTATCGACCGAAGACATCAGCCTGGCGATCTTCCAGAAGTCGTAGCCGCCCTTGGACCTGCCCAGCCACTGGTCGAGCGCGGCGCCGATTGCGTCCGCGGTGGCGAGTGGATTACCGGAATCTGGTGTCACGACCTGCACCTCCTGTTGTGGGTGGTTGAACCAGCGCTACCGGATCTACTCTGCCGCGACGGTCCCGGCCGCTGCCGGGAACGCCAGCTGGACCACGCCGGCCGCTTCGGGGTGCCGCAGCTTGTCCCGCTCCGCCGGCCGCACGATCGCAATGGCCTCGCCGTAACCTTCGCGGGAGAACCGGACGCGATACCCGCCCTTGCGCTTCTTCGGCTTGCCCGCCTCGAAGCCGGCCCGGCGCATGTCGTCCATCAGCGCGAGGGTGGCGTCCTTCGGCGTCGAGCCGAGGAATTCCATGGTGTATCTCTCCCAGGACGCGCCCTCCTTGTCCTGCACCGTCTTCGTCGAGCGGGCGTGGTGCCGGAAGCTCAGGGTGACGCCCGCGGGCAGGGCCGCCTCGAAAGGCCTGGCGGGGGTGGCCGGTGCCGGCGGCTCGGACGGCGCGGCGGCCGCCTGCGCGTCCTGGGCCGGCTGCCCGGTGGCTGGGCGCTCCTGGCAGGCAGCCAGGAGCAGGGCAAGTGGAACCAGGAGGAGGGGCTTGGCAGTCATTCGCGAGGGCCTGGTGGGGGAGGAAGTGGCCGATCATAACCGAGGGTTCCGGCCGGGCATCCGGCCACGCAGTGCCGGTCCGCGATGGGTTCAGGGTGGGGGTGCGGCGGGCTGGGCAAACGCCTTTCCGGCCCGCCCCGTCGCGGTCGGCCACCCCGACAACCGGGCAGCGTCGCGCCGGGTCGTCCGGCGCTGACCAGCGCCACGGCGACGGGCGCCTTGAGGGCGCGCTCGCCGCTATCGGAGCCGCCCCGGTGATGCGAGAATCGCCGCCCTTGCCGCCAGCTGAATGCGTCGATCATGAAGGTGCTGCTGCTCGCGTACGAGTTTCCACCGGCACCCTCGCCCCAGTCGTTGCGTTGGGCGCGATTGACCCGGGAACTGGTCGGCCATGGGTTCGAAGTGGACGTGCTCTCGGTGGTCAGGGGCGAGGAGCCGCGACCGCTTCCGGTACCTGCCGGCGTGCGTGTGTACCGTTCGCCGGGCGGGGCTGCGACGGGGTTCTTTTCCATCCTGCGCCGCGCGCCGCTGGCGCTCTGCCAGGGACAGGAGCTGGCCATGCCCGTTCCGGACGCCAGCGGGCAGCTGGCCCTGGGCGAAGGCGGACTCGCCTCGCTGGAGCCTCTGGTCAACTGGAAGGGCAGGCTGGCAGGCCGCGTGCTGACCCGGCTGGACCGGTTGGCGGGCAATTTCACCTTTCCCGATGCGGAAGGGCAGTGGGAGCTGCCAGCGCGGTCCCGGCTCCGCGAACTCCTGGCGCAACTGCAGCCGGACATCGTGATCAGCTCGCACGAACCGGCGACCACGCTTCGCCTGGGGCGGCTTGCGAAGGAGGCCGGCTACCCATGGCTGGTCGACATGGGCGATCCCGTCCTGTCGTTCTATACACCCGCACGCTGGCGGCGGCTTGCCGGCCGCATCGAGTCGTGGACATGCCGCAATGCCGACCACGTGCTGGTCACCACCGAAGCGGCCCGCACGCTGCTGCGCTCCCGCTATCCGCTGGCGGACTCCCGCGTAAGCGTCCTGAGCCAGGGCTTCGATCCGCCGGGAAATGCCTCTGGCGAGGTCGAGCTTCCGGTGGCCTTCGACCCCGCACTGCTCGAACTGGTCTATACCGGCAGCTTCTACGCGTTCCGCAACGGCATGCCGGTGGTCGAAGCGGTCGCGTCCCTGCCAGGTGCAAGACTCACGGTTGCCACCCGGACGCCGCCGCAGTGGCTGCTGGAGGCCGCGGCCCGTCATCCGCAAGCCCTGAGACTGGCGGGCTTCGTGACCCAGGCCCAGGCGGCCGCAATGCAGCGCGCCGCCGATGTGCTCGTCAATGTGGCCAACAGCGACCCGGTCCACATCCCGGGGAAGTTCTACGAATACCTTGGAGCCGGGCGCCCGATCCTGCACCTGGGTGACGCGCAAGGCGATTCGGCGGCCGAACTGCTCCAGGCCCAGCGGCGCGGGCTGACCGTTCCCAACCAGCAAGCCGCGATCGCGGCCGCGCTCGAATCGCTGTTGCAGTGCAAGCGCGAGGGGGGGCTGTCCCGGTCCTTCGAGCTCGATCCCGAAGCCGTCGAGCAGCACTCCTGGCGCTCCCTCGGCGCGAAGCTGGCGCGCGTGCTGGAGGGACTTCATCGCGGGCAGGCGGGCTGATTCCACCGCGCGGCCGCTGGCCTCGCCGGGCCGGGTGGCGGCGTTGGTTACAATGCCGCCTTTGCACAGGCGCCGGCCGATATGACCCGCAGGACTGGGACCGACACCTCCCCGAACCGACCCTCCCTCCGCGGCAAGCGGTCTGCCTGCGCGGCGGCTACCCGTCCGGGGACGGTTCGTCGATGATCATCACCGAAGAGCTGGCCGCCGAATTGTGGCGGCGGAAAATCCTGTTCAAGCGCCGGTCGCCGCCGCCCGAGAAGGGCAAGTACGGCTGGGCGCGCCTGGGCAAGGACTATCCGCTTGGCCACGAGGTGCGGATCGAAGCGTACACGGGTCTGTACGGCGGCCGGTTCAAGGGCAGCATCGGCGGAGGCAAGTCGTCGGGCCTCTACAGCATCGGCGCGTTCTCGTATTCCTACTCGCCCCTGCACGAGTCGATGACGGTCGGACGCTATTGCTCGATCTCCAGCGGCCTGACGCTGCTGGACTCGCACCACCCGCTCGACCTGGTCACCACGTCCATCATCACCTTCCGGCCGACGAATCCGCTGGTCAGCGACTTCATGATGGCCGAGGGCGTAACGCCGTACCCGTGGAAGGCCCACGGCGGAAAGCCGTATCCCGTCATCGGACACGATGTGTGGATCGGGCGGGATGCGACGCTGGCGATGGGCATCCGCATCGGCCACGGCGCGGTCATTGCTGCCGGTGCGCTGGTCACGAAGGACGTGCCGCCCTATGCCGTGGTCGGCGGGAATCCGGCGAGGATCCTGAAGTACCGGTTGCCGGAGGAGGTGGGGAGCGAGTTGGTGAGGCTGGAGTGGTGGAACTACTCGCCGGCCGCGCTCGCCCGCATGGGGTTCGACCGGCCCGCGCGCTTCTGCGAGGAGCTGGCCGGCATGATCGAGCGCGGTGGGATCGAGCGTTTCGAGCCGGAAGCGGTCGTGCTGCAGGCCGATCCCAAGCGGCGCAAGCCAGCCAGGAAGGGAAAAAACAAGCAGGTGTGATCGACGCTGTCATGGGGGTCGGGGTTGGCTGAATTGTCCAGGTTCGTTCCATGTCCGTGCAGGTCGCGCAGGTCGCTTCGTTACAGGAACAGTGATGGTCAACGCGCGAGGAGTCTCCAATTACCACCCCGCCGTCGACGGCCTGCGGGCCATCGCGGTGCTGTCGGTGGTGCTGTACCACGGCGGCCTGTCGTGGCTGTCCGGAGGCTATGTCGGCGTCGACGTGTTCTTCGTCATCTCCGGCTTCCTGATCATCGGCCACATCGTCGAGCAACGCACCCGGGGCACGTTCCGGTATCGAGAGTTCTGGGCGCGGCGTGTGGTCCGCATCCTGCCGCCGTACCTGCTCGTGGTCGCGACCACGCTGCTGGCCTCGCTCTACTTCCTGGTCACGTCCGACGAGTTCAAGGCGGTCGGCGAGCAGGCGATGTACTCGGGGATGATGCTGGTCAACCATCATTTCCTCTCGCTCGAGGGCTATTTCGACACCGCCGCGGAATCCAAGCCGCTGCTGCACCTGTGGTCGCTGTCGGTGGAGGAGCAGTTCTACCTCGTCACGCCGCTGCTGGTGGGCCTGTTCTGGATGGTCGCGCGTCCCGGCCGGATACGGGTGGTGGCCGGTTGGCTGCTGGGTACGGCGGTCCTCGCAGGTTCGTTGTATGTCTGCGTGCGATATACGTCCGGAGGCGAGAAGAACTACGCCTTCTACCTCATGCCTCTGCGCGCCTGGGAATTCGTGATCGGCGGCATGACCTATGCCGCGCTGCCTTGGCTGCGCAGGCTGCCGTCACGCCTAGTGGCAGCACTCGGCTGGGTGGGGCTGGCGGCGGTCCTCGCCGCCGTGTTCGGATTCAGCCACCAGACCAGCTTCCCCTCCTACAACGCGGCGTTGCCCGTGGTGGGCGCAGCGCTGCTGATCGGTGCCGGAGTCGTCGCGCCGCAGATGGGGACGGCGCGCCTGCTGTCAGTGAAGCCGATGGTATGGATCGGACTGTTGTCCTATTCCTGGTACCTGTGGCATTGGCCTGCCATCGTCTTCACGCGCATCTACAACTTCGACCAGCTCCCCCTGGCGCTGGGCATGGTCGCGGTCGTCGGCTCGCTGGGACTGGCGTACCTGACCTACCGCTGGCTCGAGACGCCGGCCCGGATCCATTGGCAGCCGCTGACCCGGGTGGCGGGCCTGCGGGTGATCGCGGCTGGATTGCTCGCCTGCGCCGCCATCGTGGCGGCTGGCGCACTGGTATCCAGGACCGTGGCGAAGTCGGCGGCCGAGAAGGTTCCCGCGGCGTACTGGCGCGGCAAGGGGAGCAAGGGGGGCGCATGCAGCCTGCACTCGTTCAAGAAGGCTGCATGCGATCGGCACATGCGCAGCGCGGTGGGCGGAAAGCCCAGACAGGTCGGGGTGCTGCTGGGCGACTCCCATGCGCGCGCGATGCGTGCCGTGCTCGTGCGGCGTGCCGCCATGGAACATGACACGTATCTGGCGACCTATTTCCGCGCTGGATGCAATCCGATGCGCGGCGTGGTACGCCACTGGGTAGGCAAGACGGCGACGGACACGACCTGCCGCAAGCAGAAGCGCAAGGCATGGCAGGTTCTGGAGGACGGGAAGCTCGCTCCCGACTTTGCCATTGTCAGCGCGTTCTGGAGCAATTACCCGACCATCTCCAGCAACAGAAGATCGATCCCGGAAAATCAGGCCGAGCTCTACATCCGCAGCCTCCGCCGCACCCTTGACGACCTCCAGAAGGTCGGCGCCAAGCGCATCCTCGTCATCGGGGCGGTGCCGGTGATGGCGGTCGAGAACCCCACTGCCTGCGTCATGCGGGCACAGCGCTATCGCAAGGACGTGGCGAAGGTCTGCGGTTCCGGACAGTACGACTACGAGCGCAGGAGCGCCGACTACGTTCGCAGGCTTGAACTTGCCATTGGCAATCGGCCCAACGTGCGGCTGATCGATCCCCGAAATGCACTCTGCTACGAAGGGGTCTGCAGCCCGCTGCAGGATGGCGTGATCGTGTACCGGGATGACGATCATGTGAATGATTTCGGCGCCATGCGAATCTACAAGGTCTTCCGGAAGGACTTCGAATGGGTTTTTGGCGTCGAGACGGGTGAATGAGTTGCCTCTTGCCCGGTGTTTGGTCGAACCGCTGAGGAATGTGCGGAAATGTCTAGAATGCTGATATCCGTCCTGGCTATGGCGCTTGCCGCTTGTGCCGTGCAGGATGGCCCGGTGGACGCCTCGGGCCTCCCAGGCGCCGCTTCGAGCGAAGCCGGCTACAACCCCCTCCCTGCAGGATTGCGTCTGCCCCCGGACTACCACCTGCGGGAAGACCGCTTCCACGTGACGAAGAGGAAGGGCCACCTGCGACGGAGGGTGGCGCTCGAGGTCCTGGATCGCGAGCAGGGCCAAGCCATCGAAGATATCGAGAGATTGATGCACGTCGGGGGCTACAGGGTTTCGGGGGACCCGGAAGCGAGCAGGAAAGGCACCAAGCTCAAGTTCAGGAGAAAGGGCCATCCCACCATCACCGTCGAGTTCCGTTCGGACGTGGGCAAGAAGCCCGCCAACCCCCGCGCCAGGCATCTGGTGGTCATGGAGTGGAAGGTTTCAGATGCCCTTGATGAATGGCTTGCCAGAGATCCGGGGAATCCATGACCGTAGACATCGGTGGTGCACGGGGGGGCGGTGAAGTGTGGTTCGCCCTGAATAGCGCGGTGGTCGCGCTCCTGCTTCACTCGCTTCGGCTCTGATCGTCGCCGTGCCCGGCAAGGGCGAAATCATCTGTCCTATCTGGTGCGAGGTTCCTTCTAGTGTTTCGAGCAGACTGTGTTACAGGGGGGGACGTGGAGCACCTGTGCTCCGACCTGAGGGCTGTCGTACGGGAGGGCGGCGGGCCAGCGTCCGAACTGGTGACCTTGCTCGAGACAATCACCTCCGTGCTGCCGCCCGGGTCGAAAGCGAAGAACCTGGAGTCGGTTCGATCCACCGGCTTTCTTGATGCGGTCGGTGCGCTCGACCGGTTCGTGGAAGCTCAGGAGGATTCTGCTTTCGCTGGCGGGCTGGATTGCTGGCATTGTTTTGTGCTTCAGAACCTTCTCTTGCTGGGAATGCACTTCCGTACCGCCCACCGGTGCAGGCGCATCGCGGCCGACAGGGTCTTGGCGAAGGTCGTTACGTCAGAAGGGAAGCTGGACAAGGGCGGCTTCCTGCTCATGGCTGGCGCGGTAGCGGAGGACGGGAGCAAAGGCCTGGTCGGCAGGCTTGGCTCGATATACAAGCAGCTCCCCGGCGACGTCGCGAGAGCGGTGAGGCCTGCTATGCGAGGCCTGGCCTTGCTCGATGCGGGGCGTGAACGCTACCGCAAGGTGTCTCTGCCTACCGTTGACGACCGCAACGACGGGGAGTTCCAGCGCTATCTTCATGGAAGGTCGGTGGCGATTGTCGGCCCCGTGGACAGTCATCTGGACAGTGGGCCGGAGATCGACGGCTTTGATGTGGTGGTCCGGTTCAACCATACCTCTTCGTCCCGGTATGACACCTCGAAGCACGGCTCGCGCACTGACGTCTCGTACTACACGAACCCCGCTTTCCGTAAACTCGTCGAATCCAAAGGCGACGGACTGGGCGGCACGCGGGTGGCAGTGCTCCAGGACTGCGCAGAGTTCCCGCTCGACAGCTCGTCCCGGGAGTGCCTGTTTCGAAACCAGTACAGAAGATCCAACTCAATCTTCTTCAAGTCGCACGGAAATGCGGTGCAGCGTGCGCTGCTGGACATGCTGAGGTTCGAGGTGGGACACGTGAAGTTGTTCAATATGAACCTGTGGCTCACGCCGCACTCGGAAAGGTATCTCGCCCGAAGAAGCAGTTTGGACCCGCATACGTTCATCTATCACGATGCGATCACGAACCTGTCTTTCCTGCGAAGATTGCTGGAGAACGGGTCCGTGGATGCCGACGACGTATTGCGGAACGTGCTTGGGCTGTCGAACGAGGCGTATGTTTCTGAGCTGGCCGCGCGCCATGCGTTGCCCTGATGCCGGGGACGCATGTTTCGGCCATCCAATCCAAAGAGCAGGCTTGCCAGCAATGAAGAAGGAAATTCTCGGTTTGCATATCAGGGGCAATGCGAACCTGGGTGACAACTACTGCCATCCCCTGGATTACTTCAACGTCGGTTGCGATCTGGATATCGCGCTGAGGAAGGCCAGTCTGACCGATCCGCCGCTGGATATGGAGCCTGACTGCGTCGTGCTGGGTGGCGGTGCGGTTTCGAGGCGTGCGCCGGACGTCAGGAAGCTTTATCCCAAATCGAAACTGGTCGCCTGGGGGGTGGGTTATACGACCCGCAAGGAGATCAAGCCAGTGCCTGCGGATGTGCATTACCGGCTGCGTTCGGGGTACGCCCTCTATGGATGCCGCGATTACGTCAAGGGCTCCGGGTTGGACTATGTCCCGTGCGTGTCGTGTATGCATCCGTACTTCGACTCCATACCGGAGCCTGTCCATGAGCTGGTCGTCTATGGGCATCGGAAGCTTGGAGACCTCTCGGCCGAGGCGGCTGCGATGGGCGCGCCTTATGCAGACAACATGAGCGGTCTCGATCTCTTCCGGGCCCTTGATCACTTGGCATCAGGATCGACCGTCGTGACGAGTTCGTATCATGGCGCCTACTGGGCAACGCTTCTGGGCCGCAAGGTCGCGATGGTGCCGTTCGGCAGCAAGTTCATGAGCCTGAAGTTCAGGCCAGCTACCGTCGAGGGCGTGAAGGGTGCGTCCGGCAAGGCAGTGCGCTTCGATGAGGCGCTTGGCGACTCCCGGGACCGCAACATTGCGTTCCGCGAGCGGGTTCTCGACCTGATCTGGAGCTAGGCGCCGGCGCGAAACCTGTTGCGCCGGTGAGCCGGGCACGGAAGGAACCCGCGCGGCTTCCGCCTGGCTGCCTGGTCCACTCCTGCCAGCCAGTATCCGGGGCGGGCCGGAGCTGCAGTCGTGTGCCGATGGTAGGACAGGCGCCTGGAGGATCAGGCGGTGTACGACCCGGGATAATCCAGGCAGATGGCGTCGGCTCCCAAGGAGGCCACCCTTCGGACCTCGTCAGGGTCCCGCAGGTTGACTGACCATGCACATCCTCCCATCCCATGCCGGAGCAGCGCGGAGGCATGCTCACTGGAATAGTCGCGGTGGTACATGAACCAGGCGTGGCCTCCGGCGGCCGCGATGGCCTCTGCGTATCCATCGGAGAAATCGCGAGGATCGTAACCACCAAACCAGGGGGCCGAGCCCATGCGGTACTTTGTGCGCAGCTTGATGAGCGAGGCCGTCACCGGCTGAAGATCGACTTCGGACGCGGGCGCATCCCCGTACCAACTAAGGGGTTGCGTCGTGAACCAGGTGGTTGTGCCGGGACGCTGGGCCATGGCGTACGTAAGGGCGCCCCAGTCGAAAGAACAAAGTGTGAACCGGTCGCCGAGGCCCTCTGTCTCGACAATCGCAAGTGTCTTGTCGACGAGGGTTCGCCATGGTTGCGAGGCAGCCTGCAGCACTGGCGTCTTGATCTCGATGACCAGAAAGAATCGGTCCGACTCCGACTTGACCAGTCGGACCACGTCCCGGAGCAGGGGAATCCTTTCCCCGTCAACGTCTTGGACAAGGTCGAACTTGTCCGCGTACCTTGTACCTGTCCGACGTCTCCCGATGTCGCACTCGCGGAGCTCGGCGTAAGCAAGGTCGGCAATCCGCTTCCGGTCGGTTCTTGATACCCACCTGCCGCGATACCGGCAGTACGCTGGATTCAAGCAAGCATCGTGGTGGACGACAACCTCACCGTCAGCGCTCAACCTGACATCCAGCTCGGCCCCCGCCGCTCCGAGGCGTATTGCGTTACCGAATGCCGCGAGCGTGTTCTCGACTCTCAGTCCGCCGCCGCCGCGGTGGGCAATCACCAGCATTGCCTGCTCCAGACGGAAAACCCAGATGCAGGCGTAATGGCTGGGGACCTGGGCGGACGCATGGCTGCGCGCGGCACCGGTTGGTCATTCCGGCCAGTCGAAGCGAACGACGCCGACGGCATCCTTGTTCTTCCGCTTCACGGTGCGGTTGGAGTTGCTGACAACCTCCAGGGTGGGCAGGTTGTCGCCGGTGTAGGTGGTCGAGTAGCGATTCTTCTTGAGCTCGGTCGGCTCGCTGCCGGCCGTGTAGCCGGCCCGCAACAGTGCCCGCCTGATGTCTTGCTGGACCGTCAACGCATCACCACGGAAGAACTCGATCGAAGCATTCTTCCTGGCCGTCCCGTCCTCGGCCTTGTAGCTCCTGCTGCCGCGGAACTCGAACGGCATGTCCAACCCGACGCGAAGCGGAAGCGCGCGCTCCAGCTTCCTGATGTGGGATGGCGTTGCCAGCTGTTCGAGTGGAGCGTCGACGGTCTGGGCTTGGGGGGTTTGCGCGGGAGCTTCTGCGGGCGTTTGAGGCGCGGGCTGGCATGCGACGAGCGTGAGAAGCACCAGGGGGGAGATCCAGATCAATCGATTCATATGGTCACCAAAGGAGTGAGTGTGCGGCAGGCGGATGGATGGGCGGGCGGTGGTTGGGCTTCAGGGCCGGTCGGCCGACCTACTGTGGGTTCCATGGCAACAGGACAATCAGATGCTCGCGGGCGCGGGTCCGATCCCGGTCACCTTCTCATAGAACGCATTGATCGCGTTCTGCTGATACCCGGACCAGTCGAAACCACCTGTTTGCACGGGGCCGGTCGCCAGGCGGCGCATGCCGTCCGCAAGGCCCTCGATCGAGTTGTCCACCAGCATGCCGGGTCGCCCATGCAACACGCTCCTGTTGCCTACGATGTCCGTAGCAATGATGGGTTTGCCGAGTACCAAAGCCTCAAGCAGGGTCATCGGCTGCCCCTCGTGGTTGGACGACAGGACAAAACAGTGCGCCCGCCGAAGATAGGGATACGGATTGATCCGGTAACCCAACAGCCGCACGCTGTCTCCCAGCCCGCACTCGATCACTACGCGCCGAAGATGCTGTTCGAGCGGCCCCGACCCGAGGATCAGCAGTCGGGCATGGGGCTGTTGTTTACGGAACTCGGCAAATGCCCTGATCAGTTTCTCGTGATCTTTCTCCACGGAAAGACGTGCGATGTTGACCAGAACCGGGCTGGCGCCATCGAACAGGGACTCATCGCCTTCCACCTCGAGCGGAAGTGACGATCTGTCCAGGATCTCTTCCGGATTGATCAGGTTGTCGCAATGGACAAATTTGTCCCGGTCCAGGGCGAACCTGTCTGCAAGCTGCTCCCGGTTGTGGGTGCACGTCTGTTCCGAGACCGAAACCAGCGCGTCCGCGTACTTGTACGCGTCGAAGATCAACTGGAGCTCAGGGAACTTGGCGGTGTGTTCGGAATACATGTCGTTATGCAAGTAGATCACCTTGCGTTTGGCACCTCGGCCCATCAGCAGAATGGAAGCCCAGAAGGCATCGTAGCCCGAGAAGGCGGCCGCCACGTCGTAGCGCTTGCGGCCGAAGATGCGTACGAACTCGCGTTCGTATGAACGTTCCAGGATTGCCCGCATCTCTGGCTCGAGCCTGATGCTCCCGTCGTTGTGATGCTTCCTGATCCAGCGCTCCTCGAGCGTCATCGGCATGTTGCCGTAGCGGGGAACGGCGTAGATATCCTTGGGCAACTTGCGGAACTGGGCCAGGTTGCCGTTGGAACCCTCGACGGAGTTCGGGGAAAAGCCGAGGACGACGTCATATCTGCTCCGGTCGATGCTCTTGACCAGGTTGACGAAAGACGTCGTGATCCCGTTGGGCTGGAAAGAACCGCCATTCAGCACGACCGTCGTGCGATCTGCCTCGCGGAAATCAACGAGGTGGGTGCTCGCGTCGTTGAAGAAGAAGTCGATGACGCGGGAAGTGGCATTGCCGTCGTCGTGCGGGCTGTAAGCGGCTTGGCTACGCCGGAAGTGCTCGGAGTCCATGCCCTTGCCCGCAATGGCAAGGGTCAGTGCCGAGGAGAGGTCCTCGATGGTGCGGCACTTGGCTCCAGGCATCTCCTCCATGTCGAAGTAGAGGCCCCGCTCTTCCTCGTACTCTTCGAGGTCGTAGATGTAGTACAGGATCGGCTTCCCGGTGGCGAGGTAGTCGAAGAAGACGCTGGAGTAATCGGTGATCAGGACGTCGACGACCGAAAGGAGCTCATTGGTGTCGATATCGGCCGGCACCACCTGGCCAGGAACGTCGTCATGCGTCATCACGCGTTCTAGCAGGCTGTGCCCGCGAAAGACCAGCTGGCAATCGAGCTTGGACAGTTCGGCGAGGTCCTGTTCCAGGCGCGAGGTGTCGAAGGAAACCTGATCCAGGGTTCCACGCCACGTTGGAGCGTACAGAACCACGGGGCGGTCCGCCGAGAGGCCCATCCGCTTCATGATGCGTGCCTTCTGCGCGTCGTCAGCGTTGAGCGTCAGGTCCACGCGAGGGTAGCCGGTCTCCGCGAACAGGCCCGTGAAAAGCGGGCGGATGTCGTAGCTGTCCAGCTGAATATCGGTGGTGTGCCTGTTGGGGCTGATGATGTGCGTGGACTGGACGAAGTTGCGCTGCGTCCGCTTGTGGTCGTAGAACTTGTACTTCTGCTCTTTCCCCAGGGTCTTCAGTGGCGTGCCGTGCCAGGTGGCGAGGTAACGCTGCTCGGGTCGACGAATGAAGTAAGGGGGAAACCCGCTGTTGTTGATCAGGTGCTTCGCCGTCGCGAGGTGGCGCAGATATCCGTCCGATGGCTTTGCGACGAACACCACGTTCGGAAGCCGGCGGTAACTCTCCTGGATGCGCGACGTGTCGTTGAGCACCCAGATGTGCAGGTAGTCCCGGAAGTCCGGGTGCTCCACAAGCCGCTTGAAGATGGCGAGGGGATTGCAGGACATGGAGCTGCCGTTGAAGCTTTCATACAGGATTGCCTTGTCGTCGACCGGCAGGCATTCGCTGTACTCGACGTAGCTTGCTGCCAGGCGCAGCCCCTCGTCCTTCTGCAGAGGCTCCTCCGACATGCCATGGGCCCTTTGCAGCACTCTGGTGCTTCTGAATGCTGCGCAGGCCTGTTCATGGCGACCTGCCCGGAACAATACATAGCCAAGGCGGAAGTATCTGCTCGAAACATGGTCGCTGCATCGGAGCAACCCATGCCGATACGCGTCAGCGGCCGCTTCCCACTTTTCCTCGCGCTCGAGGCTTTCCGCCAGCCGGAAGTGATCCAGCGCACTGGTGGCGTCTTTCTCGATGATCCTTGCCAGCAGGCCTGATGCACTGAATCCCGAGAGGTAGCGCTGGATGGCGGCGTGCTCCTCATCCTGCGCGTTGAGCCATCCGGCGCTCCCCGTCCCGACCTTCGGCAAGGTGAGGGCGTGTACGGAGCGGAGTCCCGGCTCAAGACGGGTCCGCACATATGCGCCGCATGCGGCCTCGAATGCCTTCGCCTGCTCCAGCACATAGCCCAGGCGATAGTGCCAGTAGGCGGTGTGCTTCGCGCTGAGCGCGACCGCGGCGCGGTAAGCGTCCGCCGCGTCCTGCCAGCAACCCTGGCGCTCCAGGACGAATCCCAGCCGATAATGCCACTGCGGGTTCGCCTTCCGCGTTTCGAGCGCGATCGCGTTCCGATAATGCTGTGCCGCCTGCTGCCAACGGTACAGCCGGTCATTCGCCATGCCGGTGCGATAGTGCAAGGCGGCAACGAGGGGCGACTGTTCCAGCTTCATCTCGTACGCGCGCAGCGCAGCTTCCCACAGTCCGCGCTTCTGATGGAACACCCCGATCCCGAACTGGGTGGCGTCCGCGCTTCCATCGCGACGGATCGCTTCGCCATAGGCGATGTCGGCTTGCGCAGTACGTCCGGCACGCTCCAGCATGTATCCCAGCCGGTAATGCCAGTGAGGCTCACCCGGGTCAATGGCTATCGCTGCGCGATACGCCTCGATAGCCCCCTCGAAACGACCCATCCGTTCCTGCGCATCGCCCAGCTGGAAGAACCAGTCGGCATGAGTCGAATCCAGGGTGGTGGCGACCACGAGGGAGTCGGCGGCCTGCCACCACTTGGACTGCAAGCCGAGCACCTTCGCGAGATGAACGTGCCCGCGCGCCGCCGTCCAGTCGCGATTGAGAAGTTCGCGGTATGCGCGCTCCGCCGCATCGTACTGTTTGAGGCCAATCAGCAGCTCGCCCAGCTCCTCGAGCATTGCTGAATCGCAACCCGGGCGGCGGATCAGGTCATCACACCGGTCTACAAGGGCCTGCCTGTCGGAAGCAGGTGTCAGCTTGGTTGAAGTTGCCGGGTCGGCCTGCTCAACCGAGTCGATCGCCTCTTTGAGCGCCTTGAGGGTCTGGTGAGCCAAGTCGACGCCGGCCAGGGACAGCAGGGCATTCGCGGCCTTGGTGCTGGCGTTGCCGCTCCGGTAGTTGTCCAGGTACTCATCCATGAAGCGATCTACGTCATCGCCTATGGACGGTCCTCCTCTCAGAATGTCCCTTAACTCCTCGAAACTGCCGGCGTGGTAGCCGATTCCCGTCGCATAGATGTGCGCCTCCGCTGATTTCGGGTAACGATCGAGCACGCGATCGAAGGTCAGCCAGCTGGGGAAGACGACCGGCTTGCCCAGCGCCCATGCCTCATAGATGATGGAACTGGTATCCGAGATCACGACATCGGCCCAGAGAAGTTCGTCGACCGCCGCGCGCTTGTCCGACCTCTGGCGTGGGTGCAGGAGTGAGGCGACGTCGAACTCCTCGGCCAGTGCAGCCAGATGGGATTCGAACTCCGGGTGGCTGGATACGGAGGCGCCGTTGCGCTTACTGTAGGTGGGCGCCCAAAGGACCTTGAGCTGCCCGCCACTCGGAGCGCGAGCCATGGTCGCGGAAAGGGCTCTGAGCCGGTCGATTCGGGGTGAGCCGACGCAGATCACCTGGTCTGCCTTGAGCCGGATGCTGGGACTGTGCAGCAGGCGATTCTTCATCCACCTGCCCGGGACGAGCACTGCCTGGAAGCGGTTCACCAGACGCTTCCCTTCGTCGTCTCTCGCCCACAGGTAGTTCCGGTCCGCCAGGCTGTGGCCCAGGAACACCTGGGCCGGGCTCCGGATGAACAGACTGACGTTCACCGAATCCGACTTGACCTCGCCGACGCTCGAAGACCATGGGGCCTCGACAAGCTTATCCGTTACGGTCGACACTATCGTGTCCTGCAGGTCGCCGTAGTTGATGGTCGGATCGAGGTTGAAGTGGATCGATTTCATCGGCGCGATATCGAGACAGTACGATCCCGATTGTACTAGCGAAGAGCGCGTTCGCGAGATGGCCTTGTGGCTGACTCGAGCGGCGGGACCGGGCTGATCCCGCCTTGGTCGCACTCCTCCGGTCGCGTTCGCGACTGCACGAATGCGATGGGTCGTGTCCGAATACGAGCAGCTTGGGCGACTGCCCGGCATCGCCGCGCGGGCGGCCGCCACGCAGGGGCGGGCGGCAGCGGATGGCGGCAGCGGATGCCTGCTGGATGGGTCTATTTCTTGAAGATGCCTACCAACTTGTCTGCGTCGAACACGAGAAGGGCGGAGATGCGACGTCTTTCCATCAACAGCAGCGCATCCTCGACCCTGGTGCCGACGGCGACTTGCGCTGGGTCACGAGACATGAGGTCGGTGGCAACGCAGGCGAATACTCCCTGCCCATGGCGTTCGACGGCCCTGCGGACATCTCCATCGGTAATGATCGCCCACCGCCCTTCGTGGCAAACCACTACGAGGCCGAGTCTTGACCGCGTGATCGCGGCGATAATCTCCATTACGGTTGCATTCGATTGAGCGACCGGAAGATCGGTGGCCATCTCGTGCTCCACGCGACTCAACAGTCGCCGACCGAGAGAGCCGCCGGGATGGAAGCGGGCGAAATTCTCAGGCTTGAATCCACGCGCATCCATCAGGGCCACGGCGAGCGCGTCGCCCATTGCCAGCGTTGCGGTCGTGGACGAGGTCGGTGCAAGGCGCAAGGTGCAGGCCTCCTCGTTGACATGTACGTTGAGGTGGCAGTCCGCCGACGTAGCCAATGTAGAATCGGGGTTCCCCGTGATCGCGACGATGAAGTTGCCGTTGTCCTTGAGGAATGGCAACAGCTTGACGACTTCGTCGGTCTCACCGGAAAAGGAAATGGCCACGAACGTGTCGTCGACCGCGACCATGCCCAGGTCGCCGTGGTAGGCCTCGCCCGGGTGCATGAAGAAGCTTGGCGTGCCTGTGCTGGCAAGGGTGGCGGCGATCTTGCGGCCGATGATGCCGGACTTGCCCATCCCGCAGACGATGGTGCGGCCGTGCGATTGCAGGATCCGTTCCACCGAGCGGGCGAAGTCCTCGTCGATCTGGTCTGCGAGGTTGCGGATGGCCTCGGCCTCGATGGCGAATACGCGCAGCGCAGAGGCGCGGTGGTCGATGGCGCGATTGGCTTCTGCACTCACTGTGTCATCCCTACGAACAGCGCCGTGACGCGGGCGGCGTCGGCAGGCGTGTCGACGCCGTGGGGCGGCGACTGGTGCCAGCGCATCACATGGATGGGGATTCCCAGCCAGAGCGCGCGCAGCTGCTCGAGTTTCTCGATCCGCTCCAGAAAGCAGGGCGGGGTGCCCGTCAGCTGCTGGAGGACGTCGTTGCGGTAGGCGTAGATGCCGACGTGGCGCAGGTAGTCGCCCGGCGGCCACTGCGCAGGCGGCAGGTCGCGGTGGAAAGGCATCGGCGCACGCGAGAACGCGATCGCCCGGTTGTCCGCATCCAGCGTCAGCTTCACCACGTTGGGATCGTGGACCTCGGCGACCGCGCCCACCGGCACCGCGATGGTCGCCATCGACAGGCTGGCCCGGGCAGCGCAGAAGCCGGCAAAGGCGCGCAGCATGTCCCGGGGCACCAGCGGCTCGTCGCCCTGCACGTTGCAGATCGTGTCGGTGCCGGCCCATCCGAGCGTGCGCGCGACCTCCGCGGCGCGATCGGTGCCGGACTCGTGGCCCGGGTCGGTCATCGCCGCCTGGATGCCGTGTCCGGCCAATGCATCCAGTACGCGCTGGTCATCCACCGCCACCACGACGTCGGCTTCGGGCAGGGCGAAACGCACGGCCTCGTGCACCCGCACGACCATCGGCTTGCCGGCGAGGTCGAGCAACGGCTTGCCCGGCAGCCTCGAAGAGGCGAAGCGGGCGGGGACGACGACCCGCAGGGTGGGGCTACTGTGCGGCATGCACGCGATCCCACTGGCCGATCAGCGGACGGTAGGCCGCTTCCAGGTCGAGGCCACCGGCATGCAGCAGGTGCTCGGCGACCTCACGGGCCACGCCATGGCCACCGCGGGCGGCGACCACGTGGTCCGCGCGCGCGAGCACCAGCGGATGCGCATCGGCCGGAGCATAGAACCGACCCACCAGCCCGGCCAAAGGGAGATCGACGACATCGTCGCCGACGTAGGCGATCTGCGAGTCCTCAAGCCCGTGCTCGCGCTTGATCGCGGAATAGGCCTCGCGCTTCTCCAGGCGCCCGGTGACTGCGACGTCGAAGCGCAGCTGGGCGATGCGATAGTCCAGCGGCGCGCTGGACTTGCCCGAGAGCACCCCGCTCAGGATGCCGTGCGCGCGAAGCAATCCGACCGCGAGGCCGTCGCGCACGTTGAAGGGCTTGACCAGTTCGCCCTGCCCGTCGACCAGCAGCGTGCCATCGGTCAGGACGCCGTCGACGTCGAACAGCACAAGCCGGATCGGCCCCTCGTACTGGCTGGGCACCTCAGCTGATCCGCAGTGGGGCGAAGCCCTTCACCAGGTCGTCGATCGCCTTGATCTGGGCCAGGAACGGTTCCAGTGCCGCCAGCGGCAGGGCGCTGGGCCCATCGCAGCGCGCGCGGTCGGGATCCGGATGCGCCTCCAGGAACAGTCCTGCCAGGCCGACCGCCATGCCGGCGCGGGCCAGCTCGGCGACCTGGCGGCGACGGCCGCCGGATGCCTCGGCGCCGGCGTCGCGGCGCTGCAGGCTGTGGGTGACGTCGAAGATCGCGGGCAGCCCGCCGGTGCACTCGATCATCTCGCGGAAGCCGAGCATGTCGACGGTGAGGTTGTCGTAGCCGAACTGGCTGCCGCGCTCGCACAGGATGATCCGCTCGTTGCCGGCCTCGCGGATCTTCTCGGCGATGTTCTTCATCTGCGTCGGGCTGAGGAACTGCGGCTTCTTGACGTTGACCGCACGCCCGGTGCGCGCGATCGCCTCCACCAGGTCGGTCTGCCGCGCAAGGAAGGCAGGAAGCTGCAGCACGTCCACGACCTCGGCCACCGGCGCCGCCTGTGCAGGCTCGTGCACGTCAGTGATCACCGGCACGCCGAAGCGTCCCTTGACCTCCTGGAAGATTCGCAGCCCTTCCTCGAGCCCGACGCCGCGGTAGGAGTGGATCGACGAACGGTTGGCCTTGTCGAACGAGGCCTTGAACACGAACGGAATGCCGAGCCTGTCGGTGACATCGACGTAGTGGGCCGCTGCCGAGAGCGTCGACTCGAGATCCTCGAGGACATTCAGGCCGCCGAACAGCACGAATGGCGCGTCGTTGGCGACGCTGACGCGATCGTCGATGCGGACGGTCAGGGACATGGCGGATTTTCCGTGGATTGCGGCGGCGCATTATATGCGAGCGGCGCTTGCGACATGGCCCCGTGTCGTCGCTCTCCGCCCATTCGGACAGGACGGAGCGCATGTCGCACGGGTCGGATGTGTCCGCCAGATGCCTGCAGCCGGGGAATCCAGCATGGCGACCCCGAGCGGCAGCCCGGGGCAGCCGTGCCGCCAGCCGGATCCGGCAGTGGGTTCGAAACCTTGGAATCAATCAGGGATGCGCTCGATGCAGAGCGGAAGGCTTCAGGCGGTCTTCGGCTTGGGGGCCTTCGCTGGAATGCTTACGAGAATCGTGCCCTTCGCGGCCTCGTGCTCCACCTTGCCGCCATTGCGCACATGAGCAGAGATCTTCCGTTTGCCCTTCTGGAAGGTCAGGCGAATACGGCCCTGGTCGTCCACGCGCTCCGACACGACTTTGTAGCCTCCCTCGGACATGTCGGCGATGAGAGCGCTTGCCGCCTGTTGCTGATCAAGCGCCAGATACTCGAGCAGTACGCGACGGCGGAAAACGCCCGGCCTGGTTTCCTCTATGCGGTCGCGGCGCAGATGGTGGCTGAAACCAAGACGAACGCCCTTGGCCAAGGGCTTTTCCAGTCGCGAGGCTCGGGCGGCAGCGTCGGGAGCTTCCTGAGTGCCGGTGACCGGCTGCTCGGTGACGGCTGTTGGCGACTCTTGGTGGGAGCATGCGATCAGGGCCGCGCCAAGGACAGCCATGCCGGCGAGGCGGCTCCAGGTATTCATTCAGGTCACTCCAAGGGGATCGGGTCGGGAAAACGCGCGATTTTCGCACAAGCGTCCAGGCGACGATTTGCATGCAAATCGGTGCAGACAGCCGCCGTTGAGGCGGCGCACGGACCCTTCAGCTGAACTGAGCGCCGACGACCTGCGCGATCCGCGACGCTGCCCGCCCGTCCCCATACGGGTTGTGCGCCGCCGCCATGGCAGCGTGCGCACCCGGTTCATCCAGCAGCCGCAGCGTCTCGGCCACGATCCTGCCGCGGTCAGCGCCGACCAGTCGCACGGTGCCGGCGTCGACGGCTTCCGGACGCTCGGTGGTGGTGCGCATCACCAGCACCGGCTTGCCCAGCGACGGCGCCTCCTCCTGGATGCCGCCCGAGTCGGTGAGGATCAGGTGGGCGCGGTCCATCAGCCGCACGAACGGCAGGTAGTCGAGCGGCTCGACCAGGTGGATGCGCGGGTGGGCGCCCAGCAGGCGCCGCACCGGCTCCTGCACGCTGGGGTTGAGGTGCACGGGATAGACCACCTGCACATCTCGCGCGTCGGCGATCTCGGCCAGCGCGCCGCAGATGTCCTCCATGCCGGTGCCGAAGTTCTCGCGGCGGTGGCCGGTGACCAGCACCATCGGGCGGCCCGGATCCAGGACGGGCAGCTGCGCATCCAGCGCGTCGCGCAGGGCGGCGTCGGCCCGGATCCGCGCCGCAACCTCGTGCAGCGCGTCGATCACGGTATTGCCGGTGACGTGGATCCGGTCTGCGGGGATGCCTTCGCCGAGCAGGTTGTCGCGCGCGCGTGGCGTCGGCGGAAAGTGCAGGGCGGCCAGCGGCGCGGTCAGGCGCCGGTTGGCCTCCTCAGGCCAGGGCGCCTGCAGGTCGCCGGTGCGCAGGCCGGCTTCGACGTGTGCCACGGGGATCCGTGCGTAGAAGGCGGCCAGCGCGGCGGCGAGCGTGGTGCTGGTGTCGCCATGGACCAGCACCATGTCCGGCCGGCGGCGGGCGAGCACGCCGCTCATGCCCACCAGGATCCTGGCGAACAGGTCGGGCAGCGACTGCGACGGCGTCATCACGTCCAGGTCCTCGTCCGGCACGATGCCGAACAGGTCCAGGACCTGGTCGAGCATGTGCCGGTGCTGCGCGGTCACGGCGACCTGCACCTCCAGGCCGGGCTGCGCGCGCAGCGCCGAGACGACCGGGGCCATCTTGATGGCCTCCGGCCTGGTGCCGAACGCCAGCATCACCTTGCGGGTCATTGCAATGGCGCCGGTCGCGTCGTCCTAGCCAAGCGCCGCCTCGATCTCCGGCAGCAGCGTGAACAGGTCGCCGACCAGCCCGATATCCGCGATCTCGAAAATCGGCGCGTCGCCGTCTTTGTTGATTGCCACGATCGTGCCGGCGTCCTTGATGCCGGTCAGGTGCTGGATCGCGCCGGAAATGCCCACCGCGACGTACAGCTCGGGGGCGATGATCTTGCCGGTCTGGCCGACCTGCAGTTCGTTCGGCACATAGCCCGCGTCGACCGCCGCGCGCGAGGCGCCCACTGCCGCGCCGAGGCGGTCGGCGAGCTTGTAGATGACCTCGAAGTTTTCCTTGGACCCCACGCCGCGGCCGCCGGAGACCACGCGACGCGCGCTCTGCAGGTCGGGGCGGTCGGACTTGGCGGCGGCCAGGCCGAGGTGGCGGGTATGGGTCGGCAGGGCCACGTCCACCGACACGGTTTCGACCGGGGCGCTGCCGCCAGTCGCCGCTTCCGGCCACGAGGCGGTGCGCACGGTCGCCACCACGGTGCGGTCGGCCGGGGCGCGGACGGTGACGATGGCGTTGCCGGCGTAGATCGGGCGCTTGAACTCGTGGCTGCCCTCGACCGTCATCAGGTCCGACACCTGGGCGACGCCGAGCAGCGCGGCGACGCAGGGCGCCAGGTCCTTGCCGAAGGTAGTGCTTGGCACGAACACGTGGCTGTAGCCGTCGGCCAGCTTCGCCACCTGCGGCGCGAGTACCTGGGCGACCGGCTGCGCGTTGGCGGCGTTGGCCACCGCCAGCACGCGGGCCACGCCCGCGATCTTCGCGGCCTCGGCGGCCACCGCGGCCGGATCGGCGGCGAGCACGGCGACGTCGATGGCGTCGGCGGACAGCGCCTGCGCGGCGCTTACCGTGCGCGCGGTGGACGCGTTGAGCCTGCCGTCCAGGTGTTCGGCGATGACGAGAACCTTGGCCATTACAGCAACCCCTTCTGCTTGAGTGCGGCGACCAGTTCGGCCGCGTCCTTGACCATCACGCCCTTGCTGCGCCCGGCGGGCGGGGCGTAGGTGGTGGTCTCCAGGAAATCGCCCGACTCCACGCCGAGATCGGCGAACTGGACCGTCTCCATCGGCTTGCTCTTGGCCTTCATGATGTCGGGCAGCTTGATGAAGCGCGGCTCGTTCAGGCGCAGGTCGGTGGTCACCACCGCCGGCAGGTCGACCTCCAGCGTCTCGAGGCCGGCATCGACCTCGCGCACCACGGTCGCCTTGCCGTCGGCCACGTCGAGCTTGGAGGCGAAGGTCGCCTGCGGGCGGCCCCACAGCGTGGCCAGCATCTGGCCGGTCTGGTTGGCGTCGTCGTCGATCGCCTGCTTGCCGAGGATCACCAGGTCCGGCTGCTCCTTCTCGACCAGCTTGAGCAGGGTGCGGGCGGCGGTCAGCGGCTGGATGGCCTGGTCGCAGACCACGTGGATGGCGCGGTTGGCGCCCATGGCCAGGCCGTTGCGCAGGTGCGCGGCAGCGTCGGCCGGAGCGATGGTGGCCACGACAACCTCGGTGGCGATGCCCTTGTCGCGCAGCCGCAGCGCTTCCTCGAGCGCGATTTCATCGAACGGGTTGGCGGAGAGCTTCACGCCCTCGGTGACCACGCCGGACCCGTCCGGCTTGACCTGGATGCGGACGTTGTAGTCCACCACGCGCTTGTAGGCGACGAGGATCTTCATCTTGCAGGGAACTCCCGGGAAAATGGAACTTGATGGCAGGCGCGAGACGCAGAAGCGGGATTTTACCCGTCCCGCTCCGGTGCGGCGAGCGGGACGCGCAAGTGCCCGTGCGGCCGTTGCTTCGGTGTCCGCCGCGACCTGCCCGAAGGTACAGGCCGCCACGCATCGGTGGGCTGGGTAGAATCCCGGGATTCGCGTATCCGAGGCAGACATGGCCACATCCAAGCGATTTCCCGATGCCCGCACCGCCCTGCACGGCCTGGTGGCCGATGGCCAGACCCTGGCGGTCGGCGGGTTCGGCCTGTGCGGTATCCCCGAGGCGCTGATCGCGGCGCTGCGCGATTCGGGCGTACGCGACCTGACCGTGATTTCCAACAATGCCGGCGTGGACGGCTTCGGTCTCGGCCAGCTGCTGGAGACCCGGCAGATCCGCAAGATGGTCTCGTCCTACGTGGGCGAGAACAAGGAGTTCGAGCGCCAGTTCCTGGGCGGGGAACTGGAGCTGGAGTTCAACCCGCAGGGCACCCTGGCCGAGCGGCTGCGCGCCGGCGGCGCCGGCATCCCGGCCTTCTTCACCCGCACCGGCTACGGCACCGTGGTGGCCGAGGGCAAGGAGACGCGCCAGTTCGGCGAACACTGGTACGTGATGGAGACCGCGCTGGTGGCCGACGTCTCGCTGGTCAAGGCCTGGAAGGCGGACGAGGCCGGCAACCTGGTTTTCCGCAGGACCGCGCGCAACTTCAACCCGGCCTGCGCCATGGCCGGCAAGGTCTGCGTGGTCGAGGTGGAGGAGATCGTGCCGACCGGCAGCATCGACCCCGACCACGTGCACCTGCCCGGTATCTACGTCGACCGCATCGTGCTCAACCCCACCCCCGAGAAGCGCATCGAGCAGCGCACCGTGCGTCAGGAGAACAAGTGATGGCCTGGACCCGCGACCAGATGGCGCAGCGCGCCGCGCAGGAACTCACCGACGGCGCCTACGTCAACCTCGGCATCGGCCTGCCGACCCTGGTGGCCAACTACATCCCCGACGGCGTGGACGTGTGGCTGCAGTCGGAGAACGGCCTGCTGGGCATCGGCCCGTTCCCGGCCGAGGACGAGGTCGATCCCGACCTGATCAACGCCGGCAAGCAGACCGTCACCGCGCGCCAGGGTGCCAGCTACTTCGGCAGCCATGACTCCTTCGCCATGATCCGGGGCGGCCACATCGACCTGGCCATCCTCGGCGCGATGCAGGTCACCGACAAGGGCGACCTGGCCAACTGGATGGTGCCCGGCAAGATGGTCAAGGGCATGGGCGGAGCGATGGACCTGGTGGCCGGGGTCAAGCGGGTGGTCGTGCTGATGGAACATACGGCGAAGAATGGCGAGCACAAGATCCTGCCGGAGTGCACCCTGCCACTGACCGGGGTTGGCGTGGTCAGCCGCATCATTACCGATCTGGGCGTGTTCGACGTCACAGCCTCCGGCCTGCGCGTTCATGAACTCGCGCCGGGCGTCACGCGGGACGATCTGCAGCGGCGTACGGGCGTTCCGCTGGCCGCTTGATCCAGCTTCAGTCGCTGTTTAGCCGCTTTCCAGGCGTATTTGCGACGCGCGGGCGTAGCGCGGCAAGGCATTTCAGACACTTGAGGGCTGGCCCCGGGCCGGGTCGGCAGGGGTTGCCTTGTCCCCGTAGCGGCCGGTCGGCTTCCGGTCCGGGCCGATGCTGGCTTATGCTGCAAAACCCTCCGCAGGGGGCGGGGCCTCACTCATCTTTGGAATCGCGACATGCGTAAACACCTGCTGGGCCTGATGCTGATTGCCGGCATGGCCGGCTGCACCTCCGAGTCGGGCGTTGCTCCTGCGGACAACCCCGGGGACACCACCGCGAACGGCCCGGACGCCGCGCCGACCGCAGCGTCGCTCGCCGCCACCCGGGGCTCGACCTCCAGCTTCGCTTCGCTGCCCGATCGCGGCGAACTGCTGGCCTATGGCGGGGTCCGCAAGGCACGCAAGGAAGGTGCATATACATGGCATCCGGTCTCGATCAGCGAAGAGCACGCACTCAACGCGATCGGCGGTGGCCGCATGGTCGTCAATACGCCGGATGGCCAGGCTTTGGACCTGCGCTACGAGCGCCATGAGGAACAGCCCGACGGCAACTGGAGCTGGATCGGACGCAGCGAGGACGGCGCCAGTGCCGTCCTGACCTTCGGCGAGAAAGCGGTGTTCGGTTCGATCGCGCGGGGCGATGCCCAGTATCGCGTGCGCACCGACCGCAGCGGTGCGTGGATGGTGGAGACCGACCCGCGCCTGGTGGCCGCCAACGGCGGTCGCCCGAAGGAGGGCACCGACGTCCTGATGCCGCCCGAGAGCCGTGCGCTCGCGGCGGCCGCATCGCGCCAGCTGGCGGCGAAGGCAGGCACCGCCGATGCCCCGCCGGCCAAGGCGCTCGCCGTGGTCGACGTGCTGCTGGGATATTCGAGCACCATCGCCAGCGAGCTCGGCAGCCAGGCGGCCGCGGTCACCCTGGTCAGCAACCTCGCCGCTGCGGCGAACGCCGCCTACGTCAACAGCGGCGTGAACATGCGCCTGCGCGTGGTCCACGCCATGTCGGTCAACTATGCCGATACCACCCGCAACCGCGACGCGCTCCAGCAACTCACCGGCTACAACGTCGATACGCAGCAGCCGATCACGCCCAACTCCGCCTTCAACGCGCTGCGCGCCGCGCGCAACGAGTACGGCGCGGACCTGGTCGCGTTCGTGCGCCGCTACCGCGAGCCCGAGCAGGACGGCTGCGGCATCGCCTGGCTGCTCGGCATGAACAACACGGCGATCGACGCGGACGACGAGGCCTTCGGCTATGCCGTGGTCAGCGACGGCTCCGACCGCGACGAGAGTGATAACAACACCTACTTCTGCAGCCAGTACTCCCTGGCGCATGAGCTGGGCCACCTGATGGGCCAGGCGCACGACGAGGAGAATGCTGACGACGCCGGCGTGCATCCCTATTCGTACGGCTACCGTGAGACGTCGTCGACCGGTTTCTTCACGATCATGGCCTACCCGGCCAGCGGCACCCAGATCGAGGCACCGCACTTCGCCAACCCCGCGGTCCGCTTCAGTGGGCGGGCGACGGGCAATTCGGCTGCCGACAACGTACGCAGCATGAACCAGACGATGCCGATCATTTCGCAGTTCCGCGCCACTGTGGTGCCGCTGCGCGGCGTCAAGAGCGACGTGGACGGGGACGGCAAGTCGGACGTGCTGTTCCGCAACTCCAGCAACGGCCGCAACCTGGTCTGGAAGTCCGCCAACTACGCCACGCAGCAGGCCATGACCGCCGTCGCCAGCCAGGCCTGGCGCGTCGTGGGCGTCGGCGACTTCAACAATGACGGCAAGGCGGACGTGCTCTGGCGCAACGCCTCCACCGGCGCCAATACGATCTGGCGTTCGGCCTCGTATTCGGACCAGCAGTCGGTCACCGCGGTCACCAACCTCAACTGGCGCGTGGCAGGGGTCGGCGACTTCAACGGCGACGGCGTGTCGGACATCCTGTGGCGCCGCAACGATACCGGCAGGAACGTGATCTGGCTCGCCGGGCGCGGCAACTCCCAGGTCAACGTCACCGCCGTCACCGGCGGGGGCTGGGACGTGGTGGGCGTTGGCGACTTCAACGGCGATGGCCGGGCCGACATCCTGTGGCGCAGCTCGACAACCGGCAAGAACACGATCTGGCGCAGCGGTAGCGGCAGCGCCAGCAACCGCCAGGACATCGCCACCGTGTCCGATCGTACCTGGCGTGTGGTGGGCGTCGGCGACTTCAACGGCGACGGCGTCGATGACATCCTCTGGCGCAACACCGGTTCGGGCGCCAACACCATCTGGCTCGGCGGCAACAGCGCCACCCGCCAGGCGGTCACGTCCGTGAACCTACGCTGGGTCGTGGCCGCAGTGGGCGATTACGATGGCGACGGCCGCTCCGACATCCTGTGGCGGCATTCGACCGATGGTCGCAACGTGATCTGGAAGTCCGGCAACAGCGCCACCCAGCAGGCGATGACGCGCGTCGCCGACCTGGCCTGGCGGATCGTCCCCTGACGGGGGCGGTGCGCAACGAGCGACGCGACGGACCGGGGCATGCCCCGGTCCGTTTTTTTTTGCGGGCTGGATCTGTCCGCGCCCTAGTTCGAAGGCGCGGGTTCGCTCTCGAAATGGAGTCCGCACTCGCGCTTGAGCCCGAAAAAGCGGGTGTCCTCCACGCTGTCCACGGCCGAAAGCGGGCGCGTGGTATGCACGTCGCCGATCGAGACATAGCCCTGGTCCCACAGCGGGTGGTAGGGCAGGCCGTGGCGGGACAGGTACTGGCCGACGTCGCGGTCGCTCCAGTCGGCGATGGGATGCAGCTTCCAGCGCCCGTCCTTGCGTTCGAGGAAGTCGATGCCGGCGCGGCTGCGGCTCTGGCTGCGGCGCAGGCCGGCGATCCAGGTGCCCACCCGCAGTTCCTGCAGCGCCCGCTGCATGGGCTCGACCTTGCGCAGGCGGTTGTAGCGGGTGATGCCGTCCACGCCTTCTTCCCAGATGCGGCCCATGCGCGCTTCCATCCAGGCGATGCCGATCTGCGGGCGGTAGACCTTGAGGTTGAGCGCCAGGCGTTCGGTCAGTTGGTCGATGAAGCGGTAGGTCTCCGGGAACAGGTAGCCGGTGTCGATCACGATCACCGGCAGGTCGGCGCGCTGGCTGGTGGCCATGTGCAGCGAGACCGCCGCCTGCGCGCCGAAGCTCGAGGACAGGGCGTGCTCGCCGGGCAGGGTGTGCAGCGCCCATTCCAGGCGTTCCTCGGCGCGGCGTGCGCCGAGCCAGCGGTTGAGTTCGGCCAGGGCCCCGGGGGATTCGGCCGCGTTGGCGGGCGTGGGCAGGTTCATGCGGGTTCTTCCATGAGCAGGCTGTCGATCGGCGCGTGCCGCCGATCCTTCCCGGGAATGTCGACCACGCCCGTGCGCAGCAGGAAATCGCCGAAACCCTCGCCCTCGCGGCGCGAGGCGGCGTAGGCGCCCAGCAGCGGATCGAGCGCGGCGAGGATCTCGGGCTCGGTGATGTTCTCGCGGTAGAGCGTGTTCAGGCGCTGGCCGCGATGGTCGGCGCCGAGCATCAGGTTGTAGCGGCCTGGCGCCTTGCCCACGAGCGCGATTTCGCCCAGGTAAGGACGCGAGCAGCCGTTGGGGCAGCCGGAAATGCGCAGCAGGATCGGCGCTTCCGCCAGGCCATGGGCCTCGAGCAGCGGCTGCAGCTTCGCGGTGAGGTCGGGAAGGTAGCGTTCGGCCTCGGCCATCGCCAGCGCGCAGGTAGGCAGGGCCACGCAGGCCACCGCCGTGCGGGCCAGCGCGGTCGGCGCGCGGTTGACCGCATCGAGCGCGTACTCCGCCACCAGCGCGTCGATGCGCGGCCGCTCGGCGGCCGGCACGCCGGCGATGACCAGGTTCTGGGTGGCGGTCAGCCGGAACTCGCCCTGGTGGACGCGCGCGATCTCGCGCAGCCCGGTGAGCAACGGCTGGCCGGGCAGGTCGGCGATGCGGCCGGCCGGCAGGGACAGGGTGAGGTGCCAGCGCCCGTCCTCGCCGGCGGTCCAGCCGAAGCGGTCGCCATTGTGGTCGAAGCGGAACGGCCGCGCCGGCGCGAGCCGGAATCCCGCGCGCTGCTCCATCTGCGCGACGATGGCCTCGAGCCCGTGGTCGTCGATGGTGTACTTGAAGCGCGCGTGCTTGCGCTCGACGCGGTCGCCGAGGTCGCGCTGCACGGTGATGGCGGCCCGCGCGATGTCGATCGCCTGGTCGGGCGTCACGAAGCCGATCACGTCGGCCAGGCGCGGATACGTTTTCGGATCCCCGTGGCTGGCGCCCATGCCGCCGCCGATGGCGACGTTGAAGCCGGCCAGGTCGCCGGCCTCGTCGACGATCGCGATCAGTCCGAAATCGTTGGCGAACACGTCCACGTCGTTGAGCGGTGGCACCGCGACGGCCATCTTGAACTTGCGCGGCAGGTAGGCCGTGCCGTAAAGCGGATCCTCTTCCCGGCCGCTGTCGGCCAGCTTCTCATGGTCGAGCCAGATCTCGTAGTAGGCGCGGGTGCGCGGCAGGAACGCCTCGGACAGCTGCTGCGCCCATTCGTGCACCTGCGCGTGCAGGCGCGAGAGCAGCGGATTGGCGGCGGCCAGCACGTTGCGGTTGACGTCGCCGCAGGCCGAGATCGTGTCGAGCGCCGCGCCATGGATCGCCTGCATCGTGGCCTTGAGCTCGCGCTTGATCACGCCATGGAACTGGAATGTCTGGCGGGTGGTGACGCGCAGCGAGTGGTTGGCCCAGGTGGTGGCGATGGCGTCGAGCTTGAGCCATTGCTCCGGCGTGAACACGCCGCCCGGCGCGCGGATGCGGATCATGAACTGGTGCGCGGGCTCCAGTTTCTGGCGGCGGCGTTCGTCGCGCAGGTCGCGGTCGTCCTGCTGATAGCTGCCGTGGAACTTGACCAGGCGCTGGTCCTCGAACGACAGCGACCCGGTCACCGGGTCGGCCAGGCCCTCGACCAGGGTGCCGCGCAGTCCGCGGCTGGCGGTCTTGATGTCTTCGACGGAGGGATGGCTCATGGTCTGGTGCAACCCGGGAAAGTCGGTGCCCGGTCCGGCGCGCGGACCTGGGCGGAAGGGCGGAAGCGGCCCGGCGCGTCAGTACACGTCGCGCGCATAGCGGCCTTCGGCCTGCAGCCGGCCGAGGTATTCGGTGGCCGCGTCGGCGTCGCCGCCGCGCTGCCGGGCGACGATGTCCAGCAGTGCCGCATGCACGTCCTTGCCCATCGCGATGGCGCCGCAGACGTACAGGTGCGCGCCGCCCTCGAGCCAGTCGTACAGGTCGCGGCCCTGCTCGCGCAGGCGGTCCTGCACGTAGACCTTGCGCTCCTGGTCGCGGGAGAAGGCCAGGTCGAGGCGATGCAGTTCCTTGCGCTGCAGGGCGTCCTGCCACTCGACCTGGTAAAGGAAACCCGTGTTGAAATGGCGTGCGCCGAAGAACAGCCAGTTGCGGCCGCCGGCGCCGGTCTCCGCCCGCTCCTGCACGAAGCCGCGGAACGGAGCGACGCCGGTGCCCGGGCCGATCATGATGATGTCGCGCGCGCCGTCGGCCGGGACGCGGAAGCGCTCGTTGGGCTCGATGTAGACCGGTACCTGCGCGCCCTCGTCGAGCGCGGACAGGAAGCCGCTGGCGGCGCCGAGGTGGGGGTGGCCGTGCGCGTGGTAGGCCACGACGTCCAGCGTCAGGTGCGCTTCCTCGCCCACGCGCTTGCGGCTGGAGGCGATCGAGTACAGGCGCTGCGCCTGCGGACGCAGCGCGGCCAGCAGCGCCTGCGCGTCCCAGTCCGCCGGCCAGCGGCGCAGCACGTCGACCAGCTGGTGGTCGGCGAGCAGGGCGGCGAAGTCCGGGCTGGTGGGCTCGAGCAGGCGGCGCAGTTCGTCGGCGCCGGACCGTTCGGCGAGCGCCGCCAGGGTCGGGCGCGACAGGCGGGTCAGTTCGCGCCGCGTGGCGAGCCATTCGGACAGGGGCAGGGTCTCGCCCTCGAGTTCGACGCGCGCGTCGCCGTCCAGCCGCGCGGCTTCCAGTACCGGCGCCACCAGTGCCTCGGGATTGCGATGGCGGATGCCGAGCGCGTCGCCCGGCTCATAGGCCAGCGCGGAACCTTCCAGCGACAGCTCGAGGTGGCGCACGTCCTTGTCGACCACGCCATAGCGACGGAAGCCGGTGCCGCGGAACTCGCGGCCGGACAGGCCCTGGTTGGCCAGCACCTCGGCCGGGAACGGGCGCTCGTGCGACCAGCTGGCGGCCGGGCGCAGTGGCGTCACCGTGGCCACGTGCGCGGCGGGGGAGGCGGCAGGCTTCAGGTGTTCGCGCGCCTGCGCCAGGGCGGACTCGCGCCACGGCGCCGCCACGGTGTCGATGTCGAGGTCGGCCAGCGCCGGCTCGGCCACGCGCTGGGCGCCGAGTTCGGCCAGGCGCGCGTCGATCCGGCGGGCGATCCCGCAGAAGTCGGCATAGCTGGTGTCGCCCAGGCCGAGCACGGCGTAGCGCAGCTCGGGCAGTTTTGGCGCACGCCGGCCCTGCAGGAATTCGACGAAACCGATCGCATCGTCCGGCGGATCGCCCTCGCCCTGGGTGCTGATCACCACGTAGAGCAGGCGCTCGCCGGCGAGTTCGCGGGTGGCATAGGCGTCGGCGCGGACCAGCCGCGCGGGCAGGCCCGCCGCCTGCACCTGCGCGAGCAAAGCCTCGGCCGCGCGCCGTGCATTGCCGGTCTGGCTGCCGTAGAGGATGGTCAGGCGTGCGCCTTCGGCGGCCTCGGCGCGTGGGGCCGCACCGGGTGCGGACGCGGCGGCCCCCCGGCTGGCCAGGCCGGCGGCATAGCCGGACAGCCACCACAGCCCCGCCGGCTCCAGCCCCTGGGTGAGGCGGAACAGCGCATCGGCCGTCTCCTGGGGGAACGGCAGCGCAGGCAGTGCGGCGGGTGCGGACATCCTCGTCGTGGTTCCTGGTGACTGTGCGCCAAGGCTAGGCGCGCGTCCACGCGCCCGGAAAGGATGGCCGGTTATGCAGTCATGCCCTGAGGTGATTTACGGCAGCGGGGAGGTGCGTGGCTACAATCGGCGCCGACATGGAACTCCCCCAGCCAGCGCCCGCCGCCGCCGCCGACCTCGACCGGCTCGAGGCCGAGAGCCTGCACATCCTCCGCGAGGTGGCGGCCGAGTGCCGCAACCCGGTGCTGCTGTACTCGATCGGCAAGGACAGCTCGGTGCTGTTGCACCTGTTACTGAAGGCCTTCGCGCCCGCGCTGCCGCCGATCCCGCTGCTGCACGTGGACACCACCTGGAAGTTCCGCGAGATGATCGCCTTCCGCGACCGCCGCGCCGCCGAGACCGGGATCGAGCTGCGGGTGCATATCAATCCGGACGGTGTTCGCGACGGCGTCGGTCCGTTCAGCCATGGCGCCAGCGTCCACACCGAGGTGATGAAAACGCTCGCGCTCAAGCAGGCGCTGGAGGCCGGCGGCTACGACGCGGCGATCGGCGGCGCACGCCGCGACGAAGAGAAGTCGCGCGCCAAGGAGCGCGTGTTCTCCTTCCGCGACGCGAAGCACCGCTGGGACCCGCGTCGCCAGCGACCGGAGCTGTGGAACCTGTACAACGCGCGCGTCGGCGAAGGCGAAAGCGTGCGGGTGTTCCCGCTGTCGAACTGGACCGAACTCGACGTGTGGCATTACATCCGCCGCGAGGGCATCGACGTGGTGCCGCTGTACTTCGCCGCCGAACGTCCGGTGGTGCGGCGCGACGGCACCTGGATCATGGTCGACGACGAGCGCTTCGTGCTGCGCGACGGCGAGCGCGTGGAGCAGCGCCGCGTGCGCTTCCGCACGCTGGGCTGCTATCCGCTCACCGGCGCGGTGGAGTCCGACGCAGCCGATCTCGACGCCGTGATCGCGGAGATGGAAACCAGCGCCCTGTCCGAGCGCGCAGGCCGGCTGATCGACCATGCCGATGGCGACTCGATGGAAAAGAAGAAGCGCGAAGGCTACTTCTGACCGATACCGGCGCGGCCCACGGCACGCGCCCGGTCCGGCCCGCAAGCGGCCAGCAACACTGGAGACACAGATCCGATGAACAGCGTGGCCAGCGACCTGTACCGGCGAGACGAGGCGTTCGCCGACGCCGCCACGTCCCGGGCCGCGCAGGGCATGCAGGGACCCGCGCAAGCGCCGGATTTCCTGCGCCTGATCGCCTGCGGCAGCGTCGACGACGGCAAGAGCACCCTGATCGGGCGACTGCTGCACGAGGCGGGCCGCGTCCCCGACGACGAGCGCGCCGCGCTGGCCCGCGCCAGCAGCACCCACGGCACCCGCGGCGGCGAGATCGACTACGCGCTGCTGCTTGACGGCCTCGACGCCGAACGCGAGCAGGGCATCACCATCGACGTGGCCTGGCGCCACCTGCAGACCGCGCGCCGGCGGTTCCTCATCGCCGACTGCCCCGGCCACGTCCAGTACACCCGCAACATGGCGACCGGTGCATCGGTGGCGGACCTCGCCATCGTGCTGGTCGATGCCACCAAGGGCCTGCTGCCGCAGACCTTCCGCCACCTCGCCATCCTGTCGCTGTTCCGCGTGCGCCACGTGCTGCTGGCGGTGAACAAGATGGACCGGGTCGGCTACGACCAGTCGGTGTTCGACGACATCGCCGCGCGCTTCCGCGACCATGCCGCGCGGCTGGACGTGCCGGACGTGGTCGCGATCCCGGTCGCGGCGGCGGTGGGCGACAACGTCACCACGCGCTCGCCGGCGATCGGCTGGTATGCCGGGCCGAGCGTGCTCGAGCATCTGCAACGCGTGCAGGTCGCCGCGCCGGACCCGGCGCAGCCGGCACGCCTGCCGCTGCAGTCGGTGCTGCGCGATGCCGCGGGCGGGCGCTGGCTGGCGGGCACCTTGGCCGCCGGTACGTTGCGCGTCGGCGACAGCGTGCGCGTCGAGCCGGCGGGAACGTCCAGCCGCATCGCCGCGATCAGTCTCGGCGGCGTGCCCGTCGACAGCGCCGCGACCGGTGCGGCCGTCGCGGTGCAGCTGGCCGACGAGGTCGATGCCGGACGCGGCCATGTGCTCGCCGGTGGCGAGGCTCCGCTGGCGCACAGCGACCAGTTCGTCGCCGACGTGCTCTGGTTCGACGAGGCGCCGCTACTGCCGGGCCGCCGCTACCAGCTCAAGCTCGGCACGCGCACGGTCGGCACGCGGGTCAGCGAGCTCAAGTCGCGCCACGATCCCGAAACCCTGCAGCCGCTGGCCGCCAAGCGGCTGGAGTTCAACGAGATCGGCGAGCTGGTGCTGTCGCTCGACGCCGTGGTGGCCTACGCGCCGTATGCGGAGAACCGCGCGCTGGGTGGCTTCATCCTGGTCGATGCGCTGACCCGCGCGACGGTGGGCGCGGGCATGATCCGCCACGGCCTGCGCCGCGCCGACAACATCCACTGGCAGGCGCTGGACGTGGACCGCAAGGCGCGCGCCGCGCTCAAGGGCCAGCAGCCGCGCTGCGTCTGGTTCACCGGCCTGTCGGGCGCCGGCAAGTCGACCATCGCCAACCTGGTCGAACGCGGCCTGGTCGCGCGCGGCCTGCACACCTACCTGCTCGACGGCGACAACGTGCGCCACGGCCTCAACCGCGACCTCGGCTTCACCGACGAGGACCGGGTGGAAAACCTGCGCCGCGTGTCGGAAGTGGCCAGGCTGATGACCGATGCCGGCCTGATCGTGCTGGTGAGCTTCATCTCGCCGTTCCGGGCCGAACGCCGCGCCGCGCGCGCGCTGTTCGCGGAAGGAGAGTTCCTCGAGGTGTTCGTCGATACGCCGCTGGCCGAGGCCGAGCGGCGCGACGTGAAGGGGCTGTACGCCAAGGCGCGGCGCGGCGAGCTGCCGAACTTCACCGGGATCGACTCGCCCTACGAGCGCCCGGAAGCGCCGGAACTGGTGCTCGACACGCAGTCGGCCGAGCCGGCGGCGCTGGCCGAACAGGTGATCGCGCGCCTGCTGGATTGACGCTGGCCGGAAGCGTCGCCACCGTCAGGTGCCGATTGGCGTGGTTTGACGGCGATTGCGCTCCCGGCCCCGATGCTTCCGGATGGCCTGCAGGCCGCAGGTCTGCACAGGGTGCGCGGGCCGGCCGCATTGCCGCGGCCGACCTGCACGGGCTTGCGATCAGCGCCGCTTGCGCAGCGCGCCCACGATCACCAGCAGCACGATCGCGCCAAGGGTCGAGGCGATGAAGCCGGCCGCCTGGCCATCGGCATACCAGCCCAGCAGCCGGCCGATCCAGCCCGCGAACAGTGCGCCGGCAATGCCCAGCACGATCGTCAGGATGATGCCCATGCGGTCGCGGCCCGGCTTGAGCAGGCGCGCGAGCAGGCCGACGATCAGGCCGATGAAGATGATGTAGAGCCAGTTGCTGCTGCCGAACAGTTCCATGCGCGTATCCCGGGATCGAGGTGTGCCGCGCAATGTCGCAGGCACGCGCCGCCCTGCCAAGACCCGATGCAGGCGCCGGAAACGGAAACGGCGCCGCGAGGGCGCCGTCCGGTTCGGGAGTGGCCGCGGCTCAGCAGCAGCCGTGGGCCCCGTGGCGGGTGCCGCTGTCGGGAGCGACGGCCGCGCCGCTGGTCTCGCCGCGCTGGCTGGCGAGGTGGTGCTCGGCGATCACCCGCGCCACCGAGGCGGTGACCTTCTTGCCCATCGGGATGTGCAGGAACTCGTTGGGGCCGTGCGCGTTGGAGTGCGGGCCCAGAACGCCGGTGATCATGAACTGCGCGCCGGGGAACTTCTCGCCCAGCATGCCCATGAACGGGATCGAGCCGCCTTCGCCCATGTACATCGCCGGCTGGCCGAAGAACTCCCGGCTGGCCGCGTCGATCGCGCGCTCCAGCCAGGGCGACAGCGCCGGCGCGTTCCAGCCGGTCGCGGCCTTTTCCAGCGCCAGGGTGACCTCGGCGCCATTGGGCGGATCGCGCAGCAGTTCGGCCTGCAGCAGGTCGCCGGCGGTCTTGCCGTCCACGGTGGGCGGCAGTCGCAGCGACAGCTTGACCGCCGAATGCGGGCGCAGCACGTTGCCGGCCGAATCCAGCGGCGGGATGCCGCCCACGCCGGTTACCGACAGCGCCGGGCGCCAGGTGCGATTGAGCACCAGCTCCGACAGGTCGTCGGCCATCGGCCGCAGGCCGGGCACCAGCGGGAACTTGTCGTAGATCGCGGTATCCAGCACCTCGGCCGCGCGACGCGCCTGCTGCAGGCGTTCGGCGGGGATCTCGGCGTGCAGGCCCTCGATCAGGATGCGGCCGGTCTCCGGGTCCTCGATGCGCGACAGCAGCTGGCGCAGCAGGCGGAAGCTCGACGGCACCACGCCCGAGGCGTCGCCCGAGTGCACGCCTTCCTCCAGCACCTTCACCGTGAGGTTGCCGCCGGCCAGGCCGCGCAGCGAGGTGGTGCACCACAGCTGGTCGTAGTTGCCGCAGCCCGAATCCAGGCAGACCACCAGCGAGGGCTGGCCGATGCGGTCGGCCAGGTGGTCGACGTAGGCGGGCAGGTCGTAGCTGCCGGACTCCTCGCAGGCCTCGATCAGCACGACGCAACGCGCGTGCGGCAGCTGCTGCTCCTGCAGCGCCATCACGGCGGTGAGCGAGCCGTAGATCGCGTAGCCGTCGTCGGCGCCGCCGCGGCCGTACAGCTTGTCGTCGCGCAGCACCGGCTTCCAGGGGCCGAGGTCGTCGTCCCAGCCGGTCATCTCCGGCTGCTTGTCGAGATGGCCGTAGAGCAGCACGCAGTCGTCGTCGCTGCCGCCGTTCGCGGCCGGGATCTCGATGTAGATCAGCGGCGTGCGGCCTTCCAGCTGCACCACCTCGACCTGCATGCCCGGGATCGCCTGCGCGCGCGCCCAGGATTCCATCAGCTTCACGGCCTCGGCCATGTAGCCGTTCTTCTCCCAGTCGGCGTCGAACATCGGCGACTTGTTGGGGATGCGGATGTATTCGACGAGCTGCGGGACGATCTCGTCGTCCCACTTCGCGCCGACGTAGCGGTCGATCCTGCTGGCGTCCATCGTGCGGGTTCCGTGTGCGGAAACCGCCAATTCTATCGCGCGCGGCGTGTAGGGGTTTTCCCACCCGGACGCGCGGGATAGCCCTGCGCGCGCGCGGCGCCTGCGGCGATGACCCCGCGGGCCGCGCATCGGGAGACTGTCACCACCGGCAGCGCAGGACGCGCCGGCGGCAAGGAAACCGACTTCACTTTCAGGAGATCCGAGATGAACAAGTTCAAGGCCCTGTGCTCGACGCTCGCGCTGTCGCTGCTGCTGGCCGGCACCGCGCTGGCCGCCGAGAAGGTCAACATCAATACCGCCGACGCGGCCACGCTGGACCGCGTGCTGCACAACGTCGGCGCCGCCAAGGCCGAGGCCATCGTCGCCCACCGCAAGGCCAACGGTCCGTTCCGCAGTCCCGAGCAGTTGGCCGAGGTGAAGGGTATCGGCCTGCGCACGGTGGAGCAGAACCGCGACCGCATCGTCGTCTCCGCGCCTGCCGCGTCCAAGCCGGCGGCCGGCGCCGCCGCGGGCCGGGCCACCGCGCAGACCCGCTGACCCCAGTCGGCCGGCGCGCAGGGACGCGTGCCGGCGACGGGAGCACGGATTGCTCCGGGGACCGGCCGGAGGCCGCCACAGGGACGTACCCGTCGCCCGTTCCGCGCCAGGATGGCCCGGGCGGGCGACTTCCCTGCAAATGGCGGCGGCGTCGCCTGCGGTCGACACGGGTCGTCTGGCGACGGATCGCAAGCCGCGTCGCCCGCCTCTCCTGCGACACCCCGGGCGCGCCTGCGCTGCCCCAAGGCTGCGGCGCGGCATCGCTACACTTCGGGCATGACGCCATGCCTGCGCCTGCTCCCCGCCCACGAGTACCGCCGCCTGCGCTGGAAGAACCAGCTGGGCTGGACCCGCGAGATCCACGCCGAACCACGGGCCGACGCCTGGCGCTGGCGCATCTCGATCGCCGAACTCGACGGGGATGCCGGGTTCTCGACCTTCCCCGGTGTGCAGCGCGAGCTGGTGCTGCTGCGCGGCGAGGGCCTGCGCCTGCGTTTCGACGATGGCGAGAGCGTGGTGCTGCTGCCGCCGCACCAGCGCCTGCGCTTCGACGGCGCGCGCGACGTCTCGGGCGAACCGCGGGGCCACTGCGAGGTCTTCAACCTGATGTGGCGCCGCGATGTGGCCACTGCGCAGCTCTGGCATCGCCCGCTGGCCGGCGCGATGCTCAGCTTCGTCGATCCCGGCTCGACCTGGGTGGTGCATGTGCTCGGTGGCCATGCGCATGTCGATGGCGGCAATGCGGCCGCGAGCCTGGGCCAGGGCGACACCGCCCTGCTGGGCAGCGACGGTGCGCGCAGCCGCTACGTGATCGAGGGCGGCGGTGAAGTGCTGCTGGTGCGGATCGACGAGGTGGCCGACTGACGCGCAGGAACGCCTGCAGCCGCGCTCAGTACACGTCCCGGCGATAGCGTCCCTCGACGCGCAGCGCTTCCAGCCGGTCCCCGCCCAGCGCCTCGCGCAGGGCCGCGTCCACGCCCGGCGCCATCCCGGCCAGGCTGCCGCAGACCAGGATGCTTGCGCCGGCCTCGACCCAGTCGCGCACCGCCGGCGCAGCCATGCGCAGTGCGTCCTGCACGTAGCGCGGACCGGCGCCGTCGCGCGACCAGGCCAGGTCGACCCGCTCGAGCAGCGCGGACTCGCGCCAGCGCGCGATGTCGCCGGCGAAGAATCCGTCGCAATGCGGCTGGCGTTCGCCGAACAGCAGCCAGTTGCGGCGCGCACCGGCGCGCTCGCGCGCCTTGAGATGGGCGCGCAGGCCGGCGATGCCGGTCCCGTTGCCGACCAGCAGCAGCGGCATGTCCCCAGCCGGTGGATGGAAGTTGGGATTGGCGCGGATGCGCAGGTCGATCGTCTCGCCGATGCCCGCGTGCAGGCACAGCCAGCCGCTGCCGAGGCCGGGACGGCCGTCTTCGCGCGGCATCTGCCGGACCAGCAGTTCCAGCACGCCGTCGCCGGGCAGGGAGGCGATGGAGTATTCGCGGTGCGGCAGCGGCCGCAGGGTGTCCGCGAGTGCCTGCGGACCGGCGAAGCGCGCGTCGCCTGCCGGCAGATGGCTGCGCGCCAGCGCCTCGCGCAGCGGGAACGCCTGGTCGTCCACGTGGACCGTGGCCGCGCCGTCGAGGCCCAGGGCCGCCAGCACGGCGTCGACCTCGCCCGCCGCGTTGCGCGGCCCGATCTCGGCGATGTCGCCGGCGTCCCAGGTCGGGATGCTGCCGGCGGGCGGCTGCAGCGCAAGATGGAAGGCAGGCCCGCCCAGGCTGCCGGGGTTGAGCAGCTGGCGCGCGGCCAGCGTCCAGCGATCGTAGCGCGGCGGCGTCCAGTCCGGCATCGCCTCCGCGCCGGCAGCCAGGGCCAGATGGTGCTGCCAGTGGCGCAGCGCGCCCGGATCGCCGTTGTCGACTTCGGTGAGGTCGAACATCGCGCCCGCGCCGCAGCCTCGCAGCCACTGCTCGAGCTGGTGCCCGAAGGCGCAGAACCGTGCATAGCCGCGGTCGCCCAGCGCGAGCACGGCGTAGCGGAGGGCGCCCAGCGCGGGCTGGCGCGACATCGATGCGCGCACGAAGGCAGCGGCGGGATCGGGCGCGTCGCCTTCGCCGGTCGTGCTGACGATGAACAGGGCGCGCTCCGTGCGCGCGAGCAGCGCATCGTCGACCGCCGACAGCGGCAGCAGCGCGACCCGCGCGCCTGCCGCCCGCAGCGAGGACGCCGTCTGCCCGGCCAGCTCCGTGGCAAAGCCGGTCTGGCTGGCATGTACCACCAGCCACGGCAGCGCTTCGCTGGGGTCCTGCACTGGCCCCGTGGCACGCGTGCGGTAGCGCCACAGCAGCCAGCCCGAGCCGGCGAGATAGGCCACGAGGCTGCCCGCGGCGGTCCACCACTCGCGCGGCCGCGGCGCGGCGGGCCACCACGCCTCGCCGTGCAGGGGCAGCAGCGCCAGCGCGCCGGCCAGCAGCAGCGCCAGGACGGCGGCATTGCCCAGCCAGGCGCGCCAGCGCGGCGGATGCGCGGGCGTCGTCATGTCGCGAGCCGCGTATCGAAGGCGGCGCTGGTGCGCGGCTGCGCGCCGCGGCCGGCGGGCAGCATGCGCACCGCGAAGCCCTGAGCCTGAGCGAAGGCGAGGCCGCCCTCCAGGCCCATCACCGCCAGCGCAGTCGACCAGGCATCGGCCAGCATCGCGCTGGGCGCCAGCACGCTGGTGGCGGCGGGCGGATCGGCCACGGGCAGGCCGCTGCGCGGATCGATGGTGTGCGACACGATGCGCCCGCCCGCCGCGTAGTGCTGCCAGTACGGGCCCGAGGTGGCGATCGCCGCGTCATCCAGCGTGACCACGCAAGGCTCGGCGTCGTCGTCGTGGCCGCTCTCGACCAGCACCCGCCAGGGCGTTCCGTCCGGCTTGCGGCCGAAGCCACGCAGCTCGCCGCCGACTTCGACCAGCGCCGCGTCGATCCCGCGCGCCTGCAGCAGTTCGACGATCGCATCGACGCCGTGGCCCTTGGCGATCGCCGACAGGTCCAGCGCGACGCCGCCAGGTTGCAGCAGCTCGCGCGCCTGCTGGCGCAGCGCCAACCGGCGCCAACCGGAAGCCTCGCGCGCCCGCGCCATTGCCCCTGGCCCGGGCGCCTGTCGTGCGCCTGCCTGTGCGCCGAACCCCCAGGCCGCAACGAGCCGGCCGATCGCGGGATCGAACGCGCCGTCGCTGGCCTGCGCGACCTGCAGCGCGCAGGCCATCACCCGGTAAAAGTCGTCCTGCAGCCGATGCCAGGTGCCGGCCGCCGCGCGGTTGAACCGCGAGAGGTCCGAATCCGGCTCCCAGCTGCTCATCTGCGCCACGATCGCGTCCAGGCGCGCCTGCACCGCCGCATGCAGCGGATCGAGCGCGAACGCGCGCGGCGCGACCAGGTCCACGCGCCAGCGCGTGCCCATGGTCGCGCCGTACAGCGTGTGCGGCGCCGACGCGCCATCCACGGCGGAGGGCGCGCTCACGCGGCGCACGCCGCGGCGGGAAACGCCGCAGGCATTACTGCGGCAGGACTTCCATGGTGGCGACGTAGGACAGCCGTCGCCGCGTCGCCTCGGCGGCCGAGGGCCTGTCGTCCTGCACGCTGGTTTCGAGCCAGTAGAGGCCCGGCTCCGGCCAGGTGACGCGCAGCAGCCCGTCGGCACCGGTGGTCGCCATGATCTCGTCCTGCGCGTTGCGGTAGCGGGTGCCGCCGCGCACGATTTCGAACTCCAGGCCCCCGGCGGGCTGGCCATCGACCAGCACGCGGAAGCTGGCTTCCTCGCCCGCGAACAGGTCGTTGAAATGGGTCACCGGGACCAGCTCGATGCCCTGGCCGGTCGGTGCGAGCGCGCCCTCGTCCGGCGCACCGTTGGTGACGAAGGTTTCCACCCGGCCCACGGTCTGGGTGACCTCGAGGTTCTGCGCATTGGCAGGCACCTTGGTCTTGAGATCTTCGGCGGTGGCGCTGCGCAGGAAGCCGCCGCGCGTCTCCGGCGGCGCGCCGGGGCCGCTCGCCGGCTTGCCCTCGGCCTCCGCCCGCGCCTTGGCGGCGAGACTCTCCGGCGTGTCCCAGCGCACCGACAACCCGGCGTTGACGTTGGCGATGCGGTAGGTGCCGGCCTGCGCCAGCTGCACGTCGAAGGTGCTGCGGTACTTGCCGGTGCTTCCGTTCTTCAGCTCGACCTTGCTGCCGTCCGGCACGGTCGCGGTGACGTTGTCCAGGCGCATCGGCACGTGGTCGGGGAAGAACAGCTGGTTGGACACCGCGGCGTCGAAGGTCACCCACACGTCGTTGCCGTTGACCACGGCCTGCGAGGGGATGATCCATTGCTTGTGCGCGGACGCGGCCAGCGGCAGCAGCGCAGCGGCGGCAAGGGCGAGCAGGGAGAGACGCTTCATCGGAATGCTCCTGGGGAATCGGAAAGGGGCCACGCTCAGGGCGTGAGGCGCAGCGACACCGCGCCGAGTTCGCTGCTGCCCTGGGCGCGGCCCGCTTGCGGCGCGGTTACCGGCCAGGTGAAGGGGATCTTGAGCAGTTCGCGCCCGCCGACCTCGCGCACCGCCTCGACCACCAGCGTGTACTGCCCGGGCGCCAGCTTCGCCAGCTCCGGATGCGAATCGTCGAAGCCCAGCTCGTGCGTGCCCGCAGGCCGGGTGGGCCCGGTCACGCCATCCACCGGCACCTTCAGCGCGCGTCCGGACTTGCGCCACCACTGGCGCAGGTCGGGCAGCCACTTGGTGCCGTGGCCTTCGCTGGTGTCCTTGCTCAGGTACCACACGGCGAGGTTGGCCGCGTGCTGGCCGCCCGCGCCTTCGACGAACACGGCGACGTAGGGACGGTGGTACTCGGCCACCTTCAGCTGCGGGATCTGCACCGAAACGGTGACGTCCGCGGCCTGGGCCGGAAGGGCGAGCAGGCTGCCCAGGGCGACGGTCAGCTGGATGCGCATGGCGAACCTCGTGGTGTCGGAATCAGTGGATGAACAGCAGCGCCAGCAGCACCGGCACCAGCAGGCCCAGGCCCACCCAGGGCCAGGTCGTGGGGCGCTGGCGCGCGTGCATCTGCAGCAGCAGCAGGCCGGTGATGGTGAACACCACGCAGGCCAGGGCGAAGATATCGATGAACCAGCCCCAGGCCGGCCCGGTGTTGCGACCCTTGTGCAGGTCGTTGAGGTAGGAGATCGCGCCACGGTCGGTGCGCTCGTACTCCACCTCGCCGCTGCCGCGGTCGATGCTCAGCCAGGCATCGTGGCCCGGGCCGGGCATCGACAGGTAGACCTCGCTCTCGGACCACTCGGCCTCGCGGCGGCCGATCGATGCGTCGAGCGCGTTCGACAGCCAGTCCGCCACCTCGCGCTGCAGCGGCGCACTGCCCTGGTCCGGCCCGCCCGCCAGCGCCCGCAGCAGGGGCGCGGGCAGGGTCGCGACGCGGTTGTCCACGCGCGGCTCGCCCTCGATCTTCGCGGCGTGGTTGAGGGTGATGCCGGTCACCGCGAACAGCAGCATCCCGACCATGCAGACGGCCGAGCTGATCCAGTGCCACTGGTGCAGCGTGCGCAGCCAGAAGCCGCGCCGCTGCTGGCGGCCCAGGTCGGGTGTCGAAGCGGATCGTGGCGACATGCTGCGGGCTTCGGTGCGGGGACGGGTCAGAAGTCGACGTTGACGCTCAGCCAGACGCTGCGGGCCTTGTCCTTGTTGTTGTAGTGGTCGAAGTACAGCACCTCGTTGGTGCCGTCCTCGTAGACCCCGTCGGCATTGAGGTCGCTGAACTCCGTATCGTAGGTGGTGAAGTCGCGGTCGAGCAGGTTGTTGACGCGCGCGTTGAGGGTCACCGACCCGGCGACCGCCCAGGACGCGCCCAGGTGCAGCACGGCGAAGTCGCGGTAGTAGCGCGACTGGCCGGTGACCGGATGCTGGTCGGCATAGCGCTTCGAATGCGCCTGCGCGGTCAGGAACAGGTTGAAGCGCTCGCTGGCGCGCCAGTCCAGGGTGGCGTTGGCCATGTGCCGCGCGGTGTCGGTAAGCGGCAGGCCGGCGTCGACGCCGCTCTTCTGCTCGCTGTCGGTGAAGGTGTAGTTCAGGCGCAGGCCGAGGCTGTCGGCCAGCTGCCAGCGCGAGGCGACCTCGGCGCCCTGGATCACCGCCTTGTCGATGTTCACCGTGCGCGTGCTGTTGGCGTAGCCCAGCTCGGCGTACTCGCCGCTGGCGCTGCAGGCCTGGGCGGTGCCCGTGCCGCAGGGCTGCGAGGTGATCTTGTCGTCGAAGGTGTTGTGGAACAGGGTGGCGTTGAAGTCGTGGCCGGCGGCATGGCGCCAGTACACCGCCAGCTCCATGCTGGTGCTGGTCTCGGGCTGCAGGTCGGGGTTGCCGAACATGGGGGTCGTGCCCTGGCCGCCGAAGCCGACCACGCCGTCGTAGAGCTGGGTGGTCTTGGGCGTCTTGAAGCCGGTGCTCACGCCGCCCTTGACCGTCCAGCGCTCGTCGAGGTCGTACACGCCGTACAGGCGCGGGCTGACGTGGTTGCCGAACACCTTGTGGTCGTCGTAGCGCAGGCCACCGGTGATCGACAGCGGCGCGAACACCGTCCACGTGTCCTCGACGAACACCGAGTACATGTCATGGTCCTGCACGCCGCCGGGCCGGCCGGACTCCATGCCGAACACGCCGTCGGTGAGCTCGCCGCGGATCAGCTGCGCGCCGACCACCGCCACGTGCTGGCCGGCCGCCTCGAACGGGATGTCGACCTTGGCATCGAGGGTGTACTGCGCGCTTTCCAGGGTGCGCGCCGGACGCGGCAGGAAGCCCAGCAGCTGCTGGTACTGCGCATCGTCCAGGTACTCGCGCAACAGGGCGAGCTTGGCCGCTTCGGACTGGTTGTTCCACGCGTTCGAGTTGGGGAAGGCGCCGGTGCTGCCAGGGGCGCAATAGCCGTTCCCGCCCACGCTGCCGCCGAGGCCGGTGCAGGCGGTGTTCCAGAGCTGCTGCAGCTGCTGGCGCTCGTCCACGGTGAAGGGCAGGGTGCGGCCTTCGTTGCGCGTTTCCACGCGCGAGAGCGAGACGAAGCTGGTGGCGCGCTCCCAGCCGCCCTCGTGGGTCAGCGACCACGCGTCGCGGGTGAATTCCTGGCTGGGGGCGTAGCCGGCGCGCGGCTCGATGCGGCCGCTGTTGCCCACGCGCAGCACCGCGCCGTAGTTGTCGACGGTGCCAACCGGGTATTCCTCGACGCCCTGGTCGTTGATCTTGATCGAGTTGTCGTACTCCTGGCGGGAGCCGTCGTAGGCGAAGCTGATCGTCTGGCGGTCGTCCGGCGTCCAGGTCAGGGTGAGGCCGGCGGCCTTGTTGGTGTTGTCCACGGTCTTGCCGCCGGCGCCGAAACCGAGCGCGCGCGAATGCGATTCGCCGGCCGGGTCGACCACGTCGTCGTAGCGCGGGTTGGACGCGTCGCGCTCGTACCAGCTGCCGCGGACGGCCAGGCCCAGCCTGCCGGGCACCAGCGGCCCGGTCGCAAACACGTCGGCGGTGGCGTCGTCGCCGAACTCGCTGCGGGTCTCGAAGGTGCGGCCGACGGTCGCCGAGCCCGTCCAGGCATCGAGGACGCGCTTGGTGATGATGTTGATCACGCCGCCCATCGCATCGGCGCCGTAGAGCGTGGACATCGGGCCGCGGATCACTTCGATGCGCTCGATCGCGTCCAGCGGCGGAATGTGGTTGAACTGGTTGCCGCCGAAGTTGTTGGGGTAGATGTCGCCGTGGTTGTTCTGGCGGCGGCCGTCGATCAGGATCAGGGTGTAATCCGAACCCATGCCGCGCATCGAGATCGAGCCCTGGCCGGTCTTGTCGCGGGTCTCGCCGATGTCCACGCCCTCCAGGTCGCGCACCGCGTCGAGCAGGGTCATGTAGGGCCGCCTGGCCAGTTCCTCCCGGGTGACCACGCTGATGCTGGCGGGCGCGTCGGTGACCTTCTGCTCGAAGCCGGCGGCGGTGACCACCACCGCGTCGAAGTCCACCGGATCGGGCGCGGGGGCGGGCGCCGGGGCGGCCAGGGCGGGAGCGGCGAGGCCCAGGGTGAGGGCGCAGGCGAGGGGCGAACGGCGCAGCAGGGCGCGCAGGGAATTCGGGGTCATGGGGCTCGTGTGCAGGCGTGGGGCGACCTGGACGGCGGGGCGGGCGCGATTGGCTGGCGGCCGGGCCGGACGCGGGGAGGAAGGGCGGGGATCGCGGCTAGCGGCGGGGCGGGGCCTGGCCCGGCGGGCCGGCATCGCATGACGGAGGGGCGATGGAGTGCGCGGGGCGCATCGGACGGATCCACGAGGGCGGCAAGGGCGCCCGACGTGAAAATGTTAAACGAGAATCGATCTCAAACGCAATCTCAACTGCGTTCTGCCGGGCCGGTCGGGACAATCTGTCCGGGCGAGGGCTTCAGTCGCGGTCGTCGCGGGCCCAGACCCCGCCGGCCTCGGTCTTCACCGGGAACCTGGCCACCGGTTCGTAGGCCGGAGCGCACAGCGGACGTCCCTCGCGCACGTCGAAGCGGGCACCGTGCAGCACGCACACCACGCTGCCCTCGCCGGGATCGAAGTCGCCGGACGAGAGTTCGAAGTCCTCGTGGCTGCACTTGTCCTCGAGCGCGTAGAGGTCGCCGTCGAGGTTGAACACCACGATCCCGGCGCCGGTCACCTCGTCGAAGGCGGTGCGCATCTCGCCGGGCAACAGCTCGGCCGTGGCGCAGACGTAGGTCCAGGTGCCGCTCATGCGGCCGCTCCCGCCAGCGGCTTTTCCAGCACCTCGAAGCGCAGGTCGTCGCGCAGCGGGATGCCGAAGCGTTCGTCGCCGTAGGGGAAGGGCTTGAGGATGCCGGTGCGGCGGTAGCCGCGACGCTGGTACCAGGCGATCAGCTCGTCGCGCACGTCGATCACGGTCATGCGCATGGCCGGCAGTCCCCACTGTTCCCGCGCCGCCCGCTCGCATTCGGCGAGCAGGCGCGCGCCCAGGCCCTTGCCCTGCAGGCCGGGGCGCACGGCGAACATGCCGAAGTAGGCGGCGTCGCCGTCGTCGGCCACGTGGGCGCAGGCGATCAGCCCGCCCGCGTCGGGCGCCACGAGGACCAGGCTGCGCGGCCTGGCGATGTCGGCGCGCAGCACTTCGGGGTCGATGCGAGCGCCTTCCAGCAGATCGGCCTCGGTGGTCCAGCCGGCGCGGCTGGCCTCGCCGCGGTAGGCGGAAGTCACCAGGGCCACCAGGGCGGGGATGTCGTCTTCGGTGGCGGGGCGGAAGTCGGGCGTCATGCGCGCATTGTAGAAGCGGCGCGATCAGCCCAGCAGCCGGCGGACCTTGTGCAGCGCCGCTGCGAAGGCGTCGATCTCGTCGTGGCTGTTGTAGAAGGCGACCGAAGCGCGGCAGGTCGCGGCCACGCCGTAGAACTGCAGCAGCGGGTGTGCGCAGTGCTGGCCCGAACGCACCGCGACGCCCTCCAGATCGAGCAGGGTGGCCAGGTCGTGCGCGTGCGCGCCCTCGACCAGGAACGAGACCACCGCCGCCTTGTGCGGCGCCCGGCCGATGATGCGCACGCCGCCGGCCGCGTCGAGCACCGAGGTCAGGTGCGCCAGCAGTTCGGCCTCGCGGGCCTGGATCGCGTCCAGGCCGATTCCCTGCAGGTAGTCCACCGCCGCGCGCAGGCCGGCGAAGCCGGCGATGTTGGGCGTCCCCGCCTCGAACCGGTGCGGCGGGTCGTTGAACACGGTGCCGTCGAAACTGACCTCGCGGATCATCTCGCCGCCGCCCAGGAACGGCGGCATCGCCAACAGGTGTTCGCGCCGGCCCCAGAGCACCCCGGTGCCGGTGGGCCCGCACATCTTGTGGCCGGTGAAGGCGTAGAAGTCGCAGCCGATCGACGCGACGTCCACCGCCATGTGCGGCACCGCCTGCGAACCGTCGACCACGGTGACGATCCCGCGCCGGCGCGCCTCCCGGCAGATCTCGCGCACCGGGTTGACCGTGCCGAGCACGTTGGACACGTGCGCCACCGCCAGCAGCTTCACCTCAGGCGTCATCGCCCGCTGCAGCGCGTCCAGGTCGAGCGCGCCGTCGGGGGTGATCTCGGCCACGCGCACGGACGCGCCGGTGCGCTCGGCGACGAGCTGCCAGGGCACGATGTTGGCGTGGTGCTCCATGCGCGAGACCAGGATCACGTCGCCGGCCTTGAGCCGCGGCAGCGCCCAGGAATAGGCCACCAGGTTGATGGCGAATGTGGTGCCGCTGCACAGCACGACCTCGTCGCCACGCGTGCCGATGAAGCGCGCCAGCGCGGCGCGCGAGGCCTCGTAGGCCTCGGTGGCCTCGGTGCCCAGCGCGTGCACGGCGCGGCTGACGTTGGCGTTGTGCCGCCGGTAGAACGCATCGACCGCCTCGATCACCCCGGCCGGCTTCTGCCCGGTGTTGGCGTTGTCGAGGTACACCAGCGGCTTGCCGTGCACCTGCCGCTGCAGCAGCGGGAAGTCGGCGCGGATGCGGGCCCAGTCGGGCGTGGCCGCGTCGGGTCGGGTGACGGCGCTGCCCACCTCAGGCTCCCAGCGCGTCCAGCGCACGGTCGATGTGGGCCACCAGCGCATCGCGCACGGCCTCGTCGGAGATCGCCGCCAGCGGTTCGCGGCAGAACGCCACGGTGAGCAGCTGGCGCGCCTCGCCGGCCGGCAGCCCGCGCGAGCGCAGGTAGAACAGGGCGTTGGCGTCGAGCTGGCCGACGGTGGCGCCATGCGCGGCCTGTACCTCGTCGGCGTGGATCACCAGGACCGGCTGGGTGTCGATCTCGGCGGTGGACGAGAGCAGCAGGTTCTTGTTCGACAGCCGCGCGTCGGTGCCGTCGGCACCGGCTTCGATGGTGATGCCGCCGTGGAACACCGCGCGGCCGCGCCCTGCACCGACGCCGCGCCACAGCAGTTCGCAGCGGGTGTCGCGCGCGGCGTGCTCGATGCCGAGGCGGGTATCGAGGTGGCTGCGGCCGGCGGCCAGCAGCACGCCATTGGCGGTCAGTTCGGCACGGTCGCCCTCCAGGCGCACGTTGAGCTCGTGGCGCGACAGCGCGCCGCCGAGCTCGAGGTCGATGCGGCGGTACTTCGCCTCCTCGGCCAGCCGCGCATCGGTGCGCAGGAACAGGCTCGCGCCCTCGCCGGCATGCTGGACGCGCGCATGCAGCAGGGTCGCGCGCGGGGCCACGTCGATCGCCAGCACGCTGTTGTCGAGGTGGCGGTGGCCGCCCGCGGCGAGATGGTGCTCGAGCACGCGCAGGGTCGCGCCCTCCGCGAGCACGATCTGGTGGCGCAGGTGCCAGGCGAGGTCCGCGTCGGCAGGCGCGCCGACGAAGACCAGGTGGACGGGCGCGGGCACGTCCACGCCGGCGGCGACCTTCAGGCGCAGCCCGCCGTGGGCCAGCGCCGCGTTGAGGCGGGCGAACACGGCGTCGGCCGGCGGCACGTCCTCGTAGGCGGCTTCGCGTTCGGCCGCCACCAGCTCGACGCCCCCGGGCAGGCCGTCCAGGCGCGACAGCGCCGCGTCGTGGCGGCCGTTGACGAAGACCAGGCGCGGCCCCGGGATCGCCTCGAGCGCGGCAGCGTCGATGGCGGCCGCTTGCGTGGCGGCAGGCGCGAAATGGCGCCGCTCGAGCGCGCGCAGCGAGGTGTACTTCCAGCTTTCACTGCGCGGGCCGGGCAGGCCGTCGCGCAGCACCGCATCGAGCGCCTCGCGGCGGGTGGCGTCGCCCTCGAAGGCGCTGGCCAGGGAATCGAGCAGGGGGCTGGTCACGCGCCGGCTCCCGGGGCCACGCGGTCCGCGATCCAGGCGTAGCCGTGCTGTTCCAGCTCGAGCGCCAGTTCGGGACCGCCGGTCTCGACGATGCGGCCGTCGGCCAGCACGTGCACCACGTCCGGCTTGATGTAGTCGAGCAGGCGCTGGTAGTGGGTGATCACCACGAACGAACGCTCGGGCGAGCGCAGCGCGTTGACGCCGTCGGCGACGTGCTTGAGCGCGTCGATGTCCAGGCCCGAATCGGTCTCGTCCAGGATCGCGAGCTTGGGCTCGAGCACGGCCAGCTGGAAGATCTCGTTGCGCTTCTTCTCGCCGCCGGAGAAGCCCTCGTTGACGCCGCGGTGCAGCAGCTTGTCGTCCAGGTGCAGCACCGAGAGCTTCTCGCGCACCAGCTTGAGGAACTGCATCGAGTCGAGTTCGGCCTCGCCGCGCGCCTTGCGCTGCGCGTTGAGCGCGCTGCGCAGGAAGTAGGTGTTGTTCACCCCCGGGATCTCGACCGGATACTGGAAGGCGAGGAACACGCCGGCTGCGGCGCGCTCTTCCGGCTCCAGTTCCAGCAGCGGCTTGCCGTCGAACTCGATGCTGCCTGCGGTGACCTCGTAGCCGTCGCGGCCGGCGAGGATGTTGCCGAGCGTGGACTTGCCGGCCCCGTTGGGGCCCATGACGGCGTGGACCTGGCCGGGGCGCACGTCGAGCGACAGGCCCTTGAGGATTTCGCGGTCGCCCACGGTGGCGTGGAGATTGTCGATCTTGAGCATGTTCAGGAGTCCATGGGCAGGTCTTGGCCCGCCGCGAGTGTGGTTCGAATCAGTGTGCGGCCAGGGCGAGCCGGCAGAAGCCCGCTCCGTCGGTTCCGCGGCCGGCGATGTCGGAAGCGGACGCCGGGCGGGCGGTATCGCAGTCCGCCTCCACGGTGTCCCGTGGCGCGTAGCCGATCCCGCCGCTGGATTCCCAGCCGGTCAGCCATCGGCCTTCCCGCTGGAACTCGATCTTCCAGCGGGCGACCGATTCGCCGATACCGGAAAATCCCACGTGGGCGGCGTGCCCTTTCTTGCCGAGCGGCCCGATGGAAAAGCGGCCTTCGGCATCGGTGACGGCTTCGGCCGTCGCTGCGTCCAGGCCGCCCACGAGACGTACCCTCGTGCCGGCGATGGGAGCGCCGGCGTGGTGGAGCGTCCCGGTCACGGGCGGGGCGCCGGTCCAGGTCGGAGGGCCGACCGACGCGCATCCGGCAGGCAGGAACGCCACCACGGTGGCCAGCCACCTCATCCGACCGAGCCTTCCAGCGACACATCCAGCAGCTTCTTGGCCTCGACCGCGAATTCCATCGGCAGCTCGCGGAAGACCCGCTTGCAGAAGCCGTCGACGATCAGGCTCACCGCGTCCTCCTCGGAGATGCCGCGCGCGCGGCAGTAGAACATCTGGTCGTCGCTGATCTTCGAGGTGGTGGCCTCGTGCTCGACGGTCGCGCCGGGGTTCTTCACCTCGATATAGGGGAAGGTGTGCGCACCGCACTTCTTGCCGATCAGCAGGCTGTCGCACTGGGTGTAGTTGCGCGCGCCTTCGGCGCCCGCGGCGATCTTGACCAGGCCGCGGTAGGTGTTCTGGCCGTGGCCGGCGCTGATGCCCTTGCTGACGATCTTGCTCTTGGTGCGCTTGCCGACGTGGATCATCTTGGTGCCGGTGTCGGCCTGCTGGCGATGGTGGGTGAGCGCCACCGAATGGAACTCGCCCGAGGAATCGTCGCCCAGCAGCACGCAGGAGGGGTACTTCCAGGTGATCGCCGAACCGGTCTCGACCTGCGCCCACACGACCTTGCTGCGCGCGCCGCGGCACTCGGCCCGCTTGGTCACGAAGTTGTAGATGCCGCCGACGCCGTTTTCGTCGCCCGGGTACCAGTTCTGCACGGTCGAGTACTTGATCTCGGCGTCGTCCAGCGCCACCAGCTCGACCACCGCCGCGTGCAGCTGGTTCTCGTCGCGCATCGGCGCGGTGCAGCCTTCCAGGTAGGACACCTGGGCCGATTCCTCGCAGACGATCAGGGTGCGCTCGAACTGGCCGGTGTGGCCGGCGTTGATGCGGAAGTAGGTGGACAGCTCCATCGGGCAGCGCACGCCCCTGGGGATGAACACGAACGAGCCGTCGGAGAACACCGCCGAATTGAGTGCGGCGAAGTAGTTGTCGCCCACCGGCACCACGGTGCCGAGGTAGCGCTGCACCAGGTCCGGATGGTCCTGGATGGCCTCGGACATCGAGCAGAAGATGATGCCCTTCTCGGCCAGCTCCTTGCGGAAGGTGGTGCCGACCGAGACCGAGTCGAATACGGCGTCCACCGCCACGCCGGCGAGCCTGGCGCGCTCGTGCAGCGGCACGCCGAGCTTGTCGTAGGTGTCCAGCAGTTCCTTCGGCACTTCGTCGAAGGACTTGTACTTCGGGCCCTTGGGCGCCGAGTAGTAGCTGATCGCCTGGAAATCGATCGGCGCGATCTTCAGCTTGGCCCAGTGCGGCACCGGCATGGTCAGCCAGTGGCGGTAGGCGGCCAGCCGCCACTCGGTCATCCACGCCGGCTCGCCTTTCTTGGCCGACAGGGCGCGGACGACGTCCTCGTCCAGGCCCGGCGGCAGCGAGTCGGACTCGATGTCGGTGACGAAGCCGGCGTCGTAGCGACGGCCGAGCTGTTCGTGGATTTCCCGGTTGGCGACGGGGGCGTCTTCGAGTTGGGTGGCCATATGGCTGCCTGTACGGTTATGCGTTGGCCAGGCGCGCGTCGATGCGCCGGCCGGAAGGTTGGGGGGAGGGGGCGGGCACCGGGCCGTCGCCGAGCATCTGGGCCAGGCTGACGTCGCGCAGCGCGGCGTGGACCACGTCGTTGATCCGGCGCCAGTTGCCGCGCACGCCGCAGTGGCCGGAAATGCCGCACTCGCCGTGGTCGAGGCTGCACTCGGTCATCGCCAACGGGCCTTCCATCGCCTCGACGATCTCGACCAGGCTGATCGCCGAGGCCGGACGCGCCAGCCGGTAGCCGCCGCGGGCGCCGCGGAAGCCCTCGACCAGGCCGGCCTGGGCCAGCGGCTTGAGCAGCTTGCTCACCGTGGGCACCTCCAGGCCTGCGCGCTCGGCCAGCTCGCTCGCGCTCAGCACGTCGGCCGGCCGCGCGGCGAGCACGGTCAGCACCACGGTGGCGTAGTCGGTGAGCTTGGTGACGCGCAGCATTCCGGTCCTGGCCCTGAAATGGGGACCAAAATTGTACGCTTTGGCGCGGCCCGGCTCAAACCCCGGACTGCTGGATGTTCAGGAGTGACGGCTGTCAGGATCCGGCGCTGACAGCCGCGACTGCCGCGCCCGGCCTGCCTGCGCGAAGCTGGCGCTGTCCGCCGGGGACGCGAAGGAGACGGAAACATGCAGACGATCCAGGGCCATGCCGCCACGGCGGCGCACGATGGCCGCCTGTTCAGGGCGGCACTGGTGGTTGGCGCGGTGTTCCTGCTGTGGCGGGCGGCCCGCGGGCTCAAGGGCGCCGCCTGGAGCGCGTTCGCCTTGGCCTTGGCTTCGCGCTGGACCGGCCTCTGGCCGTGGTGAACCGACGGCTGGCGCTCAGCCCTCCGGCAGGACGAGTCCGAAGTAGGGCGGCGGCGGCGTCTGGCCGGGCGGCAGCGCGGCGGTCGCGGGCTCGCCGGCAGGGCCGAGCGAGCGGATGAAGCGGTAGATCGCGCGCCGGTCCTGCTCGCGCATCTGCCGCAGCATGAAATCGGGCATCGGCGGGCGGGTGTGCAGGTTGGCGCTGTAGGTGAGCCACTCGGACTCGCCGAGCGCGCCGAGGCTCAGCCGCAGGTTGGTGGGGTAGGTGGTGCCCCAGGGGCCGGAGTAGCCCAGCGGCGAACCGGTCAGCCATTCGGCCTGGGGCATCTCCCCGGCGCGCTCGACGTAGCCGGCGGTGTGGCAGTCGTTGCAGCCGCCGATGCGCACCAGGTATTCGCCTTCGGCGACGAGGGGATCGACCGCCGCGGCGGGCGTCCCGGGAGCGGCGGGGGCGGCGGCGCTGTCCTGGCAGCCGCTGGCGGCGATGGCGGTGGTCAGGGCAAGCAGCAGGATCGGAAACGGGCGCATGGGCGGGCAGGGCTGTGGATGTGCGCATTCCAACGACGCGCGGCGCGCCGACAGGACGCGCCAGGCGCGTGCCGGCCCATCGGTCATGGTGACTTCCGGCACCCGCGGCGGAGCGGGCGCACGGGTGCACCGTGCCGCTCGTGCCACAATGCCGGTCCCACCGCTCCACGACCCTGTCCCCGAGATGCCCAACAAGAAGATCGAAGCCCGCCTCTCCCCGATCCATGGCAACGGCGTATTCGCCACCGAGCTGATCAGGAAGGGGGAGCGCATCATCCGTTACCAGGGCACGCTGCGGACCCATGCCGAGGTGGACGAGGAATATGGGGAGGAGGACGAGGACGGCCACACCTTCCTGTTCACGCTCAACGACGAGTACGTGATCGATGCCAACAAGCGCGGCAACGTCGCGCGCTGGATCAACCACAGCTGCGATCCGAACTGCGAGTCGGAGGTGGAAGAGGATCCCAAAGACCGGCGCGAGAAGGACAAGGTGTTCATCCACGCGATCCGCGACATCAAGCCGGGCGAGGAACTCACCTACAACTACGGCATCACCCTGGACGAGCCGCACACCCCGAAGCTGAAGAAGCTGTGGGGCTGCCGCTGCGGCTCGAAGAAGTGCACCGGGACGATGCTGCAGCCCAAGCGCAAGCGCTGATCCGCCGGGCCGGGATGCGGCCGGCAGCGAAAAGGTTGCCATGACCGATGGGACGCGCCGGCGGCGGCGCGCATTCCTAGCCTGTGCGCCACGGAGAAGGGCGGGGGTGGCATGGCGCGGCGCAGGGATTGGCGGTGGTGGCTCCTGGTGCTGGCCGCGTTCGGCGCGCCGGCGGCGGCGGTCGAGATCGACGGCCGCATCGAGCCGGACGAATGGGCCGGCGCGCGCCAGGTCGCCGATTTCCGCAAGGTCCAGCCGCTGACCGGCGAACCCGGTTCACTGCGCACCGAAGCCTGGATCCTGGCCACCCCCGAGGGCCTGGCCGTCGCCTTCCGCAATACCCAGCCGCCGGGCGTGCCGCGCACGCGCCAGAAGGTGCGCCGCGATTTCGACGAGCAGGTCGACCGGGTCAACGTCTTCGTCGATTTCGAGGGCGGCGGCCGCACCGGCTATGCCTTCACCGTCGCCTCCAGCGGCGGCGTGGCCGACGAGATCATCACCAACCAGAACCAGTTCAACAACGACTGGGACGGTCTCTGGCGCCATGCCGTGTCGGAGGACGACACGGGCTGGAGCGTTGAGCTGCTGATCCCCTGGCACACCGCACCGATGCCCGACGCGGGCGGGGGCGAGCGCGAGCTGCGGATCTTCCTCGCGCGCGTGGTCGGATCGACCGGCGAGCGCATGGCCTGGCCCGTCGCCAGCTTCGAGCGCCCGCGCTTCCTGTCCGAGTTCGCGCCGGTCACGGTGCCGGCGTACGACCAGTCGCTGCTGGCGGTCACGCCCTACGTCTCTGCGCTGTACGACAACGTCGGCGACGCGGGCCACGGCAACGCCGGCGCCGACCTGTTCTGGAAGCCGAACGGCCGCTTCCAGCTCTCGGCCACGGTCAATCCGGATTTCGGCCAGGTCGAGAGCGACGACCTGGTGGTGAACTTCAGCGCCACCGAGACCTTCGTCAGCGACAAGCGCCCGTTCTTCACCGAGAACCAGGGCATCTTCGAATACACCACGCCGTCGGACTTCAGCCAGCTGCTGTACACGCGCCGCGTCGGCGGGCCGGCCGACGACGGCCGCGGCGCCAGCGACATCGCCGCCGCGATCAAGCTCAACGGCAGCGTCGGCGGGCTGAAGTACGGGCTGTTTTCCGCCGACGAGGCGGGCGAAGCGGGGCGCAGCTTCCATGCGCTGCGCCTGGTGCGCGATTTCGAGATGCAGGACTTGGGCCTGATGCTGACGCGCGTCGACAGGCCGTTCCTCGGCCGCGAGGCGACGGTGCTGGGCGTCGACCACAACTGGCGGCCGACGCCGCGCTGGAACCTGCGCAGCCGCGTGTTCGGCAGCCGCATCGACGACGCCGGCGGACGCACGAGCGACATCGGCGCCAGCGTGTGGGCGGACTACGAGATGGACCGCGGCTGGCGCCAGCAGTGGATCGCCATGCATTTCGGCAACGACCTCGAGATCAACGATGCCGGCTACCTGGCGCGCAACAGCGTGAACTACCTGCACTGGCAGGCCTCGCACCGCACCACCGACCTGCCGGACACGTCGCGCTACGCCTCCACCGACTGGCGCTGGCGCGTGAGCACCAACCGCAACAACCACGGCGACCTGCTCAACGACCAGCTGCGCATCAGCCGCGACGGCCAGCTGCGCGACGGCAGCAGCGAGTACGCGCAGGTGAACCTCAACAGCGCCGGCGTCAACGACACCCTGCTGCGCGGACGCGGCAACGTGCGCCTGCCGGCCAACTTCAACGCCTATTACGAGTACCGGCGCCCGCGCAAGGGACGCTGGTCGCATGGCGTGGAGCTGGAAGTGTTCACCGGCGGCCTGGACGGAAACGACAGGCTCGGCAGCGCCAGCTGGTACGGCGTCACCTATTTCGTCAGCGACGCCTTCAGCCTCGACCTCGGCGGCGTGCTGACCACCCGCCCGGACTGGCTGATCTGGCAAGGCCCGGACCGTGGCGACCTGGTGGGCGCGTTCTCCGGCAAGGAGGCCAAGCTGATCGCGGGCCTGGACTGGGCGATCGATGCGCGCCAGGAGCTGCGCGTGAAGCTGGAGGCGATCGCGATCGACGCGCGCCTGCGCCAGGGCTGGCGCTTCGATCCGGCCGGGCACGCCGTCGCCGTGGACGACGCCATCGCCGACTTCAGCGTGCGCAACCTGGCCTTCCAGGTGCGCTACCGCTACGAACTGGCGCCGCTGTCCTACCTGTACGTGGTGTATGGCCGCGGCGGCTTCGAGCGCCGTGACATCGCCGATGGCCTGGGCGGCGCGCTCGGCGACAGCTTCGGCCTGCGCGACGACGAGCAGCTGCTGGTCAAGCTCAGCTACCGGTTCGAGCTGTGAGGAGCGCCGGCAGCTAGCCCACGGCGTCGCGCAGGTCGATGGCGGCGATGCGCCAGTTGCGCTGCGCCGCGCTCGCGCCGTCCACCTGCGAGCGGCGCAGGGTGTAGCGCCCGGCCTGGTGCTGGCGGCTGCCGTCGGCGCGCATCGTGGTCACGGTCACCGGCACCTCGACGTAGACCGATCCCGCGGCGCCCTCGGCCGGCCGTGGTTCGCCCACGGTCAGCTCCACCGACGTGGCGCTGGCGAAGTCCTGCGCGAGCGTCGCGGCCGCGCCGGCGCCTTCGATCCATGCGGCCTGCGCGGTGGCGAAATCGCGCGCGTTGATCGCGGCGTAGTAGCGGCGCAGCACGTCCCGCGGATCCTCGACCGTCGCGGCGGGCGCGGCCTGGGGATCCGGCGCGCCTGCGGGCGGCGGCGTGGCCAGCAGGCCGGCCTCGGGATTGTCCTCGAGCGGCGGCAGGCCCGCGACGCCGTCCACCGGGGGATGTTCGGGTGGCGGCGGAGGAGGCGCCGATCCGGCCAGCGGAACTTCCCCCGGTCCCGGCGCCGCGGGCATGTCGGTCACGGCTCCGCCGGCCTGCTGCGGTCCGGGAAGTGGCGCGTGGGTGCTGTCCTGTTCCGCCACGACGGGCTCGGAGTCGCCGCAGCCGGTCAGGGCGATGAACGAGGCCAGGCAGAGCGTCCCGGCGATGGAAGTGGCGAAGCGGCGTGGCATCGAGGACCCCGGTGCGGAAAGGGCGCGACAGTGTGCCGCGCGCGCCTGCATGCGCAGCGTCAGTGCGGCGCGGTGAATGCGCGGCGGCGCGGCTGCAGCCAGGCCAGCAGCAGGCCCAGCAGGACCATGCTGGCGCTGCCGAGCGCCGCCTGGCGGACGATGAAGCCGGCCGGCAGCGGCTGTGCGGCGTAGGCCAGCAGGCAGGCCGGCACGGCCGCGACCAGCGCCATCGCCACGCCGAAACGCAGGCCCTGCCGGAGCGGCCGGCGATCGTGCGCGAAGCCGACGCTGAAGATCCAGGTCATCGCGAAGCCGAGCAGGGCGTGCGCCAGCAGCACCCACGGCAGCTGCCGCGCGCCGTCGCGCGCGTCGCGATACTCGTGCACCAGCGCCGCGTAGTCCGGCGCCAGCAGCAGGCCGTGGACCAGGAACGACAGCAGCAGCGCCGCGAACGAGACCACGGTGCCGCAGATCCAGAACCGCTTGTCCATCATCGATGCCCCATGGCGATGCCGAATCCTACCCGCCGCAGCGCGCCGCTTCACGCCGCCGCGCTGCGGTACTCCTGCTCGAGGCGCTGCTTCAGCGCCTCGTCCAGCCCCAGCTGGCGCGCGAGTTCGTCCAGGTACGCGCGTTCCATGAAGTTCTGGTCGTCGGCCGCGACCAGGCTGGCCAGGTACATCTCCGAGGCGATCTCGGGCGTGGACCCCGCGCGCGCCACCTCGGCCGGGTCGAGCGGCTTGTCCAGCTCGGCCTTCATCCACTGTTGCACGTCCGCGCCCGGCGCCATCCGTGCGAATTCGCCTTCGATCACCTCGCGCTCGCGCGCGTCGATGTGGCCGTCGGCCTTGGCCGCGGCGACCAGGGCGCGCAGGATCGCCTCGGCATGCAGGTTGGCCTGCGGCGGCGGCAGCCGATCGACCGTCTGCGGCTGCACCGGCGCGCCCTGCTGCGCGCGGTAGTCGCCATAGGCGCGGTAGGCCATCATGCCGAGCGCGGCCAGGCCGCCGTAGGTGGCGAGCTTGCGGCTGGTCTTGTTGCGTCCCAGCAGCAGGCCCAGCGCGCCGCCGGTCATCGCGCCCTTGCCGAAATCCGATCCCAGCATGCCGCCGAGGCCGCCGCGGCCGTCCTTGTCCGACAGCGTGGTCGGCGCCGCGGACTTGAGCAGGTGGTCGAGGAATCCGTTGAGGCTCATGGGTGTCGTCCAGTGGGGGATGCGCGCATCCTAACCCCCCAAAAGGAAACGGGACGGCAATTGCCGTCCCGTTCCGGATGTCGCTTCGAGTTCGCCGGCGATCAGGCCGCGGCGTCCTTGAGCTTCTTCAGCGGACGCACCTTGACCTTCACCGAGGCGGGCTTGGCGGCGAACCACTGCTCTTCCTTGGTGAACGGGTTGATGCCCTTGCGCTTCGGCTTGGCCGGCACGTTGACCGCGCTGAACTTGGCCACGCCCGGCAGGGTGAAGCTGCCCGCGCCCTTCTTGTTGAGCGAAGCGTGGATCGCGCCTTCGAGCGCGCCCAGCACCGCACGGATGTCCTTCGCCGCGACGCTGGTGGCGTCGGCGATGTGCGCGACCAGGCCCGACTTGCTCAGGGCTTCCTTGATCGGCTTGGGGGCAGCAGGCTTGGCAGCCTTCTTCGGAGCAGCCGCCTTCTTGGTCGGGGCCTTCTTCTTTGCCATGGGTGTGTGTTCCCTCGTCTGTGTGGTCTGCGTTCTGATCTGGCCGAACGTGCCGGCAGGCGCAATGTAGGGCATCCGCAAGGCCTCGCCAATAGGAAACCGCGAAAAAAAAGCGTCCGCGGGCAGTTGTGCGTCAGTGCGCCGGTCCGGTCCGCGACCGCCGCCGGAAGGGTGGCCAGCGCCACCAGGCGCCGAGCACGAGCGCGGCGAACGCGCTGTAACCCAGGACGAATGCCCACCAGGGCGCCTCGAAGAAGATCAGCCGCGACAGCCAGTGCTGCACGAAGGAACCGCCGTAAGTGTGCTGCCCGGCTCGGATTCGCAACGCCTGCTCCCAGGTCGTGAGCGGGCACAGACGCCCCAGCCAGGCCTGCAGTGCGATCGCCAGCACCAGCCCGAGGTGGGTGGCGCGCAGTCCGCGTCGGCGGACCACGCGCCAGCCGAGCGGGCCGCCGGCCAGGACCGCCAGCGCGCCCAGCACCACGAACGCGACCACGCCCACGTGCAGGACGAGGATCGCGTCGGCCAGCGCGGCGGCAACGGCGGGGGCCATCGAACGCGCGCTCAATCGTCGTCGTGGCGGGGCGAATACGCCGCCACCAGCGCCTGCTGGACCTGCGGCGGAACCGCCTCGTAGTGGCTGAAATCCAGGCTGTAGCGGCCGCGCCCGGCGGTGATCGACTTCAGCTCCGCGGCATAACCTTCCAGCTCGGACAGCGGCACCTGGGCGGTGATCGCGATCTCGCCGTTGCCGGTGGCGTCGGTGCCGTTGATGCGCGCGCGCTTGCCGGCGAGGCTGCCGCTGATGTCGCCCATCGCCTGTTCCGGCGCGTGCACCGCCAGGTCGACGATCGGCTCGAGCACCAGCGGCGCGGCCTTGCCGATCGCATCGAGGAAGGCCTTGCGCCCGGCGGCGACGAAGGCGACTTCCTTGCTGTCGACCGGATGGTGCTTGCCGTCGTGCACCACCACGCGCAGGTCCTGCATGGGATGGCCCGAGCTCGCGCCCGAGCGCAGCACCTGGCGCACGCCCTTCTCGACCGCCGGCAGGAACTGGCCCGGGATCACCCCGCCCTTGACCTCGTCGACGAACTCGAAACCCGCCCCGCGCGGCAGCGGCTCCACCCGCAGCGACACCTCCCCGAACTGGCCGGCGCCGCCGGTCTGCTTCTTGTGCCGGTGGTGTCCTTCGGCGCCGGTGGAGATGGTTTCGCGATAGGCGATGCGCGGCGGGCGCGTGTCGACCTCTACGCCGAACCGGTCGCGCAGGCGTTCCAGGTTGACCCGCAGGTGCAGGTCGGACAGGCCACGGATCACCGTTTCGTTGGTTTCGTCCTCGTGCTCGACCTGGAAGCAGGGATCCTCCTCGGCCAGCCGGTGCAGCGCGGTCGCCAGCTTCTGCTCCTGGCCGCGGCTGCCGGCGCTGACCGCCAGCCCGAACATCGGCTTCGGGAAGGCGACCGGCGCCAGGTGGATGTGGTCTTCGTCGTGGCTGTCGTGCAGCACCGCATCCAGGTGCAGGTCCTCGACCTTGGCGATCGCGGCGATGTCGCCGGGCGCCGCCTGGTCGATCTCCACGTGCTCGCGCCCGCGCAGCCGGTACAGGTGGCCGACCTTGAACGGCTTGCGCCCGTCGTCGACGAACAGCTGGCTGTCCTTGCGCAGCGTGCCCTGGTAGACGCGGAACACGCCCAGCTTGCCGACGAAGGGGTCGTGGACGATGCGGAACACGTCGGCGACCACGTGCGCGTCCGGGTCCGGTGCGGTCGCGAAAGCTTGCGCGGCGCTGCCCTCGCCCTTCATGAAGGGCGGGGGATTGGCCTCGCCGGGATGCGGGAACAGGCGGGCAGCGATGTCCAGCAGCGCATCGATGCCGACGCCGCTGCGCGCCGAGGCGAAGCAGACCGGCACCAGGTGTCCCTCGCGCAGGCACTGCTCGAAGGCCTCGTGCAGTTCGCTGCCCGACAGGCCGTCTTCGCCCAGTTCCAGGTAGTGGTCCATCACCGTCTCGTTGATCTCCACCACCTGGTCGAGGATGCGCCGGTGCCAGTCCGCGACCGGACCCAGGTCGCTCTCGCCCTGGTCGCTGCCGAAGCAGTCGAGCACGCGGCTGCCGTCGTCGGCGGGCAGGTTGAGCGGCAGCACTTCCGGGCCGAAGGCTTCGCGCAGCAGTTCCAGCACGCGGCCGGGATCGGCGCCTTCGGCATCGATGCGGTTGACCAAGATCGCCCGGCACAGGCCGCGCTCGCTGGCGCGCGCCATCAGCCGCCGGGTGCCGTACTCGACCCCGCCGGCCGCATCGACCACCACCAGGGCGGTGTCCACGACCGCCAGCGCGGCCAGGGCCGGGCCGCGGAAGTCCGGATAGCCCGGCAGGTCGATCAGGTTGAGGTGGAGGGACCGGCCGTCGCCGGTCCGGGCGTCGAAGCTGGCGATGGCGGCGTCGATGGAGTGGCCGCGCTGCTTCTCGATGGGGTCGAAGTCGGAGACCGTGGTCCCGCGTTCGACCGTGCCTGCCGTCTGGATCGCGCCGCCGGCATGCAGCAGGGCTTCGAACAGGGTGGTCTTGCCGGCGCCGGGGTGGCCCGCGAGGGCCACGTTGCGGATCTGCTGTGTCGAGTGGGGCATGGTGCCGTGTCCTCCCTGGTGGGCTCGCGCCGGTGTCCGGCGCCGGATGGGCGGACGACGACGCGGGAAGGCCGGCGCGCATGGCCGGGCCCCTGCGGTGGTCCGCATGGCGCCGTCATGGCTGTCCGCGGGAGGAACGCTGCCGTTCGAGCGTTCGCTCGAGGGGCGGTCATGGCGGGCGGACACCTTAGCGCGTCGCGCGGCGGCGGGCGCGTTGCGACGCAGCAGACGCGCCGCTGCGCGGACCAGCGCCATACGCGGAAGTAACGCGGCGCTCCGTACGCTGGCCGCTTTCCCCGACACGGAGCGACACGATGGGTATTTCGCGCAAGGCCAGCGCCCACTGGGAAGGCGACCTCAAGAGCGGCCGCGGCACGCTGACGACCCCGGCCAGCGGCCTGCTTGACGGCACGCGCTACGGATTCAACAGCCGCTTCGGCGACGAGAAGGGCACCAATCCGGAGGAGCTGATCGCCGCCGCGCATGCCGGCTGCTTCACCATGGCCCTGTCGGCCAAGCTGAGCGAAGCCGGGCATCCGCCCGAATCGCTGGACGGCAGCGCCGAGGTCGACCTGTCGATGGAAGGCGGGCCGTCGCTGAGCGCGATCCGGCTGAAGATGAAGGCGCGGGTCCCCGGCCTGGACGCGGCGAAGTTCCGCGAGATCGCCGAGGATGCCAAGCAGAACTGTCCGGTCTCGCGTGCGCTCAGCGCGGTGCCGGTGACGCTGGAGGCGGAACTGCTTGGGTGAAACGATCCGGTCGGTGCTGATGGTCCACGGCGGCGGCGGTGGCGGCTGGGAATGGGCCGTCTGGCGCGGCGTGTTCGAAACGCCGCAGCTGCGCGTGGAAACGCCGGACCTGCAGCCGGCGCCGGGTGGCCTGGCGCTGACCGGATTCGACGACTACCTCGCCCAGGTTCGCGCGGGGCTCGAGCGCCTGCCGCGTCCTCGCGCCGTGGTCGGCGCCAGCCTCGGCGGCCTGCTCGCGGCCGCCTGCGCCGACGCGGCCGATGCCCTGGTGATGGTCAATCCACTGCCGCCCGCGCCATGGCATGCGCAGCTGCCCGGCCGCGACTGGCCGGATGTCGTGCCGTGGCAACGCGACGCGCGGCTCACCGGCACCCGCCGGGCGTTGCCCGACGCGGACGAAGCGACGGCGCTGTTCGCCTTCCGCAACTGGCGCGACGAGAGCGGGCTGGCGATGCGCGAGGCCTATGCGGGCATCGAGCTGGAACGGCCGGAATGCCGCCTGCTGTGCATCGCCTCGATGGTCGACGACGATGTGCCACCCGCGCTGACCGCGGCGCTGGCCCGCGACTGGGGCGGGTCGCTGCTGCAGGCGCAGGCGGTGAGCCACGTCGGCCCGCTGCTGGGGCGCGGCGCCGCCGGCTGCGCCGCGCAGGCGCTGGCCTGGCTGTCGGCCGGGTAAACGCCGGCCCCCGGCGCAAGCGGGTTCAGGCCCGCGTTAGCGCCACGCGCCCAGCATCTGCGCCTGCGCCACCGTCCGGCGCGGGAGACTGCCATGAAGCCCATCGGGATCGCGCTGGCCATTGCGCTGCTGCTGCCGGGCGCCGCCGCGGCGCAGACCTACGACCGCCCCTATGGCGACTACAGCCACCGTTCGCCGGGCGACTGGCAGGACCAGGACCGCTATCGCGATGCAGCGCGCGACGCGTACGCGCAGGACGGATACGACTGGGCGCGGGTGGTGCGCGTGGATCCGGTGTTCGACGGCCGCAGCCGCCCGGTCAACGACGGGCGCCGTTGCCAGACCCGCCGCGACGGATACGTGAGCAGCGATCCCTATCGCGACGGGTACGGCGACCGCCGCTACGACGGCTATGGCGACCCCTACGGCCAGTCGCGTCGCGACGAGAACGGGCGCCTGGTGGCGACCGTGATCGGCGGGATCGCCGGCGCGGTGCTGGGCAGCCAGGTCGGCGGCGGCAGCGGACGCTACATCGGTACCGCGGTCGGGTCGATGGTGGGCGGCGCGGCCGGTCGCGGCATCTACGACGCCAACCGCCGCCAGCGCGATGCCTACGTCACCGTCTGCGAACCCGATCCCTATCGCGACGGCGGCTACGACCGCTACGACGCCGATGGCCGCGACGGTTACGAGCGCGCGGTCGACCGCTACGACGTGACCTACGAGTACGCCGGGCGCCAGTACACCACGCGCACCAGCTACCACCCGGGCGACCGCATCCGCGTGCGGGTCGACGTACGCCCCGAGTGACCCCGGCGGCGCGCCCGGTGCGCGCCGCGGCGAGGCTGTAGCATCGGCGCACCGCCCGAAGGGATGTCGCCCATGTTCCGCAAGTCTTTCCTGGCTCTGCTCTGCGCTGCCGCCTGCTCATCGGCGGCGGGTAACGAGACGCTGCTGCAGGCGGCGAAGATCCATACCTCCGATCCCGAACGTCCGCTGGCGGAAGCGCTGGTCTGGGACGACGACGGGCGAATCCTGGCCGTTGGCGATGCCGCCGAACTCGGCGCGCGTTTCCCGGATGCGCGCCGGCTCGACGTCGGCGATGCGACCGTCGTGCCCGGCCTGATCGACGCCCATGGCCATATCGTCGGTCTCGGCCTGGCGCTGACCCGCGTCGACCTGGTCGGCACCCGCAGCAAGCAGGAGATCCTCGAGCGCCTGCGTGCATTCGAGCGCGATCTCCCCGCAGGCGAATGGCTGGTCGGCCGCGGCTGGGACCAGAACGACTGGCCGGAGCAGGAGTTTCCCACCGTCGCCGACCTGGACACGGCGTTCCCCGAGCGGCCGGTGTGGCTGGGGCGGGTCGATGGCCACGCGGGCTGGGTGAACTCGGCGGTGCTGCGCGCGATCGCGGCCGATCCTGCTGCCGCGAAGCTGCTCGCGCAGGGCCAGCCGCCGGGCGGCCTGATCGTGCGCGACGCGGCCGGCAAACCCACCGGCGTGTTCGTGGACGACGCCGAACGCCTGGTCGCCGCGGTGGCGCCGGAGATGGACCAGGACGACGCCGACCGCGCGCTGTCGCTGGCGCTGGCCGAGGCGGTGCGCCATGGGCTGACCGGCGTGCACGACATGGGCACGTCGCTGGCGGACTTCGAACAGCTGCGCCGTTTCGCCGACGCAGGCCGGTTGCCGTTGCGGATCAGCGCCTACGCCAATGGCGACGACCGCGCGCTGGACTGGCTCTGCGACCACGGTGCGTACACGCATCCGGGCCGGCGCCTGCAGATGCGCGGGGTGAAGTTCCTGATCGATGGCGCGCTGGGCAGCCGCGGCGCGGCACTGGCGCAGGACTACAGCGACGATCCGGGCAACCGCGGGCTGGTGCTGATCGAGCCGGCGCGCTTCGGTGCGTTGCTCGAGCGCGCCCGCAGCTGCGGCCTGCAGGTCGCCACGCACGCGATCGGCGACCGCGGCAACCGCCTGGTTCTCGACGCCTATGCGCGTGCGCTGGAGGGCGCGGACCCGGACCACCGCTGGCGCATCGAGCACGCGCAGATCATCAATCCGGCGGACATCTCGCGTTTCGCGACGCTCGGCATCGTGGCCTCGATGCAACCCACCCACGCCACCTCCGACATGCCCTGGGCGCAGGCCCGGGTGGGCGGGCAGCGCATCGCCGGCGCCTATGCCTGGCGCAGCTTCGCCGGGGCCGGCGTGCGGCTGGCGCTGGGCTCGGACTTCCCGGTCGAATCGCCCGATCCGCGCCTGGGGCTGTACGCGGCGGTGACGCGCCAGGATCGCGAAGGGCAGCCTCCCGGCGGCTGGCTGCCGGCGCAACGGCTGACCGTCGCCGAGGCGCTGCGCGGCTTCAGCGCGGACGCGGCCTGGGCCAACCACGACGAAGCGCTGACTGGTCGCCTCGCGCCCGGGCTGCAGGCCGATTTCGTCGTGCTCGCGAAGGATCCGCTGTCGGTGGCGCCGGCGGAGCTCGTCGGGCTGGAGGTGCGTTCGACCTGGGTCGACGGCGCGCCGGTCTACGAGGTCGAGTGCATCTCGCGGCGCGCGTCGACGCGCCGCGTTCCGGTCAGGCCGACGGCCAGTCGATCGTGCCCTCGAGCACGGTCTGCACGCGGCCGCCGGACCAGACGTCGCCGGCTTCGTCCACCTGCAGTTCGATGATCGCGTCGAAACCGACTTCGCGGCCCTGGCTGACGCGGTAGCGTCCGTCGCGGCCGGGGAGCGCGTCGCGCGCGGCCAGCCAGGCGGCCAGCGTGGCGTTGGCCGCGCCCGACGCCGCGTCCTCGAAGCAGGCCGTCTGGCCGACCCAGGCGCGCACGGCCAGCGCGTAGTCCAGCCCGCCGCCGCGCGCGAACACGCACAGGCCCATGCTGTCGGTGGCGTGGGCGAGGCGTTCGACCGCCGCCCAGTCGGGCGTGGCGGCACGCAGCTCGGCTTCGCTGGCCAGTTCGGCCAGCCACCAGCGGCGGCCGCCGTCGACCAGGGCCGGCGGCAGCGCTCCGGTCGCCAGCCCCGCCAGCGCGTCCCGCAACTGTGGATGCGCGGCATCGGCCACTTCGACAATGCGTGCGCGTGGCGTACGCACCGCGATCGTACGCGCGCTGCCGGCGCCATCCACGCGCAGCGGCAGCTCGCCGGCAATGCCGGCCTGCACCAGCAGGCCGTCGCGCGGCGTCGCCAGGCCCGCCTGCAGCACCGCGTGGGCCGTGCCGACGCTGGGATGCCCGGCGAAGGGCACCTCGCGGCGCGGGCTGAAGATGCGGATGCCGTAGCTGGCCTGCGGGCCCGGCGCGGGAAAGACGAAGGTCGTCTCGGGCAGGCGCGTCCAGCGGGCGATGGCCTGCATGGTCGCGTCGTCCAGCCCCTCGGCATCGAGCACGACGCCGAGCGGATTGCCGGCGCCGGGCCGGTCGGCGAACACGTCGAGCTGCAGGTAGCGGCGTGGGGGCATGTGGGGGATGGCCTGTGTAGGTAGAATCGCGCTTCCGTCCGCGCGCGCGGACGGGCCGCCCGTTATACCGGAATCCATTCGCCCCCATGCCCTCTCCTTCGACCGGCACGCCCTGGGTCGTGCTCAAGTTCGGCGGCACTTCGGTGTCGCAACGCCATCGCTGGGACACGATCGGCCGGCTGGCGCGCAAACGTGCGGACGAATGCGGGGGCCGCGTGCTGGTCGTGGTGTCGGCGCTTTCGGGTGTAACCAACGAACTGACCGCGATCGCCGACGGCGCCGCCGATGCGTCGACGCGCGTCGACGCGCTGGTCGAACGCCACCGCGCCTTCGTGCGCGAGCTCGAGCTCGATCCCGACGCGGTGCTCGGCGCGAGCCTGGACGGGCTGTGCGCGCTGGCGACCGATCCGCGCGCGGGCACGCGCGCGCTCGACTGGCAGGCGGAAGTACTGGCCCAGGGCGAGCTGCTGTCCTCGACCCTGGGCGCGGCGTACCTGCACGCGCAGGGGCTGGACATCGGCTGGGCGGATGCGCGCGACTGGCTCGATGCGATCGAGCTGCCCAACCAGAGCGACTGGGGCAGGCGGCTGTCGGTCTCGTGCCGGCGCGAGGCCGACGACGACTGGCGCACGCGCTTTTCCGCGCAGCCGACCCGGCTGCTGATCACCCAGGGTTTCATCGCCCGGCACGGCGACGGCGGCACCGCGGTGCTGGGGCGCGGCGGCTCGGACACCTCCGCCGCGCTGTTCGGCGGCCTGCTGCGCGCGCGCGGCGTCGAGATCTGGACCGACGTGCCGGGCATGTTCACCGCCAACCCGCGCGAAGTGCCCGACGCGCGCCTGCTCACGCGCCTGGACTACGCCGAGGCGCAGGAAATCGCGACCACCGGTGCCAAGGTGCTGCATCCACGGTCGCTGGGTCCGTGCCGGGTGAGCGGCGTGCCGATGTCGATCCTCGACACCGAACGCCCCGGGCTGCCGGGCACGCGCATCGATGGCAGCGCCGCGCCCGTGCCGGGCGTCAAGGCGATCAGCCGCCGCAACGGCATCGTGCTGGTGTCGATGGAAACGGTGGGCATGTGGCAGTCGGTCGGCTTCCTGGCCGACATCTTCGAGCGTTTCCGCCGCCACGGGCTGTCGGTCGACCTGATCGGCTCGGCCGAGACCAACGTCACCGTCTCGCTCGACCCCAGCGAGAACCTGGTCAGCACCGACGTGCTGGCGCGCCTGTCCGAGGACCTCGCGCAGATCTGCCGGGTGAAGGTGATCGCGCCCTGCGCCGCGATCACCCTGGTGGGCCTGGGCATGCGCTCGCTGCTGCACAAGCTCTCCGATGTGTGGGCCACGTTCGGCCGCGAGCGCGTGCACATGATTTCGCAGTCGTCCAACGACCTCAACCTGACCTTCGTGATCGACGAGGCCGATGCCGACGGCCTGCTGCCGGTGCTGCACGCCGAACTGATCGACTCGGGGGCGATGCCGGTGTACGAGACCGCGGTGTTCGGGCCGCGCTGGAAGGACATCCTCGGCACCACGCGGCCGCGCCCGGTGCCGTGGTGGCGCGGCGCTCGCGAGCGCCTGCTGGCGCTGGCCGAGGCCGGGACGCCGCGCTACGTCTACCACCTGCCGACGGTGCGCGAACGCGCGCGCCAGCTGCTGGCGGTCGGCGCGATCGACCGCCGCTACTACGCGATCAAGGCCAACTCGCACCCGGCGATCCTGCGCGCGGTCGCTGCCGAGGGATTCGGCCTGGAGTGCGTGTCGGTCGGCGAGGTGCGGCACGTGCTCGCGTCGGTGCCCGGATTCGACCCGGCGCGCGTGCTGTTCACGCCGAGCTTCGCGCCGATCGACGAATACCGCGAGGCGTTCGAGCGTGGCGTCAACGTCACCGTGGACAACTGCGAACTGCTGCAGCGCTGGCCGGAGGTGTTCCGTGGGCGCAGCCTGTGGCTGCGCATCGACCTGGGGCACGGCGACGGCCACCACGAAAAGGTCACCACCGGCGGCAAGGCGTCCAAGTTCGGCCTGGCGGCCGGCCGGGTCGAGGAGTTCATCGAGCTCGCGCGGCGCCTGGACGTGCGCGTCACCGGCCTGCACGCGCACCTGGGCAGCGGGGTGGAGACGCGCGAGCACTGGCGCCAGATGGTCGATGAGATGGCCGGTTTCGCCCGGCGCATCGGCACGGTCGAGGTGCTGGACATCGGCGGCGGCCTGCCGATTCCCTATGCGGCCGACGACGAACCCTTCGACCTGGACGACTGGGCCGCGGGCCTGGCCGAGGTCAAGGCGCTCCACCCCGGCTTCCAGCTGGCGATCGAGCCGGGCCGCTTCATGGTCGCCGAGTCCGGCGTGCTGCTGGCGCGCTGCAGCCAGGTGGTGGAGAAGGATGGCGTGCACCGCGTCGGCATGGACGCGGGCATGAACGCGCTGATCCGCCCGGCGCTGTACGACGCCTGGCACGACATCGTGAACCTGTCGCGGCTGGACGCGCAGGACATCGCCGACTTCGACGTGGTCGGCCCGATCTGCGAATCCAGCGACGTGTTCGGCCACCGGGTGAAGCTGCCGGCCGCGACGGAGGCGGGCGACCTGATGCTGGTCTCCGACGCCGGCGCCTATGGCTACACCATGGCCAGTACCTACAACCTGCGCGCCCTGCCGGCGGAGGACATCATCGAATGAGCCAGTGGGTGTTCGACCGCGATGCGATCCGCGCCTTCCGTTTCGTGCGCTGCGGCTTCGATGCCGGCAGCGGCGTCGCGCAGCTGGTGTACGGCTTCGACGACGGGCCGGAGCTGGTCGAGACGGTGACCCTGCCCGGCGCGCCGTTCGCGCTCGACGCGGCGCGCGAGGCCGCCGCGACCCAGGCCCTGCGCTTGCTGCACCTGGTCGCGGGCGTGAGCTACTACAAGGCCGCGGTGCCGGGCGAGATCCGGATCGACGGCTATGCCATCGACGCGGCCACCGCCGCGCTGATGGACGAGCTCTACCTGCACGGCCTGGGCGAGTTCGCCTACCGCAATGGCCTGGACCTGCGCGGCCGCGTGCGCTTTCCGGCGCAGGCGGCCGCCGCTGCGCCAGCGCCGGAAGCCGGGCTGCAGCCGCATGCGCTGGTGGCGATCGGCGGCGGCAAGGATTCGCTGGTCAGCATCGAGGCGCTGCGTGCGCTGGACGTCGCCCAGACGGTCACGTGGATCGGGGGTTCGCAGCTGATCCGCGCCTGCGCCGAGCGCACCGGTCTGCCGACCCTCAACATCGGGCGCCAGCTGGCGGCGGAATTGTTCGACTACAACCGCGCGGGCGCCTGGAACGGGCACATCCCGGTGACCGCCGTGAACTCGGCGATCATGGCGTTCGCCGCCGTCGTCGGCGGCGTCGACCAGGTGGTGTTCTCCAACGAACGCTCGGCCAGCTACGGCAGCCTGATCGAGGGCACCGGCGAGGTGAACCACCAGTGGTCCAAGGGCTGGGCGTTCGAGCGCGCCTTCGCCGCGCACCTGCGCAGCCACGTGGCCGCGGACCTGCGCTACTACTCGCTGCTGCGTCCGCTCAGCGAGCTGGCGGTGGCGCGCCAGTTCGCGCGCATCGACCAGTACGACGCGCACTTTTCCAGCTGCAACCGCAACTTCCACCTGCTGGGCGAGCGCCCGGTCAACCGCTGGTGCGGGGTGTGCCCGAAGTGCCACTTCGTGTTCCTGGCGCTGGCGCCGTTCATGCCCAAGCCGCGCCTGGTCGGCATCTTCGGCCGCAACCTGCTCGATGACGCCACCCAGGTGCCGGGCTTCGACGCGCTGCTCGAATACCGCGACCACAAGCCGTTCGAGTGCGTAGGCGAGGGCCGCGAGTCGCGCGCGGCGATGGCGACGCTGGCGGCGCGGCCGGAGTGGCGCGAGGACGCGGTGGTGGCGCGATTCGCGCGCGAGATCGCGCCGCAGCTCGAGGCGGGCGAGAAGGGGGTCGACGCGCTGCTGGTGCCGGACGAGGAACACGGCATCCCGGCGCCGCGGTGGGAGCGCCTGCGTGCGCGATTCGCCGACTGACATCGCCTCGCTGCGCGGCCGGAAGGTCGCGCTGTGGGGCTGGGGCCGGGAAGGGCGCGCCGCCTGGCACGCGCTGCGCGCGCGCGGCGGTACGGCCGTCGGAGGCGACGCCTTTCCGCCACGGCTGACCCTGTTCTGCAGCGCCACCGAAGCGGAAGAAGCCCGTGCGCTCGGCGACGAGGCGCTGGTGGTGGAGACCGACGCGAGCGCGGAGCGACTGTCGGCCTTCGACGTGGTCATCAAGTCGCCGGGCATCAGTCCCTATCGGCCGGAAGCCCTGGCCGCCGCGGAGCGGGGCACGCGCTTCATCGGCGGCACCACGCTGTGGTTCGCGGAGCGCGCCGACGCGCGTACCCTCTGCGTGACCGGGACCAAGGGCAAGAGCACCACGTCGGCGCTGCTGGCGCACCTGCTGCGCGCCGGCGGGCATCGCACCGCGCTGACCGGCAACATCGGCCAGCCGCTGCTGGACCTGGTCGATGGCCAGGCGGATTACTGGGTAGTGGAGCTGTCGAGCTACCAGACCCGCGATGTGGCGCGCAGCGGCACCCGGCCCGGCTTGGCGCTGGTGACCAACATCTTTCCAGAGCACCTCGACTGGCACGGCGGCGAGGCGCGCTACGTCGAGGACAAGCTGTCGCTGCTGACCGATGCCCGTCCCCGCATCGCGGTGCTCAATGCAGCCGACCCACGGCTGGCGTCGTTGCGGCTGCCGGACAGCGACGTGCGCTGGTTCGGGCGGGAGGACGGTTGGCACCTGCGCGGCGACGCGCTGTGGCGCGGCAACGAGGACGTGTTCGATACGCGCGCGTTGCCGCTGCCGGGCCGCCACAACCGCGGCAACCTCTGCGGCGTGATGGCGGCGATCGAGGCGATGGGGCTGGATGCGGCGGCGCTGGCGCCGCATGCGGCCGGTTTCCGACCGCTGCCGCATCGCCTGCAGCCGCTGGGCGCGCGCGATGGCATCGACTACGTCAACGACTCGATCAGCACCACGCCGCACGCCAGCCTGGCCGCGCTGGAGGTCTACCGCGACCGGCGCGTGGCGATCCTGGTCGGTGGGCACGACCGCGGGCTGGACTGGACGCCCTTCGCCGAGGCGATGCGCGCGCATGCGCCGGTGGCGGTGGTGACGATGGGGCAGAACGGGCCGCGGATCCACAGCCTGCTCGCGCCCGTGGCGGCGGAGGCGGGGTTCGCCCTTGTCGCGGCGGGCGACCTGGCCGGGGCGATGGAGCAGGCCCGCGAAGCACTGGGAGGTGAAGGCGTGGTCCTGCTGTCGCCGGGCGCACCTAGCTTTGGGGCCTATCGCGACTACGCCGAACGGGGCCGCAACTTCGCGCGGCTGGCGGGGTTCGATCCGGAGGCGATCACCGCGATTCCTGGGATCGGGATCGCCTGACGGCGGGCCGGCGGCGCGGCTGCGGTTGGCCCCCACCCCAACCCTCCCCCGCAGGCGGGGGAGGGGGCCGACGTCCGGGCCGGCTCCATCCGCGAGCGGAGACGGGCAATCGGACAAACTTCGGGGCCGAGACCGCGACCGACTGCGGCGGACTCTCCCCTGCCTGCGGGGGGGCTCTCCCTTCCCCGACTGCGGCGGGCTCTCCCTTCCCGACTGCGGCGGGCTCTCCCTTCCCGACTGCGGCGACTCTCCCTCCCCCGCCTGCGGGGGAGGGCCGGGGTGGGGGCCACCGAAGTCCGGACAGAGCGGCCCATCGGCGCCTGCCGAAGTCGCCCCCCGCCACTCGGCCATTCAGCCACTCCGCCCCCCGCCACTCCGCCTGCGCTAGGCTGCCGCTTTCCGACCGGAGTCCGCCCATGCACCGCCTCCTCGCCCTGTCCGGCCTGCTGGCCGCCGCGCTGTATGCCGCGCCCGCCGAGGCGAGGATGAAATCCGAGCCGCTGGAATGGACCGTCGGCGAGGACCGCTTCAGCGGCTGGCTGGTCTACGACGACGAAGGCGACGCCTCCCGGCCCGGCCTGGTGATGGTTCCCAACTGGATGGGCGTGACCGAGGACGCGCTGGAGCGCGCCCGCGCGATCGCCGGCGACGACTACGTGGTGCTGGTGGCCGACGTCTATGGCAAGGGCCGCCAGCCGAAGGACAGCGGCGAGGCAGGCAAGCTCGCCGGAGCGCTGCGCGGCGAAGACCGCGGCCCGCTGCGCGCGCGCATGCAGGCAGCCGTGGACACGCTCAAGGCCCAGGCCGGTCGCGCGCCGCTGGACGCGGGCCGCATCGGTGCGCTCGGCTTCTGTTTCGGCGGATCGGCCGTGCTGGAGCTGGCGCGCGCCGGCGCCGACCTCGCCGGCGTGGTCAGCCTGCACGGCGGCCTGGCGCCGGGCGCGCAGTCGGCCACCGCCGAACGCGTGCGTGCGCCGGTGCTGGTGCTCAATGGCGCCGACGACAAGGCCGTCAGCGATGCCGACATCCAGGCCTTCGAGGCCGAGATGGATGCGGCTCGCGCCGACTGGCAGTTCGTCGACTTCAGCGGCGCCGTGCACTGCTTCGCCGAGCCGTCGGCCGGCAGCGACCCGGCCAGCAACTGCCGCTACGACGAACGCGCCGCGCGGCGCGCGTACCGGATCATGGACGGCTTCTTCGACGAGGTGTTCGGCGACTGACCGCCGCAGGGGTGCTGCGTCGGGCTGCTGCCGGCGCAGCGCGGGACACAGGCGCTAGTACACGCGGTCCACCGCGTAGCGCGCCAGCCCGCGCAGCGCGGCCACGGCCTCGTTCTCCGGCAGCGGCGCCAGCGCCGCCTCGGCGGCCAGGGCGTGCTCGCGCGCGCGAGACCGGCTGTACTCGAGGCTGCCGGCCCGCGCGATCGCGTCCAGCACCTCCGGCATCGCCCCGACCTCGCCCTGCTCGATGATGGTGCGCAGCCGCGCGCGCGCGCCGGCGTCGGCGTGCGCCATGGCGTGGATCAGCGGCAGGGTCGCCTTGCCCTCGGCCAGGTCGTCGCCCAGGTTCTTGCCCAGCGCCTGCGCGTCGCCGCTGTAGTCGAGCACGTCGTCGGCGATCTGGAAGGCGTAGCCGAGCTGCATGCCGTAGTCGTACAGCGCCGCCTGGACCGTCTCGTCCGCAGCCGAGGCCATTGCGCCCAGGCGGGTGCCGGCGGCGAAGAGCACCGCGGTCTTGCGCTCGATGACGCCCAGGTAGGCGGCTTCGTCGGTATCGGGATTGCGCACGTGCAGCAGCTGCAGCACCTCGCCCTCGGCGATGCGGTTGGTGGTGTCGGCCAGCAGCCGCATCACCGCCATGCTGTCCAGCTCGACCATCAGCTGGAAGCTGCGCGAATACAGGAAGTCGCCCACCAGCACGCTCGGCGCGTTGCCCCAGAGTGCGTTGGCGGTGCTGCGGCCGCGGCGCAGGTCCGATTCGTCCACCACGTCGTCGTGCAGCAGGGTCGAGGTGTGGATGAACTCGACGATCGCCGCCAGCTGGTGGTGGCGCGCGTCGACCGGGCCGGTGGCGCGCCCGGCCAGGGCCACCAGCATCGGTCGCAGGCGCTTGCCGCCGGCCGAGACGATGTGTTCGGCGATCTGGTTGATCAGCACCACGTCCGAGGACAGGCGGTCGCGGATCAGGGCGTCGATGGCGGCCATGTCTGCGGCGGCCAGCGCCTGGATGGCGGGCAGGTCGAGTCCGGGCGCGGCGGCGGCAGGGAGGGCCATGGACGGTCCGTACGTGGGTGAACAGGCGATTATACGAACCGGGGCGGTGAAGCCGGTGCCCCGGAATGCGGCGAAGTCCGACCCCCCGCCACGGCCTGGGCCGACCCCTGGCGGGCCGTGGCTATAATGCAATGCCCTTCGCCGGGCTCGCCGGCGACACCTGAGGAACACCATGGCCCGCGGCATCAACAAGGCGATTCTCGTCGGCAATCTCGGCAACGACCCGGAAACCCGCTACACCCAGGGCGGCATGGCCGTCACCAAGATCAGCCTCGCCACCACCTCGGTGCGCAAGGACCGCGACGGCAACAACCAGGAAAAGACCGAGTGGCACCGGGTGACCTTCTTCGGCAAGCTCGGCGAGATCGCGGCCGAGTACCTGCGCAAGGGCTCGCAGGTCTATGTCGAAGGGCGCATCACCTACAGCGAGCACACCGGCGACGACGGCCAGAAGCGCTACTACACCGACATCGTGGCCGATGAGATGCAGATGCTGGGCGGCCGCGGCGAAGGCGGCGGTGGCGGCGGTGGCGGCTCCTACGAGCGCGGTCCGCGCCAGCCGCGCCAGGAATACGGCGGCGGTGGCGGACAGTCCGCGCCGCGCCAGCAGCCAGCGCCCTCGCGCCAGCCGCCGCCGGTCGACGACTTCTCCGACGACGACATCCCGTTCTGAGCCGGGTCCGGGCCAGCCTCGCGTGCAGGACAGATCCGCGCCGACCTGGCTGGTGACCGGCGGGGCCGGCTTCATCGGCGGCAACTTCGTCATCGAGGCGGTCACGCGCGGCGTGCGCGTGGTCAACCTCGACGCACTGACCTACGCCGGCAACCTCGACACCCTCGCCGGGCTGGCGGGCAATCCGGCCCACGTGTTCGTGCATGGCGACATCGGCGACCGCCCTCTGGTGGCGCGGCTGCTCGCCGAACACCGCCCGGACGCGGTCCTCAACTTCGCCGCCGAAAGCCACGTCGACAGGTCCATCGACGGGCCGGCGGCGTTCGTGCAGACCAACGTGGTGGGCACCCTGGTCCTGCTCGAGGCGGTGCGCGAGTACTGGGCCTCGCTCGACGGCGCAGCGCGTGCGGCGTTCCGGTTCCTGCACGTGTCCACCGACGAGGTCTACGGCGCGCTCGGCGAGACCGGCAGGTTCACCGAGTCCAGTCCCTACGCGCCCAACTCGCCGTATGCGGCATCGAAGGCGGCGTCCGACCACCTGGTCCGCGCCTTCCACCATACGTACGGGCTGCCGGTCCTCACCACCCACTGCTCCAACAACTACGGCCCCTACCACTTCCCGGAGAAGCTGATCCCGCTGGCGATCACCCGGGCGCTGGCGGGCGAAACCCTGCCGGTCTACGGCGACGGCCGCCAGGTGCGCGACTGGCTGTACGTGGCCGACCACTGCGAAGCGATCCGCACGGTGCTGGCCAAGGGACGGGTGGGCGAGACGTACAACGTCGGTGGCGACGCCGAGCTTCGCAACATCGAGGTGGTGGAGGCGGTCTGCGCCCTGCTCGACGCGCGCCGCCCGCGGGCGGACGGGCAGGGTTACGCCTCGCAGATCCGCTTCGTCGCCGACCGCCCCGGCCATGACCGCCGCTACGCGATCGACGCGACCCGCCTGCGCGAGGAGCTCGGCTGGCGCCCGGCGCACAGTTTCGAGCAAGGCCTGGCCGACACCGTCGACTGGTATCTGGCGCACCAGGACTGGGTGCGTCGCGTGCTCGACGGCAGCTACCGCCTGGAGCGGATGGGGATGGGGGCATGAGCCGACGCAAGGGCATCGTGCTGGCCGGCGGATCGGGCACGCGGCTGTATCCGATCACCCGCGCCGTCAGCAAGCAGCTGCTGCCGGTGTTCGACAAGCCGATGGTCTACTACCCGCTCAGCGTGCTGATGCTGGCGGGCATCCGCGAGGTGCTGGTCATCAACACCCCGCACGAACAGCCGCTGTTCCAGTCCCTGCTCGGCGACGGCTCGCAATGGGGCATGCGCATCGAGTACGCGGCCCAGCCCAGTCCGGACGGGCTGGCGCAGGCGCTGCTGATCGGCCGCGAGTTCCTCGACGGCGCGCCGAGCTGCCTGGTGCTGGGCGACAACATCTTCCACGGCCCCGGGCTGACCGACATCCTGCGCCGCGCGGACGCGCGCGATGACGGTGCCACCATCTTCGGCTACTGGGTCTCCGACCCCACACGCTACGGCGTCGCCGAGTTCGACGCGGACGGTCGCGTGGTCGGCATCGAGGAGAAGCCGGCGCAGCCGCGTTCGCACTACGCGGTGACGGGCCTGTACTTCTACGACGGCCGCGCCAGCGACCTTGCGGCGACGCTCCGGCCCTCCGCGCGCGGCGAGCTCGAGATCACCGACCTCAACCGCTGCTACCTCGAGCGCGGCGAGCTGCAGCTCGAGCGGCTGGGGCGCGGCTACGCCTGGCTGGACACGGGCACCCACCAGTCGCTGCTGGAGGCGTCCAACTACATCGGCACGATCGAGGCGCGGCAGGGGCTGCGCGTGTGCTGTCCCGAAGAGATCGCCTGGAACAACGGCTGGATCGACGACGCGCAGCTGCGCGCGCTGGCCGCGCCCCTGTCTGGCAACGGCTACGGCCAGTACCTGCTGGGCCTGCCCGAGCGCGGATTCGTGCCGTGAGGGTGATCGAGACCGACCTGCCCGGCTGCCTGGTGATCGAACCGCGCGTGTTCGAGGACGAGCGCGGTTTCTTCTACGAGTCGTTCAACCACGACCGCCTTGCCGCGCACGGCCTCGCGCTTGGGTTCGTGCAGGGCAACGTGTCCTGGTCGGGGCCGGGCGTACTGCGCGGACTGCACTACCAGTGGCCGAAGCCGCAGGGCAAGTACGTCTCGGTGCTGGAAGGCGAGATCTGGGACGTAGCGGTGGACATCCGGCGTGGATCCCCGCATTTCGGGCGCTGGACCGCGGCGGTGCTGAGCGCGGCCAACCGCCGCCACATCTGGATCCCGGAGGGCTTCGCCCATGGATTCGTCGTGCTGGGCGAGCGCGCGCTGGTGAGCTACCTGTGCACCGCGACCTACGACCCGGCCTGCGACGCGGGCATCCGCTGGAACGACGCCGACCTGGCCATCGACTGGCCGCTGGCGCAGCCGCGCCTCTCGGCCAAGGACGCGAAGGCGCCGTTCCTGGCCGAAGTGCCGCCCGACCGCCTGCCCGCCGCCGCGCCGTGAGGATCCTCCTGCTCGGCGCCAACGGGCAGGTCGGCCACGAACTGCGCCGCGCGCTCGCCCCGCTCGGGGACGTGGTCTGCACCACCCGCAACGGCCGCGTGGAAGGCGGCGGGGCCTGCGAGGCCGCGGATTTCGAACAGCCCGAGGCGCTGGGTGCGCTGGTCGGGCGCATCGCCCCGGACATCGTGGTCAATGCCGCCGCCTATACCGCCGTGGATCGCGCCGAATCCGAGCCCGAGGCGGCCTTCCGCATCAACGCCGACGCGCCGGCGGCGCTGGCCGCCGCCTGCGCCGCGCGCGATGCGCTGCTGGTCCACTATTCGACCGACTACGTGTTCGATGGCCAGTCTGACCGGCCATATCGCGAAGACGACCCGGTCGCGCCGATCAACGCCTACGGCCGCAGCAAGCTCGCCGGCGAGGAGGCGGTGCGCGCCAGCGGCGCGCGCCACATGATCCTGCGCACGGCCTGGGTCTACGCCGACCGCGGCCACAACTTCATGCGCACGATACTGCGGCTCGCAGGCGAGCGGCAGGAACTGCGGGTGGTCGCGGACCAGTGGGGCAGCCCCACCTCCGCGGGCCTGGTCGCCGACACGACTGCGGCGATCCTTGCCCGCCAGCCGGCCTCGTCCGACACCTGGCATGTCGCCGCCGCGGGTGGAACGAGCTGGCATGGCTTCGCCACGGCCGTGCTGGCGCGCGCCGCGACGCTGGGCCGGATCGCGACGGCGCCGTGCGTGGTCGCCATCGCGACAGCCGACTACCCCACTCCGGCGCGGCGTCCGGCCTGCTCGAGGCTGGACTGCGGGCGGCTCGAGCGCGACTTCGGCATCGTCCTGCCCCCGTGGCAGGCGGCGCTCGACGCGGTTCTCCAATAAGGGATTGCCCGGCGCGCGTTGCTGATGGTTGTTGGTGGCGCCCGGGCCCAACGTGAATGACATGCGCGGTTGCCGCAGTTGCCGGGACGAAGTGCCGGGACTGGGCGGTGAGCCGCTGGGCTGCGTGCACGCGTGCCTGCGCACGCTTGCATGGCCGCCTCCGGCCGCAGTCGCGACGTCCGGCGCATGTGCCGGACGTCCTTTGCCGCGGCCGGCGCGAGCGCCTACCATCCCGGCCATTCCCTTTCCCGGAGTGGCCTGAATGACGCTGCGACATGCCCTGCTGCCGATCTGCCTGCTCGCGGCGCTGCCCGCCCTGGCCGATGCGCGCGGCTTCGACGTCCGCGACCTGGTGAAGCTCGACCGCGTGTCTTCGCCGCTGCTCGCGCCCGACGGCCGCATGGTGGTGTTCGCCCAGCGCAGCGTGGACGAGGGGTTGAAGGCGACCACGGCGCTGTACGCGCGCAACCTGCTCACCCGCGACGCGGCGCCGCCGAAGCGGATCACGCCCGAAGGCTGGAACGTCAATTCGCCCAGCTTCTCGAAGGACGGCCGGACCCTGTACTTCCTCAGCGCCAAGGGCGGCAGCCAGCAGCTCTACGCCCTGCCCGTCGAAGGTGGCGAACCGCGCCAGCTCACCGGCTTCGCGCTCGACGTGGGCAGCTACCAGCTCTCGCCGGACGGCCGCCGCGTGGCCTTCAGCGCCGACACCTTCGCCGAATGCGACGCAGACTTCGCCTGCACCCAGAAGACCCTCGACGAGCGCAAGGCGGGGAAGGCCAGTGGCCGCGTCTACGAACAGTTGTTCGTGCGCCACTGGGACACATGGAGCGACGGCCGCCGCAGCCGCCTGTTCCTCGCCGAACTGCCTGCCCAAGGCGGCAAGCCCGTCGCAAGCGCCAGTGCGCTGAGCGGTACGATCGATGGCGATATACCCGGGAAGCCTTTTGGCGGTGCCGAGGACTACGCCTGGGCACCGGATGGCAGCCACGTGGTCGCGAGCGTGCGCATCGCCGGCCGGACCGAGCCGTGGTCGACCAACTTCGACCTGTACCGGCTGCCGCTCGACGGCGGCGCGCCGGTCAACCTCACCGGGGCCAATCCCGCCTGGGACGCCGGCCCGGTGTTCAGCGAAGACGGCGCGACGCTCTACTACCGCGCGATGAAGCGCCCTGGCTTCGAGGCCGACCGTTTCGCGATCATGGCGATGGACGTGGCCAGCGGCGCGGTGCGCGAGGTCGCGCCGGACTGGGACCGCTCGCCGAGCAGCCTCAAGCCCGCGGCCGACGGTCGTTCGCTGTACGTCGCCGCGCAGAGCGTCGGCGAGTACCCGCTGTTCCGCGTCGATGTCGCCAGCGGCGAGGTCACCGAACTGGTCGGCGACGGCAGCGTGTCGGGTTACGACGTCGCCGGCGAGACCATCGCGCTGACCCGCAACGCCATCGACAGCGGCGATACGCTGTACGTGGTGCAGGGCGATGGCGCACAGCTGCGCCAGATCACGCCGACCGCGTCCGAGCGGCTGCCGGACGTCGCGTTCGGCGCCTACGAGCAGTTCTCCTTCAAGGGCGCGGGCGGCGCCACCGTCTATGGCTACGTGGTCAAGCCGTCCGGCTTCGAGGAGGGCAAGCGCTATCCGGTCGCCTTCCTGATCCACGGCGGCCCGCAGGGCAGCTTCGGCAACGGCTGGAGCTACCGCTGGAACCCGCAGACGTACGCCGGGCAGGGGTATGCGGTGGTGATGATCGACTTCCACGGCTCCACCGGTTACGGGCAGGCCTTCACCGACGCCATCACCGGCGACTGGGGCGGCAAGCCGCTGGTCGACCTGCAGAAGGGCTGGGCGGCGGCGCTGGCGAAGTATGACTTCCTCGACGGCGACAAGGCCTGTGCGCTGGGCGCCAGCTACGGCGGCTACATGGTCAACTGGATCGCCAGCCAGTGGAACGACGCCTGGAAGTGCCTGGTCAACCACAACGGCGTGTTCGACACGCGCTCGATGGGTCTGGTGACCGAGGAGCTGTGGTTCACCGAATGGGAGTTCGGCGGCACCGTCGCGGCCAATCCCGAGGCCTACGAGAAGTTCAACCCGGCGCGCCACATCGACAAGTGGAAGGTGCCGACGCTGGTGGTGGCCGGGCAGAACGACTTCCGCGTGCCGATCGACCAGAGCCTGTCGAGCTTCACCGCGCTGCAGCGCGCCGGCATCGAGTCGCAGCTGCTGTACTTCCCCGACGAGAACCACTGGGTGCTCAAGCCGCACAACAGCATCCTCTGGCACGATACCGTCAACGCCTGGCTGAAGAAGCACATCGGCCAGTGAGTCCCGCGGAAAGCCGGCGCGAGCCGGCTTTCCCTTTGCGCGGAACGATCGCGCCACCCAACGGAGCCGCCCATGGCGATCGAGAACGCCGCACCTTCGACTGCACTGATCACCAACGACATCGTGGTGTTCGGCCTGATCGCCGCCACGCTCGGCCTGATCTTCTGGCTGGCCAGTGGCCCCACGCCGTTCTGGAAAAAATTCTTCACCTGGGTGCCGGCACTGCTGCTGTGCTACTTCGTGCCGGCGCTCTACAACACCCTTGGCCTGATCGACGGCACCCAGGGCGCGATCTACAACCCGATCGGCAGCCGCGTGCTGCTGCCGGTGGCGCTGGTGCTGCTGACCATGACCATCGACCTGAAGGGCGTGATCGGCCTCGGCCCGCGACTGCTGTTCGTGTTCTGCATGGGTACGCTGGGCATCGCGCTGGGCGCGATCGTGTCGTTCCAGCTGTTCGAGTGGATCAAGCCCGACGTGGTGGCCGGCGATGTCTGGAAGGGCATGGCGGCGCTGTCGGGCAGCTGGATCGGCGGTGGCGCCAACATGGTGGCGATCCGCGAGGTCTATGAGGTGGACGCGACCCTGTTCGGCCAGTTCGCGGTGGTGGACGTGGCCATTGCCAACCTGTGGATGGCGACCCTGCTGTTCCTGGCCGGGCGCGCGGCCACCATCGACGCGCGCAGCGGCGCCGACACCCGCGCCATCGACGGTATGAAATCGCGCCTGGAAGCGTATGAGGCGGCCAACGCGCGCATTCCGACGCTGACCGACCTGATGGTGATCATCGGCATCGGTTTCGGCATCGTCGGCCTGGCGCATGCGGTGGCCAATCCGTTGGCCGCCTGGTTCGCGGCCAACGTGGAGAACGCCTCGCGCTTCAGCCTCGACTCGGGCTTCGTGTGGGTGGTGGTGTGTTCCACCGTGGCCGGCCTGCTGCTCAGCTTCACGCCGATGCGGCGGCTGGAGAACGCGGGCATGGCCAAGATCGGCAGCGCCTGCCTGTATTTCCTGATCGCCAGCATCGGCATGCAGATGGACTTCATGCAGCTCGCCGACCGGCCCTGGCTGCTCGCACTGGGTGCGGTCTGGATGCTGGTGCACATCCTGGTGCTGTGGGGCGCGGCGAAGCTGGTCAGGGCGCCGCTGTTCTACTTCGCAATCGGTTCGCAGGGCAACATCGGTGCCGCGGCGTCCGCGCCGGTGGTCGCGGCCGCGTTCCATCCGACGTTGGCGCCCGTGGGCGTGCTGCTGGGCACCATCGGCTACGCCACCGGCACCCTGATCGCGTACTGGGTCGGTCAGGTGCTGCGACTGATGGCGGGGCAGTAGGCCGCCATCCCCGTCACCGGGAGCGCGAAGCCGCGGTTTTGCCGGTTTGTTCTCTCTGCTCCGGGAAGAGCTGGGCCCCGCGGTTCCGTCGTTGCCGGCAGGCGCCCCCCCGGGGGCGCCCGCATGGAACGGACCCGATACTTGTCCGCGCGCGTGCTTGCCGCGGCGCCAGACAAGAAAGGCGAAGCCTGCGCTTCGCCTTTCCCGTGTGTCCGGTCGCGACCTTCAGCAGCAGCGGAACCCGCTGCGCCCGCCGAAGCGGGCTTCCTGGCGTTCGCGGAAGAACGTCTTGTAGTCCATCGGCTCGCGGTCCGGATGCTTCTCCAGCATGTGCCGGACATAGTTGTCGTAGTCCGGGATGCCGCAGCACAGCCGCGCGGTCTGCACCAGCCGTCGCCACACCACCTTGTGGGTGGCGAAGTGGTCGAGCGGGACGAGTGCGCCGGCCATCAGAGATAGGCCTTCTGCTGCGCTTCGGTCAGCGCCACGTAGGGCGTCTCGCGATCGGTGCGCGTGGCACTGGCCCGCGCCTTGCGGATCGCGCCGATGGAGTAGAACAGCACGCTCAGCACCACCAGCAGGAACAGCGCGGTCAGGCCCGCGTTGACGTAGTTGTTGAACATGATCTGCGACATGCCGGCCAGGTCCTTGGACGGGGCGATCAGCTCGCCGTTGGCGATCGCCGCCCGGTAGCGGTTGGCCTGCGCCAGGAAGCCCACGGCCGGGTTGTCGTCGAAGATCTTGATCCAGCCGGCGTAGGTGGTGCACACCAGCAGCCACGCGGTCGGCACGATCGATACCCAGGCGTAGCGGTCCTTCTTCATCTTGAACAGGACCACGGTGCACAGCATCAGCGCGATGCCGGCCAGCATCTGGTTGGCGATGCCGAACAGCGGCCACAGCATGTTGATGCCGCCCAGCGGGTCGGTCACGCCCACGTACAGGAAGTAGCCCCACATCGCCACGCAGCCGGCGGTGGCGATCAGGTTCGGCCCCCAGGACTCGGTCTTGCGCATCGCCGGCACGAAGTTGCCGAGCAGGTCCTGCAGCATGAAGCGACCGGCGCGGGTGCCGGCGTCCACCGCGGTGAGGATGAACAGCGCCTCGAACAGGATCGCGAAGTGGTACCAGAACGCCATCATGCCTTCGCCCGGCAGCACCGCATGGAAGATCTGGGCGATGCCCACCGCGAGGGTCGGTGCGCCGCCGGCGCGGGAGAGGATCGAGTTCTCGCCGATGTCGGCCGCGGTGGCGGTGAGCACCTCGGGGGTGACGGTGAAGCCCCAGCTGGAGACCACCTGGGCGGCGTTGGCGACGTCGGTGCCGATCACCGCGGCCGGGCTGTTCATCGCGAAGTACACGCCCGGGTCGATGGTCGCCGCGGCCACCATCGCCATGATCGCCACGAACGACTCCATCAGCATGCCGCCGTAGCCGATGTAGGGCGCGTGGCGCTCGTTGGCCAGCAGCTTGGGCGTGGTGCCGGAGCTGATCAGGGCGTGGAAGCCCGAGACCGCGCCGCAGGCGATGGTGATGAACAGGAACGGGAACATCGAGCCCTTCCACACCGGCCCGGTGCCGTCGGTGAACTGGGTCAGCGCCGGCATGCGCAGTTCCGGCATCACGATCAGGATGCCGATCGCGAGGCCGACGATGGTGCCGATCTTGAGGAAGGTGGACAGGTAATCGCGCGGCGCCAGCAGCAGCCAGACGGGCAGTACCGCGGCGACGAAGCCGTAGCCGATCAGCATCCAGGTGATCTGGGTGCCGGTGAAGGTGAAGGCCGGACCCCAGGTGGGATGGGCGGCGACGTCGCCGCCGAACCAGATCGCGGCCACCAGCAGCAGGATGCCGACCACCGAGATCTCGCCGATCTTGCCGGGCCGGATGTAGCGCATGTACACGCCCATGAAGATCGCGATGGGGATGGTCGCGATCACCGTGAACATGCCCCAGGGGCTTTCGGCCAGCGCCTTCACCACGATCATCGCCAGCACCGCCAGGATGATGATCATGATCAGGAAGGCGCCGAACAGGGCGATGGTGCCGGGGATCTTGCCCATCTCCTCGCGCACGAGGTCGCCCAGCGAGCGCGCGTCGCGGCGGCTGGAGATCACCAGCACCATGAAGTCCTGCACCGCGCCGGCCAGCACGACGCCGGCGATCAGCCACAGCGTGCCGGGCAGGTAGCCCATCTGCGCGGCCAGCACCGGGCCGACCAGGGGGCCGGCGCCGGCGATCGCGGCGAAGTGGTGGCCGAACAGCACGTGCTTGTTGGTCGGCACGAAGTCCAGGCCGTCGTTGCGCAGCACCGCGGGGGTCGCCCGGGTGGGGTCGAGCCCCAGCACCCGGTGGGCGATGAACAGGCCGTAGTAGCGGTAGGCGACCAGGTAGATCGAGACCGCGGCGATCACGATCCACAGTGCGTTGATCGATTCGCCACGGCGCAGGGCCACGGTACCCAGGCAGAACGCGCCGAGCAGGGCAAGCAATGCCCAGCCGATCTTTCCGAATCCAGACTTCATGGCCAGCCTCGCGATGGGGGAACGCCAAAGTGGGCTTTTACGCCGATTGGTGTCAATCGCAATGCTGCGCCGCAACGCGCCTGCCGTATTGGACTTTGGTCAAACCGTGGGGCAGGCCACAGGCCGGGTCAGAGCCAGCGGACCTTGCGCAGGTAGCGATAGAGCCCGAGCACCACCAGCGCCACGACGCCGACCAGGGCCGGATAGCTCCAGCGCCCATGCAGTTCGGGCATGTTGGCGAAATTCATGCCGTACCAGCTGGCGATCAGCGTCGGCGCCGCCAGCAGGGCGGCCCAGCCGGCGAGGCGCTTGACCACCTCGCCCTGGGCCTGGGTGACCAGCGCCTGGTTGACGGTGAGCGCGGTGCCCAGCATGTCGCGCAGCACCTCGATGGTCTGGTTGATGCGCAGGCTGTGGTCGAGCACGTCGCGCAGGTACAGCCGTACCTCCTCCGGGATCAGCGGGCTGCTGCTGCGCACCAGCTGCGACAGCACGTCCTGCATGGGGGCCACGTTGACCTGCATGTAGGTCAGCTCGCGCTTGAGGTCGTACAGGCGGATCACGGTGGAGCGGTCGAAGGACTCGCTGACGATGTCCTGCTCCAGGGCCGGCAGGGTGGACTTGAACTCGTCGACGATGGGCACGTAGTTGTCGACGATGGCGTCGAGCACCGCATACAGGCCGAACGACGGGCCGAGCGCCAGCAGTTCCGGTTCGCGCTCCAGCCGCGCGCGCGCCGCCGCGTAGGATAGCGAGGCGCCGTGACGTACGGTGACCAGGTAGCGCGGACCGAAGAACAGGTGGGTCTCGCCGTAGGCGATCTTCTGCGCCACCACCTGGGCGGTGCTGGCCACCACGAACAGCGAGTGCCCGTAAGCCTCGATCTTGGGCCGCTGGTGCGCCTTGTGCGCGTCCTCGATGGCCAGGTCGTGCAGGCCGAACTCGTCCTGCAGGCGCTCGAGCACGGCGTCGTCGGGTTCGTACAGGCCGATCCAGGCGAAGCTGTCGGCATCGCGCGCCAGCAGTTCGCTGATTTCGGCCAGGGGGACGTCGCGGTGCACGCCGTCGCGCGCATAGACGATGCAGTTGATGACGCTGGGCGGGTTGGCGAAGGGCGGCTGCTCCATCGCGGCATCCTGCGCCAGCGCAACGCGGGCGGCAACCTTGGCGCATGCGCGGTGAACCGGGATGCGTCGGCGACGCGCCTCGATCGCGCTCAGTCGCGCCGGCGCCTGCCCAGGGCGAACGCGAGGCCGAGGTGCACCGGCAACAGCAGCGCGATCCAGTGCGCGTTGCGCTGCGGCAGCACCGGCAGCAGGTGCAGGAACAGGGCGATCACCGCGGCCGTCGCCAACGTCCACAGCAGCCCGCGGAACAGCGCACCGCCGTCGCGCCCGCGCACGATGCGCCAGCCACCGCCGAGCAGCAGCAGCGACAGCGGCGACAGCAGCAGCAGGTTCTGGTTGGCCCAGGCGAACCGGTGTTCGGTGAAGCACCACAGGAACACCATCACCAGGCCGAGCATGCCGCCGACCGTCCAGAACGCCAGCGCGGCACCGGCCAGGAGCTCCTGGCGGCGCCGCAGCGCCAGCATGCCGATGGCCAGGGCCAGCCCCCCCAGCAGCCAGGGCCACCACGGCCGCGGCGCTTCGGGCGGCTCCGGCGGCAGCCGGTGCGGCAGCAGCGTTTCGGTCGAGGACACCAGGGGGCGACCGTCTTCCAGGCGGATGTCCGACAGCGCATCGGCCAGCCGCATCGGCACGAACGCGTCGTGCCACAGCGAGTTGGGCCGGTCGGCCGACGGCCCCAGCCCGAGGTCGAAGCCCAGCCACATCCACGGTGCCGGCGAGGCCAGCCGCACCGCATCGCCACGGTAGGTGTTGCCGCGCGAGCGGCTCGCCAGCCGCCGTTGCAGCGCGCCGTCCAGCGCATCGTCGAGCGCGTCGCGCACGCGCGTGGAGCAGTTGTCGGTGAAGTAGTCGTAGCGGTAAACCGCGTTCCGGGGCAGGGCGTTCCGGGCCAGGGCGTCGGCCAGCGCGCGCGCCTGCGCGGGGTCCAGGTCGAGCCATTGCACCGACACCCCGCGCCCGACCTCGCGGTAGTAGGCCATGTCCTGCGAGAGCGGCAGCGCCACCAGCCGGTAGCGCATGTCGCCGCGGACGAAACGCGACACGAAGTCGGGCTCCTCCATGTCGAAGTAGCCGAAGTTGTAGGACACCGGCTCGCCCAGCGCCGGCTCGTCGACCACGATCGCGTTGTGGCCGAAGCGCTCGAAGAAGATTTCGCCCGGCTGCATCGTCGCCACGCCGATGCGCGGCGCGGCGTGCAGTGGCGGGGCGGCGAACAGGACCAGCAGCACGGCCGACAACGCCCACGCCGCGGCTGCGAGGGTCCGGGTACCGGTGCAGGGGCGCGGCGCCGGCCGGCCCGCGGCCAGCCGCACCTCAGTCGGTCCCGCCGTCGGCATGCACGCTCACGTGCAGCGCATGCAGGCGACGCGCGTCGGCGCGGGCGATGCGGAAGCCGAAACGCCCCAGGGTGAGTTCCTCGCCCGCCTCGGGGAGGTGCCCGATCTCGGCCGTGACCAGCCCGCCGATGGTGTCGTACTCGTCGTCGTTGAAATCCGCGCCGAAGCGCTCGTTGAAATCGGCGATCGGGGTGAGCGCGTCCACCACGTACTGGCCGTCGGCCTGGGCGGCGATCAGCGCGTCCGGGTCCTCGGCGTCGTCGTGCTCGTCGTCGATCTCGCCGACGATTTCCTCCAGCACGTCCTCGATCGTCACCAGGCCGGCCACGCCGCCGTACTCGTCGATCACGATCGCCATGTGGTTGCGCGACTGGCGGAACTCGCGCAGCAGCACGTTGAGCTTCTTGGACTCGGGGATCAGCACGGCCGGGCGCAGCACCTCGTGCACGGTGCGCGGGCCGTTGTCGGCCACCACGCCGCGCAGCAGGTCCTTGGCCAGCAGGATGCCCAGGATCTCGTCCTTGTCCTCGCCGTGCACCGGGAAGCGCGAATGGCCGGACTCGACCACCTGCTTCATCAGGTCGAGCAGCCGCGCCTCCGCGGGCAGGGCGACCATCTGCGCGCGCGGCACCATCACGTCACCCACGGTCATGTCGGACACGGCCAGCGCGCCCTCCATCATCCGCAGTGTGTCGGCCTCGATCAGGCCGTCGGAATGGGTGTCGCGCAGCAGCTCGACCAGGTCCTCGCGGGTGCTGGGTTCGCCGGAGATGGCCGAGCTCAGTCGCTCGAGCCAGCTGCGCCGTTTTTCCGGAATCTCGGCGGCGCTACTACTGTCGTCCTCGGACATCGCAGTAAGTGTTTGATCAGAAAACGCCCGTGGGGGGCGGCGAGGGCAAGTCTACCCGGCCGGCCGGTCCGGCCCAACTGCCGGGCTGGCGGCCGCCCGATCCGGCCCGGTGCGGGGACGGGCGTCGTCGGCTCCGGAGCAGCGGCGGCTCGTCACGGGGTCTGCGCGGCCGGGGACCTCGGCGGCAGGACTCGACCGGCCCGCCCGGATCCCGGCGGGGCCCGGCAGCTCGCCGGGCGGGTCGCGTCCGGGTTCCTGGCTCGGTGCCGGCCCCGGCCCATGGACTGCGGCCGCAGGGCTCCAGGCAGGTTGCCGGATTCCCGGGAAACCGCTGCGGGCGCGCGCCGGAATCCGCCCGGCATGCCGCAGCGGATTCCACCCACGGGACTACGCGCCGATCCCTCACGGGCCGGTGCGGGGTCCACCGACCGGCCGGGGCCCGGCTGGTGGCTGATGCTTGCCGTCCCGACAACGCGTCAAGGAGGACGCCATGACCCCGATCCGGATGCTGGCCATCGGCCTGCTGGCCTGCCTGTTGCCCCTCGGCCCGGCCGCTGCGGCCGACCCCGGCTACGGCGATGCCACGGAGTATTTCCAGACCGACGCGCAGTACGAGGCCTGGTTCGAGCTCACCCGCGGCCTGCGCCGCGATTTCGACTGGATCTGTGGCGACACGTTCTGCGAGGGCGAGTACACCAACATCCAGCCACTGCGCTTCCGCTGCTCGGCGCATCGCGGGAGCGGACGGATCGGCATGTGCGTATGGACCTTCGCCGCCAGCCACGAGGAGATCGCCCAGACGACGGGACGGATCGGCGTACAACGGGCGTTCTGGCAGTGCCGCACGCCGCTGGCGGCCGGCACCACGATCGACCAGCTGCTTGCGGCGCTGGCGGTCGACGAGCCGCTGTATGCGCCGCTGCCCGGCCTCCGGCAGACCGTGATGGACGGCCTGATCGACTGCCTCTGAGGTTCAGTCGCCCGGCAAGGCGTAGGGATCGTCCAGGCCCAGGCCGGCGAGGATCTCGCGCTCGAGCTGCTCCATCGCATCGGCCTCGCGGCTGTCCTCGTGGTCCCAGCCCAGCAGATGCAGCGCGCCATGCACGGTGAGGTGGGCGTAATGCGCATTCAGGGACTTGCCCTGTTCGCGCGCCTCGCGCGCCACCACCGGCGCGCAGATGACCAGGTCGCCCAGCAGCGGCATGCGCACGCCGGGCGGCAATCCTTCCGGCAGATCGGCCGGGAAGCTGAGCACGTTGGTCGCGTAATCCTTGCCGCGGTAGTGGCGGTTGAGGGCGCGGCCCTCCTTGCTGCCGACCAGGCGGATCGCCAGGTCGGCCTCGCGGATGCGCCCGGCCAGCGCGGCCGTCGCCCAGCGACGGAACGAAACCGCCGACGGCAGTCCCTTGCGCGGGGTGGCGTAGCCGACGGCGATGTCGAGACGGATCGGGCCCTGGGTCATGGCGGCCAGTCTAAACCGGGTCGCTGCGCGCGGGCGCGGCCCGGCCTGGGCGCTTAGCCAGCGGCCGGCTCCACTGCGTCCGCATCGCGCCGGTCGTAGGCATCCACGATGCGCGCCACCAGCGGGTGGCGCACGACGTCGCGCGCCTCGAAGAAGGTGAAGCTCACGCCGCCGACGTCGCGCAGCACCTCGATCGCGTCCTTGAGTCCGGACTTCACGTGGCGCGGCAGGTCGATCTGGGTCATGTCGCCGGTGACCACGGCGGTCGAACCGAAGCCCAGCCGGGTCAGGAACATCTTCATCTGCTCGATGGTGGTGTTCTGCGCCTCGTCCAGGATCACGAAGGCGTCGTTGAGCGTGCGCCCGCGCATGTAGGCCAGCGGCGCGATCTCGATGACGTTGCGCTCCAGCAGCTTGAGCACCTTCTCCACGCCCAGCATCTCGTACAGCGCGTCGTACAGCGGGCGCAGGTAGGGATCGACCTTCTGGCTGAGGTCGCCGGGCAGGAAGCCGAGCTTCTCGCCGGCCTCCACCGCCGGGCGCACCAGCACCAGCCGCTGCACGCGCGACTCGTTGAGCGCCTCGACCGCCATTGCCACGGCGAGGAAGGTCTTGCCGGTGCCTGCCGGGCCGACGCCGAAGTTGATGTCGTGGGTGGCGATCGCGTGCAGGTATTTCGCCTGGTTGGCGCCGCGGCCGCGGATGGTGCCGCGCTTGACCCGGATCGCCACGTCCTGCGGCGTGGTGTCGCCGGCGCGGTCGACGTTGGCCTCGTTGAGGCGCAGGTTGATGGCGTTGCTGTCGAAGGTCTCGCCGGCCGCCTCCTCGTACAGGTCGCGCAGCAGGCGTTCGACCCGGGACACGGTCTTGTCGTCCGGCCCGCTGACGCGGAACACGTTGCCGCGGTTGGCGATCTCGACCCCGAGCCGGAGTTCGATCTGCCGCAGGTGGCCGTCGAAGGGGCCGGCGAGGTTGGCCAGCCGCTCGGTATCGGCCGGGTCGAGGGTGAAGTCGCGCTGGGTCTGGTCTGCCATAGGCGGCGCAGGGTAGCGCACCGCGCCGCATCGGCCCGTCGCGACGCTGGCGTTCATCCGGCGTTCGTCCATTAATTGATTGTGCAATTAATATTGCGGACATGGATCAGGAACCCCGTACCCGGACCGCGAAGGCGGGCCAGCCCCACCGGCGCGCTCCGGGCCGGCCGGCCGGAGATGCCGGTCGCCGCGCCGCGGCGCTGGACGCCGCCCTCGACTGTTATGTGCAGCGTGGGATCGCGGCCACCACCCTGCGCGACATCGCCAGCGCGGCGGGCGTCACCCCGGCGCTGCTGCACTACTACTTCGGCGACGCGGCCGGCCTGCGCGAGGCGGTCATCGCCGAGCGGCTGATGCCGGTATTCGCGCGCGTCCGCGACGTGCTGCTGGGCATGCCGGACGCATCGATGCGCGACGTGCTCAGCGTCTTCGTCGACACGCTGTGCGCGATGGTGCGCGAGCACGCCTGGCTGGCGCCATTGTGGATCCGCGAGGTGGTCAGCGAGGGCGGCAGCCTGCGCGACCTGCTGGTGCACGACCTCGCCCCGCAGATCGCGCGGGTGCTGGCCGACCGCTTCGCCGTCGAGCAGGCGGCGGGCCGCCTCAACCCCGCGCTGGACCCGCGCCTGCTGATGGTCTCGGTCGTGGGCCTGACCCTGTTCCCGGCCGCCGGAACGCCGATCTGGCGCCAGATCTTCGACAGCGGCGACCTCGGCATCGATGACATCCGCCGCCACGCGCTCGCGCTGCTGCTGCGCGGGCTGGAGCTTCCGCAATGACCCGGTCCATGTCCCGCCGCGCGTGGTCCGCCGGCCTGTGCGTCGTCGTGCTGTTGCTGGCGGCCTGCCGCCACGAGGCCCCCAGCGCCCTGGGCACGCTCGAGTTCGACCGCATCGCGTTGCCCGCGCCCGCCGCCGAGCGCATCGTCGGGATCGCGGTGCGCGAGGGCGAACGCGTGGAGGCGGGGGACCGCATCCTCAGCCTCGAGCAGGCGCGCGGCGATGCCCAGCTCGCCGCCGCCGAGGCCGAGGCTGCGCGCCAGCGCCAGTTGCTCGAAGAGCTGCGCAACGGCGCCCGTCGCGAGGACATCGACCAGCTGCGCGCCAACCTGGCCGCCGCGCAGGCGCAGGCGCGCGATGCGCGCGCCTATCTCGCGCGCCTGCAGCCGCTCGGATCGCAGCAGCTGGTCGCCGCCGCCGAGGTCGATCGCGCGCGCGCCGCCGCCGGCACCGCCGATGCGCAGGTCGCCGCGGCGCGTGCCGCGCTGGCGGAAGCGCAGGGCGGCGTGCGGCCCGAACAGATCGCCCAGGCCGAGGCGGCGCTTGCCGCGGCCGAGGCGCAGCTGCGCGCGCAGTCGGTGACCACCGGCAAGCTCGACGTGGTGGCGCCGCGCGCCGGCCGGGTCGACAGCCTGCCCTACCGTCTCGGCGACGAGCCGGCGCCCGGCGCGCCGCTGGCGGTCATGCTGGTGGGCGAGGCGCCCTACGCGCGGGTCTACGTGCCCGAGCCGCTGCGTGTCGGCGTGCGGGTGGGCGACGCGGCCACCGTGCACGTGGGCGCGGATGGCGGCCGCAGCTATCCCGGCCGCGTGCGCATGGTGCGCAGCGAGCCCACCTTCACCCCGTACTACGCGCTGACCGGCAAGGACGCTGCGCGGCTGAGCTACCTGGCCGAAGTGCAGCTGGAGGGACAGGGCGTGGCCGAACTTCCCGCGGGCCTGCCGCTGCGGGTGGAATTCGCCCAGTGAGCGACGCGCCTGCGGCGATCCCCGGGCCCGACGCGGCCATCCGCGCGCGCGGCATGGTCAAGCGCTTTGGCGCGCTGACCGCGGTCGACCATGTCGACCTGACCGTCCCGCGCGCCCACGTCTACGGCTTCCTCGGCCCCAACGGCTCGGGCAAGTCGACCACGATCCGCATGCTCTGCGGCCTGCTCACCCCGACCGGAGGCGAGATCGAGGTGCTGGGACTGCGCGTGCCCGGGGAGGCCGACGCGCTGCGCCTGCGCATCGGCTACATGACCCAGAAGTTCTCGCTGTTCGAGGACCTCACCGTGCGCGAGAACCTGGAGTTCCTGGCCGCGGTCTACGGCCTGCCGCGCGGCGATGCGCGCCGGCGCGTGGACGAGTTGCTCGGCCTGTACCACTTCGAGGACCGGCAGGCGCAGCTGGCCGGCACCCTGAGCGGCGGCCAGAAGCAGCGCCTGGCCCTGGCCGGCGCGGTGATCCACAAGCCGGAACTGCTGTTCCTGGACGAACCCACCAGCGCCGTGGATCCCGAATCGCGGCGCGACTTCTGGGAAAAGCTCTTCGAGCTGGCCGACGCCGGCACCACCCTGCTGGTGTCCACCCACTACATGGACGAAGCCGAACGCTGCCACCGCATCGCCATCCTCGACCGCGGCGTGCTGGTGGCCGACGGCGCGCCCGGCGAACTGGCCGCGGCGCTGGAGGGGCGCAGCGTGGAAGTGCGCGCCGCCCAGCCGCGTCACGCGCAGCGGCTGCTCTCGGGGCTGCCGGGCGTGCTCAGCGTGGCCCAGATCGGCAACAGCCTGCGGGTGCTCTCGGCGCCGGGCCGCGACGGCGCCGAGGCGGTGGCGCGCGCGCTGCACGGGGCCTCGCTGTCGGCCGAGGTGCTGCCCGCGTCCGCCAACCTCGAGGACGTGTTCGTCGCCGCCACCCGCGGCCGTGGCGGGGACGCCGCGGCATGACGTCGTGGCGCCGGCTGTGGGCGGTGGTGCTGAAGGAGCTGCGCCAGCTCCGGCGCGACCGCATCAGCATGCTGCTGATCGTGGCGATCCCGGTGATCGACCTGCTGCTGTTCGGCTACGCGATCAACTTCAACCCGCGCAACCTCGACGCGATGATCGTCGACCAGGCCAACACCGCCACCTCGCGCGCGGCGGTGATGGACATGCGCGCCACCGGCATCATCGAGATCACCGGCGTCGGCGACAGCCCGGCGCAGGCGATGGAGCAGCTGCGGCGTGGCCGCATCAGCGCCGCGATCGTGCTGCCGCCGGACTACGAGCGCCGGCTGATCGACGGCAGGCCGGCGGTGCAGGTGATGGTCGACGGCACCGACACCGTGGTCCAGGCCGCCGCCGTGCAGCTGGCGCAGCTGCCGCTGGAGGCGGTGAACGGCCGCCGCGCGCAGGCGCCGCCGGCGCAGATCGAGGTGGTGAGCTTCTACAACCCCGAGCGCCGCTCGGCGGTGAGCATCGTGCCCGGCCTGATCGGCATCATCCTGACCATGACGATGACCATGTTCACCGCCATGGCCCTGGTGCGCGAGCGCGAGCGCGGCAACATGGAGCTGCTGATCGCCACCCCGCTCAGCCGCGCCGGACTGATGATCGGCAAGGTGCTGCCCTATGCGGTGATCGGCCTGGTGCAGACCACGCTGATCCTGGTCCTGGGCATCTGGATGTTCGACGTGCCGCTGCGCGGCAGCCTGCTGGACGTCTACGTCGCCTCGCTGCTGCTGATCCTGGCCAACCTGGCCATGGGCCTGCTGATCTCCACCCGTGCCACCACCCAGTTCCAGGCGATCCAGATCGCGATGTTCGTGTTCCTGCCGTCGATCCTGATCTCGGGCTTCATGTTCCCGTTCGCCGGCATGCCCGACGTGGTGCAGTGGGGCGCGGAGGTGCTGCCGATGACGCACTTCCTGCGCCTGGTGCGCGGGGTGATGCTGCGTGGCGCCACGCTGGCGGAGCTGTGGCCCGGCGTGCTGGCGCTGCTGGCCTTCACCGTGGTGACGATGACGCTGGCGATCCTACGGTTCCGCAAACGCCTCGACTAGCCGGAACCCCGTGGCGGCGTGCACGCGTCACGCTTCCGGAACACGCGGCGGCAAGGCTGGGGTCCGCCCCAGCTGCGGCCGACGCCGGCGCGGCGATAGCGTGGACCGCCCCACCGGCTGCAGGGAGAGCGGCGATGACCAGCGCCACCGATACCGGAATCGATGCGAGCGGCGCCACCCGGGCAGCCGCCGATGCGACGGCCGCGGCCGCGCCGTCCGCCGCCAGCCGCCGCGAGCAGGAGATCCGGGCCGAGCTGGCGAACAACCCGCAGGCGCTGCAGGCGCTGGACCGGCTGGTCGCGGGACTCGACGCCTACGCCCTGGACGACGCACGGCGGGTGCAGGCGCTGGACGATTTCATGGCCGCGCCCAACGCCGCGACCGCGGCCTATGTCGAAGGACGCATCGCGCAGGCGCTGGGCGAGGACTTCGCGGCCGCGCATGCGCTGGTCTCGCCGGACGCCGGCACGCTCACGATCGGCGGGCAGGTCTACTCGATCGACCACGGCGCATTGCTGGATGCGGACGGGCGGCAGGCGGGCACGATCACCAACGACGGCGTGGTGCGGCTCGATGGCGAGGAGCAGGCGCGCAATGTCTATACCGACCTGTCCGCGCGCGTGCAGCTGCGCGAAACCATCGACGGCGAACTGTCGACCCTGCTCGACCTGCACCCGGCCGACCGCCGCGGCCGCCTCGACGATGCCAACGTCAACCGGCAGTTCGCGGACCGGGTGAAGGACACCCTGGTGCGCGCCCGGCAGGAAGGCATGGCGATGCAGATGGACCTGGTCTACCGCACCTTCGCGCACCAGGACCAGCTGTACGCGCAGGGTCGCACGGAGCCGGGACAGCGGGTCACCAACGCGCGCGGCGGCCAGTCATGGCACAACTACGGACTCGGCGCGGACGTGGTGTTCAGCACGCCCGCCGGACAGCCGTCCTGGCCCGAGGACGGCAACTGGACCCGCTACGGCGAGATCGCCGAAGCGCAGGGCCTGACCTGGGGCGGGCGCTGGCAGAACCCCGATCGCCCGCACGTCGAATACCACCCGGGATTCGGCGCGAGCGATGCCGGCGACTTCATCGCCACCCATGGCCGCGACGGGCTGGAAGGCGTCTGGGACCGGATGGATATCGGGCAGCAGCCGTGAGCGCGCAGGCGATCTGGCAGACTCCGGCGGCATGAAGCCACCGCCATTGCAACCGGCCGGCGCCTGGGCGCCGCCTCGCCGCGGCGCGGCCGCGGCCCTGTTCGCCTGCCTGCTCGCTGCATGCGGCGCTTCGGGCGATCGTGCCTCCGCCGCGCCCCAGGCCGCGGCGGAGCGACACCCGGCCGACCCCGGTCTGCACCTGGTCGACCCCCGGCCGCTGCAGGGCGCAGGGGCGGTCGCCTTTGGTCCCGCGCAGGACTGGATCGCCTGGGCGGCCGGTGAGGAGGTGCGGGTGCTGGCGCTCGACGACCGCGCCGGCGCGGGCGAACGCCGCGTGCCGGTCGGCAGCCTGGTCGCGGACCTTGGCGTCGCGCCGGACGGGGCGCTCTGGGTGATCGCCGACGTGCCGCAGCTCTGGCGCGCCGGCGCACCGGCGTGTCGCGCCGAAGGGGTGGAAGCGGACCGCCTGCTGGCGGTGGATGGCGAGGGAGCGGTCGTGGCCGCCTACTCGCATTCGGACGGCACCGGCATGCTGCGCCAGCAGGTCTGGCTGGACGCGCAATGCGGCGTCGTGGACGAGCGCATCGCGCCGCTGCCCGCCGGGGTGGCCGATGCGCAGTCGGATCCCGGCGCGCCGCTGGGGCGGGCCACGCTGCGGGCCTTGCATCCGGATCCGACGGAACTCGCACAGCGGCTGTCGGCGGTGCGTCTGCCGGCAGGCGCCGGCGTCGAGCTTGCCGTGCAGGTGTCGGACGACGGTCGCTGGTGGGTGCTCGATGGCGCGCAGGGGCGGACCCTGTGGCGGCGCGCGCCCTGAGCCGCGCCAGCCGGCGCTGCCGTGGCGACGCGATTGCCGCTGCGCGCCCGGGCCGCTAGCTCGTCGCGCCGCCCTCGACTCCCGCCACGCGGCCGCGCAGCGAATTGCTCATCGCCTCGGTGATCACCACGTCGACGAACCGGCCGACCAGGCGCGACGGTGCCGGAAAGTTCACCGAGCGCATGTTCTCGGTCTTGCCGGTGAGTTCGGCGGGATTCTTGCGCGAAGGGCCCTCGACCAGCACCCGCTGCACGCTGCCCACCATCGCCTGCGAAATGCGCGCCGCGTTGGCGTTGATCGTCGCCTGCAGGCGCGACAGGCGCGCGTGCTTGACCTCGTCGGAGACATCGTCGGGCAGGTCCGCGGCCGGCGTGCCCGGGCGGCGCGAATAGATGAAGGAGAACGACTGGTCGAAGCCCACGTCCTCGATCAGCTTCATGGTCTTCTCGAAATCCGCGTCGGTCTCGCCGGGGAAGCCGACGATGAAGTCCGAGCTGATCGAGATGTCCGGGCGCACCTCGCGCAGCTTGCGGAGCTTCTGCTTGAACTCCAGCGCGGTGTAGCCGCGCTTCATGGCCCCGAGGATGCGGTCGCTGCCCGACTGCACCGGCAGGTGCAGGTAGTTGGCCAGCTGCGGCACGTCGCGGTAGGCCTCGACCAGCGAGTCGGAGAACTCCAGCGGGTGGGAGGTGGTGAAGCGGATGCGGTCGATGCCGTCGATCTGCGCGATGGTGCGGATCAGCAGCCCGAGGTCGGCCAGTTCGTCCGCCCCCTCCATCGCGCCGCGGTAGGCGTTGACGTTCTGGCCCAGCAAGTTGACCTCGCGCACGCCCTGGCCGGCCAGCTGCACGATCTCCACCAGCACGTCCTCGAACGGCCTGCTGATCTCGGTGCCGCGGGTGTAGGGCACCACGCAGAAGCTGCAGTACTTCGAGCAGCCCTCCATGATCGAGACGAAGGCGCTCGGACCTTCCGCGCGCGGCTCGGGCAGGCGGTCGAACTTCTCGATCTCGGGGAAGCTGATGTCCACCTGCGGGCGCTGCTGCTCGCGGCGGGCGCGGATCAGCTCGGGCAGGCGGTGCAGGGTCTGCGGACCGAACACCAGGTCGACGTAGGGCGCGCGCTTCACGATCGCCTCGCCTTCCTGCGAGGCCACGCAGCCGCCGACGCCGATGATCACGTCGCGGCCGCCGGCCTTGAGCGCCTTCCAGCGGCCGAGCTGGCTGAACACCTTCTCCTGCGCCTTCTCGCGGATCGAGCAGGTATTGACCAGGACCACGTCGGCTTCCTCGACGTTGCTGGTCAGCTCCAGGCCCTCGCTGGCGGCGAGCACGTCGGCCATGCGGGCCGAGTCGTACTCGTTCATCTGGCAGCCGTGGGTCTGGATGAAGAGCTTGCCGCGCGCCGCGACGGGGGCGGCAGCGGCCGATTCCGGGAGGATGGGCAGTTCGATCATGGGCGTTTCCGGGGCACGGCGGTGAGTCCGGGCCGGAGGGCGGTGGGTCGGAGGCGGCCCCTCGCGGGGCTGTCGCGGCCAGCGGGGCGGTGAACCGCGGCGCGCGAGACGCGACAGTTTAGGGGCTGCCGCGGCCGCCCGCGCACCCGCGTCCGATTTCCAAACCGTGCGCCGTTTAACAATCAAGGACTTGGCAGGGTAGCGACAAGGGTGGACACTGCGCGCATGAAAGGGGGGCGGGGACTGCTTGCGATTGCCGGACTGGCGCTGATGGCGCTGGCCGCGCCGGCGTGGGCGGGCACCATCTATCGCTGCGACGCCGCCGACGGCACCCGCAGCTACGTCAGCAAGCGGGTCAAGGGCGCCAGCTGCGTGGCGGTGAGCAACTACCGCAGCGCGCCGTCGCGGCCCGCCGCGCGCCCGGCCGCCGCGCCCGGCTCGGGCAGCGCATCGCCCGCCAACCCCGTCGCCGGCTCGCCGGCCGGCGTCCACAGCAACCCCCCGGCCACCTTCATGGGCGGCAGCGCCACCACGCCGGCCCCGAAGCCTGTCCAGGTCTCGGGCACGAGCCCGGTGCCGGCCCAGTCCACCCGCCGCCTGCAGCAGGGGCAGGTGTACTCCTACGTCAAGGACGGCGTGCGCCACTACACCAGCCAGCGTCCGCGCGGCGGTGCGGGGGCGGGCGCGGTCCGCACGATCAACTACAGCTTCTTCGAGACCTGCTACGCATGCGCGCCGCTGCCGGGGGTGAACTTCGGCAACGTGCGCCTGAACACCTCGGCCTACGCCGCGGAAATCCGCTCCGCGTCCACCGAGTTCGGGGTCGAGGAGGCGATCGTGCGGGCGATCATGCACGCCGAATCGGCGTTCAATCCCAATGCGCTCTCGCGCGCCGGGGCCCAGGGTCTGATGCAGCTGATGCCCGCCACCGCGCGCCGCTTCGGCGTCGCCAACGCCTACGACCCGGCGCAGAACATCCGCGGCGGCGTCGAATACCTGGCCTGGCTGCTGAAGCGTTTCAACGGCGACCTGACCCTGGCCGCGGCCGGCTACAACGCAGGCGAGGGCGCGGTGGACCGCCACAAGGGCGTGCCGCCCTACAGCGAAACCCAGCGCTACGTGGTGCGCGTCGCGCAGCTGGCCGAGCGCTACCGCGGCCATATCGCGTCCAACTGAGCCGACGGCGGCGTCCGCCGCCCTGCCACGCCCTCCGTCTGCCGCAAGGCCGGCGGATTCCTGCGCGCTCCGCCGTCGGCGGGTCGCCGCGCGCATGCCGGCGACGATCCACGCAAGGGGCTGATCCGGCTCGGGAATCCAGCACTCCGCACAGGCAGACGTTGTCGCCGCATTCAGCGTTCCGCTACACTTCGGCGTTCTTTGCGCGTCCGCCTCCGGGGACGGGGCCGCACGCGCCAGCCACATCAAAAACAGCTACCTAAGAAGTTTCGCGGAGAGCCGGATGGCCAACGAAGCGGTATTCGACCCCGAAGACGGGGCACCCGACCACCTGGGCCGGCGCAGATTCCTGACCGCCACCACGGCGGCCGTGGGCGCGGTGGGGGCCGGTTTCGCGGCCGTGCCGTTCATCAAGTCCTGGAACCCCAGCGCACGCGCCCAGCTCGCCGGTGCGCCGGTGACCGTGGACATCAGCGCCCTGCAGGACGGCCAGCGCCTGATCGTGGAGTGGCGCGGCCAGCCGATCTGGATCGTCAAGCGTTCCAAGGCGATCCTGGAGGCCCTGCCGACCCTCGACGACCAGCTGCGCGACCCGCGTTCGGAGAACGCCGACCAGCAGCCGGCCTACATCAGCGAGGCCAACCCGGAGCTGCGCTCGATCAAGCCCGAGATCTCGGTGCTGGTGGGCCTGTGCACGCACCTGGGCTGCTCGCCGGAAATGGTCGCCGAGATCCGCCCGGCGCCGTTCGACCCGGAGTGGAAGGGCGGCTACTTCTGCCCCTGCCACAAGTCGAAGTTCGACATGGCCGGCCGCGTCTACCAGGGCGTGCCGGCGCCGACCAACCTCGTGGTGCCGCCGCACCATTTCGCCGACGACGCGACCGTCGTGATCGGCGTCGACCCGGGAGCGGCATGAGATGAGCAACATGATCCAGCGCGGCGTCAACGGCGTGTGGGACTGGTTCACCCTGCGTGCGCCGGGCTTCTCGCCGTTCTACCGCAAGCACATGTCGGAGTACTACGCTCCGAAGAACTTCAACATCTGGTACATCTTCGGCGTCCTGTCGATGGTGGTGCTGGTCAACCAGATCCTGACCGGCATCTTCCTGACGATGCACTTCAAGCCGAGCGCGGAGGAAGCCTTCGCCTCGGTCGAGTACATCATGCGCGACGTGGAGTGGGGCTGGCTGATCCGCTACATGCACAGCACCGGCGCTTCGATGTTCTTCATCGTGGTGTACATCCACATGTTCCGCGGCCTGATGTACGGCAGCTACCAGAAGCCGCGCGAGCTGGTGTGGATCCTGGGCATGCTGATCTACCTGGTGCTGATGGCCGAGGCCTTCCTGGGCTACGTGCTGCCCTGGGGACAGATGTCGTTCTGGGGCGCCAAGGTGATCATCTCGCTGTTCGGCGCGATCCCGGTGATCGGCAACGGGCTGACCGAGTGGATCATGGGCGACTACCTGCCCTCCGACGCCACCCTCAACCGCTTCTTCGCCCTGCACGTGATCGCGCTGCCGCTGGTGCTGCTGCTGCTGGTGGTGCTGCACATCGGCGCGCTGCATGAAGTGGGTTCCAACAACCCCGACGGCGTCGAGATCAAGAAGGGCCCGAAGGGCAACCGCTGGTCGAAGACCGCGCCCGCCGACGGCGTGCCGTTCCACCCGTACTACACGGTGAAGGACAGCTTCTACGTCTGCTTCTTCCTGATCGTCTGCGCGTTCGTGATCTTCTTCGCGCCCGCGTTCGGCGGCTGGTTCCTCGAGCACGACAACTTCACCGAGGCCAACCGCCTGGTGACGCCCGAGCACATCAAGCCGGTGTGGTACTACACGCCCTACTACGCGATGCTGCGCGTGGTGCCGGACAAGCTCGGCGGCGTGCTGGTGATGTTCGGCGCGATCGCGATCCTGTTCGCAGTGCCGTGGCTCGACCGCGCCAAGGTCAAGTCGTACCGCTACCGCGGCCTGATGTCGAAGGTGCTGCTGGGCCTGTTCGCGGTCGCCTTCATCTGGCTGGGCAAGATCGGCGCCGGCCCGGGTACCGATCCGGTCGAGACCATCGTCGGCCGCTTCCTGACCGCCTTCTACTTCCTGTTCTTCCTGACCATGCCGCTGTGGACGGCGATCGACAAGACCAAGCCGGTACCGGAACGGGTGACGACGCATGACTAAGACCATCCTTTCCCGCCTGGCGGTCTTCGCCACCGGCATGCTGCTGTCGTTCGCCGCGCTGGCCGCGGGCGGCGGTCCGGTGCAGCACGCGGGCACCGACCTGTCCGACCGCGCCTCGCTGCAGCGCGGCGCCCAGCTGTTCATGAACTACTGCGCGGGCTGCCACTCGCTCAAGTACCTGCGCTACTCGCGCATGGCCGAGGACCTGGGGCTGACCGAGGACGAGGTGATGAACAACCTCAACCTCACCGGCGCCAAGTTCGGCGAGCACATCGTCTCCTCGATGCCGGCCGAGCAGGCGTCGCGCTGGTTCGGCCAGGTGCCGCCGGACCTGAGCCTGATCACCCGCGTGCGCGGCAGCGACTGGGTGTTCACCTACCTCAAGTCGTTCTACCTCGACGAAACCCGTCCGCTGGGCTGGAACAACACCCTGTTCCCCAACGCCTCGATGCCCAACCCGTTCTGGAAGCAGCAGGGCCTGCAGCACGCGGTGTACGCCGAGCAGGGCGCCGACGGCGGCGACCCGGCGGTCGAGCATCTCGAGGTCGCATCGCCCGGCACGCAGAGCGCGGCCGAGTTCGACCAGACCGTGCGCGACGTGACCGCGTTCCTGGAGTACGCCGGCGAGCCGGCGGCGCTCAAGCGCCCCAACATCGGCGTGTGGGTGATCCTGTTCCTGTCGTTCCTCACGCTGCTGGCGTGGCTGATGAAGAACGAGTACTGGAGGGACGTGCACTGATCCGGTGATGCGGCGGGGCGGCGTGGCCCGGCAGCGGGCCGCCGCGTCCTGGCGTTGTCGGGGCGAAGACCGGGCGACCGACTGCGAGGGGCAGGCGGCGCCGTGCGGCCGGCGGATTCCGGCCGCGGGAGAAGCCGTTGATGGCAGCGAGTCCACGTATGCGCAATGCAATCACCCTGTTTTCGTCCGTCGACGACGTGCTGTGCCACCGGGTGCGGCTGGTCCTGGCCGCGAAGGGCGTCACCTACGACCTGATCCCGGTCGACGCGCAGAATCCGCCGCCCGACCTGATCGACCTCAACCCGTACCACTCGGTGCCCACCCTGGTCGAGCGCGACCAGGTGCTGTACGCGGCCAGCGTGGTCAGCGAATACCTCGACGAGCGCTACCCGCATCCGCCGCTGATGCCGGTCGATCCGCTGTCGCGGGCGCGCCTGCGCCTGGCGATGCTGCGCATCGAGCACGACTGGGTACCCCAGGTGCAGGCGATCCAGTTCGGCGGTCGCCAGCAGGCCGAGGCCGGGCGCAAGCGGCTGAAGGAACTGCTCACCGCCTCGATCCCGCTGTTCAAGGCCAGCAAGTTCTTCCTCAACCCGGAAATGAGCCTGGCCGATTGCGCGATGGCGCCGATCATCTGGCGCCTGCCGGCGCTGGACGTGCCGCTCCCCAAGGACGGCAAGGTGATCGAGGAATACGGCAACCGTATCTTCCGCAACCCCGGTTTCGCCCGCAGCCTCACCCCGCAGGAGCGACACCTGCGCGAGCTGCCGGAGTGATGCCGCCGGGCCGCACGCAGTCGCCTGCGTCCGGCCCGACCCGGAACCTGCGATGTCCGAATCCCCGCCCAGCATGACCAGCCACCGCCCGTACCTGCTGCGGGCGCTGTACGAATGGATCGCCGACAACGGCATGACCCCGCACATCCTGGTCGATGCGCAGCTGCCCGGCGTGCGCGTGCCGCCGCATACGGTCAAGGAAGGCCGGGTGGTGCTCAATATCGCCGACCGCGCGGTGGCCAAGCTCGAGCTGGACAACGAGGCGGTGCGCTTCACCGCGCGCTTCGGTGGCGTCAGCCATCCGGTCGTGGTGCCGGTGTCGGCGGTGCTGGCGATCTATGCGCGCGAGACCGGGCAGGGCATGGCGCTGCCGGAAGATTCCGGCGCCACCGCGCCCCCGGACGACGAACCGACGCCGCCGGACGATACGCCGGGCGAGGACGCGCCGAAGCGCGGCGCGCACCTGCGCGTGATCAAGTAGCCGCGGCGCAGCGACGCCGGCCACGGCGCGCGGCCAGCCCGCTCAGTGCAGGCCCACCACCTGGGTGGCACGCGCCGGGCCGCTGAACCCCACCAGTTCCTCCCCGTGGAGCACCAGCCGGCCCACGTGGCGCTGCATGCCGTCCTCGGAATACTCGAAGCGGAAACTGCGTTCCAGGCCCAGCCGGCCGTCGGCGTGGCGGCGCAGGCGCAGCCCGTTGGCGTGCACGCTCTGGTCCAGCCAGATCACCCCCGCCGCCTGGCAGGCGCTGCGGCCCACGGCCGCGGCACGCTCCGCGGCGGCACGTGCAGAGTTCCACCAGGCGTAGGCGCCCGCGCCGACGATCATCAGGACGATCAGGGTGGGGAAATCGGGCATGGCGGCAATGTGGCGGCGCCGGCCGGCGAATGCAATCGCTGCATTCGCGGCGCGGGCGTCGGGCTCAGGCCGGCGTCGGGCCGAGCTTGAGCGACAGGTCGACCGCGCGCACGTGCTTGGTGAGACCGCCGATGGAGATGCAGTCGACGCCGTCGAGCGCGATCGCACGCAGGCCTTCGAGGTCGACGCCGCCGGACACCTCCAGCGGGATGCGCCCATCGTAGGGCGCGCCGTGGGCGGTCCGTACCGCTTCGCGCCGGGCCTCGGCGTCGAAGTCGTCGATCAGGATCCGGTCGCAGCCGGCCTCCAGCGCCTGCCGCAGTTCCGCCAGCGTCTCGACCTCGACGATCAGCGGCAGGCCCGGCTGCGCGGCGCGTGCGGCGGCGATCGCCGCGGCCACCGAGCCGAACGCCCGCACGTGGTTCTCCTTGAGCATCACCGCGTCGTACAGGCCCATGCGGTGGTTGTCGCCGCCGCCGGTGCGCACGGCGTATTTCTGCGCGGCGCGCAGCCCGGGCAGCGTCTTGCGTGTGTCGAGGATGCGCGCGCCGGTGCCGGCGACCGCGGCGACATGGGCGGCGGTCGCGGTGGCGGTGCCGCTCAGCGTCTGCAGGAAGTTGAGCGATGCGCGCTCGGCGCTGACCAGGGCGCGCGCGCGCCCCTGCAGCGTGGCCAGCACGGTACCGGCGGCCACGCGATCGCCCTCGGCCACGCGCCAGTCGATGCGCACCTGCGGATCGAGTGCGCGATGGCAGGCGTCGAACCAGGGCCGTCCGCAGACCACCGCGTCCTCCTTGCACAGCAGGTAGGCCTGGTCCGGCCCGTCGGGGAGCAGGGCGGCGGTCGCATCGCCCGACCCCACGTCTTCGGCCAGGGCGCGGGCCACGTCGGCTTCCACCTGCCGGGGGTCGGGCCAGGGCTGGAATGGCGTGCGGTCGGACATGGCAGTCCCCTGTTGGAGAAGCCGGCCACGCGCCGGCGCGGGTGTCGGGAAGTCCCGTCGTCGACGGAGCCGGGCGCTGCGCGCCTCAGCCTTTCGGGAAATCCGCGATCTGGCCGGTGGGAATCGCTTCCTCGGCCAGCAGCACCGGGATGCCGTCGTCGACGCGGTAGACCAGCTTTCGGTCGCGCGTGACCAGGGCCTCGCGCAGCGGCGCCGATTGCGCGGCTTCGTCGGCGCGGCGCAGGGTCCCCGCCGCGGCAGCGGCATTGAGTGCGGCCAGGCCGGCGGGATCGAGCAGGGCCAGCGGTTGCCGGCTCGTGGGGCAGACGAGGAGATCGAGCAGCTTGCGGTCCATGGGGGGAAGGCGATCGGATGAACCGCTAGAATACGTCTTTGGGTCCGGGGACACCGCATGTCCGCTTCACCTGCAAGCCCGCTGGTCGGGGTCGTGATGGGTTCGCGCTCCGACTGGGAGACCATGCAGCACGCCGTGCAGAAGCTCGAGGCGCTAGGCATCGCGCACGAAGTGCGGGTGGTGTCGGCGCATCGCACGCCCGACGTGCTGTTCGAGTACGCGGCCACGGCCCAGGCGCGCGGACTGCGCGCGATCATCGCCGGCGCTGGCGGCGCGGCGCACCTGCCGGGCATGCTCGCGGCCAAGACCGCGGTGCCGGTGCTGGGAGTGCCGGTGCAGAGCAGGGCGCTCAACGGCATGGATTCGCTGCTGTCGATCGTGCAGATGCCGGCCGGCATCCCGGTGGCCACCTTCGCCATCGGCCAGGCCGGCGCGGCCAATGCCGCGCTGTTCGCCGCGGCGATGCTCGCCAACGACCAGTCCGCGGTTGCCGCGGCGCTGGCCGCGTTCCGCCAGCGCCAGACCGACGAGGTCGCGGGCGCCGACGATCCGCGCAGGTGAGCCGGGCGATGGCGACGGTCGGCATCCTGGGCGGCGGCCAGCTGGCGCGCATGCTGGCGCTGGCGGGGATTCCGATGGGCCTGCGCTTCGCGGTGCTCGACCCCGCCGAGGACGCCTGCGCCGGACATTGCGCGCCGCTGCAGGTCGGCGCTTATGACGACGCGGCCGCGCTGGCCGCGTTCGCCGCGCGCATCGACGTGGCCACGTTCGATTTCGAGAACGTCCCGTCGGCCAGCGCGGAGCTGTTGGCCGGCCGGGTGCCGGTGCATCCGGGCGCGCTCGCGCTGGCGACCGCGCAGGACCGCCTGGCCGAGAAGACGCTGTTCCGCGAGCTCGGCATCCCGGTGCCGGAGTTCGCCGCGGTCGACACGCGCGAATCGCTCGACGATGCGGTCGCCCGCGTCGGCGTGCCCGCGGTGCTGAAGACGCGGCGCCTGGGCTACGACGGCAAGGGCCAGTTCCGGATCCGTTCGCTGGACGAGGTCGAGGCCGCCTGGCAGGCGCTGGGTGCGCAGGCGTCGACGGTCGGGCTGATCCTCGAGGCCTTCGTGCCCTTCGAGCGCGAGCTGAGCGTGGTCGCCGTGCGCGGCCGCGACGGCGAATTCCGCACCTGGCCGTTGACCCGGAACTGGCACGTCGACGGCGTGCTGTCGGCGAGCCTGGCACCCGCCGCCTGCGACCCGACCGTGGCCGGGCAGGCGCATGCATATGCGCGCCTGCTGGCCGAGCGGCTGGATTACGTCGGCGTGTTCGCGCTCGAGCTGTTCAGCCGCGGCGGCAAGCTGCTGGCCAACGAGATGGCGCCGCGGGTGCACAACTCAGGCCACTGGACCATCGAGGGCGCGGAGACCTCGCAGTTCGAGAACCACCTGCGCGCCGTGCTCGGGCTCCCGCTCGGCGACACCGCGGCGCGGGGGGTGTCCTGCATGCTCAACTGGATCGGCGAGATGCCGCCGGCCGGCCCGGTACTGGCGCAGCCCGGTGGCCACTGGCACGACTACGGCAAGCAGTCCCGCGCCGGGCGCAAGGTCGGCCATGCCACGCTGCGCGCGGACGATGCGCAGGCGCTGGCGCGCGCGCTGCGCGCGGCTGGCGAGGGGCTGGGACGGCAGGCGCAGGTCGCGCCGGTGCTCGACGCGCTCGGCGCCGCGGACGGCTGATCCGCGCGCGGCTACGGCAGCCGCGCCGCCACCACCTTCCAGTCCACCAGCGCCCAGAACGCGGCCAGGTGCTGATCGCGGGCGTCGGCCGCGTCGGCCGGCAGTGCGTGCGGCCACAGGCAGCACGCCAGCAGCGGCGTGTCGGTGCCGGTGAGCGGCGTGGTCGAACGCGGCGTGGCCAGGACCGCCAGGCGTCCGTCGGTGCGTCGCACCAGCCACAGCCAGCCTGGACCCGGCAGCCGCGTCGCCGCGTCGGCGAAGCGCTCGGCCAGCCGACGGTGATCGCCGAAGACCTGCGCGATCGCGTCGGCCAGTGGGCCGCGCGGCTCGCGAGGGGCGCCGTCCGCCGGACGCAGCGCGGCCCAGTGGAATTCCTCAGCCCAGGCCTGGGCCGCGCGCGCGGCCAGGGCGCCGCGCGCCTGGCGGGCGAGATCGGCGAGCGCCGGCGGCGCTTCGGCCGGGTCGGTGTCCGCCCCTGCGCCGAGCAGGGCATTGAGCGCGTCGAGCCCGGCCTGCTGCGCCTCGCGGTGCCGCGCCACCGTCTCTGGCGCGAGATGCGGCGCGAACGCACCCGGTTCGCAGGGCAGCGGCGACAGTTCGATCGGCATGGCGGGGCGTCTGGTCCGGGAGCAGGGCGGCGGGGCGCGGCATACAATACGCAAAACCGAATTTCCGGTGGCGGCCGTCCCGGCCCGCCGCCGCACTGGAGTTGCGTGATGACGCCGCTGGACCGTATCAAGGCCGAAGTCGAAACCCATCCGATCGTGCTGTTCATGAAGGGCACGCCGCAGTTCCCGATGTGCGGCTTTTCCAGCCGCGCCATCGAGGTGCTCAAGGCCGACGGCGCCACCGGGATCCACACCGTCAACGTCCTCGCCGATCCGGAGGTGCGCGCCAACCTGCCGCGTTTCTCCAACTGGCCGACTTTCCCGCAGCTGTTCATCCACGGCGAACTGATCGGTGGCTGCGACATCACGCTCGAGCTGCACGAGAGCGGCGAGCTGGCGCGCATGATCGCGGAAGTCCAGAAGGCGTGAGCGCGGCGTCCGCGACGCCGGAGGGCGCGCTGCAGGGCCGCGTGGTCCTGGTGACGGGCGCCTGCGGCGGCCTCGGCCGCGCGGTGGCGCTGGCCTGCGCCCGGGCCGGGGCCACGCCGGTGCTGCTGGGACGCAGGTCGCGCAAGCTCGAACAGCTGGCCGACGCCATCGAGAACGCCGGCGGCGAGGCGCTGCTGTATCCGCTCGACCTGGAGGGCGCCGCGCCCGACGACTACGCCGAGCTGGCCTCGCGCCTGCGCGAGGGGCCGGGGCGGCTCGACGGCCTGGTGCACTGTGCGGCCGACTTCGCCGGGCTCACCCCGCTCGAGCACACCGACCCGGCCGCTTTCGCGCGGTCGCTGCACGTGGACCTGACCGCGCGCTGGTGGCTCAGCCAGGCCTGCCTGCCGCTGCTGCGCGCCTCCGATGCCGGCACCCTGGTGTTCGCGATCGACCCGGCGCCCTGCACCGCGCCCGCGTACTGGGGCGGTTACGGCATCGCCCAGCACGGGCTGGAGGCGCTGGTGGCCATGCTCGACGCCGAAAACGCCTCCACGCCGCTGCGCGTGCGCGCCCTGCGCCCCGGGCCGATGCGTACGCCGCTGCGCGCCCGCGCCTACGCCGCCGAGGGCGATCGCCTGGCGCGCGATCCGGCGCGCTATGCCGACGACTGCATCGGGCTGCTGGCCTCGCCATGACCATTCTCCAGGCAGCCCTGCTGCTGTTCCTGATCCTGGATCCACTGGGCAACATCCCGGTGTTCCTGAGCCTGCTGCGCCGGCTCGAGCCGCGGCGCCAGCGCGTGGTGCTGGCGCGCGAACTGCTGATCGCGCTGGCGGTGCTGATGCTGTTCCTGTGGGCGGGCAAATACGCGCTCGACGCGATGCACCTGCGGCAGGAGTCGGTGGCGATCGCCGGCGGCATCGTGCTGTTCCTGATCGGCATCCGCATGATCTTCCCGCCGCCGGAAGGCTTGATGGGCGAGATCCCCGGCGGCGAACCCTTCATCGTGCCGATGGCGATTCCACTGGTGGCCGGTCCGTCGGGCATGGCTGCGGTGATGCTGATGGGCAGCAAGGAACCCGACCGTCTGGGCGAGTGGAGCCTGGCCCTGCTCGCGGCCTGGGCGGCGACTTCGGCGATCCTGTTCTCGGCCACCTGGCTGTACCGCCTGCTGGGCGCGCGCGCGCTGACCGCGATCGAGCGCCTCATGGGCATGCTGCTGGTGGCGATCTCGGTGCAGATGCTGCTCGATGGCCTCTCCGGCTACCTGAGGCTGGCCCTGCCGGGCTGATGTTGCATAGCAACAACAAGCACTTGCGCACATCATCTGGATTCGAGATGAAATCCAGCAGGGACAAGGACTTCCATGCCATGACAGCTGTCGTTTCGCTGTCATGTGAAACGGTTAATGTGTTAATCTGAAGTTAACCCTGTCGCCACCCGATCCTTGCCGCGCGCAAAGCGTCGGGGACGCGTACAGGCGCAGCACCGCCACCACGACCACCCCGCATCGAGGCAAACCCATGACCCACCGCAACCGGATCCGACTGTCGAAACTGTCGATCGGTCTGATCGCTGCGCTCGCCGCAGCTCCCGTATTCGCCCAGAGCACCTCCGCCGGCGTCGGCGGCCTGGTGACCGACAGCACTGGCCAGCCGGTCGCGGGCGCGGAAGTCGTCATCACCCACGTCGAGTCGGGCACGGTCAGCCGCGCCACCACCGACGCCAGCGGCCGCTACAACGCCCGCGGCCTGCGCGTCGGCGGTCCGTACGAGATCACGATCACCAAGTCCGGCCAGGGCACCAAGACCGAGGACAACGTGTTCCTGGCGCTCAACCAGGTCAACAACGTCAACGCCGCACTGACCGGCGACGTGACCACCCTGGGTACCGTCACCGCGGTCGGCGTGGCCGGCGGCCTCGACCTGTTCAGCTCGACCAAGATGGGCACGGGCACCAACGTCGACCGCTCCACCATCGAGGCGCTGCCCTCGATCGGCGGCAACATCCAGGACTACATGCGCCTGGACCCGCGCGTGACCTTCATCAACCGCGCCGAAGGCTCGATCTCGGCCGGCGGCCAGAACCCGCGCTACAACTCGATCAGCATCGACGGCGTTTCTGCCAGCGATACCTTCGGCCTGGAAGGCAACAACATGACGACCCGGCGCCAGCCGGTCGCGATGGAGGCCATCGAAGCGATCGACATCAACCTGTCGAACTACGACGTGACCATCGCCGGCGCTTCCGGCGCCAACATCAACGCGGTCACCAAGTCGGGCACCAATGAATTCAGCGGCTCGGTGTACGGCACCTACCGCGACGGCGACTGGTTCGGGGACAACCCCGACGGCGTTCCGTTCAACGGCTTCACCAGCGAAGAGACCTGGGGCGCGACCTTCGGCGGCCCGCTGATCAAGGATCGCCTGTTCTTCTTCGCCAACTACGAGAAGTTCAAGCAGGCCGCGCCGGGCCACGACCTGTCCACCACCGCCTTGGGCCGCCCGCAGCCCGTGATCGACATGGGCGACATCGAGCGCGCGCAGCAGATCGCCGAGGGCTACGGTTTCAATGCCGGCGGCCTGGGCAGCAACGCCGATACCAACCTGGAAGAGTACGCGCTCAAGCTCGACTGGAACATCAACGACAACCATCGCGCCAGCCTGCGCTACAGCAAGCTGGTCCAGGACAAGCTGCGCATCCAGGGCATGGGCTCGTCCAGCGTCTCGCTGAGCTCGTACTGGTACACCCATGAGAAGAGCGTCGAGAGCTACGTCGGCCAGCTGTTCAGCGACTGGACCGACACCTTCTCCACCGAGTTCAAGCTGTCGTTCCGCGACTACAAGGCGCTGCGGGTGACCGACAGCACCGCGCCCAGCATCCGCATCTTCTTCGAGGGCAACGAGGCCGCGCCGACGGGCGATTCGATCTACCTCGGTACCGAGCTCAACACGCACGGTAACGAACTGATGACTGAAACCTGGGACTTCTACGGTGCGGGCACCCTGACCCTGGGCGACCACGACCTGAAGTTCGGCGTGAGCTACAGCGACAACGACATCTACAACTACTACGGCGCCAACAGCTGGGGCACCTACACGTTCTATGGCCTGGACAACTTCGCAGCCGGCCGCTGGAGCACGTACAACCTGAGCGCCGAGACCTCGCCGAACTCGATCCCGGCGGTGTATGCGAACCGCAACCTCGGCCTGTTCGTGCAGGACACCTGGTACGTCAACCCGAACCTGACCCTGACCCTGGGCCTGCGTGCCGACAAGCCGAGCGTCAGCCCGAGCCCGGCCTACAACCGGGAAGCGTCGGAGTACTTCGGCTACGACAACAGCGAAGTGTTCGACGGCGGCTTCCTGCTGCAGCCGCGCCTCGGCTTCAACTACACCTTCGACAGCGAGCTGCCCAGCCAGCTGCGCGGCGGCGTGGGCCTGTTCCAGGGCGATGCCCCGCAGGTGTGGGTCGGCAACAGCTTCAACACGACCGGCTTCAATTACGTTTCGTACAACTACACCGCGTTCGATCCGACCGTGCCGTTCAACCCGGACGGCCTGAACCAGACGCCGCCTGCGGGCCCGGGCGTGCTGCCCACCCAGAACGTCAACTTCGTCGACCGCGACTTCGCGCTGCCGTCGGTGTGGAAGGCCAACCTGGCCTACGACCACGAACTGCCGTGGTACGGCATCGTCGCGTCGGCGGAGGCCATGTTCACCCGCGTCAACGACGGCCTCTACTACAACAGCCTGAACATCGGCGACGTGCCGGTGCCGGGTCGCGGCCCCGTGCCGAACTACATCGGGCCCGACGGCCGCGACATGTACTTCAATCCGGCCGCAAGCGGCCGCGCCTGGACCGGCAGCGACGCGCGCTATGGCCGCGACCCGCGCTTCAACAACGTGTACCTGATCCGCAACACCGGCGGCGGCCGCACCGAGCAGTTCACCTTCAGCCTGGCCAAGCCCTGGTCGGTGGACGGCAACTGGTCGTGGAACCTCGGCTACACCTACACCCACGCCACGGAAGTGGGTCCGCTGACCAGTTCCACCGCCAGCTCCGGCTACAACTACCAGTACGCGTTCAACACGAACGAGGATCTCACCACCCGCTCGCGCTACGAGATCCGCGACCGCTTCTCTGCGTCGCTGAACTGGAAGCATGCTTTCTTCGGCGATTACGAAACCCGCGTTGGCCTGGTGTACGAAGGCCGCAGCGGTCGTCCGTTCAGCTATGTCTTCGTCAACGACGCCAACGGCGATTCGCGCGCCGGCAACGACCTGTTCTACGTGCCGGCCGGCCGTGGCGACGTGCTGTTCGGCAACCTGAGCAGCGCCGGTGTGTTCACGCCCGACGCCGCCATGGAGAACGCGTTCTTCGAGTGGCTGGAGAGCAACCAGGAGCTGGCCCGTTACGCCGGCAGCACGGCACCGGCCAACGGCTTCCGTGCCGACTGGGTGAACACCTTCGACCTGCGCTTCAGCCAGGAACTGCCCGGCTTCATGAGCGGGCACAAGTCCGAGCTGTGGCTCGACATCCAGAACGTGGGCAACCTGATCAACAGCGACTGGGGCCACATCTACGACTACGGCTTCTTCGCCAACAGCCGGGTGGCGACGGTCCAGGGCATCTACGACGGACGGTACGTCTACAACTACCGCTTCGCCGATGCCCCGGCGGTGGCCAACGGCGACGCGGACGGCTTCGACCAGGGCGTGTCGCAGTGGTCGGTCCAGTTGGGCTTCCGCTACAAGTTCTGATCAAGCGCAATCCGTAGTATCGGAACGGCCGGGGCGACCCGGCCGTTTCCGTTTCCGGGGGCGGCTGCGCTACAGTCGCCAGCCTGAAGAGAGAGCAAGAATGGAACAGGCCAAGAATGAAGCGGCAGCGACTTCGCTGCCCGTGGTGAGCGCAAGGATCTATCCCAAGGGCGGTCTGGACGTCCTCTCGCGCGACGAGGTTGCACGCCTCAGGGACGCATCGGCGGGCGGCATGCACGACCTGTTGCGTCGCTGCGCGCTGGCGGTGCTGACCAGCGGCAGCGCCTCGGACGACCCGCGCGCAGCGCAGGAGCTGTATCCCTCGTTCGACATCCAGGTGCTGCAGCACGACCGCGGCCTGCGCATCGACCTGCTCAACGCGCCTGCCATGGCCTTCGTCGACGGCGAGATCATCCGCGGCGTGGCCGAGCTGCTGTTCGCCGTGGTGCGGGACCTGGCCTATACCGCGATCGAACTCGGCCCCGAGTACGCCGAGGACCTGGAAACTTCCTCCGGCCTGACCAACGCGGTGTTCGGCCTGCTGCGCAACGCGCGCGCGCTGCAGCCGGCCGATCCCAACCTGGTGGTCTGCTGGGGCGGCCACTCGATCGGGCGCGAGGAATACCAGTACACCAAGAACGTGGGCTACGAGCTGGGCCTGCGCGGCCTGGACATCTGCACCGGCTGCGGTCCGGGCGCCATGAAGGGGCCGATGAAGGGGGCGACCATCGCCCACGCCAAGCAGCGCAAGCGGCGGCCGCGCTATATCGGCATCACCGAGCCGGGGATCATCGCCGCCGAGTCGCCGAACCCGATCGTCAACGAGCTGGTGATCATGCCCGACATCGAGAAGCGCCTGGAGGCCTTCGTCCGGCTCGGCCACGGCATCATCGTGTTTCCCGGCGGCGTCGGCACGGCCGAAGAGATCCTGTACCTGCTCGGCATCCTCCTGCGCGAGGAGAATGCGGGCATCCCGTTCCCCTTCATCCTGACCGGCCCCACCGCCTCGGCGCCGTACTTCGAGCAGATCGACCAGTTCATCCGCCTGTCGCTGGGCGAGGCCGCCGCATCGCGCTACGAGATCATCGTGGCCGATCCGGAGAAGGTGGCCAAGCGCATGACGGCGGGCATCCGCAAGGTTCGCGAATACCGCATCGCGCACAAGGATTCGTTCTTCTTCAACTGGGGCATGGCGATCCCGCTCGACGTGCAGCAGCCGTTCGTGCCCACGCACGAGGCGATGGCCGCGCTTGACCTGCGCCACGGCCGCCGGCCGCAGGACCTCGCCGCGGACCTGCGCCGCGCGTTTTCCGGAATCGTCGCCGGCAACGTTAAGGAGGACGGCATGCGCCGGGTTGAGGAGTTCGGGCCGTTCCAGATCCACGGCGACCAGGACATCATGCAGGCGCTGGACGCGCTGCTGCGCGCCTTCGTCCAGCAGCGTCGCATGAAGATCTCGGGCGAGTACCGGCCCTGCTACCAGGTGATCGCCTGAGGACAGCGAGCGACCGATCCGGGCGGTGCCGACTCCGATGGCGCGTCCCGGATCCGATGTCGCCGGCCGGGACGCCGGCGCGGAACTAGCCCGGCAGCGGGAGGGTCAGGGTGGCGATGTGTTCGCCATCGGCTTCGGAGACCTCCACGCCGCCCTCGCCCCCGGTGAAGACCTGGATGCGCGAGCGAACCGCGCTGAGTCCGATGCCATGGCCGCCAGTTGTCCGCGACCCACCCACCGGCAGCGAATTGCGCACGTCGATCGCGATCGCGTCGGGTGTGCTGCGCAAAGACACCGCGACGTGGCCGCCGCTGCGACTGGGCTCGATGCCGTGCTTGATGGCGTTTTCCACCAGCGGCTGTATCGACAAGGGCGGAATGGGAAGCCTGGCGAGGTCGCCGGACTCTTCCGCGATGTCCCAATGTACCTCCAGCCTGTCGCCGAAGCGCAGGCGTTCTATTTCCAGATACCGCCGGGTCAGGGCTAGCTCCTCCGCGAGGGAAACATGTTCCTGCCCTGAAATCGCGGCCCGGAACAGATCTGACAGGTCCAGAAGCAATCGTTCGGTCGCCTGTGGGCGGGCATGCACCAGCGCGATGCCGGTATTGAGGGCGTTGAACAGGAAATGCGGGCGGATCCGAGCCTGCAGGGCATCGACTTCAGCCTGCTTGGCCCGTACCGCGAGCCGGCGGGCGTGCCATTGTGCCTGGAACACGGCCAACGCCAGCAGCCCCACCGTCAAGGACATCAGCGTGATCTGGGCGGTGAACGTCGGCCAGCCCGCTGCCGGGTCGATTCCGAGCCCCGGGAGAACCAGATACGCCATCCCTGCGATCAACCAGGTGCTGAGCAGGAGGGATGCCAGCCCCGCCTTGGCGATCAACGGCGGGGAGGCGCGCATCAGCCATCGCCTGGTCAGGTAGAGCAGGCACAGGGACGTGATGAAGACCCACTGAATTGCGAAGGACGCCAGGCCGAAGTAGGCGAGGCGTCCCGCGTGTCCCGGCGCCAATGCCAGCACCGCTGCCAGCGACTCGCCGGCCAATACGATCCAGAGCAGCGTACGTGGCTGCCAGAGCAGGTCCAACGGGCGGGGACTGGCGTGGGGCGAATGCATCGGTGCGGCTTCCAGGTACGGGCACCGGGGAGGACATGGTCGAGTGTAGCCATCTGGCGGTCGAATTGCGCCGTTCGTCTAGGACTGCTGGAGCCCTCTAGCCAGCGGTCGTAATGTACTGTGTGGAACCTTGGGGATGGCATCCGGATGATCCGTCGAGTACGTGGGCCCGCGCGGCGTTCCTCCAGCGGCTTCACCCTGATTGAGCTGATGGTGACTGTGGCGGTCATCGGGATACTGGCGGTCGTGGGCGTCCCGGCGATGGCTGGCCTTGTCAATGCGAACCGCATCGTGGCGGCCAACGACAATCTTGTCTCCGCCCTCCAGCTGGCGCGTTCAGAAGCCATCCGCCGGGGGGCGGCAGTGACAGTCTGCGCCAGTGCGAACGGTACGACCTGCGCGAATCAGACCAACTGGTCCCGCTGGATCGTGCGCGGCCGGGACAACGCCGCCTCGGCGGCGGCGGGAAGCGACGTCATCGACATCATGCGGGACGAGACGCCGACTGGCGACATTCAGTTGCAAGGGCCCTCGGGCGGAATCCGCTTCCGCTCGTCCGGTCTAGTCGACGCCGAGCAGACGCTGACCGTCTGCATGCCGACGAACTATCCAGCCGAGAACCAGCGCGTGGTGACCGTGATGCTGGGGGGCGGCGTCCGGACAGCAAAGGCCAGTGGAGGAGGGAGTTGCTCGTGATGGCACGTTCTATTGCGGCGCGGCGACCCATGCCCGGCCGTCCCGGTTCACGCCGACGGATGCACGGTCTCAGCCTGATCGAGATTCTCGTGTCCGTGGTGATCCTCGGCATCGGATTGCTCGGCGTGGCCGCGATGCAGTCGCTGGCGTTGCGGGGTGGGCAGAGTTCGCTGGAGGCCAGCCAGGCGGTGATGCAGAGCAATGCGATCATCGAAGCCATGCGTGCAAACCGGACGAATGCGAATGCATACAACACGGGGGGGGCGGTCTGCGCCGTAGGCGCGGGCGGCTCGCTGGCGCAGAACGATCTCGCCAACTGGATCTCGACGTTGAAGACGAACATCGGCGGCACGGTCGCCGATACGACGACCTGCGGGCAGATTGCGGGTTGTCCCGCCGCGTGCGTGGTGACGGTCACGTGGGATGACTCCAGGGCCGGTGGTGGAACCCGGAGCTTCGTGACCAGGACGCGGATATGAGCGGGCGCGTCGCGCGAGGGCGGGCCTACCGCGCAGGGCGCGGTTTCGGCCTCGTCGAGCTGATGATCGCGATGGTGCTGGGCATCATCGTCATCGGCGCGGCTTTTGCCATTTTCCAGTCCAGCCAGAGTACGTTCCGTTCGAACGAGGGTCTCGCCCGCATCCAGGAGAGTGCGCGCGCTGCCTTCGAGTTGATGTCGCGTGACATCAGGGCGGCTGGCGGCTCGTCCTGCTCCAACTTCTCGGTTGTCGAGGGCGCTGGGGCCCAGACCGCGCAGTTCCGCGATAGCGCGGTCAGCGGCTCGACCTCCTCACTCAGGGTGGTTTCAGGCGACGACACCGCCTTCAGGGTAAGCAGCTCCACTGCCACCTCGGTCACACTGAACTCGGCCGACGTTGCGCAGGCGAGCGATGTGTTTCAGGTAAACGACTTCCTGATCCTCTGCAACGCGCGCAAGACCCATGTAGTGCAGGCGACCGCACTGGCGAATCGGACGGTCTCGTTCGCGGCGCTTCCTGGTGGCTATATCCCGACGGCCGATCCGTACGCTCCCCCGGCCGCGGTCGTGCTTGCGCGCTTCCGCGACGTGAACTGGTTCGTCAACGACAACGGCCGGGGAGGCAGTTCGCTATTCGTCTCACGTAATGGCGGCGTTGCGGAAGAGGTGGCCGAGGGCGTGCAGAGCATCGCCTTCACCTACCTCCGGGACGGTGCCACCAACTACACCGCAGCGCCGGCCGACTGGCGGGACGTCATCGCGGTACGGATCACCCTGACCTTGCAGGGGGCCGACGTGGACGGCAATGCCCTGACGCGCACTGTTTCCAATGTCGTCAGCATGAGGGGGCGTACGCTGTGAGGCTGCTGACTCATCATTCCGTCCGGCGGCGGGATCACCAAGCCGGCGTTTCGCTAGTCGTCGTGCTCATCCTGTTGGTGGCAGTTTCGGTGCTTGGTATCGCCGTCCTGCGCAGCTCGGCGATGCAGGAACGCATGAGCGCGAACCTGCGTGACCGCAACCTTGCTGTGCAGGCCACCGAGGCGGCACTCCGCTTTGCGCAGGAACAGGTTCTCGGCGGTGGAACCTGGGACACCGTCGTACCCACCGCGGCTAACTGTACGGCTCTGGGGATCTGCCCGACCGGCTCGGCACCGTCGTGGAGGGATCTGCCGAGCACGCAGTACGACACGACCCTGATCCCGGCCCCGCCGCAGTACTGGATCGAGTATCTGGGCCAAGGGCCTGCGCGAAAGGGCAGCTGCGATCAGCTTCCTCCTACTCTGGACTGTTTCAGCCCGATGTACCGCGTGACTGCCCGTACACGCAGTGCCGGCCGCGCCGACGTCGTCATGCAGGCCAACATCATCAGTCGAATCCCGGACCCTGGGACTTAAACATGAAGAAGACCACGAGCAGCAAGTCGCACGCTATGGGCCGACCCGTGTCGTATGCCCCCGCGCCGATACGCGCTGCGGCAATGGCATTCTTCGCCACAATGCTGGCATGGCCGGCAAGTGCCAATTTCGTGATTCCGGACGATCCACTGACGACCGGATCCAGGGTGCCGCCGAATATCCTGTTCATCCTGGACGACTCCGGGTCGATGGCATTCGATGCCATGCCTGCGAGTGCGGTTTCGAATACCTGGACAACCCGCACCTACGTGCACAACGCTGTCTATTACAACCCCGCCAAGGACTATCAACCTTGGGTCGGCGCTGACGGTCACCAGCTCACTGGCGGGACGGACTATGACGCGGTTTACGGAAGCTTCAATCTCGTGGGCGGCAATACCATCGATCTGGCCGACGAGAACAGCTGCCGTAGGTACAACAAGAACCAGACGCCCGTGGGGACCGACGAGTTTACTTCGGGGGGGACGGAAGTGTGCGGAGGCACCCAGACATTCTATGTGCCGAAGAATACGGCTAATACTGACCCCACCTACCTCGGTACGCAAGCTAACTACTATCGGTTCCAGATCCTGCCTGACCGTCGGGTCATCCGCAGCGAACTGCTCGCCTACTCGAGCGATAACACGCCCGGCGATCCCTCGACCGATACGCTCGGAGACTCCGGCACAGGTACCATCAATGCTGGCAGCTACAGGCCGGCGTGGAATAGCTGGGTCATCGACGTTCCGGCCAACGCCTACAATCTTGTGATCTCCAGCAGTGGTGGGGGCGGCTCAGGGCGCGCCGCCGACCTTTATGTGCGGCGGGGCGCAGACCCGACGACTGGGCAATATGATCACCGGGGGATCGCCAGCGGCAACGCCGAGGTGGTCACCGTCGCATCGCCGCTGGAGGCTAGGTACCACGTCCGGCTCTATGCGCAGACCAATTTTACCGGCAGGGTGACCGTCACGTATTCCTACGAAACGCGGGACGGCAGCACGGGCTGTTCGATCAGCAGCAGTGGGACCGCCTGGCGCAACTGCACCGAGATTACCCCGACAGGGCGCACCGCCGCCGCCGAGCGGCAAAACTACGCGACTTGGTTCTCCTACCACCGCACCCGCATGAAGGCGGCGAAAGCCGGTGCAAGCGCTGCTTTCAGCGAGCTCGGCAACAATGTCCGTGTCGGCTTCCGCACGATCTGGCAGCGAAATGGCGGGCAGACGACCACGAACTGGCCGCGTCAGGCTGTGCCGATTCCCGTCGAGTACAACGATGGCTTGTTCGAGGACGTGACCATCTCCGGAACGACCCACGACAACCGCAGCAAATGGTACAGCCGGCTCCACAACTCGATCGGACAGAGCGGCACGCCGTTGCATGGCGCCCTGCACCAGGCCGGGCAGTATTTCAGCAGTGATGCAGCGACCGGGCCGTATGGACCGCAATCCGGCAGTGCCCAGCTCGCGTGCAGGCAGAACTTCACCATCCTGACCACCGACGGATACTGGAACGACTGGTCGAACTATCCTTCCGGCAGCCGGGTCGGCAATGCGGATGGGACCAGCAGCGATACCATCAACGAACCCAGTACGGGCGCGTCGTACACCTACACGGCCAGCGCACCGTTCAGCGACTCGCACGGCGGTTCGGAGGGAACCCTTGCCGACGTCGCCATGCACTACTGGAAGACGGACTTGCGGGAAGGGATGCGCAATATCGTACCGACGAACGGATCCACCAATCCGGCGTTCTGGCAACACATGGTGACGTTCGGGCTTTCGATCGGCCTGACCGGAAACACCGGTTTCCGGAGCGTTGGTGAAGTGCCCGCGGACTACAACGCATGGCCCGACCCCATGCCTTCGGAAAATGCGACGCGTATCGACGATCTCCTGCACGCCGCCGTGAACTCCCGTGGCGCTTTCGTGGCGGCGTCGGATCCCGACGAATTCACCGAGGGTCTCAGGTCGGCGCTGGCCGCTATCGTCGAGCGCACCGGCTCCTTCTCCAACGTGGCTGCAAATTCCACCTCGCTCGACGCCGGCACGCGCGTGTTCCAGGCGAACTATGTGTCGAGCGTCTGGACCGGCGAACTGCGTTCGCAGCCCGTCAGCGTGAGCGGTGGCGCGGAGACGGTCGATTGCTCCGGGCCCAACCAGCCGGCAAACGGCTGGTGCGCGTCCAAGGGAATCCCGAGCTCGGGGCGCAAGGTATACACATCCAATGGACACTTCGACGGGGTCACGCGCACGCCGACGACGTCGAATGCCATACCGCTCGCGTTCCCCTCGAACGCGACGACCGCGCAGTTGGCAAGCCTGCAGCGGCAGGGTCCGCTGCTGCCGGCTCCGGTAAGCGGCGCGAACAACGCCGCGTACATCGCCGGCGCAAGGACGCTGGAGCAGAGCCAGACAGGCGGTTACCTGCGCAATCGCAACCATCTCCTTGGCGACATCATCGGTTCGTCGCCCGCCTTCGTACCCGAAACCAACACCATCTACGTCGGTGCGAACGACGGGATGTTGCACGCCATCGACGCGGCCAACGGCAACGAGCTGTTCGCCTATCTGCCGGGGATCATCAACTGGAAGGCACTGGGTAACCTGAGCCGTCCGGACTACTCGCACCAGTACTTCGTGGATGGCCCGGTGGTGGTGAGTTCCCGCCAGCAGACGCCCGGGCAGAACATACTGGTGGGCGCCCTGGGCAAGGGAGGCAAGGGTCTGTTCGCGCTAGACGTGACCACCCCAGCATCCTTCGGCGCCAGTGCTAATATCGAGTGGGAACGGGCCGACACGCCCCTTGGGAACATGGGTCTTGTGCTCGGCCGCCCCATCCTCGCCAGGGTCAACGACGCGACCGCGGGGAAAAACGCGGTGCTGCTGGGCAACGGACTGAACAGCACCAGCGGGAGGGCGGCACTGATCGTCCTCGATCTGGCCACGGGTGACGTCATCCGGGAGATCGCGGTGGGGCCGACCGGAACCTCCAATGGGCTATCAGCGCCCACCGGCGTTCTTGGACCCGATGGGAGGACGCTGGCGTACGTCTACGCCGGAGACATGCTGGGCAACGTATGGAAGTTCGACCTGACCAGTGCGGCGCCCGCCGAATGGTCCGGGACGAGTTTGTTCACGGCCTCGGCGGGGGGCGTGTCCCAGCCCATTACCGGGGCCCTGACTATCGCCACACACCCATTGACCAACCAGCGCTGGATTTTCTTCGGCACGGGGCGCTACATCACAGCCGAAGATGTCGGCAGCGTTGCGACCCAGAGCATGTACGGCTTCGTGGACGACGGTACCGCGATCGTGCGCGCCGGGACCGGCGCCAATCTGACCCAGCGCACGGTGGAGGTCACTACCGGCGTGACCAATGGCTACCCCGTCCGGGGGTTCCAGGAGAAGACGCCACTTCCAGCGGGTTCGAAGGGCTGGTTCATCGACCTGCCGGTCGCGGGTGAACGGGTGGTCCAGGATGCCCAGGTCGTTGCGACTTTCCTGATCACGGCCAGCATCATTCCGACTGGCGATGCCTGTGAGTCCGGTGGATCGGGGTTCATCAACGCACTTGACGCGTTCACCGGGACGAGCGCAGGGGGGTCCTACTTCGACCTCGATGGGGACGGGACCACGACGGACGAGGTGGTGGGCGACCGGCCCGTGGGGTCGGTGAACGTGGGTGGCGGCATGCCGACGCTACCGAACCTGCTGCGAGGCCGCTTCGTGGTCGGTGGCTCGGCCGGGTCCGACGTGCGCGGCACCAGAACATTGTCGCCGCGCTGGGATCGGGCGTCCTGGCGCGAAATAAGGGGTGAGTGATGCGTGACCGAGCGGTTGCACCTAGACGATATGCGCCGGGCTTCAGTCTCATCGAGCTGATGGTGGTGGTGGCGATCATCGGAATCATCGCGTCGATCGCGCTGCCGAGTTACAACGAACACGTCCGCAAGTCCCGTCGTGCGGCAGGGGCCGCTTGCGCCGCGGCGATGGCGCAGGGAATGGAGCGGTACTACACCACGGCCCTGCGCTATACGGGACATCCGGCCGCCGCGACGCTCTCGGCACGCTGCGATCCGGACGCGCTGCAGTTCTACACGATGAACGTCGACAATGTGGGAGCCAAGACCTACCGAGTCACCGCGGCGCCGCGCTCAGGTACGCCGCAGGCCGGGGACTCTTGCGGCACGCTGAGCATCACTCAGGCGGGGGCGAAAGCGCCGACCACGGCGGGGTGCTGGTAGACGCCCCGAACGCATAAAGCAAGAGGCCCGCATCGCTGCGGGCCTCTTGCTTTTTCGAATCTGGCGCCCGAAGTTGGACTCGAACCAACGACCCCCTGATTAACAGTCAAGTGCTCTAACCGGCTGAGCTATTCGGGCGGGGTGGAAATTGTAGACGCACGCTCCGTGCCGGGGCAAGCGGCCCAGCGCTCCATTCAGCCGGGGCAGGCGGCGGGCGCGGTCGGCCGGAACGACCGGGGCCGACCCATGTTGTTCACGATCACCGCGCCGAGCAGTTCGCCCGTCGCACCGCAGACCGACAGCGTGAGGTTGGTGCCGGCACTGCGCCCATCCGGCATGTAGCGGAGGCGCGGCCGGCCGGTCGTGCCCACGACCCGCACACCCTGCCGGTCCGGCGCGGTCTCGACCCTGAGGACCTCATCCGTAGTGTCCGGCCGCTGGTTCCCGTCGGGGTCCAGGAAGAGCATCCATCCGCCGCTCCAGTCGGTGCCGCCGTCGCATGTCCCGCCGTCGCTGGACGGGCACAGCACGGCCGGACTGCGATATGTGATCGCCGCCATCCTCGCCAGCTGCATCTGCGCAGAGAGGGCCCCCATCGCCGCATTGGCGCGCTGCCGCTCGAGCAGGGCGCCGAACGCCGGCAGCGAGAGCGCCGCCAGCAGGGCCAGGATAGCCGTCGCCAGCACGGTTTCGACCAGCGTGAACCCCCGCATCCTTGCATCCATCTCATCGCCCTCCTTGGCCATGGAGGGCCAGCATGAACGGATCGCGAGGGCGGGGGCGTCGGTGAGCGGTGGCCGCCGGGGTAGGAAAACGCCCCAACCGTCCCCATCACGGACTGCCGCTACACTGGGTTTCCCGCCCGCATCCGCCCCATGTCCCAGGCCCTGCACCCCGCCACCTTCCAGCTCGTCTCGCCCTACAAGCCGGCGGGCGACCAGCCGCAGGCCATCGAAAAGCTGGTCGAGGGCTTCGAGAGCGGTCTGGCGCGGCAGACCCTGCTGGGCGTCACCGGCTCCGGCAAGACCTACACCATCGCCAACGTCATCGAGCGGGTGCAGAAGCCCACCCTGGTGATGGCGCCGAACAAGACCCTGGCCGCGCAGCTGTACGGCGAGTTCAAGCAGTTCTTCCCGCACAACGCTGTCGAGTACTTCGTCAGCTACTACGACTACTACCAGCCCGAGGCCTACGTGCCGTCCACCGACACCTTCATCGAGAAGGACAGTTCGGTGAACGAGCATATCGAGCAGATGCGGCTGTCGGCGACCAAGGCGCTGCTGGAGCGGCGCGACGCGATCATCGTGTGCACGGTCTCGGCCATCTACGGCCTGGGCGATCCGAACGAGTACTTCCGGATGGTGCTGCACATGGTGCGGGGCGAGCGCATCGACCAGCGCGAGCTGATCCGCCGCCTGACCGAGATGCAGTACACGCGCAACGACACCGAATTGCGTCGCGGCACCTACCGCGTGCGCGGCGAGGTGGTGGACGTGCACCCGGCCGAGTCCGACGACGAGGCGCTGCGCATCGAGCTGTTCGACGGCGAGATCGAGAAGCTGACCCAGTTCGATCCGCTCACCGGCGAAGCGCGGCGTTCGCTGGCGCGCTACACCATCTATCCCAAGTCGCACTACGTGACTACGCGCCGCACCACGCTCGAGGCGATCGAGGCGATCAAGCTCGAGCTGCCGCAGCGGCTGGAGCAGTTCTACGCCCAGAACAAGCTGGTCGAGGCGCAGCGCCTGCAGCAGCGCACCCAGTTCGACCTGGAGATGATGGCCGAGGTGGGCTACTGCACCGGCGTGGAGAACTATTCGCGCCACCTCACCGGCCGCATGCCCGGCGAGGCGCCGCCCTGCCTGTTCGACTACCTGCCGCCCGATGCGCTGCTGGTGATCGACGAATCGCACGTCACCGTCCCGCAGGTGGGCGCCATGTACAAGGGCGACCGCTCGCGCAAGGAGACCCTGGTCGAGTTCGGCTTCCGCCTGCCGTCGGCGCTGGACAACCGCCCGCTCAAGTTCGAGGAGTGGGAGCTGCGCTCGCCGCGCACCATCTTCGTGTCCGCCACGCCGGGCAAGTACGAGATCGAGAAGTCGGAAGGGCAGGTGGTGGAGCTGGTGGTGCGTCCGACCGGCCTGATCGATCCGGAGGTCGAGATCAGGCCGGTGGCCACCCAGGTCGACGACGTGCTGGGCGAGATCAACCAGCGCGTTGCGATGGGCGACCGCGTGCTGATCACCACGCTCACCAAGCGCATGGCCGAGAACCTCACCGAGTACCTCGGCGAGCACGACGTGCGCGTGCGCTACCTGCACTCGGACGTGGACACGGTCGAGCGCGTGGAGATCATCCGCGACCTGCGCCTTGGCAAGTTCGACGTGCTGGTGGGTATCAACCTGCTCCGCGAGGGACTGGACATGCCGGAGGTCTCCCTGGTGGCCATTCTCGATGCGGACAAGGAAGGCTTCCTGCGTTCCACCGGCTCGCTGATCCAGACCATCGGTCGCGCAGCGCGCAACCTGCGGGGCAAGGCGATCCTGTACGCCGACCGCGTCACCGATTCGATGAAGCGCGCGATCGAGGAGACCGACCGGCGCCGGCAGAAGCAGGTCGAGTACAACGCCGCCCATGGCATCACCCCGCAGTCGGTGGTGCGCGCGGTCATGGACATCATGGAGGGCGCCCGCGACGAACCCGCGGCCGCCCGTGCGGCCGCCGGCAAGGCCAGGCGGGTCGCCGACCAGGCGGAGGACTATGCCGCGCTGGATCCCGCCAAGCTGGCCGGCCGGCTCAAGGCGCTGGAGCAGCAGATGTACCAGCACGCCCGCGACCTGGAGTTCGAGGAGGCCGCCCGGGTCCGCGACGAGATCCGGAAGATCAGGGAGGCGACGCTGGCGGGTTGAGTCGGGCTTCGCGCCTCTTCCTCCGCCTGCGGGAGGCGGCGCGCCTGGATGTTTTGCTCCTTCCCCCGCAGGTGGGGGATATCCCCGGTGCTTCGCTCCTTCCCCCGCTTGCGGGGGAAGGTTGGGATGGGCGCGCGCGCGAAGCGCGCGATGGGGACCATGCCGACCTGTGCCTCCTCCTGCCCCGGCCCTCCCCGCAGGCGGGGGAGGGATCAATGCCAAAGGGCGAGACAGTCCTGCCACCGATCAGCACCATACCGCGATGAGCCCCGCGAGCCCCCGATGGCAACTCTCGCCGGCTTCGGATAGAATTCGCCTCCCGCCGTGACGGTGGGCCCTTCGACCCCTTCCGCGGGGCAGGGAGCGCCGGGCCAGCCCGGTCGTGTTTCGAGCTTTTCGGGCGGTTAGCTCAGCGGTAGAGCACTACCTTGACATGGTAGGGGTCACAGGTTCGAACCCTGTACCGCCCACCATCTAAGTGGCTGACTTTTCAGTCTCTTTGATGGTAATTCCCCGTCGTCGCTTCACCGCCTCTGCACCCGTAAGTGCCCCATAAGTGCAAGCGAGGTCGCTGCGCCGGGTGAAGGCGGCTTTGGATCGCGCGGTCCCCCTTCCACCCCATGCTAGGCTGCCGCACGGGGGCCCTCCTAGGGCGAATTGGGGATCTGAATGGCTGTCGTGGCAAGGACGTTGCTGTGTAAAAAGGTCGTTTGTGTCGATCAAGCGCGCTTTCCTGCGCTGCACCCACTCGACCTGCACGTAGCTTTGAAGGCGCTGTTCTCGAAGGCGTCCACTGTCCGTGATCGACACTACCCCGTCGTACAGAAGGTGAAGCCTGGCAAGGCTTGCGTCTTTCTTGAGCCGACAAAGAAGGACGGGAAGAGTGTGCTATTTCATGCATACATCTATACCGCCGGAAGGACACCGGACCAGGTCGTGCAAGATTTCGATGCGGCCTCCGCAACGGTTACTGCCGATCCGATTAAGAACCCAGATGGGGAGATCGTCGAGATCGTTGAGCGGGTAGCCTGCCTGGTCTACGGGGAATGCCTGATCATTGAAAACGCGCGTGTATATGGCGCTCTTCCAATAATTTTGGCCGCGATTCGCGACTTAGTTCGCCGCCATGTGAATGGGAAATTCCCCCGCTTGCAGGCAGAGGATGTTCCTGGTCGCGACTTCAAGACGCTGGCGAAGGTGCACAAAGGAGTGCGTCGCGTGGTTGCTAGGGTCAATGGCGACTTCACTCCGGAGCCTAACTCGGTCGGCGCGCTGCTTGAAAGCATGTTTGATCAGGCTGGTGCCAAGAACCAGAAGTTCAAGCAGATCAGCGCATCGATTGAAGCACCCAGCAACGATGAGCTCGATCCTGACATGGTATTGAACTGGGTGGACGAGAGTGAGGGGGCAACCGGGCTCTCCGGGATCTCAGTGGTATTTAATGACAAGACAAGCCTCGCCGAATTGGACAAGTACCGAGAGAAGATCCAGATCGAAGTTCAAGAAGTTGGGCCTGGCAAGCCCGCCGTCACTGAAATTGAGACGAGCATGGTTCAGTATGTGAACGCGCTCGCATTCGATGCGGACGCGAGCGCACGGCTAATCGATGCAAACGGCTATTTCCTGAAGAAGTCATGAGGTTCGCTACCGCTGCCATGCCTCTACCCGATCATGTCTTGCCTGATGATCTAGTGTCAGCGGCACGTGTTGTGCGTGCTGCTGCGTGCGACGCTGCGCCCGCAGGCGCGGTGTGGGTGCGGTACGTCGGTTTTTATGGGTTGCTGCTCTTGGTCGCTGGCGGAGGTGGATACCTGCTCCAGAAGCACGGCTGGATCGCAGCGTCAGCCGATGGATGGAAGGCCGTCATTACCCTTTTGACGATCGTGTCGGGGTTCATGATCACGACGATGCTTTTTACCGGGAAGGTGGAAGCAGCCAAGAGCCTTCACTCAGTACAACTCAAACAGTTTGTTCGGAAGAGCAATCACTTGCTCTTCTCGCAATGGCTTACTTTGATCAACCATATAGTTTCCTTGGGTGTGGTTGGAGCCGTTACTGGGCTCCATGAATCTGCCGCGTCTGTGGCCTATTGGTTGGTGCCAGTAGCATTCGGAGTGTTGGCTCTCTCTTTCGTGCGTTCGATGCTGATCCCTCTTCAGATCATCGAGCTGCACAGATTCGTGCATGCTGCACTGATTGATGAGAAGCAGCGCGAAGAAGGCAAGGGCGTCATAACCTGATATTTCTGGGCGCGCGCGCTTGGCTGTGGGCTTGATGCGCATTGCGGGGCGGCGTTGAGCTTGACCATAGTCGCCCTTTAACCGGGCTACCCAGTCGCCGTCGCGACGGCATCAAGGAGCCACAGACATGAAGTGTCAGGGAGGGCCTCGTCGGCATCCGGATGAGTTCCTTGGCGAGTGAGTCTGGGCGATTGCCACCCAAGGGCGCGCGCATCATCTGCATGTTGCACTAGCCGGGCCTGATACCCAGGGACGAAGGCGAACCCTGCGGAGAGGCAGCTCGGCCAGCATCCGCGGTCGCGCCTGTCATCGCCGGCGGGTGCGGCGACGGTGGGTGGTCTCGACTGTTCCGGGGGCCGGAGCTCGCATCGACGGCCGCCGTACAGGGTGGCCGGGTCGCTACCCTCGGCCTGATCTCCGCTTCCCACTTGCGCGCCCAGGCTTCGACGTATCGCCGGCCCGTGGCGTAGGTGGCGAAGAATGCGTAGCGCTGGCCCACGCTGTCCGGGCGTGTATTGGCTCGGCACCGGCCCTCATCCAGTGGAGCACGGTGGCCAGGCAGCGCTGCGCGAAGCGCAGCGCCTCGCCGCCTAGCCATGCCGTCAGTGGAAGTCGTCGGGGAGCATAGGGGCAGCGTACGTCTGGGCGTCTCAGGACCGGAGATGGCCGCCGCCGGCGTTGAGTTCATCGGTCGGGCCCTGCAATGCCTCGCGGGTGAACCTGGTCACGTCCGGGCCGTCCGCGTGCGTGTAGCGCTCGCCGCCCGGCCCACCAGCACCCAGCCGATGGGCTGCCAGGTGCCGTCCGGCTGCTGGAACTGCTCGAGATGCCGGGTCCACACGCCGGCGCACACGTAAGCGTTAGGGCGGCGCCAGCTGCGCCCTTTCCAGGGCGCACGCACGTCGGGAGGGCTCCAGGCTGTGTGGTCGCGTCGTGGGCCGTGCGCTGCTGGCCAGTGGACTGTGCGCCCGCCCGCGCGCCGGCGTCCGTGACCGAGTGCGAAGATCCGGGCCCGACCGGCGGCCATAGCGGCGCCGTGCGCGTGTGGTTCTGGGCGGCGGCTGGAGACGTCGCGTTGCCCTATTTCTTGCCTCCCTCTCCGTAGATCGGATCCTGTCCGACCACCTTCCACGCGAGGAGGAAGTTGTCGTCGTGCTCGATCCAGACCGTGCCGCCGTAGTCCTTCACCGCGGTGCCGTCCTCAACTGTGGGCGGTTCGACCTTGCGTTGTTCGGGCGGCTGCGGCTTCGGTCGCAGTGCATAGGCCACCACGCCGGCGACCACCAGGATGATTAACTGCACAACCCAGAAGGGCACCGCCTGAAGGGGCTCCTCGGCAGTCGGAGGCGAGTGGGCAGCCACGGCCATCCTTGCGAGCTGGCCAACGGTGGCGAGCACTGCGAGGCAGAAGCTCACCACGTGCGCGCGCGCACCGCTTGGGGTGTCCATCCACCAGTAGCGCAAGCGCCATCCCCATACGTAGCGCCGGCTCTTCAGCCACGCAGCAAGCTGCTCCACGTTCGGTAGCGACATTCGATTGCGTCCTCTGTCGTGATAAGAAAGAAGAAGCCCGGCGCCGGAGCGCCGGGCCTACGCGGTCACGGCATGACCTCCGCCCACGTTGCTGCTGTTGTCACGGACACCTGCAGCTGGTCCGGGTGGCGCCCACCAGCACGCACGCTCGCCGAAGAAGGATCCCGCTGCGGCGTGCGCGGAAATCAGCTGCCGATCGGCAGCTTCACCACGCCGCGCCAATCCAGGAAGCGGGCGCCGGCGGTCAGGCGGACCTTGAACTTCTTGGTGTCGTTGTCGAAGCCATCTTCTTCAGACACGTGCGGCCCGATCGGCTTGCCGATCGTCGGCGCTTCGTCCTCCAGCGTCGCCAGTTCGACGGTGTCGATCTGGTTGTTGTCGGCGAGCAGGTAAGCGGCCGTAGACGGCAGGCGGCTTTCCACGATCAGCTGCAGGCGACGGATCCACTCCGGCGTGGCGTTCTCCAGCCCGGCAGAAACGTGGATCGAGCTGGCGGCGAGCACCTTCTCCGCGGCGCTTTCCATTTCCGGCGGGACCAGGAGGAACTTCGGCGTGAGGTTGAGCGCACCGCCGCCCACCGACGTCTGCTTGCGCAGCAGCAGGCGGCCCTTGGCCAGCGCGGACTCGTCCAGCGCCGTGGAGCTGCTGGCCAGGTTGTTGTGGCTGGCATGGAAGAGGACGTTGCCGTCCTGCATGGTCTGGCCGCTGCCGTCGAACAGGCTGTACACCAGGTCCGCTTCCTTGCGCCGCGCAGCCTGGCCGAGCCCCTGCGGAATGCGCGTCAGCGCGCCGAGGTCGTCGTTGACCAGCATCTCCCAGGTCACTTCGATGATGCGGCCGAACTTCTCCACCTTGAACGGGACCGACTTGTCCTCGTCGACCGCGCCGTGCTTGTATTCGCCGCCCTCGAGCACCGGCAGAAGATCCGGCATCGCACCGAGGATGACGCGGCTCAGTTCCTTGAAATCCGGAACGAAGCTGCGGCGCACCCAGGCCGAATGCGTGCCGGGTTCCTGCTCATAGCCGCGGCGCAGCGCCTTCTGGATGGTATCTCCCAGGATGGCCGGGAAGTCGCTGGTGGAGAGCGCGGCACGGATCGCTGCGGCCCCAGACAGGCCGCGGTCGCGCTGGTCGCGGCTCAGGCAGCTGCGCGCGATCTCGGAGACCGACATGGCGCGCACGTCGCGCACGCCCGCGTGCGGCTCGTCGATCTGGATGCCGCCCCGCATGGCCAGCACGTCGCTGGCCGCCCGGATGAAAGCGCTGCCGCGGCCGCCGCGCTCCAGCGGCGCGCCATCAGGTTCGAAACGGTTGCCGATCGGTTCGACGCCCTCCGCAAGCACAGCGAGGAGGCGTTGGCCAAAGGCATCGGCCGACGACCCATCCTCGATCGCACGGTCGGCCAGGGCGCGGATGCGCTCCCCGACCCCGTCCAAGCGACCGAAGAAGGGCGTGGCGCGCCCACGGATCTCGGCGACGCGCTCGCGTTCGGCCGCGATGATCTCGGCGCGTCCCTGATTCTGGTTCTGAGGCATGTGTTTTTCTCCGCGGCGGTCGCCGCTCTGGTGGTGCGGGCGGAAAGCCGCGCGAATGTGGTCGCCGCGCTCGGGCGCAATTGCCACCAGAAAGTCGCGGAGAGCTGTGGCTTTTTGGCCTGTGCCTGCGGCTTCGGATGCGTCATCGGAGATCCGGTCGCAGAGGCCAAATCCGAGCGCTTCATCGGCGGTGTACCAATAGTCCTTGCCGCTCGCCCACATGGCCTCGAATTCGTCGATGGGCCGGCCGGTCTTGCGGGCATAGGCGGTGGCGAGGGCGCGACCCCAGGCGAGAAGCGTGTCGCGTAACTCGGCTGCCGACTCCTCGAGCTGCGCTGCGTTGCCCTCGAAGTACAGCACTCCCAAAGGCGCATGGAGCATCATCAGGGCGGCAGGCGGCATACTGACTTCGTCACCAGCCATTGCGATCATTGAAGCCATGGAGCATGCGACGCCATCGATGGCGACGATGATGCGGGCGCCAGCCGATGCTTGCCGACGAAGCTCGTTGTAGATCGCCGCGCCGTCGTGGCAAATTCCGCCGTAGGAGTTGATTCGGACGTTGATCGTGCGGGGCTTCAGGCCCTGGAGCGAAGCGATCACATCCCGCGCCAGAACCGACTCTTCTCCCCAGAAGCTCGCGCCGATTGCCCCATAGATCAACAGTTCGACGTTCCCGCCGTCGGCGTCTGCGCGCACCTCCATCGAGCCAGTGTCGGCCGGGTGGCGCGCCTGCGGGCGGAGCTTCTCAAGCTGCTCACGCAGCTGGGGGGAGAGCGGCGGGAGTTTGACCGGGGAGAAGGATTGTCTGGGCATGCCCCCATCATCGGGAGGCTGCCGCTGACAAAACTAGCCCTGTTTTGTCAGCAGCCGCAGATAGGTCCGTTCGCTTGGGAGTTCATACCAGCCGTTCGCGGCATGCAGGTGGGCGAGGGGAGAGTCGGCGCCCAGGTCGTACGCACCGAGGCGCGTCCACTGGCGCGCAACCTGGGCCGCGTGGGCGTGCAGCAGCGCCGCGCTGCGGTAGGGTGAGGGCTCTGCCAGCAGCATCGCTGCGGCCGTGATGCGGTCGTTCCGAAGAGCCTTGGCGACGGCAACAGGGAGCGAGTCGCGCTGTTCCCGAATTCGCGCTAGCTCCTTCAACGCAGCGCACGCCCATTCCCCGAGGCCCTCCGGCAAGGCACCCATCCGGGTAGCAATCTCAAGGCGCTCCAGTTTGTCCTGGAACGTCTCCATCAGTGCCGGCGGCCACCAGGAGGGTGCGGCGGGATGCTGCCGCCTTCAGCGCCGCACGCGCGTAGCCAGCGGCGGGCGTCCTCGCTGTCGTCGACCGCGTAGCCCGAGCCCACCACCAGCAGCGCGAATTCCCCGAAGCTGACCGGCGAGCTGATCAGCCAGGCCCCTGTCGCGACCTGGTAGATGAAGCCCGAGCGCGTACTCGGATCGAAGGTGAGGATCGCCGCGCCGTCGCGGGTGATGATCGAATGCTCAGCGCGTGCGAAGAACTCCGGCGCGGGCAGGGCCGGCAGCTTGGCTGTGATGCGCGCGTTGCCCATCAGCGCACCTCCAGCCCGGCCAAGTCGGCGTCTGGCCAGCGCGCCGTGCGCCGCAGCAGAAGCGTTTCACGGGAATCAGTGTCACCCCCGCCCCCGGGTGATGGAGGAGCAGGCGCCGCGGATTCGCGCCCCCAGACGCGCAGCAGCGCGCAGAGCAGATGCCGAGGGGTGGGCAGGCGACGGCGGGCAGGCTTCAGAGGGCTCGTCATCTTTCTTTTCCAGAAGGGGAGACAGGAAATCGCGCGTGCGACGGCAGCGCGGTCCGGTGCAACGCCTGGTGCAACGCGTACGATCTGGCGCCAGGCGCGGCGCGGCGCCGCTGCAACGCGTGCAACGCCTGCAACGCGTGCCGCCCGTGTGCGCGCGCACGCCCGCGCGTATGCGCGCATGCCTGCGCGCCCGCGCCCACGCGTGAGGCGGAATTTGCCGTTGCACGCGTTGCAGCCGCGCAGCTGCGCCATTCTTGCCGTTGCAGCTGGCGTCGCTGCAACGCCAAGGTCGCGTTGCAGGTCTTGCGTGCGGCACTCGGGTGCCCGGCCTCCCTCCATTTTTCTTTCGAAAGTGGGGAAGGAAGGTGCGCGCGCGTCGCGAGTCGCCGCTGTGCGGGCACTGGCACGGTGCGGGGACGAGTGCGCCCACCGGTGCACGCACAACTGGCGTGGTTGCGCGGTTGTGCGGCTGTGCGGGCACGAAGCCCGCGCCCGCACGCGCCCAGGCGGGCGCGCATGCGCGCCTGCGCACGCGCCCACGTGTGAGGCGAAAGTCCCCGCACAGGCTGCACTGCCGCAGAAAATGGCGGTTTGTGCGCGCACCGGTTAGCGCACCCGTGCCGGCACCGGTGCGGCGTGTTCGCGCACCGACTCGAGCGGGCCGGCATACAGTTCGGCTTGGTGGCGGAAGTCCGCGATCTGCCGGCCGAGGTTGTCCGGCTCCTGGCCATAGCCCGAGTGCACCGGCCCGGCCAGGTAGAGAACGGAGCGGGGGCCGACGATGAAGGCGCCTTCCGCATAGCGCTTGCGCGCGCACTTGATGCCGTAGCGATCGCTGATGTAGCGACAGAAGGATGCCGCGGACGGCGTCGCCGGCAGGTCCTCCCGCTGGGCCCAGGCGAGATAGAGGCGGTGGACGTCTACCGCGAGCGCGGCTTGCGGCCGGACGCCCTGAAGCCGGCCGCCGACGAGCGCGCCGAAGAACTGGTCGATGATCCCAGCGTGATTGATGGTGCGGGCCATGGCCCCTCCAGATTTCAGTAACGATGAAGGCTGCTGACTACCCCGCAAACGCGGTCCGAATTACCCGCGTCAGGCCGCCGCCAGGGAGGACCCATGCCGGTCCATGCTTGACCCGACCAGTCGCGCCACCTGCGACGCTGCCGCGCCGCTGTTGCGCGCGCCAACCTCCACCCGGGGGCGCGGGGGTTCGTTGCCCTCGATCGCCTGCTCAATGCCCGCCACGATCTCGCTCGCGAGATCGTCGGCGACGCACTGCATCCACCCGAGCAGGCCGTCCGGGTCGTCGTGCAGCGCCTCCCCTGGCTGCGCACTTCGAACGGCCATCTCGTGCATGGCGTAAGTCGTGGCGCGCAGCCTTCCGGCGAGGCCGGAGAGCTTGAGGACGGCCTCGCCGGTGAAGGAGGGCTCTCCGCCGCCAGGGGTTGCCCAGAACACTCGGTAGAGGCGTGCGGCCAAGTCGTCGGCCAGCCCGATCAGCTCTGCCTCACGTGGGCCGATCTCCTGCTCGATCTCGGCGCGCAGGACGTCGATCAGGCCGGCGCACCGGCGAGCCTGGGTCAGCACGTCCCTCGCCGTCGGAATGTGGGCGGCGGCGTTCATGCGGCCTTCCTCCCGTCCGCGGCCTTCTCCATGGCCTTCTGGCAGGCGACCAGGGCAGCGTGGCTGCACAGGCGGCGCTTGCCGGCTCTATAGGTCTTGAGGGTGCCGTCGGCGATCAGCTGGTATCCCTTGGTCCGGGAAACGCTGATCAGCTGGAAAGCTTCGTCGATCGGATAAGCCAATTTGGCTGTGACCATGTTGTTCTCCTCTGTCCTGTCGTCCCGTCGTGTCCCGTTGTATAGCTACACGGTGAAGCCATAGTTACACCGTGAATCCATGGATGTCAACACACGGTGTAGCTAGACTTCGCAGATGAGCAGAGAGATCAACCCCTTCGGACTTCGGATGCCCCTAGAACTCCGGGAAAGGCTGGAGGCGGCCGCGCGCCAGTCCGCGCGCTCGCTGAACGCGGAGATAGTCCACCGCCTGCAGGAGTCGTTCGCCGGCGCGACGATAGGGGAGGCGGGTGAGCATGAGTTGAGCCTCAAGGTTCGCTCAATGGCAGAGCAAATCGCACGCCTCACCGGTGCGAACCTTGAGGTGATCAGGATGATCGAGGAACATGAGGCGCGGCGGGCGGAAGCACTGGTAGACGCTGTGCCTGATTCCCGTGGAACCCCCGCCAAGACCGCACGCCGCAAGCGGTCTCGCTAGCGGCGCCCTATTTTCGCGACAGCATCCGCGAGCTTCTCAGGCGCCAGGTGCGCATAGCGCAGGGTCATTCGGATATCCGCGTGCCCGAGCAGTTCGCGCACCGTGTTGAGGTCAACGTCTGCCATCACCAGCCGGCTGGCAAACGTGTGCCGGAGGTCGTGGAAGCGGAAGTCGCGGATCTCCGCTGATTCGCACAGCGTCTCCCAGGCGCGCTTGATGCTGCCCAGACGCCCGCCGCCCGCAGAAGGGAACACCAGGCCAGTGCCGGCCCGCTGCGCGCGCCAGCGCTGCAGCACGTCAAGCGCTTCGGCGTTCAGCGGCAGGTGCCGCGCCTTGCGCGACTTCGCGTTGCCGGCCGCGATCTTGAGCGTACAGGCCTGCAGGTTGACGTCCGCCCAGGTGAGCCCGAGCAGTTCGCCGCGACGCATGCCCGTGTTCAGCGCGAGGATCGTCATCGGCAGCAGGTGATCCGTGAAGCCAACCGCTGGCCAGACGGGCCGCGGAGCGGCGCCGCGCTCCTCGAGCCAGCGGTTGCCCGACTCGCGTTGCCGGCGGCGCACTGTCTCGCGCTCTGCCAGCGCCGCGCGCAGAGCGGCCTCCTCATCCTGGCTGAGATAGCGGACGCGGCTGTCGTCGGCCCCCTTCGCCTGCTTGACGGTGCGGAGCGGGTGGCTGGCGAGCATCCCCCAATCCACGGCGCGGGAGAGGGCGCCGCGCACGCGCGACAGATCGCGGTTGACTGTGGCCGGCTTGATGCCGGCCTTGAGCCGCGCGGCCTTGATGCGTTCGAAGTCGAACGCCGAGAGGCTGGCCAGCTCGCGATCGAAGAGGCTGCCGAACACCGCCCGGATGGCGTCGATGGTCTCTTGGCCGGCCTTCTGGTTCGCCTTGGCCCACGGCGCGTAGTGCTCCGCGATGAAGGCGCCAAGAGTGACCGGCCTCGGCTTGGCCGCCTCGATGACGGCGAGCGGGGCGCCGTGCTCTGCCGACTCCGACAGCGCGGCCAAGGCGGCATTGCGTGCGCGTGCGACGGTCATCACCGGGTGGCGGCCAAGCGTGCGGCGCTTGCCGCGGCTCCAGGTGACGATGTACGACTTCACGCCCGAGGGCTGCACGCGCAGCAGCAGACCACGGAGATCGGTATCGTGGATCTCGTAGGGCTTGGCCAGGGGCTTGGCCGCCTCCACCGTGCGGGGCGTGAGCTTCGCTTTCATGGTGCCACCGTCCGTAAGTGCGCGTGTAAGTGCAAAACTGACGATATCGGCGGATGCGTCCGGATGCAACGGGACGGCTTTATGCGGCCTGCAGCGCCAACCTACTGAGTGCGTAGGGTGCAGCTTCGCGTTGACATGGTAGGGGTCACAGGTTCGAACCCTGTACCGCCCACCAAAACAGACAGCCTGGGGGCTGTGGGTTTTGGGCAGAGAACCGCCGGCAGGCGGTTTTTTTGTGCCTGGAGGTCATGCGTGGTCCCGGCGACAGCGTCTGGCCAGGGGGCGCGGCATTCGCGCCGACCCGTCGCGCCCGTCGCTCATGGCTGCGCGACGGCGGCGCTCAAGGTTGCGGATTGCGGCGTATGCGCCGGATGGCCCGGCCAGTACTCGCCGTGATCGAAGCGCCGCTGACGGCGCTGGGGACTGCCTTGCGCCTGGTGCTTGGCAAAGGCGACAGCGTGCCTGTACGACGGGCGGGCCTGAAACCGGCCTGCGCATCAAAAAAAGCCCGCCGGAGGAGGAGTCCGGCGGGTGGATGGCGTACCCGGTGGGAGGGAATCAGAACCGGTAATTCACGCCGAGGAGGTAGGTCCGGCCCCACTCGATGCGCTCGAGCGGGCGATCTTCGGTGCCCGAATAGGTCCTGTAGGACTCGTCGGTCAGGTTGCTCGCCTGCAGCAGCAGGGTCATGCCGGCCAGTGCGCTCTCGGTGCCGAAGCTGTAGCTCACCTGCGCGTCGGTGATGCTCTCGCCCACCACGTAACGCAGGGTGCGCTCGCCGGAGAAGTTGCCGATCTCGCCGATGAAGTCCGAGCGGCGGCGCTGGCTCACGCGCGCTTCGAATCCGTTGCGCTCGAAGTACGCAGTGAGGTTGTAGACGCGATCGGACAGGCCCGGCAGGGTGATCGGATCGCTACCGACGCTGCTCTGGTTCTCCGGCGCGAGGATGGTGATGTCGCTGTCGTTGAAACTGGCGCTGGCGATCACGCCGAAACCGCGCATGGCGTCGCCGAACACCAGGTCGAGCGGCAGCGATGCCGACAGTTCCAGGCCCTGCAGCTTGCCGCCGGAGCCGTTGAACGGCGCCGAATAGCGGCCTGTGTTCTGGATCACGGTCCCGGGCGGCAAGGTGTCGCCATTGGCTTCGAGCCAGGACGCGACCTGGTCGGTGAAATCGTAGCCGTCGCGCGTCTGGGTGTAGATGTAGCTGCGCAGGTCCTTGTAGAAATACGCCGCGGCCACATACGCCCGGTTGCCGAAGTACTTCTCGTAGGAAATGTCGAACGCGTTCGCACGCCACGGATCGAGTTCGGGGTTGCCGCCGCCGGCTCCGGGGATGCCGGTCGCGGTGTCGACCCCGAATTCCATCGACGCGCGCATCTGGTCGACGCGCGGCCGCGCCACCTGGCGGGCCAATGCGACACGCAGGGTGCTCTCGTTCTCGAACAGGAATGCCAGGTTCAGGCTGGGCAGGATGTCCGTGTAGGTCTTGCCCTTGGTGATCGGGATCACCTGGCTGCCCACCGGCTGCGAGCCGTCCCAGTAGTTCGCGCTGGAGGACTGGTCCGCGTGCTGGATCTGGACGCCGAAGTTGCCGCGCACGCCGACGCTGCCCCACGTCGTGTCGAGGTTCGCCTTGGCGAACGCGGTGCTGATCTGCTCGTCGACCGTCCAGGCCTTCGGAATCAGATAGTCGAGATCTTCGACCGGATTGAAGGTCATGTAGCGCGCGACGGCGCCCGGGACATTCCAGGATGGGATGTAGCCCACGCCGGCGAAACCGAGATCCACCAGCCCGTACTGCAGGTCGCCGGCGATGGTGGTGTCGCCCTGCGCGCCGAGATTGATGTTGCCTTCCGGCTGTCGCTTGCTCTTCGAGCGGTCCGCGTAGTTCAGGCCCAGATCGAGGTCGGAGATGAATCCATCGAACGGCAGCGATGCGGCGAGCTTGAACGCCGTCAGTTCGTCCTCGACGCGCGGGGTCTTGCCGTAGCCCGAGCCGTAGATGGTACCGGTCAGGAACAGCGTGTCGGGATTGGAGTAGTCACGGCCCGGCGTCAGCTGCGAAAAGCCGTCGTTGCGCAGGTCCAGCTCGACGCTGTCGAGTTGCGGCTGGGGCATCAGCTGGAGGTTGTTCTCGAGGCTCAGTTCGTCGCGCGTGGTCCGGGACCAGCTGACGTCGGCGACGATGCGCGCCGAACCCACGCTGAAGTCATTGTTCCAGCCGGCGGCCTCGATCTTGTCCTCGCGGCTGTTGTACATGCCGCGAACCAGCGGGTACACGTTGTTGGCGGTGCCGCCGGTGAACGTCCCGTTGTCGTTGAAGCGCGGATCGGTGACGTCGAGTCGATCGAAACCGCCGTTGAAGTCGCCGATATGGACTTCGAACTGGTTCGCGGTGTCGACCTGCTCGGCCTTGGAGTAGAACAGGTCGAGGGTGCTGGTCCAGGCGTTCGAGGGGCGGTACTGCAGCGTCGCCATCACGCCGTCGCGCTCGAGCTCGCCCGTGCGGCGCAGCGCCTTGATGCCATCGGAGTAATAGGTGCCGGCGGGAATGCCCGGACGCCAGTTGTCGCCGACCGCCTGCCACGGCTCGTACAGGCCCACCTGGTTTTCATGGATGGGCGTGTTCGAGTGCGACCATCCGATCGACAGGCCGATGGTGCCATCGGCGAACTGGTCGATATAGCTGGCGTTGAAACGGCCGCCGTCGTCGCCGATGTTGGCGGCCGAGCCCAGCGAGGATTCCTGGTAGCGGCCACTGACCGCCACGACGGTGTCCGAGAAGTTCAGCGGACGCGCCGTCTGCATGTCCAGAGTGCCCGACAGGCCCTGGCCGATGAGCCCGGCGTCGGGGGTCTTGTAAATGGTCACGCCGCTGACCAGTTCGGACGGGTACTGGTCGAACTCGACGCTGCGGTTGTCGCCCGTGCTCACCATTTCACGGCCGTTGAGCAGCGTCGTGGAGAAGTCCGGCGACAGGCCGCGGACGCTGATCACCTGTGCACGCCCGGCGACACGCTGGGCGGAGACGCCAGGCAGCCGCGAGATCGATTCGCCGATGCTGACGTCCGGCAGCTTGCCGATGTCTTCGGCCGAGATGGCCTCGACGATCGAAGTCGCTTCGCGCTTGGTGGAAATCGCGTCTTCGATGCCGCGGCGGATGCCGGTCACGACGACGGTGTCCAGTTCCATCATCTCGTTGGCTTCCTGCGGATCCTGCGTCGCCGCCGTCTGGGCATGCGCGTGGGTTGCAGTCAACGCGATGGCGGCTGCGAGCGCGACGCTCAACAGGGTGCGTTCCGGTTTCAACATTGTCCCCTCCCGAAGGAATGCTGTTTCTACGGTAAGACGCCGGCGAATATGCCGACGGTATGCGAGCCCGCATGAGGGAATGGTAGGCGCGGCGCACAGCAGCCGGGCCGCCCTGCATACGTATTCATGCGGAAAAACAAGCGTCTGCAGGCGTAGCGGCACCAGCTGGTCAGATTGCAAGGCGGAGCCGGTGCGGCACAGCTGCCGTCTTTCCGTCCCGCCGCCTGTAGTGCGCCGGTGGACGAAGCCAACGCAGCGCCGCTGCGTGCGCCAGGGCCGGCAACGGCAGCACTGCGGCGGCGCCCGAACGCAGCGTGCGGCGCAGGACGCTTACTCCGTGACATACACCAGGGCCGTCCGCGCCGGGACGACGAAGCGCCCCTGCGCGGGATCGTGCCGGGCCGACTCGCGCGGGCGCGTGTCCGCCGCCTGCGCCGACAGGTGGACCGGATGCAGCACGTAGCGGCGCCCGTGCAGTTCGGGCAGGTCGAGGGTCTGCGCATCGCTGCTGGCGTTGATGAAGTAGAGCAGTTCGTCGAACCGCGCGTCCGCCAGGCCGCGGCCGTCGAGGTGGCCGACCAGCACCAGCGGATTCTGCCCGGGGCCGGTATTGGGGAAGCGGAGCCGGCGCTGGATGTCCCCCGCATCGCGCAGGCGCAGCAGCGAAGTGCTGGCGCGGATGCGCACCAGATCGAGCAGGGCGTCGCGGGCGAAGACGATGTCCCGCGGCTGCGGCTTGATCGAGGAGTCCGCCAGCAGCAGCCGCATCAGCGGCCAGTCGGCGCCGTTGTCGCGCTCGGGCGGCAGCCCGGTGCCGAAGAAGTTGTCGCGCAAGGTCCAGTCGAAGCGGTTGAACCAGTCTCCGGAGTCGTAGCTGTTGCGATCCAGCGACTTCGAGCGCAGCGTCTCCAGCCCCGCGTGGAAGTAGGCGACGCCCTGGCTCAGTGCGGTGTGCGCCATGCCCAGCACCTGCACGCGCGCGCGATCCTCTGCCGTGGTGTCGCGCGGCAGCTTGAACACGTTGATGTCGAACAGCGTCTGGTTGTCGTGGTTCTCCACGTAGTTGACCACTTCGCCCGGCGCGCTGGCGTAGCCTGCGGGCTGGCCCTTGTAGTCGATCTCGTCCAGGCGCTTCACGCGCCCGTCGGCTGCGGTCATGCGGTACTCGCGCAGCGTGCCAGCCAGGCCTACGCGGGCCAGGTCGGCCGCGTGCAGCAGGTCGGAGCGCGGGCGGGCGGGATCGGCATGCGCGTTGGGCGCGTAAACGAGCCCGTTGAGCCAGCCCTGTTCGCGCAGCAGCGTGGTGCCGCTGTCGGCCGGCCCGCCGCCGCGCAGCGCATCGCGCGCGCGGTCGCTGAACGTGCCGATGCCCGAGCCGCCCAGCGAGTCCTGCGAGGCCTGAACAAAGCGGGCGCCGTCGGCCACCTCGCCGAAATTCCAGCCTTCGCCGATCAGCTGCACGCGCCGCCCCGCGGCGGCGTCGACCGCCTGCTGCAGCCGCTCCATCGCCTCGCGCGGCTGGTGGCCCATCAGGTCGAAGCGGAACGAATCGATGCCGTAATGCTTCACCCACAGTACGGCCGAGTCGATCATCAGCCGCGCCATCATCGCGTGCTCGGTGGCGGTGTTCTCGCAGCAGGTGGAGCGGGTGACGGCGCCGGCCTCGTCGAGGCGGTGGTAGTAGCCCGGCACGATGCGGTCGAGCACCGACCTGCCGTCCTGCCCGGAGGCGGAGGTGTGGTTGTAGACCACGTCCATGCCCACGCGCAGGCCGATGCCGTGCAGCGCCATCACCATGCGCCGGAACTCGCGGATACGCACCGCCGCGTGGTCGGCATCGCTGGCGTAGCTGCCTTCCGGCACGTTGAAGTGGAAGGGATCGTAGCCCCAGTTGAAGCAGTCAGTGGCGGCCTGGGCCATCACCGCGGCCTGCTGGAGCGGGCTGTCCGGCGCGGCATCCGGTACCTGCGGCGTGGTGCAGCCGGTTTCCGGAATGGTGGCGATGTCGAACACCGGCAGCAGGTGCACGTCGGTCATGCCGGCCTCGGACAGCGCGCGCAGGTGGCGCATTCCGTCCGATTCCAGGTGGGTGAAGCCGAGGTAGCGGCCGCGGTCGGCTTCCGGCACCGTCGCGTCGTGGATCGAGAAGTCCCGCACGTGCAGTTCGTAGATCGCCATGTCGGTCTGCGCGGCGAGCGCGGGCGCGCGCGAATCGTCCCAGCCGTCGGGCTTCAGCGCGGGATCATCGAGGTCGGCGATCCAGCTGCGGCGCGAATCGGCCGAGAGGCCGACCGAGTAGGGATCCGTGACTCGGTTGCGCACCAGGCCGGTGCCGGGCACGTACACGTCCACCAGCCAGGTGTAGTAACGGCCGGCAAGGTCGCGGCCGCCGTCGTGCGACCAGATGCCGCTGGCCGCGTCGCGCCGCGCCGGAACCAGCGCGGAAGCGGCGCCGCGCGGGCCGTCGTACAGGCAGGCCGCCACCGCATGGGCCGTCGGCGCCCACAGCGCCAGCCGGATGTCGGCGCCGTCCAGCTCGACACCAAGTGCCTGGTGCCCGGCGGCTTGCGCATACAGCGCGTCGAGCGCGCCGGCGTGCTGCAGCGCCGTGGTCGCCAGCACACGGCCCTGCGCGTCCTCGCGCACCAGCAGCAGCTGGCCGCGCAGCAACTCGCCCACGGCCGCTGCATCGTGATCGTCGATGGCCAGGGTCGCGCCCGCGCCGACGAAGGCGAAGCGCTGCGCAACCCGGGCAGGCAGCTGCCCGGAAGCCGGCTGCAGCGTCAGGACGGTATCGGCGCCCTGCACCGTTGCGCCATGGCCGGCCTGCAGCCCACCGCGTGCGGCGTGGTACAGCCGGAAACGCTCGCCAGCCCGCAGCTGCTCGCCAGGCCAGCGGAGGGTGTGCGCGTCCAGCCAGTGGGCTCGTGCGGCGATGCGCCGCGTGTCGGGTTGCGCGACGAGCGTGCGCGCGAAGCCCGGCATGTCGCAGTCGGCAAGCGAAGGCAGGGGCGCCGTCGCATGTACGGCATTCGCGATCCCCAGCAGGGCCAGCGCGGCGAACGGCGTCAGGGCAGGGCGGATCATCGTGCTGTCGGGCTCCTCGGTCTCGGGCGGCGGGCCGGGTGGCCTGCCGGCGGAACGCTCAGGCGCGGGCCGGCAGCGCTTCGCGGTGGTCGGCGGCCGTCGAGGCGGCGGCTTCGGCGCCGCCGTACCACGCGCCATAGGCTGGCAGGTGCAAGCGGCCCTCGTGCAGTCGGCCGCCGTCCAGGCCGTGTCCGTCGATCGGCTGCACTGCGCCAGCGGACAACTCGATGGCAACGGGAGCGGCGGACAGGTTGAATGCCGCCAGCACCTGCCGGCCCTCGTGCTCGCGCACGAAGGCGAGCACCGGTTCGGGGACGTCGAGGAACCGGATGCTGCCGCGGGCGATCGCCGGCTGCGTCCGCCGCCAGGCGAGGAAGCGCCGGGTTGCGTTGAGCGTGGAATCCGGATCGCGTTCCTGCGCCGTCACGCTGCGCACGCCGTGCGACTCCGGGATCGGCAGCCAGGGCGTGCCGGTGGTGAAGTCGCCGCGGTCGCCGTCGCTCCAGGGCATCGGGGTGCGGCAGCCGTCGCGGCCCTTGAAGTTCGGCCAGAACATCTTGCCGTAGGGGTCGCGCAGGGCCTCGAACGGCACCTCCGCCTCGGGCAGGCCCAGCTCCTCGCCCTGGTAGATGCAGACCGAGCCGCGCAGCGAACAAACCAGGGCGACCAGCATCCGCGCCAGCTGCGGCGGGGGGTTGGCGCCGCCCCAGCGGGTGACCGCGCGCTGCACGTCGTGGTTGGAGATCGCCCAGCACGGCCAGCCTTCGGTCATCGCCGCTTCCAGCCGCTCGACGGTACCGCGGATGTACGCGGCGCTGAAATCGTCGGTGAGCAGCTCGAAGCTGTAGCCCATGTGCAGCCGGCGCTCGTCGACGTACTCGGCGGTGGTGGCCAGCGAGTCCTCGGACGAGATCTCTCCCAGCGTGGTGGTGCCGGGATACCGGTCCACCAGCTGCCGCAGCGATTCCAGGAAAGGCAGGTTCTCCGGCTGCGTGTTGTTGTAGTAGTGGTACTGGTAGGCGTAGGGATTGTCCGGGCTGAAGCCGCGGCCCGTGCGCATGTCCTTGGGCTTGGGCGGGTTGTCGCGCAGCTGCCGGTCGTGGAAGCAGAAGTTGATCGCGTCCAGGCGGAAGCCGTCCACGCCGCGGTCGAGCCAGAAGCGCACGTTGTCCAGCGTCGCGGCCTGCACCTCCGGGTTGTGGAAGTTCAGGTCCGGCTGGGACGACAGGAAGTTGTGCAGGTAGTACTGCTCGCGGCGCGGCTCCCAGCGCCAGGCGACGCCGCCGAACAGCGACATCCAGTTGTTGGGCGGGGTGCCGTCCTCGCTCGGATCGGCCCACACGTACCAGTCGGCCTTCGGGTTGTCGCGGCTCAGGCGGCTTTCGCAGAACCAGTCGTGCTGGTCGGAGGTGTGGCTGAACACCTGGTCGATCATCACCCGGATGCCCAGCCCATGCGCCTTGGCCAGCAGGCGGTCGAAGTCGTCGAGGGTGCCGAACAGCGGGTCGACGTCGCGATAGTCGGCGATGTCGTAGCCGAAGTCGGCCATCGGCGACTTGAAGAACGGCGAGATCCAGATCGCGTCCACCCCGAGCGAGGCGACGTAATCCAGGCGCGCGACGATGCCGGGCAGGTCGCCCACGCCATCGCCGTCGGTGTCCATGAAGCTGCGGGGGTAGATCTGGTAGATCACCGCGCCACGCCACCACTGCTCAGCCGTCATCGCATCCCTATCCTTTACGGGGCGCCGGCGGCACCCACGGAGCGGCGACACTATTCCACAGCGCACTCGCGCCGGACCCCTGCCGGAAGACGCGCGGCGGCATGAATACGTATGCACCCGCGAGGCAGCGCTTCCCGGCGCGACACGCGTGCGTGCGGGCCGAATCGCGGAAAACGCCATGGCGTCCTGCCGTTTCTTGCGTCAATGCGGAGCGCCTGCGGTCCAGCCGCGATGTTGCATCGCCGCAAGGCACGGCGATCCACAACAGCGGAGAATGCGCGCTCCGTAATCTGGACCGCCGTCGATGACCGAAAAGCCGCAACTGTCGTTCTGGCAGATCTGGAACATGTGCTTCGGATTCCTGGGAATCCAGTTCGGCCTCGCGCTGCAGAACGCGAACGTCAGCCGCATCTTCCAGACGCTGGGCGCGGAAGTCGACCAGGTGGCGGGGCTGTGGATCGCCGCGCCGCTGACCGGGCTGCTGGTGCAGCCGATCGTCGGCTATTTCTCCGACCGCACCTGGACGCGGCTCGGGCGCAGGCGCCCGTACTTCCTCGCCGGCGCGATCGTCACCACGCTGGCGCTGTTCGTGATGCCGAACTCGCCGGCGCTGTGGATCGCCGCCGGCACGCTGTGGATCCTGGACGCGGCGATCAACATCTCGATGGAGCCGTTCCGCGCCTTCGTCGGCGACCAGCTGCCGCCGCGGCAGCGGCCGGCCGGATTCGCGATGCAGAGCTTCTTCATCGGCGTCGGCTCGGTGGTCGCCAGCCTGCTGCCGTGGCTGCTGGCGAAGTGGGGCGTGGCCAATACCGCCGCGCCGGGCGAGGTGCCGGACACGGTGCGCTACGCGTTCTACCTGGGCGGCGCGGTGGTGTTCGCGGCGATCGGCTGGACGGTGCTGCGCAGCCGCGAGTATCCGCCGCAGGTGCTGGCGTCCTTCGACGATGCCGAGCCCGGGCACGCGCCGCATGCGCGCGGCGAGGCGCCGGCCGGCGTCGCGCTGGGCTGGCTGCTGGCGGGCGCGGCGCTGGCCGCGCTGATCCTTGCCCGCGGCTGGGACCGGATGCTGTACGTGCTGGCGGGCATGGTCGCCGGCTACGGCCTGCTGCTGTTGCTGGCGCGGGCGCTCCCGCCCGGCGGCATGCTGCCGACCATCGTCTCCGACATGCGCGCGATGCCCTCGACCATGCGTCGCCTGGCCGTGGTGCAGTTCTTCTCCTGGTTCGCGCTGTTCGCGATGTGGATCTACACCACCGCGGCGGTAGCCGGCGTGCACTTCGGCAGCAGCGATCCGACGTCGGCCGCGTACAACGAGGGCGCCAACTGGGTCGGCGTGCTGTTCGCCGCGTACAACGGCTTCGCCGCGCTGGCCGCGATCGCGATCCCGTGGATGGTGCGCGCGTTCGGTCCGCGCTGGAGCCACCTGGCCAACCTCGCGCTGGGCGGGATCGGGCTGCTGTCGATCGCCGTGGTCCGCGACCCGCAGTGGCTGCTGCTGTCGATGGTGGGCGTCGGTTTCGCTTGGGCGTCGATCCTGTCGCTGCCCTACGTGATGCTGTCCGAAAGCCTGCCCGCCGGGAAGATGGGCGTGTACATGGGCATCTTCAATTTCTTCATCGTGATCCCGCAGATCGTCGCGGCCAGCCTGCTCGGCTTCCTGCTGCGCGCGCTGTTCGGCGGGCAGCCGGTCTGGGCGCTGTCGATCGGCGGCGCCAGCATGATCCTCGCCGGCGCCTGCTGCCTGTGGATCCGGACCGAATCGAAAGCGCGCGCGGTGCGCGCCGGAGTGGAGTGAGCATGCAGCAGCGAATCCTCGCGGTCCTGTCCGCGGCCCTGTGCCTGGCGGCCTGTTCGGGCAAGCCCGCCGACCCGCCGCCCGCGGAGGTCTACGGCACCCTGGAGCCGTTCGCCTCCGAGGCGATCTACTTCGTGCTGACCGACCGCTTCGTCAACGGCGATCCGGCCAACGACCATCGCGACCAGGGCGGCGCGCACCCGACCTTCGACATCCCGCTGGCGCCGTGCGACGGCGTGGCCGGCAACGTCGGCTACCTCGGCGGCGATTTCCGCGGCCTGCTCGACAACGCGCGCTACATCCGCGACCTCGGCTTCACCGCGGTGTGGACCACGCCGATCGTCGACAACCCGGACCAGGCCTTCACCGGCGGCGAGGAGATCACCTGCACCGGCTTCGGCACCGACCGCGGCAAGACCGGCTACCACGGCTACTGGGGCGTGAACTTCCATCGGCTGGACGAACACCTGCCCAGCGACGACCTCGATTTCGCCGGGCTGACGCGCGGCCTGCGCGAGGCCGGCCTCAAGACCATCCTCGACGTGGTCGGCAACCACGGTTCGCCGGCCTTCACCATGCCGGTGGCGCAGCCGCAGTTCGGCCAGCTCTTCGATGCGGACGGGCAACTGGTCGCCGACCACGGGAACCTGCCGCCGGAGCAACTGGATCCGGTGAACAATCCGCTGCACCGCTTCTACAACACCAGGCCGGACCTGGCGCAGCTCAGCGACCTCGATGCCGACAATCCCGAAGTGATGGACTACCTCGTCGACGCCTACCTGCACTGGATCGGGCAGGGCGTGGACGCGCTGCGCATCGACACCATCCGCCACCAGCCGCTGTCGTTCTGGAAGACGTTCGCCGACCGCGTCCGCGCCGAACACCCGGGCATGTACATGTTCGGCGAGGCGTTCGACGACGTGGCCGCGAACATCGCGCCGTTCACGCTGGCGGAGAACGGCGGCATCAGCGTGCTCGATTTCCCGATGAAGAGCGCGATGGTGGCGGTGTTCGGCAGCGGGCAGGCGGGCTTCGAGCGCCTGGGCGAGGCGCTGTACCTGGAAGGCGGCCCCTACGCCAATCCCTACGACCTGGCGACCTTCTACGACAACCACGACATGCCGCGCATCGACGCCAGCGACGAAGGCTTCATCGACGCGCACAATTGGCTGTTCACCGCGCGCGGGATCCCGGTGCTCTATTACGGTTCCGAGGCCGGCTTCATGCGCGGGCGCGCCGAACACGCCGGCAACCGCAGCTACTTCGGGCAGGCGGGCGTGGATGCCGCGCCGCAGAGCCCGATCTTCGCGCCGCTGCAGCGCATCGCCACGCTGCGCCGCGAGTCCCCGGCGCTGCAACGCGGGCTGCAGCTCAACCTACGGCTGGACGGCGACGAGGCCGCGTTCTACCGCGTCTACCAGCACGATGGCGTGGCCCAGACCGCGCTGGTGCTGCTGAACAAGGGCGACGCCGAGCGCGAGATCGTGCTCGACGAGCTGGTGCAGCCGGGGCAGTGGCGCGACGGGATGGGCGGCGAGTCGGTCCGGATCGGCGAACGCGTCGCGCTGCGCGTGCCGGCGCACGGGGCGAGGGTGCTGCTGCGCGACGAGCCGCTGGATGCGCCCGCGCTGCTCGCCGAACTGGCGCGCCGCATGGCGCGGTGACGGCGGCGGCGACGACACGGTTGCGGCGGTCGCGCGTCCTTACGCGGACGGCGCGCCCGCCGATTTGCGCACCACCAGCGAGGTCGCCATGCGGGTGCTGTCGGGGGTCTCGCCGTTGATGAGCCGCATCAGCGCGTCGACCAGCAGCTCGCCGGCGCGGATGGTGTCCTGCACCACCGTGGTCAGGGCGGGCGTGGCGATGCGCGCGGCCGGGATGTCGTCGAAGCCGACGATCGCCACGTCCTCCGGGATGCGCAGGCCGCGCTCGCGGAAGGCGTGCATCGCGCCGATCGCGATCAGGTCGCTGGCCGCGAACACGGCATCGAAGGGCAGGCCGCGATCGAGCAGGGCCATGGCCGCGGCGTAGCCGGAATCCTCGGCGCTTTCGGCATCGACCTGCAGGGCGCGATCCAGGCCCGGCCCACCGGCCTCGCGCAGGGCCGCGTCGCAGCCGGCGAAACGGTCCAGGAACTCCGGGTAATGGTTGGACGCGTCGCCGAGGAAGGCCACGCGCCGGTGCCCGAGCGAGGCCAGGTGCTCACCCGCCAGCCGCCCACCGCCGATGTTGTCGCAGCCGATCGACAGGCCGGGCTGGTCCGGCATCACCGCGCCCCAGCGCACGAACGGCGTGCCCTGTTCCACCAGCTTGGCCAGCTTGCCCTGGTAGGCCAGGTAGTCGCCGTAGCCCAGCAGGATGAGGCCATCGGCCTTGTGGCTGTCCCCGTATTCGGCATGCCAGTCGTCGGACAACTGCTGGAACGAGATCAGCAGGTCCTGTCCGTGCCGCGCGCAGGCGCGGGTGATCGAACCGAGCATCGGCAGGAAGAAGGGGTTGATGTGGGATTCGTCGGCGGTCGGGTCCTCGAACAGCAGCAGGGCCAGGGTGCCGGCATGCTGGCGGCGCAGCCCCGACGCGTTCTTGTCGACCTTGTAGTTGAGTTGCTCGGCGATCGCGAGGATCCGCTTGCGGGTCTCCTCGTTGACCATCGGGCTGCCGCGCAGCGCCCGCGACACCGTGGGCTGGGAGACGCCGGCCAGATGTGCGATGTCGAGGGAGGTCGGCCTGCCGCGGATGCTCATGCGCCGATGATGCCACGCCCGTCTCCGCGCTGCCGCCGACCCCGTTTTCCTGCTAGAATCAGCAGGTTCCCACCTTTCCACGGGTGGCCTGCGGAAACGCCGGCCGAGCGTGCGACATGAGCACTACCACCGCCCAGCGCTGAACGCCGCCGAGGTCACCCGCAGGGCGCCCTCGTGGCGCTTTTTTTGTGGCCGCCGCGCGGCCGCGCCCCGCCGCCCCAGCCGGTGGCCGTTTCCACCCCGCATCCCGAAGCCACGCCGATGATCACCATCACCCTTCCCGACGGCAGCCGCCGCGAGTTCGACCATCCCGTCACCGTCATGGAGGTCGCGCAGTCGATCGGCCCCGGGCTGGCAAAGGCCACCGTGGCCGGCAAGGTGGACGGCCGCCAGGTCGATGCCGGCGACCTGATCGACCACGACGCCAGCCTGCAGATCCTCACGCCGAAGGATCCCGAGGGCGTCGAGATCATCCGCCACTCCTGCGCGCACCTGGTCGGCCATGCGGTCAAGCAGCTGTATCCGGACGCGAAGATGGTGATCGGGCCGGTGATCGAGGACGGCTTCTACTACGACATCTGGTCCGAGCGCCCGTTCACCCCCGAGGACATGGCCGCGATCGAGCAGCGCATGAAGGAACTGATCGCGCAGGACTACGACGTGGTCAAGAAGATGACCCCGCGCGACGAGGTCATCGGCGTCTTCAAGGCCCGCGGCGAGGACTACAAGCTGCGCCTGATCGAGGACATGGGCCCCGAGGTCACCGCCATGGGCCTGTACCACCACCAGGAATACGTGGACATGTGCCGCGGCCCGCACGTGCCGAACACGAAGTTCCTCAAGGCCTTCAAGCTCACCCGCATTTCCGGCGCCTACTGGCGCGGCGACTCGAAGAACGAGCAGCTGCAGCGCATCTACGGCACCGCCTGGGCCGACGAGAAGCAGCTCAAGGCCTACATCCAGCGCATCGAGGAAGCCGAGAAGCGCGACCACCGCCGCATCGGCAAGCAGCAGGACCTGTTCCACCTGCAGGAAGAGGCCCCGGGCCTGGTGTTCTGGCACCCCAAGGGCTGGAGCGTGTGGCAGGTGGTCGAGCAGTACATGCGCCGCGTGTACCGCGAGACCGGCTACGGCGAGGTGCGCTGCCCGCAGATCCTGGACGTGAGCCTGTGGAAGAAGTCCGGCCACTGGGACAACTACCAGGACAACATGTTCTTCACCGAGTCCGAGAAGCGGACCTACGCGGTGAAGCCGATGAACTGCCCGGGCCACGTGCAGATCTTCAACCAGGGGCTGCACAGCTACCGCGACCTGCCGATCCGCTACGGCGAGTTCGGGTCCTGCCATCGCAACGAGCCGTCCGGCGCGCTGCACGGCATCCTGCGCGTGCGCGGTTTCACCCAGGACGACGGCCACGTGTTCTGCACCGAGGAGCAGATCGAGTCCGAGGTGCGCGCGTTCCACGCCCAGGCGCTGAAGGTCTATGCCGACTTCGGCTTCGACGATATCCAGATCAAGATCGCGCTGCGCCCGGACAACCGCCTCGGCGACGACGCCACCTGGGACAAGGCCGAGGACGCCCTGCGTTCGGCCTTGCGCGCCTCCGGCGTGGAGTGGCAGGAGCTGCCGGGCGAGGGCGCCTTCTACGGCCCCAAGATCGAGTACCACCTCAAGGACGCCATCGGCCGCACTTGGCAGCTGGGCACCATGCAGGTGGACTTCATGATGCCCGGGCGCCTGGGCGCCGAGTACGTGGACGAGCACAGCCAGCGCAGGCACCCGGTGATGCTGCACCGGGCGATCGTGGGCTCCATGGAGCGCTTCATCGGCATCCTGATCGAGCACCATGCCGGCCAGTTCCCGGCCTGGCTGGCCCCGGTCCAGGCGGTGGTGATGAACATCACCGACGCCCAGGCCGACGCCGTTGTGGAGGTGGCCAAGTTCCTGAATTCAAAGGGTTTGAGGGTCGAGTCCGACCTGCGCAACGAGAAGGTCGGCTACAAGATCCGCGAGCACACCCTGCAGCGTGTCCCCTACCTGCTGGTGGTGGGCGAGCGCGAGAAGGAGGCCGGCGCGGTGGCGGTCCGCACCCGCTCGGGCGAAGACCTGGGCAGCATGACGATGGCGGCCTTTGCCGAACGCCTGCTGTCGGAAAACCGCGGCTGACGGTTGTATCGCGGCCCGAATCCGTTAAAAATCCGTACCTACGGCCCTGGCGGGCGCCGTTGAGCGTGCCCGCCTTCCCCTTTCCGGAGACGCAGTATTAGCACCCAGGACAAGCAGAATCGACGCAACAACGAGATCCGCGTGCCGCGCGTGCGCGTGATCGGGTCCGACGGCGAGATGGTCGGCGTGTTGTCGCGCGACGAAGCCTTGAAGATGGCCGAGGATGAAGGCCTCGACCTGGTCGAGATCCAGCCCAACGCGGATCCGCCGGTCTGCAAGATCATGGACTTCGGCAAGTTCAAGTTCGAGATGCAGAAGAAGGCCAACGAGGCCAAGAAGAAGTCCAAGCAGGTCGAGATCAAGGAAGTGAAGTTCCGCCCCGTCACCGACGAGGGCGACTACCAGATCAAGCTGCGCAAGATGCGCGAGTTCCTCGAGGAAGGGGACAAGATCAAGGTCAACATCCGCTTCCGTGGCCGCGAGATGAGCCACCAGGAGCTCGGCCGCGAGATGGCCGCGCGGATCGAGGCCGACCTCGGCGAGGACATCGTCATCGAATCGCGCCCGCGCCTGGAGGGGCGGCAGATGGTAATGATGATCGCGCCCAAGAAGAAGTGAGCTCACGCGCCGAAGCGTGAGGCGACCCGTTCCCCTCTGCCCGTTACGGGGGAGGGTGAAGGGTGGAGCGCGCCGCCAGGCGCGCTTCGCTTTTGCGGGAGCGGCGTCGTCTCCGCGGCGCTGTGCCTGCTTCCACTGCATCGGAGGCAAAGACGCCCGGATTGCGCTGGAAACCCCCAGCGGGCATAATGCCCGGCTCCGGTTCGTCCGGAGGCTGTACGCACCACTTTGGACCTGCCCTGATTCCCTGCGGGATCAGCGGCTTACAAACCGGCCAGGCAGGATGGAAAGCGTGCCCGCGGATGCGGGCGCCGCCCGGGCCAGTACTAGAAACGACCCCAGGACCCGCAATGTCTAAGATCAAGATCAAGACGCATCGCGGCGCGGCCAAGCGCTTCCGGAAGACCGCTTCCGGCAAGTACAAGGCCGGCCACGCCAACACCAGCCACATCCTCACCAAGAAGGCGACCAAGCGGAAGCGCAACCTGCGGCAGACGAACCATGTTCGTGCCGAGGACGCGGGCCGTCTGGACCGCATGCTTCCGTATCTCTGAGGAGGGCTGAACAATGGCACGAGTCAAGCGTGGCGTGCAGGCGCGCCGCCGTCACAAGAAGGTCATCGGCCGCGCGAAGGGCTATTACAACGCCCGCCGCAAGGTCTTCCGCGTCGCCAAGCAGGCCGTCATCAAGGCCGAGCAGTACGCGTACATCGGCCGCAAGCAGAAGAAGCGCAATTTCCGCACCCTGTGGATCGCGCGCATCAACGCTGCCGCCCGCCTCAACGGCATGAGCTACAGCCGCTTCATGAACGGCCTGCTCAAGGCCGGCATCACCCTGGACCGCAAGGTGCTGGCGGACATCGCCGTGCACGACGCGGCCGGGTTTACGGCCCTGACCGAGAAGGCGAAGGGCGCGCTCGCGGCGTAATGCACGTGTCCCGTCGCAGCCGCCGGCGCATGCGCGGGCGGTTGCCGGGAGACAAGCTGGGTACACGCATGGGGAAGGGCGCAAGTCCTTCCCCATTCGTTTTTTCAGGGGTCCGTTCTTCCCGGGCAAGCCTCCTCCCCCAGGGCGGCGAGGCGCGTCCGGCGCGAGGCGGCACCATCCCGGACCGGCTCCGGACCATAGGAAGCTTTCGATGAGCGACATCGAATCACTGTCCCGCCAGGCGCTGGCCGACATCGCCGCGGCTCCCACCGCCGAGGCGATCGAAGCGCTGCGCGTCGCCCTGCTGGGCAAGAGCGGCAGCATCACCTCGCAGCTCAAGTCGCTGGGCGCGCTGCCGCCCGACCAGCGCAAGGCCACGGGCGAGGCGATCAACCGCGTCCGCGACGCGGTCGGTCAGGCCCTGTCGGCGCGCAAGGCCGCGCTGGAAGACGCCGAACTCGACGCGCGCCTGGCCGGCGAGTCCATCGACGTGACCCTGCCGGGGCGCGATGGCGGCCGCGGCGGCGTGCATCCGGTCAGCCGCACCATGCAGCGCATGGCCGACATCTTCGGCCGCCTGGGCTACGACCTGGCCGACGGCCCCGAGATCGAGGACGACTGGCACAACTTCGAGGCGCTGAACTTTCCGCCGCACCATCCGGCGCGCGCGATGCACGACACCTTCTACTTCGGCGATGGCCGCCTGCTGCGCACCCACACCTCGGGCGTGCAGGTGCGCTACATGGGCCAGCACGCGCCGCCGCTGCGCATGATCGCGCTGGGCAAGGTGTACCGCTCCGATTCGGACCAGACCCACTCGCCGATGTTCCACCAGTGCGAGGGTCTGCTGGTGGACGAGCACTCCACCTTCGCCGACCTCAAGGGCACCCTGGCCGAGTTCGTGCGCGCCTTCTTCGAGCGCGACTTCGAGATGCGCTTCCGCCCGAGCTACTTCCCGTTCGTGGAGCCCGGCGCCGAGGTCGACATCGCCTGGCAGCGCCCGGACGGCAGCACCCGCTGGCTGGAAGTGCTGGGCTGCGGCATGGTGCATCCGAACGTGCTGCGCGCGGTCGGCATCGATCCGGAGCGCTACACCGGCTTCGCCTTCGGCATGGGCGTCGAGCGCCTGGCGATGCTGCGCTACGGCGTCGACGACCTGCGCGCGTTCTTCGACAACGACCTGCGGTTCCTCAGGCAGTTCGCCTGAGGGATGTGACCGATTCTTGATTGGTGATTCGCAGAAGCGGATTGCCGTCGCGGTCTCCGGTCGCCCGCTGGTGCTGTTTCGAATCACGTATCACCAATCACGAATCACGGATTTCAATCCATGAAATTCAGCGAAAACTGGCTGCGCCAGCACGTGCCCACCGACGCCACGCGCGAGCGACTGGCCGAGGTCCTGACCGCGATCGGCCTCGAGGTCGAAGACGTGGCGCCGCTGGGCGAGGCGCTCGACGGCGTGGTGGTGGCGCGCATCGTCTCGGCCGAGCGGCATCCCGAGGCCGACCGCCTGCAGGTGTGCCAGGTCGACGCCGGTCAGGGGGAGCCGTTGCAGATCGTGTGCGGCGCGCCGAACGCGCGCGCTGGCCTGGTCGCGCCGCTGGCCACCATCGGCACCCGGATCGGCGAGCTCACGATCAAGGCCGCCAAGCTGCGCGGGGTCGAGTCCAACGGCATGCTGTGCTCCGCGAAGGAGCTGGGCATCGATGCCGATGCCTCGGGCCTGCTGGAACTGCCCGGCGACGCGCCGGTCGGCGCCCCGCTGGCCGGGTACCTGGGCCTTCCCGACGCCAGCATCGAGATCAAGCTCACGCCCAACCGCGCCGACTGCTTCAGCGTGCGTGGCATCGCCTTCGACGTGGCGGCCGCCACCGGGGGCGAAGTGACGCCGTTCGAGGCTTCGCCGGTGCCGGCGGTGATCGAGGCCGCGCTGCCGGTGGAGCTCCATGCCGGCGCCGACGCGCCGCGCTACCTCGGCCGCGTGATCGAGGGCGTGGACGCCGCGACGCCCACGCCGGTCTGGATGGCCGAGCGCCTGCGCCGCAGCGGCGTGCGCCCGGTGAGCCTGCTGGTGGACGTCACCCAGTACGTGATGCTCGAGCTGGGCCAGCCCATGCACGCCTTCGACCGCGACCTGCTGCATGGACCGGTGGGCGTGCGCCGCGCGCGCGCGGGCGAAACGCTGAAGCTGCTCGACGGGCGCGACGTCGCGCTGGACGACGAGTTCCTCGCGATCACCGACGCCGACCGCGTGGTCGCGCTGGCGGGCGTGATGGGTGGATTCGATACCCGGGTCACCGACGCCACCCGCAACGTGTTCCTGGAATCGGCGCACTTCGCGCCGGCGGCGATCATCGGCCGCAGCCGGCGCCTGGGCATGCATACCGACGCCGCGCACCGCTTCGAGCGCGGCGTCGATCCGGCATTGCCGCGCGCCGCGATCGAACTGGCCACGCGCCTGGTGCTCGACGCCGCCGGCGGCCAGCCCGGCCCGGTGGTCGAGGCGTCGCTGGAGGCGCACCTGCCGCAGCCGCAGCCGATCGCGCTGCGCCGCGCGCGCCTGGCGCGGGTGCTGGGCCTGGGGGTGCCGGACGCGGAGGTGGCGCGGATCCTCCGCGCGCTGGGCATGGAGGTCTCGGCCACCGATGCGGGCTGGCGCGTGCTGCCGCCCAGCCGCCGTTTCGACATCGCCATCGAGGAGGACCTGATCGAGGAGGTCGCGCGCATCCACGGCTACGACGCGATCCCGACCACGCTGCCCGGCGGCGCGTCGCGCATCGCCGTGCCCAGCGAGACGCGCGTGGGCGAGGACGAGCTGCGCGCGCAGATGGTGGCGCGCGGCTACTTCGAGGCGGTGAACTTCGCCTTCGTCGACCAGTCGCTGCTGCAGGCCTGGCAGGCCGATGCCGGCGGCGTGGCCCTGGCCAACCCGCTCAGCGCCGAGCTGGGCGTGATGCGCACGCGGCTGCTGCCCGGCCTGGTGGCCGCGGCGGCGCGCAACCTGGCGCGCCAGCAGTCGCGCGTCCGGCTGTTCGAGCTGGGCAAGGTCTTCGACCTGGCCGCGCAGGGCGAGGCCCCGGTGGAGACCGCGCGCCTGGCCGCGGTGATCCAGGGCGGCGCCCAGGCCGAGCAGTGGGGCGCCAGTGCGCGTCCGGCAGATTTCCACGACCTCAAGGGCGATCTCGAGAGCCTGGCCGCCTGTGCCGGCGCCCGCCTGGAGTTCCGTCCCGCCAGCGCGCCGCACGGCCATCCGGGCCGCAGCGCCGAGGTCGTACGCGTGGATGGCGAGGGCCCGGTGACGCTGGGCTGGATCGGCGAACTGCATCCGCGGCTGGTGCGCTCGCTGGACCTGGAGGGCACGCTGCTGGCCTTCGAGCTCGACCTGGAGCCGCTGCGCCGCCGCAGCGTGCCGCGGGCCGCCGCGCTCTCTCGCTTCCCGTCGGTGCGTCGCGACCTGGCCTTCGTCGCGCCGGAGGGCGTGCCCTGGGCGGCGCTGGAAGCCAGCATCCGACAGGCCGCCGGCCCGCTGCTGGCCGAACTGCGGTTGTTCGACCGTTATGTCGGAAAAGGGGTCGATCCAGGATTCAGAAGTCTCGCAACCGGCTTGATTCTTCAAGACAATTCGCGCACTCTCACCGAGAGCGACGTGGATGTCGTGGTGGCTGCGGTCATCGCCGCGCTGCAGCAGGAGCATGGCGCCAGGATCAGAGGCTGACGTAGTACCCGGGGGAAAGGCGTGGCGTTGACGAAGGCGGAAATGGCCGAAAAGCTCTACGAGGAAGTCGGGCTCAACAAGCGCGAGGCGAAGGAATTCGTCGACGCGTTCTTCGGCGTGTTGCGTGAGGGCCTCGAGCAGGGGCGCCAGGTGAAGCTGTCGGGTTTCGGCAATTTCGACCTGCGCCGCAAGAACGAGCGCCCCGGCCGCAACCCCAAGACCGGCGAGGAGATCCCGATCTCCGCGCGCACCGTGGTCACCTTCCGTCCGGGCCAGAAGCTCAAGGAACGCGTCGAAACCTACACCGGGCCGCGCGATGCTTGATCCGGGCAGCAACCGCGAACTTCCGCCGATCCCGGCCAAGCGCTACTTCACCATTGGCGAGGTCAGCGAGCTGTGCGACGTCAAGCCGCACGTGCTGCGCTACTGGGAGACCGAGTTCCCCAGCCTCAAGCCGGTCAAGCGCCGCGGCAACCGCCGCTATTACCAGCGCCACGACGTGCTGATGGTGCGCCAGATCCGCGGCCTGCTCTACGAGCAGGGCTACACGATCGGCGGCGCGCGCCTGCGCCTGGAAGGCGAGGGCGCGAAGCAGGAATCGGCGATGAGCAGCCAGATCGTGCGCCAGGTGCGCATGGAACTGGAGGAGATCCTGGCGCTGCTCAAGCGCTGAAGCCTCACGCCGCCCGGATCGGGGTACGGATTCAGACCCCTTGTCCGCCGTGTCGCGTATAATCGCCACCCAACCGGGGTATAGCGCAGCCTGGTAGCGCACTTGTCTGGGGGACAAGTGGTCGTCGGTTCGAATCCGGCTACCCCGACCAATTTTTGTGTTGTTCGTTTCTATACTGAAGGTGGCAGGAGACTGCCAGTCCCGCCAACTAGTTGATCCGAAAGGGTTTTCTAGGGGCGGGGTCACCTTCAACCTAGATGCGACTTCGGGAACGGTTCTGGACTGCTACGTCTGAGTGTTACGGAGTGCTGCAACGGCGCTCCGTTCGACGAGCAGAGGAGAATCGGCGTGACAACCAACCTTTTGCGGCGCGGGGCCACCTACTACGTCCGGGTGGCCACCCCTACCACGCTCCAGGATCTGCGGCAGGACCGGGCGGGGCACCGAGGGAGCCGCGAGGTCCTGCGTAGCCTCCGCACCAAGGACCTGGGAGTGGCACGCGACCGCTCTTCGGAAGAGATTGTCCGGATCCGCCGCGAGTTCAAGGAAGAGGAGGCAAGTCTTCGCGCTGCCGGGGGGCGCGCCCTGACTGCTCCATCTGATCAGGACCTGCAGGCTGCAGCGTTCGAATTCAGGGCCGACGAGCTTGTCGCGGATGAGAGGGAGCGGCTGCACCGTCCCTCGCGCAGCGAGATCTTGCGCCGAGCCGAGCTTGTGCGCTCCCAACTGGACGCCAACCCTCAATGGACGCAATTGCAGGCGCTCGCGAACAGCGATTACGTCCGGGTGGAAGCAATGGCGCAGACTGCCGAGACAGCGACGGAACGACGTGGGCACCTGGCGGATGCCTTGCGCCAGTCTCTGGTCGACAACGAGTTCCATCTGGTGGACTGGGCTATCAGCGACGCAGCACGCAGGCACGGCTGGCGGATCAACCGTGGGGACTCCGCCTACAGGACGTTTGGGCGGCACCTGTTGAAAACCTGGCTGGGTGTTCTGGGCACAGCCGCCGCTAGGGATCGGGGCGAGTACAGCCCGGATGATGATGTGGTTGTCCCGATTTCCGGGCGTGCCGACACCTGCCGGGACAGGGTTGCTTCGAAGCGGGCGGAGGGGATTAGGTACTACTTCGGCCTGTACCTCGCCGAACGACATCCCAACCTCGGTAAGAGCGGCCTGAAGGACCGCTGGGCGACTATTCGCCAGCTCTCCCAAAGCGCGGGAGACAAGCCGGTTACGGAATACCGCAAGGCAGACCTGATGGCGTACAAGAATCTGCTCAGCTATCTTCCGGCGCGCATGGAGAAGCTGTATCCCGGCCTGTCCCCGGCGAAAGCCGTTGAGCGGAATAAGAAAGACGGGCATCCCACCCTCAAGGCAGCGTCCATTCGGAACAAGCTGAGCACGATCTCAGCGTTCGGCACTTGGCTGGAAGAGAACGTCGACGGCGTTGACGCGAGCAACTTCAGGGTCAGCTTGCCGCCCCGCACCGACTCAGCTCGGATGGAGCCCTTCACCGACGCCCAGGTGGCTGCCATCCTGAACGCCCGTGCCTTCGTGGGCTGCGAATCCGAGAAGAACCAGCTCGAACCCGGAAGGTACCGTGTTCGCGATTGGAGGTTCTGGCTGCCGATGATTCTGGCGTTCACGGGAGCGCGGCTAAATGAGGTTGTACAGCTTCGCGTGCAGGACGTCCGGCAGGTGGACGGAGTTTGGATCTTTGACTTTACCGATGAAGGGGTAGGGCAGTCGCTCAAGAACGCGTCGTCTCGTAGGGAACTTCCGGTCCATCCGCAATTGTTGGAGCTTGGCCTCGTGGGATTCGTCCAGAGCGCCGCAGCTGCCAGTCAGCGGGACATCTTCTACCAGGTACCCTTGGACGCGGACGGCAGGCACTCGACCCACGCCGGTAAGTGGTTCCGCAAGTTCTTAGCGCGCATTAGGGTCAAGGGTAGTGACCTGGGCGGTACCCACAGGTGGCGCCACACGCTGACTGACGCCCTTCGCCGGGGCGGCGTGCAGGACTTCGACATCGGGCGGCTCCTTGGCCACGACGTCAACGTGGCAAGGATGACCAGCCACTATGGTCGCGAGGTCGATCTTTCGGTGAAGCAGGGGCACGCGCTGATCAGCAAGGCAGCGTACCCGTCGGTCGACTTTGAGTTGCTGAAGGCATAGGCCGCAGCTGCCGGGCCGAGCGTCGGCGTGCCACCTCCTGCGTGCGTGGCCCTATATGGGCCGCTGGCCCCGCCCGAGCGGCGGGCGTTGAGCGGCTAGCTGAGCAGTTCGGATGTGCCCAGGCAGCTTCTGGGCGCGAGCTACCACCCGCAGAGGCCGCGGTGCTGGTCAAGTTTGACAACACTTGCGCGCTGGCCCTGATGCTTAGCATCGGCGACCTTGCATCAGCATGTGCCCGTCGCGAGAGCCGCTCAACGATCGCCTTCGGCTTGAACGCCTGAGTGCATTCGGCGATAATAAGCGGGCACTGACTACTGCGATGTCAGTTGGCCCGGGATGCAATCGGGGTACTCGTATACCTAGCTGTATAGCTAGACGGGCGTAGGCAGACGCCCCACTCGACACGAACTCCCAGACCAACGCAAGTCTAGGGCCGATTGAGCCCCTAGCCACAGCCCATGGGCTTCCTGGTAGACCCTGACAGCGTTATCGGCCTCCATATGTTCGCGCTGTCTTGTAGCCCGCTCTAGAAGAGTTCGGACCGGAGCACCCGCACTGTGCGAAAGCCACGCAGCGGCGTCCGATGAGCATATCGAGTCAGCCTGACCCCTTCGTCTCGATACCGCGACAAGATTGTGCGTGTTGAAGTGGAGTTCCTCGCGACAGGTTCGTGTAGGAGCGGCAGCCTCCAAGCCTCTTAGTTGGGGTAAGGGGACTGTTTGCCTCCTCTCGACAGGTTTTCTTATTTAAAGCTAACGACCTTCCAGCATGCAGAAGGTCAGGTTGAGAACGCACCGGACTTCGAGGCAATACGCAGCGCCTGGATGATTTTGAACTCCTTCTGGGAGATCAGCATTGCGGGCAAAATCCCCGCAAGGACACGGTACAGTTCGGGCTCGTAAGCCTGCAGACAGTGGTTGAGCATCTCGCCCGGGTCCACTCCCAGAGACTTGGCGAGCGCAGGCACTCGGCCGAGCGGAATCTTGGACTGGTTCTTCTTAAGCATCGTGATCATGTTGGCGGTCGCAAAGCCGCACTCCCTTGCGATCAGTGCTTGCGTCTTGCCGGATCGCTTGATCAGGGTGGTCAGGTAGTCGGCGACGTCTTGGCTAGTCGTCATGTTTAACTCCTTGAAATCATTGAAGTATTCATATTTTAGACGGGTGTTTCGTTGTTCTCACAGGGTCTGCAGGGCCGGGCAAAACTAGAGCGCATGCAGGACCCTGATGTGCGATGAGACTGATGTAGCGCATGGAAACATCTAGGAAAACGCATGAGCTACATGGCGCGTACCCCATAGCTCTGAAGACAGGTGTTGCTGTAAGGGCTAATAGCGCTCTCGCCACAGATGCCTAGCCACTGGAAGAGCTGGGCCAGATCCAGCCGTAGGCACCCTAGGCGCCGGCAAAACGTTCTTCGAGGGTCACCGCGAAGTCCGATCCTGTCGAAGCAGACTCAGAAGCCGGTCCGTGACCGTGGTCGGTCGCTGCTGTTGGGGTGCACAGAGCGCCCCTGGCAGGCAGTGATCAGGCTGCCGAGTTCTCAAGCCGCCAGATCTGGATTTGCTCGGCGAGACCATCGGGACGAAGCCCTAGGAAGGCCGGCACCACCCACATCCCATGACGCCGAAGTCGGAGGGCTTCCGGTCTGACCTTATAGAGGGCATGCGAGCAGCGGTCTCTCTGGCTAGGAGCGACCTGTGGCAAGCACATGGCCCTCGCCCGAAGCCCGGATAATCGCCACATGCCCGAGAAGATCAGCTCCGAAACCAGGTCCCGGATGATGTCCGGTATCCGGGGAACCAACACGAAGCCCGAGCGCCTCGTGCGCTCTGGCCTTCACGCTTTGGGCTTCCGCTTTGTCCTGCACCGTAGGGGACTGCCGGGGAGGCCGGATCTCGTCCTGCCCAAATGGAGCACGGCCGTATTCGTTCACGGTTGTTTTTGGCATGGCCATGCGGGGTGCCCTTACTACCGCATCCCCAAGACCCGGACCGAATTCTGGACAGAGAAGATCGCCGGCAACATCCGGCGAGACGCGGCAGCTATTGAGGCACTACGGGCTTGCGGCTGGCGGGTCGCTGTGGTCTGGGAGTGCGCCCTGCGTCGGGATCCGCGTCAGGCGATCGCAGATTTAGCGCAATTCATTGGCTCGGACGAGGAGTCGACCGAGATCGGGCAGCCAGCGTGATCAGCTCAGCACGTTGCTCAACACGCTGGCCACTTGATGGCCAAGCCATGGGGGCACTGCGTTTCCAACCTGTCTACGCTGCGCACCGGCCGGGCCCTCGAACAAAAAGTTGTCCGGGAAGGTCTGGAGCCTTCCAGCCTCACGCACGGTGAGGCTCCGCATCTGTGTCGGGTCCGGATGAATGAAGTAGTGCCCATCTTTCGCGAGATGGCTCGTGATTGTGGATGATGGCGCCTCGCTGCGCTGCACCTTGAAGCGGTCGACAAAGGCCTTGGCGCTGGCCCAACTGCGGTGCTTCGGATGGAGATCCGCGGGAAACTCCTGCGCGCCACGCGGTGAGCGATCGTGCACCTGCGCGAACGCAGCTGCATACGCGTAACGCAACAGGTCCCGCGTCATGTGTGGTCGCGTCTCGTGTTGGACCATGCCATCGACCTTGGGATCGCGCATTAGTGCATGGAGATGCTTGGGATAACGCGGCGCCTCAAACCATTCCATCCACCGCCCCCCGGTGCCGAGGTCCAAGCCGTCCCGAACTTGGGGGACCAGAGATTTCAGATGCTTGGCCGTGGCCGTGTCCACATCCTTGGCGTAGTCACTGCACTGGGCAAGGCAACGTGCCGCAAACCTGGGCCATGAGTCAATCTTCTCGGTGGTTGAGCTGCTACGGAGTTCGGGAACCCCGCGCAGCATTTGCGAGAGGTGTACCGGCTCGTGGTCATCAGCCAAGGGCGTGATGCTCGGGACGTCACTGCGGACGCCGATCAGGATCACGCGATGCCGCGTCTGTGGGAGGCCGAGGCGCTCGCCGCGCACGATGAAGTCCTTGGGTTGCCATCCTGAGCCTGTTGGCTTAACGAGCGGCTCGATGCGGTAGCGGGGGCCGTTTGCGCCACCCGGAAGGTGGAGCTGGTCGAAAATGGCCTTGAAGATGTGGGCGCCGCCAACTTGGGAAGACAGCATCCCCTTGACGTTCTCCAGGACAAATGCCGCCGGCTTGTGCCTCGCCAGAATGTGGAGGTAGTGCTGATAGAGGAAGTGGCGCCCGTCGTTCTCAGGCACATAGTCCGCAATACCGCGATTGCGGGCACGGCCAACGAGCGAGAACGCCTGGCAGGGCGGGCCACCTACGAGTACCCAAGGGCGCTGACGCCGCTTTGCATCCTCTGCGATTGCGGCGATCCGTTCATCAAGGTATCTGTCATGGTCGATCCGTCCGAGTTCCAGCTGGCAGGCACGGTGCGCCGCGGCGTCCCACATCTTCCTGGTGTCATCCGTCCATGGGGCGCTGCGCTCACCGCGGAGATATTGGTAGTAGCTTCGCGGTGCTTCACCGTTCGGGAAGCTGCGGAAGAAGGCGCGGGTGCGTAGGGTCTGGACGGCGTGGCGATCCATCTCCGCCGAGAGGGCCACATGGAACCGATTGCCCCCTCCCAGCGCCTCAAAGCCCTCTCCGAGCCCGCCCGCGCCCGCGAAAATGTCGACCACGGGGATGGAGGATTTAGACATCGAGGCGGCACGTGCGGTCAGGGGGGCGCCAGGATCGCAGGCGCGCCCATGACTGTCAAAGATTTCCATCTCAGGCCACGAGATTGGCTAGGGCCATCTGAGCAGGTATTGTGAAACGGAGTGCGGGCTGGGGACCTCCGCAGGGGGGGGCGCAGCCGCAGCGCGGGGGCGCCAAGGGGACAGGGGATGACGGAAGAAGATTCGAGGTTCAAGACGCTAAGGCCTAGCGCCGCGCGCTTGATGGAGTCCATGCGAGACATCGGCTACTCCTTTGAGAGCGCGCTCGCAGACATCGTCGACAACAGCATCTCGGCCGAGGCGACGCGGATCGACATCGTCAACGATGTCGATCCGGTTGCAGGGCCATATCTGGGAATTCTCGACAACGGCTGGGGCATGGCTCCGGCAGAGCTCACCCAAGCGATGCAGCATGGGAGCCGAAGTCCCCGTGAGGTGCGGGACGCGGGTGATCTGGGGCGATTTGGCTTGGGTCTGAAGACTGCATCCTTCTCGCAATGTCGGCGGCTTACGGTGGTTTCGCGGAAGGGCGGAGAGCTCGCTGCGCGGTGCTGGGACTTGGATCTGGTCGTCGAGAAGGATGAATGGATCCTCCGTCTCCTCGACGAACACGAGATTTCCCGGCTTCCCCTGGTGGACCGGATCGGTGCCAATGGCACGCTGGTTCTCTGGCAGAAGCTCGATCGCCTGGATGCGCTGAGCGACGATGCGAACGAGATCTATGCTGCGCTCAACCAGATGTTCAGCAGCGCCCGCGCTCACCTTGCACTGACGTTCCATCGTTTCATTGCGCCTGATCCCGGCGATCCGCCTGCCGAAGTCGCCATTCTCATCAATGGAGCAACTGTCGAACCCGTTGACCCTTTCGCCCGGCGCATGACTCCCCATTCAGATGCCCATGAGGTCGAGACCCTGAGCATCGGAACTGGAGAGATCATCGTCCAAGGCTTCACCCTGCCACATCATCAGCGGCTGACAACGGACCAGCTTGAGGCAATGGAACTCGGATCCAGCCTTATCGAGACGCAGGGCCTTTATATCTACCGTGCCAGAAGGTTGGTTTCCGGTGGCTCTTGGCTGGGCATGGCACGACGCGCCGAGCTCACGAAGCTGCTGCGGGTGCGGGTTGACGTCCCGACTGCGCTCGACTCGGAGTGGAGCATTGATGTCCGGAAATCGCGGATGCGAGTTCCTGCGATTGTAAGTACCCGGCTGCGACCACTGGTCGAACGCATGACGGAGTCTGCCCGCCGTCCGTATACCTACCGAGGCACGCGGCAGGCGGCCACATCGGGTCTGTCGCTTTGGCAGCGAGTGGAAGATCGCGGGAAGCTGCGCTACGAGATCCGCAGGGACCATCCGATCATCGAGGATCTCCGGCGTGCTGCCGGCGCACGGGGAGGGACGGAGGCCGTCCTGCTCGCCATCGAGGCGACCCTTCCGCTCGAGACGCTGTTCTCGGACATCGCTGCCACCCCAAAGGGCGTGCGGCAGGGCGACGTCGATACCGAGGCGCTCAGGCAAATGCTCGCAGCGTTTGTCGAGGCCATGGTTCCGGGAAGGGACACCCTGCCAGTCGCCATAGCGGAGAAGATCCTGGCGACGCCCGTGTTCGCAGGCCAGCCACACGCACGCACACTGCTTTCAGGCCTGCGTCGAATTCAGGAATGAGGATTTACGGATGACGCACCACCAACTTCTCGGCTTAGCGCGCATGGCCATGGCCCAGCGTGCGGCCCAGACGCCCGCACAGATCCTCGAAGTCGTTCGCGACCTCGCGGCGCTTCCATTCCTCAATCCCACGCCAACCGAAGAGGACATCGTCGGGGCTGCGAGGCAGCTGGAACGGGAGTTCGAGGTTGTGCTTGGCCCGGCCCATACCATTCAAGCGAGTGGACACAAGCCGTGGCTTCGCAGCCGGGCACATGAGGTCAGCTTCCGGTATTGGCAGCGTTACCGTAGCTACCTGATTGCTGGAGGCATGTCCGAGCACGTCGTCAATGCGGTTGCCAGTGTCACCGACACGATTGTCGATCTCGCAGGAGACCCGACGGTCGAAGGAAAGTGGTCTCGACGCGGGCTCGTGGTCGGGCATGTTCAGAGCGGCAAGACGGCCAACTATCTCGGGGTGATCAACAAGGCTGCTGACGTCGGTTATCGGCTCATCATCCTAATCGCAGGTGTCCACAACAATCTCCGCTCCCAGACCCAAGAACGCGTAGACCACGGCTTCGTTGGCCGGGACAGCGACCAGATCCTCAGCCGCCAGACCAATGTTGATCGGGTGGGAGTGGGCGAACTAAACCCAGCCTTTACTGCCACGGCTTACACCAGCCGGGCCCACGATTTCAGCCGTGTCAAGGCAGAGAGCCTCGGCAATCCTTTGCAGAACAGCGCAGAACCGGTCATCTTGGTTGTAAAGAAGAACCCGTCGATCCTCAACAATGTGATCGACTGGATCAGGGGCACCAGCGCGTCGCACGGTGGACTCACCCTTCCCATGCTCGTGATCGACGATGAGGCCGACAATGCCTCCGTCGACACCTCGAAGGATCCCGATGCGCCGCGGACGATCAACCGGCTGATCCGCGAGCTGCTGAGCCTGTCGACCCGGAACGCCTACATTGGGTACACGGCGACTCCGTTTGCCAACATCTTCATCGATCCGGACTCCGAGAACTCGGATCAGGGCAAGGATCTTTTCCCGCGAGACTTCATCGTTGGTCTCGATGCGCCATCTAACTATGTGGGTGCCAATGAGTTTTTCTTATCCGACGATGCGGATACCCTGACAGTCGACCTGACGGAAACGGAGGAATGGCTGCCGGTCAAGCACAGGATCGATTGGCCCGTCGATGGCCTGCATGCAAGCCTCGTCGAAGCCATCGATTGCTTCGTGCTATCCAAGGCCATCCGGATCCTGCGTGGACAGGGAAACCGACATCATTCGATGCTGGTGAACGTCTCGCGATTCACGCGGGTACAGGGCGAGGTCGCGAAGGAAATCTCGCGGCATCTTGTGGGAGTGCAGTCCGCCGTTCAGAACCGGCACGCGATGCCCCCAGGGGCGGCGCTTGGCGATCCAACAATGCGTTCGCTCCATGACACATGGAGGAAGCACTATGCGGGCGGCGACGAAACGTGGGAAGCCATTCAAGCCCAGCTTCACCAAGCCGCAGCCGGAATGTCTGTCGTGCAGATCAACGCATCGAAGGCGGCCGGAAAGCTGGACTACCGTGCGCATGCCGAAACCGGATTGAACGTCATTGCTGTAGGCGGAAACTCGCTGTCGCGTGGCTTTACCCTGGAAGGGCTGACCGTCAGCTACTTCCTTCGCAACACGCAGATGTATGACACGCTCCTGCAGATGGGGCGCTGGTTCGGATACCGGGACGGCTTCAAGGATTTGTGCCGGCTCTTTCTCCGTCCCGAGGCGAGCGACTGGTATGGGTTCATCGCCGACGCGACCGAAGAGCTACGCGACGAAATCAAGCGAATGGAGCTCCATGGTCTGACCCCAATGGACTTCGGGCTTGCCGTGCGCAGCCACCCCGGAACACTGATGGTTACGGCGCGCGATAAGATGCGCAACACGGAACAGGTGGTCCGTGAGGTCGGCCTTGCCGGAAAGCTCGTGGAGACGTCCGTCCTCGTCGACTCGGAAACGGCCCGGGAACGCAACATCGATGCGGTCAGGACGATCGTTGACACAATGCTGAAGGCGTACGGAAAGCCCGAGGCGGTGGATCCCGAGGGTGAGCTTTCGAGCCATCTCTTCCGGAAGGTGAGGGCAGATGCTGTCCTCGATTTCATCTCGTCGTTTGGAACGCACCCTGGTCAGCTCGAGATGCAGCCAGCGCCGCTGACCACCTACATCCGGGATCGCACTCTGGATGAGTGGGACGTGGTCCTTGTGTCGAGTTCCCGCGCCAAGGCAGTGGACGATGACGTTAATGATGTTCATGGGCTGGCGGTCGGTCTTCAGGAGCGCATCGTCGAGAAGCGCAGCAATGCGCGTTCCGCAAATGCGCTCCTCGTGTCCGGAACAAAACGCCGAGTTGCGTCCCGTGGCGTCGAGCGCATTGGCCTGACCGAAGAAGAGCTTGCGGCGGCCCGGGCCACCCATGGGGAGTCGAAGAAGAGCATTCCTGATCACGTCTTTCGCGAGCAGCGGACGCGCCCGCTGTTGATGCTCCACCTCCTGAAGACAAAGACGAAGGTCAAGGCGGAGAATGGTGAGGACGTGGAAGTCCGTGGCGATATCCACGCCGCCTATGGGCTCAGCTTCCCTGGGCTGGTAGCCAACGAGAGGGACAGCCTGGTGCTCTATACGGCCAACCTGATCGCCTATCGCGAGCTCTATGGCGGGGCCGAGGATGAGGATGACGAGGCCACGGGGGATGAGTAGCGATCCTTGGTCCGAACTTGGATCTGTGACGCAGCGGTTGATAGGCCAACGGGTCGCAGCCGAACATCCTCTCGATATCTACTGGGTCAAGGCCGCTGATGGAGCTCCCGGACTGCTTTTTCGCGGAGTTGACCCAGCTCGCGTTCCGTACCGCCTGCCGAAGCCCCGCGGACTTTCGCTGGAGGTCGAGGAGGGACAGGATGGCTTCGAGGCGCGGATGTTCCTCCGTGAGCCGGATGATCGTGATGTGTTCCTGACACTGTGCAATGACGTGATCGCTTGGTCAGGGAACGAAAAGTCGCGATCCACCGCTAGCGCCAGCGTGTTCCGGCGCCTTTCACACTGGCATTCCTTGATGACGCGCGCGCGCACGAGCGCGATGCCGCCCCATGAGGTCCGGGGGCTCATTGGCGAGCTTTATGTTCTTGAACGCCTGATCGCGCGGCGTAGCTTCGGTGCGGCCTTGACGTCCTGGGTCGCGCCGGACGACCACCCCCAAGACTTTGCATTCGATACCCGGATCATCGAGGTCAAGACCCGGGTGGCCGGCGCGCGGCAGCACGTCCAGATCTCGTCGCTCGAACAGCTTGACTCTGCCCATCTGCCGCTGTCGCTGGTGGTTATCGAGCTGGTTCTATCGGATGCGGGCGATGCAATCTCCCTCAACGGCCTGTGCGATCGCCTTGCGTCCACCGCGATGGACTGTGGGGTTGCGGAGGAGGATGCGCTTCATGCAGCACTGCTCAGGCGCGGCTACATACGGCAGGAAGCCTACGACGTTGATGCCTACAATGTGGCGGGCATCATGGCCTTCGACGTGCTTGCCGGGTTTCCCCGATTGACCCGGACAGATGTGGATGCGCGTATCCCCCAGGTGCAATACGTCCTGGATGCGACTCACTTGGGCGCTTTCGGGACGGACATTGAAGCTGTGCTGGGTGGACGGATTTCCAAGGGGGATTGATGGACGAGGAAGTTGTACGCTATCGCGAAGCCCTGCTCGGAGAGATCCGGGCAGACGCTGTTGCAGGTGGGGACTATCTCAGTGCGAGGTTCATTGACCGCGCATGCCAGGTTCTTGAATCAGGCGAGGAGTTCATCGAATACCACCTGTGCAGGGCACATGGTCAGAACCGCAGGGGCGGGCATATCCAGATTGACGCCTATAGCTATTCGCCCAGTGATGGGGTCCTGAACTTCATCGTGTGCGAGTTCTCCGGCGCTGAAGATCCGGCGCCGATGATGACGGACGAGGTCAAGCGCCTGATCCAAGGCGGATACCGCTTTCTTGAGGGAAGTGTCCACGACTCGATCGCGGACCAGTGGGATGACAGTCATCCCGCGCATGCGCTGTCCCGCGAGACCTTCTCGCTGGCGTCATCCGACGAGATGACCAAGGCCTGCATCTACCTCATCTCTGATCGGCCCATCAGCACCTCGCTTGGGAGGATCCCTGAGGTGTCTCTTGGCGCCATGGAGGTGCAGGTCCAGATATGGGACATCGCCCGGCTTGCTCGCGTGGAGGCTTCGATTGGCGGCCGCGAGGAGATCGTGATCGATTTCCTCAGCGAGTACGAGGAAGGTATTCCAGCTTTGCCCGCGGACTTGGATAGCGATTCACGCTACGACTCCTTTATGTGCGTCATGCCTGGAAGGATCCTTGCTGACCTCTATGACCGCTTCGGCGGACGCATTTTGGAGCAGAACGTGCGTGCGTTTCTGGGGGACAACCGAAAGGTCAACAAGGGCATCCGCGAGACACTGCGCAAGGAGCCGGAGATGTTCTTCGCCTTCAACAACGGTCTAACCGTCACGGTTTCCAGCCTGATCACCGACATCCATGAGATGGGGCATACGGAGATCATCAAGGTGAAAGGGCTTCAGATAGTCAACGGTGGCCAGACGACCGCATCACTCTATTGGGCCAGAAAGGCGGGGCTGGACCTGTCCAAGGTCCGCGTGCAAATGAAGTTGTCCCGCCTGCCGGAAGAGGGGTTCGAGGATGCGGTCCGAAATATCGCCCGCTATGCGAATGCCCAAAACGCGGTTTCGGCGTCCGATTTGTTTGCCGGGCACGCCTACTTCAAGAGGCTTGAGGGCATTTCGCGCGAGACGCTCGCACCGCCTGGCAAACCTGGCGATGCGCCAAGCTACTGGTATTTCGAGCGGACAACCGGCAGCTACAAGGTCGAACTCAGACGGAAGTCGGGCTTGGCAGCCAAGACATGGCAGATGCTCAACCCCAAGAAGCAGGTGCTGACCAAGACCGATGTCGCCCGTTACGACACGACATTCGAGGGGGCGCCACACCAAGTGAGTTCGGGTGCGCAGAAGAACATTGCTGCGTTTGGCAAGATCATCGAGAAGGCATGGAACATTGATCCATCCGACTTCGATTCCGCCTACTACCAGCGTTTGGTGGGCAGGGCGATCCTGACCCGTGCCGTCGATGCCGCGATCCCGGCGCAGAAGTGGTATCCGGGGTCCATCCTTCGTCCGCTGACCACCTACACGCTTTCCTTGATGAGCAGTCGGATGCGGGCCGAAGGCTTGCAGCCCAACTATGAGGCGATATGGCGGGCTCAGCGCGCGCCGGAGCCCTTCATGCAGGAGGCCATGCGCATTGCAGAGCGTGTCTTGCCGCTGCTCCAGGAGATTCCTGAGGAGCAGGTGCGCAACCGCCTGATCACCGAGTGGGTCAAGCGCGAGGCGTGTTGGGAGCGGGTGGAGGACAGCGCCGTCCAGTTGTCAGCGGAGTTCCGCGCCTCGCTGGTACCAGAGAAGCAGATGGTTCGGCGGCGGGAAGATTGGCGCAGCAAGTCGGCCCTGCTCTGGAAGTCGGGGGCTTGGAAACGGCTCCACGAGTGGAACAAGTCGGCGGAGGTCCTGACAGGAGGTGAGGCGGAACTGGTCGGATGGGCCGCGATCACTTCGGAGTTCAGGCCGCGCGGGCTTCGCCTAACGAAGCTGAAGGAAGCTTGGGAGCGGGCAGTCGAGCATGGCTTCGTCTAGCGCCCAGGACTGACGGCCACGGAAGCCGGAGGGCAACGCTCGATCCGCGGGATCACACGCCTCGAAACTTCTGCCGAACCAGCCCGTCGTGGAGCCCGACATCGCGCGAATTCGGTGCTATGTTTGGTGAATACGGAACAGTGTTACGGGCGGGGTCTGATCGGCGGTGGCAACCTATTGAGCCAGCTAGCCATTGGGCTGCTACGTAAGGTGTCAGCCGCTGCATTCCGTAATTCTTTGATTCATAAGGTGATGTAGTCAGTTCGAATCCGGCTACCCCGACCAATTCAGCGTCACGGGTTCTCCCCGGAACCCCGCAGAGCCCCGGAACCCCGGGGCTTTTTCGTATGCGACGTCTGGGCCCACCCATGGGCGGAGCGCTGCAGGCGAACTGCGCGGATCGCCTCCTGGATGCACCGCCACCGAATCAGCTCGACGCGGTCGCGGGACATCGAACGCGGCCTCTCGCCCCGTGCCGGCGCCGGTCGGGAGCGCTGCGACGTTCGGGCCCGCGTCAGCGCGGCTCAGCGGGCGGCAGAACGCCCGCGCCTGGTGTCGCCGCGCTGCGCGGTCTCCCGGCTCTGCACGAATTCGGGGAAGGTGTCCTCCAGCGAATCGGTGTCCGGCAGCACGTAGAACACCCCGCCGCGCTCGAAGGTCGGGCGGACGACCTGTTCGTAGAACTCGGGCGAGACGTTGATGCAGCCGTGGGTGACGCGGTTGTCGTCCGGCGTCGGCGATGCGAGGCGCTGGGGGCGTTTCTCTGCCGGTACTCCGGTCGCCGTTGGATGCATCGAAACCGCGGACTCGTAGTCCACCCACAGCACGCGGCCGGCGTCGATGGAAGGGCCGTACCCGCCCACGAACCGGCCGGCGGGCGTCGTGCGGTCGCGCCCGGGAATCTCGCGCAGCGCAAGGCCCGCGACCCCCGGCGCGGTGTGGTCGCCGACCGCAGAGCCGAACAGGCCCGGCGCGGCGCCACGGAGGCGGCCATCGCCGCCGAACACCAGGATCTGCGCGGCGTCCTTGTCCATGATCGCGAACGGATAGCCCTGGCTGTCCTGGGTCGCGACCACCCAGCCGGCGAGCTCGATCACCGTCTCGGATACTTCCTGCCCGCGCGGAAGCTGGTCCACGGCGACGACCGGCCCGGAGGCGGCGTCGGCGGGGCTGGCCAGGGCGGATCCTGCGAACGCGAGCGCGCATACCAGTGCGCTGCAGGCGGCGCGGAAGCTCGGACGTGTGGGCATTGCGATGCTGCTTTCCTTCTGGACGGATCTGGTCGCCGCGGGACACCGGTGGCCTGCAACACAGGCCACCGGCACCCGGTCTTGCTTCGTTACAGACAACGCCGCGCCATCAGCCTCGCGGCGCGCGGCGCGGTGCGCCTTCGAGCTGCTGGACGCGGCTTTCGATCTGGTCGAGCCGCTGGTTGGCCTGCTGGGCGGACTGGTTGGCCGCTTCGGCGCTCTGCGCCGCGCCCTGCACGCGCGTGTCGAGCTGGTCGAGGCGCGAGTTGATGGTGGCGAACTCGTCGTCGTAGGTGGCGCAGCCGGAAAGACCCGCAGCGGCAACCATCGCCACGGCAAGCGTGCCGGCCTTCAGCAGATGTCGCTTGTTCTCGAACATTTCAGTGCTCCTTCGTCTGGGACCCGGGGAATATAGCGACCTTTAGGTAAGCGCCCCCGACCTGCCTTCAGGTAGCGTTGGAATAAGGCTGGGTTTGTGAAGATGAAGTGATTCCGGCTGTTCTGTGACGTTGTCCGCGGGATTTAACGCGAACCTAGCAACTGCAACTGCGACGCGAGTGAGGCGCGGATCCAGACCGTCTTGTGGGGTGAAGCCGCGTGCCAGGCGTTCGACGGCATCAGTACGTTCGGATCGATGGCGCGATCGATTTCCGGCAGAAGCGCGGCCGTATATCGATGCGCGCCCGGTAACTGCGCACCGCAAACCGCTTGCATGGCATGCGGGTAGTACGTTGCATGGCGCCACGCCGGCGGAGGACCGTCCACCCAGGACGCTGTCGCGGCGCTGGAATTCCATCGTCCGGAGGGGCAGCGAGACTTGCACCTGCCTCGCCCAAGGCCGCCAGTGTCCACCAACGTGGCGGTGCCGGACGCAGCGGTGCAGGACGGTTGGACGGCTGGCTCGGTTTCACGGGCCGCTCCGCTTCGTCGACGTAGCTTGTGCGCGTCGAACGCGATGGAGTTCCGTCATGGCAACGAGCAAGCACAGCGGCAAGCGCGAACTGATCGCGCCCAACGGCGACAAGCGCCTCGTGCGGCGCGACGAGGAAGGGCGGTTCAAGGAGAGCGACGATCTCGGCCGTTCCCTGTCGCAGGACGTGCGCAAGAAGGCCAGGACCGACGTGAAGTCCGGGCAGGGCGACCGCGGGGACCGCAAGCGCTCCTGAGCGCGGGTGGGCGTGCGCGCCGTCATCGCCGATACTCGCGGCCATGGACGATTGCGCAGGCCATTGGATCGATGCTCTCGGCCTGGAACCGCATCCGGAAGGCGGGTACTACCGGCGCATCCATGCCTCGCCCCTCGAAGTGGTGGTCCAGGGCCGGCGCCGCCCGGCGATGACCGCGATCCGCTACCTGCTCGAGGCTGGGCAGCGCAGCGCCTGGCACCGGGTGGATGCGGACGAATGCTGGCACTGGGATGATGGCGGCCCGCTGCAACTTCTGCTGCATCGGGAAGGCGACGCGGCGATCGAGCAGTACGTCCTGGGCGCGGCGGGAGAAGGTCGGGCCACGACCTGCATCGTCCCGGCAGGCGTCTGGCAGTCGGCGCGCGCGCTCGATCGCCACGCGCTGGCGACCTGCGTGGTCGCGCCGGGCTTCCTCTGGGAAGGATTCGAACTGCTCGAACCTGGAACGCCGCTGGGCTGGGAACTGTCGCGCCTCGACGTGGTCCAGCGTTGACGCCGGCGGCCTCCCGCCCGCCGCGAGGGAACGCAGGATGAGATACGCATGGCTGGCCGGCGCGGCACTGTGGCTGTTTGTGTCTTCCGCCCTCGTCGCCCAGGACACCGGCCAGCCCGTCGACGACGGCCTCGGGCCGGGCTCTGCCGCCCCGGCGATCGTCGACCACGAAACGGTGGTGGTCTCCGGTGCGTTGCCGGGTCCCGGCCTGTGGAAAGTCCGCAAGGACGGGCACACGCTGTACGTCCTGGCGACCCTGTCGCCGCTGCCGCGGCGGATGGAGTGGGAATCGGCCGGGGTGGAATCGGTGGTGGCGCGCGCGCAGCGGGTGCTGCTGCCGCCGTCGTTCACGCTGGATGCCGATGTCGGCGTGTTCCGCAGCCTGATGCTGGTGCCATCGCTGCTCAAGGCCCGGCGCAACCCCGACGGGCGCCGCCTGCAGGAGGTGGTGCCGGCCGGGCTGTACGCGCGCTGGGCACCGCTGAAGCAACGCTACATCGGTCGCGACGGCGGCGTGGAGCGCTGGCGCCCGATCTTCGCCGCGCAGGAGCTGTATGAAGCCGCGATGCGCCGTTCCGGCCTGACGTTGGACCACGTGGTCGACAAGGAAGTGCGGCGCATGGCCAAGCGCCACGACGTGCCCCTGCGCGGCGTCAACTTCAAGCTGCACGTGGAAGACCCGAAGTCCGCCATCCGCGAGTTCCAGGACACCGCGCTGGCCGATACCGACTGCTTCGCGCGCACCTTGGCGCGGATCGAGACCGACTTGGAGGCGATGCGGCGGCGCGCCAATGCCTGGGCCACGGGCGATACGGCGTCCCTGCTGGCGCTGCCGGTGGACAGCCAGTACGGCGCCTGCATCGAAGCGGTGACCGGCAGCGCGCTGGCCCGGCGCCTGGGCGTGACCGACCTGGGCCCCAGGCTGGAGACCATGTGGCTGGACGCGGCCGAGGAGGCGCTCGCCAGGGACGCGGTGAGCCTGGCGATGCTGCCCCTGGCCATGGTGACTTCGCCCAAGGGCTACCTGGCGCGGTTGAAGGAACGCGGCTACGAAGTCGAGGCGCCCTGAGCGGGGATCAGGTGCCGACCCGGTCGCGACCGGCGTGCTTGGCGCGGTAGAGCGCCGCGTCGGCTTCGTCGATCCACTGCTCGACCGTGGCATGCCCGGCCTGGGCCGGGGCCATCCCGATGCTAGCGGTGATGCGCGCGCCGGGCAGCCCGCCGATGCCGGCTTCGCGGATCGCGGCCAGCATCGCTTCGGCCTGGGCCTGCGCCTGCCCGGCGGACAGGCCGCCCAGCAGGACGCCGAATTCGTCGCCGCCGTAGCGACCGGCCGCATCCGCCGGGCGCAGCGTGGCGCGGATCGCCCCCGCGACCGCGCGCAACACCTCGTCGCCCACCGAATGGCCGTGGCGGTCGTTGGCGACCTTGAAGTGGTCGATGTCGAGCAGCAGCAGGGTGGTCGGCACGCCTTCGTCGCGATGCAGGCGCAGGGCGTGGTCGGCCAGCTCCAGCCAGTGCCGGCGCACGGGCAGGCCGGTCAGCGAGTCGGTACGGCTCAGTTCGTCGAGCTGGCGGCTCTTGTGGCGGATCTTCTGGCCCATGTGGCTGACCGCCAGCGCCACGCCGATGGTGTGGATGGTGAGCACCGGCAGCGACCACAGCAGTTCGACCATGCTGGTGTCCACGCGTACCGCGAAGCCGGTCGACAGCCCCCCGCACAGCACGCCGGCGGCGAAGGCCGGCAGCGACCACAGCCACAGGCGCGGAATGCCGGTACTGATCTTGTCCACCGTGACCAGGGTGAACAGCAGCACCGAAGGCAGCAGGTTGAACTGCATCATCGCCACCCAGAAGCCGGTCTGGGCCGAATCCAGCAGCAGATTGCGCGTTTCGGTCCGGAAGGGCGAACCGCTGCGCCGGGCCAGCTGCAGCGCCAGGTGCGGCCAGAGCAGCGCGGTGAACGCGAGCAGCGCCCATTGCAGCGGGCCGGCACCGTTCTCGTGAAGCACCGCGCCGATGCACAGCCCACCCAGGCCCATGCCGAGCAGACGGAAGCGGTAGGTGAGGTCGGGAAGGCGATCCATGCCGTGGGACGTGCCGCGCCGGTGCTCGGCCGGGCGGTCCAGGCCGGCTCGCGTCATGGCGGCCCCGATGCGTGGGCCGGCGTGGCGATCCCGCCGGCCTGTCGAAGCGCCTCCTCCCCCCAGGCGACCAAGGCCGGTCAGCCCGAGGCGGAGAGGCGGGTGCGCTGGTCGCCCTCGCGCGGCCAGCGCGCCAGGATCGCGGCGCGGATGCCGGCGGCGTCGAGTCCGGCTTCGGCCAGCAGCGCCTCGCGGCTGGCGTGGTGCTGGAAGGCGTCGGGCAGGCCGAGCTGCAGCACCGGCAGCAGCACGGCCTCGGCCTGCAGCAGTTCGAGCACCGCCGAGCCGGCACCACCCATCACCACGTTGTCCTCGAGGGTCACGAAGCCTTCGTGGTCCTGCGCCAGCGCCAGCAGCAGCTCGCGGTCGAGCGGCTTGACGAAGCGCATGTTGACCACGGTCAGGCCCAGTTCCTTGCCGACCTGTTCGGCGGCGGGGACCAGCGCGCCGAACGCGAGCAGCGCGATGCGCGCGCCGCGGCGACGCACCTCCGCCTTGCCGATGGGCAGCGTGTCCAGCGCTTTGCCCGCGGCCACGCCGGGGCCGGTGCCGCGCGGATAGCGCACCGCCGCCGGACCCGCATGGCGGAAGCCGGTGCTCAGCATCTGCCGGCATTCGCGCTCGTCGGCCGGGGCCATCACCACCATGTTCGGCACGCAGCGCAGGTAGCTCAGGTCGAGGTTGCCCGCGTGGGTGGCGCCGTCGGGCCCGACCACGCCGCCGCGGTCGATCGCGAACAGCACGTCCAGGCCCTGGATCGCCACGTCGTGCACCAGCTGGTCGTAGCCGCGCTGCAGGAAGGTCGAGTAGATCGCGACGACAGGCTTGGCGCCTTCGCAGGCCATGCCCGCGGCCAGCGTCACCGCATGCTGCTCGGCGATGGCGACGTCGAAGTAGCGATCGGGATACTCCTTGCTGAAACGCACCAGGCCCGAGCCTTCGCGCATCGCCGGGGTGATGCCCATCAGCCGCACGTCGTCGGCCGCCATGTCGCACAGCCAGTCGCTGAACACGTCGGTGTAGGTCGGTTTGGCCGCGCCGGCCTTGGGCACCACGCCCTTGGACGGATCGAACGGCGAGACCGCGTGGTAGCCGATCTGGTCGCCCTCGGCCAGTTCGTAGCCCTTGCCCTTGGTGGTGATCACGTGCAGCAGCTGCGGGCCCTTGAGGCCCTTGAGCGTGCGCAGCGTCTCCACCAGCGTCCTGACGTCGTGTCCGTCGATGGGGCCGGTGTAGTGGAAGCCCATTTCCTCGAACAGCGTGGACGGCACGAACATGCCCTTCCAGTGCTCCTCCCAGCGGCGCACGAAGCGCGCCGGCGGCTTGTTCTTGTCGCCGAGCAGCTTCTTGCCGCCCTCGCGCAGCGCGTTGAGCGTGCGGCTGCCGGTCATGCGGCCGAGCATGCGGGTCAGCCCGCCCACGGCTTCGCTGATCGACATGCGGTTGTCGTTGAGGATGACCAGGATGTCGGGCTCGGGATCCATGCCACCGGCATGGTTGAGCGCCTCGTAGGCCATGCCCGCGGTCATCGCGCCGTCGCCGATCACCGCCACCACCTTGCGCGGCGCCGCGTCGCCGGCCGCGGCTGCGCGGGCGTTGGCGATCGCCATGCCCAACGCGGCGGAAATCGAGGTGCTGGAGTGGCCGACCCCGAAGGTGTCGTACTCGCTTTCCTCGCGCTTGGGGAACGGCGCCACGCCGCCGGCCTGCTTGACGGTATGGATGCTGTCGCGGCGCCCGGTCAGGATCTTGTGCGGGTAGCACTGGTGGCCGACGTCCCAGACGATGCGGTCCTGCGGCGTGTCGTAGATCCAGTGCAGGGCGGTGGTCAGTTCGACCACGCCCAGCCCGGCGCCGAAATGCCCGCCGGACTTGCCGACGGACTCGATCAGGTAGTTGCGCAGCTCGTCGGCGACGGCAGGCAGTTCCGCCTCGTCGAACGCACGCAGTTCGGCGGGGTTGCCGATGCGCGCGAGGCGCGGATAGCGCTGGGAATCGATCATCCGGGCATTGTAATCCCGCGCCGCCCGCGCGACGTGCAGGAGGCGCGAGGAATCAGCGTCCGCGCAGGCGCCCCAGCAGGCCCCCGGTCCGCGCCGGCGGGGCCGGTTCGGGCGCCACTTCGACCACCGCCTCGGCTGCTCCGGTGGCGAGGTTCGCGTTCACGAAGTCGACGATCTCCTCCAGCGCGATGCCGCTGGCCGCCGCCACCTCGGCCAGCGTGGCCGGCGCCTTCATCATTGCCGTGGCGATGCGGAAGTGGCGCGGGAACTCGCGCTCGGTCTGCGGCCAGCGGTTGAGCCGGTAGCGGGCCTCGGGATCGTGCCCGGGCAGCAGGCTGCCCCGGCCGCTGGCCAGTCCCCCCAGCCAGAGCAGCCGGGTGAGCGGCTGCGCCGGCCCGATCCCGGCGGCCTCGCGCGCGAAGGCGTCGGCGTCCAAGGGCTCGAGCGCGCCGTCGGCCAGCTCGCCCTCGAAGTAGGGCAGCAGGGGCTTGAGTGCGGCCGGGCCGTGGTAGGTCCGCGCGTCCGCATCGACCAGCAGGGTCGGCCCGCTCGGGCGGCGGTATCGAAAGTGGCCGCGCAGTGTCCCCGCGGCCAGCCGGCCGAACAGGGTGGTAGGTTCGGGGGCGACAATGGCGGGCGGAGGCGCCACGGACTCGGCCGGATCGCTGGCCGCTGGCGGCTCGGTGGGCTCGGTCGACGCGGTCGGCGCGGGCGCGGCGGGCGGTGCGGGCGGTGCGGCGGGCTCCGTTGCCGCCGGCGCAGGAGTCGATGCGGCGGGGGCCGAGGTCGGCGCGGCGGCGCCGGTGGCCACCGCGGCCGCGACCGGAGCGGCGTCGCCCTGCACGGCGATCTCCTGCAGCAGCGCGGCCATCGAGTCGGCGCTGAACGGACGGCCCAGACGGAAGTCGGTCTGCGCGCGCGGGGCGGACGTCAGTCCGACCACGCGCTTGCCCGCGGCGTGCAGGCGCAGCCAGCTCATCGGGCCGTACATGCTGTCCATGTCGACCACGATGTGGTCGGCCTGGGTTTCGGGAAGCAGTTGCCAGCGCTCGCCCAGCCGCTGGTTGGCCTCGAGGAAGGCGGCGCGGAGGGCGGTTTCGGTTGCAGGGTCCATCCCGGCCAGGCCGATGGTCAGGGGCATTGCGTGGCTTCGCTCCGAAAGGTCGGGCGAGTGTAGCCGACCCGTGCTACTGGCGGCCGCGTTTGCGCCTGGGCAGGTGCGAGCGCAGGAAGGCCATCTGGTCGGCCAGGATGTTGCGGTTGGACAGGATCAGGTGCTCGATCCAGCTCGGCCGGTAGGGCACGGCCAGCAGCGGCATCGCGGCCTGTTGCGGGGTGCGCCCGCCCTTGCGCGAATTGCACTGGAAGCAGGCGCAGACCACGTTCTCCCAGATGTCGCGGCCGCCGCGCGAGAGCGGCACCACATGGTCGCGGGTCAGCAACTGGCGGGCATAGCCCTTGCCGCAGTACATGCACAGGTACTGGTCGCGCGCGAACAGCGAGGCATTGGTGAGCGCCGGCGTCGGGTCGAGCGCCTGCGGGCGGACCTGGCCGCGCGCGGCGATGATCGGGTGCAGGTCCAGCGTGCTGCGCGCGCCGGTCAGGCGGCTGATGCCGCCATGCACGCTCAGGCAGGGATCGCCGAGAGTCCAGGCCACCGCCTCGCGGGCGTACAGGCAGGCCGCGTCCTGCCAGCTGATCCAGTTCAGCGCGCGGCCGTGGGCGTCGAGCGAAAGCAGCCGCACCGAATCCAGCCGGTGCGGCAGCGAGTGCGGGGCGGGGAGGACAGGGGCGACGGCGCCGTCCGGAATCCCTGGGATTCCGGTGGGAATCACGCGAAGCTGCGCTCTGTCAGACTCCATCGGAACCCGAGCATAACGCGATTCGCGCGGGAGTGCGCAACCGGGCCGCGGCACCCGCGACCCGGTCGCTGCGTGGGCGCGTCAGCCGCCCCGTCGAGGCAGCGGCAGGATCATCGGCACCCGGCGCTGGTAGTCGCGGTAGGTGTCGCCATACAACTTCAGCAGGTCGCGCTCCTCCAGGCACTTCACCGCGAACAGGATGTAGCCGGTGGTGGCCAGGGCGAACAGCAGGTGTCCGAGGCTCATCGTGGGCGTCGCCCAGAAGGCGATGAGGAAACCCAGCATCAGCGGGTGGCGGACGATGCGGTAGAAGGCGCGGGTGACGAATGGCGGTACCGCGTCGCCCGCCTGCACGCGCCCCCGCCAGGCCTGCTGCAGGCCGAACAGTTCGAAATGGCTGATCAGGAAGGTGCTGCTGAACACCAGCGCCCAGCCGGTGCCCGACAGGACAGACAGCGCGATGCGGGCGATGCCGTTGTCCGCCGACCACACCGTTTGCGGCAGCGCCTGCCAGCATGCGAACAGGAGCAGCAGCACCAGGCTCGAGACCAGCACGTAGGTACTGCGTTCAACCGGCGCGGGCACGATCCGCGTCCACCAGCGCTTGAATCCCGGGCGCGCCATGCCACTGTGCTGCACGGCGAACAGGGCCAGCAGGGCGAGGTCGACCGCCAGTGCGAAGCCGGTGCCCGCGAACGGACCGCTGTCGATGTGCCTGGGCACGGCGAAGCCACCGACGAAACCGATGGCGTAGAGGATGGTGGCGAGGAACACCAGGTAGCAGAAGGCGCTGTAGAGCAGGGCGAGGATCCGGGTCATGGGCGACTCCGAGGGGCGGGAGTCGTGATCGTGTGACGTGCCGCACGCTCCGCCCAGATGAAGCTTGTCCCGATGGAAGCATTGGGCAGCCAGGGCGGCGGGACGAATGTCCCGGTCCCTAGGCCGGGGCCCGGCGATGCATGTAGACGATGGCCTCGGCCCGGCTGCGCACGCCCAGCTTGGCGTACAGGCGCGTGACGTGGTTGCGCACGGTCTTCTCGGAAATCCCGAGGCGCCAGCCGATCTGCGCATTGCTCATGCCTTCGCACAGCGCCGGGAGCAGTTCGCGCTCGCGCGGGCTGAGCGTGGCGATGCCATCGTCCGCGGCGTCCGCGCGGCCGGCCGGCTGACCGGTGAAGGCGAGCACCGCATCCATGAACTGCCGCCACGCCGGCTCGTGCTCGAGCAGCACGTGGTTGCGCGAATCCAGGTGCACGAGCTCGGCGCCGGGAATGGCGCTCGCCATGCGCACGCCTTCCTCGAACGGCACGATCTGGTCGCGGCGCCCGTGCAGCACCAGGGTCGGCACGCGCACAAGCGGCAGCAGGTGGCGCACGTCGATGTCCGCACGCGCTTCCATCAGGGTCGCGCCGATATCGCCGCGCGTGGTCTTCAAGCACAGTTCGTTGAACCAGCCCAGCTGCTCGGCGTCGCCGTCGGGGATGAAGCGCGAGGTGAACAGCTGGCGGAAGGTGGGATTGCCCGCGTCCCACCCGGCGCGCAGCAGTTCGACCACCGCGCCATACAGGCGCGCGGCCTCGGCGTCGTCGCGCCGGCGCGCGCCGACCACGTAGCCGCCGTACAGCACCAGGTGCGAGACGCGCTCGGGGTGGCGCACCGCGTAGGCCACCGCGGTCGCCGCACCCTGGCTGATGCCGAGCAGCACGAAGGGCCGGCCGGGCGCGGCGTCGTCGACCACGCGCTCGAGATCGCCGACCCAGCTGTCGAACGACAGATCGCCGAGATGGCGGTCGCTCAGCCCGCAGCCGCGCTCGTCGTGGCGGATGTAGCGGAAGTGCTCGGCCAGGAAGCGCGTCCAGTGGCGCCAGACCGGGCTTTCCCAGTCGTAGTCGAGGTGGGTGAGCCAGTTGGACGCCTTGACCAGCGGCAGGCCACGCCCGCCTTCGGCCCAGGCCAGGGTGACCTGGTCCGCGGTGCGCACGAAGTGGATGCGTTGCTTCATCGGTGGCCTGCAGCGGGGCTGGACAGTCCAACGCGGCGGCGCGGTGGCATCGGACGCGATTCGCCGGCTGCATCGTACTCCCGGCGCTGCCGCGCGAGGCGACCTGGCGCATGCGACGGGGTGGCTGTCGAAACGACAGCGCCGGCAGCCGTCATGGCGCTGTCATCGCTGCGTTATGTGGCGCGCCTACGGTCAGTCGATCCCCCGCAGACGCCAGGAGTGCAAGCGATGAACGCGATCGATCCGGACCGCCGCAGGTTGCTGAAGGGCTCGGCGGCGCTGATGGCCATGGGCGCGATGGGCAGTCTCGGCGCCCTGCAGGCGCGACAGCATGGCGTCGGCGGCGATGGGATGCGCCTCGCGCCCATTGCCAGCCCGTATGGAGCGCTCGCCCCGGTGCGCGATCGCAGCACGGGCCTGCCACTGCTGCTGCTGCCGCGCGGATTCCACTACAGCAGCTTCGCCTGGACCGGCGACCGCCTCGACGACGGCACGCCCTGTCCGGGCAGCCACGACGGCATGGCCGTGATGCTGCCGCAGCGGCGTCCGGTTCCGCCGCGGGGCAGGCTGCCCGCGGACTACGAAACCGTCCTGGTGCGCAACCACGAACGCCGCACCGGTACACCGATCCAGGCCCCGGGCATGTACGACACCGGGGTATTCGGCGGTGGCAGGCCCGCCGGCGGGACCACCACGCTGCGCTATTCCAACGGCAGGTGGACGCATGCCGAGGCCAGCCTGGGAGGCACCCTGGTCAACTGCGCCGGCGGGCCGACGCCGTGGGGCACCTGGCTCAGCTGCGAGGAGATCAAGAGCAACGAGGTCTCCAGCACGGGCAGGCGGCATGGCTATGTCTTCGAGGTGCATCCGGAGGCGGCTCGCACGACGGGGCATCCGCTGCTCGGCCTGGGGCGCTTCAGCCACGAGGCGGTGGCGATCGATCCGCGCAGCGGCGCGGTCTACCTGACCGAGGACGATCGCAACAAGTCCGCCTTCTACCGCTTCCTGCCCAACGACCGCCGCGGACGCCCGGGGTCCCTCGAGAACGGCGGCAGGCTGCAGGCCGCGCGGGTGAAGGGCCGGCGCAACGCGGACCTGACCGTGGCGCGGATCGGACAGACGTTCGAGCTGGAATGGGTGGACATCCCGGATCCGGACATGGACGCGATCGCCGCGCCCCCGGGCTTCCCCGACATCAGTGCCGGCGAGACCCTGAGCGGTCCCTTCGCCCAGGCCTGGAGCGAAGGCGCGCTGCGCATGAGCCGCTGCGAAGGCATCTTCCACGCCAACGGCAGGCTGTTCATCGTCGACACCAGCACGGGGGTGGACGCCAGCGGCCGCAAGGGCGCCGGCAATGGCGCGGTCTGGATCCTGGACCTGGCGACCCAGCGCCTGCGCGCGCTGTTCGTCAGCGGCGACCAGCTGGCCGCGCACAATCCCGACAACATCACCGTCAGCCCGCGCGGCGGCGTGGTGCTGTGCGAGGACGGTGGCGCCAGTCCTGACCGCTACGGGCCCGGCGCGCGCCTGATCGGCCTGACCCGCAACGGCGAGTCGTTCTACCTGGCCAAGAACAACATCGAACTCACCTCGTCGCAGATCGCCGACGCCGGCAAATCGGTGCCCGAGGGCGATTACCGCGCCACCGAGTTCGCCGGCGCCTGCTGGAGCCACGACGGGCAGACGCTGTTCGTCAACGCGCAGACGCCGGGCATCACCTTCGCGATCACCGGTCCCTGGCTGCGCGGCGTGCTCTAGGGCGCCGCATCTACCGGCTGCGGGACATGGAGACGGCGCCGCAGAGGCGCCGTTTCCATTGACCCGTGGCGCTGGCGCGCGCGGTGCTGGGAGCGCCGCGCCACCTCGGTCAGGCGTCGAACGCCGCCTCGTCGAGCGCCAGCAGCGGCGCCGGGCCGGTCTCGATCGCCGCCTTGTGCGCCAGGGTGCGCGGCAGGATGCGCGCGAAGTAGAAGCGCGCGGTCTCGCGCTTGGCGTCCCTGAACGCCTGCGGCTGCGACGAGGCTTCCGCCGCGGCGACGCTGCGCGCCCACCAGTAGGCCAGCACCATGTAGCCCGAGTAGAACAGGTAGTCGTGCGCGGCCGCGCCGATCTCCTCCGGGTCGCCCGCGGCGCGCTTGGCGATGGCCATGGTCAGCCCCTGCCATTCCCTCGCCTTCTCCGCCAGCGGCCCGACGAACTCGGCCAGCGCCGCGTTGCCGGCCTGCTGCTCGCAGAAGGCCTGCACCATCCCCAGGAACACCTTCAGTCCCGCGCCCTGCAGCTGCATGGTCTTGCGGCCCATCAGGTCGAGCGCCTGGATGCCGGTGGTGCCCTCGTACAGGGTGGTGATGCGCGCATCGCGCGCCAGCTGCTCCATGCCGTGCTCGGCGATGTAGCCGTGGCCGCCGAAGCACTGCAGCGCGTGGTAGGTGCACTCCACGCCCCATTCGGTCAGGCAGCCCTTGACGATCGGGGTGAGGAAGCCGAGCAGGTCGTCGGCCTGCCTGCGTTCTTCCTCGCTGCCGGCGTGCGCGGCGAGGTCGACCTGCAGGCCGGCGTGGTAGCCCAGCGCGCGGCCGCCTTCGACCAGCGCCTTGCAGGTGAGCAGCATGCGGCGCACGTCCGGCTGCACGATGATCGGGTCGGCCGGCCTGTCGGGATACTTCGGCCCGGAGAGCGAACGCGACTGCAGGCGCTCGCGCGCGTAGCGCAGCGCGTTCTGGAGCGCGCGCTCGGCCAGGCCCAGCCCCTGCAGGCCCACGCCCAGGCGCGCGGTGTTCATCATGGTGAACATCGCCATCAGGCCGCGATGCGGCTGGCCGACCAGCCAGCCCTGCGCGCCGTCGAAGTTCATCACGCAGGTGGCCGAACCGTGGATGCCCATCTTGTGTTCGACCGCGCCACAGCGCACTGCGTTGCGCTCGCCGACCGCGCCGTCGCGGCCGACCTTGAACTTCGGCACCACGAACAGGGAGATGCCCTTGCTGCCGGCCGGTGCGTCGGGCAGTCGCGCCAGCACCAGGTGGACGATGTTCGGGGTGAGGTCGTGCTCGCCGGCGGTGATGAAGATCTTGGTGCCGGTGATCGAGTAGGCGCCGTCGGCGGCGGGTTCGGCGCGGGTCTTGAGCAGGCCGAGATCCGTGCCGCAGTGCGGCTCGGTGAGGCACATCGTGCCGGTCCATTCGCCGGTGACCAGCTTCCCGAGGAACACTTCGCGCTGCCAGTCCTCGCCGTGGTGCTGCAGCGCATTGGCCGCACCATGCGACAGCAGCGGGAAGTTGCCCCAGGCCAGGTTGGCGGAGTTGATCATTTCCTCCAGCGGCATGCCGACCACGTGCGGCAGGCCCATGCCGCCGAACTCGGCCGGCGCCGACAGCCCGCTCCAGCCGCCTTCGGTGAACTGGCGGTAGGCCTCGGCGAAGCCCGGCGCGGTGGTCACGCTGCCGCTGTCCTTGTCGTAGCGCACGCCGTGTTCGTCGCCGGCCTTGTTGAGCGGTGCCAGCACGGTGCCGGCGAAGCGCGCGGCCTCGTCGAGCATCGGGTCGACCAGGTCGCGGCCGGCCTCGTCGAAGCCGAGCCTGGCGAAGCTGGATTCGACGTCCAGCAGGTCGAACAGGGTGAAGCGGATGTCGCGCAGGGGCGCGGAATAGCTGCTCATCGGTTACTCGTCGAAGGAATGGACTGCGTTCAGCGCAGCACGCCGGGCAGGCCGGGCACGGGACTCAGCCGGCTGTCGCGCTTGACCTTGTAGTCGCGGACCTTGCCGCGGTCGGTGGGGGCGGCGTTGACCGTGCCCTCCAGCCGGTACTGCACCCCGCGGCCGTCGGCCAGGCGCCCGGCCAGCAGCAGGCGCGCGTCCGGCGAAGGGTCGAAGGCCACCGTGACCACGTCGGCCGATTCGGGGCCGATGGTCAGCGCCGGCTGCGCGGCCAGGGTGCCGGCCCCGAGTTCCTCGACGGTGAAGGCCAGCGACACCGCGTCGAAGCGCATCGGCACGCTGCTGTAGTTCTGCAGCCGGAGCTCGATCGACCAGCGGCCGTCGGCTTCGACCGTCAGCTGCTGCAGGCTCGCCGCCGGATCGGACACCCGCCGCGGCGTACCGCCGCTCGAACAGGCCACCAGGAACACCGCCAGCAGCATTGCCGGCACACGCCATCCAGACTTCATCGCGACCCCATCTTCGCCACGGACGAGCGGAGGATACTACGAGGTACGGAAGCGGCCGGGCGGCCCGCCCGGCGAACCCCGCGGGCCTCCCTGCAGGCTGCACCGGGACGCGACCGGTGGCGGACGATGTCGGCCCGGCTTGCCCGAACGGGCGCCCGCCCGTATCATGCGCGGCTCGCACGGCCCAGCGCCGGAGCGCGTGGCCGGGTAGCTCAGTTGGTAGAGCAGGGGATTGAAAATCCCCGTGTCGGGGGTTCGATTCCCTCCCCGGCCACCATTTGTTGGAGCGTGGACAGAACCGCCGCATGGGCGGTTTTTTGTTGCCTGGGCGACGCGTCCTGACGCTGTAGGACTTTTCCTACATGCGATCGGGCGGCTGCCTGACAGCGTAAACGTGACCGGCGGCGCAAGCTTGCTCCTGCCCCGGCAGCGCGCATCGGAGTATGGCGCTGCAGGGACGCGGGTCGGGCCGGACGCCAGACCAGCCGGGGCGCCTTTTTCTGAAGGTGCCGGACCATGATGCGCGAACTGTTCGAGATCGAGGCCTCCTGCGGAGGCTGGCGGGTGCGCGGCCAGGGGGTTGCCGAGGCCGAGGCGCCCTACCTTCCCACCAAGCTGCAGGCGATCGAGGAAGCGCACACGCTGGCCTCGCGCCGCTACGTGGAAACCGGCCGCCCGACGGCGGTGCTGGTGCCGATGGGGAGCGGCACTTCGGTGGTCATCGCGACCTGCGGCTGAGGCCTGCGGGGGCGACCCGGATTCCCTACGCCTTCGTCCCGGCGTCCAGGATGGACGCGGCGATGTCGCGCGCCTGCTCGCGCAATTCGGGGATGGCGATGCTTTCCCACAGGTCGCCGATGCGCAGCGCCCCCAGCACGTAGAGCGCGGGGTCCGGCTTGCCGCGGCGGTCGAGCACCAGGCCGATTCCGCTGCTCGCCAGGCCCAGTCCCTGCGGGCCGGGCAGGGCCAGGCCGCGCTCGCGCAATGCCGCAAGCAGCGCGCCCGGGCGCAGGTCGATATTGGTTTCCACGCCGGTGGCGTTGACGATCCAGTCCGCGAGCAGCACGCGCTCGCGCTGGCCGTGGCGCGGACGGAAATGCACCTGGCTGCCGCCCGCCGGGTCGGCGCTGATCGAACGCAGCCGGCCCGGGCTCACCTGGAGCTGGCCCGTGTCCCGCAGGCGCGCGAGCGTGTCGGCCACCTGCGGCGCGATGCGGTGGCGGTGGATGTCCCAGTAGCGCACGGCGTGCCGCAGGAATCGGCGGCGCTGGCGGTCGTCGAGCGATCGCCACAGGGCCTGGCCGTGATGGCGCAGCCGGTCGAAGCTCCATTGCCAGGGTTCGCCCGCGGCGACGGCGTCGGCGACGCGCCGGCGCAGCATGCGCCAGCGTTCGAGGATGCCCAGCGGCAGCAGGTCGTCCACGCCCTGGCCGAGCTGCGGACCGGTGCGCGCATGCGCCAACGGCATCAGCCCGTGCCGCGACAACACATGGATCGGGCCCCGGTGGCCGCGGGCATCGAGGCTGAGTACCGCATCCACCATGCTCAGACCGGAACCCAGGATGCAGACCGCGGCGCCGGGTTCGATCGCCTGCACGGCCTCGTAGTCCCAGGCCTCGGCCAGGCGCATGCCTGGATGCTGCAGGTAGTCGGGGAGGGGGCGAGGCGCATTGCCCACTGCGAGCACCACGTGGCGCGCGGCGATGCGGGCGCCGGAGCCGAGGTGGACGACGAAGCCTTCGCCATCGCGCTCGATGTCCACCGCGCGCTCGCGCAGGTGCACAGGCGCGCGCCCGTCCGGCAGGGAGGCGAGGGTGTACCGCAGGTAGCGGCCGTAGTCGCGGCGGGGGGCGAAGCGGTCGGCCAGACCCGCCTGGTCGCCGGCGCCGTCCTGCGCCAGGAAATCGACGAAATGGGAGGGCTGCTCGGCGATCGCGCTCATCCGTCCGGCGACCACGTTGAGCAGGTGTTCCTCGCGCCCGGTGGCATAGGCCGCGCCGCGCGCGAGCACCGCATCGGGTTCGACGATCGCGACAGGCCCGGCCTCGCGCCGGTCCATCAGCAGCCGGATGGCGACCAGGACGCCGGCCGCCCCGCCGCCGACGATGACGGTGCCGAAGCGGGACTCACCAGGGATGGACGTCATGCCGACTGTGCGATGGGTGCATCGGTGCATTGTCGCATCCGCTCCTCCCGCGAGCGATGCCGACCCGGTGCTGAACCCCCGGACGGTTCCTGATGCCGGCGCGCCGGCCGCGGCGCATCATGAATCCAACCGGGACAATGCGGCGGTTGCCGCGGGAGGCCACGATGGGCAGCAGGAATTCCTGGGCGGGGGCGGCGCTGGCCGCAGCGATGGCGCTGTCGGCCTGTGCGTCCGACACCGGACTGCGCGACGCCGAGAAGCTCGCCCTCTACCAGTCGCACGCCGGCGAACCGGTGGGAAGTTTCCGTTTCTTCGGCAGCATCAACGGCTGGACGCCGCTGGGCGACAGCGCGCTGGCGGTCTGGACCCGCCCGTCGGAGGCCTGGCTGCTGAGCCTGCAGGGGCCGTGCAACGACCTGGAGTTCGCTCCGGCCATCGGCTTGACCAGCCAGATGAACCAGGTGCACGCGCGCTTCGACAAGGTCATCGCGCAGGGTGCGGGCGCGATGCGGCTGCCCTGCCACATCCGGGAGATCCGCCCGCTCGACGTCAAGGCCCTGCGCGCCTCGGAGAGGGAACTGCGCGAAGCGCGCGTGCAGGAGCGCGAGGCCGACGCCGGCTCCTGATACAGGGCGGTTTCGCTCAGCCCTCGGGCACGTAACCTGCGGGCTTGTCCGCGCCGCCGCCGAACAGGAACTTCTGCATTTCCTCTTCGAGGAACGCACGGTGCTTGGGATCGAGCGGGGACAGGCGGTTCTCGTTGATCAGCATCGTCTGGTGCGCCAGCCACGCCGCCCAGGCCTGCTTGCCGATGCTGGCGAACACCCGCTTGCCCAGTTCGCCGGGCCAGGGCACGAAGTCGAGCCCCTCGGTTTCGCGTTGCTCGTAACTGCAGAAGACGGTTCGGGCCATGGCGTGCGCTCGGATGGATGGCGGCCTCCATTGTAGGAGCGCGGCCCGTGCGGCGCGCGTGGACCGATCGACCACCGCCAGCCAGCCGGTCAGGGATCCGGGGTGGCTTCCAGCAGGCTGCGGATCGGCGCGGGAATGCCGAGCGAGGCCAGCGCGTCGCGTGCCAGCCAGCGCAGGTTCGCGTCCTCGCGCACCGCGGCGCGCAGCGATACCGGCTGCCAGGCGAGCGGCTGCAGGCTCAGGCGGAAGTGGGTGAACGCGTGCGCCACGGCGGGCAGGGGCATGCCCTCGTCATAGCCGGGTCCGACGTGGCGGTCGAACCACGCGCGCGCCGCATCGCCGTCGGCATGTTCCGGTAGCGACCAGAGCGAGGCCCAGATTCCTGTCGGCGGGCGTCGCTGCAGGAGCACGCGGCCTTCGGCGTCGCGCAGCAGCAAGGCGATGGTCTGGCGTTCGGGCAATGGCTTGCCGGGCCTGGGCGTGGGCAGGTCGTCGACGCGGCCCGTGCGCAGCGCCACGCAATCGTCCTGCAGCGGGCACAGCATGCAGGCCGGATCGTGGCGGGTGCACAGCGTGGCGCCGAAATCCATCTGCGCCTGGGTGTAGTCGGCCATGCGCCCCTCGGGCACGCCGGGGAGCTGTGCGTCGGCGATCGTCCACAGTCGTTTCTCGACCGCGGGCAGGCCGGGCCAGCCGTCCACGCCGTGCACGCGGCACAGCACGCGCTTGACGTTGCCATCGAGGATCGCGAATCGATCGCCCCAGGCCTGGGACAGGATTGCCGCGGCGGTGCTGCGCCCGATGCCGGGCAGCGCCAGCAGCGCGCCGAAATCGCGCGGCAGCTCGCCGCCGTGCAGTTCGGCGCAGCGCCGGGCCGCGGCGTGCAGGTTGCGCGCGCGGGCGTAGTAGCCGAGCCCGGACCACAGGGCGAGCACTTCGTCGAGCGAGGCCGCCGCGAGCGAGGCCACGTCCGGCAGGGCTGCAACGAACCGTTCGAAGTAGGGCACGACCACCCGCACCTGGGTCTGCTGCAGCATGATCTCCGACAGCCATACGCGGTAGGGCGTGCGCGGATGCTGCCAGGGCAGGTCGTGGCGCCCGGAGACGTCGAACCACTGCAGCAGCCGGCTTGCGTAATGGTCGACGGAGGCGTCGCTCACGGGCCCCTCTCCGCATCGTCGTCGAACTCGATCCGCACGCCTTCCAGCCGCGCGCCGGAAATCTCCATCGCCTCGGCTTCCAGCCGTCCCTCCAGCGGCGGCAGCAGGCTGCCCTGGTCCAGCGTGGATGCCCAGTCGACGAGCCCCGGGATGTGGAGCCGCCCGTCGAAGCGCAGGTCGTCGCGCACTACGCGCAGCGCCAGTGGCGCACTCAAATCGAACAGGCCGCGATAGCCGGCCGATAGCGCCAGCGGCTGTCGCGATGCGCCCAGCGGCGGCGGCAGGGTCGGCCAGGCCTCGGGCCAGTGCGCGATGCGGCCGTCGATCTGCAGCCGCAGGCGCTGGCCGATCGCGAACGCGCCACGCGCATCGAGTTCCGGCACCAGTCCGCCGCCGCGCAGCGCGATGCCGGCCGGAAGCAGGGTCCATGCGCCCGCGTGCGCGCGCAGCGGACCGTGCAGTCCGAGCGCGAACGGGATGTCGGTCTCCCCGGCGAGGTAACGCCCGCTTGCGCCGAACCGGGCGGGCAGCAGGGCCAGCCGGTCCTGCCAGTGGAGGGCACCGGACAGGGTGATGCTGGTTGGCAGCCGCCAGCCGGCGCGCGCTGGCGCCACCGCGCCCACCACCGCGAAACCGCGACCGCTTGCGGGCCGCTGCAGGGTCGCGGCGAGGGCGAACGGCGCGCGCGTGGCCCCGTCGTCGTAGCGCCCCGTAGCCCGCGCGCGTACCGGCGCATCCCCGCGCAGCCGGGGCAGCGTCAGCTCCATCGCCTCGACGCTCCAGCCCGCGCCGTCGATGCGCCCGTCGCGCACGTGCAGGCCTTCCTCCAGCGTGGGCAGGCGGCCCTCGCCGGACGGGCGTGAGGCGAGCCATGGCTGCAGGGCGGGGAGGTCGAGCACCGGCCCGTCGAGTTCGACGCGGACCAGCGCAAGCGGATCGCCCAGGCCGCGGATGGTGCGCCAGGGCAGCGCGACTTCCACGCGCCGCGCGCGCAACAGTGCACGCTCCGCGCCCGGCTCGCGTGCGACCAGGTTGCGCACCACGATCAGCGGATGGCGGCCCAGCCGCGTGGCGGCATCGCCTTCGGCGCTGATCTCCAGGCCGATCGATGCTCCGATCCGCGCCAGCACCATCGGCACCAGGCGTGCGGGCGGCAGCGCCAGCCATGCCACCAGCGCGAGCACGAGCAGCAGGCCCAGCAGCGACGGCGGCAGCAGCAGGAGGAGCCGTCGCCAGCGCCGGCGCGCCTGCGGCGGCCTGGCCGGGCGCGGCGGCAGGCTCACCCGAGGTTTTCGGGCAGCAGCGCGTCCACGAAGGCCTCGGCGTCGAACACGCGCAGGTCCTCGGGACGCTCGCCGATGCCGGCGAAGCGGATCGGGATGCCGAACTCGCGCGCCAGCGCGAACACCACGCCGCCCTTGGCGGTGCCGTCGAGCTTGGTCACCACCAAGCCGGTGACGTTCACCGCCGCGTGGAACTGGCGCAGCTGCGACAGCGCGTTCTGGCCGGTGGTGCCATCGATCACCATCAGCACCTCATGCGGTGCGGACGCATCGATCTTGCCCAGCACGCGGCGGATCTTGCCTAGTTCGGCCATCAGGCCCTGCTGGGTATGCAGGCGGCCCGCGGTGTCGGCGATCAGCACTTCGGTGTCGCGCGCCCTGGCCGCCTGCAGCGCGTCGAACGCGACGGAAGCCGGGTCCGCGTCCTGGCCCTGTGCGATCACGGCCACGCCATTGCGCTCGCCCCAGGCCTGCAGCTGCGCAACCGCGGCGGCGCGGAAGGTGTCGCCTGCAGCCAGCATCAGCGAACGCCCCTCGTCGCGGAAGCGGCGCGCCAGTTTGCCGATGGTGGTGGTCTTGCCGACGCCGTTGACGCCGACGGTGAGCACCACGAAGGGTCGCGCCCGCGCGTCGATCTGCAGCGGCCGCGCGATCGGCCGCAGCATCGCGACCAGTTCGCCGCGCAGCGCGGTACGCAGCGCCGCGGCGTCGGCGAATTCGCGCGCCTTCATGCGCTTGCGCAGGCCTTCGACCAGTTCGGTGGTGGCGGCCACGCCGACGTCGGCGGTGAGCAGGGCGGTCTCGATCTCGTCGAGCAGGTCGTCGTCCAGGCGCGGGTTGCGTGAGAACAGCCCGCCGACGCTGCGCGCGAACATGGTGCCGCGCAGGCGGTCGCGCCAGCCGGGCTTGCCGGCGGGGGCGGGCGGCGCGGATGTGTCTTCGGGCGCGACCGGCGTGGGCGTCGCCGCGGCCGGTGCAGGCGCGGGTGCAGGTGCGGGTGCAGGCGCGGCTGCAGGCGCAGGCGCAGGTTCAGGTTCAGGTGCAGGTGCAGGTGCAGGTGCAGGTGCAGGTGCAGGCACTTCTGCCGGCGCAGCTGCAGGCGGCGGCGCAGCGGGTGCCGCCGCCGGCGTGGGTTCGACCGGTGCCGCCTGCCTGGCCTCAACGAGCGCGTCGGCGGGTTCTTCGGCCGCAAGAGCATCCGCCGGACGAGCGTCCTGCGCGGGCGCCGCATCCGGGAACGCGGCCGCGAGCTCCTCGATGCTGAAGCCCCGGCGTTCGCCCGTTCCACTGCTTCCGCGCGCGTCGTCTGCGGTGGCGGATTCTGGCTTCTTGCGGCCGAACAGTCGGATCATCGGGCGGAATGCGGACCGGCGGGGGTGGTCCGAAGGCCGGACATGCTACCACCGGCCCCGCAGCGCCCCGTGACCGCGGACCCTTGGCAGACGGGACCGGATCGGGTTCCATCGCCTGCCTCCAACCCGTCGTCCCGGAGTTCCCGATGCCGAAGTCCCGTGCCCTCCCGCTTGCCCTGTCGCTGTCGCTGGCCCTTGCGTTCCCGCTCGGCCAGGGGGCACTGGCGCAGGCGCCGGAAGCCGGTGCGGATCAGGCGCTGCCGGCGCCCGCCAGCGCCGACGATGCGTTGCGCGCGCTGTACACGCAGGAATGGGAGTGGCGGCAGCAGGAGTTCGCGCGCGAGAAGATCGACGGCCGCTGGCAGGCGTCCTCGCGCATGGCCGCCATCGCGCCGGCGGACTGGGAGCGCCGCGCCCGCTACTGGAAGCAGGTGCTCGGGGCGCTGGACGCGATCGACCCCGCCGCGCTGTCGCCACAGGAGCGGATCAACGCCGCGGTGTTCCGCAGCATGGTGGAGGCCGACTACAACTCGGCCACCTGGCGCACCTGGGAGGCGCCGTTCAACAGCGACTCGTTCTTCTGGGGTTACCTGGCGCCGCGCCAGCCTTACCCGCGCGAAGCCGACTGGCAGCGCCTGTTCGGCCGCCTGCGCGACGTGCCGGCGCACTTCGCGCAGCACATCGCCAACATGCGCCAGGGCCTGGCGCGCGGCTGGAGCGTGCCCCGCGCCACCATCGACGGCCGCGACGACACCATCGAGCCCTACACCCGCACCGATGCGGGCAATCCGTTCCTGGCGGCGCTCGAGGGCATGCCGGCCTCGATCCCGGAACCGCGCCGCAGCCAGCTGCAGGCCGAAGGCCGCGCGCTGGTGCTCGAACAGGTGGTGCCGGCCTATGCGCAGCTGCTGGAGTTCATGCGCGAGGAATACATGCCGCAGGCGCGCACCACGCTCGCCGCCAGCGACCTGCCCGACGGGCGCGCGTTCTACCGCACCCAGATCCGCGAATACGTCACCCGCGACATGGACCCGCGCGAGATCCACGAGATCGGCCTGCGCGAAGTGGCGCGGATCCAGGCCGAGATGCGCGAGGTGATGGCGCGCGCGGGCTTCGAGGGTTCGTTCGAGGAGTTCCTGCAGTACCTGCGCACCGACCCGAAGTTCTACGCGCGCACGCCGCGCGAACTGCTGGCGACCGCGTCCTACATCGCCAAGAAGGTCGATGGCCAGCTCAAGTACGCGTTCAACACGCTGCCGCGCTACCGCTTCACGATCCTGCCGGTGCCCGACGACATCGCGCCGATCTACACCTCCGGCCGCGGTGGCCTGGAGGCCTGCCTGTTCAACACCTACGACCTGCCGTCGCGCCCGCTCTACAACCTGCCGGCGCTGGTGGTGCACGAATGCGCGCCCGGGCACAGCTTCCAGGCGGCGCTGGCACTGGAGGCCCCGGCGCGGCCGGAGTTCCGCCAGCAGACCTACTTCTCCGGCTACGGCGAGGGTTGGGGCCTGTACACCGAATGGCTGGGTACGCAGATGGGCATCTACGAGACGCCGTACGAGGAGTTCGGCCGGCTCACCTTCGAGATGTGGCGCGCGGCCCGGCTGGTGATCGACACCGGCCTGCACGAATACGGCTGGAGCCGCGAGCAGGCCATCGAGTACCTGGCCGGGCACACCGCGCTGGCCCGGCACGACGTGACGACCGAGGTCGACCGTTACATCTCCTGGCCGGGCCAGGCGCTGGCCTACTACCTCGGCTACCGCACCATCCTCGACCTGCGCGCGGAAGCCGAACGCGAGCTCGGCGCGCGGTTTGACCAGCGCGGCTTCCACGACACCATCCTCAACCTGGGCTCGGTGCCGCTGCCGGTGCTGGAGGAGGAGGTGCGCGGCTACATCGCCGCGCAGAAGGTGGCGCCCGCGCCGTGAAGCGCATGTCCGGCAGCGTGCGCATCATCGGCGGCCGCTGGCGCGGCACGCGCCTGCCCGTCGCCGACGCCGAAGGGCTGCGGCCGACCTCCGACCGCACCCGCGAGACGCTGTTCAACTGGCTGCAGCCGGTACTGCCGGGCGCGCGCGTGCTGGACCTGTTCGCCGGCAGCGGCGCGCTGGGCTTCGAGGCGATCTCGCGTGGGGCGCGCGAGGCGCTGCTGGTCGAGCGCGACGCGCGCCAGTGCGAAGCCTTGCGCGAGACGGCAGCCAGGCTCGAAGGCGGCGACGCGGCGAAGATCGTCCAGGCCGATGCGCTGGCCCTGCTGCGCGCGCCGCTGCACGGCCTGTTCGACCTGGCTTTCGTCGATCCACCGTTCGGCGGCGACCTGTGGGACACCGCGCTGCAGCGGCTCGGCCCGTGGATGGCCGGCCAGGCCTGGCTGTATGTCGAGGCGCCGCTGCAGCGCAACATCCAGCCGCACGCGGACTGGCGGCTGCACCGCGAGGGCACGACCCGGGAAACGCGGCACGCGCTGTACCGGCGCGGCTGAACCGCGCCGCGGCTGCGCTGCTACACTGGCCGCGATCACGTCCTCGCCCGCGAAACCGCACCGATCATGAGCCCGGCCCGCACCCGCACCGCGGTCTATCCCGGTACCTTCGACCCGATCACCAACGGCCATATCGACCTGGTCGACCGCGCCGCGCCGCTGTGCGAGCGCCTGGTGGTGGGCGTGGCGGCGAGCCCGTCGAAACGGCCGACGCTGTCGCTGGACCTGCGCGTGCGGCTGGCGAGCGAAGCCCTGTCGCACCACGCCAACGTCGAGGTGCGCGGGTTCGACTGCCTGCTCGCGCATTTCGTGCGCGAGGTCGGCGGCGGCATCCTGCTGCGCGGCCTGCGCGCCGTGTCGGACTTCGAATACGAGTTCCAGATGGCGAGCATGAACCGCCATCTCATCCCCGAGGTGGAGACCCTGTTCCTCACCCCGGCCGAGCAGCATGGATTCATTTCATCGTCGCTGGTGCGCGAGATCTCGCGGCTGGGCGGCGATGTGTCGGGCTTCGTGCCCGCGGCCGTGGCCGAAGCGCTGCAGGCCGAATGGCGGCGCGAAGCCGAATGATGACCGTCATCCCCACACCACACCCGGAGTCTTCGCAATGAAACTGTTCAACAGCCTGGCCCTGGCGGCCTGCCTGGTGCTGCCGCTCGCCGCTTGCAAGAAGGAGGAGGCCGCGCCGGTCGAGCGCGCGCCGGTTGCCGCGCCGACCACGGACGACAAGGCCGCCTGGCAGGCCTACCTGAGCGACCAGGTGCCGCGCCACATGGACGGCATCACCGCCCAGCCCTACGTCTACCGCGTGCCGGCCAACGAGAATCCCGACGACCCGGAGGAGTACAACCGCCTCCTGGACAAGGCCAAGATGGACGTGGCCCGCGGCATCGTGAAGGGCAACATCCTGGCCTACGCCGGCCTCGACCCGACCAAGACGGCCGACCTGGTCGTGGCCGCGTTCGAGACCGTGACGCCCGACACCATGAAGGGCGTGCGCGTGGTCTACATCGGCGACAACGCCAACAACGATCGCGTCCGCGCCGCCGTCGAGCCGGCCGGCGTCGAGTACGTGTTCGTCGAAGCGAAGTGATCCAGCGGCCGCGCCCGCATCGCGGGCGCGGTCACCGGGAAGCCCGTCTTCCCGCCTGCCGCGCGGGCTAGGGCCCGCCCGGCAGATGACGATCCGGGCCTGCGCAAGGCGGCCCGCCGGGGTCCCGGGCCAGGTCGTCCCACGCATGGAACGGCCCCGCGCGCCGCAGGGCATACAATGCGCGCATGGCCCTGAAGATCAACGAGCTCTGCGTCAACTGCGACGTCTGCGAGCCGGCCTGTCCCAACAGTGCGATCACGCAGGGCGAAACCGTCTACGTGATCGATCCGGCCCTGTGCACCGAATGCGTCGGCCATTTCGACGAGGCGCAGTGCGTGATGGTGTGCCCGGTCGACTGCATCGACCCCGACCCCGTCCATCCCGAAAGCCACGAGCAGCTGCTGGCCAAGCTGCTGCGCCTGCAGGGCGGCGCGCCCGACCCCCAAGCCCCGGAGGCGAATCCGTGACAAGGCTGTTCCGTACGCTCCTTCTGGTCGTCTTCCTCGCGTCGCCCGCGGCGCTTGCGCAACAGGCGCGGCCCGCGCATCCGCCGGGGGCCGCCATCGCGTCGGCGCATGAACTTGCCACCGATGCCGGATTCGAAACCCTGCGGGCGGGGGGCAACGCCTTCGACGCTGCGATTTCGGTATCGGCGGTGCTGTCGGTGGTCGAACCGATCTCCTCGGGCCTCGGCGGCGGCGGCTTCTTCCTGCTGCACGATGCCGGGAGCGGCCGCGACGTGTTCGTCGATGCGCGCGAAACCGCGCCGGCGTCGGCCACGCAGGAGCGTTACCTCAAGCCCGACGGTTCCTTCGACCGCGACCGCGCGATGAATGGCCCGTGGTCGGTGGGCATCCCGGGCCTGCCCGCGGCCTTCGTGCACGTGGCGGAGAAGTACGGTCGACTGCCGCTGGCGACCTCGCTGGCGCCGGCGATCCGGGTGGCGCGCGAGGGCTTCCCCGTCTATGCGCGCTTCGCCCGCGGCTACCAGCAGCGGCGCGACGTGATGGAGCGGTATCCCGGCACCCGCGAGGTGTTCCTTGCCAGCGGCGAGGCGCCGAAGGAAGGCGAACTGTTCCGCCAGCCCGACCTTGCCCGCACCCTGGAGCTGCTGGCCGAGCGCGGCTTCGACGGGTTCTACCGCGGCGAAGTCGGCGCGAAGCTGGTGGCGGGCGTGAACGCTGAAGGCGGGGAGTGGACCGCAGAAGAACTGGCGTCGTACACGGTGAAGGAGCGCGAGCCGATCCGCTTCCGCTACCGCGACTGGGAGATCACCACCGCGCCGCCGCCCTCCTCGGGCGGCATCGCGCTTGCCCAGATGCTGCAGATCCTGGAAGGCTGGGACCTGGACGAACTCGACGCCGCGCCACGCACCCACCTGGTGGTCGAGTCGATGCGCCGCGCCTTCCGCGACCGCACCTTCTACCTCGGCGATCCCGATTTCGTGCAGGTGCCGCAGCGGCTGCTGACCAGCGCCGACTACGCCGCCGGCCTGCGCGCGACCATCAATCCGGCAAAGGCCACGCCCAGCGACATGCTCTCGGGCGAGCGGACCCCGCTGGAGGACGAGGAGACCACGCACTTCTCCATCATCGACACCGAGGGCAACCGCGCGGCGGTGACCCAGACGGTCAACCTGCTGTTCGGCTCGGGTCTGGTGCCGCCGGGTACCGGCGTGCTGCTCAACAACGAGATGGACGACTTCGCGCTCAAGCCCGGCACGCCGAACGCCTTCGGAGTGATGGGCTACGACGCCAACGCCCCCGAGCCGGGCAAGCGCATGCTCAGCTCGATGACGCCCACCTTCATGCAGTCCGGCGAGCGCGTCGTGGCGCTCGGCACGCCGGGCGGCAGCCGCATCATCACCATGGTGCTGCTGGGCATCCTCGGCTACGACGCGGGCCTCGGCGCGCAGGCCGTGGCCGCGCTGCCGCGCTACCACCACCAGTGGATGCCGGACGTGGTCGAGGCCGAGAGCGGCGCTTTCCCGCCGGAGGTGGCGGAGGCGCTGCGCGCGCTGGGGCATACGCTCAAGCTGCCGGGCGACGAGGCCGCCGGCGGGCGCGGGTCCAGCCATGTGTGGGGCAACCTGCAGACGGTCGAGTGGAACCTGCGCGACGACACGCTGCACGGCGGCAGCGATCCGCGCAACCCGGTCGGCAAGGCGGCGGTGGAGGCGGTCGCGCGCTAGCGGCGCGGCGCCGGCACTGGCCGGCGCAGGGTCATGCTGCTGGAATGCGCCGTGTTTCGTCGCGGGAGGGCAGGGCGCTCCTGCCATCAGGATGGGGCTCATGAAACTCTGGTCGATCGAAGGCAATACCCAGCGGCTCGACGGCGGCTCGATGTTCGGCAACGCGCCGCGCGCGATGTGGGCCAAGTGGGCCGAACCGGACGATCTCAACCGCATCCGCCTGGCCACCCGCGCGCTGCTGGCGACGCCGCTCAACGGCAGGGCGGTGCTGTTCGAGACCGGGATCGGCGCCTTCTTCGACCCGGCGATGCGCGAGCGTTTCGGCGTGGCCGAGAGCCGGCACGTGCTGCTCGACTCGCTGCGCGAAGCCGGTTTCGAGCACACCGACATCGACGTCGTGGTGCTCAGCCACCTGCACTTCGACCACGCCGGCGGCCTGCTTGCGCCGTGGGCGGAGGGACGCGGGCCGGAGCTGCTGTTTCCCAACGCGACCTTCGTGCTCGGGCGCCGCCACTGGATGCGCGCCTGCAACCCGCATCCGCGCGACCGCGCCAGCTTCATCCCGGAACTGCCGCGCCTGCTCGAGGCCTCGGGCCGCATCGAGTTCGTGGATGGCGATCGCACGCCTTCGTTGGGCGATACGGTGCGCTTCCACTACAGCGATGGCCATACGCCGGGGATGATGCTGGCCGAGATCCTCGGTCCCGACCTGCGCGACGGCGCGCCGCACGGCGGCGTGGTGTTCTGCGCCGACCTGGTGCCGGGCGTGCCCTGGGTGCACGTACCCATCACGATGGGCTACGACCGCTGTCCCGAACTGCTGATCGACGAGAAAGCCGGCTTCCTCGAGGACAAGCTGGCGCGCGACGTGCACCTGTTCCTGGCCCACGATCCCGACGTCGCGCTGGTCCAGCTGGCGCGCGACGAACGCGGGCGCTACTCTGCCATCCACCGCCATGCGCGCCTCGCCGCGCGCCAGCTGTCGCAGGAACCGACGCCATGACGCCGCGCATCAGCCTGTTCATCGCCGCGCTGCATGCACTGGTCTACCTGGGGCTTTCGCTGCGCGTGGTGCTGATGCGGCGCGAGCGTCGGATTGGCCTGGGCAGCGGCGGCGACGAGACGCTGTCTCGGCGCGTGCGCGTGCACGCCAACTTCGCCGAGTACGTGCCGCTCGCGCTGCTGATGCTCGCCCTGCTGGAGCTGTGCGGCGCAGCGCCCGCCATGGTCTGGGCCTGCGGCCTCGGCCTGCTGGCCGGGCGCGTGCTGCATGCCGCCGGCCTGGGTGCCTCGGCCGGCTACTCGCTGGGCCGCTTCCTCGGCACCGCGCTGACCCTCGCAGTGCTGCTGGCACTGGCGCTGGCCGGTCTCTGGCAGATGCTGGCGCTGCAGCTGGTCTGAGTTCCGGGCGCCGTCAGCCGCCGCCGCGCGGCCGGCGCGCGCGCTGCGCGGGCAGCTGCGCTTCGACCAGTACCAGGATCGCCTGCTTGAGCGATTCGGGACAGGCCCGGAAGCCCTGCAGCAGGCGCCGCTCGACCAGGTCGTCGACGAACTCGGCATCGGCCGCAGGGATGCCGTCGCTGGGCGTCATGGGCGTGCCGCGGCCGGTGGCGAGCCATTCGTAGGACACGCCGGTGGCCAGCGCCAGCTCGGCCAGCCGCTCGCTCGAGGGATGCACGCCGCCGCGTGCGCTCTCCCAGTTGCCGACCGCGCTGCGGCTCACGCCGAGGGTTTCGGCCAACCCGGCCTGGGAAAGGCCTGCGCGCACCCGTGAGGTCCGGATGCGGGTGCTCAACTTCATGCCTGGCTCCACTGCGAACAGGCTCCGATATAGCACGCCGGATGGGCTGTTGTCAGCGATACTGTCCGGTCAGTAAGATTGACAACGCTTGTCCAGCTTCGTTGGCATTACTTCGCAAGGTATTGATAGGTTTAGTGCAGATTCTGGACTGTCAGCGATATTGACGTGTTTTGGACCTCTTGGCCCGTTGCTTGCAAGGCCGGTTTCGCCGAGGGTTGCACCGTGGTCGCGTCGGCTCCAGGGACGGATGCCATCAGGAGCGGTGCCGCAGGGAAATGCTGGATGCAAAGCGCAGGTTCGGCTGGGTCGGCTCAGGCCGGCCCAGCCGGACCGGTCTGCGCTGAGGCCCTGCTTGCACGGTACCGCCATCGCGGCCAGCATCGGGACATGCACAAGCCATCCCGTCTGATCATCGCCCTGGCGCTGGCCCTCGCGCCCGCCGCCTCCGTCCTCGCAGACACCGCCGAGCCGCACGGGCCGCAGGCACGCTTCAACCAGCTCGGATTCCATCCCGCGGCTTCCAAGCTGGCGATGGTGGAAGGCGCCGCAGGTGGCCGCTTCCAGGTCACGGCCGAAGACAGCGGCGAGGTGGTGCTGGAAGGAGCGCTCACGCCGCCGCGGACCTGGTCGCCGTCCGGACGTGACGCCTCCATCGCCGATCTGGGTGCGCTGCCGGCGGGCCGCTACCGCCTGCATGTCGAAGGCAGGCAGATCGGCGATCCGCTGCTGGTGACAGGGCAACCGTATGCCTCGCTGGCCGACGCCGCGCTCAAGGGCTACTACTTCAACCGCTCGGGCACCGCGCTGGACCCCGCCCACGCGGGGCGCTACGCGCGTGCCGCCGGCCACCCCGACACGCGGGTGCGGGTGCATCCGTCCGCCGCGACGGCCGCGCGTCCGGCCGGGACGCTGCTCTCGGCACCGGGAGGCTGGTACGACGCCGGCGACTACAACAAGTACGTGGTCAACTCGGCGATCACCATGTACACGCTGCTGGCGGCGTGGGAGGACTTCCCGGATTTCTTCCGCGGCCGCGAGCTGGCGATTCCGGAAAGCGGCAATGCGGTGCCCGACCTGCTCGACGAAGCCTGGTGGAACCTGCGCTGGATGCTGGAGATGCAGGATCCAGGCGACGGCGGCGTCTACCACAAGCTCACCAACCTGCGATTCGACGGGCTGGTGATGCCTGCCGAGGCGCGCGAGCCGCGTTACGTCGTGCAGAAGAGCACCGCGGCGGCGCTGGACTTCGCCGCGGTCATGGCGATGGCCGCGCGCGTGTACGCGCCGTTCGAAGCGCAGTTCCCCGGCGTGCCCGCGCGCATGCGCACGGCCGCCGTGCGCGCCTGGGACTGGGCGCAGGCGCATCCGGATGTCGTGTACCGGCAGCCGGAGGACGTGCATACCGGCGCCTATGGCGATGCCTCGCTGGACGACGAATTCGCCTGGGCGGCGGCCGAACTGTACCTGCTCGATGGCGACGAGGCCCTGCTGGCGGAGTTCGGGCGGCACGCCGCCGCGCCCGACGTGCCGTCGTGGGCGAGGGTCGGCAGCCTGGGCTGGAGCTCGCTGGCCCGCCATCGCACGCGCCTGCCCGCGGCCCTGCGCGAGCGCGTGTCGCGCGAGGTCGAGGGGTTCGCCACCCGACTGGCGGACGTGTCGCAGGCATCGCCCTGGCGCGTGGCGATGCAGGATGCCGATTTCGTCTGGGGCAGCAGCGCCCAGGCGCTCAACCAGGCGCTGATGCTGGTGCAGGGCTACCGGTTGTCGCAGCGCCGCGATCTCCTGGACGCCGCGCAGTCGCAGCTCGACTACGTGCTGGGCCGCAATCCGCTGGGCGTGTCGTTCGTGACCGGGCACGGCCTGCGTACGCCGATGCACATCCATCACCGGCCTTCGCAGGCGGACGGCGTCGACGAGCCGGTGCCGGGCCTGCTGTCCGGCGGACCCAATCCGCGCCAGCAGGACACGGTGGACTGTCCGGTGGAATATCCGTCGAAGCTGCCGGCACTGTCATGGATCGACCACGACTGCAGCTACGCCAGCAACGAGATCGCGATCAACTGGAATGCGCCGCTGGTGTACGTGGCGGCCGCGATCGAGTCCTTGACGCCTGCCGCGGCCGGCGATGGGGCAGGGGGCGCAGCGGCGCGCTGAGCCGAGCGCTGCGCGAAGTAGCGCGGTGCGATGCCGCGGCGACCGCTACATCCGGGTGCCGAAGATGCGGTCGCCGGCGTCGCCCAGCCCCGGCAGGATGTAGCCCTTCTCGTTGAGCCGCTCGTCGATCGCGGCGGTGTAGACCTCGACGTCCGGGTGCGCCGCCTCGAGCGCCTGCAGGCCTTCGGGCGCGGCGACCAGGAACACGCCCTTGATGCGGCGCGCGCCGGCGCGCTTGAGCATGTCGATGGTGGCGACGAGGGTGCCGCCGGTGGCCAGCATCGGATCCAGGATCAGCGCATCGCGCTCGTCCAGCCGGCCGGTCAGGCGCTCGAAGTAGGGCACCGGCTGCAGCGTTTCCTCGTCGCGCTGCAGGCCGACCACGCTCACCCTGGCGGCGGGGATCAGCGCCAGCACGCCCGGCAGCATGCCCAGGCCGGCGCGCAGGATCGGCACCAGGGTGATCTTGGCGCCGGCGATGCGCCGCACCGTGACGTCTCCTGCCCAGCCCCGCATCGTCGCGGCCTCGGTCTCCAGGTCGGCGGTGGCTTCGTAGGCGAGCAGGGTCCCCAGCTCGGTCACCAGCTCGCGGAAGCCCTTGGTGCTGAGCGAGGCGTCGCGCAGCAGGCCGATCTTGTGCTGGACCAGGGGATGGCGGACTTCGATCGTCTTCATCGGGCCGAGTTTGCCGCAACCGCCAGCCGTTTGGGGAGCGCGGGCGCCGGATGGGATACTTCGCCCATGATCCGCAATTGCCGGTCGGGGACGACCATGCCTGGCTGCCCGGGACCACCAGAAGGCGCCGGTCCCCATGCCCTCGCCAGCGCGCGCGCGACGGCTCGCGTAGCGGCCCATGGAGCGGCGCATGCAGGCCGCAGCGCAGTGGCGCGCCCATGAAGGCCCGCCTGATCGCCGTGGGCGAGCGCGCGCCGGCCTGGGTGGCGGAGGGCTTCGCCGAGTACCGCAAGCGACTGTCGCACTGGCTGCCGCTGGAGCTGGTGGAGGTCGAACCTGGCCTGCGCGGCAAGGGCCGCGACGCCGCGCGTGCGATGCAGGACGAAGGCGCGCGGGTGCTGGCGGCCGTGCCGCGCAGCACCCTCGTGGTCGCGCTCGACGGGCGCGGGCGCGCCCATTCGTCCGAGCAGCTCGCGCAGCGCATGGAGCACTGGCGCGGGCAGGGGCGCGATCTCGCTTTCCTCATCGGCGGCCCCGAGGGACACGCGCCCGAGGTGCTGGCGCGCGCCGACGAGCAGTGGTCGCTCGGGCCGCTGACCCTGCCGCACATGCTGGTGCGGCTGGTGCTCGCCGAGCAGCTGTATCGCGCCGCTTCCCTGCTGGCCAACCACCCGTATCACCGCAGCTGAGGGTGCGAGCCGCGCACCAGGCGGCTCGCACTGACCCTCAGTACCGGTCCAGCCGGAAATCCACCGGCACCAGCCCCACCGCCTGCACCGGCTGCCCGTCGCGCAGCGCCGGCATGAAGCGCCAGTGGCGCCGCACGTGGCGCATCGCTTCGCGGTCGAGGATCGCGTGGCCGCTGCTGCGCTCGATCCGCACCTCCAGCGGTCGCCCGTCCACGCCCACCAGCACGCGCAGCAGCACTTCGCCCTGCAGCCCCTGCTGCACCGCCCGTGGCGGATAGGCCGGCGAGGGCGCGTGCGCGTACTGCAGCTGCATGCCGGTCGCCGGGCCCGGCCCGATCGACGCCGGCCCGGTCGCCTGCGGCGTCACCTCCGGCGCGGCCTCGATGAACTCGCCCTGCTCCACCAGCACCGGCACGTCCGCCACCGGCGGCGCGACCGGCGTGTCGCGCGGCACCGCACGCGGCTGCACGCGGGGTGGCACGACCGGCACCACCTGCGGCGGCAACGGCGGCGGCAGCGTGCGTTCCACCGGAACGATCTGCACGATCTGCGGATTGACCGCCGGCGCCGGGCGCTGCACCGGCGCGGGCAGGGTCATCGGCGCCAGCAGCATCGCCAGCGCCAGCACGTTGAGCGCCAGCGTGCTGCTGATCCCGAGGATGCGGTTGACGTCCAGGCGCGCGGACTGCGCGCCGTCGCGGTTCGAACGTATCTGCTGCAACACCATGGTCCACCTCCGCGTTGCCGGCGGCCGGGACGGCCGTCGCTGGCTTGGGAACGCGCCGCTGGCGGGAGCGGGGTTGATGGAGCCGTGTGTCCCGCGATGGCGCGCGACCTGACTGCGGTTCGACGCTACGCCGCTCGAAGAGACCGGGCAATGCGACGGAGGTCGAAGGCGACGGGCGGTGGACGCAGTGCCCCGCACGGGCCATCGGGCCTGCGGATCGGATCCTGCGGCGGCATTGCCGCTGAAACCTTCACCATGGCGCCGATCCGCGACGTGACGCGTACGCGTCCGCCAGAAAAAACCTACAGCACACCGGGCTTGACTGCTGCGTGGAGCTGGGCTTATGTTCGCCCCAGCACAGCAGTGAGCAGTGCTGGATGCCCTGGCCTTCGCGCCGGGATCCGCGGGGAACAAGGAGTGTCAAGCAAATGGATTTTGCGCCCGGGGCCGGAGCCCGTATCCGGCGTTCGTCTGTGATCGATCGAGTGCGCGTCGCCCACGGGGCGCTCGTGCCGGTTCGCGTTTTCCGATTGTCCTGCCGGGCGGCGCGGCTGCGCGGACGTGGCGTCGCGCCACGTGCGGGCGCAGTGCGCTACGTCATGGCCGTGTGCGTCCTTACCCTGCTGTGCGCCTGCGCCACGCCGCCGGCGACCGACGTCGGCGGGCGCTGGAGACCGGTCAACCGTTTCGCGGATGCGCCGCAGGCGATCCCGCTGCACCAGGCCTACGTCTACCAGGCCTCGCCGGCGGACGGCACGCTCAAGACGATGCTGTCGCGCTGGGCGCGCGACGGGCGGATGACCTTGTCCTACCAGCATCCCAACGACTACACCCTGCATGGTCCGGTCGGCGGCATCCGTACGACCAGCCTCGAGCAGGCCGCGGCGGCGCTCTCGGCCGCCTACGCCCAACACGGCGTGCAGGTCACGGTGGAGCGCACGCAGATCGTGGTCAGCCAGAGAATGCGCGGCGAGACGCGCGCTGGCCCCGGACTGGATGGATAGAGGATCCCCATGTTCGGCAAACGGACTGCCGCCCCGCCCGGGATCGAAAGGGCCATCGAGCAAGGCGTGAGCTACGAGCTCACCCTGGTCGAGCGCATGCGCCGCAGCGAGCGGCGGGCGTGGATCGTCGCCGGCTGCGCGGTGGCGATGTCGCTGGTCCTGGCCGGCGGCTATCTGCTGTTCCTGCCGCTCAAGGAGCGGGTTCCGTATCTGGTGATGGCCGACCCCTACACGGGCACCGCCACGGTGGCGCGCCTGGTCGGCGACTTCCACGACCGCGACGTGACCGTCGAGGAAGCGATCAACAAAAGCAACGTGGCGCAGTTCGTTCTGTCCCGCGAAGCCTACGACTCGGGCCTGATCGGGCAACGCAACTGGCGGACCACCCTGGCGATGGCCGGCAGCGAAGTGGCGCCTGCCTACATCGCGCTGCATTCGGAGAGCAACCCGGAACGACCGGGCCGTCTCTACGGCTCCGCGCGCGCCGTGCGCGTACGCATCCAGAGCATCGTGCTGATCGGTGCGGGACCCGGACGGCGACCCACCGGCGCGACCGTGCGCTTCCAGCGCAGCCTGTACGACAAGGGCAGGGGACGCGCGGAACCGCTCGACAACAGGATCGCCACGCTCGAATTCAAGTACGACCCGGACCTGCGCCTCGGCGACGAAGACCGGCTGCTCAACCCGCTCGGCTTCCGCGTGGTCAATTACCGCGTCGACAACGACTACGCGCCGGCCCCCGCGCCGCCGCCCGAGTTTCCGGTGCCCGGTCCTGCGGTACGCCCGGGCCCGCTTCCCTCCAGCGAACCGGGAGGCACTCCGTTGTCGGGCGATGCCGCCGCCACGGCCAGTGCCCCTGCCGCGGTGAACGAGGTCGCCAACCCATGAGGAGCCTGTCGACGATGACCCGCCAACTGCGTGGATTGCTGCTGCTCGTTCCGTTGCTGGCGTGCACAGGCGTGTCGCGCGCCCAGGTGATCGAGGAATACGAGTACCGGCCCGACCAGGTGTATCCGGTGCGCACGGGCCTGGGGATCACCACCCAGATCGAGCTCAGCCCGCACGAGGACATCCTCGACTACAGCACGGGATTCAGCGGCGGCTGGGATCTCAGTCGCCGCGACAACGTGTTCTACCTCAAGCCGAAGAACGTCGATGTCGACACCAACCTGATGGTGCGGACCGCGGCGCACGCCTACATCTTCGAACTCAAGGTGGTGGCCGCGGACTGGCGTCGCCTGGAGCAGGCCAAGGCCGCGGGCGTGCAGTACAGGATCCGCTTCCGCTATCCGAGCGACACCGCCTTCGGCGGCGCGCAGGCGGAAGCGGCGCAACCGCAGGCCGCGGACGAGCTGAGCACGCGGCTGCATCCGGACAGGCACTACCACTTCAACTACGAGTACGCGCATCGCAAGCGCGATCCGGGATGGCTGGTCCCGGCCACGGTGTACGACGACATGCGCTTCACCTACATCCGCATGGGCGACCGCACGCGCTTTCCCAGCGGGAACTTTCCCGCGGTGTTCGCGCGGGACAGCGAACGGGGCGAAGAGTTCGTCGTCAACTCAACGGTCGAGGGCGACACCATCGTCGTGCACGGTACCTATCCCTACCTCGTCCTTCGGCATGGCGACCACGTCGTCGGCTTGCGCAGGAGCCCGGAATCGTGACGCAGACACCCCATGACGAGGGCCGGCGAGGCGCATCCGCGGCGGCCAACCCCTACCAGGAGCGACAGGCCGGTTTCGAGCCGGACCTGGACGCAGACGCACCCAGGCTGCAGGTGGTGGAAATGCAGCGCCTCAACCGGAAGGCGCTGCTCTTCCTGGGCGGCATCGTGCTGCTGCTGCTGTGCGCCGCATACTGGATCTTCAGCGGTGCGATGACGCGCGCCGATGATCGTGGTCCCAGGCCGCGCAGCGAGGAAGTGGTGATCCCGGCCGCGCCTCGCGACCTGCCCGAGCTGCCCCCTGAACGATCCGTGGCGACGCCGGTCGCGGAACTGCCGCCGCTGCCGCACATTCCGTTGCAGCAGGAGGCAGGCCCCGTCTCGATGCCCGCGTCGCTGCCGGCGCCGGCCTGGCCGGAGCGTCGTGGCCTGACGCTCCAGGAGCGGCGCATGCAGGACGTGGCGGGCTTCGTCGGTCAGCCGGGCGATGCCGGCGACGTGCCGGGCATGCTGCCTCCCGAGGAGTACGCGCGGCTGATGATGGCGGCGGGAAATCCGCAGCCTTCGGTCGTCGAGCAGGCGCCCCGGGGCGAAGCGAGCGCGAAGCCCCTCTACAACCCGGACACGCTGCTGCTGCGTGGCACGTACATACGCTGCGTGCTGCAGTCGCGGGTGATTTCGGATTTCCCTGGATATACCTCATGCGTGGTGACCGAGCCGGTGTATTCGGTCACCGGCCGCCGACTGCTGCTTCCGCGCGGGTCGAAGGTCTCGGGCAGCTACGAGAAGGACGCCATCGTCGGCGACCGGGTGGCGGTGGTCTGGGATCGCGTGACCACCCCCACTGGCCTGGACGTGAATATGCGTAGCCCTGGGGTGGACATGCTGGGCGCCGCGGGCAACCCGGGAGATTACTCGGCCCATTGGGGCCAGCGGATCGGGTCCGCGCTGCTGATCAGCATGCTCAGCGATGCATTCAAGTATGCGGGCGCCAAACACGGACCGCAGGAGACCTCCATCGCCAACGGTGTAGTGGTGCAGAGTCCGTACGAGAGCAACACCGCGCGCACCATGGAGCGCCTGGCCAACATGGTGCTGGAACGCAACATGGCCCGCCCGCCGACGGTGACCATCAACCAGGGCACGGTCGTGAACGTCTACGTGGCCCGGGACGTGGACTTCTCGGCCGTGCTGCAGCGGGGGATGCAATGAACGGCGCAGCAGCCACCGCGGCGGTGTCCAACGACTTTCTGGACTACCAGTACCGCCTGCTCGGCATCGGGTCCCACATGGACTCGGTCGACGTCACCGAGATCTGCATCAACCGGCCCGGCGAGCTGTATCTGGAGACACGCGACGGCTGGCGCCGCAATGACGTGCCGATGCTCACGTTCGAGCGCGCACGGCAGTTCTGCACCGCGGTGGTCAACGAGAGCAACACCGGGCAGCGGATCACCGACGCCGATCCCATGGTCTCGCTGACCTTTCCGACCGGCCAGCGCGCACAGTTCGTGATCCCGCCGGCCTGCGATGCCGGCAGGGTGTCGATCACGATCCGGCTGCCTGCGAAATTCGGCAAGACCCTGGAGGAATACGAAGCGGACGGCTTCTTCGACGAGATTCTCGAGCAGGGCGAGGACCTGGGCGAGCACGACCGCGAGCTGCTGCAGCTGCAGCGCGAACGCCGCTATGCCGAATTCTTCCGCAAGGCGGTGCAGTACCGCAAGAACATCGTCGTAGCCGGGGCGACCGGCAGCGGCAAGACCACCTTCATGAAGTCGCTGGTCCACCACATCCCCGACGCCGAGCGGCTGGTGACCATCGAGGACGCACGCGAACTGTTCCTGCGCCAGCCCAATGTCGTCCACCTGTTGTACTCGAAGGGCGGCCAGTCGACGAGCAACGTCACCGCACGCAGCTGTATGGAGGCCTGCCTGAGAATGAAGCCGGACAGGATCATCCTGGCGGAGTTGCGCGGCGACGAATCCTTCTACTTCATCCGCAACTGCGCTTCGGGGCACCCCGGATCGATCACAAGCTGCCATGCCGGCAGCACGAAGCAGGCCTGGGACCAGCTGGCGTTGATGGTGAAGGCGTCGGCCGAAGGTGCCGGGCTCGAGTTCGAGGTGATCAAGCGCTTGCTGCGCATGACCATCGACATCGTGGTGCACATCAAGGCGCACGCAGGCCGGAGGTACATCACCGGCATCGACTTCGACCCCGCGAGGGCCTTCGCATGAATGGCCAGGTCGCGGCTGCGCGCAAGGTTCCCTGTGCGGCGGATGGCGCATCCACCGCGTGGCCTGGCCCCCGTGGAGGACGCTGACGATGTTGCCTGGCATGGAACTGATGGGGTGCGCAGAACTGGCGGTGCCTGCGGAAGTGATGCGGCACGTGGTCCGGGTCGAGTCGTCTTTCAACCGCTACGCGATCGGCGTGGTGGGTGGGCGCCTCGAGCGCCAGCCACGGACGCTGGATGAGGCGGTGTCGACGGCCCGCATGCTCGAGCGCGAGGGCTACAACTTCTCGCTGGGCCTGGCGCAGGTCAATCGCTACAACCTGGCGAGCCAGGGACTCGATTCCTACGAGCGCGCCTTCGACGTCTGTCCGAACCTGCGGGCGGGCGCCAGGATCCTGGCGGACTGCCATCGTCGCGCCGGACAGGACTGGGGCAAGGCGTTGAGCTGCTACTACTCCGGCAACTTCGTCACCGGGTTCCGGCATGGCTACGTGCAGAAGGTGTTCGACGCCTGGGGCGCGGCAGTGGCGCGGCAGGACGCGCCGCCCGTCGGACTGGTGGAGCGCCGCGCCCGCACGCAGGGCGCCGCTGCCGAGCCCGGCCGCTCGCTGCTCTCGCGCCGGGCCCAGGTGGCCATGGTGGCATCGGAAGCGGGTGTGCCGGCGGGATCCGGCATGGCCACGCCAGGTCCGTCCTCCCGCCTGACCCCCGGTCCAGCGTCGCCCCAAGGCGCGGATGCGCCGGTTCTCGTCCAGCCGATGGCCGCGGCCTCGCGCCCCGCGCGTCCGTTGGCGCCGTCGCAGGCCGACCCGTCCGCCGATACGGCCTTCGTGTTCTAGCGGCAAGCGCGCCGGCCGGCGCGTGGAAGTTCCCTTCACCTCAGTGCAACCACCACATACCTGGAGTCCGCCATGAAGCACACCGCATACAGCAACGCCAAGACCCGGCTCACCGGCGCCGGCAGCCGGGCCCTGGTGGCCGCCACCGCAGTCGCCATGCCGCTGCTCGTCCTCGCCCAGGACGGCACCGGCGCCCGGGGGCGGGTCGAGACGTTCTTCACCAATATCAACTCGCTGCTCAACGTGGCCTCGATCGCAGTGGTGACCATCGCGGTGATCTTCGCGGGCTACCAGATCGCCTTCAACCACAAGCGTATCGGCGATGTCGCGCCGGTACTGATCGGAGGCTTCCTGATCGGCGCGGCGAGCCAGATCGCGCGGATGCTGCTGCCGGACGACGTCACGTCCACCGCCATGCTCGCCGCCCAGTTGCTCCAGCATGCATAAGGATGTGCTGTTCAGGGGTTGCACGCGCCCGGCCATGTTCATGGGGGTGCCCTACGTGCCCTTCGCGATCGGGGCCGGCGCGTGCCTCCTGCTGACCTTCTACCTCAACATGTTCTTCCTGGCCCTGCTGCCGGTCGTGATCTTCGTCATGCGCCAGATGGCGCGGCGCGACGAGATGATCTTCCGGCTGCTTGGCCTGCGGTGGCAATTCCGGGGCAAGGCCCGAAACGTCCGCCTGCACGACGGCGCCTGGGCCTTTTCCCCGAACAGCTATCGCAGGGACCTCCAGCTCCCCGCGAGGGATGGGTGAATCCATGGCCGTCGCGGACACCGCCGTCGCCGAGTTCGTCCCGCTGTCTTCGCACGTGGCCCAGCACGTGGTGAAGACGACGGGCGGGGATTTCCTGCTGACCTGGCGGCTGGACGGACTGCCCTTCGTCGGCCGCGAGGAATGGGATCTGGAGCATCGCCACTCCACCTTCAACCGGATGCTGCAGACCCTGCGCGCGCCGGATTTCGTCAACGTGGCGTTCTGGGTACACGACCTGCGCCGGCGCGGCGGCGTGCAGGTCGGCGGCGCCTACGGACAAGCCTTCAACCAGCAATTGTCGGACGAGTACTACGCGGCGCTCTCCGCGCAGAAGATCATGCAGAACGAGCTGTACCTGACGATGATCTATCGGCCGGTCGTCGGCGGGAAGCGCCTGGTCGAACGGTCGACGGCAATTGCCCGCCTCCAGGCCGAGCAGGACCAGGCCGTCGCGCGTCTGCTGGAACTGGCCGGCAATCTCGAGGCGGTGCTCAGGGACCATGCGCCGGTGCGCCTCGGGATGTACGAGGGTGCGAACGGGGTCGTGTTCTCCCAGACGCTGGAACTGTTCGGCTACCTGCTCAACCGGATCCGCGAGCCGGTGCCCGTGCTCCGCGCGCCGGTCTGCGACTACTTGCCGGTGAGCCGCCACAAGTTCTCGCCTCGCGGCGGCGACTTCGCCATCACCACGCCCGGGGGCGGGCACCACTTCGGCGCGATCCTCAACATCAAGGAATACTCCGACGCGACCTGGCCGGGCATCCTCAACGGGCTCAAGTACCTCGATTTCGAGTACGTGATCACCCATTCGTTCAGCCCCATGGGCCGCCAGGACGCGTTGAAGGTACTCGACCGCACCAAGGGCATGATGATCTCGTCGGGCGACAAGGCGGTCAGCCAGATCGCCGAACTCGACCAGGCCATGGACCAGGTGGCCTCGGGCAACTTCGTCCTGGGCGAATACCACTTCATCATGACGCTGTACGCCGGCGACCAGCAGCAGCTCTCGCGCAACCTCGCCACGGCCAGGGCCGAGCTGTCCAACGCCGGCTTCGTATCGGCCAAGGAGGACCTGGCGGCCTGCGCCTCGTTCTATTCGCAGTTCCCGGGCAACTGGAAGTACCGGACCCGCATCGCGAACGTGAGTTCGCTCAACTTCCTCGGCCTGTCGCCGCTGCACAACTTCGCGACCGGCAAGCGGTACAACAATCCCTGGGGCGAATGCGTGACCGCGCTGCAGACCACCAACGGGCAGCCGTACTACTTCAATTTCCACGCCACCCACCCGGCCGAGAACTCGCTCGGGGAAAAGGCGATCGCCAACACCATGGTGATCGGCAAGTCGGGCACCGGCAAGACGGCGCTGATCAACTTCCTGCTCAGCCAGGTCCAGAAGTACGACCCGCCCCCTACGATCTTCTTCTTCGACAAGGACCGCGGCGCCGAGATCTTCGTTCGCGCCTGCGGCGGAAACTACCTGGCCCTGGCGAACGGCGAGCCCACCGGGTTCAACCCGTTCCAGTGCGAGAACACCGATGCCAACGCGCAGTTCCTCGGCAACCTCGTCAAGACGCTGGCGGGGAAGGCGCACTACACCGCCAGCGAGGACGAGGACATCCACCGTGCCGTCGCGGCCATGCTGGACATGCCGCCGCACCTGCGCTCGATGACAAACTTCCAGAAGAGCCTGCCCAACATGGGCGACGACGGGCTGTACGCGCGCCTGCGCAAGTGGACGGCCGGGCATGCGCTGGGCTGGGTGTTCGACAACCCGGTCGACATCATCGACCTCGACCGGGCCAACATCATCGGTTTCGACTACACCGACGTCATCGACAACGCCGAGGTCCGGGTGCCCGTGGTCAGCTACCTGCTGCACCGGCTGGAGGATCTGATCGACGGAAGGCGGCTGATCTACGTGATGGACGAGTTCTGGAAGATCCTCGCAGGCGGCGGGGAGCTCAAGGAGTTCGCCCGCAACAAGCAGAAGACCATCCGCAAGCAGAACGGCTTCGGAATTTTCGCCACCCAGAGTCCGGAGGACGCGCTGGGCAGCGATATTTCGGCCGCGCTGATCGAACAGACCGCCACCCTGATCCTGCTGCCCAATCCGGGCGCATCGCGGGACGACTACATCGAGGGGCTGAAACTGACCGAGGCCGAGTACCAGGTGGTCAAGAGCCTGGACGAGCGCTCGCGGAGTTTCCTGGTCAAGCAGGGCCATGTCTCGACCGTTTGCCAGCTCAACCTGCGCGGACTCGAGGACGCGCTGGCGGTGATCTCCGCCAGTACCGACAACATCGCAGTGATGCATCGCATCCTCGCCGAGGAATCGCGGGCGCTCGATGGCGGCGAAGCCGAGCTGTCGCCCGAGCAGTGGCTGCCGCGCTTCCAGCGCGAGCGCAAGGGCGCGCGGGCGAGCGGTGCGGGGCGGGCAGGGGAAGGCGCGGCCGGCCGTGCGGCCCCCGTCGCCAGCCATGGACGGGGCAACGAATCCGGGCTGGAGCCCGCCATCAGGGAGTAGCGGAAATGAGCAGGGAACGCATGAAGCGCCTGGTCCAGAGGCCCGCCGTCGTGGCGGCCCTGGTTGCCGGATGCATGTGGGTGCCGCTGGCGTCGGGGCAGGCGATCGTGGCGGACCCGGCGCACACGATCACCAACAAGCTCGCCTGGATCGCCCAGTACCAGCAGAAGTACGACCAGTTGCGCCGTCAGATCCAGCAGTACGAAGCGCAGTTGCGCGATCTCGAACAGAAGTACGTCCGCGGCCAGGCCTTCAAGGGTGGTGCCGGCTATCGCGAGACCCTGGCAGAGCGTGGACTCAACGACTTCGTCGACGAGCGCTGCGGCAGCGCCGACTCGCTGCCGAGGGCGCCGGCCCGGATCGCGGAGATCTCGCGGCGCCAGCTCCAGAACTGCATGGCGATCGTGCAGACCGAGAACACCCGCTACAACGTCATGGTCAAGATCCTCAACCGGCTCTCCGAGCGGGACCGGGAGATGGACGAGATCCGGCGCCAGGCCGAGAACGTGCCGGAAGACCAGCCGGGCGCGCTGGACCGCGTCGACAACAACATCGCCCAGCTCGAGGCGCGTGTCACCACCGATGTGCAGAACGCCAGCACACTGCTGGGCGCCTACGATGCCGCGCTGCAGGCGTTGCATACCGAGCAGGTCTGGCTCGGGCAGGCCGCCTTCAGCGACGAGGCCGCGCGCAAGGGGGGCATCGCCGGGCTGATGGACACCGCGGTGCAATACGGCACCCTGAAGGCGGCGCTGGGCGTGGCGCGTCGTCGCGACCGCTGACGGACGGGCCCCAGGCTGCACCACCATGAACGGCAAAGGCAGGAATATGGACGTTCTCGACCCAGGGCTGGCGAATGCGGCGTTCGGGTGGCTGTTCCCCCAGGCGGGATTGCCGAACATGGTCTTCTTCAGCGAGATCAGCAGCTTCCTCGACGACGAACTGATCGGGGAATACCTGCCCAACCTCGGCGCACGCGTGGTCCGGGTGCTGGGTGGACTCGGCATCACCCTGCTGACCCTGTGGATCATGCTGCAGGGCTATCGGGTCGTGACCGGACAGTCGCGCGAATCGATGATGGCCCTCGTGGTCAGTTCGCTGCGGGCCACCTTCATCGTCGGCATCGCCCTGGGCGTGGCGGTGTCCTGGGGCTCCATCTACCAGACCCTGAGCGATGGCCTGAGCAGGACGATCAACGAAACCATGACCGGCGAGGACAGCGAAGGCGCCTACGAGGACATCGACCGGGCCCTGGCGATCATGCAGGTGGCGCTGGAGGCGATCGACGCGGTGGATGTGCGGGACAACGTGGTCACCCAGTCGCAGAAGGAGCGCGCGCTGTTGCTGACCAGCGTTGGCCTCGGCGGGCCCGCGATCATGGCCGCGACCGCGCTGCTGCTCAACAAGATCGCGATCGGGCTGGTGGTGGCGCTTGGGCCGCTGTTCATCCTGTGCCTGTTGTTCGAGCAGACGCGGTCGCTGTTCCAGCGCTGGCTGTTCTTCGGCGTCGGTACGCTGTTCTCGATGGCACTGCTGAGCGTGATGGTGACCCTGGCGCTGGACATGGTCATCGCAGTGGGCATGGCGTTCTGGGTCGCCTCGATGCTCGTGCCCGGCAGCGAGAGCGTGACCGCCATGGCGATGCAGCAGGGCGGCCTGGGCCTGATTCTTACCGCGCTCATCGTCAGCGCGCCGCCGATGGCCGCGATGCTGTTCCAGGGCACGCTCGGCCAGTTCAATCCCTACAGCGCCTTCAACCAGCCGACCTACGGGGCACCGGGACAGCCGGGTGCGCGCTGATGCCCAACGGCGGCGCCCGACCGGCGTTGCCTATCGGAGAGGCCCGGCCCACCTCGACGATTCCGCTTCCGGGCCGCGAATGGAAGGAACACACCCATGAATGGACTCAACACCTGCACCTGCGCCGTCGTGCTGTCGCTGGCCCTGTCCGGCTGCACCTCGCTGGCCTCTGGAACGAACTCGCTCAGCGACGATCGGATCCGCTCCGAGTCGGCTGGCGCGCTCGGTTACGACCCGGCCGAACTCACCCTGGTGAGCCGGCGTACGGAGGGGACCAATACCTACGCCAGCCTCAAGGCTGCCGATGGCAAGGAGTTCACCTGCATCATCAACGGCGGCAACCTGCTCAGTCTCGGGATGACCAACCCCCCTGCCTGCGGCCGGAAGGGCGAGGCGATCAACGCCAATCCGCTGCGGTAGCAGGAGGGTCCGTCGAGTCGGCGATCAGCCATCGCCGACTCGGCGCCGCGATGCACTCCGACATCCGTCAGCAGACCTGTCGATTCGGAATGGCTCGATGCGCAAGGTAGCCCTGGTTTCGGTTGTACTTCTTGCCGGCTGTGGCCCGGTGCTGGCCCAGACCGCGTGCCCCCAGGGCGTGGCGGTGGGTTCGGCGCGCTGCGGCCCGGGTGGCGGTGGAATCCCGTGGATCATGTTTCCCCGGACGGAGCCGACCTGGCGACCCGGGTGGGGTGCCTTTGCCCGGAATGGCGCGCAGTCCATCATCGGGGTCTCGACAGGGACGAGATCCCCGAAGGCGGCGGCTCGCGGCGCGATCAGGGGGTGCAAATCGGCTGGCGGCGAGGATTGCGAAGTGTTTTTTACCTATCGCGACAGCTGCGCAGCCATCGCAAAGCCCGGTGGACCGGAGCCGGTCATGCCGACGTACCATGTTGCGGCCCCGTCGGCAGAAGACGCCAGCAGCCTGGTGCTCGATGCTTGCCGCCGTGCCCACAAAGGGCTCGCCTGCGAGGTCATCTACAGCAACTGTTCGAGCGGGTTCTACAGGAACTAGGCCCAGGACGGCCACGCCAGGCGGCAGGCGGGCAATGACGAACCTGTGCCGTTCAGGCCAGTACCTCGTTGAGAAGGCGGGCCAGCCGCGCGGCCCCAAGCCGTACCTGGCGCTCGACGGTCGGCAGATGCTGCCGGAGGTAGGCTTCGCCCAGTTTCGCTTCGTCCGGATACACCCCTGGCGCAGTGGCGATCCGGCACGACTGCTCGGCCCACACCGCCGGGGCCGAGGGCGTATACGGGCCGACATCGGCGGGCAACCGATCCTCGGTGAGCTGCAGTTTGTCCGCGTGCGCGGCTTCGTCCAGCCCCGCCGTGGCCAGCAGGTCCTCGTCCCACAGCGCGTGCAGGTTGCTGCCCTTGCCGTGCACGTGCACCTGCACGCGGTTGCCGCCGCGGTCGTGACCGTAGCCCGCGTGCAGCGGCTGGTGGATGTCGCCGACGAAGTGGACGACGAACTTCAACGCCTGCAGGCGCTCGGCATCCGGCTGGTCGCGGTCGCCCAGGATGCCGGCCTGCTTGTGGAGCGCGGCCACCACGCAGTCGCCCTCGGGGCAGTGGCGGGCGGCATCGTAGGCGCAGCCGTCCTCGGCCATGTTGACGAAGTGCCAGCGCGCAGATTCCTTCGCCAGCGGAGACTCACCGCTGCGCAGGTCGTCCGCCCAGCTGGCCACTTCGTGCATCCGGCTGGCGCCCTCCAGCGCCAGCAGCCGTTGCACTTCGGCGCGGGCGTCCGGATGCAGGTGGGGTTCGGCGAGCCTCGCGACGAGGCGATGGCCATGCCCGTCCCAGGCCTGGGCGAGCCCGCTGCAGGCGAGCAGGCACGAGAGCAGCAGCAGGACGGTAGTGCGGCGCATGGCCGGCACTCTAACCGATGTGAAGACGATGGCGACGGCGGCGCGCGGGATGATCATCGCGGGCACGCGAGGCCCGGGATCGCGCGACGTTGCGCGCTGGCTAGTGCGCGCGCTCGATGGAGCGCCGGCCCAGTTCGGCCAGCGCGGCGGTGTCGCCGGGGAAGCCGGCCAGGGCCTCCGACATCCGCGCGGCGAGTTCGCGCAGGCGCGCGCGCGAGGCCTCGACGCCAAGCAGGGCGGGGAAGGTGGCCTTGTCCTGCGCCACGTCCTTGCCGGCGGTCTTGCCGAGCGTGGCGCTGTCGCCCTCGATGTCGAGCAGGTCGTCGCGGATCTGGAAGGCCAGCCCCAGCGCCTGTGCGAAGCCGTCCAGCCGGTCGCGCGCCGCGGCATCCGCGCCGGCCGCGATCGCGCCCAGGCGCACCGCGGAACGCAGCAGCGCGCCGGTCTTGAGTGCATGCAGCCGTTCCAGGGCGTCCAGCGGGATCGCGCTGCCGGTGGCCGCCAGGTCGAAAGCCTGCCCGCCGCACATGCCGGCCGCGCCGGCGGCGCCGGCCAGTTCGGCCAGCATCGACACGCGCGCGGCGTCGGGCACCGGCGCATCGGCAAGCAGGGCGAAGGCCAATGACTGCAGCGCATCGCCGGCCAGGATCGCGGTGGCTTCGTCGAAGGCCACATGCACGGTGGGCTGGCCGCGGCGCAGGGCGTCGTCGTCCATGGCCGGCAGGTCGTCGTGCACCAGCGAGTAGGCATGCACCAGCTCCACCGCCGCGGCGGGGGCGTCCAGGCGGGTGATGTCGGCGCCGCAGGCCAGGCCGGCGGCGTAGGTCAGCAGTGGGCGCATCCGCTTGCCGCCGAGCAGTACCGCATGGCGCATGGCCGCGAGCAGGCGCGGTTCGGTCCGGCCTTCCAGGGCGTCGAACGCGGCCGCGAGCGTGGCGTCGGTGCGGCTGCGCCAGTGGGCCAGGTCGGCCTGGAGCAGGCCCCCCGCGGGGTCAGGCGTCGCCATCGAGGCCGGGGAAGGGTTCGGCCCGCTCCGGCGCGTCGGGATCGGCAAGCAGGCGCACGCGCAGTTCGGCTTGCTCCAGCGCCTGCTGGCAGTGGCGGTACAGGCCCACGCCGCGTTCGTAGGCGGCGAGGGATTCCTCCAGGCTCATCTCGCCGTGCTCCATCTTCTCCACCAGCTGTTCGAGCTGGTCGAGCGAGGACTCGAAATCGGCGACGGGCGAGGCGTCGGAGGTCGTGGTGTCGGCTTTCTGGCCCATGCGCGCAGTGTAAGCCAGCCGCCCGCGGACGGCATGTGCGCGACGCTCAACCGCGCCAGGACAGGCGCCGTCCGGTGTTGCGCGACCAGGCGTCGAAGCGGGCCGAGAGGACCAGGTCGCCGGCGGCCAGCAGCTCGCCCTCCGGGTCGAACAGCAGCGGCAACCGCTCCCGGCTCCAGGGCGGCACGCCGAGGTCCTGCAGCACGTGCTTGAGCGCATGCGAATGGCGCCGGCCGGGCAGGGTGATGCGCTCGCCGCCCTGACGGGAGCGTACGACGAAACGCGGTGTGATGGCGTCCCGGGGTTCGCCCGCCGGTCCCGGCGGCGTCAGCGACAGCTCGCCGCCGCTCCAGTGCAGCGCGGCCCGCCCGTCCCAGTACCGCGGCGCGGTATCCGGCGGAGGTGGACGCAAGCCGGCGTACAGCAGGCCGCGCCAGCGACGGATGGCGGCGCCGGACCAGGCGAACTCGCCGCGCGGGTTCGGGCCCGCTGCGAGCAGCGGGGCGAGTTCAGCGATGGCCCGCGCCGGCAGCGGCGGCAGGCCGGTTTCGGCGACCCAGCGGCGCAGCACGCGTGCGCGTCGCGGCGCAGGCAGCGCCGCCAGGGACGCGACGTGCAGGCAGCGGGGATCGACCGTACGGACCATGGCCAGCGCCTGTGCGTCCATTTCCTCCAGCAGCGCGGACGCTTCGCGCTGCAGGCCGGCGGCCTGCGCGAAGGCGGCGCCTGCATGCGGCCAGCGCGCCTGCAGCAGCGGCATCACCTTGTTTCGCAGGAAATTGCGGTCGTGCGCGTCATCCGCGTTGGATGGATCCTCGATCCAGCGCAGTCCATGGGCGCGTGCGTGCGCCAGCAGCGCCTGCCGCGGCAGTTCGAGCAGGGGCCGCCACATCCAGCCGCGCCCGAAGCGTCGCCACGCGCGCATCGCGCCGAGCCCGTCTGGACCCGAGGCGCGCAGGGCCCGCAGCAGGAAGGTCTCGGCCTGGTCGTCGCGATGGTGGGCCAGCGCCAGGATCGCGCCTTCGCCGAGGCACTCGGCGAAGGCGGCATGGCGGGCGTCGCGCGCCGCCGCCTCGAGGCCGTCGCCGGTGTCGCCTGCGACGGCCACCCGGACGACGTCGATCGGGACATCGAGTTCCCGGCACAGGTCGATGCAGTGCCGCGCCCACTCGTCGGCGTCCGCGTGCAGGCCGTGATGGACATGGAGGGCGCGCAGCCCGCGGCGCCGCATCTGGTCGCTCTGGGCGAGCAGGTGCAACAGCACGGTCGAATCCAGCCCGCCGCTGTAGCCCACCAGCATCGGGCCTTCGCAGGATGGCGCAGGCAGTGCGGCCGGCAGGGCGCCGGACGTGCTGGGCTCGGGCCGGTTCACCGCCTCCCCCTTGTTCACCGCGCCGCTCCGGCGCGTGTCTCAGGCGTGCTCGTAGGCGCCGTAGCCGCGCAGGCGGCGGTAGCGCGCGGCGACCAGTTCATCCAGCGGCAGCTGTTCGAGCGCGTCGAGCTCGTTCATCAGCACCGTCTTGAGCCGGATCGCGGTCTGGCGCGGATTGCGGTGGGCGCCGCCGATCGGCTCGCGCACCACCTTGTCCACCAGCCCCAGGCCGCGCAGGCGGCGCGCGGTCAGGCCCAGTTGCTCGGCGGCATCGCGCGCCTTGGCCGCGTCCTTCCACAGGATCGAGGCGCAACCTTCGGGCGAGATCACCGAGTAGGTGCTGTACTCGAGCATGATGGTGCGGTCGCCGACGCCGATCGCCAGCGCGCCTCCCGAACCACCCTCGCCGATCACCGTGCACAGGATCGGCGTCCTCAGCTCGGCCATCTCCATCAGGTTGCGGGCGATGGCCTCGGACTGGCCGCGCTCTTCCGCACCGATGCCGGGGTAGGCGCCCGGCGTGTCGATGAAGGTCAGCAGCGGCAGCCTGAAGCGCTCGGCCATCTTCATCAGGCGCAGCGCCTTGCGGTAACCCTCCGGGCGCGGCATGCCGAAGTTGCGGCGCACCTTGGATTTGGTGTCGCGGCCCTTCTGGTGGCCGATGATCACCACGGAACGGCCGTTGATGCGGCCCAGCCCGCCCACGATCGCCGGATCGTCGGCGTAGGCGCGGTCGCCGGCCAGTTCCTCGAACTCGTCGCAGAACACCTTGATGTAGTCCAGCGTGTACGGACGCATCGGGTGCCGCGCCAGCTGCGAGACCTGCCAGGGGCTGAGGTCGCGGAAGATGTGCGCGGTGCGCTTGCGCAGCTTGTCCTGCAGCGCGTGGATCTCGGTATCGATGTTGACCGCCGGGCCGTTGCTGGCCTGGCGCAGTTCGTGGATCTTGGCCTCGAGGTCCGCGATCGGCTGCTCGAAGTCGAGGTAATTGGGATTCATGCCCGGGACTGCTGCAGGGAAGCGGAAAGTCTAGCCGACTGGACCGCTCGCCACCGTACCCGGGCGTCCGGACCGTACGGTGGGCCGCGGCGGGCGCCGCCTGTCGCGTCAGCCGCCGACCCAGGGCCGCTGCAGCGACAGGCGCACCTGGCGCACGCCGGGGAGGCTGCGCAGGGTGGAGGGCAGGTCCGGCGCCACGCGCACGCCGTGCGCGCCGTTCACGTCCAGCTTGCCGGTCGAGCCCGAGGGCAGCAGCAGCTCGTAGCGCAGCGGGGTGCTGCCGGGCCGGTGCTGGGCGAACAGCGATTCGACGCGCTCCAGCGCGCCGGCCACCCGCAGGTCCAGGCGCAGCGACAGGCCCTGCGCGTTCTGCGCGCAGACCTGCTCGAAATCCCAGCAGCGCCGCGCGCGCAGCGCGAAGCCGCCGCTGAACTCGTCCTCGCGCAGTCCGCCCTCGATCACCAGGATGCGGTCGCGCGTGAGCAGCGAGGCGTAGCTGAAGTACTCCTCGGCGAAGAAGGCGCATTCGAGCCGCCCGCGGCCGTCCTCGATCTGCACGAATGCCTGGGAATCGCCGCGCTTGCGCATCGCGATCACCTGGCCGGCGATCACCACCGTGGTTTCCGGCCGCCAGCCGCGCGATTCGGACTCCGATCGGCCCGCCCACAGCTGGTCGAGCTGGCCCAGGTCGTGGCCGACCAGGCCGCGGAGTTCGTCGCGGTAGGGATCGAGCGGATGGCCGCTGAGGTAGTGGCCGAGCGTATCGCGCTCGCCGTCGAGCTTCTGCTTGAGCGGCCACTCGTCGCAGGTCGGCAGCTCGATGTGGATGTCGGCGTCGCCGCCGCCGCCGAACATGTCGAACATGCCGGCCGCCCGGTTCTTCGCGATCTGGTCGGTGGCCTTGAGCACCTCGGGCAGCTGCAGCATCAGCGAGGCGCGGTTGGCCGCCAGCGCATCGAGCGCGCCGGCCTGGATCAGCGCCTCGAGCGTGCGCCGGTTGAGCCGGCCCGAATCGACGCGCTTGCAGAACTCGTACAGGTCTGCATAGCCGCCGCCGCGCGCCTCGATGATCGCCTCGCAGGCGCCGCGGCCGACGCCCTTCACCGCGCCCAGGCCGTAGCGGATGGTGGTGCGGCGGCCCTGCCCGTCCTCCTCGCCGTCGATGGCCTCGAACATATAGGCCGAGGCGTTGACGTCCGGCGGCAGTACGGTCAGGCCCATGGCCTTGGCTTCGTTGAGGAAGCCGACCACCTTGTCGGTGTTGTCCATGTCCGAAGACATTACCGCGGCCATGAATTCGGCCGGGTAGTGCACCTTCAGCCACGCGGTCTGGTAGGCGACCAGCGCGTAGGCGGCCGAGTGCGACTTGTTGAAGCCGTACTCGGCGAACTTCTCCATCAGGTCGAAGATCTGGGTCGCGGTCCTGGCGTCGACCCCGTTGGCCGCGGCGCCCGCCTCGAACTTGGCGCGCTCCTTGGCCATCTCCTCGGGCTTCTTCTTGCCCATCGCGCGGCGCAGCAGGTCGGCGCCGCCGAGCGAATAGCCGGCCAGGACCTGGGCGATCTGCATCACCTGTTCCTGATACACGATGACGCCGTAGGTGGGCTTGAGCACCGGCTCCAGCGCCGGATGCGGGTAGCTGACCTCCTCGATGCCGTGCTTGCGGTCGCACCATTGCCGGTCCATGCCCGAACCCAGCGGACCGGGGCGGAACAGCGCGGCCAGCGCGATGATGTCCTCGAAGGTATCGGGCTTGGCGCGCTTGAGCAGCTCGCGCATGCCGCGCGATTCGAACTGGAACACCGCCACCGTGTCGCCACGCGCGAACAGCTCGTAGCTGGCCTGGTCGTCGAGCGGCAGCGCACCGATATCCAGCGGCGCCTCGCCCGCCGCGGCGCGGCGCGCGTTGATCGCCTTCACCGCCCAGTCGATGATCGTCAGCGTGCGCAGGCCGAGGAAGTCGAACTTCACCAGGCCGACCGCCTCCACGTCGTCCTTGTCGAACTGGGTGACCGGGTTGCGGCCGCGCCCGCCCTCGTCGTGTTCGGCGAACAGCGGGCAGAAGTCCGACAGCGGCGAGGGCGCGATCACCACGCCGCCGGCGTGCTTGCCGGCGTTGCGGGTCAGGTCCTCGAGCTGCAGCGCGAGGTCGACCAGGTCTCGGACCTCGTCCTCCTCCTCGTAGCGCTGCCTGAACTCGGCGACGACGTAATTGCTGTCCTTCTGCGCGCGCTTGCTGCGCCCGATCGCATCCTCCAGCGACAGCGGGTCGGCCGGCTGCAGCGGGATCAGCTTCGACAGCCCGTCGACGAAGCCGTAGGGGTGGCCCAGCACGCGGCCGGCGTCGCGCAGCACCGCCTTGGCGGCCATGGTGCCGTAGGTGATGATCTGGCTGACGCGGTCGCGGCCGTACTTGGCCGCCACGTAGTCGATCACCTCGTCGCGGCGGTCCATGCAGAAGTCGATGTCGAAGTCCGGCATCGACACGCGTTCGGGGTTGAGGAAGCGCTCGAACAGCAGGTCGTAGGGCAGCGGGTCGAGATCGGTGATCTCCAGCGCCCAGGCCACCAGCGAGCCGGCGCCCGAGCCGCGGCCCGGCCCGACCGGGATGCCGTGCTCCTTGGCCCACTTGATGAAGTCCGAGACGATCAGGAAGTAGCCCGGGAACCCCATCTTGATGATGACGCCCAGTTCCACTTCGAGCCGCTCGAAGTAGCTCTCGCGGGTGTGGCCGGGCGCCAGCGGGTACTTGGCCAGGCGCCGCTCCAGGCCATCGCGCGCTTGCCGCGCGATCCAGGTGTCGAGCGTCTCGTCGTCCGGTACCGGGTAGGCGGGCAGGTAGTAGGTGCCCAGCCGCAGCTCGAGGTTGCAGCGCTGCGCCAGCGCGACCGTGTTGTCGATCGCGTCGGGAATGTCGGCGAACAGCGCGGCCATTTCCTCGCTGGACTTGAGGTACTGGCCCGGCGCGTAGTCCTTCGGCCGCTTGGGGTCGTCCAGCACCCGCCCGGAGGCGATGCACACGCGCGCCTCGTGGGCCTCGAAGCCGTCGGCGTCGAGGAAGCGCACGTCGTTGCTGGCCACCACCGGAATGCCGCGCGCGGACGAGGCCTGCAGCGCGAATCCGTTGAAGTCGTCCTCGCCCGGCAGGCCGCAGCGGGTGAGCTCGAGGAAGCAGTCCTCCCCGTAGACGCGCTGCAGGTCGGCCAAGGCCTGGCCGGCGAGGTCGTCGCGCCCGCCGGCCAGCTGCTGGCCGGCGAGGCTGTGGCGTCCGGCCAGGGCGAACAGGCCGGTGGCGTCGTCGGCCAGCCATTCGGGGCGGACCACGACGCCGTCGTTGCGGTGGCCCTGCATCCAGGCGCGGCTGAGCAGGCGCGACAGCGACAGATAGCCTGCATGGTCGCGCACCAGCAGGGTCAGCAGCCAGGCCTGGTCGTTGCCCTCGGCGACCATCACGTCGGCGCCGGCCACCGGCTTGATCCCCGCGCCTTCCGCCGCGCGATAGAACTTCACCAGCGAAAACAGGTTGTTGCGATCGGTAATCGCGACCGATGGCTGTCCGAGCGCGGCACAGCGCTTGACCAGGTCCGGGATGCGGATGGTCGAGTCGACCAGCGAATACTCGCTGCGGAGGTGGAGATGGACGAAGCGGGACATCGCGGCCGGGGCCAGGCGGGCAGGGGCAGGGTAGGGGGGCGGGACGGACGGGACAAGGCTTGACACCTCGCGGTCGCCGGCCCCCCGGGGACAACGGGCGGCCCGGCCTGCCGGCGTCACCGTTCCACGACCGCGCCCGGAAGACGGACATCGGTGACATCCGCAACCGCGTTTGCCAAGGCGCCCCGATCCCGGCACTCTTGGTAGCGCTACCACGCCATGCCGGCACAGCCGCCGGTCATCGGCGTGGACGGGAGGAACATGGTCCAGCCAGCAGCCACCAGTGCGGACGGCGGCGCGCGCGCGCGCCTGCGTTTCCGCGAGAAGGCCGGGTACGGCATCGGCGATTTCGGCTTCAACCTCTACTGGGCCAACATCTCGGCCTTCCTGCTGATCTTCTATACCGACGTCATGGGCCTGGCCGCGGCCGCGGTTGGCACGATGATGCTGGTGACCAAGATCGTCGACGCGATCACCGACCCGCTGATCGGTGCGTTGGCCGACCGGACCCGCACCCGCTGGGGCCGGTTCCGTCCCTACCTGCTGTGGGGCGCGCTGCCGCTGGCCGTCACCGGCGTGCTGACCTGGACCGTTCCCGACCTCGACCAGGGCGGCAAGCTGCTCTGGGCCTACGCCACATTCAGCCTGATGATGCTGGCCTACACCGTGCTCTCGATGCCTTACTCGGCCCTGTCGGGGGTGATGACGGCCGACAGCCAGCAGCGCACCACCCTGATCAGCTTCCGCTTCATCGCCGCCTTCGCCGGCACCACCCTGGTCAGCTGGCTCACGCTCGATCTCGTCGGCTGGCTGGGGCGCGGCGACGAGGCCCTGGGCTGGCAGCTCACGCTGGCCCTGTACGGACTGATCGCGACGGCCACCTTCGCCACCGTGTTCCTGTCCACCCGCGAGCGCATCGCGCCGCCCCCGTCGCAGCGCAGCGCGATCCGCCAGGACATCGCCGACCTGCTGCACAACCGGCCTTGGCTGGTGCTGTTCGTGCTGGCGCTGGTGATCATGGTGACCATCGTGATGCGCAGCGGCTCGCTGGTGTACTTCCTCAAGTACTACGTGGGCCAGCCGGAACTCACCGGTACCTTCCTGGGCGTGTATTCGGTCGCGCTGGCGATCGGCGCTGCGCTGACGCCATTGATGACGCGCTACGTGGACAAGCGGCGCCTGATGATGTGGCTGATGGCCGCCGTGGGCGTGCTCAGCTGCGCGATGTACCTGGTGCCGCCCGACCAGGTCTGGCTGCTGCTGGGCATCAACACCCTGATCGGCCTGCTGCTGGGTCCGAAGTCGCCGCTGGCCTTCTCCATGTACGCCGACTGCGCCGACTACACGGAGTGGAAGACCGGCCGCCGGGCCACCGCGATGACGTTCTCGGCCGCGACGTTCTCGCAGAAGCTCGGAGGCGCGCTGGCCTCGGCGCTGATCGCCTGGGTGCTGGCGGCGCTGGGTTACGTGGCCAACGAGGCGCAGAGCGACGCCTCGCGCCAGGGCATCGCCCTGCTGTTGACCGTGATCCCCGGCGTGGTGGCGCTGCTCGCGGCCTGGGTGATGCGGTTCTACCCGCTCGACGACCGCGCGCTGGAACAGGTGCAGGCCGAGCTGCAGGCGCGGCGGGAATCGACGACGTGAGTGACGGGCCCTGCGCGTTCGAGGGCGGCGGCCGCCGCTGCGTGCTGACCAGTCCCACGGCGATGCCGCAGGCATCTACCTTCCTGTGGAACCGTCGCATGCTGCTGCAGCTCAACTGCCGCGGCTACGCCACCGCCCAGTTCATGCAGCCCGAACCGGCGAAGTACGCGCACGCACCGGCGCTGGAGGCGAAAACCTTCATGCAGCCGGAGCAGCCCTACTACGCGCACCATCCGGGCCGCTTCTGCTACGTGAAGGACGAGGACGACGGCGCGCTGTTCTCGGTGCCGCATGCGCCGGTCAATCGCGAGCCCGAGGCGTTCCGCTTCTCCGTCGGTGCCGCCGACGCGGCCTGGACGGTGCGCAGCGGCGGCCTCGAGATCGAACTGGCCGTCCGTCTTCCCGCCGACGACGTCGCCGAACTGTGGACCCTGCGCGTGCGCAACGTGTCGGGACGCGCGCGCCGGCTGTCCCTGTATCCGTATTTTCCGGTCGGATACATGTCCTGGATGAACCAGTCCGGCCGCTACCGCGCGGACCTCGGCGGCATCGTCTGCGACAGCGTGACGCCCTACCAGAAGGTGGAGGACTGGTTCCGCCAGCGCGACTTCAAGGACCGGACCGTCCTGCTCCACGATCGCGCGCCCGACGCCTGGGAGGCCAACCAGGCCGCGTTCGAGGGCGCTGGCGGACTGCACGCGCCCGACGGAGTGCTGGATGCGTCGCTGGGCAACGGCGACGCGCTGTACGAGACGCCGGTGGCCGCCCTGCAGTACCGCCTCTCGCTCGCGGACGGCGCGGCCGAGGAGTTCCACTTCGTGTTCGCACCGGCGAAGGACGAGGCCGACATCGTCGCGCTGCGCCAGCGTTACCTCGCGCCCGGCGGGTTCGCCGTGGCGGCCGCCGCTTCCGTCGCCAGGCTCGCGGAGGCACGGGGCTGCATCGAGATCGAAACCCCCGATCCCTGGTTCGACGCGTTCGCCAACCACTGGCTGCCGCGGCAGGTGTATTACCACGGCGATTCCAACCGCCTGACCACCGATCCGCAGACGCGCAACTACCTGCAGGACCAGATGGGCATGGCCTACCTGAAGCCTTCCACCGCGCGTGCCTCCTTCCTGCTGGCGCTGTCGCAGCAGGAGGACAGCGGCGCCATGCCGGACGGCATCCTGCTGGCCGAGGGCGCGCAGCTCAAGTACATCAACCAGGTCCCGCACACCGACCACTGCGTCTGGCTTCCGGTCTGCCTGCAGGCCTACCTGGACGAGACCGGCGACGACGCGCTGCTCGGCGAAACCGTCGCCGATGCGCGTGGCCAGGTCGCCACCGTCGCCGAACGCATCGACCGCGCGATGCGCTGGCTGCTCGCGCAGCGCGACGACCGCGGCCTGAGCTGGATCGCGCAGGGCGACTGGTGCGATCCGATGAACATGGTCGGCTGGAAGGGGCGGGGCGTGTCCGGCTGGCTGTCGCTGGCCAGCGCCCATGCGCTCGGTCTGTGGGCTGCCGTCTGCGAGCGCGCCGGCCGCGCCGCGCAGGTGGCCGAGTTCCGCGACGGGGCCGCCTCGTTCAATGCGGCGGTCAACGCGCAGCTGTGGGATGGCGACTGGTACGCGCGCGGCATCACCGACGACGGCGTGGTGTTCGGCGCCGCGCACGATGCCGAGGGGCGCATCTACCTCAACCCGCAGAGCTGGGCGATGCTCAGCGGCGCGGCCGATCCGTCGCGGCAGGCACGGATGATCGCCGCGGTCGAAGCCGAACTCGCTTCTCCGCACGGCATGGCCATGCTCGGCCCGCCGTATACCGGGATGCGCGAGGACGTGGGCCGCCTGACCCAGAAGTTCCCCGGTTCGGCCGAGAATGGCGCGGTCTACAACCACGCCGCGGCGTTCTGGATGCATGCGCTGTACGCCCGCGGCGAGGCCGATCGCGCCTGGTGGAGCCTGCGCACCATGCTCACCGGCCCGGACCCGGACGAGTGCCTCCAGCGCGGCCAGTTGCCGGTGTTCGTCCCCAACTATTACCGCGGCGCGTGGCGACTGCACCCGCGTACCGCGGGGCGTTCGAGCCAGCTGTTCAACACCGGCACCGCAGCCTGGATGTACCGCTGCATCATCGAATCGCTGCTCGGGCTGCGTGGCGATGGCGACGGGTTGCAGGTCGCGCCGCAGCTGCCCTCCCACTGGCCGCGCGTGCGGGCCCGCCGCGTTTTCCGTGGAGCGGATTTCGAGGTGGAGATCGTGCGGATGGGTGGACTGGCATCGCAGCGCGTCGAAGTGGATGGGGCGCCGCTGCTGGGCAGCCGCATCTCCGGCATCGAGCCGGGACGCCGCTACTCGGTCCGAGTGGAGCTGCCGGCATGAGCGCGGGCGAGGTGTCGGTGGCGGTGGTGATGGGGGTGTCGGGCAGCGGCAAGACCACGATCGGTCGCGCGCTGGCGGACGCCTGGCCCGCCACCTTCCTGGACGCCGACGACTTCCACACTCCCCAGGCCCGGGCGCATATGGCCAGTGGCCGCCCGCTCACGGACGAAATGCGCCTGCCCTGGGTGGAGCGCATTGCCGCGGAACTGCAGCGCCGCGTCGCCGCGGGCGAGCGGGTGGCGCTCGCGTTTTCGGGCCTGCGCCGCCGCCACCGCGACATGCTGCGCGAGACCGGCCTGCCGCTGCGTTTCCTGTTCCTCCAGGGCGATCGCGACCTCGTCGCCACCCGGATGGACGAGCGTGTGGGCCATTACATGCCCGTCGCCCTGCTCGACAGCCAGTTCGCCGCCCTCGAGTTGCCGGCCGGCGAGCCGGACGTGTTCGCCATCGGCATCCATCTGCCACCCGCGCGGATCCTGACGCAGGCGCTTGCGGCCTTGCGCTGAGAACTTCTGCACCGGTCGCTTCGTGAGACGGGGTGACATGTCACCGGTGTGGGCCTATCATTTCCGGCCCGCACGCAGGTTCTGCCGGCCCGCTGAACGGATCTCGCCAACCAGGCTTCACAAGAAGTTGACGAAACCGAAAAGCGCGCTAGGATATGCGGCTCCCTTCGACGAAACGCCCCCACGGGCCGGACGCTGAAGGGAGGTCGAAGCCCCTCGCGGGGTGTTGACGAAGCGGAAAGGCCGTGACAGAATGTGCGGCTCCCTGGGGCGAAATGCTTCGGGGCGAAACCCAGGCGCTGAGGCCGGTGTTTCGAAGATCTTTGACAGTGTGCGCAGGTGACTTGTGCGGGCGTCTGGCGGGTGGATGACTGTCCATCTTG
>NZ_JBHTKU010000003.1:0-713404 GCF_042678665.1 Luteimonas composti
CAAGATGGACAGTCATCCACCCGCCAGACGCCCGCACAAGTCACCTGCGCACACTGTCAAAGATCTTCGAAACACCGGCCTCAGCGCCTGGGTTTCGTCCCGAAGCATTTCGCCCCAGGGAGCCGCACATTCTGTCACGGCCTTTCCGCTTCGTCAACACCCCGTGAGGGGCTTCGACCTCCCTTCAGCGTCCGGCCCGCGAGGGCGTTTCGTCGAAGGGAGCCGCACATTCTAGCCCGTTTTCCGGTTCCGTCAACACCTCGTGAAGCGAGGTGTCCGGCGGTCGGAAGGGCCTGTTGGCATGGTGCCGCAAGGTCCGGCTGCTGCGCGGGGCGCGCATTCTGCACTTTCGCCACCGGCTTGCATAGCCCTCGCGTGCAAGGTCGTCTTGACTCTCCCCGCCCGCTGCCGGATGTTCGTCCGCCTGCCGCCCAAGGAACCGCTCCATGCCGCCCTTCCGAAGCCTCGCCGCCCTGCTGGCCCTGTCGCTGTCCGGCTGCGCCAGCGCCGACGGGGACTGGGTGGAGCTGGCCGGGCACCGCTACGCGGTCGAGGTGGCGGACGACGACGCCGAGCGCGCGCGCGGACTGATGTTCCGCGACGTATTGGCCGAGGGTCACGGCATGTTCTTCATCCACGAGCGCACCGCGCCGCTGGCGTACTGGATGAAGAACACGCGCATCCCGCTCGACATCCTGTACTTCGACGAATCGCTGCGCCTGGTGTCGCAGCAGCGCGACGTGCCGCCCTGCTCCGGAGGCGATGCCTGCCCGGCCTATCCCAGCGACGCGCCCGCGCGTTACGTGCTGGAGCTGAATGCGGGCGAGGCCGCCCGCATCGGCGCATCCGACGGGTCGCTGCTGCAGCTCTCCCCGTCCCTGCGCGAAAGGCCCTGAGGCGACGATGCCGCGGTCTTGCGGATGCCGCGTGCGCGGCACAGGCTTCCGGGCATGAGCCACACCCGCCCGTTGCCGGAATGGCAGGCGCTCGCCGCGCTGGAGGACCGCGCGCTTCCGTTGCTGGACGTCGCGCTGCTGATCGCGCGCGACGAGTATCCCGACCTCGACCCGCGCCGCTACGCGCTGCGCGTGCAGGGCCACGCCTCGCACCTGCGGCGCGCTGTCGAGCGTGAGCCGCAGCTGGCGCTGAAGATGCGCGCCATCAACCACTACCTGTTCGAGGAAGTCGGCTACGCCGGCAACCACGACGAGTACTACGACCCGCGCAACAGCTACATCAACGAGGTGTTCGAACGCCGGCTCGGCAATCCGATTTCGCTGGCGCTGGTGCAGATGGCGGTCTCGCGCGAGGTCGGCCTGCCTCTGGACGGGGTGTCGTTCCCCGGTCATTTCCTGGTGCGCCTGCCGGTGGACAACGGCGTGCTGGTGATGGATCCGTTCAACCGCGGGCGGCCGCTGGACGTGGATGAACTCCGCGAGCGCGCCAGCGCCCACCTCGGCGGCGGCATGCCGGACGACGACGCGCTGTCGCAGATCCTGCATCCGGCGTCGAACCGGGCCATCCTGGTGCGCATGCTGCGCAACCTGCACGGCGTCTACCAGAAGCACGGCGACTGGGAACGCGCGGTGCGCAGCGCCGACCGGCTGCTGCGCCTGCTGCCCGACGATGCCGAGGCGCTGCGCGATCGCGGCCTGGGCTATCTGGAACTGGGCCACAGCGCAGGCGCGCGCGAGAACCTGCAGCGCTACCTGCATCGCGCTCCGGGCGCGCCGGACGCGGCCAAGGTGCGGCTGCGGCTGATCGAGGCGGGACTGCAGCGGGGGCGCCTGCACTGACGCCGCGGCGGGGCGCTCAGAGCGCGACCATCTCGAAATCGTCCTTGGTCACGCCGCAGTCGGGGCAGGTCCAGGTGTCCGGCACGTCCTCCCAGCGCGTGCCGGGGGCGATGCCGTCATCGGGCAGGCCGGCCGCTTCGTCGTAGACGAAACCGCAGACCACGCACATCCAGCTGCGGTAGGGCATGTCGTTCATCGGATAATGGGCGCGCAAGCGTCGGAGGAGTCATGCCATTGTCCCATCCCACGCGCCGGGGCGAAACCGGCGCAGTCCGCGCGCGCGGACTCTATGCGATCACGCCGGACATCGCCGACGGCGGCTTGCTGCTCGCCCGGGTGGAAGCCGCGCTGCCCTGGATATGCTGGCTGCAGTACCGCAACAAGACCGCCGCGCCGGCGCTGCGCCGCGCCCAGCTCGACGCGCTGCTGCCCGCCTGCCGCGCGCACGGCGTCCCGCTGATCGTGAACGACGACTGGCGCCTGGCCGCGGACTGCGGCGCCGACGGCGCGCATCTGGGCGAGGACGATGGCGATCTGCGCGCGGCCCGCGCCGCGCTGGGCCCTGACGCGATCCTGGGCGCCTCCTGCTACGACTCGCTGGCGCTGGCCCGGCAGGCGGTCGAGTCGGGCGCCAGTTACGTGGCGTTCGGCGCTTTCTTCGACACCACGACCAAGGCCACGACACGGCGCCCCGACCCCGCCATGCTGGGTGGCGCGGCGGCCCTGGGCGTGCCGCGCGTGGCCATCGGCGGCATCACCCCCGACAATGCCCCGCAGCTGGTCGCCGCCGGCGCCGACCTGGTCGCCGTGGTCAGCGGCGTGTTCGGCAGCGCCGACCCGGCCGCCGCGGCGCAGGCCTACCTGCGCGCTTTCACGCCCGGCGACTGACCGCCGCCTCCCCGCATTCCATGCACAGAGATGCCATTCCATGAACCACGACCGCTCCCACGACCTGTTCTCGCGCGCGCAGGCGCTGCTGCCCGGCGGCGTCAACTCGCCGGTCCGCGCCTTCAAGTCGGTGGGCGGCGAGCCGTTCTTCGTCGAGCGCGCCGACGGCCCCTGCCTGTACGACGTCGACGGCAACCGTTACATCGACTACGTCGGTTCCTGGGGGCCGATGATCGTCGGCCACAACCATCCGGAGGTACGCGCGGCAGTGGAGCGCGCGATCGGCAACGGCCTGTCCTACGGCGCGCCCTGCGCGGCGGAAGTGACGATGGCCGAACGCATCACCCGGCTCGTGCCCTCGTGCGAGATGGTGCGCATGGTGAACTCGGGTACCGAGGCCACGCTGTCGGCGATCCGGCTGGCGCGCGGTGCCACCGGGCGCATGAAGATCGTCAAGTTCGAAGGCTGCTACCACGGCCACGGCGACTCGTTCCTGGTCAAGGCGGGCAGCGGCGCGCTGACCTTCGGCGTGCCGACCTCGCCGGGCGTGCCCAAGTCGCTGGCCGACCTCACCCTCACCCTGCCCTACAACGATTTCGACGCGGCGACCGCACTGTTCGAGCAGGAGGGCGGCGAGATCGCGGGGCTGATCATCGAGCCGGTGGTCGGCAACGCCAACTGCCTGCCGCCGCGCGAGGGCTACCTGCAGCACCTGCGCGAGCTGTGCACGCGCCACGGCGCGCTGCTGATCTTCGACGAGGTGATGACCGGGTTCCGCGTCGCTCTCGGCGGCGCCCAGGCGCGCTACGGCGTCGCCCCGGACCTGAGCACCTTCGGCAAGATCATCGGCGGCGGCATGCCGGTGGGCGCGTATGGCGGCCGGCGCGAGCTGATGTCGCAGATCGCGCCGGCCGGCCCGATCTACCAGGCCGGCACGCTCAGCGGCAATCCGGTGGCGATGGCGGCGGGCCTGGCGATGCTCGACCTGGTCTCCGAACCCGGCTTCCACGACCGGCTGGAGGCCACCACGCACGCGCTGTGCGACGGGCTGGAAGCCGCCGCGCGCGCGGCCGGCGTGCCGTTCACCACGACCCGCGTCGGCGCGATGTTCGGCCTGTTCTTCACCGACGCGCCGACCGTCGACACCTACGCGCAGGCCGTGGCCTGCGATACCGCCGCGTTCAACCGTTTCTTCCACGCCATGCTCGAGCGCGGCGTGTTCCTGGCGCCGTCGGCGTTCGAGGCCGGCTTCGTGTCCAGCGCGCACGATGAAGCGGCGATTGGCGCGACCCTCGAAGCCGCGCGCGCGGCATTCCTGGAGGTGGCCGATGCCCGCGCCGGCTGATCCGGCGGACGAGAGGGCAGCCGGGGGCGCCAGCCTGTTCGAGACGGAATATCTGCCGGCTTCCAGCGACGGCGCGCGCTACCGCTGGTTCCGGCGCATCTTCCACCACGACGCGCCCGACGAGCGCAACTTCGACCTGGTCCTGATCGCCACCATCCTGGCCAGCGTGGTGGTGGTGCTGCTCGACAGCGTCCCGTCGGTCAAGGCGCGCTGGCACGCATGGCTGTATGCCGCCGAATGGATGTTCACCCTCGCCTTCACCGTCGAGTACGGGGTGCGGCTGTGGGTGGTGAAGCGGCCGCTGCGCTACGCGCGCAGCTTCTTCGGCGTCATCGACCTGCTGGCGATCCTGCCGACCTTCCTGTCGCTGCTGTTCCCGGCCAGCGCCTCGTTCACGGTGATCCGCGCACTGCGCCTGCTGCGCGTGTTCCGCGTGCTGAAGCTGGTGGAGTATTCCAGCGAGGCGGGCGTGCTGATCCAGGCGCTGCTACGCAGCCGGCGCAAGATCTCGGTGTTCATCGCCACGCTGATCACCATCGTCATCATCTTCGGGGCGCTGATGTACGTGGTGGAAGGCCCGGAGCATGGCTTCACCAGCATCCCGACGGGCATGTACTGGGCGGTGGTGACGGTCGGCACGGTGGGCTTCGGCGACATCGCACCGGGCACGCCGTTCGGACGTTTCGTCACCTCGGTCCTGATCGTGATCGGCTACAGCATCATCGCGGTGCCCACGGGCATCTACACCGCCGAACTGGCCCGCTCGCTGCAGCCGCGGCGGCGGCAGGTACGCTGCGGCGAGTGCGGTCTGCCCGACCACGAGGCCGACGCCTGGCACTGCCGCAAATGCGGCCGCGCCCTGCCGCTGGAGGACTGAGTCGCGCCGCCTACAACGCGGCCAGCGCGCGCTCCAGGCGCGCCAGGCCGTCGGCCAGTTCCGCGTCGGTGATGCTGAGCGGCGGCACGAACCGCAGCACGTCCGGGCCCGCCTGCAGCAGCAGCAGGCCCTGCGCGGCGGCGGCGTCGAGCAGTTCCCCGGCGCGGCCGGCATGCGCCGGCGCCAGCACCGCGCCCAGCATGAGGCCGCGTCCGCGCACCTGCGAGAACAGGCCGCGGCCCATCGCCTGCAGCCCCGCGCGCAGCGCCGCGCCCTGGCGGCTGACGTTGGCCAGCAGCGCTGGCGAGGCCAGCTTGCGCAGCGCGACGCGCGCCACCGCCGCGGCCAGCGGGTTGCCGCCGAAGGTGGTGCCGTGGTCGCCGAACTGCATGGCCTGGGCGACCTTCGGCCCGGCCAGCATCGCGCCGACCGGGAAGCCGCCGCCGAGCGCCTTGGCCAGGGTCACGACGTCGGGCTCGACCTGGTCGTGCCAGTGCGCGAACAGGGTGCCGGTGCGGCCCATGCCGCTCTGGATCTCGTCGAGCACGAGCAGCGCGCCGTGGTGGTCGCACAGTTCGCGCACGGTACGCAGGAAGCCGGGCGCCGTGGGCGTAACGCCACCCTCGCCCTGCACCGGCTCGACCAGCACCGCGGCCACGTCGCCGCCGGCCATCGCGACCTCCAGCCCGGTCGCGTCGTTGAAGTCCACGTAGCGGAAGCCGCCCGGCAGCGGCTCGTAGCCGGCCTGGTACTTGGGCTGCGCGGTCGCGGTCACCGTGGCCAGGGTGCGGCCGTGGAAACTGCCGCGGAAGGTGACGATCACGCGCCGCGAGGGTTCGCGACCCTGCGCGGCGGCCCATTTGCGCACCAGCTTGATCGCGGCCTCGTTGGCTTCCGCACCGGAGTTGCACAGGAACACGCGCTCGGCGAAGCGCGAGGCGGCCACCAGTTCCTCGGCCAGCCGCAGCGGCGGCTCGCTGTAGAACACGTTGCTGGTATGCCACAGGCGCCCGGCCTGCCCGGCGAGCGCGGCGACCAGGTCCGGATCGTTGTGGCCGAGGCTGCACACGGCGATGCCCGCAGAGAAGTCGACGTAGTCGCGTCCCTCGATGTCCCACAGGCGCGCGCCCTGGCCGCGGTCGAGGATCAGCGGCCGCTGGCGGTAGACGGGCAACAGGCGCTGTTGGCCGAGGGCGACCAGGTCGGCGGTGGAATCGGGCTGGCTCATGGGCGGCGGGGCGCGAGGATGAAGGGAATATTGTGCCGCGCCTCCGGGCGCGGCGCTGGGCGCGTGCGCCTACCAGTCGCCGGTGTTGGGCATCGAGGCCCAGGGTTCGGCCGCTGGCAGGGCGGCGCCCTTCTGCAGCAGTTCGATCGAGATCAGGTCCGGAGTGCGCACGAAGGCCATGCGGCCGTCGCGCGGCGGGCGGTTGATGGTCACGCCCAGCGACTGCAGATGCGCGCAGATCGCGTAGATGTCGTCGACCTCGAAGGCCAGGTGGCCGAAGTTGCGGGCGCTGCCGTAGTCCTCCGGCGGCGAGCCGTCCTCGGGCGGCCAGTTGTACGTCAGTTCGACCTCCGCCTCCGGGTTCTCCGGCGCACCGAAGTAGACCAGGGTGAAGCGGCCGGCTTCGTTGTCCATGCGCCGGGTCTGGTGCAGGCCCAGGCCCTCGGTGAAGAAACGGCTGGTGGCGTCCAGGTCGTGGACGCGGATCATCGCGTGCAGGTATTTCATGGGCTGTCCGGTGCGGCGGGTGGGCCGATGGCATTATCGCCTGACTGTCCCCCGCCGACGCCGCCATGACCCGCACGCACCGTTTCGACACCCTCGCCGCGCACGCCGGCGTCGCGCCCGACCCCGCCAGCGGCGCACTGGCGCCACCGCTGCAGCTGGCCACCACCTTCGAGCACGCGCCCGACGCGGGGCTCCCGCAGGACTACCTCTACCAGCGTTACGGCAGCCCCAACCAGGCGCAGCTGGAGCAGGTCCTGGCGACGCTGGACGGCGCCGCGCGCTCGATGTTCTTCGCCACCGGCATGACCGCCGGCACGACCGCGATGCAGGCGCTGCCGCCCGGCGCCGAACTGCTGATCGCGGACGACACGTATTTCGGCTACCGCGCCGTCGGCGCGAAGTGGCTGGAGCGCTGGAGCGTGCGCCACCGCGTGGTGGACATGACCGATCTCGACGCCGTGCGCGCCGCGATCTCGCCCGACACCCGCCTGCTGTGGGCGGAGACGCCGTCCAACCCGCTGCTCAAGGTCTGCGACATCGCCGCGCTGGCCGACATCGCGCACGCAGCCGGCGCGCGCCTGCTGGTCGACGGCACCTTCGCCACGCCGGCGCTGCAGCAGCCGCTGGCGCTGGGCGCGGACATCGTCCTGCATTCGGCCACCAAGTACCTGGGCGGGCACGGCGACGTGATGGGCGGCGTGCTGGCCTTCGCCGACGACGACGGGTTCGCCGCGGAATGCCACGAGCTGCGCCGCCAGACCGGCAATACCGCCTCGCCGTTCGCCGCCTGGCTGGTGCTGCGCGGGCTGCGCACCCTGCCGGTGCGGGTGGAGCGGCACTGCCGCAACGCGCAGGCGGTGGCGGAGTTCCTGCAGGCGCATCCGAAGGTGGAAGCCGTGCACTACCCCGGCCTGCCGGGCCACCCCGGCCATGCGGTCGCGGCGCGGCAGATGCAGGGCGGCTTCGGCGGCATGCTGTCGTTCGAGGTGGCCGGCGGCCGCGAGGCGGCGCTGGCGGTGGCCGGGCGGCTGGCGCTGTTCACCAACGCCACCTCGCTGGGATCGACCGAATCGCTGGTCGAGCATCGCGCCTCGATCGAGGGCGCGCAGTCGGCCTCGCCGCAGGGCCTGCTGCGGCTGTCGGTGGGGCTGGAGGATGCGCGCGACCTGGTCGACGACCTCGCCCAGGCGCTCGCCTGACCGGAGCGGGCTTCAGTCCAGGAACAGGTCGGGCAGCAGCGGCTGCGAGGGATCGACGGCGTAGTGCGACAGGTCGGTGACGCCGGCCTCGGCCAGCACCTCGTCGTCGATCAGGAAGCGCCCGCTGAAGCCGGCCGCCGGACGGGTGAGGATGGCGTGCGCGGCATCGGCCATGATCTCCGCAGAACGCCCGTTGCCGGTGGAGACGCCGGGAATCATGTTCAGCGCGTCGGTGGCGATCAGCGTGCGCGGCCACAGCGCGTTGATCGCAATCCGGCGGTCGGCGAACTCCGCCGCCAGGCCCAGGGTGACGAAACTCATGCCCATCTTGGCCAGGGTGTACCCGGTATGCGGCGCCCACCACTTCGGATCCAGCGACGGCGGCGGGCACAGGGTCAGGATGTGCGGATCGGGCGCCTGCAGCAGGTGCGGCAGGCAGGCCTGGGCGCAGAGGAAGCTGCCGCGGGCATTGACCTGCTGCATCAGGTCGAAGCGCTTCATCGGCGTGTCGAGCGCACCGCGCAGCCAGATCGCGCTGGCGTTGTTGACCAGGATGTCGAGTCCGCCGAAGGCGTCCATCGTGCGGGCGACGGCGTCGCGCACCTGGTCTTCCTCGCGGATGTCGCAGCGGATCGCCAGCGCGCGCCCGCCCGCGTCCTCCACGGCGCGCGCGGCGGTGTGGATGGTTCCGGGCAGCTTCGGGTTGGGCACGTCGGACTTGGCCGCGATCGCGACGTTGGCGCCATCGCGCGCGGCGCGCAGCGCGATCGCCAGCCCGATGCCGCGCGAGGCGCCGGTGATGAACAGGGTCTTGCCTGTCAGGGTGCTCATGGTCGCTCCCGTTGCCGGTTGTCGCGGGGCGCGGCGCTCACGGCTTCGGCCCCTGGCCTTCGTTGTCTTCCCACTTCAGCAGCCGCCGGGTCACGAAGCGGTACACCGGCTTGCCGGTGCGGAACCAGGCGTCGCGCACCCAGGAATTGCGGCGCAGCACCCGCCGCTCGACCGGAGTGAGCGACTCGCGGCAGTACATGCGCTTGTGCTTGAGCAGGTGGCGCAGGTCCTCGCGGAACAGCAGCCGCATCCAGCGTGCGCGCGGGTCGCCACGGCTGGCGAGCTGGAAGTCGATGATGGCCGGGCGCCCGTCCTCGAGCACCAGCCAGTTGGCTTCCTTGGCCAGGTCGTTGTGGGCGACCCCGCGACGATGCAGCTGCAGCAGCAGGCGGCGGGCGGCACGGAAGTAGGCCACGTCGCCGCGCGGCGGGCGCTGGTACATGGCCGCGCCTTCCATGTAGCTGCGGTCCAGCCGGCGCCCGTCCCAGGCGAGCAGTTGCGGCACGTCGGCCAGGCCCGCCACCGCGCGCAGCCCCAATGCCTCGCGCCGGGCCAGCCATCTGGCCGGCAGGCGCAGCCACAGCGGCACGTGGCCCAGGTCGCGGCGCACGAACGGGCCGCCGGCGCCCTGCATCAGCGAGATGCGGCCGAAGCTGTCGGCCTTGAGCGCGCGGGTCTCGATGGCGGTGTCGCGTTGCATGGACACAGTGTAGGCGAGCAGTCAGCGGCCGCTGTCATAATTGCCCGATGGACTCCGGCTGGTTCGACGCCACGCTCGCCTGGATCAGCGCCCATCCCGTCGCGGCCGGCGGCCTGATCTTCCTCATCGCGTTCTGCGATTCGATCATCGTGCTCGGCATCGTGGTGCCGGCGCTGCCGCTGCTGTTCGCGATCGGCGCGCTGATCGGCCTGGGGCATATCGACGGCACCTATGCGATCGCCTGCGCCGCGCTGGGCGCCTTCGCCGGCGACGGCATCGGCTACTGGGTGGGCCGGCGCTGGGGCACGCAGCTGCGCGAACACTGGCCGTTCAGTCGCTATCCGCAGCTGCTCGACCGCGGCGAGCAGGTGTTCCGCCGGCATGGCCTGACCGGCATCCTGATCGCACGCTTCGTCGGCGCCATCCGCGCCTTCGTGCCGGCCATCGCCGGCATGCTGGGCATGCCGCTGCGGCGCTACGTGCCGATGAGCCTGCTGGCCTGCGTGCTGTGGGCCGCCCTGTTCCTGGCGCCGGGCTGGATCTTCGGCGCCTCCTACGACGCGGTGGCGGCGGTGGCCGACCGGCTGGTGCTGGTGCTGGGCGGCCTGCTGGTGGTGCTGGCGCTGGCCTGGGCCGGGGTGCTCTACACCTACCGCTGGTTCGACCGCCACGCCAACGCCCTGCTCGCACGCCTGCTGCAGTGGACCCGCGCGCATCCGCGGCTGGGCCGCTACGCCGCGTCGCTGGTGGATCCGCGCCGTCCCGAATCGGCGTCTCTGGCGATCCTGGCCGCCTGCCTGCTGGCGATCGGCTGGGCCTGGTTCGCCCTGCTGGGCACGGTGTGGATGCGCGGCGAGCCGCTGGCGCTGGACCTGACCGTGTTCCAGGCCATGTACACCCTGCGCAACCCGCTGGCCGACCGGCTGATGGCGGGCTTGGCCTCGATCGGCGACTGGGAGGTGCTGGTCCCGGCCTCCGCCCTGGCCCTGCTGTGGCTGCTGTGGCGGCGGCGCTGGATCGCCGCGGCGCACTGGCTGGCGGCGCTGGCCTTCGGCCTGGTGCTGACCTCCGGGCTGGCGCAGCTGATCGACATGCCGCGCCCGCCGACCGCGCACAGCGGTTTCGGATTCCCCTCGGTCTCGGTGACGATGACCACGGTGACGTTCGGCTTCTTCGCAGTGCTGATCGCGCGCGAGCTGCCTGGACGCAGCCGGGTCTGGCCCTATCTGGTGGCGGGCGTGGTCGGGGTGCTGCTCGGCTTCTCGCGCCTGTACCTGGGCGCGCACTGGCTCAGCGACGTGGTCGGCGGGATGCTGCTGGGCATCGTCTGGCTGCTGGTGCTGGGGCTGGCCTACCGCCGGCACGTCGCGCGCTCGTTCTGGATGCGGCCGCTGGCGGCGATCTTCTATGTCAGCTTCGCGGCCGCGGCGCTGTGGCACGCGCCACGCGCGGTGGACCCGCTGCTCGAACGCTTCCACGCCCCGGCGCCGGCACTGGTGCTGGAGCGGGACGAGTGGTGGGAGCGCGACTGGGCGCGCCTGCCGGGCCAGCGCCGCGAGCGCGACGCCAGCCGCCGCTGGGCGCTGGAGATCCAGGTGGCGGGGCCGCTGGAGCCGCTGCGGGGCCACCTGCAGTCGCTGGGCTGGGACGTGCAGCCGCAGGCGGACTGGGTCGCCACGCTGGGCCTGCTCGACGACGACATGCCGGCCGGGGAACAGGCGGTCCTGCCGGCCACCCTGGGCTCGGAGGCCGAGACCCTGCTGATGCGCCGCCCGGTCGGGGACGGCCGCCTGCAGGCGCTGCGCCTGTGGCGCGCACCGGCGCGGCTGGCCGACGGCACGCCGCTGTGGATCGGCACTACCCAGACGCTGTCGTTCGAGCGGCCGCTGGGCGGGCTGTTCGGCATCTGGCTTCCGGTGCTGGACGACGATGCCGCGCACGCCGCGGTGCAGCGCGCCCTGACCGGTTTCCCGATGCGCCAGGCACCGCATCCGCACACGCTGGCGCCGGTGCTGCGCCTGCGCACGGATGCCGGGGCCCTGGGCCGGGACGGCGGGGCGTCCCGCTGATCCGCCGCGCCCGGTCGATCAGAGGATCAGGTCGAGCATCGCGTCCAGGCGCTGGTCCGGATCGTCCTGCTCGAGCAGCCGCTGGCGCTGTTCCAGGGTGAGCGGCAGCAGCTCGGCCAGCCGCCAACCCACCCAGGCCGCCTCGTCGAAGCGCCGCTCGGGAATCGCCAGGTCGGCCTCGAACTGCTCCAGGATCCGCCGCAGCACCTCGCCCAGCAGCGCGTGCTGGGGCTGCAGTTCGGCCACGGGGTCTGGCGCGCACCAGTCCACCTCGGCCTCGACCAGGCCGTTGTCGCGCACCCGGGTACGGTGCACCCGGAACCTCCGGTGGCCGCGCAACCGCAACTGCAGCAGGCCATCGGGACCGGTGTCGAAATCCTCGATCCGCGCCTCGGTGCCGCAGGCTTCGGGGACGGCCGGCGCGCCGGCCTCCTCGCCCTCGGCGATCAGGCACACGCCGAAGCCGCCGCCGGTGCGCCCGCACTCGCGCACCAGGTCGAGATAGCGCGGTTCGAACACGCGCATTCCCAGCGCGGCGCCGGGGACCAGCACGGTGTGCAGCGGGAACAGGGGCAGGACCTCGTGCATGCGGCGGCAGTCTACGCCGCGGGCGGCAGCGCCCGGATCACGAAGAGCCGGCACGCGATCGGCGGTGCCGGCGCCGCGAGCTTCACCCGGTCCCCGCCTGGTCCAGCGCCCTCAGGAACCGGCGTGGCGCGCCGTCGAAGCCGCCGTTGGACATGAACACCACGTGGTCGCCCTCGCGCACGGTCGCTCCGAGCGCCGCCAGCAGGGTGTCCGCATCGGCCACGGCGCGGGCCTGGCCGCGCACCGCCGACACCACCCTGGCGGCATCCCAGGGCAGTTCGGGCCGGGCCAGGAACACCACCGCGTCGGCCTGTTCCAGCGATGGCGCCAGCGCGTCGGCATGGGCGCCCAGCCGCATCGAATTGCTGCGCGGCTCCATCGCCACGACGATCCGCGCGTCCCCGACTTTCGCGCGCAGGCCGGCCAGGGTGGTGGCGATCGCGGTCGGGTGGTGGGCGAAGTCGTCGTAGACGGTGATCCCGCGCGCCTGGCCCAGCAGCTCCATGCGCCGCTTCACGCCGCGGAAACCCGCCAGCGCCGGCAGCACCGCCGCCACGTCCACCCCGACCGCCGCGCAGGCCGCCAGCGCGGCCAGCCCGTTGAGCAGGTTGTGGTCGCCCAGCAGCGGCCATTCGACCGTGCCCAGCACGCGTCCCCGGTGCAGCACCTCGAACGCGCTGCCGTCCTCGCGCAGCCGACGCGCGCTCCATTCGAACGAGTGATCGAAACCGAAGCGCTCGACCGGCGTCCAGCAGCCCATCTCCAGGACTTCGCGCAGGCGCGCGTCGTGGCCGTTGACCAGCAGCCGCCCGCGCCCGGGCACGGTGCGCACCAGGTGGTGGAACTGGCGCTGGATCGCGGCCACGTCCGGAAAGATGTCGGCGTGGTCGTATTCGAGGTTGTTGAGGATCGCCACCAGCGGCCGGTAGTGGACGAACTTGCTGCGCTTGTCGAAGAAGGCGGTGTCGTACTCGTCGGCCTCGACCACGAACTCGCGCCCCCCGCCCATGCGCGCCGACACGCCGAAATCCTCGGCCACGCCGCCGATCAGGAAGCCCGGCTCGCGCCCGGCCGCCTGCAGCAGGAAGGCGAGCAGGCTGGTGGTGGTGGTCTTGCCGTGGGTGCCGGCCACGGCCAGCACGTCGCGGCCCGGCAGCACCTGGTCGCGCAGCCATTCGGCGCCCGAGGTGTAGGCACGGCCGGCGTCGAGCACCGCCTCGACCGCGGCATTGCCGCGCGAGAGCGCGTTGCCGATCACCACGGTGTCGGCGTCGGCCGAGATATGAGCGGGCTCGTACCCCTGGCGCAGGACGATGCCCAGCCGCTCGAGCTGGGTCGACATCGGCGGGTAGACGGCCTGGTCGCTGCCCTCGACCTGGTGCCCCAGTTCGCGCGCGAGCGCGGCGACCCCGCCCATGAACGTGCCGGCGATGCCGAGGATGTGGAGTTTCAAGGCGGATCCTGGGTGGCGTGACAGGCGCGCACTTTAACCAAAGCCGCGCGACGCCGGCTGATGCCGGTCAAGGCCAGGGGCGGGACCGGGCGCTAGACTGCGCCGGTCGATTTCCGAGGACTTCCGCATGATCCGCCTCTCCTCCGCCGCCGCGCTGGCGCTGCTGCTGGGCTGCAACGCCGTCGGCTCCGGCGGCGACGCGACCACGGCGACCGCCGCGACCGCGGCCGCCCGGTCCGCCGACCTACCCCTGGTCACGGTGCGCAAGCACCCGAGCTGCGGCTGCTGCAGCGTCTGGATCGAGCACCTGCGCGATGCCGGCTTCCCGGTGCAGGCGCAGGACGTGGAGGACATGGCCACGGTCAAGGACGCCGCCGGCGTGCCGCAGGCGATGGCGTCCTGCCACACCGCCGAGGTCGGGGGTTATTTCGTCGAGGGCCACGTGCCGGCGGCGGACATCGCGCGCCTGCTGCGCGAGCGCCCGGCGGCGAAGGGACTGGCGGTGCCCGGCATGCCGCTGGGCTCGCCGGGCATGGAGCACCCCGAGGGCATCGTCCAGCCCTACGCGGTGATGCTGGTGCTCGAGGACGGCAGCAGCCGCGAGTACAGCCGCTACCCGCGCGACTGAAGGCGCAAGCGGGCGTGGCGCCCGCAGCGGCCGGTCAGCCGACCGCCTTCTCCGGGGCGATCGCCTCGATGATGCGGTTGAACACCTCGTCCAGGCCGCCGACGCCGTCGACGATGGTCAGCTGGCCGTGCTGGCGGTAGAACTCGATCACCGGCGCGGTCTGCTGGTCGTAGACCTCCAGGCGCTTGCGCACGGATTCGGGGTTGTCGTCGGCGCGGCCCTCGGCCTTGGCCCGGCCGGCCAGGCGATCGATGATCAGCTCGTTGTCGACGGTCAGCTGCACGGCGGCGTCGAACTTCTGCCCCAGGGCGGCCAGCAGCTCGTCCAGGGCCGCGGCCTGGGCAAGGTTGCGCGGGTAACCGTCGAGGATGAAGCCGGCGCGGGTGTCGTCGCGCGAGAAGCGGTCCTTGAGCATCCCCAGCAGGATGTCGTCGCTGACCAGCTCGCCGCGGGCCATCACTTCCTTGGCCTGCAGCCCGAGCGGGGAGCCCGCCGCCACTTCGGCGCGCAGCAGGTCGCCGGTGGAAATGTGCGGGACCTGCAGGTGCTCCTTGAGCCGTGCCGCCTGCGTGCCCTTGCCCGAGCCGGGCGCTCCCAACAGTACCAATCGCATCGAGGACTCCCACAGAAACCAGACCGGAAGCGGCCGCAGACCGTTGCTACACTCGGGCCGCCACCGCCGATTCAGGCGCCACTTTAACCCATCGAACCCGTCCTCCGACCTTCTCCAATAGGCGCATATGGCTTCCGGAACCCTCCTGTATTCCCAGTCCGGCGGTGTCACCGCCGTCATCAACGCCACCGCCTCGGGCGTGATTTCCGAGGCCCGCGCCCGCGGGATCAAGGTGCTGGCGGCGCGCAACGGCATCCTCGGCGCCCTGCGCGAGGAGCTGGTGGACACCTCGAAGGAGACCGCGGCCGCCATCCGCGGCCTCGCCCATACGCCCGGCGGCGCATTCGGCTCCTGCCGCTACAAGCTCAAGTCGGTCGAGGCCGACCGCGCGAAGTACGAGCGCCTGCTGGAGGTGTTCAAGGCCCACGACGTGCGCTGGTTCCTCTACAACGGCGGCAACGATTCGGCCGACACCGCCAACAAGGTCTCCAGGCTGGCGGCCGAGTTCGGCTATCCGCTGACCTGCATCGGCGTGCCCAAGACCATCGACAACGACCTGGCAGTGACCGATTGCTGCCCCGGTTTCGGTTCGGCCGCCAAGTACACCGCGGTGTCGGTGCGCGAGGCCGCGCTGGACGTGGCGGCGATGGCCGAGACTTCGACCAAGGTCTTCGTCTACGAAGCCATGGGCCGCCATGCCGGCTGGCTGGCCGCCGCCGCGGGCCTGGCCGGCAACGGCCCGGACCAGGCGCCGCACCTGATCCTGTTCCCGGAGCGCCCCTACGACGAGGCCGACTTCCTCAAGAACGTGAAGAAGGTGGTCGAGCGCGTGGGTTACTGCGTGGTCGTCGCCAGCGAGGGCATCCAGACCGCCGACGGGCGTTTCGTCGCGGATTCCGGCGGCGGCAAGGATTCCTTCGGCCACACCCAGCTCGGCGGCGTGGCCTCCTACCTGGCCGGCAAGGTCAAGGACCAGCTCGGCTACAAGGTGCACTGGACCCTGCCCGACTACCTGCAGCGCTCGGCGCGCCACCTGGCCTCGAAGACCGACGTGGACCAGGCGGTCGCGGTGGGCAAGGCGGCGGTGCAGTTCGCGCTCAAGGGCCAGAACGCCACCATGCCGGTGATCGTGCGCACCTCCGACCAGCCCTATCGCTGGAGGATCGGCAGCGCGCCGCTGGACAAGGTGGCCAACCACGAGAAGAAGTTCCCGAAGAACTTCATCCGCCGCGACGGCTACGGCATCACCGACAAGGCCCGCACCTACCTCCAGCCGCTGATCCGCGGCGAGCTGCCGCCCCCTTACGGCAAGGACGGCATCCCGGCCTACGTGACGCTCAAGAACGTGGCGGTGAAGAAGAAGCTGCCGGCCTGGGAAGGCTGAGCGGGCCCCGGCGGCCGGCGTCGATCGTATCCGCGATCGCGCCGGCCTCCACGAAACGCGGGGCATCGCCGAACTCGGGCCACCCCGCGCGCAGCGCCTGCAGTACCGCGGGCGCGGCACGGTGTGCCTCGAGCAGGGCCTCCGCGATGTCGGCGCAGGGCACCCGGGCATCCCTGCGGCACAGCAGCGGTCCCGGCGGAATCGCCGCCGAGCGCCACAGGACCGTGGCACCGGCCACCGGCATGGCGTCGTAGACGTCGGCGGCGAGGGCTGCGACCTCGACCCGCCCTTCCTGCAGCGCGAGCCGCGCCGCCTCGTGCGAGCCGGCGTAGACCACCTGCGCGAAATCTTCCGCGGTCAATCCGGCCCCGCGCAGCCGTGCCAGCGGCACGAAGCCGCCGGAAGCCGAATCCTCGCCCACCAGCGCCAGCCGCAACGATGCCGCCCGCTCCACGTCGAGCGCCTCGAGCGCGTCGACGGCGCGTGCCACGATCACCGCGCGATAGCGGGCGGCCTGCTCCGCCGGCACGTCCGGCACCGGCAGCGTGACCGCGCCGTCCCTCGCCTGCAGGTAGGCATGCAGGTTGGGCACGATGACGTCGGCCTCGCCGGCGCGGAATCCCGCCACCAGGGCCGAGGGCGAAGGCCACAGGCGCAGCTGCGTGGGCCGCCCGGCGACGGTGGACACGTAATCGGCCAGCGGCGCGATGGCGGTGGCCCGGTCGCGCGCGGGATAGGCGTAGGTCCCGACCACCAGCGGCGCATCGTCCGCGCGCGCGGCGGCGGGGATCGACAGCAGGAGCAGGGGCAGGAGAATCCGGAGCATGCGGCACGCTAGCACGCGCACCGCGGCTGCGGCTTTGCCCGGCGTGCCGGCCGCGCGCTTCAGGCCTCCAGCATCTCCAGGTTGCGCACCGCGCCCTTGTCCGCGCTGGTCGCGAGCAGGGCGTAGGCTTTCAGCGCGGCACTGACCCGGCGCGGGCGCGGCTGCGCCGGCTTCCAGCCGGCGGCGTCCTGCGCGGCGCGGCGCGCGGCCAGTTCGTCCTCCGGCACCAGCAGTTCGATCGCGCGGGCGGGGATGTCGATGCGGATCCGGTCGCCGTCGCGCACCAGGCCGATCGTCCCGCCCGCCGCGGCTTCGGGCGACACGTGCCCGATCGACAGGCCCGAGGTGCCGCCCGAGAAGCGCCCGTCGGTGAGCAGCGCGCAGCGCTTGCCCAGCCCCTTGGACTTCAGGTAGCTGGTCGGGTACAGCATCTCCTGCATGCCCGGGCCGCCCTTGGGACCTTCGTAGCGGATCACCACCACCTCGCCCGGCTGCACCTCGTCGCCGAGGATGCCCTGGACCGCCGCGTCCTGGCTTTCGAACACGCGGGCGCTGCCCTCGAACACGTGGATCGATTCGTCCACGCCGGCGGTCTTCACCACGCTGCCGTCGGGGGCGATGTTGCCGCGCAGGACCGCCAGCCCGCCGTCGCGCGAATACGCGTGTTCGACGCTGCGGATGCAGCCGCCGGCGCGGTCGGCGTCCAGCGTGGGCCAGCGCGTGGCCTGGCTGAAGGCGACCTGGGTCGGAATGCCGGCCGGGCCGGCGCGATAGAACGTCGCCACCGCCTCGTCATCGTTGCGCGCGATGTCCCAGCGCGCGATCGCCTCGGCCAGCGTCGGCGCATGCACGGTCGCCGCATCGGCGTGCAGCAGCCCGCCGCGCGCCAGTTCGCCGAGGATGGCCATGATGCCGCCGGCGCGGTGCACGTCCTCGACGTGGTAGTCGGGCGTGTTGGGCGCGACCTTGCACAGCTGCGGCACGCGCCGCGACAGCCGGTCGATGTCGTGCAGGGTGAACGGCACTTCCGCTTCGCGGGCCGCGGCCAGCAGGTGCAGGATGGTGTTGGTCGAACCGCCCATCGCGATGTCGAGCGTCATCGCGTTCTCGAACGCCTCGAAGGTGGCGATGCCGCGGGGCAGCGCGCGCCCGTCGCCGTCGCCGTACCACCGATGCACCAGCTCCACCGCGGTGCGGCCGGCGCGCAGGAACAGCTGTTCGCGGTCGGCGTGCGTGGCGAGCAGGGTGCCGTTGCCCGGCAGCGACAGGCCCAGCGCCTCGGTCAGGCAGTTCATCGAGTTGGCGGTGAACATGCCCGAGCACGAACCGCAGGTCGGACAGGCGCTGCGCTCGACCGCGGCGACCTGTTCGTCGGTCGCGGAAGGATCGGCGGCCATGACCATCGCATCGACGAGGTCGAGCTTGTGGTCGGCAAGACGCGTCTTGCCCGCCTCCATCGGCCCGCCGGAGACGAACACCGTCGGGATGTTGAGCCGCAGCGCCGCCATCAGCATGCCCGGCGTGATCTTGTCGCAGTTGGAGATGCACACCAGCGCGTCGGCGCAGTGCGCATTGGCCATGTACTCGACCGAGTCGGCGATCACCTCGCGGCTGGGCAGCGAATAGAGCATGCCGTCGTGGCCCATCGCGATGCCGTCGTCGACCGCGATGGTGTGGAACTCCCTGGCCACCCCGCCGACGCGCTCGATCTCGCGCGCGACCAGCTGGCCCAGGTCCTTCAGGTGCACGTGCCCGGGCACGAACTGGGTGAAGGAGTTGGCGATGGCGACGATGGGCTTCTGGAAATCCTCGTCGCGCATGCCCGTGGCGCGCCACAGCGCCCGGGCACCGGCCATGTTGCGGCCATGGGTGGAGGTTTTCGAACGGTATTCGGGCATGGACTTCGTGGGGATGACGCAATGCGTCAAAGCCGGGATTCTGCGGGCTTTGCGACGTTTCGGCTGCAATGATTTCACTGGCAACGAAATCAGATCGATTTTGTCAAGGCTTGCGCTTGACAAGGCCGGAAACGCGGGGGTAGTTTGCAGGAATGCTGCACCGCCACACCCCTGCGACGCATGCCCCCGACGCCAGCCCGGCGTCCATTCTCGTACTCGGCCTTATTACCTCGCCAACAGGTGCGGGTCGGTCGGGCGCGTAAGCAGGAAGCGCCAAATCGCTGAACCCCGCACCGCAAGGGCGGGGTTTTTTGTTGCCTTGCATCCACCCCATCCAACACACCGTTCCGCAGAGAGCCCAGACATGACCCAGCCTTCGATCCCCAAGCCCCGCATCGCCATCGTCGGTTATGGCAGCCAGGGTCGTGCCCACGCGCTCAACCTGCGCGACTCGGGCTTCGACGTCACGGTCGGCCTGCGCCCCGGCGGCCCGACGGAAGCCAAGGCCAAGGCCGACGGCTTCAACGTCAAGGCGCCGGCCGAGGCGGTGAAGGACGCCGACCTGGTGGCCGTGCTGACGCCGGACATGGTGCAGAAGAAGCTCTACGAGGAGGTGCTGGCGCCGAACCTCCGCCAGGGCGCGGTGCTGCTGTTCGCGCACGGGCTCAACGTGCACTTCGGCATGATCGCCCCGCGCGACGACCTGGACGTGGTGCTGGTCGCGCCCAAGGGTCCGGGCGCGCTAGTGCGCCGCGAGTACGAGATCGGCCGCGGCGTGCCCTGCATCTACGCCATCCACCAGGACCGCAGCGGCAGGGCCAAGGACTACGCGCTGGCCTATGCCGGCGGCCTCGGCGGCGCGCGCGCCAACCTGATCGAGACCACCTTCAAGGAAGAGACCGAGACCGACCTGTTCGGCGAGCAGGCCGTGCTGTGCGGCGGCGCCTCGTCGCTGGTCCAGGCCGGCTTCGAGGTGCTGGTGGAAGCCGGCTACCAGCCGGAGATCGCCTACTACGAAGTGCTGCACGAGCTGAAGCTGATCGTCGACCTGTTCTACGAAGGCGGCATCACCCGCATGCTCGAGTTCGTGTCCGAGACCGCGCAGTACGGCGATTACGTCAGCGGGCCGCGCGTGATCGACGCCGGCACCAAGGAGCGCATGCGCGAGGTGCTCAAGGACATCCAGGACGGCACCTTCACCAAGAACTGGGTGGCCGAGTACGAGGCCGGCCTGCCGAACTACAACAGGTACAAGCAGGCCGACCTGGAGCATCCGATCGAGCAGGTCGGCAAGAAGCTCCGCGAAAAGATGGTGTGGCTGGACAACTCCCCGAAGGAACAGAAAGAGGCCGCGTGATGAACGGTGCGCACTGGCTGGTGCAGGCACTCGAGGCCGAGGGCGTTGACACGCTCTTCGGCTACCCCGGCGGCACGATCATGCCGTTCTACGACGCGCTGCACGGCGCGTCGCTGAAGCACGTGCTGGTGCGCCACGAGCAGGGAGCGGCGTTCGCCGCGAACGGCTACGCGCGCGCCAGCGGCCGCGTCGGCGTCTGCGTCGCGACGTCCGGGCCCGGCGCGTCGAACCTGGTGACCGGCATCGCCGACGCCATGTTCGACTCGGTCCCGATGGTGGTCCTCACCGGCCAGGTGCCGACCTTCCTGATGGGCACCGACGCGTTCCAGGAGCTGGACGTGTTCGGCATGACCATGCCGATCGTCAAGCACAGCTTCCTGCCGCGCAGCGTCGACGAGCTGCCGCGGATGTTCGCCGAGGCGTTCCGCATCGCCCGCAGCGGGCGTCCCGGGCCGGTGCTGATCGACCTGCCCAAGGACGTGCAGATGGCGGATGCCGCGCACCTGCCGGTGCACTCGCCGCTGCCGGTCGAGCCGGTGCCGGGCCCGCCGGACGCGTCGCTGCACGAGGCCGCCGCGCTGATCTCGCAGTGCACGCGGCCGGTGGTCTATGCCGGCGGCGGCGTGGTGCTGGGCGATGCGATCGACGCCTTCCGCGAGTTCGTCGACCTCACCGGCCTGCCCACCGTGCTCACGCTCAAGGCGCTGGGCGCGTTGCCGGCGCAGCACCCGTCCAACCTGGGCATGCTGGGCATGCACGGCAGCCGCGCGGCCAACATGGCGGTGCAGGAATGCGACCTGCTGTTCGTGGTCGGCGCGCGCTTCGACGACCGCGCCACCGGCAAGCTGGCCGAATTCGCGCCCAATGCGCGCGTGGTGCACCTGGACGGCGACTGTTGCGAGATCGGCAAGCTGCGCAGCGTCGACGTGTCGGTGCCCGGCGACCTGGCGCAAAGCCTGGGCCGCCTCGCCGCGCCGCTGGCGGCGCAGATGGAAGGACGCCACGCCGCCGCGCGCAAGGCCTGGCGCGAGACCTGCGCCGAGCGCCGCAGCCGCCATGCGGCGCGCTACGACGCACCGGGCGACAAGGTCTACGCGCCCGCCCTGCTCAAGCGCATGAGCGAGCTGGCGCCGCACGCGATCGTCGCCTGCGACGTCGGCCAGCACCAGATGTGGGTGGCGCAGCACTGGCGTTTCCAGCATCCGCGCCAGCACCTGACCAGCGGCGCCCTCGGCGCGATGGGCTTCGGCCTGCCCGCGGCGATGGGCGCCCAGGCCGAAAGCCCGGCCGCGCAGGTGATCTGCGTCAGCGGCGACGGTTCGTTCATGATGAACATCCAGGAGCTCGCCACCATCCGCCGCTACCGGCTGCCGGTGAAGATCATCCTGCTGGACAACTCCGCGCTGGGGATGGTCCGCCAGTGGCAGGAGCTGTTCTTCGAGAAGCGCTATTCGGAGATCGACCTGTCCGACAACCCGGACTTCGCCGAGGTCGCGCGCGCCTTCGGCATCGAGGCCCTGCACGTGGACAGGGCGGCGAACGTCGACGACGCGCTGCGTGCCCTGCTCGCGGCCGAAGGCCCGGCGCTGCTGCACGTGGCCATCGACACCGCCGCCAACGTCTGGCCGCTGGTCCCGCCCAATCACAACAACGCGCAGATGATGGATCCCGACGACGCCGGCACGCTGGATACCGGCGAACCGGCCTCCGCCTCCGCGCCCACGCCCGCCTCCGGAGCCCCGAGCAATGCGCTACCAGCTTGACTTCGTCCTGCGCCGCGCCGAGGGCGTGCTGCCGCGCGTGCTCGGCGCGACCGAGCGCCGCGGTTTCCGGCCGCTCTCGGTCGATGGCGAAGCCGGCGCGGACGGCGAGCAGTGGCGTCTGCGCGTGACCGTCGAGGGCGAACGCGCCGACACCACCCTGCAGGCGCAGCTGTCCAAGCTCTACGACTGCCTGTCCGTCCAGGTCCAGCCCTGTCCCTGATCCCGTCCTCCCCCCTCCTCCGGACCCGCCATGAGCGCCACCGTCACCCCCATCGCCGAAGCACAGGCCCGCCACGCGGCTTCGGCGCAACCCGCCCCCGCACAGACCCTGTCCTGGTTCGATGGCGCCCTGGTGCCTGCCGAAGAGCTGACCGCGGGCCTGACCACGCACGCGATGCACTACGGCAGCGGCGTGTTCGAAGGCATCCGCGCCTACGCCACGGACGACGGCGCGGCGGTGTTCCGGCTGCCCGAGCACCTGGAGCGCATGCGCAAGGGCGCCGAGATGTTCGGCCTGCCGTTCGACGCCGCGCAGTGCGCCCTGGCGACGCTGGAGACGCTGCGCGCCAACGGCCACCGCGATGCCTACATCCGGCCGCTGGCCTGGTTCGGCGAAGGCAGCTTCGGCCTCGACGTGGAAGGCCACGTGCCGCACATGATGGTCGCCACCACCGCCACCCACGTGCATCTCAACGGCAGCCGCGCGCGCCTGGGCGTGGGCAGCTGGCGGCGCAACCCGGCCGATTCGCTGCCGCCGCTCAAGCTGTGCGGCGGCTACGTCAACTCGATCCTGGCCAAGCGCGAGGCCAAGGCCCGCGGCTTCGACGAGGCCCTGTTCACCGACCGCGAGAACAACGTGGTCGAGTGCACCGGCGCGAACGTGTTCATGGTCCGGGACGGGCGCCTGACCGCGGTCGAGCACCGCGACGCCCTGCCCGGGATCACCCGCGACACCCTGCTGCAGCTCACCGGCGCCGAATCGCGCAGGGTGCCGCTGTCGGAGCTGCTGGACGCCGACGAGGTGTTCGCCTGCGGCACCGCCGCCGAGGTGGCGCCGGTGGCGCAGATCGAGGAGCGCGTCTACGGCGACAATCCGGTGACGCGCGAACTGCAGGCGCTGTACGCGCGCGTGGTGCGCGGCCAGGAGCCCGCCTGGCGCCACTGGCTGACGGCGGTCTGATGGACCCTGCCGTAGCCAGCGCCATCGACGTGACCGCCAGCGACGTGCTGGCGGCGCAGGCGCGGCTGCGCAGGTACCTGGACGTCACCCCGACGCACTACGCCGAACGCTTCGGCACCTGGCTCAAGCTCGAGAACCTGCAGCGCACCGGTTCGTACAAGGTGCGCGGCGCGCTCAACGCGCTGCTGGCCGCGCGCGAGCGCGGCGACGACCGCTACGTGATCACCGCCTCGGCCGGCAACCACGCCCAGGGCATGGCCTGGGCCGCCTACCGGCTGGGCATTCCCGCGATCACGGTGATGCCGCGCAGCGCACCGGAGACCAAGGTGGCCGGCGTCGCCCACTGGGGCGCCACCGTGCGCCTGCACGGCGAGACCTACGACGAGGCCAAGGCCTTCGCGAAGGAGCTGGCCGAGCAGAACGGCTTCCGCCTGCTTTCGGCCTTCGACGACCCGGACGTGATCGCCGGCCAAGGCACGGTGGGCCTGGAGATCGCCGCGGCGATGGAGCCGGACGTGGTGCTGGTGCCGATCGGCGGCGGCGGCCTGGCCTCCGGCGTGGCGCTGGCGCTGAAGTCGCAGGGCGTGCGCATCGTTGGCGCCCAGGTCGAGGGCGTGGATTCGATGACCCGCGCGCTGCGCGGCGACCGCAGCCTGGTCGATCCCCGCGCCAGCCTGGCCGACGGGGTCCGGGTGAAGGAGCCCGGCTACCTGACCGAGCAGATCCTGCGCGAGCTGCTCGACGACATCGTCATCGTCCGCGAGGCCGAACTGCGCGAGACCTTGGTGCGGCTGGCGCTGGAGGAGCACGTGATCGCCGAGGGCGCCGGCGCGCTGGCGCTGGCCGCCGGCAAGCGCGTGGCCGGCAAGCGCAAGTGCGCGGTGGTCTCCGGCGGCAACCTCGACGCCGGCGTGCTCGCCACCCTGCTCTCGGAGGTTCGCCCGCGTCCGCCGCGCAAGCCGCGCCGGCGCGTGCGCGAGCGACTTCCATTGCCGGCGGGCAAGCAACCCCCGCTCCCCGCCGGCCTTCTCCCGCCCGCCACCGAAGCACCGCCGCGCCCAGGCGCCGCAGCCAGTACCATCCGCAAGAGCATTCCCGAGGAACTCCTCGCATGAGCACCACCACCGAACACGTACGCATCTTCGACACCACCCTGCGCGATGGCGAGCAGTCGCCCGGCTGCAGCATGACCCCGCAGCAGAAGGTGGTGATGGCGCGTGCGCTCGCCGAACTCGGCGTCGACATCATCGAGACCGGCTTTCCGGCCAGTTCGCAGTCCGACCGCGACGCCACCGCCCAGATCGTGCGCGAGTTGCGCGGCACCACGCTGGCGGTGCTCTCGCGCTGCCTGCCGGGCGACATCGAGGCCTCGGCACGCGCCCTGGAAGGGGCGGCGAAGCCGCGCATCCACGTCTTCCTGTCCACCAGCCCGCTGCACCGCGAACACAAGCTGCGCATGAGCAGGCAGCAGGTGATCGACTCGATCGGCACCCACGTGGCGCTGGCGCGCCGGTACGTCGAGGACATCGAGTTCTCGCCCGAGGACGGCACCCGCACCGAGGAGGACTTCCTGCACGAGGCGGTAGGCGTGGCGATCGCCGCCGGCGCCACCACCATCAACGTGCCCGACACGCTGGGTTACACCACGCCCGAGGAGATCCGCGGGCTGTTCGAGCGCATGATCGCCAACATCCCCGGCGCGAAGGACGTGATCTTCAGCGCGCACTGCCACAACGACCTCGGGCTGGCGGTGGCCAATTCGCTGGCGGCGATGGAAGGCGGCGCGCGCCAGATCGAATGCACGATCAACGGCATCGGCGAGCGCGCCGGCAACGCGGCACTGGAGGAGCTGGTGATGGCGCTGAAGGTGCGCAACGCCTTCTACGGCATCGACACGCGCATCGACACCCGCCGGCTGGTGCCCACTTCGCAGCTGCTGCAGCGCCTGATCGGCATGCCGGTCCAGCGCAACAAGGCGATCGTCGGCCAGAACGCGTTCGCGCACGAGTCGGGCATCCACCAGCACGGCATGCTGCGCAACCGCAGCACCTACGAGATCATGAATCCCTCCGACGTGGGCTGGCCCGACACCAAGATGGTGCTGGGCCGCCACAGCGGCCGCGCCGCGGTCGGCCATCGCCTGCGCGCGCTGGGCTACACCATGGAGGACGAGCAGCTCGACCAGGTCTTCGCGCGCTTCAAGGAGCTGTGCGAGCAGCAGCGCGTGGTCGAGGACGACGACCTGGAGCGGCTGATCGACGGCGGCACCGTCGGTCAGGGCTACCGGCTGTCGTCGATGACGATCAGCGACCGCGGCCAGCGCGCCAGCGCGCAGGTCGAACTGTCGGATCCGGATGGCCGCAAGCTGAGCGAGAGCGCGCTGGGCGATGGCCCGGTGGACGCGCTGTTCGCGGCGCTGTCCAACGCCACCGGCGTCAAGCTGTCGCTGGAAAGCTACAGCGTGCACAGCGTCGGCCTGGGCACCGACGCGCAGGGGGAAGCCTCGCTGAGCGTGCACCACGAGGGCGTCGAGTACCAGGGCAGCGGCACCAGCCGCGACATCATCGAGGCCAGCGCGCTGGCCTGGCTGGACGTGGCCAACCGCATCCTGCGCCGCGCGCCGTCGGCCACGCCCGGCGTCGACGCCCGCGCCACGGCCTGATCCACCGCTCCGCCGCCGCCGGCCTGCGGGGCCGGCCCGACACGCACGCGCGGGCCCGCCCGCGCGCCTTTTCCACGCTGCCACAGAAGTCCATGCACGCTGACATCGTCGTACTACCCGGGGACGGCATCGGCCCCGAGATCGTCTCCGCCACACTGCCCGTCCTCGCCGCCGTCGCGAAGCGCTACGGCCACAGCTTCTCCTTCGCCGAGCACGACATCGGCGGCATCGCGATCGACCGCCACGGCGAGCCGCTGCCGGCGGCGACGCTCGAGGCTGCGCGCAAGGCCGATGCGATCCTGCTCGGCGCCGTGGGCGGCCCCAAGTGGTCCGACCCCAACGCGAAGGTGCGACCCGAGCAGGGCCTGCTGGCGATCCGCAAGGCGCTGGGCCTGTTCGCCAACCTGCGTCCGGTCAGACCGCATGCCTCGGCGCTGGGCGCCTCGCCGATCAAGTCCCATCTGCTCGAGGGCGTGGACATCGTGGTGGTGCGCGAGCTCACCGGCGGCATCTATTTCGGCGACAAGAACCGCAGCGACACCGAGGCCACCGACCTGTGCCGCTACAGCGTGGCCGAGGTCGAGCGCGTGGTGCGCAGCGCCGGGGCGCTCGCGCGCCAGCGTCGCGGCCACCTGACCTCGGTGGACAAGGCCAACGTGCTGGAGACCTCGCGCCTGTGGCGCGACGTCGCCACGCGCGTGATGCGCGAGGAGTTCCCGGACGTGACGGTCGAACACCAGCTGGTCGACTCGATGGCCATGCACCTGCTGTCCAGGCCGCGCGCCTACGACGTGATCGTCACCGAGAACATGTTCGGCGACATCCTCACCGACGAGGCCTCGATGCTGGCCGGCTCGCTGGGCCTGCTGGCCTCGGCCTCGCTGGGCGCGGGCAAGGTGGGCATCTACGAGCCGATCCACGGCTCGGCCCCCGACATCGCCGGCAAGGGTATCGCCAACCCCTACGCGACGATCCTGAGTGCGGCGCTGCTGCTGCGCCACTCGCTGGGACTGGTCGAGGAGGCCGAGGCAGTCGAGGCCGCCGTGTCCGCGGCGCTGGACGCGAAGGTGTTCACCACCGATCTCGCCGCGCCCGGCCAGGGCGTGGATACCGCCGGCGCGGCGCGCGCCGTGATCGAGCGCCTCGGCTGACCCTGGCGGCGGTCGGCGCGCACAGACAGAGGACCCAGATGGCGATGCTTTCCCGGAACGACTTCCTCGCGCGCATCGAGCGGCGCGATCCCGGCCAGCCCGAGTTCCTGCAGGCGGTGAAGGAGGTCACGGCCAGCCTGTGGCCGTTCCTGGATCGCTTCCCCGAGTACGGCCGCGACGGCCTGATGGAGCGCCTGGTCGAACCGGAGCGCGTCATCCAGTTCCGGGTCAGCTGGGTGGACGACCGCGGCCAGGTCCAGGTCAACCGCGCCTGGCGCGTGCAGCACAGTTCGGCGATCGGGCCGTTCAAGGGCGGCATGCGCTTCCACCCGACGGTGAACCTGTCGATCCTGAAGTTCCTGGCGTTCGAACAGACCTTCAAGAACGCGCTCACCACCCTGCCCATGGGCGGTGGCAAGGGCGGCGCGGATTTCGATCCCAAGGGCAAGAGCGACGGCGAAGTGATGCGCTTCTGCCAGGCACTGATGCTGGAACTGCACCGCCACCTCGGCCCGGACACCGACGTGCCCGCCGGCGACATCGGCGTCGGTGCGCGCGAGGTCGGCTACATGGCCGGCATGATGAAGAAGCTGTCCAACCATGCCGGCGCCGTGTTCACCGGCAAGGGTCTGTCCTACGGCGGCAGCCTGATGCGGCCGGAAGCGACCGGCTACGGCACGGTCTACTTCGTCGAGCAGATGCTGCACCACGCGCGCCGCGAGACACAGGGCGCGCGCGTGCTGGTGTCCGGTTCGGGCAACGTCGCGCAGTTCGCCGCGCTCAAGGCCGACGAACTGGGCGGCAAGGTACTGACCTTCAGCGATTCGGACGGCACGCTCTACGCGCGCGACGGCTTCGACGCCGAGGCCATCCGCGAGGTCGCGGAGCTCAAGAACCTGCGCCGCGGCCGGCTGTCCGAACTCGCCGGCGACGCGCGCTTCGACTACCTGCCCGGCAAGCGGCCCTGGCATATCCCGGCCGAGATCGCCCTGCCCTGCGCCACCCAGAACGAACTCGACGGCGACGACGCGCGCACCCTGGTGGGCAACGGCGTGGTCTGCGTCGCCGAAGGCGCGAACATGCCGTCCACGCTCGAGGCGGTCGACGTGTTCCTCGAATCGGGCACGCTGTACGCGCCGGGCAAGGCCAGCAACGCCGGCGGCGTGGCGACCTCGGGCCTGGAGATGAGCCAGAACTCGCTGCGCCTGTCCTGGCACCATGCCGAGGTGGACGAGCGGCTGCACGCGATCATGAAGGAGATCCACGGCCACTGCGTGCGCCACGGCAAGCGCGAGGACGGCAGCGTCAACTACGTGGACGGCGCCAACATCGCCGCCTTCGTGAAAGTCGCCGACGCGATCCTGTCGCAGGGCGTGTACTGAGCCGCGAAGGATGCACCGGCCGGAGACGGCGCATCCATCGTCAGGACGTCAGCCTGCGGCGCCGAACAGCCAGGGCTGGGCGGCGCGGTGGCGTGCCTCGAACGCCGCGATCGCCTCGCGCTCCTGCAGGGTCAGGCCGATGTCGTCGAGGCCGTTGAGCAGGCAGTGCTTGCGGAAGGCATCGACCTCGAAGCGGTACTGCACGCCATCCGGACGCATGACCGTCTGCGCGTCCAGGTCGACCGTGAGCCGGTAGCCTTCGGTCGCCTCGCACTGCGCGAACAGGGCATCGACCTCGCCGTCCGCCAGCACGATCGGCAGCAGGCCGTTCTTGAAGCTGTTGTTGTAGAAGATGTCGGCGAAGCTCGGCGCGATGATGGCGCGGAAGCCGTACTCCTCCAGCGCCCACGGCGCGTGCTCGCGCGACGAGCCGCAACCGAAGTTCTCGCGGGCCAGCAGCACGCTGGCCCCTGCATAGCGCGGGAAGTTCAGCACGAAGCCCTGGTTGACCGGGCGGTGGCTGTTGTCCTGCCCGGGCTGGCCGACGTCGAGGTAGCGCCATTCGTCGAACAGGTTGGGGCCGAAGCCGGTGCGCTTGATCGACTTCAGGAACTGCTTGGGGATGATCTGGTCGGTGTCGACGTTGGCGCGGTCCAGCGGGGCGACCAGGCCGGTATGGGTGGTGAACGCTTTCATCTCGGCGGGCCTCAGGCTGGCGTCAGTTCGCGCACGTCGACGAAGTGGCCGGCCACGGCGGCCGCGGCGGCCATCGCCGGACTGACCAGGTGGGTACGCCCACCGGCACCCTGGCGGCCTTCGAAGTTGCGGTTGGAGGTGGAGGCGCAGTGTTCGCCGGCGCCCAGCTTGTCGGGATTCATTGCCAGGCACATCGAGCAGCCCGGCTCGCGCCACTCGAAGCCGGCCTCGATGAAGACCTTGTCCAGGCCCTCGGCCTCGGCCTGCGCCTTGACCAGGCCCGAGCCCGGCACCACCAGCGCCTGCTTCACGTTGGCGGCGACCCTGCGTCCGCGCGCGACCTGGGCGGCGGCACGCAGGTCCTCGATGCGCGAGTTGGTGCAGGAGCCGATGAACACGCGGTCGAGCCGGATCGAGCGGATCGGCTGGTTCGGCTGCAGCCCCATGTACTTCAGCGCGCGCTCGATCGAATCCTTCTTGACCGGATCGGCTTCGCGCGCCGGATCCGGGACGTTCTGGTCGACCGCCAGCACCATCTCCGGCGACGTGCCCCAGCTGACCTGCGGTTTGATGTCCCCGGCGCGCAGCTCGACCACGGTGTCGAAGTGCGCGTCGTCGTCCGACACCAGGGTCTTCCACAGCGCGACGGCCGCGTCCCAGTCGGCGCCCTTCGGCGCGAACGGGCGGCCCTTCACGTAGTCGATGGTCTTGTCGTCGACAGCGACCATGCCCACGCGCGCGCCGGCCTCGATCGCCATGTTGCAGATCGTCATGCGGCCTTCGATCGACAGGTCGCGGATCGCGCTCCCGGCGAATTCCAGCGCATGGCCGTTGCCGCCCGCGGTGCCGATGCGGCCGATCACCGCCAGCACGATGTCCTTGGCGGTGACGCCGGGGCCGAGTTCGCCCTCGACGCGCACCTGCATGTTCTTCATCTTCTTGGCCACCAGGCACTGCGTGGCCAGCACGTGCTCGACCTCCGAGGTGCCGATGCCGTGCGCCAGCGCACCGAAGGCGCCATGCGTGGAGGTATGCGAATCGCCGCAGACCACGGTCATGCCCGGCAGGGTCGCGCCCTGCTCCGGACCGACCACGTGGACGATGCCCTGGCGCGCATCGTTCATCTTGAACTCGAGGATGCCGAAGTCGTCGCAGTTCTCGTCGAGGGTCTGCACCTGCAGGCGCGAGACTTCGTCGACGATGGCGTCCAGCCCGCCCTGGCGCTCGGCCTTCGTGGTCGGCACGTTGTGGTCCGGCGTGGCGATGTTGGCGTCCACGCGCCAGGGCTTGCGGCCGGCGAGGCGCAGCCCTTCGAAGGCCTGCGGCGAGGTGACCTCGTGGAGGATGTGGCGATCGATGTAGATCAGCGAGGAACCGTCGTCGCGGCGCTTGACCTCGTGCATCTCCCACAGCTTGTCGTAGAGCGTCTTGCCTGCCATCGGTCTGTTTCCGTCTGGTCCGTGGTCCGGGTGGCACGCGGCCCAGGCCACGCGCACGGCCATGCTAGGCACTTGCGACCGATAACTCCAATTCATATTTTTCATCCATTCCATTCCGGACACGAATCATGGACCTGGGCGCGCTCGATGCCTTCGTCGCCATTGCCGACACCGGCAGCTTCTCCGCCGCGGGCGAGCGGCTGTTCCTGACCCAGCCCGCGGTCAGCAAGCGCATCGCCGCGCTCGAGGCGCAGCTCGGACGGCGGCTGTTCGACCGCGTGGGCCGCGAGGTGGCGCTGACCGAGGCCGGCCTCGCCCTGCTGCCGCGCGCGCGCCGCATCCTCGCCGAACTCGACGACAGCCGCCGCGCGCTGGGGAACCTCGATGCCGAGGTCGGCGGGCGCCTGAGCCTGGCCACCAGCCACCACGTCGGCCTGCACCGGCTGCCGCCGCTGCTGCGCGCCTTCAGCCAGTCGCACCCGGCCGTGGCGCTGGACATCCAGTTCCTCGACTCCGAGCGCGCGTGGGCGCAGGTGCTGGGGGGGCGCGCCGAGCTGGCGCTGACCACGCTCGGGCCCGCCGCGCCGCCGCTGCAAGCGGTGCCGGTGTGGGACGACCCGCTGGAGTTCGTGGTCGCGCCCGACCATCCGCTGGCGGCGCGCCGGACGGTGCGCCTGGACGGGATCGCGGCGCATCCTGCGGTACTGCCCGACGCCAACACCTTCACCCACCGCATCGTCGCCGACTGCTTCGCCTCGGCCGGGCTCGCGCCGCAGCTGCGCATGACCACGAACTACATGGAGACGCTGAAGATGCTGGTCTCGGTGGGCCTGGCCTGGAGCGTGCTGCCGCACACCATGCTCGACGCGCAGACGCGCGTGCTGCGCGTGCCCGGCATTCGCCTGCGCCGGCAGCTGGGCCATGTCAGCCACACCGGGCGCACGCTGTCGAATGCGGCGCGCGCGTTCATGGCGCTGCTGGACGGGGCGGCGGGCGGCAGGAGGACCGGAGCGACCTGAGCTCGCGCCTTTCCCTCCCCTACCGCGGCGAAAAGCCGGGATGGGCGCGCGGACCGGACGTCGCCTCGGACTGCCCCAGCGCAACCTGCCGCGCGCGCGGGGCAGGAGGCAAGGCCGGCGAGCGCACGATGGACCAGAGCGCTCGCTACGGCGCGCTCCGCACCACGTCCGGCAGCGGTTCGTCGCGGCGCACGCGGAACCAGGCGGCGTACAGCGCCGGCAGGAACACCAGGGTCAGCACGGTGGCGATCGTCAGGCCACCCATGATCGCCACCGCCATCGGCCCGAAGAAGGCGCTGCGCGAGAGCGGGATCATGGCCAGGATCGCCGCCAGCGCGGTCAGCACGATCGGGCGGAAACGGCGCACCGTCGCGTCGATCACCGCCTCCCAGCGCGCGTGGCCGGCGGCGATGTCCTGTTCGATCTGGTCGACCAGGATCACCGAATTGCGCATGATCATGCCGGCCAGCGCGATCGTGCCCAGCATCGCGACGAAGCCGAACGGCACCCGGAAGGCCAGCAGGAACAGGGTGACGCCGATCAACCCGAGCGGCGCGGTGAGCAGCACCAGCAGCGAACGCGACAGGCTGCGCAACTGCAGCATCAACAGGGTCACCACCACCACCAGGAACAGCGGCAGGCCGGCCTTGATCGAGTCCTGCCCGCGCGCGGAGTCCTCCACCGTGCCGCCGGTCTCGAGCAGGTAGCCGGGGGGCAGCGCCGCACGGACGTCCTCCAGCGTCGGCAGGATCTGCGCCACCACGGTGGCCGGGGTGAGCGCGCCGTGGATGTCTGCGCGCACGGTGATGGTGGGCAGGCGGTCGCGATGCCAGATGATCCCGTCCTCGTAGCCGTACTCCAGCGTGGCCACCTGCGACAGCGGCACCGGCCCGCCCTCGCCGGGGATCGCGAGGCTGCCGAGCAGTTCAAGGTGCGTCCGCTCCTCGGCCGTGCCCCGCAGCAGCACGCCGATCAGCTCGTTGCCCTCGCGATAGGTGCTCACCTGCAGGCCGCTGAGCGAGCCGGACAGGAACTGCGCCACGCGCTGCGAACTGATGCCCAGCGCACGGGCGCGATCCTGGTCGATGCGCAATCGGACCACGCGGCTCGGCTCGCTCCAGTCCAGGTGCACGTTGGCCAGGTGCGGATTGGCGCGCACCCGATCGGCGACCTGGCCGGCCAGTTCGCGCACCCGTTCGATGTGCTCGCCCGACACGCGGAACTGCACGGGATAGCCCACCGGCGGGCCGTTCTCCAGGCGCGTCACGCGCAACTGCAGTTCGGGGAAACGCGCCACCACCTCGTCCAGCAGCCAGTCGCGCACCGACTCCCGCGCCTCGAGGTCGCTGGCGCGCACCACGAACTGTGCGAAGTTGGTCTGCGGCAGCTGCTGGTCCAGCGGCAGGTAGAAGCGCGGCGAACCGGTGCCGACGTAGGCCACGTAGTCCTCGATACCGTCGCGTCCGTCGAGCATGGCCTCGAGCCTGCGCACCTGCGCCTCGGTCGCGCGCAGCGAACTGCCCTCGGCCAGTTCCATGTCGACCATCAGTTCGAGCCGGGTCGAATCCGGGAAGAACTGCTGCGGCACGAAGCGGAACAGCGCCAGCGACAGCAGGAAGGCCGCGACCGTCGCGCCGATCACCAGCCAGCGCCAGCGCAGCGACCAGTCCAGCAGCCCGCGGAAGCGCTGGTAGAAACCGGTCTGGTAGGGATCGTGCGCACCACTGCTCCCTCCCCCGTGCACGGGGGAGGGTTGGGGTTGGGGCGATCCGGTTGCCACGTCGGCAGGCGCCGCTTCGCGGCGCGCCCCCACCCCGACCCTCACCCGCAGGCGGGGGAGGGAGAAAAGCCGCGAGCGTGAGAGAAATCCCGACGCGCGCTGCAGCAGCGTCGGCTTTGCCGCATGCGCCTGCATGTCCGGCAACATCTTCTCGCCCAGCCAGGGAATGAACAGCACCGCGGCGATCCACGACACCACCAGCGCGATCGTCACCACCTCGAACAGCGAGCGCGTGTACTCGCCCACGCCCGAGGCCGCGGTGGCGATCGGCAGGAAGCCGGCGGCGGTGACCAGGGTGCCGGTGAGCATCGGGAACGCGGTGTTGGTCCAGGCGAAGCCGGCCGCGTGGAAGCGGTCGAAACCCTGTTCCATCTTGATGGCCATCATCTCGACCGCGATGATTGCGTCGTCGACCAGCAGGCCCAGCGCCAGCACCAGCGCGCCCAGCGAGATCTTGTGCAGGCCGACGTCGAACCAGTCCATGACCACGAAGGTCATCGCCAGCACCAGCGGGATCGACACCGCCACCACCAGCCCGGTGCGGAAGCCCAGCGAGAAGAAGCTGACCAGCAGCACGATCGCGACGGCTTCGGCGAGCACCTTGACGAACTCGCCCACCGAATCGCGTACCGCGGCCGGCTGGTCGGTGACCTTGCGCAGTTCCATGCCGGCGGGCAGGGTCAGCCGGATCCGGTCGAAGGCCGAGTCCAGCGTCTCGCCAAGACGCAGGATGTCGCCGCCTTCGCGCATCGACACGCCAAGCCCGATCGCGTCCTGGCCCATGAAGCGCATGCGCGGCGCAGCCGGGTCGGAGAAGCCACGACGGACGCTGGCGATGTCGCCCAGGCGGATGCTGCGGTCGCCGGCGCGGATCGGGAAGTCGCGGATCTCCTCGACCGAAGCGAAAGCGCCATCCACGCGCAGCTGCACACGGTCGCTGGGCGTCTCGAAGAAGCCGGCGGGCGCCACCGCGTTCTGCTGCGCCAGCGCCTGGCGCACTGCTTCCATCGGGATGCCCAGCGTGGCCAGGCGGGTATTGCTGACCTCGATCCAGATGCGCTCGTCCTGCAGGCCGATCAGCTCGACCTTGCCGACGTTGTCGATGCGCTGCAGCTGCAGCTGTACGCGGTCGGCGTAGTCCTTGAGCACGGCGTAGTCGAAGCCCTCGCCGGTAAGCGCGTAGATGTTGCCGAAGGTATCGCCGAACTCGTCGTTGAAGAACGGACCCACGACGCCGTCGGGCAGGGTCGCGCGGATGTCGCCGATCTTCTTGCGCACCTGGTACCAGAGCGCGGGGACCTCGCGCGAATGCATCGAGTCGCGCGCCATGAAGATGACCTGCGACTCGCCGGGCCTGGAGTACGAACGGATGAACTCGTACTCGCCGGTTTCCATGAGTTTCTTCTCGATGCGCTCGGTGACCTGGCGCGAGACTTCCTCGGCGGTGGCACCCGGCCACAGCGTGCGCATCACCATCGCCTTGAAGGTGAAGGGCGGATCCTCCGAACGCCCCAGCTGCAGGTAGGACAGCGCGCCGCCGATCGCGACCACGATCATCGCGTACAGCACCAGGCTGCGGTTGCGCAGCGCCCATTCGGACAGGTTGAAGCGCATGTCAGCGTCCCCGCCTGCGACAGGCCGCGATCACCTGGGCGCGTCCGCGCCGGCGGCGCTCGCAACGACCACCGGCCGGTTGTCGCGATCCACCGGAGCCACGACCAGGCCCTCGCGCAGCAGGTGCCCGCCCGCGGACACCACCCAGTCCTCCGGCGACAGCCCGGACAGCACCGGGACCCGCGCCTGCCCGGGCGTGCCCGCCTGGACCGGCACCAGCCGCAGCGCGCCCGTGCCGGGCGCGACCACCCACACCGCATGCCCGCCGCCGGGCCCGGGCTGCAGCGCCGACAGCGGCACGCTCAGCGCGGCGCGCTCGCCGTTGCGGGCCACGAACACCCGCGCGCTCTGGCCCAGCGCCGCCCGCGCGGCGGCCTCGGGCGCGAGCGCGACCCGGGCGGCGAAGGTGCGCGCCTGCGGATCCGCGGCGGCGGCGATCTCGCGGATGCTGCCGCGCATGCGCTCGCCCGGCGCGTCCCAGAGTTCGACCTCCACCTCCTGCCCCAGGCGGAACTCGCCGATGCGCGATTCCGGCAGCGCGATGGCCACCTCGCGGCCGTCGTCGCCGGCCAGGGTATAGATCGCCTGGCCGGCGGCCACGACCTGGCCCGCCTCGGCCGCGCGGCTGGCGATGACGCCATCGCGCGGCGCCCGCAGCGTCGCGTAGGCGGCCTGGTTGCTGGCCACGTCCAGCTGGGCCCGGGCGGTGCGCGCCCGTTCCTCGGCCGCGCGCCAGGCGGCGTCCTGGGCGTCCATCGCCGAGCGGCTGACCAGCTGGTCGCGGGCCAGGGTCTGGTAGCGGGCGCGATCGGCCCGCACCCGCGCCAGTTCGGCTTCGGCCGCCGCCAGCTGCGCCCGCGCGGCCTCGGCCTGCAGGCGCTGGTCGCCGGGATCGAGTTCGGCCAGCACCTGGCCCTCGCGCACGCGTTCGCCCGCGTCCACCAGCCGGCGCACCAGGTTGCCGCCGATGCGGAACGAGAGCGGGCTTTCCCGGCGGGCGCGGATCTCGCCGGCGAAGGTGGCGATGGCGGCATCGGGCCCACCCTGCGGCCGTTCCACCAGGACCGGGCGGGGCGCCGGGTCGGCGGCATCGCCGCCGCTGCAGGCCGAGAGCAGTCCGGCCAGCGCCAGGCCGATCCAGACGGGAAGACGACGGTCCTGGTTGCGCATCCGCAGCGCCGGGTGAATGGAGGGACGCGCAGAGTATAAATAGCAAACCGATTAGTCTAGTATTCCGCGAATGGTGCCCAAGCTCCCGCCCGCTGCCGCGACCAGACCGAGCGCAGGCCCCGGCCGCCCCAAGGACCTCGCCAAGCGTGCGGCGATCCTGGAGGCCGCCGGGCGCATGTTCACGCGGCTCGGCTTCGAGGGCGCGAGCATGGACCAGATCGCCTCGGAGGCCGGCGTCTCCAAGCTCACCGTCTACAGCCATTTCGGCGACAAGGAGACCCTGTTCGGCGAGGCCGTCCGGCTGGTCTGCGACTCGCTGATGCCCGGGGACCTGTTCGTCGCCGACCCTTCCGCGCCGCTGCGCTCCCAGCTGGAGGGCATCGCGCGCGCCTTCTTCGCCATGATCGTCAGCGACGAGGCCCTGGCCACGCACCGGATGATGATGAGCCCGGGGGGCGACGAACGGCTGCGCCAGCTCTTCTGGGAAGCCGGCCCGGAACGGGTGCAGCAGGCCTTCACCGCCTTCCTGGAGGCTCGCGCCGGCGAGCTCGACATCCCCGACCTGCCGCGTGCCGCGCGCCAGTTCTTCGCCCTGCTCAAGGGCGACCTGCACACGCGGCTGGCCTGCGGCCTGTGCGAGCGACCGAGCGCAGCCGCGGTGGACGAGCACATCGCGGCCACCGTCGACATGTTCCTGCGGGCCTACGACCGGCAGCGGGCCTGAGCGCCGCAGGCCGTCGGTCCCGGTGACTTCCGGCACTCAGTCCGTCCAGACCCGCTGGCGATGATGGCCGCCGGGGAATTTGCACGGCCGGGCCGGTAGAATCGCAAACCCCCTTCCCTTTTCCGGACAGCAAGATGACGTTCGATTTCGCCAAGGCCCGCGAGTACATGGTCGAGCAGCAGGTCCGCCCCTGGGACGTGCTTGACGGGCGCGTGCTGGACGTGCTGGCGCGCCTGCCGCGCGAGGCGTTCGTGGGCGAGCGCCACCGGGCCCTGGCCTATGCCGACCTGGAGCTGCCGATCGGCCATGGCGAGACCATGTTCAAGCCCGTGCTCGAAGGCCGCGCCCTGCAGGCGCTGGAACTGCAGGGTGGCGAGGCGGTGCTGGAGATCGGCGCCGGCAGCGGCTTCATGGCCGCCTGCCTGGGCTCGCTGGCGCGCGAGGTCACCAGCATCGAACGCCACGCCGACCTGGCCGAAGCCGCCGCCGCCCGCCTGCAGGCGCAGGGCCTGGGCAACGTCTCCGTGATCGCCGCCGACGCCTTCGCCTGGACGCCGGGCCGGCAGTTCGACGCGATCTGCGTGTCGGGCGCGGTCGACACCCTGCCGTCACGTTTCCTGGAGTGGCTGCGTCCGGGTGGGCGGATGTTCGTGGTGCAGGGCCGCGCCCCGGCCATGGAAGCGGTGCTGGTGCACGGCGAGGTCAACGGCCCCCGCACCGAATCGTTGTTCGAAACCGGGCTGGCCTACCTCGCCGGCGCCGAACCCCCGGCCGAATTCAAGTTCTGACACGTTCCCGCATTCATCGCCAAGGATTCCCGATGCTCCGCCGCCCCCTCGTTCTCTCCCTCGCCCTGGCCCTGGCGTCCGCGCCGGTCTTCGCCGAAGACCTGATGCAGACCTACGAGCTGGCGCGGGTCAACGATCCGCAGCTGTCGATCGCCGAATCCAGGCGCCTGAACTCGCAGGAGGACGTGGTGGTGGCGCGCGCCGGCCTGCTGCCGCAGATCGACGGCACCGCCCGCCTGGGCCGCTCGCACGACGCCGGCACCACCGGCACCTCGCGCAGCCGCAACTACAGTGCCACGCTCAGCCAGAGCGTGTTCGACCTGGGCACCATCTCCAACCTGCGGGCGCAGCGCGACTTCGCCGCCGCCGCCGACTACGACCTGGAGGCCGCGGGCGACGAGCTGATCTCGCGGACCGCCAACGCCTATTTCGACGTGCTGGTGGCGCTGGAGACGCTGACCGCGGCCGAGGCCGCGGAAGCCGCGTTCCAGAAGCAGTTCGACTACGCCGACCGGCGCCTCGAGGTCGGCCTGGCGCCGATCACCGACGTGCACGAGGCCCGCGCCCAGTACGACGGCGCCCGCGCCAACACCATCCTCGCGCGCAACGCGCTGCAGGATGCCTACCAGGCGCTGGCCGAGATCACCGGCACGCCGATCAACGCCCTGCGCGCCCTGCCCGAGGACTTCCGTCCGGAACTCCCGGCCGGCGGCGACGCGGAAGCCTGGGTGCAGCGCGCCCTCGACAGCAATCCCAGCCTGCAGGCGTCGCAGTACGCGGTGCAGGGCGCCGAGCACGGCGTGACCACCGCCCGCGCCGGCCACCTGCCGTCGCTGGGCCTGGGCGTGACCTACAACAACAACACCGGATGGTATTCGCCGTCGCCAGGATCGGTGGCGGTGACCGACGAAGGCCATTCGATCGGCCTGACCCTGACCGTGCCGATCTTCTCCGGCGGCGCGACCCAGGCGCGCGTGCGCCAGGCGATCAACAGTCGCGACATCGCCCAGGACCAGCTCGAGCAGAACCGCCGCGCGATCGAGCGCAACACCCGCTACGCCTACCAGGCGCTGGTCGCGGGCATCAGCGAGGTCGAGGCGCGACGCCTGGCGCTGGTTTCGGCGCAGAGCGCGTACGACGCCTCGCAGGTCGGCCTGGAGGTGGGTACCCGTACCGTCATCGACGTGCTGATCAACCAGCAGAACCTGTTCAGCGCGCGCCAGGCCTATGCCTCGGCCCGCTACAACTACCTGCGCAACCGCCTGCTGCTCGAGCAGGCCGCGGGCACGCTGGACGCGACGACGGTGCAGGACATCAACCGCCTGCTCACCATCGACACCACGGCGCCGGCGCCTCAGCAGCAGTAAGCGGCGACGAAGGTACGCCCCCGGAGCCGGCGCCCTGCGCCGGCTTCTTCGTTGATGGACCCGCTTCGCGGACTGCGCGGCTCAGGCCTGCGCCGCCGGCAGGTCAGGTCCGATGACCTCGAGCGTGCGTCGCAGCGCGCCCCGGCCCTTGCGCACCATCTCCAGCCCCGCTTCGCGCATCGACGTGCGCGCGTCCGCATCGGCGAGCAGCTGCGCGAGGATTGCGCCCACCGCATCGGCGTCCTGGCCGATGCGCAGCGCGCCGCCCGCTTCCATCTGCCGCGCGATGTCGGCGAAGTTGTGCAGGCGCGGTCCGCTGACCACCGGGGTGCCGACCGCTGCCGGTTCGAGCAGGTTGTGCCCGCCGATGTCCTGCAGGCTGCCGCCGACGAACGCCGCGTCGGCGCAGGCGTAGAACAGCTGCAGTTCGCCCAGCGTATCGAGCACGAACACCGCGTCGTCCGCGTCGGGCCAGTGCGTGAGCCGGCGCGTGGCGACGCGCCAGCCGGCATCGACGGCCTGCTGCGCCGCGCCGCGGAAGCGTTCGGGGTGGCGCGGCGCCCACAGCATCAGCAGGTCCGGCCAGCGTTCGCGCAGGCGCCGGTGGATCGCCAGGACCGCGGCCTCTTCCTCTGGATGGGTGCTGGCGGCGATCCAGACCGGCCGGCCGCCGATGCGCTCGCGGAACTCGCTGGCGGCGCGGGCCAGCGACGCGACGTCGATGTCGATGTCGTACTTGAGGTTGCCCGCCACCACCAGCGAAGCCTCCGGCGCGCCGAGCCGTCCAAAGCGGCTGGCGTCCTCGGCCGACTGCGCCACCACGCGACGCAGCGTCGCCAGCACCCGTGCCAGCAGCGGCCGCAGCACGCGGTAGCCGCGCAGCGAGCGCTCGGACAGGCGCCCGTTGACCAGGTAGGCGGGGACGCCCGCGTCGCGGCAGCACAGCAGCAGGTTGGGCCACAGCTCAGTCTCGACCACCAGCGCGACCTGCGGCCGGAAATGCTTCAGGAACCGCCGCACCGCGCCGCCCAGGTCGTAGGGCAGGTAGACATGGTCCACGCGCTCGCCCCAGAGCGCACGCACGCGCGCCGAGCCGGTCGGGGTGATGGTGGTCACCAGCAGGCGCTGACCGGGCAGCGCTTCAAGCAGGGCGTTGACCAGCGGCGCGACGGCGTTGACCTCGCCCACCGACACTGCGTGCACCCAGACCGGGGTCCGCGCCGCGGGCACGGCGTAGCGCGCGTAACGCTCGCTCCAGCGCTCGAAATAGGCTTCCTGGCGGAATCCGCGCCAGATCAGGTGATAGACCGTCACCGGCACCAGCAGGTAGAGCGCGGCCGAGTACAGGCCGCGCAGCAGGCGTTCGGTGTTGTCGACGGCGGGCATGCGCACAGGATAGCGGGATTGCGCGATCGCCCCCCGTGCCGCCCTGCCCGCCACGACCCTCCGACTACAATCCGCGCATGGCTTCCCACTCCAGCGCCCCGCCCGCCCCGCCCCTGTCGCCGCGCCACTGGCCGGCCTGGCTGGGCATCGGCCTGATGGCGCTGGCCGCGCGCCTGCCCTGGATGTGGCAGCGCGCGATCGGGCAAGGCCTGGGCACGCTGCTGCGGGTGCTGCTGCGCGACCGCCGCGAAGTCGCCGCGCGCAACCTCGCGCTGTGTTTCCCCGGACTCGACGCCGCCGCGCGCGAGACGCTGCTGCGCGAGCACTTCACCTCGCTGGGCATCGGCCTGTTCGAGTTCGCGCGCGCGTGGTGGGGATCGGTCGATCCGATGCGGCGCGGGCTGACCGTCGAGGGACTGGAGCATATCGAGGCCGCACGCGCCGATGGCCGCGGCGTGATCGTGGTGTCGGGGCACTTCAGCACGCTGGAGATCTGCGGGCGGCTGATGTGCGACCACGTGCCGCTGGCGGGCATGTACCGGCCGCACGCCTCGCCGGCCATGGAATGGGCGGTGCGCCGCGGACGCGCGCGTTACGCCGCGGCGATGTTCCCCAAGCAGGACGTGCGCGGCGCGGTGCGGCACCTGAAGAAGGGCGGCCTGCTGTGGTACGCGCCCGACCAGGATCCCAGCCGCGGCGATGCGGTGTTCGTCCCCTTCTTCGGGCAGCCAGCGCACAGCCTGACCTCGACCCATTCGCTGGCGCGGCTGTCGGGCGCGGCCGTGGTGCTGTTCCAGCACCGGCGGCGCGCGGACGGCAGCTACGCGCTGTGCCTGTGGCCGGCGCTGGAAGAGTTCCCGTCGGCCGACCCCACCGCCGACACCGCGCGCGTGATCGCCGGCATCGAGGAGATGGCGCGCGCCGCGCCCTCGCAGTACCTGTGGATCCACCGGCGCTTCAAGCGGCAGCCCGACGGCGGCTCGGTGTACTGATCCCGTTGCAAGCTCGCGCCATCGCGCCGGCGCGGGCGGGTGGAAACCGGTCAGGCGCGAGGACGCGCCGCGTCCGTCGCGTCGCGGCCGGCGAGCAGGCTGCCGGCGTAGAGCGCGGCCAGCAGCAGGGTCAGCCCGCCCCAGAAGGTCGAGTAGAACGCCAGGTGGGTGTTGAACGGGAACACCGTCACCGCCAGCGCCAGCATCGCCGGACGGGCACGCTCGCGACTGTCGCGGCTGGCGAAGCGCCAGGCCCGCCAGGCCATCGCCGCGCCGGCCAGCCACAGCAGCAGGCCGAACAGCCCGGTCTCGCTGAGCACCTCGAGCACGATCTGGTGCGCGTGGAAGGCAGGCCCTTCGCCCCAGGCCGCCGGCTCGCCGGGCCGCGGATCGCAGGCCGGGAAGGCGCGGCGGAACCCGCGCGCGCCGACGCCATTGACCGGATGCTCCCGGGCCATGCAGACCGCGGCGCCCCAGATGCGGGTGCGGCCGGACAGGGCGGTGTCCACGCCCTCGCCGCCCTCGACGCTCCAGGCCTGCGCGGTCCGCGCGACGCGCTGCTGCACCTGCGGCGAAAACCAGCTCAGCACCGCCAGGGCCACCGCGCCGGCGGCGAACACGCCCAGGAGCTTCTTCCAGCCCAGCAGGCTCCAGCCGCTCAACGCCAGCACCAGGGCGAAGGTGATCCACGAGGCGCGCGAGCCGGCGAACAGCACCACGATGCCGATCAGCAGCGCGGCCAGGATCCAGCCGCCGCTGCCGAAGCGGCGCCCGGCGAAGTACAGGGCGAACGGCGACAGGCTGGCCAGCACCACGCCGAGCTTGAGGTTGCACGGACCCAGCACGCCGCCCAGGCGGTCGCTCAGCGCGAGCTGTTCGACGCTGCACATCGGGCGCCCGCTGATCGCCTGCTTGATCGCGTCGATGCCCCAGAACAGCGGGCTGGTGCCTGCCAGCACCTGGACCAGCGCGTCGAGGGTCCACACCAGCACGATCGCCGCCAGCCCGCCGAAGGTGATGCGCCGGCCGCGCGCCGAGGCCACCGCCGATGCGGCCAGCCACAGGAACGGCAGGTAGCGCAGGTCCACCAGCGACTCGCGGAAGGCGCGGCCGTGGTCGAGCGCGTCGAACGAGGACACCATCTGCGGCAGCCAGTAGGCGCAGAACAGCACGCTGGTCAACGCCCAGGCCTGGTGGCTGAGCAGGCGCATGCCGCCGCGGAAGCGGCCGACCAGCAGGTGCACGATCGCCGCCAGCGAACCCAGCACCATCACCGCCTCCGCGTAGCCGGGTGCCGGCCACAGGGCCACGAAGGCCAGCACCCAGTGCGGCGCCCAGCGCCAGCCGGCGGCCGGCGCGTCAGCGTTCAAGGGGGGCGTGGGGAGCGTCGCGGAGTTCGTCATAGACCGACAGCGTGGCGTCCTGCATCGCCTTCAGGGTGTAGGGAATGGTATCGGGAAGCGGCGGCGGGCGTTCGAGCAGGCTCCGCGCCGCCAGCGTCAGCGCCGGCGCATCGAACGGCGGCACGGCGCCACCGGGCAGCAGCTCGCGCAGCAGTTCGCCGCTGCCGCCATGCGCCCAGCCGGCGACGGGGCGCCCGCAGGCCAGCGCTTCGATCACCGTTCGCCCGAAGGCCTCGGGCTTGCGCGAGAGCTGCAGCACCAGGTCGCTGGCCGCGTAGGCCTCGGCGATGGCGGCGGTGGGTGGGGTGATGGCGAGCGCGCCCTGCAGGCCGCGCCGGGCCGCATCCTGTTCGAGTTCGGCGACGTAGCGCTCGCGACCCGGCTCACGCGTGCCCGGCATCCACAGCCGCGCGTCCAGCCCGCCGCCGCGCAGGGTTTCGAGCAGGGCCAGCGCGTCGGCATGCCCCTTGAGCCGGGTGCCGCGGCCCGGCAGCAGCAGCAGCGGACCGTCACCGCCCAGCGCCGGATGCCGCGCGGCGACGGTCGCGCGCGCGCCACGATCGGGGTGCGGCGCGCGCGGGAACTGCGTCGGGTCGATGCCGCGCGGCACCAGCCGCAGGCGCAGCGGGTCGGTGCCCGGGTAGTGCTGCAGGACGTAGTCGCGCACCGTGCGCGAGACGCAGAGCACGCGTTCGCCGCGCGCCATGATGGCGCTGTAGCGCGAAGGCGAATTGAGCCCGTGCACGGTGGTCAGAAAGCGTGGCCGCGCCGCCTCCGGCATGCCGGCCAGCGCGCGCCAGCCCAGCCAGGCCGGCAGCCGCGAGCGCGCGTGCACGATGTCGGCACGCGCGTCGGCGAACAGCCGGCGCAGCGCCGGCACGTGGCGCAGCACCAGCAGCGACTTGCTGCCGATGTCGAGTTCGACGTGGCTCGCGCCCAGCGCGCGCAGCGGCCGTACCAGCCGCCCGCCGGCCGAGACCACGATCGCGCGGTGGCCGGCGCGTACCAGCGCGGCGGAGATCTCGAGGGTGGAGCGTTCGACGCCGCCGGACTCCAGTGCCGGCAGCAGCTGCACCACGGTCAGCGGGCGCGGCATGCGCGTGCCGCCGCCGCGTCAGTCGACCAGGACGAAATGCGCGCCGCAGTAGGGGCAATCCGCTTCGCCACCGTCGGCTTCGATCGGCAGGTAAACCCGCGGATGCGAGTTCCACAGCCCCATCGACGGCAGCGGGCAGCTCAGGGGCAGGTCGCCGCGACGGACTTCGTAGCGGGTCTGCGCGTTGGCCTGCGTGGTCTGGGGCTGGGTGGCGGTCATGGCGTGCGGAAATCCGGATGATCCGCGCCATTCTAGCGCGGAGCGGCCATCGGCTGGGCCGGCCGGGCGTGCCGGCCGGCGCCGGATCGGCCGCGCCGGAGCGCGGCCTTGCCGGATCAGCCCGCCGCGGCCTCGCCTTCCGGCGCGGCCGCCACCGCCTCGGTGGTGATGCGGATCTGCACTTCGTCGCTGACGTTCGGCGCGTACGCGCCCACGCCGAAGTCGCTGCGCTTGATCGTGGTGGTGGCGTCGAAGCCGGCCGCCGGGCGCTTGAGCATCGGATGCTCCGCGAAGCGGTTCATGGTCACGTCGAGCACCACCGGACGGGTGTTGTCCTTGATGGTCAGGTCGCCGGTGACCTTGAGCCGGTTGGGGCCCGCGGCCTCGACGGCGGTGCTGCGGAACGTGGCGGCCGGGTATTTGTCGGCCTCGAAGAAGTCGGCGCTGCGCAGGTGCGCGTCGAAGTCGGCCACGAACGAGTTCAGTCCCGACAGCGGCAGGGTCACCTCGACCGACGAGGCGGCGACGTTCTCCGCGTCGAACACGATGCGGCCCTCGGCGTCGCCGAAGTTGGCCACCGGGTTGGAGAAGCCGAAGTGGCTCCACTGCGCGATCACCGTGGTGTGGCCCGGATCGATGATGTAGGTGCCGGACACGCCTTCGACGGCGGCCGCGGGCGCGGCTTCCGGCGCAGCAGGCGCTTCGGCGGCCGGGGCCTCGGCGGGCGCGGCGGGCGCGGGGGTGTCGGCCTGGCCGCAGGCGGCCAGCGCTGCGGTCAGTGCCAGGGGAAGCAGGAGGCGGGAGGCGGTGCGCATGATGGTGTCCTCGGGGAGATGGAATGGAAGGGCCGCGCTCGCGCGCGCCCGGACTGCGGCGGGACTGCGCCGCGGAACCGGGTTCCGCGGGTGGATCGGAAGGTCACTCGATGCGTGCGGCCTCGTCGAACGGCAGGCGCGGCAGGCGCGGATGCACCGCGGCCGGTTCGCCGTGGCCGAGGTTGACCAGGACGTTGGAGCGGATCGTGGTGCCCTTGAAGAAGGCCTCGTCCACCTGGGCGTTGTCGAAGCCGGTCATCGGGCCGGTATCCAGCCCCAGGGCGCGCGCGGCCAGGATCAGGTAGGCCGTCTGCATGCTCGAGCCGCGCAGGGCGACCCGCTGCAGTCGCTCCTCGGGCGAACCCTCGAACCAGGATTTCGCGTCCGTGTGCGGGAACAGCACCGGCAGCTTGTCGTAGAAGCGCAGGTCGTGGCCGACGATCACGGTGACCGGCGCGGCCAGCGTCTTGGCCCGGTTGCCCTCGCTCAGGGCCGGCGCCAGCCTGGCCTTGGCCTCGGCCGAGCGCACGAACACGAACCGCGCCGGGCAGGCGTTGGCCTCGGTCGGGCCGAGCTTGAGCAGGTCGTAGAGGCGGCGCAGGGTGGCATCGTCGATCTCGCCCGAGAACGCGTTGTGGGTGCGCGCCTGGCGGAACAGCTGGTCGAGCGACGGGTCGGGCAACTGGGTCATGGGCATCGGGGCAGTGGCGGAATGGCACAGTGTAGTGTTCCATGTGCGTTGCTTCGCACCCTCCAATGCAATTGAAGGTAGTGAAAATAGAACAACACGCCTCCAAGCGCGCCGATTCTGCACAAATCTGGACGTTCAGCGACGGCCGGGCCGGCAACGCCCGCCAGGCCGACGCGCTGGCCGCGGCGCTGGGCGGACAGGTGCGCAGCCTGCAGCTGACGCCGCGCGCGCCGTGGCGCTGGGTCGCGCCGCGCATCCTGCCCGGTGCGCATGCCGCTTTCGGCCCGGACTTCGCCGCCGTGCGGGACCAGGATCCGGCGCTCGCCATCGGCTGCGGCCGCCAGGCGGCGCTGGCCACGCGGCTGCTGCGCGGGCGTGCGGGCGCGACGGTCCAGATCCTGGATCCACGGATCGATCCCCGGCACTGGGACATCGTGGTGGCGCCGGAGCACGACCGGACCAGGGGCGCGAACGTGGTCCATCTCATCGGCAGCCTGCACCCCGTCGACGACGAGTGGCTGGCCGAGGCCAGGGCGGCGTTTCCGCAGCCCGGCTCGCTGCCCGGACCGCGCACCGCCCTCCTGCTGGGCGGGCCGACCGCCAACGCGCGCTTCGATGCCGACAGCCTGGACGCGGTGCTCGCGCGACTGCGGCAGCTGCGCGAGACCGAGGGCGGCAGCCTGCTGGCGACCGCCTCCCGGCGCACCCCGCCCGAGCTCGTGCGCCGGCTGCGCGCAGGGCTGGATGGCGTGCGCGGGCTGTGCTGGGCGGGTCCCGCCGACGGCGCCAACCCGTATCCCGGCCTGCTCGCCTGGGCCGACCGCATCGTGTGTTCGCCCGATTCGGTGAACATGGTGTCCGAAGCCTGCGCAACGCGGGTGCCGGTCCATGTCTTCGGCCGACAGCTGGGCCGCGGGCGGCAGCGCGAGTTCCTGGACGCGGTCGCCGCGCGCGGCCGCACCGGTCCCCTGGACCAGCCGCCGGGCGCGCCGATGACGCCGCTGCGCGAGACTCCCAGGGTCGCTGCGGACATCCGGCAGCGGCTGGGCTGGCCCGGGGCCTGATCCGCCAGGGCCGGCCGGCACGCGTCGCCGCCGCTGGCCGGCCCGCGCGGCGGACGGCGTTGGCAAGCCCTGGCGGCACCGCGACTGCGCTGCCCGCGATCGGTTGCCGCCGGACGGCCCGGACTCCCCGGCCGCCGCAACCGGGAGCACGTCATGACACCACGGCACATCGTCCTCACCGGCCTGCTGGCAGGTCTCGCCGGCCTGGGCCATGCCCAGCAGCTGCCGCCCGATTCCCGCCTCGGCGACCGCATCCGCGCGCTCGACCTGGCCCACGCGCAGGCGATCTTCAAGGGCGACCGCGCCGCACTGGAGCGCCTCCTGCCCGACGACCACACCGTCAACCATCCGACCAACCGCATCGTGCAGGAGAAGGCGGCGCTGCTGGCGCTGATCGACGAGGGCGTGATCCGGTATACCCGCTTCGAACGCCGTCCCGAACAGCTGCTGTTCTATCCCGACATGGTCGTGGTGATGGGCGACGAGACGGTGGTCCCGGCCGAAGGTGCGCCCAATGCCGGGGTGGTGCTGCGCAGGCGCTACACCAACGCCTGGCGGCTGCATGGAGGCGAGTGGCGCCTGGCGTTCCGCCACGCCAACAACGTGCCGCCGGGTCCGGACCCCGGGAGCGCCGGTCCGCGGCGTTGAGCGGAGCGAAGCGCCGTCAGGATCAGCGCGGCGGCGCAGACAGCTCGCGGGCGTCGAGGAAACCGTTGCGGTCTGCGTCCTGGCGGCTGAACCGTTCGGCCAGGCGGGCCAGGTGCTGGTCCCGCGTCAGCGGCCGTGCCTTGCCGCCTGGCTGCTCGGTGGCGGACAGCACGCCGTCGCCGTCGCGGTCCATGCCATCGAAGGCGTAGCTCATCCAGTCCTGGTATTCGGCCAGCGATACCCGGCCGTCGCCGTCGGTATCCATGCGCGAGAGGTATTCGCGGGTCTCGGTGACCTGCGCCAGCGCCAGCGCCGGCAGCAGCGCGAGGCAGGCGGCGGCGCCCCTTCCCGCGGCGGGGACCGGGCGCCGCGGGGGCATCAGGCCCGCACCGATTGCAGCGAATAGCCCTTCAGGCGCGCCGAGTAGTCCTGCAGCGCGCGGATGCCGGTGGCCTCGGCCTCGCGGCACCAGGCCTGCAGGTTGTGCAGCGCCTCGCCGGCGTTGCTGGTGCGGGCCTCGAGCACGGCGGCCAGGCGGCGGCGGTACTCGACCAGGGTCTGGATGCGCGGGCGCTGCGAGATCCACTGTTGCATCTGTTCGCGCGCTTCCGGGTTGAGCCAGCGGCCGTCGTCGACCAGGCCCTTGCGCAGCTTGCGCGGCAGCAGCGCGCGCAGCTTCGCGCCCGCGGCCTGGGCTTCCTCGCGCAGCGCCGGCATCAGCACGTTGCGCTGGTAGTCGGTCATGGCCTGGAAGCGGTGCGCCAGCAGCGCCTTCATGGTGTCGGTATCGGGCACCTGGATGTTGGGGCGCACGTCGAGCGACGGCGCCACGCGCAGCACCTTCGCCAGGCGCACCTTCTCCAGGCCCTTGATCACCACCCAGCCGATGTCGAACTCCCAGCGGCGCAGGGCGAACTTGGCCGAACTGGGGAAGGCGTGATGGTTGTTGTGCAGTTCCTCGCCGCCGATCCACACCGCCCAGGGGGTGAGATTGGTGGCGGTGTCGGTGGTGGCGAAGTTGCGGTAGCCCCACCAGTGGCCGAGGCCATTGACGACGCCCGCGGCCCAGAACGGGATCCACATCATCTGGATCGCCCAGATCGCCACGCCGGCGAAGCCGAACAGGGCGAACGAGACGAACAGCAGCAGGGTCGGGCCCAGGTTGGCGTGCGGCGTGTACAGGTGCCGCTCGATCCAGTCCTCCGGCGCGCCGCGGCCGTACTGCTCGATGTCCTGGCGCATGGCGCGCGCCTCGCGGTACAGCTCCACGCCGCGCCAGAACACGGTCTTGATGCCCTTGAACTGCGGGCTGTGCGGATCCTCCTCGGTCTCGCACTTGGCGTGGTGCTTGCGGTGGATGGCCACCCACTCGCGGGTGATCATCGAGGTGGTCAGCCACGTCCAGAAGCGGAAGAAGTGGGCGATGACCGGGTGGAAGTCCACGCCCCGGTGCGCCTGGCTGCGATGGAGGTACAGGGTGACCGAGAAGATGGTGAGCTGGGTCGCGACCAGCAGGTAGAGCGCGAGCTGCCAGAAGCCGAACTGGAGCAGGCCACCGGCGAGGAAATCGAGGAAGGACGCGGGCATGACAGGTGTCGAAGCGGAAGGAACCCCGGCATCATGGGGCCCGGACCGCCCCAAGGCCAGCCCCGGGCGGCCCCCGGGGACGACCCTGTTCATCCCCATATCGCATTCATGACCGGCACCCCGCTTTCGCCTCCCCTGATCGAACTCGACGCGGCCACCGTGCTGCGCGACGGCCGCCCCGCCCTGGACCGGGTCAGCCTGCGCCTGCCGCAGGGGCGGCACACGGCGATCCTCGGCCCCAACGGCTGCGGCAAGTCGACCTTCATCCAGCTGCTGACCCGGCAGCTGTATCCGGCCGCGCACGCCGACGGGCGCCCGCCGGTGCGCATCCTCGGCGGGCACCTGTGGGACGTGCGTGCGATCCGTTCGCGCCTGGGCATCGTCACCGGCGCCCTGCACGAAGACCTGCTGACGCTGCCGGGGCTGGGCGTGCGCGACGTCGTGCTCGGCGCCTTCGACGCGCGCCTGGCGCCCCAGGAGGACGAGGTCGACCCGGCGCGCCTGGACGCCGCCCAAGTCGCGCTGGCGCGGGCCGGCGCCGCGCACCTGGCCGGGCGCGAGTACGCGGGCCTGTCCACCGGCGAGGCGCGGCGCGTCCTGCTGGCGCGGGCGCTGGTGCACGCGCCGATGGCCCTGCTGCTGGACGAGCCCGGCGCCGGGCTGGACGTGGTCGCGCGCGGGCGCCTGCTGCGGACCCTGCGCCGCCTGGCCGCCGAGGGCGTGACCCTGCTGCTGGTGACCCACCACGCCGAGGAACTGGTGCCGGAGATCGGCCACGTGGTGCTGCTGCGCGACGGCCGCGTGGTGGCCGACGGACCGCGCCCCCAGGTGCTCACCGATGCCCTGCTCTCGCAGGCCTACGGCGCGCCCCTGCGCTATGCCGAGGGCGAGTTCCCGACGCTGGCGCTGGCGGAGGCGGCCGATGCCTGAGCTGCCCGAGGTCGAGACCACCCGCGCCGGACTGGCGCCCCATGTCGAGGGTCGCCGGGTCCGGGAGCTGGTCCTGCGCCGCCCCGACCTGCGCTGGCCGATCCCGCCGGAGCTGGTCGCCGAGCTGCCCGGCCAGCGCATCGACGCCGTGCGCCGTCGCGCCAAGTACCTGCTGCTCGACACCGCGGCGGGCAGCGCCCTGCTGCACCTGGGCATGTCGGGCAGCCTGCGCGTGCTGCCGGCCGACACCCCGCTGCGCACGCACGATCACGTCGACCTCGTGCTCGACGGTCCGCGCGGCGCGGCCCGCGTGCTGCGCTTCAACGACCCGCGCCGCTTCGGCTGCCTGCTCTGGCAGGCACCCGGGCAGGTGCATCCGCTGCTGCGCGGCCTGGGACCCGAGCCGCTGTCGGACGACTTCGACGGCGACTACCTGTTCGTCCGCAGCCGCGGCCGCAGCGCGCCGGTGAAGACCTTCCTGATGGACCAGCGCATCGTCGTGGGCGTCGGCAACATCTACGCCGCCGAGGCCCTGCACGCGGCCGGGATCTCACCGCTGCGCGCGGCCGGACGGGTCTCGCGCGAGCGCTACCGGCTGCTGGCCGACGCGGTGAAGCGCATCCTGGCCCATGCGATCGCCCGCGGCGGCACCACCCTGCGCGACTTCCTGGCGCCGGACGGGGCCCCGGGCTACTTCGAACAGGAGCTCTCGGCCTACGGTCGCGGCGGCGAGCCCTGTCCCCGCTGCGGGCGGCCCCTGCGGCAGGCCAGCATCGGCCAGCGCGCGACGGTCTGGTGCGGCCATTGCCAGCGCTGAGGGCGCCGCGGCCCGCGTCCGGCGCGGCTTCGCGGTATAGTCCCGGGCGCTGAAGGGAGCACAGCGCCACATGTCCGACACCGCAGACATCACTCTCTGGCTGGACGCGGCGCGCGGCGGCGACCGGAGTGCGCTCGACCAGGTCCTGGCCACGCTCTACCAGGAACTGCACACCATGGCCCGCCGGCAGCTGTCCGGCCAGATGGGCCAGACGCTCGATGCCACCGCGCTGGTGCACGAGGCCTACCTCAAGCTCATCGGCCGCCGCGAGATCCAGTTCGACGACCGCGCCCATTTCTTCGCCTATGCCGCGTCGGCCATGCGCAGCGTGGTGGTCGACTACGCGCGCCAGCGCCTGGCGCAGAAGCGCGGCGGCGACCTCCACCGCGTCACCGACCTGCCGCACGACCTCGAAGGCGGGTTGCGCATGGACGAGGACATGCTGGCGCTGGACGTGGCCCTGACCCGACTGGCCGGGGTCGACGCCAAGCTCGCCCAGGTGGTGGAACTGCGCTATTTCGGTGGCCTGTCGGAGGCGGAGATCGCCACCCTGCTCGACCGCTCCGACCGCAGCATCCGCCGCGACTGGCAGAAGGCGCGGATGTACCTGCTGGCCTCGCTGGGCGGCTGAGGCGGCCGCGATCGGGGCGCCGGGGGGAGACATGCCACACGACCAGCCCGGCCCGGGCCCGCTTCGCGCACCGGCCGCCTGGATCCGCCGCTGATGGACGCCGACCGCTGGCAGCGCCTGTCGCCGCTGCTCGACGCCCTGCTCGAACTCGACGAGGCCGCGCGCGCCGCCAGCCTGGCCTCGCTGCGCGACGACGATCCGCAGCTGGCCGACGATCTGGAGGAACTGCTCGCGCTCGAGGCCGGCAGCGACTTCCTCAACGAGCCGCTGATCACCCCGCACCCGGGCGTGCACGCCGGCGCTTCGGTGGGACCCTACGCGCTCGAGCGCATGCTCGGCGAAGGCGGCATGGGCCAGGTCTGGCTGGCGCGCCGCGCCGACGGCCTGTACGAGCGCCGCGTCGCGCTCAAGCTGCTGCGCCCCGGCCTGGCCGATCCGGGCCTGCGCCTGCGCTTCACCCGCGAACGCCAGATCCTGGCGCGGCTCGAGCACCCGCACATCGCGCGCCTGCTCGACGCCGGCATCAGCAGCGACAACCAGCCCTACCTGGCCCTGGAGTACGTCGAGGGCGAACCGATCACCGACTGGTGCCGCGCACGCGACCCGGGCGTGGTCACGCGCGTGCAGCTGTTCATGCAGGTGTGCGAGGCGGTCAGCCACGCGCACACCAACCTGATCGTCCACCGCGACCTCAAGCCCTCCAACATCCTGGTCACGCCGCTGGACGACGTGCGCCTGCTCGACTTCGGCATCGCCAAGCTGCTCGACACGCCCGACCACGCGCCCGAGCAGACCCGCACCGGCCTGCGCGCCTTCACCCTGCACTACGCCGCGCCCGAACAGATCCGCGGCGAACCGGTCACCACCATGACCGACGTGTACTCGCTGGGCGTGGTGCTGTACGAGATGCTCGCCGGCCGCAAGCCCTACCAGCTCAAGCGGCACAGCGACGCGCAGTGGGAGGACGCGATCCTCAACGCCGACCCGCAGCGCCCGTCGCTGGCGCTGCAGCGCGACGCCGACGGCAACACCGCCAGCCAGCCGGTGCGCAGGCGCGCGCGCGAGGTGGCCGGCGACCTCGACAACATCGTGCTCAAGGCGCTGTCCAAGAAGCCCGAGCAGCGCTATCCCTCGGTCGAGGCGATGGCGCTGGACCTGCAGCGCTGGCTGGACGGCAAGCCCGTGCACGCGCGGCCGCAGAGCATGTCCTACCGCATCGGCAAGTACGTCAGCCGCCACCGCTGGGCGCTGTCGACCGCGGCGGTGGTCTCGCTGGTGCTGGTGGCGGCGCTGGGCATCGTCGCCTGGCAGGCGCGGCAGGCGGTGAGCGAGTCGGCGCGCGCGCAGGCGATGCAGAACTTCGTGGTCGGCCTGTTCGAGACCGCCGGCGGCGTGCCCGCGGGCGCGCCGGTCGATATCCACCGGCTGCTCGACGACGGCGAACGGCGCATCGAGCGCGAACTCTCCAGCCAGCCGGTGGCCCGTGCCGAGCTGCTCGGCGTGGTGGCGCGGCTGCGCTCGGGCCTGGGCGACTACCCCGCGGCGCACGAGCTGCTGCGGCGCCAGGCGCGCCTGGTCGACGCTCTGCCGGATGCGCCTCCCAGCCTGCGCCTGCAGTCGGCCACCGACCTGGGGCGGGTGCTGCGGCTGACCGGCGACACCGACGCCTGCCTGGCGCGGATGCAGCCGCTGCTCGCCCTGGCACGGCGCAGCGAGCACCGGTTGCCGCTGCCGGCCTCGGCCTTCTACACCCAGTTCGGCCGCTGCCAGGCCAGCGCGCGCAACCTCGAGGATGCGCGCGCGCTGTACCTGCGCTCGCTGTCGCTGCGCCGCAACGTGCTGGACGACGCCGCGGGGGTGGCGGAAAACCTCGGCGACCTGGCCAACCTGCACGCCGCCGCAGGCGACACCCGCCAGGCGCTGGCCTCGTCGCGGGCCGCGCTCGGCCTGCTGCGCACGACCCTGGGCGAACGCCATCCGCTGGCGATCGAGCTGCTGCGCGCGTCCTGCTCCTACGAGCGCGACGCGAGCAACACCGTCGCCGCCGAACGCGACTGCCGCCAGGCGGTGCAGCTGGCCCTGGACCTGCGCGGCGCGCGCCACCACGCCACCATCGACGCCCGCCGCCAGCTGGCCGCGCTGTACGTCGACCAGGGCCGCCTGGCCGAGGCCGAAGCCGAGTTCAGCGACACCCTCGCCTGGCTGGTCTCGCGGCTCGGACAGGAACACGTCGACGTCGCGCGCGCGCGCGCCTCGCTGGCCATCGTCGCCTGGGAGCGGGGCAACATCGACGCCGCGCTGGGCGAACTGGCGCGCTCGGTGCAGGCCTGGCGCCGCCACGGCAACGAACTCCCGCTGGCCAGCGGCCTGTTCAATACGGCACTGGTCCTGCATAGCGCGGGGCGCGACGCGGACGCGCTGCCCCTGCTGCTCGAATCCCTCGCGCTGCGGCGCAAGGCCTACGGCGACGAACACGGCCTGGTCGGCGACACGCTGCGCCTGCTGGGCGAGGTCCAGGCCGGCCTCGGGCGCGACGGAGAGGCGCTGTCGAGCCTGCAGCAGGCGCAGGCGCTCACGCGTGCCGGCTACGGTGCGCAGCATTCGCACACGCGGCGCGCGGAAATCTCGCTGGCGCGGCTCGAGGCGCGCGGCGGCGACGCGGTCGCGCTGAGCCGGCTCGACGCGCTGGCGGAACTGCCGCAGCACGAGCCCGAACTGCGCAAGGCCGGCTGGCTGGCGCGCGCCTATGCCGCCGACGTGCGCTGCGGTGCGGCCGCGCAGCGGCCGCTGGCGCTGGCCAGCCTGCAGGCGCTGCAGACCCAGATCGCGCAGGCACGGCCCGAAGGCGGCGCGCTGTCGCGCGAGGTCGACCGCCTGCACGCCGCCTGCCTGGGCAGCCGCGGCGGGGCGCCGGGTCGCTGATCAGCCCAGCGGCAGCGGCTGCTGCAACGGTTCGATCCTGCCCTCGCCGCGTGAGATCCGCTTGAACTCGGCGCGGCTGACCGACACGTAGCGCTCGTTGCCGCCGATCTCCACCTGCGGGCCTGTGCTGACCGCCAAACCCTGTCCGTCGACGCGCACGGTCATCGTGGCCTTGCTGCCGCTGTGGCAGATGGTCTTGATCTCGCTGATCTCGTCGGCCCAGGCCAGCAGGTACTGGCTGCCCTCGAACAGCTCGCCGCGGAAATCGGTGCGCAGCCCGTAGCACAGCACCGGCACGCGCAGCGCGTCGACCACCTCGCCCAGCTGCCAGACCTGGGCGCGGCCGAGGAACTGCGCCTCGTCCACCAGCAGGCAGTGCAGCCGGCCGTTCGAAGCGATGTCTCGCTCCACCAGCGCCTGCAGGTCGTCCTCGCGCCCGAACGGCACGCCGTCGGCCCGCAGCCCGATCCGCGAGGCCACCGTGCCGCTGCCGGCGCGATCGTCCAGGCGCGGCGTCAGGATCAGCGTGCGCATCCCGCGCTCGCGATAGTTGTGCGCCGACTGCAGCAGGGTGGTGGTCTTCCCGGCGTTCATCGCCGAGTAGTAGAAGTAGAGCTTGGCCATGCGCGCAGTTTAGCGAGCGCGCCGCGCCCGCACGAGGCGATTCCTGCCAGGCGCGGGCGCCGCGGCGGCGTTCAGCGCTGCGGTTCCAGCGTCCCGATCGCGGCGGTGCCGAACAGCGCGGCCACGTCCTGGTCGCGGGCGCGCCAGTACTCGGCCGGGCTCAGACGGGCCTCGGCGTAGTGGACGGACGCATCGACGCCGCTGCCGCAGACATCCAGCCCGCCGGCACCGCGCCCGGCGGCCTTGCTGCCCGTGCAGGCCCGGGCGGCGCTCGGCCCGCCCAGGCGGCTGCCGACCGCAAGCCTGGTCCAGCGCCTGCGCTCGCGTTCCAGGCGCGGCTGCGCCTGCGCGTCGCCATACTCGGCATACAGCGCCCGGCCCACCTCCAGCGCACGTGCGCGTGCGGGTTCGTCCAGGGCCGACCAGTAGTACTCGCGCTGCAGCAGCAGTTGCGGATGGCCGCGCTCGGCGGCGAGGTCCATCCAGGCGTAGGCAGTCGCGGGATCGCGCGGGCCGCCCTGGCCCTCCCAGTACAGCTGCGCCAGCAGCGCCTGCGCCGGCTTGTCGGCGTAGCGCGCGGCCTGCCCGAGCAGGTGTCGCGCCTCTTCGCCGCGACCGGCCTGCAGGGCCTCGATGCCCAGGCGCCGGTACTTCTGGTCGCGATGGGCGTTCCAGTAGTCGTAGGTCGGTTCGACGGCGGCGCGGCCGTCGCCGGCATGCACGGGCGCGGCCAACAGGACGGCGAGGACGAAGGCGGAGGACAGCGCACGCATGGCCGGTTCCCGGGGAATGGATGCGCTGCATACCGCAGCGCGGCCCGCGCCGCAAGCGCCTCGTCGCAGCCGGACCTGCGCCGGCAGGGCGATACACTGGCGGCGATCCGTTTTCCGCCAGATCCATGCTCAATCCCCAGCAAAGCGCCGCAGTCCTGCACTGCGACGGCCCCCTCCTCGTGCTCGCCGGCGCCGGCAGCGGCAAGACCCGCGTCATCGTCGAGAAGATCGCGCACCTGATCGCGTCCGGCCGCTATCCGGCCAAGCGCATCGCCGCCATCACCTTCACCAACAAGGCGGCCAAGGAGATGCGCGAGCGCGTGGGCAAGCGCATCCGTGGCGACGCGGCCGACGGCCTGACCATCTGCACCTTCCATGCGCTGGGGCTGAAGATCCTGCAGATCGACCATGCCAAGCTGGGCCTGCGCCGGGGCTTCTCGATCTTCGACAGCGACGACACGCTGGCGCAGTTGAAGGACCTGATGCCCGGCGCCAAGCCCGACGCGGTGCAGGCGATGCAGTCGCTGGTGTCGAACATCAAGAACGCGGGCCTGTCCCCGGAACAGGCGGCCGAGGCGGCGCGCAGTGCGCGCGAGCACGAGGCGGCCTCGCTGTACGCGCGCTACCAGGAGCGCCTGGCGGCCTTCAACGCGGTCGATTTCGACGACCTGATCCGCCTGCCGGTGCAGCTGCTGGAGACCGACGAGGACGCCATCGCCGGCTGGCGCGAGCGCATCGGCTACCTGCTGGTGGACGAGTGCCAGGACACCAACGACGCCCAGTACCGCCTGCTCAAGGCGCTGGCCGGGCCCAAGGCCAACTTCACCTGCGTGGGCGACGACGACCAGAGCATCTACGCCTGGCGCGGCGCCAACCCCGAGAACCTGACCCAGCTCGGCAGGGACTACCCCAACCTGGTGGTGGTCAAGCTCGAACAGAACTACCGCTGCTCCAACCGCGTGCTGCGCGCGGCCAACGCGCTGATCGCCAACAACCCCCACGAGCATCCCAAGACCCTGTGGAGCGCGCAGGCCGACGGCGAGCGGATCCGCATCTGGGAGTGCCGCGACGCCGCGCACGAGGCCGAGCGCGTGGCCGGCGAGATCCACTTCATCGCCACCGCGCGCAAGGTCGAATGGGGCGAGTTCTGCATCCTGTTCCGCGGCAACCACCAGTCGCGCGCGCTGGAGAAGGCGCTGCAGCTGTTGCGCATTCCCTACCATCTCTCCGGCGGCACCGCCTTCCTCGACCGGGGCGAGGTCAAGGACGCGCTGGCCTGGCTGCGCATGCTGGCCAATCCCGAGGACGATTCGGCCTTCCTGCGCGCCGTGCAATCGCCCGGCCGCGGCATCGGCGCGGCCTCGCTGGCCAAGCTGGCGGAGATGGCCCGGCACGCGCAGCTGCCGCTGTCGCGCGCGGCCGAATCGATGGGCCTGCTCAAGCAGCTGCAGCCGCGCGTGGCCAATGCGCTCGGCGGGTTCACCGACATCGTGCGCGGGCTGCGCCGCGATGCCGCGCACCTGGCGCCGGCCGACCTGGTGCGCGCGCTCAACGAACGCTCCGGCCTGGTGGCGATGCTGCGCGAGCAGTGCAAGAGCGACGAGCTGTTCCGCATCCGCCGCGGCAACCTCGACGAGCTGGCCGACTGGTTCGACGGCGCGCGCGGCACCGGCCCCGGCGAACTGGCCGCGCAGCTGGCGCTGCTCTCGCACGCCGACAAGGGCGAACCCGGCAACCAGGTGCGGCTGATGAGCCTGCACGCGGCCAAGGGGCTGGAGTTCCGCTACGTGTTCATCGTCGGCATGGACGACAACACCCTGCCGCACGAGGCCAGCATCGACGAGGGCCGGCTGGACGAAGAGCGGCGCCTGCTCTACGTGGGCATCACCCGCGCCAAGGAACAGCTGTGGCTGTCCTATCCGCGCGAATCCCAGCGCTGGGGCGCCAAGCTCCGGCTCGCGCCGAGCCGGTTCTTCGACGAACTGCCCGCGGCCGAGCTGCAGCGCGACGGCGCCGATCCGGTCGCCGACGCGGCGCGCAAGGCCGAACGCGCCAATGTCGGCTTCGCATCGATCCGCGCGCTGCTCGGCGACTGAGCGCGCCGGCCGGCCGCATCGCTTCGCTACACTCGTCCTCCCGTTCCAGATGCAAGGTTGACCGCATGCGCGCGCACGTCCTCGCCGCCACCCTGACCGCCGTGCTGTCCGTGGCCGGCTGCGCCTCGATGCAGCCGCAGCCCGCCGCGCCCACGGCGACGGTCGCGTCCGCCGGTGCCGACGACAACCTCAACGCGGTGCTGTGGGTGCAGCGCTCGGCCGAGTACCGCGCCAACACCATCTCCCTGTACCGGGCCGCCGCCGCACGGCTCGATACCGCGCTGGCGAATCCCGACTGGGACGCGCTGGCGCCCTCCGAGCGCGCGCAGGCCGCACCGCTGGCGGGCCTGCCGCCCGCGGTGATCGTGGACATCGACGAAACCGTGCTCGACAACTCGCCCTACCAGGCGCGCCTGGTCGCCGGCGGCGGCGAGTACGACGACGACAGCTGGGCCGCCTGGGTGGAAGAGCGCAAGGCCGAGCCGGTGCCCGGCGTGCTCGAGTTCGCGCGCGCCGCGCATGCCGCCGGCGTGACCATCCTCTACCTGTCCAACCGCGCCCAGCACCTGCAGCAGGCCACCCTGGACAACCTGCGCGCCGTCGGCCTGCCGGTGAAGGACGACAGCGTGTTCCTCGGCCTCGGCATGCAGGTGGAAGACTGCGAGCAGCGTGGCTCGGAAAAGCTGTGCCGGCGCCGCCTTGCCGGACGCCAGTACCGGGTGCTGATGCAGTTCGGCGACCAGCTGGGCGATTTCGTCGAGGTGGCCACGAACACGCCGCAGGCGCGGGCCGGCCTGCTGGACGCCCACCAGGCCTGGTTCGGCGAGCGTTGGTGGATGCTGGCCAACCCCACCTATGGCTCTTGGGAACCGGCCCTGTTCGACAACGCCTGGCGCCAGCCGCGGGACGAGCGTCGGCGGCACAAGCGCGACTCCCTCAATCTCGCCAATTAGATCAACAGCTTGCCTTATAGAAATTAAGGTATTGCATCAGGTGGCCGAGCGGGCTAGGCTGTCCCGGCCACAACACAGTCCTCCGGCTTCGCCGGATTGAACGGGGAACCACGGTTTCCCGTTTTTTTTGTCCCCCAGGCGGATACCCCTAGGGTCGACCCCGGGTATCGGACGCTCGAGTGCCGTCGTAGCGTGGAACGACTGCCGCCCGACGGACCGGGCCATACCGCGGGGTGCCGTCATGTCCTCCCTGTCGCTGCACGATGCCCTGTCCTCGCTGCTGCCCGGTCGCGGCGCCCCCGACTTTGCGCGTCCCGGACTCGCAGGCCCGGGGGACGGGATGGACATCGACGGCGGGCACGCGGACGCGCCACGTCCGGGCGGCCCGCACGGCGCGCACGATGGCGACGGTCCGGGCCGTCCGCCCGGCTTCGGCGATGGCGGCAACGGACCCTCCCGGCATCTGCATGGAGACGGCCCTCCGCCCCATGCGCGTCCACCGATGGGCGATGGCACCCGCGGCCCGCCGGCGCCACCGCTGGCGCCGCCCGTGCCGCAGGGATCGCCCGGCCTGCCGGGATTCGGCCACGGAACGATCCACCACGGCGGCAGCGTGCTCCCACCGCAGGGGCATCCGGCCCTGGCCGACGCCCTGCGCGGCCCCGGCGCGCAGCCGCTCGCGCCACCGGTTCCGCAGGGGCCATCGCCGCAGGGCATGTACGGGATGGCGCGCAGCGCATCGTTCGCCCCGCCCCACATGGACACCGCCGTCCCGGTCCAGGCACGCCAGGCGGCGGCCGATCCCGTGCGCGGCCCCGCTCCGCAACCGCTCGCTCCGCCGACGCAGCAGGGGTCGCTGCATCCCTCGCTGGACGCCATCGCACGCGAGCTGCAGCAGTTGCCCGCCAGCATGCTGCGCCAGCTCGGCGAGGTGCTGCACCGCAACCCCGACGCGCTGCGCTCGCTTCCCGCCCAGCCCGAGGCGCTGGCGAGCGTGCTCTCGCGGACCGGGCACGACCCGCGCGCACCGCAGGCGATGGCCGCCGAGGCGCGCAGGCTCGCGCAGGGAACCGAACCGCCCCTGCCTGCCCGCGGCGAGGCCGGCCAGGCGGCCCCCGACGCGCGCCACGCGGCCCACGCCCTGCCGGCGGAAATGCGCGCGGCCGCCGAAGGCCGCCACCACGGGGCCATCGATGCGCGCGCGGCTGCGCTGGCGCAGGCCGAAGGGCGCGACGCACGCGCGGCACACGCAGCGGAAGCGCGGGCCGGCTCGCCGTCCGGCAACGATCCCGCACAGGCCGCCCACCAGCGCGCTCCCGCCGAGGCGCCGCAGACGCTGGCGCCCCCCCTCGCCCGTCCGGAGTCCACGTCCCTCCATCCTCCGTCTGGCACGCCCGTCACGGGCAGCCAGCCCGTGCCGGCGCACCAGGCGCCGGCTGGGACGACACAGGCGCAGCCTGCCACCACGCAGCTCGTCCAGGACGCGCCGCAGATGCTGCCTGCACGCGCCGAGGTCGCCGGCTCCACCGTCGAGCGCGGCGGCCAACCGCCGGGTCTGTCGGGCCTGGGCGGCGCCGCGGCCGGCGTGACCCTGGCCGCGGTCGCGAATCCCGCCGGCACCACCCATGCGCACGCGCCCGAGGCGGCGATCCGCGCGCGCGGCGGCGCGCAGGAGGCGCGCGAACGCGGTCGCCGCCCCGATGGCGAGGCGGGCGCGAACGGCGAAGACGCGGATGGCGGCGGCTCCGGCGGCCGTAGGCAAGGAACGCGGTCCGGGCAGGCAGCGGCGGGCACCGCCCTTCCCGCTGCCGGAGAGATCGACACCCCGACGGCCAACGGCCCCTCGTCTGTCGCCGCTGGCCATGCGCTCGGCGCGGCCCGTGCCGGGGGCGATCATCTCTCCAGCGTCGATGGCCAACGTCAGGCCGCGATGGATGGCGACGAGCGCCCCCCCGCCGGCATCGCCGCGGGTGCGGCAGGTCCCCTGGGGCACACCGTCGCGCATGCTGCCGCGGGCGCCCCGGCAAAGGGCGTAGCCGGGGAGGCCGACGAGGCGTCGACGCCGGATCCGGAAGCCCTGCGCTCGCGCCGGCGCCAGTGGCTTTACTGGTCGCTGATCGCGGTCACCTACGGCTGCCTGGGCGTGGCGCTGGCGGCCGTCGCGCCGGAGCTGACCCGCCTCCCGATCGCGCCCGAGTCGCTCGGCGCCTGGCGCAATGCGCTGACCGGCATCGGCCTGCTCACTGGGCTGTGGGCCTGGCTGCTGGCCAGGCGGATGCGCTGACCGCCACGGGCGGATTCGGCGGTTGCGCGTGGCGCTGCCCGCCCGGGTCGGGACGCGGTCGGCGTCGACCTCGCGCAGGTCGAGGCCGTCACGTCGTTCGAAATCGGCGGCGACCCGGTTGGCGTAGCGCTGCAGCGCGGTGGCCTGCAGCAGGGTCACGTACTCCCGGCTCCGGATCGCCGTGAGCAGGGCCGCGCGGTCGGCGAACACCCTGACGCGCAACGTCGTCGGACGACTGCAGCTCGGCGAGCAGCGACGAGGACGCGATCGCGTCCGGATCGCCGGGAGCTGCTCGCGTGGCAGGCGGCCCGATTGACCACCGCCCAGTGCACCGCGTGGTGCATGGCCAGCACGTCGACGAGATCATCGCCATCGAGCTGTCGTTCGACCATCGCACTTGCCGCATCGCGGAAAGCATCGCCGCCGCGGACCATGGCCTGCAGCTCGCCGGCCGTCGCGGTCTCCAGCGGCTGCTCGTTCCGCAGGACGTCCGAGGCCGTGCGCTCGCGCACGTCGGTGGACTGCTACAACCTGCGCGTGTTCGCTGGGGTACCCCGCAAGCCACTCAGACAAGCGGCTGCGAAGGCCTCGTCGAACCGCTACGAGCCAGGTGCGTTGCTGGTCTCCGTCGCGGCGCCCGCGGGATGTTCGGTCACCGCGGGGCGATGCGCGATCGCAGCCCTGCAGGACCATGCCAAACACAATGCAGGCGGGTATGGGGATGCAGGCCACGACTCGCCTGCGCAACATCATCCCGTGACCCGGCTCGTCGACAAGAGCGCAAGGTTCGAGCGCTACTGACCGTAGCGCGCCTTGATCTGCTCGCCGTCGCGACGCCCCATCTCGGCGGCGACCTCGCGCAGCCAGCGATCCGCACTGGGTCGGCCGTCCCTTCGCACGCGGCGTTCGTACTCGGGCAGCAGTTGCGCGCGCCTGCGTTCGATCATGTGGCGCATGTCGCGCTCGAGCGCGGCCTGGTCGACGGGCGCATCGCGTCGCGCGGACGAACCCGGCAACACCTTGCCGCCGTTCTTCTGGCGCAGCGCTTCGCGATCGACCCAGTCCGGACCATCGCCCGTGCTCTGGTTGCGCATCAGCGTGTGCTGCTGCATGAGGTTGGCCTGCCCGCCTGCATCCACCAGCTGCGCCGAAGCGGGACCGGTCGCACCCAGCGAAATACCCAGCAGCACGAAAGCGGATACGGCTGCCCGCCTCTCCCGCATGTTCATCAAGCCACGCATCCTCTGCCTCCGGTGCGGATGGTCCCGTACAGACCGTAGCAGTCCGTGGGTCAAGGCATGGACAAACCACCACGCCTGGCCGCAGTTCACCCGGGCCCTCCACCATGTCGCACGCCGCCCATGCCGCCCATGCCGCCCATGCCGCCCATGCCGCCAGTTTCCGCCATCGCAGTCGCTACGCTCCGCCGCGGCCACCCGCGGTTCACGCGCGCTGCGCGAAGATGGGCGCGACCCGATCGGAGCCCCAGCCATGACCTCATCACGGTCGACGCTGTACGCCATCGCGGCATCGGGGATCGCCGGCGCGGCCATGTCCCTTGGCATGTGCGCGCCCGCATGGTCCCAGGACATCACACCGCCCATCGATGCGGTGGGCGCATACAACCATGCCAACGTCATGACGCGCCGCGGGAAGGCCGCCGACGCGCAGCAGGCGCGCGGGCGCGAATCGTCCCGGCAGTCGGCAGGACAGGCGGGCGGGGGCACCATCTCGCGGGCCGCTTTCGATTCGATCGTTGCCGATCTTCGCAGCGAGTACAACCAGCGGGTCGCCCGCGACGGCACGCCAGCCGCGGATGCCTGGCTGCGGCGAAATGTCGCTGAACTGAAGCGTCGCTATACCCACATCCAGGACTGAACGACACGGCACAGGCGTGCATCTGCTGACGCCCGGACCGTGCGACGAGCGCGTCATTCGTCTCGCAGGGCGCCTACCGGGCTGCTTTTGCAGACATCGTTGCAGGCGATGATCCGGTGCTTCGGCCGGTAATACACCGCGATAAGGCGACATAGCGCGGCGACGCGAGGGATGGACGCCCCGTGTTGCCCCACACTCTTCCGGATCCACCCTCCCGATGCGGCCGGATCGGCGAGGGCCGCTCTGACAAGACAACGGCCCCCGAAGGGGCCGTTGTGCGTTCGCGGAGTTCCTTTCCGCGACGGGCCGTGGCGTCAGCCGCTCTTGCGCGCCATTGCCGTCTGGCCTTCGCCCATGGACTTGAGCGCGGTGCTGACCGCCTGGATGAACATCGAGTACATCTGGCTCTGTACGGTCAGGCGGGTGGAGTCGGCCGCGGTCGGTTCGTCACCGATGCTTTCGGCGGTGCGCATCAGCGCATTGCCCTGGCGCTCGATCAGCTTGCCCATGGCGATGGCGAAAGCTTCCAGCCAGCCGCCGCCGCGTCCGGAGCGGGAGGACTCCAGCGCGTTGTTCTCGCGGGCCTCGCGCAGCTGGATATCGGAAATGACGGAATTCCAGTTGATCTCACTCATGTCGTTCTCCTGTTCGATATGTGGCTGGATACGTTGCGATACATGTCGGGACGCGCGGACGACGCGATTCGACGTATCGCTTAAACAGGAGGCCCGCGCAGCCGGCGGGAACGGGAACGGATAATCGATTGTGCGTTTGCGGGCGCCCCGCCGACGGGCGCAGGCGCGGGTGCCGGATCCTCGCCTTCGCCGGCCGCGCGTTGCCGCTGCAACCAGTCCAGGGCGGCCTGGTGCCCTTCGGTCTGGATCCGGTTGGCGAACTCCAGCGCGAGACCGGTCTTGGGATCGGTCATCGGTTCGATCGCGGCATTCAGCTGCCGGGCCAGCGCGTTGCGTTCCGCTTCGTCGACGTCCTCGCCAATCAGCGAATCGAGCGCGGCCATCCACGCCGCGGGATGCAGCTCCGCCCGCGCCGGCTGCAGCGACGCCTGCTGCACCGCGTCGCGCAGGAACGGCATCAGGAAATCCAGGCCCTCCTGGCCGACGCCGGGTTCGTCGCGCAGTACCGACTCGAACTCGGCCAGGATCGCGTCCGGTTCGATCGGCGACCCGGCCTGGCCCTGCCCCGGGCTTTCGGCCGCCGCCGCGTGCGAGCGCGCGGCGATGTCCGGGCCGGTGCCGGTGGCCTTGCGCGCTGGTCGGAGTGGGGGACGTGCCATCGGAAGGGCCGGCTGGTCTGCGGGTGACTTCGGATCGAGTCTACGGTGCGGGAGTGGAGCGACAACTAGGGCGCACCCTAGCCACCTGCCGCCGGTTGCGGGGCGAGCGCCGGGATCGTGCCGACCAGGCGCTTGAGCTGTTCGCCCTGCCGGCGCCCCAGCGCCTCGGCTTCGCCTCTCAGCCACGCGTCGGCATCCGCCTGGCCGTCGCGACCGATGCGTTCGCGATACTCGACCTCGAGCCGCTGCTTGGCACCGCGCAGCTCGACGAGCATCTCGTCGTACTCGCGCAGGATCGCCGCCTCGTCCGAGATGCTGATCTGTCCCTGGCTGCGGATGTCCTCCAGCAGGCGACCGAACTCCTCGCGACTGGCGGCCCGCTGGTGCAGCGACACCGGAGCGGATTCTCCGTCCGGAGCCGGATCGAACGGACCGGAAGCAGCAGGCATCGGGATGGCCGCCTGGTCGGCGGGCCTTGCGCTGCCGCTGCGCGGTGGCGGACGTCTGGACATGATGGGTTCGCCCAACTGGAGAAGGCATGCGCGGCGGCGATCGCGTCGCCGCCGCGCCGGGTGGCCTCAGCCGCCGAATACGCCCTTGAAGGCGTCACCGAAGGCTTCGTTGAAGATATTGTCGAAGCCCGAGTTGCCGCTGCCGCCGGAGTCGCTGAGCAGGGATTCGACCAGCCCGCCGGCCAGCTGGCCGAGCATGGGGTTGCCGGTCCAGGCGGTGACCGCGATGTTGACGACGGAAGAAAGGAAATCGCCGATTCCACTGAGGAAGCTCATGATGCTTGCTCCAATGTCTGGATTCTTCTGAAGGGGTTCTGGCTTGCATGCGTGTCCGCGCGCATGCAGTGTGGAAACCTCCTCCCGCTCGTCCAAGCTGGGGCGTTCCCCACCTGGGGAGAACCCTGGTCTCAGCCGTCGAAATGCGGTTCGATCTCGAGCGCGCCGAGGTTGTGCTCGGCGAAACGGCGCGCCAGCGCCGGCGCCGCTTCCAGGATCGCGTCATAGCTGTCGCGCGAGCGCACGTCGGCACGCAGGCGCCAGCCCCCGGCGGTACGGCTGAGCAGCAGATCGGTGCCCGGCAAGGTCGCGTCGGCCATGCGCAGCAGCACCTGACCCTCGCGGTCGCCGCCGGCGGCGCCGTCGACGGCGAACTGGCGCACGTGGCGTTCGAGCATGTCGGCCAGCGCCCGGCCACTGGCCATCGGCGGCGGCGTCGCGACCGGCGGCGCGGGGCCGGTGCCGTCGCGCAGTGCGGCCTGCGCCTGCATCATCGCCAGCAGGTCGGCACCCTCGGTCGCGTGGGTCCCCAGGCCTTGCTGGTCGGTGCCGCCGTCGCGACCGGAGCGCCCTTCGAGCGGACCCGGGGCCGCCTGCCCGTCGGCGCGCTGCGCCGCCGCCGCAGCGGCATGGCGACCATCCAGGGGAGATTTCGCACGCTGCTCCTGCGGCAGGCGCTCGGGGCCGGCACGTCCTTCCTGGCGCCCGTACTGCATCAGCTGTCGGAAGCGGTCCACCTGCTCCTTCGGCGGCGCCTCGCGCACGCGCTCGCCGGGACGGTCCGCATCCGCCGGCGAGGCATCGCCCGCGGGTCGATTGGACAGCGACGAGATGCCGGACCGGTCGATGCTCATGCGGCGCTCCTCAATGGCGGCTGCGGCTGAAGTGGGCGGCCTGCACCAGGTCGGCCGCGGCGTCTTCCTCGCGACGCGCATCCAGCGCCAGCATCTCGCCGCGCCAGGCGCCCTTGCGTTTCTCCAGCGCGTCCTCGCGCGCCTTGGCGCGGAAGAACTCGCGCATGGCTTCGGCCAGCGCCTGTTCGGCCTGCTGCAGTTGCTGCCGCGCCTGCTGCAGGCGCAGCTGCGCCGCCTGCTCCTGCTCGCCGAGCCAGTCGATGTGCGCCTCGCGCTGCTCCAGCGCCAGCGGGAACGGGATGCCGGGCGGCGGCGGCTCCATCATCCTGAGCCGCTGGCCCGCGCGCTCGGCGCGCAGCCCGGCGATCTCCCGGTCGATGCGCTCGCAGGCGTCGCGGCAGTCGCGCACCGCGCGCTGGCGCTCGACCACCACCAGGCGGGCCTTGCCGGTGCGGTGCGCACGCAGCTCCAGCAGCTTCTGCAGTGGATAGCGACGGCGCAGCCCGCTCATGCGAACAGCTTCCTGAGCAGTTCCGAAGACTGCGCGAACGGCACCAGCTCGCCGGAAGACTGCTGCAACAGCTGGCGGATCGGCCCAATGCGTTCGATGGCGAAGTCGGCCTCGGGGTCGCTGCCGCGCTTGTACTCGCCCAGCTGCAGCAGCAGCTCGATGTCCTGGTGCTTGGCCAGCGCCTTGCGCAGCTGCCCCGCGGCGCGCAGGTGCGCCTGGTCGACCACGCGCGGCATGGTGCGGCTGAGGCTGGTGAGCACGTCGATGGCCGGATAGTGGTAGGCGGCCGCCAGCTTGCGCGACAGCACGATGTGGCCGTCGAGGATGGAGCGCACCTCCTCGACGATCGGATCCCCGCCGTCCTCGTCCTCGGCCAGCACGGTGTAGAACGCGGTGATGCTGCCCGCGTCGTTGTTGCCGGCCCGTTCGAACAGCCGCGGCAACGCGCTGAACACCGACGGCGGGAAACCGCGCCGCGCCGGCGGCTCGCCGATCGCCAGGCCGACGTCGCGCAGCGCGCGCGCGAAGCGCGTCACCGAGTCCAGCAGCAGCAGCACGCGCTTGCCCTGGTCGCGGAAATGCTCGGCGATCGCGGTCCCCACCCAGGCCGCGCGGCTGCGCTCGAGCGCGGGCCGGTCGGAGGTGGCGACCACGACCACCGATTTCGCCAGGCCCGCTTCGCCGAGGTTGTCGTGGATGAACTCGTTGACCTCGCGGCCGCGCTCGCCCACCAGCACGATCACGTTGACGTCCGCGTCGCCGCCGCGGGCCAGCATGCCCAGCAGGGTGCTCTTGCCGCCGCCGGCGACGGCGAAGATGCCTACGCGCTGGCCTTCGCCCGCGGTCATCACCGCGTCGATGGCGCGCACGCCGGTGGAGAACGGCCGCTCGATCAGGTTGCGGCTCAGCGGGTTGGGAGATGCCGCGTAGATCGGCATGTCCACGCCCGGCCCCACCGGCCCCGCGCCGTCGATCGGCTCGCCGTGCGCGTCGAGGATGCGGCCCAGCAGGCCCGGACCCGCACGCACCGAGGCCTGGCGTCCGCTGGCGACGATCTCGGTCGTGGCGGAGATGCCGTCGAGCGCGCCGAGCGGGGTGAGCAGGGTGTGCTGGCGCGAGACGCCGACCACCTCGGCCGCGAGGTTGAAGGCGGGATCGCCGTCGCCCGGCGGATTGCGCAGGTGGCACAGCTCGCCGATGGCGGCCTTCAGGCCGGTGGCCCGGATCAGCGTGCCGTACGCCTCGACCACGCGGCCGACGCGCTGGATCGGCTTGACCCCGGCCAGCGCGCTCAGCAGCGGATCGAGGGAGGCCTCGTCCTGCGCCTGCGCCAGCGGGCCCGGCAGGTTCATCGCGTCGCGGCCCCGGCGCCGACGCCCGCCAGCGCGGTGCGGATCGCCTCGATCTGCTGCGCCACGCCGGCGCGTACTTCACCGGCCTCCGAGACCACCACGCAACTGAGCGGATCCAGGCTCTCGTCGTCCACCAGTTCGATCATGCCCACGGCCGGGTGCGCCTGCCGCACCGCGCCCAGCCCGGACTGCACCGAGGCACGCACGTCCGGGTGCACCCGGATCAGCAGGAACTGCTCGGCCTGGGCGGCCTCGACGGCCTGCATCACCAGCGGCGGCACCACGCTGCCGGCGTCGAAGCCCGGCGCGATCCTGGCGACGATCGCGCAGGCCAGCTCGGAAATGCGTCCCGCCGCCTCGGCCAGTACCCGCGCGCGACGCTCGTTGAGCGAGGTCAGCTGCTGGGTCATCTGCTGCTGTGCGCGACGCAGGCCTTCGGCGAAGCCTTCGGCATGCCCGGCCTCCCGCGCCTGGGCGATGCCGGCCTCGACCTCGTCGTACAGCGCGTTGACGCGCGCCAGCAGTGCGTCGAGCTCCTCGAGCCGGGCCCAGTGCTGGGGTTTGAGCACGCGCGCGGACAAGGCGCGCTCGAACGCCTTGCGTTCGAACACCGCGACGCTGCCGCCGGCGGCCTCCACGACCGGCGCATCCTGGCCGGCGATGTCGCGGGCGGGCGCGCTAGTCTCCATCGCGGCCCTCGTGATGCGAGACCACCACCAGCAGCGCCTTCTCCGGCAGGTGCGCAGGGGCGACGTCTTCGGGCGCATGCTGCAGCTGCAGCCAGCAGGCCAGCGGCCGGTTGCGGCGCAGCGCCCAGGCCAGCAGTTCGCCGCGGCCCTGGCGATCGAGGGCCGCGTCCAGCACGCCGGGATCGGACAGGAACTCCGGATCGGCCAGCAGCGACTCCCAGTGCGCGGACAGCCGCGCATGGATCGCGCTGTCCACGCGGCCGTCCCAGACGCTGCGGTCGAGCGCCAGCAGGTAGCTGTTGCCGAGGTTGCGGCGCAGCCAGCGCACCGGCTCGCGCCGGACCTCGCCACGGATCACCGGCGCGTAGGCCAGGACGCCGAGGTCGCGCACCAGCGGCTGCAGGCGCGCACGCGGCCAGCGCTGGCGGATGGCCACCGCGGTGCCGGCACCCGGTGCCGGGGCGAACAGCCCGTCGAGCGCGCCAGCCGGAAGCGCCCGCAGCAGCAGCCGCCGGCCCAGGCGCGATGTCGCGGCGCGCGCGACCATGTCGGCATCGAGGTCCGGGCCGGTCAACCAGCCGGGATGCAGTTCGCCAAGGAGTGCCTGCAGCGCCATGCGCGCCTCAGCCGTTCCAGAGCCTGCCGGTCTCGGCCGCAGAGTGGCGCAGGCGCCGCTGCCGGAACCTGCCCCAGGCCGCCCAGACCAGGCCAAGCACGGCCAGCACGCCCAAGCCCACGCCGATCGAGGTCGCGTTGGCCGCCGACATCGCCGCCGGCGTGGCCTGCCGCGGCTGCACCGCCGGCGCGCCCGGCATCGGCACGAACTCGACCGAGACCTTGTTGATGTCCTTCAGGCCCTCGATGCCGTCCTTGACCACGGTCTTGATGCGGGTCTGCAGGTTCTCGAGGTTCGCGCCCGGCTGCTGGAAGATCACCACCGAGGCCGAGGAATCGCTGTCCTCGCCGCCCAGCGGATCGCGCTGGGCCATGGCGATGTGCACCCGCGCGTCGACCACGCCGGGATAGGCGGCCAGGGTGCGCGCCAGCTCCTGCTGGCGGCTGCACAGGTAGCGTGCGTTCTCCTCGACCGACGACGAGGCGATGCCTTCCTTCTTGAACACGTCGCACATCGAGACGTACTGCTGGCGCGGCAGCCCGCGCGCCTGCAGCACCTGCATCGCATGCGCGAATTCGGCGCGGTCGACGCGGATCTCCCAGCCGGTCTTGCTCAGCGAGGTCCGCTTCTCGGCATCGACATTGGCCGACAGGAGCGCCGCGAAGACCTCGTTGGCCTGGCGCTCCTCCAAGTCGCCGTACATCGTGACCTTGGTGCAGGCGGCCAGCAGCAGGCAGGCGGCAACGGCCAGGGCCGGTCGCAGCCGGGCGGTCGCGCAGCGGAAACGGGAATCATCCATCGACCGGCTCCGACAGGTCAGGACTGCTGCCGGAACAGCTGCTGCACGCCATCGGACGTGCGGTTGGCGACGTTCGAGGTGAGCTGCGACTGGAACAGGAACTGGTGGCACTGCATGGTCATCTCCAGCATCTGCCCTGGCGTCATCTCGGTGGCGCTGGCCGACATGGCGCGCGAGAGCTTCTCGATCCTGGTCGCCGCGCCGTTGAGGTTGTCGAAGGCGTCGACCATCATCTTCGCGGTGGCCGATTCGCCCACCGGGGTCGCCTCGGCCGCCGCCTGCGCGCCCGGCTCGTTGCGTACGGAGGGCGCACCGCCGGCGCGCTCGAGCGCCTGCGCGAACTCGCGCACGTCCACTGCTGCCGCCTGCGGCTGCAGCGCCGGTGCCGCCGCCGGATTGGCTGCCGCGTCCATCGCCGCGACCTGGATTGCATCGATCATCTGGTTTGCTCCTGGCATCGCGCCCGCGGGGCGCCGCTGGAAAACACCATGTGCCACGCCGCGGCGCGATGCGCCGCGGGCACCGTCGACCGCGCGCCTACTGCTTCCTGGCGACCGCGTTCAGCGACTCGGCCACGCTGTTCTGCGAGGTGGCCGCGTTGTTGGACATGAACTGCATCTTCAGGCTGGCCGCGGTGAGGGCGACCATCTGCGATGGCTGGTCCGACCCGGTGCCGATCTGGTCGGACAGCGAGGTGATGCGGGTGGCCTGCGCATCGAGGGTCTGCCCCCATGCACGCGACATCGCCTCGTACCAGCTGCTGCCGCCGCTGGATCCGCTGCGGGTGCCGCCCGAAGGCCCGTTGGCGAAGGTCGCCACGCCCACGTACTGGTTGATCAGGTTGTTGTCGGTGGGGATCGTCATCGCAATGACTCCTTGTGCATGCGAGGCCTGGCCTCGGTGGGAAGTCGGGGGAGGCGGCCGCTTGCAACTGCGGGCGGTCGCGTCGGGACTGTAGCGGATAAACATGGAGTGGAATCGTGACCTAGGGTTTACCGCAGGGCGCCTTCACATCGTGCGCGCGGCGGCGCCACGCGCCTGCTCGCGTCTCGCCAGCGGCATGGCCGCGGCCATGCCGGCGGCAGGACCAGCTGCCGCAGGGTTGTCCGCGGGCTCGGTCTCCGGTTCGGGCGCTGGCGGCGGCGCTGGCGAAGGCGTCAGCTTCACCAGCGTGCCGTCGGCCTGGATGACGTGGGCGAACTGCCCGATCGACACCAGCTCGCCCCAGCCCGGCACGTGCGCGCCGTCGTGGTAGACATTGCCCTCCGCGTCGACAAGGTGCGGCGTCTCGCCGCGCACGATCGAGACGATGTGCGCCTTGTCGCCCTCGCGCGGGGAGCCGGCATCGGCCATGGCGTCCGGTGCGGGCGCGCGCAGGTTGACCGGCACGACCCGGTTGACGCCGGTCTCCACCATCGCACGCGAAGTGATGAAGCCGCGCAGCGCCTCCGGATCGTCGCCGAGGTCGCCGGTGACGCGCACGTTGTTGTCGCCCAGGTACTCGGCGCGCACGGAGTAGCCGCCGGTGCGCATCACTTCGGCCACGTCGACCGCGAGGTCCTGGCCGCTGCGAAGGGCCACGCCTGCCGCGAGTCCTTCGCTGGCGATGCGCGACTCCAGCCGCTCGCGCGTGGCGCTGTCGTCGACGGTGCCGGCCAGCACCGCGCGGCCGTCGACGTCGCGGCGGATGTCGACCTCGGTGACCTCGAACTCGCGCGCCAGTTCGCGCAGGCGATGCTCGACGTCGACCGCCGGTGGGGGGGTCGGCATCATCGCCGCGACGATCGCCAGCGCCGACAGCGCCAGCACCGCGACACCGGCGATCAGCGGCATGCGGCTGGCGAATGCCGGGCGTGGGCGGACCAGGGGCGCATCCGCGCCGGGGCCCGGGGCGAGCGTCAGCCATTCGACGGCATCGGCAGGACCGAAAGCGATCGCCGCCTGGCCCAGTCCGACGCGCTGGACCTGCGCGACCTCCACCGGGTCGCCCGGATGCAGCGTGCCGCCGGGCAGTTCCATCGGCGCGTCCAGCGCGCGCAGGTGGAAACGGCCGTCGACGATGTTCAGCAACGCATGGTGGGGTGCGACGCCGGGGTCGGCGAGCACCACGTCGCAGTCGTCGCCGCTGCCGACGAGCACCATCTCGCGCCGCGACAGCGGCCGCGTGGCGCCGGCATGCAGGCCTGCGACGATGCGCAGCACGGCGCCGTCATGAGCGTTGGGATCTGGGTGGGCGGTCTTGGGGGATGGCATGGGATCGGGCTCCTGCGGACGGGGGGATCCGCGGGAAGTTCAGGGAACAGGACGGCGTCCCGCGCGGCTCAGGCATTGACCTGCCCCGCCTGGACGATGCGAAGGTCCGGCGCGAGTTCCTGGTAGGACAGCACCGGCAGTTCGAAGAAGTCCACCTCCAGCAGCTTGCGCAGGTGGCGGCGCACGTCGAGCGAGCACAGCAGCACCGGGCGGACGCCCGGCGCCTGTCTGGCGAGATGCGCGCGCACCTCGTTGCCCAGCCGCGCGGCCAGCTCCGGCGAGATGGCCAGCTGGCTGGCGCCGCCGGCCACGCGCACCGACTGGCGCAGCTTGTCCTCGAGCTCGGGATGGATCAGCAGGACGTGCAGGTTGCGCTCGGCGTCCGACCAGCGCTCGGCGATCTCGCGCTTCAGGGCCACGCGCACGTACTCGGTCAGCAGTACCACATCCTTCTCGCGGCTGCCGACATCGGTGATCGCCTCGAAGGCGTCGCGCAGGTTGCGGATCGGCACGCCTTCTTCGGCCAGGCGCCGCAGCACGTCGGCCACGCGCTGCGGCGCGACCACGCGCAGCATCTCCTTGACCAGGTCCGGATAGTCACGCTGCATCTTCCCGAACAGGTTGGAGGTTTCCTGGATGCCCAGGAAGCTGCCCAGGCGGCGACGCAGCGCGGCGTCCAGGTGCAGCGACATCACGTCGAGCGGCGCCAGCGCGCCCTCGGCGGCGGCCTCGCTCCAGCGCCCGGCGAGCACCGGGAAGAACCCGGCCAGCGCATCCTCGCCCGCGGCCTGGGCCACGAAGCCGCCGGCGCGCGGCAGGCGGCCCGAGGCCACGCGCGCGCCGTGCGCGCTGAGCCGGTACTCGCCTTCGGCCAGCGCCGGCGACACCCGCACCACCGGCACCGGCACCGGCACGCCGAACTCCTCGCGCACGCGCCGCGCGGCCTCGGTGGCGCGCGCATGCGCCGGCTCCTGCCCGAACGCGGCGGCCAGCGTCGGAGAGATCTCGAGCAGCAGGGGCGGCGGCGGCGCGAACTCGTCGGTCTCGGCCGGTTTGAGCGCGGCGCTGATCTCGTCGTCGCTGATCCGGAACATCCGCCGCAGGCTTTCGAACTCGTAGCGGTAGCGCCACGCGCTGTAGCCCAGCAGGGCCGCGCCCAGCAGCAGGAACACCGGCCACGGGAAGCCCGGCACCAGGGTCATCAGCAGGGCCAGCAGGCCGGTGATCAGCGCCACGCGCGGCTGCGCGCCGACCTGGCGGCCGATCGCGTCGCCCAAGTGACGGTCGTCGATCTCGCCGGTGGTGCGGGTCACCACCAGGCCCGCGGCCATGGTCGCGAGGATGGCGGGAATCTGCGAGACCAGCCCGTCGCCGATGGTCAGGATGCTGTAGGTGTGGGTGGCCTGCGCCAGGCTCATGTCCTTCTGCAGCACGCCGATCGCCAGGCCGCCGAGCAGGTTGACCAGGATGATGACGATGCCGCAGATCGCATCGCCCTTGACGAACTTCATCGCGCCGTCGAGCGAGCCGTGCAACTGGCTCTCGGTCTCGAGCAGGCGCCGCTTGCGCCGCGCCTCGTCCTTGTCGATCAGCCCCGCGCGCAGGTCCGAGTCGATCGACAGCTGCTTGCCGGGCATGGCGTCGAGGGTGAAGCGCGCGGCGACCTCGGCCACGCGCTCGGAACCCTTGGCGATGACGATGAACTGGACCACGGTGATGATCAGGAACACCACCAGGCCGACGACCAGGTTGTTGCCCGCCACCAGGGTGCCGAAGGTCTCGACGATGTGGCCGCCGTCGGCGTGCAGCAGGATCGACTTGGTGATTGCGATCGAGATCGCCAGGCGGAACAGCGTGGTCAGCAGCAGCACGCTGGGAAAGCTGGAGAACGCCACCGGGTTGGGGATGTAGATGCCCAGCAGCAGCAGGCCGAAACCGATCGAGATGTTGACCGCCACCAGCGCATCAATGACCACCAGCGGCAGCGGCAGGATCATCACGCTGATGATCAGCACCGCGCCAAAGGCGAGGATCACGTCGCTGTAGCCCACGCCCTTGCGGGGCGCAGCGCCGTCTGGGGCGGCGAACAGGGCATTCAGCCAACTGCGAACGCTTGTGGTCATCCATGGCCCTCGGGGGAAGGGGCGTGGCGACAGGGCGTGGATGCCGCGTACTCCGGCGCATTGGGGGGATGCGCGCGGAGCGTGTTCGCGATGTCCGCGCCGCGTCACCGGTACTGCGTGCCGCGTCGCCGATGCTACATATATCCTCGCGATGTTATACGCGAGTCAACAGGATGTTGCAGGCGCATCCGTTTCGCGGAGTGTGACCGGTAACACTTCTTGCATCACGGACGTTTAACCATGAACCGCTGTAATAACGGCAACGTGTCGGCCTGCTGCGGCTTCGTCCCGTCGACGGGCCCGAGGTCTTCACTGTCGAGGTCGGAGAGCAGGCGAACGCTCCCGGCGGCAACGCCGACGGCGAACGCGCGGCCGGCGCGCGAGCGCAGTACGACGATGCGCTCGCGTGGCCCCACCGGCAGCACCTGGACCACGGAGAGGGGCGCATCGGGGCCGGACAGGCCGAAGCGCCGGCGCAGGAACCGCAGCAGGACGAGCAGACAGACGATGATGAAGGCCAGCGGCAGCAGGATCGCCATCAGTTCCCAGAAATACGGTGCCTGTTCGGGAACGGGCGTCGTGCCCGCGGCGACTGCGCTGGCGGACAGCGCGAGCGACAGGCTGGCCGACACTGTCAGGACATGGCGACGGGTCGTCATCGGTGTTGTTCCGGCGGCTGGGCGGGCGCGCCTCGCGCCCGCGTCGGGCGACTACCCTAGCAGGCGCGCGCTGCGGCCGTGCGTGCGGGCCGTGCTGCGGAGCGCGGCTGCGTGAGTCGCCCAGCCGTGCGTCGCCGCCCCGCCGCGGACGCCGCATCGATCACGCTGGGTACCATCCTCGATGCGGTACCGTTTGCCTGTGCGGCCTTTTCGCGCGGCAGCGGCGCGCTGGTGGCCGGCAATCGCTGCTTCTTCGACGCGTTTTCGGCGCTGCCCGGCCATCGCGAGCGCGACCCCCTGCTGGCTGCACTGGGTGCCGGACCGCCCGCGGATGGGGCCGAAGTGCGCGCCCCGCACAGCGGACACTGGTACGCGCTGCACTGGCGGCCGCTGTCGCTGGAGAAGGGCGAAGTCGAGCTGATGACCGCGGTCGACATCAGCGAACGCCTGAAGGCGCTGGACACCCACAAGCACCAGCAGGAAAAGCTGCTGTTCACCTCGCGGCTGATGTCGGTCGGCGAGATGGCGGCCACGCTGGCGCACGAACTCAACCAGCCACTCGCCGCGATCGTGAATTACCTGAACGGAAGCCTTCGCCTGGTCGGCCAGGCCGGCGGTCCCGCGCAGGTCGAGCGCGCGCTGCTGGCGGCCCGTACCCAGGCCGAGCACGCCAGTGCGGTGATCGCGCGCGTGCGCGAGTTCGTGCGCGCGCGCGAACCGAAGCGCGACGCGCACGAGATCGGCACGATCGCCGGCACCGTGCTGGAACTGCTGCGGCTCGAGGCCGAGCGCCAGCAGCTGTGCATCGAGCTGGCGCTCGCGCCGGGACTGCCCGCGGTGTTCGCCGACCGGGTGATGGTCGAGCAGGTGCTGCTGAACCTGGTGAAGAACGCGATCGAGGCCATGCGCGGGGTGCCTGGCGGACAGCGCGAGCTGCGCATCGAGGGCCGCGTGAACCTCGACGACGAGGTCGAGGTGCGCGTGCTCGACCGCGGCGGCGGCCTCAGCCCGGCCGAAAGCGAACAGCTGTTCTCGCCCTTCTTCACCACCAAGTCGGACGGACTCGGCATCGGACTGGCGATCTGCCGCTCGATCATCGAATACCATGAGGGCCGTCTGTTCTTCGAGGCACGCCCAGGAGGCGGCAGCGTGTTCGCGTTCACGCTGCCCCGGGCGGAAGGGAGGATCTAGGGAATGGCGTCCGCGCGGGTGTACCTGGTCGACGACAACGACGGCTTCCGCGATTCCACCGCCTGGCTGCTGGAAACGGCGGGCTTCGAGCCGCAGCCGTATCCCTCGGCGGCGGCTTTCCTGTCCGCGTACGAGGGCGAGCGCCACGGCACCCACGAGGAATGCCTGGTCTCCGACATCCGCATGCCGCAGATGAGCGGGCTGCAGCTGCAGGACGAGCTGATCCGCCGCGGCATCCGGCTGCCGCTGGTGTTCGTCACCGCCCATGGCGACGTGCCGCTCGCGGTGGAAGCGATGCGCAAGGGCGCGGCCAACTTCCTCGAGAAGCCCTTTACCGAACAGGCGCTGTTGCACGCCATCCAGGCCGCCTTCGCCGGCCGCCGCGAGCAGGGACCCGCGCACAACCCCGCCCTCGGCAGGCTGAGTCCGCGCGAGCGCCAGGTGCTCGACCTGGTGGTGGCGAGCAAACCCAACAAGATCATCGCCGACATCCTCGGCATCAGCATCAAGACCGTCGAACTGCACCGGGCGAACATGATGTCCAAGCTCGGCGTGCGCTCCCTCCCCGAATTGATGAAGGTGGCACTGGGCCATGGTTGAGCGCGCGACGGACGATACGGGCAAGGGTCGGCGCCGGCGCCGCGCGCCTGCCGGCACGGGCAACACAGGCCCCCGCGACGTGCGCCCGCTGCGCGGCCTGGTGCCCGCGCTGTCGCCGGCGCAGGCCGCGTCGCTGCGCAGCTTCTTCGTCGCACCGCAGGCCTGGAGCCTGGGCAACGGCGGGCTGCTGCAGTTCGTGCCGGGGCGCCCCGCTCCGCCGGAGCAGACCGTCGAACTCGATGCCGAAGGCACGCGGATCGGCCTGGCACTCATGGCGCCGGCGCACGGCGACGGCCCGCACTGGAGCGATTACACCGGGCGCTCGCGCGTGCTGGCCTGGAGCCTGGCCTACGAGGCGCAGCTGATGCGGCTGAGCGAGGCCTTCGGCGTGGTGCTCACGCCGCTCGCCGACGAGGCGGCGCCGCCGCCGGACGATGCCTCGCTGTTGTGGCTCGACTTCATCGTCGACGAGGATGCGCCGGAGGGATCGCTCTCGCGCATGCCGGCGCTGCAGGGCGCGCTGCGGGTGCCCTGCGCCTGGGTCGAGCGCCTGCTCGAGCGCGCCGACCCGCCGGATGCGGTCGGTGCGCCGCTGCAGGGCTGGCGCGACCTGGGCGTTCCGCTGCGGCTGCAGTGGCCGATCGCGCCCCTGCCCTGGAACGACTGGCGCGCGCTCGCGCCCGGCGACGTGCTGGTGGCCGGCCGCCGCAGCCAGCCGCCGCAGGCCGAAGCCCGCGCCCGTGGACTGGCCTGGCCGCTGGACCCTGTCCCCGGCGGCTGGCGCATCAGCGGCCCACCCCGACATCAACAGACGACGCAGGACACCTCCCCCATGAACGATCTCTCCATGGCCGGCGACGCCGGCGAGTCACCCGATGCGGACGCGCTGGCGCGCCGCCTGCCGGTCGAGGTGAGCTTCGAACTCGCGCGCACCGAACTGCGCGTGGGCGAGCTGTCCTCCCTGCAGCCGGGCTACGTGTTCCCGCTGGCCGGCGCGCTGGAAGGCGCTAACGTGACGATCCGCGCCAACGGCCAGGCGGTCGGCCAGGGCGAACTGGTGGCGGTGGGCGACACGCTCGGCGTGCGCCTGCTGGGCTGGAGCTGACGCGCGCACCGCGTCGCCCGACCCGCCCGGCATCGCAGGAGACCTCATGGATCTGAGCAGCTACTCCCCCGCCCTCGTCCTGGTCGTCATCGTCTCGCTGGCGCTGGCGCCGTTCGTCGCGGTGATGGTCACTTCCTTCACCAAGATCGTGGTGGTGCTGAGCCTGCTGCGCAATGCGCTGGGGCTGCAGCAGGTGCCGCCGAACGTGGTCATCAACGGCCTGGCGATCGTGCTGTCGATCTACGTGATGTATCCGGTGATCCTGGAAACCTACGACGCGGTGAGCGCGCACCAGCAGGGCCGGCCCGTGCCGGCCTCGGTGCAGCGCAAGATCGACGATCGCCAGCGCGAGCAGGACGCGCGCGCGGCCGCCATCGCGCGGCGTGCCGCCGAACGCGCCGCTGCACAGGCGCCGCAATCCCCGGGTCCGCTGCTGGAACCTGCGGCGGACGATCCCGCGCCCGCCAGCCCGGCGGCGGCCGATGCGCTGCGCGCGGAAGCAGAAGCTGCCGCCGCCCCCGCCGACGGCGAAGGTCCCGGCCCCCTGTTCCGCAACGTGGTGACCGGGTCCACGCCGGCCGTGGCTCCCGGCCCGGCGCGCGCGCAGGCGCCGGCGCAGGAGCCGACGCCTGCGCCGCTCGCGCCGCCCGGCAGCGACGGCGCGCGCCTGCTGGCGATGTTCGAGGCCGGCAAGGAGCCGCTGCGCGCGTTCCTGATCGCGCACTCGAGCCCGGCCGAGCGCGGATTCTTCCTGCGCAGCGCGCAGGCGCTGCTGCCCGAGGAGCGGCGCGGCTCGGTGGGCGCCAACGACTTCATCGTGGTGGTGCCCGCATTCACGGTGAGCGAGCTCACCGTGGCCTTCCAGATCGGCTTCCTGATCTTCCTGCCGTTCCTGATCATCGACCTGGTGGTGGCCAACATCCTGCTCGCGCTGGGCATGATGATGATGTCGCCCACCACCGTGTCGCTGCCGTTCAAGCTGCTGCTGTTCGTGCTGATCGACGGCTGGGCCAAGCTGGTGCACGGCCTGGTGCTGACCTACACCCCCTGACGGACGCGCGACGGAGGCGAGGATGGGCGAAACGCTCGAGCTGACCCGGCAGGCCCTGTGGCTGGTGCTGATGCTGTCCGGCCCGCCGATCGCGGCCGCGGCCATCGTCGGCCTGGTGGTGGCGTTCCTGCAGGCGGCCACCCAGATCCAGGAGCAGACCTTCGCCTACGCGCTCAAGTTCGTGGCGATCGTGCTGGCGCTGTTCGTCACCGGCGCGATGATCGGCGGCACGCTGTACACCTATTCGAACCGGATCTTCATCGAGTTCCCCAGCCTCACGCGCCGCTGATGGAGTTCTTCTCCTCCGCCGAATCCGCCATGCTGGCGCTGGGCCTGACCCTGCCGCGCATCATCGGCGCCTTCATCATGCTGCCGCTGATCAGCCCCCAGAACATGCCGGCGATGGTGCGCAACAGTTTCCTGGTCAGCCTGGCGATCGTGGCGCTGCCGATCGTGGTGCTGACCGCGCCGCCGGGCACCATGAGCACGCTGTCGTGGCCGGCGCTCGTGGTCAAGGAGCTCTTCATCGGCATCGCCATCGGCTTCTGCTTCGGCATCGTGTTCTGGGCGATCTCGGCCGCCGGCAACGTCATCGACACCCAGGTCGGCATGAGCATGGCGACCGTGTTCGATCCGATCCAGGGCCACCAGACCTCGCTGCACGCCGAGTTCCTGTCGATGTTCGCGGCCTGGGTGTTCATGGCCAGCGGCGCGTTCCTGATCTTCCTGGACCTGCTGCTGGGCAGCTACGCGATCTGGCCGCCGACCTCGTTCTACCCCGACCTGCCGGCCGCGGGCATGAACCTGTTCGTGGGCCACTTCGGCTTCTTCATGACCACGCTGCTGGTGCTGGCCGCGCCGGTGATGGTGATCCTGCTGATCGTCGACCTGGCGTTCGGCCTGGTGAACCGCTACGCGCCGCAACTCAACGTGTTCGCGCTGACCCTGCCGCTCAAGGCCTGGGCCGCGACCGGGATCATCCTGCTGCTGCTGGGGGTGTACGTGGAGGTGCTGGTGCGGCGCCTGCACGACAGCGAGGGCCTGCTGGAACTGCTGCGCACGACTTTCGGCGGCTGAGCGGGGCCCCCGGTCAGCCGCGGCGCAGCGCCTCGGCGCGCTGCAGGATCGGCGGCGGCGCGCGTTCCTCGGGAATGGCGAAGACGCCGGCGCGGCGCAGCGCCTCGCCGGGCGCGCGCGCCGAGGTCAGCGCCACCACCGGGATCGACAGCACCATGCCGGCGATCACCGGCGACATCCATGCCGCGAGGCCGGGCGAGACCAGCCAGGCCACCACCGCCGTCCCAGCGCCGAACAGGCTCAGGCCGCCGTAGCGCGCGACGAGCGCCGACAGCGGCAGGCTGCCGTCGTCGCGACGCTGCGCGTCCCAGCCCGAATCCTTGCCGGCCAGCACCTCGGCCACGCCACGCGACTGCAGGTACATGGTGATCGGCGCCATCAGCGCCGCCAGCACCGTCTCGAGCAGGGCGCCGGCGAGCAGCCGCAGCGCGCCGCCGAACCGGCGACGGGCGTCGCCGTCGACCAGCGCGGCCAGCAGGCCCATCAGCTTGGGCCCGAACAGCAGCGCCATGGTCAGGCCGAACAGCCACAGGAAACGCGACGGATCGACCTCGCGCCAGTACGCCAACGGCGCGTACCCCTCCTCGCCGGCGGCCTGCAGCGGGACCGCCAGTCCGACCAGCATCAGCATCGCCCACATCGGGGCGGTGAAGTAGTGGCCGATGCCGACCAGCATGTGCAGCCGGCTGACCGGATGCAGGCCGCGCGCGGGCACGACCAGCGAGTGCTGCAGGTTGCCCTGGCACCAGCGCCGGTCGCGCACCAGCATGTCGGTCAGCGACGGCGGCCCTTCCTCGTAGCTGCCGCCCAGGCCCGGCTCCATGTGCAGGGCCCAGCCGCCGCGTCGCATCAGCGCGGCCTCGACGAAGTCGTGGCTGAGCACGTTGCCCCCGAACGGCGCGCGCCCGTCCAGCGTCGGCAGGCCCGCGCAGGCGGCGAAGGCGCGGGTACGGATCATCGCGTTGTGGCCCCAGTAGTTGCTCTCCGCGCCGTGCCACCAGGCCACGCCGTGCGCGATCACCGGACCGTAGACGCGCCCGGAGAACTGCTGCATGCGCGCGAACACGGTATTGCCGTTGACCACCAGCGGCAGGGTCTGGATCAGGGCCACGTCCGGGTTGCGCTCCATCGCACCGGCCAGGCGGACGATCGTCGCGCCCTCCATCAGGCTGTCCGCGTCGAGGATCAGCATCTGCGCGAAGGCGCCGCCGAAGCTGCGCACCCAGCCGGCGATGTTGCCGGCCTTGCGCTCGGCGTTGTCGCGGCGGCGCCGGTAGTACACGCCGATCGAATCGCCCATCGCCCGGCGCAACGCGAGGAAGGCATGCTCCTCGGCCTCGGCGATCTCCACGCGCCGCGTGTCGCTGAGGATGAATACGTCGAAGCAGGCGCCCTGCCCGGTCGCCACCACCGACTCCAGGACCGCCTGCACGCCGGCGAAGGTGCGGCGCGGATCCTCGTTGTACACCGGCACCAGCAGGGCGGTGCGCGTCGACAGTTCCGGCAGCGGGCCATCGGTCGCCAGCCCCAGCCGCAGCGGCCGGTGCCGCAGCACGCGGAAGAAGCCGGGCACGGCGCTGGCGAACGACAGCGCCACCCAGGCGAACAGCGGCACGAACAGCGCCAGCAGCACCCCCTCCAGCAGCACGATGCCGTCCGTGCGCAGCAGCCACCACAGTTGCCAGGCCGCGGTGAGCCCCAGCAGCGCGGTCCCTCCGAAGACGGCCGCCCGGCGCAGGCCCATGCGCGGCGGGGTGCTGGGCAGCACGGGATTGGCCAGGCGCCCGTGGCGCAGGTCCTGCACCGGCATCTCCAGCGGCGCTTCCGGCGGCAGCCAGGGGGTGTGGTCCAACCGCTCCTCCATCGCCGGCGCGGCCGACACGCTCATGCCGGCCATCGCGACAGCCAGGTTTCGGACAGCGCCGCGCCATCGGCGGCGAGCAGGCGCGCACGCAGTTCCACCACCTCGGCCTGGCCGGGCAGCAGTTCGAACGACAGCCGCCAGCGGCCGTTGGCCAGGCGGTAGGCCACCGGATTGCGCAGCTCGCCCGCCGAGGCCTGCGCCTCGACGCGCGGCGCGGCATCGGGCGCGAGCGCATCCAGGCCGCCGCCGGCGAAATCGACCACGTACTGGCGCGGCGCCGGGCCGTCGGCGTCGGCCTGGCCGCTGCGCGTGGCGACCGCGCGCGCCAGCCGCGGCAGCCAGGCATGGTCGGCGCACCAGTGCAGGCGGTAGGCGAAGCGATGCTCGCGGCCGGCGGCCAGCGGCGCGCGCGGTCGCCAGAACGCGACGATGTTGTCGGCGAATTCGTTACCGGTGGGCAGTTCGACCAGGTGCACCTCGCCGGCGCCCCAGTCGCCCAGCGGCTCGACCCAGGCGCTGGGCCGCTGCTCGTAGCGCGCCTCGGCGTCCTGGAAGTCCGCGAAATCGCGCTTGCGCTGCATCAGCCCGAAGCCGCGCGGGTTGTCGTCGACGAAGCCGCTGTGCGCCACCTGCGGCGGATTGCGCAGCGGCCTCCAGACCTGTTCGCCGGCGCCGTTGAGGATGGCCAGCCCGTCGGAGTCGTGCACCGCGGGACGGAAGTCGTCGACGCCGGCGCGGTCGCCCGCATCGAACTCGAACATGCTCGTCAGCGGCGCGATGCCGGCGTTGCGCAGTTCCACCCGCGGGAACAGCCGTGCTTCGACATCCATCGTCGTTTCCTCGCCCGCGGGCGCGACGACGAAGCGATAGGCGCCGGCCACGCTGGGGCTGTCGAGCAGCGCATGCACCACCATCGACGTGGCGCCGGGCGCCGGGCGCTCCAGCCAGAACGCGCGGAACAGCGGGAATTCCTCCGGGCCCGGGTCGCCGCTGCCCAGCGCCAGACCGCGCGCCGACAGGCCGTAGGCCAGCCCGCGCGCGACCGCCCGGAAATAGCTGGCGCCGAGGAACACGCACAGCTCGTCGTAGTAGTCGGCATGGTTGAGCGGCGCATGCAGGCGGAAGCCGGCGTGGCCCAGTGCGGGATCGTCGGGCGGCGGGGTCTGCGGGCCGAAGTCGAAGCGCTCGCGGCGATACGCCAGCGGCGTGGCCCGGTCGCCGTCGACCAGGTGCAGGTCGACGCGCTCCTTGAAGATGAAGCCGCGGTGGAACAGCTGGGCCTGGAACGGGACGCCGTCCTCGCGCCACAGCGCCTGATCGGGGCGGAACCGGTAGTCGCGGAACTGGTCGTAGCTGATCGCGTCCAGCGCCGCCGGCAGCGTACGCGACGGCGGTTCGTACGGCTGGCCGGCCAGGGCGCGGGCCAGCGCGGGGACGGTGTCGGCATCGAACGGCGCGGCGGCGGCGGCGGGCGCGGCCCATGGGGCGCGCACGGGCCATGCCAGCAGCAGCGGCATCGAGATACCGGCCGCGATCAGTTGGCGGCGACGCAAGGGCGGCCTCTGGGGGAGGTGGGGAACCGCGCACCATTAGACGGGCGGCTCCTTAACGCCGCGTCAACGCGGCACGCACATCGCCTCAGCCGGCCATGCCCGAGTGCCGCAGCAGCGCGTCGATGCGGGGCGCGCGTCCCCGGAAGGCGCGGAAGTTGTCGGCCGCGCTGCGGCTGCCGCCGCGGGCCAGCACCTCGTGGCGGAACCGGCGGCCGATCTCGCCCTCCTGCCCCGGCGCCTCCTCGAACGCCGCATAGGCGTCGGCGCTCAGCACCTCGGCCCATTTGTAGCTGTAGTAGCCGGCCGCGTAGCCGCCGGCGAAGATATGGCTGAACTGGTGCTGGAATCGATTCCACGCCGGCGGCAGGTTGACCGCCACCTCGGCGCGCACCCGGTCGAGCAATGCCTGCACCTGCGCGATCGTGGGCGCGGGGCCCGCATGCAGCAGCATGTCGAACAGCGCGAACTCCAGCTGGCGCACGGTGAACATGCCGCTCTGGTAGTGCTTCGCCGCCAGCATGCGTTCGAACAGCGCACGCGGCAGTGGCTGGCCGCTGTCGACGTGGGCGGTCATCGCCTCCAGCCGCGGCCATTCCCAGCAGAAGTTCTCCATGAACTGGCTCGGCAGCTCCACTGCGTCCCACTCCACGCCGTTGATCCCGGCGACGCCGAGTTCGCCGATGCGGGTCAGGAGCTGGTGCAGGCCGTGGCCCATCTCGTGGAACAGCGTGGTCACGTCCGAATGCGTCAGCGTCGCCGGCCTGCCGTCCACGCCGCGTCCGAAGTTGCAGACCAGGTACACGACCGGCGTCTGCGCGTCCCCGGCGCGCACGCGGCGGTTGCGGCAGTCGTCCATCCACGCGCCACCGCGCTTGCCCTCGCGCGCATAGGCGTCGAGGTAGAACTGGCCGACCAGCGCGCCATCGCCGTCGACCAGGCGGTAGAAGCGCACGTCCTCGTGCCAGACCGGCGCGGTGTCCGGTTCGACGCGCAGGCCGTAGAGGTCGTGGATCAGGCCGAACAGGCCCGCGAGCACCTTCGGCTCGGTGAAGTACTGCTTCACCTCCTGCGCCGAGAAGCTGTAGCGCGCCTGCTTGAGCTTCTCCGAGACGTAGGCCAGGTCCCAGGCCTCGAGTGTTTCCAGCCCCAGCTGCTCGCGGGCGAACGCCTCGAGTTCGGCGCGGTCGCGCTGGGCATGCGGGCGGGCCCGCGCCGCGAGATCGCGCAGGAACGCCAACACCTCGTCCGGCGTGTCGGCCATCTTGGTGGCGAGCGAATAGGCCGCGTAGCCGTCGAAGCCCAGCAGCGCGGCCAGCTCGGCGCGCAGCGCGAGGATGCGCGCGATCAGGGGGCTGTTGTCGAGCGCCGGGTCCTCGCCCAGCTCGGAGGCGCGCACGGCGTTGGCGCGGTACAGCGTCGCGCGCAGCGCGCGGTCGTCGGCATAGGCCTGCACCGGCAGGTAGACCGGCATCTGCAGGCCCAGCTTCCAGCCGGCGCGGCCGTCCTTCTCCGCCGCCGCCCGGCAGGCGGCGCGCACGTCGGCAGGCAGGCCGGACAGGCGCGCCTCGTCGTCCACGTACAGCGACCAGGCATCGGTGGCGTCGAGCACGTTCTGCGAATACTTCGCCGACAGCGCGGACAGCTCCTCGCGGATCGCGGCGAAACGCGCCTTGTCGTCGTCCGGGAGTTCGGCGCCGCCGAGGCGGAAATCGCGCAGCGCATTCTCCACCACCTTGCGGCGCGCAGGGTCGAAGCCGGCGAAGTCGGGGCCGTCGGCAAGCCGGCGGTACTGCGCGAACAGCGCCAGGTTCTGCCCCAGCGCGCTCCAGAAGCGGGAGACCCGCGGCAGCGCCTCGTTGTAGGCCGCGCGCAGCTCGGGGGTGTTGGCCACCGCCTCGAGGTGGCCGACCTGGCCCCAGGCCCGGGCCAGGCGTTCGGTGGCATCGTCCAGCGGCGCCACGAAGCTGTCCCAGGTCACGGGCGAGACGGCCTCGGCTGCGCGGACGGCGGCTTCGGCCTCGGCCAGCAACGCGTCGATGGCCGGCGCCACGTGCTCCGGACGGATCGCGTCGAAACGCGGGAGGCCGGAGAAGTCGAGCAGCGGGTTGGCGGTCATGGCGGCACGGTGCGGCGGGGGAGCACGCAGGATGCCATGCCCCCCGCCGTGCCGGCGGAACGCGCGGTGACCGTGGGCGCTAGCGCCTGCCGGCGGACTGTTCCGGCAGCGGCTCGAACAGCAGGTCGTGGTAGTCGTAGCTGAAATCCGCCGTCGGCGAGGCCGCCTTCATGGTGATGCGCGACACCGCGCCCTCCGCGTCCAGCGCGAAGCTGACGTAGGCCGGCTCGATCGCGGCATCGTCCCAGTCGGCGCGGAAGGTGTCGTACTGCCAGTGGCTGAGCGTGCCGGTCATGCCGGGGGTCTGCGAGAAGTCGATCCGCAGCCGGCCGCCGGCGTGCTCGATCGCGATGGGGCCGTACCAGGCGTCTGCGTAGCGCCCTGCATAGGCGGCCAGCGGCAGCGAAGGCCGCGAGGCCTTGCGTCGCGTCGTGCCCATCGACTCCAGTGCGGCCAGGCCGCCGGCCAGGCGCGCCCGGTTCCACTCGGTGAAATCGGCGACCCAGTCGCGCGGCTCCAGTGCCAGGTAATGGTCGAGCAGTTCGTGGGCGAGGCCGCGGATCACCTCCACGTCCTCGGAGTTGATCTGCAGCGCGATCCCGGCCCCGCGCTCGGGCACCAGCGCCACGAAGGCCAGCACGCCGAACACGGCGCCGCCGTGCTGCACCACCTTCACTCCGCGGTAGTCCTGCACGTTCCAGCCCAGCGCGTAGCCGGAGAACTGCGGAGTGAGCATCGCGATCGGCTCGGGATAGGGCCGGATCGGGACCTGCACCTGCGGCGTCCACATCTCCTGCGCCGCCGCCTCGCTGTACAGGCGGCCGTTCCCGCCCGGCAGCGCGCCGCGACCCAGCTGGACCCGCAGCCAGCGCGCGAAATCGTTCGCGCTCCACGACAGCCCGCCCGCCGGCGCGCCGACCTGGCCGAGGCCTTCGCGCTCGGCCAGCCGCTGCTGCGGGCCGAGGCCGCGCAGGCGGGCATCCAGGCGCGCGTGCGGTTGCGCCCGGTTGGGGTTGGCGAAGCGGTCGTTCTCGTGGCTGACGGCCGTGCGCATGCCGAGCGGGGCGAAGATGCGCTCGCGCACGAACGACTCCCAGTCCTGCCCGCTCACCGCCGCGACCAGTTCGCCGGCGACGATGTACAGGATGTTGTCGTAGGCGTAGCCGCTGCGGAAGCTGGTGGCCGGGCGGATGTGGCGCAGCGCGCGCACGATGTCGGCGCGGCTGCGCGAGCTGCGCGGGATGAACAGCAGGTCGCCGGCGCCGAGGCCCAGGCCGCTGCGATGGACGAGCAGGTCGCGCACCGTCATCTCGCGCGTCACCCATGCGTCGTACATGCGGAAGTCCGGCAGGTGGTCGATCACCCGGTCGTCCCATCCCAGCCTGCCTTCATCGACCAGCAGGGCCAGCGCCGCCGCGGTCACCGCCTTGCCCGTCGAACCGGTGGGGAAGAGGGTGTCGGCGTCGACCGGCGCGTCGCCGCCGATCGCGCGCACGCCATAGCCCTTCGCCAGCGTGACCTGCCCGTCCTCGACGATGGCGATGGCCATGCCCGGCACGTCGCGCGAGCGCATCGCCTGCTCGACGCGGGCATCGAAGCCTTCGGGCGGCGCGGCGAATGCCGATGTGGCGAACAGGCCAGCGCCGGCGAGGGCGATGGCCATCGCGCGCAGGCGGTTGCGGATCGCGTGCATGGTGTCTCCTCGGTATGTCAGGGTGCGGCCCCGTCCGCGCGTGCGCGTTCGGGCGCGCGGCGCCACAGCAGCCACAGGCCCCAGGTCATCAGCGGCAGCACGTAGATGGCCAGGAAGTACCAGGTCAGCGTGCCGTAGCCGCGGGCGATCAGGTCGACCAGGCCCACGGCGGTGGCCGCGTACACCGCCAGCAGCATCGTCGCCACCGCGATGGCCGGGCGCAGCGCGCGCGGCATCGCGCGGCGGCGCTCCCCGTACGCGCCGGCCACGCGTTCGTTGATCGCGTGCAGCAGGGCCACGCCGGTATCGACCAGGGTCAGCATCACCGCGACCTGGAAGGCCCATTCGAACCACGGCGCCTGCAGCTTCGCCAGCAGGAAGGCGGACGGCAGCGCCTCGCCGGCGATTTCCTGCGACCAGCCCATCATCGCCACGTAGAACACCACGCCCGGCAGCATGCCCAGCGGCCCGGCCAGCGCGCCGGCGACCACCGCGTCGCGCGTGCGACCGAAGTGGCGTACGCAGAACAGCACCGCCGGGATCGTGGCGACGTTGTAGCCGGCATAGGTCACGCCGGCCCGGAACCAGCCGCCCTCGACCGGCGCGCTGGCGAAGTGGTCGCCGATGCGGTCGCCGAAGGCCAGCACGCACCACACCACGAACACCGCGTACACCAGGTACAGATAGCCCACCGAGGCCACCAGGAAGCGCTCGATGCCCGCGGCGCCGACCACGGTCAAGGCGCCGGTGGCGGCGATCATCGCCAGCGACCCGGCCAGCCGCGGCAGGCCGAACAGGCTGTGCGCGATCTCGCCCGCGGCCGCGCCCATCACCGCCAGGATCACCAGCATCAGCGCGAGGTAGCCGAGTTCGAACAGCCACCAGCCGCGACCGAGCAGCACCCGGAAGAAGGCCCGGTAGTCGAAGGCGCGCGCGCGCCGCGCCAGCTCGAAGCTGGTCATCAGCACCGCGCTCCACACCAGCATGCTCACCAGCATGCCGAGCAGCCCGCCCCAGGGTCCGGCCGGCAGGAAGAACTCGACCAGTTCGCGCCCGGTGGCGTAGCCGCCGGCGATCACCGCGGCCTGGAACACGAAGCCCGGCAGCAGGAAGCGCTGGAACCAGGTCGCGGCGGGCGTCATGCCAGGCAGGCGTCCACCAGCCGCTCGAACGCGGCGCCGCCGCGCATCGGGTCGGCGACCGGCAGGCCGAGTCGCGCGGCCAGCGCCCCGATCGCGTCCTCCGCCGCGCCGGCCGGCAGGCGCCCGGTGTTGAGGCTCACGCCCGCGCAGCGGATGCCGGGACTGGTGCGCGCGCCCAGCCGCAGGGCCAGGTCGATGGTCTCCTCGACCGAGGGCAGCGCGAAATGCGGATGCCCGAGCACCGTCTCGCGGCCATGCTCGTGGCAAACCACGACCACGTCGGGCTGGCTGCCGTGCAGCAGCGCCAGCGATACCGCCGCATAGGCCGGGTGCGAGAGCGAGCCCTGCCCCTCGATCACGTCCCAGTGCGCGGCGTCGGCGTCCGGCGAGAGCAGCTCGGCGGCGCCGGCGGCGAAGTCGGCGACCACCGCATCCATCGGCAGCCCCCGGCCGGCGATCAGGATCCCGGTCTGGCCGCTGGCGCGGAAATCGGCGTCGAGGCCGCGGTCGCGGAACGCCCGCGCGATCGCCAGCGCGGTGTACTTCTTGCCCAGCGCGCAGTCGGTGCCGACCGTCAGCAGGCGGCGGCCGCTGCGCCGGCGGCCGCTGGCGACCGGGAGGCCGGGCGGCGGTTCGCGCACGTCGATCAGGCGGCGGCCGTGGACCAGCGCGACGTTGCGCAGCGGTTCGATGTCCCCGAGCCGCGCATGCATGCCACCGATCAGGTCCAGCCCCGCCTGCAACGCTTCGAGCAGGGCCGGCAGCCAGGCCTCGGGGATGCGCCCGCCGGGGTTGGCCACGCCGATCACCATCGCGCGCGCGCCGAGCATGCGCGCGCGCGCCGGCGTCATCGCCGGCAGGCCGGCACTGACCGTGCCGCCCGCGCAGCCGTATTCGCCCACGCAGCGCTCGGGCGCCCAGTCGCGCAGGCCATACGCGGTCTTGGCGTAGCCGGGCTCGGTGATGTCGCCCAGGAACAGCAGGTAGGGCTGCGGCAGGGCCTCGGCCTCGCGCGCGATGGGGACTGCGGTCTGCATGCGGTGGCGCTCGATTCCCTGCGCGTGGAACCGCCCGGCGCGCGGGCGGACGGGAGCGTCAGAAGCGGTAGTCGACTTCCAGGCCGAGGGTGCGCGGCTGGATCGGCACGGCGGCCAGGTGGTGGGTGATGCCGGTCAGCGCGCCGGTGACGTCGGTGATCGACGAGTACGCGCGCTTGTCGCCGGCATTCCTGACGTAGCCACGCAGCGTCCAGCTGCCGTTGGACAGCGAGGCGTAGAGGTCGAACGCGCCGTAGCTCTCGATCGTCAGGGGCGCGGTGAGGGTGGTGTCGAGCACCGTGCGCGGATCGGCGACGGCGATGACCTGGCGCTCGGTGGTGGCGTTGGTGCGGTCGTCGACCCAGCAGTAGCCGCCGCCGAAACCCGCGCTCCAGCCGTTGGACAGCGCCACGGTGTAGTCGACGGTGGCCGACAGGGTCAGGTCGGGCACGTAGGGCATGCGGTCGCCGGCCAGGCCGGTATTGAGCTCGAGCACGCCGCCGGGCAGGTCCGGATCCAGCGGCACCACGATCGCCGGGAAGTCCTGGTCGAGCTCGGAATCGTTCCAGGCGCCGTTGAAGCCGAGGGTCAGCCCGCTCAGCGGACGCCACTGCAGCGAGGCCTCGACGCCGCGGCTGGTGGCTTCGCCGCCATTGACCAGGCCGCTGACGCCGTTGACCTGCGAGGCGACCTGGATGTCTTCCCAGTCGATCTGGTAGGCGACCAGGTCGAATGCCAGGCGGCGGCCGAAGCCGGCCTTCCAGCCCAGCTCGTAGCTGGTGAGGGTGGACGAATCCACCGCCGAGGGCAGGCCCACGGCCACCACGTTCGGGCCGCCGGGCTGGTAGCCGGTGGACGCCTTGGCATAGACCATCGAGTCGGGCGAGATCTGGAACTGCGGGGTGATGCTCCAGGTGAACACGTCCTCGCTGGAGCGGTTGTCCTGCACGCCGATCGGGATCAGCACGCCGCCGGTCACGTTCTGCTGGAACGACTGGTCGTTGCGCGAGAAGCGCAGGCCCGCACCGAGCTTGAAGCGCTCGGTGAAGCGGTAGCTGGCGTTGGCGAAGACCGCCGTTTCCTCGTAGGTGCTGGGGATCACCAGCTCGCCCAGCACGCCGAGGATGTCGTTCCACGGCGCCTGCAGCGGCGAACCGTCGAGCCGGTTGAGCGCCACGTACTGGTAGTTGTCGCCGTCCTCGTCGGAATGGAAGCCACCGACCAGCCATTCGAAGGGGCCACCGGACTTCGACTGCAGGCGCACCTCCTGGGTGAACTGGGTGAGCGAGAGCCGGTTGTCGAGGTACGACGAGCCGGCTTCGAGCGTCGGGTCGGCGTCGAGGAAGGCCAGCGGATACTCGCCGTAGCTCAGCGACACGTCGCTGCGGATCGCGGTGCGGGTGTCGGCGTAGCTGGTGGACGAGACCAGGTCGGCGAAGCCCAGGTCGTATTCGATGGCCAGCGAGTAGTGTTCGATCTCCTTGGAGAACGGCTCGTCGACGTAGACGCGGTTCGACAGGCCGGCCAGCGGCCTCTGGGTCGCCGCATCGACGGCGATCCTCGAGTTGTTGTCGCTCTCGACCTCCTGGCGCATCACCGCGAACTGCACGCTGGCGGCCTCGCCTTCCCAGCGCAGCGCGGCGCGCGCGCTGGTCTGGCGGCCCTGGTCGATGTCGCGGCGGCCGTCGACGAGGTTGTCGACGTAGCCCGGCAGTTCCTGCCGGGCGGCGCTGACGCGCAGCGCGAACGCGTCCTCGACGATCGGCAGGTTCATGCCGACGCGGTAGTTCAGGCCGGTCTCGCCGCTGGCCGGCGAGGACACGCCGGCGCCGACCCGGAACTCGCGCTGCGCGGTGTCGGGCTTGCGCATGCTGTACTTGATCAGGCCGCCCATCGCCCCGGCGCCGTAGAGCGTGCCCTGCGGCCCGCGCAGCACCTCGATGCTCTCGATGTCGTAGGGCAGCAGGTCGAGCTGGTACAGGGTGGCCTGCTGGTACAGGCTGTTGGAGCCGACCGGCGCGTCGTCGACATAGGTGCCCACGGTCGAGCCGGGCGAGAGCGCGGCCACGCCGCGCATCGAGACCTGCACCTGCCCGGGCGTGCCGTTGGACTGCAGCTGCAGGCCCGGCACGTAGCTGGCGTAGTCCGCCATCTGGGTGGCGTTGAGGTTCTCCAGCTGCATCTCGCCCAGGCGCGTGATCGCGGTGGCGACCTCGCGGATGTTCTCCTGGCGCTTGTTGGCGGTGACGACGATGCTGTCGAGTTCGACCGGGCCGGTCTCGGCCGGCGCTTCCTGGGCGAGCGCGGCGTTGCCGCCGGCGACCGCCATGGCGGCGACCACGGCGAGGGCAAGCCGCGAGCGGCGGGCCGGGACGGACGGGATGGATGCGGTCATGGCGTGCTCTCCGGTCGACTGCGCACCGGGCTAACCCGGTCCTGATCAGGGATCATGATCCCAATCGGAAAATTGTCAATACAAATGGAAATGCGTTGCTACGGCGACCTGCGGCCCTTCCAGCCCGGCCCGCGCACGAACCGGCCCGGCGTGGCGCCGGTATGCTCCCCGTCACGCAGCACCTGCACGCCGTTGACGAACACCTGGGACACGCCGGTGGCGTAACGCTGCGGCTCCGCGAACGTGGCGTGGTCGGCGATGGTGGCCGGATCGAACACCACGATGTCGGCATGGCAGCCCGGCTGCAGGCAGCCGCGGCCCTCCAGCTTCCAGTTGGCCGCCGGCAGGCCGGTGAGGCGATGGATGCCCTCCTCCAGCGGCACCAGCCCCCGGTCGCGCACGTAGTGGCCGAGGAAGCGGGCGACGTTGCCGTAGGCGCGCGGATGCGTGCTCGACAGCAGGAACACGCCCTCCGGCGCCGAGGACTCCGCGTCCGAACCCAGGCTCACCCATGGCTGGCGCAGCCCGAGTTCGACGTTCTCCTCGCTCATCAGGAAGTAGGCCGTGTCGACGCGGCTGTCGTCCTCGATCACCAGGTCGATCACCGCGTCTTCCCCCGTGACCCCGCGCTCGCGCGCCACGTCGGCGAGGCTGCGGCCGGTGAGCGGCTTGAGCGCGGGGTTCCTGAACCCGATCAGCAGCACGCGGCTGTCGTCGCCGGCCTGCAGGCGCAGGTTCTCCCAGCCGGCGTCCGGATCGCGCATGTCGGCGATCACGCGCGCGCGGATCGACGGGTCGCGCAGACGCGCCACCATCGCGTCGTGGCCGCCTGCCTGGACCCACGGCGGGAGGGCAGCGTCGAGGCCGGTGGCGCCGGCGACATAGGCGTACATGTTGGCGCTTACCGCCAGGCCCTCGCCGCGGGCCTGCTCGATGCGCGCGATCGCCTGCGCCATCTTCGGCCAGTTGTCCCGGCCGGCGGCCTTGAGGTGGTAGACCTCGGCGCGCTGGCCGGTGGCGCGCGCGATGGCAATGGTTTCGTCCAGGGCTTCGAGGAAGCGGTCGGCCTCGCTGCGCATGTGGGCGACGTAGCCGCCGCCGGACTCGGCCGCCGCCTGCGCCAGCGCGACCAGTTCGCCGGTGTCCGCGAACGCGGCCGGCGGATAGATCAGCGAACCGCCGACGCCCAGCGCGCCCTCGTCCATCGCCGCGCGCACCAGGTCCTGCATGCGCGCGAGCTGCTCGGCGCTGGGCGTGACGTCGTCCTCGCCCAGTTCGTGGATGCGCACCGTGGTCGCGCCGACGAAGGAGGCGACGTTGGGGGTGACGCCCTTGCGCTCGAGATGCTCGAGGTATTCGCCCAGGCTGGTCCATTCGATCGGATAGCGGATGTCGCCTTGGCGCCGCAGCGCGTCCGCCTTCATCGCGTCGTTGAGCGGACCCATCGACCAGCCCTCGCCGAAGATCTCGAGCGTCACGCCCTGCTTCGTATCGCTCATGCCGCGGCCGTCGACGACCAGCGACTCGGTCGCCCAGCTCAGCACGTTGATGAAGCCCGGAGCCACCGCCTGGCCGCCGGCGTCGACGACGCGGTCGGCCTGCGCGTCGCCGCCGGCGGGCAGCAGCGCGGCGATGCGGTCGCCCTGCACCGCCACGTCGAGGCGCCGGCCCGGGGCACCGCTGCCGTCGTACACGGTGCCGTTGCGGATCAGCAGGTCGTAGCGCGGCGCGGGCGCGGCCGCCGGCATGCCGCTGCAGGCGGCCAGGGCAAGCATGAGTACGGCAGGCACACGACGCCTCATGGCGCGGCTCCTAGGTCGATGACTTGGGCAGGGACTCGATCGGACGATCCAGCCGCCACAGCAGCAGCGCCGCGCACGCGGCGAGTCCGGACAGCAGCAGGAAGAACCCGGCGTTGCCGGCGCGCGTGAACAGCATGCCGACCAGGCCGGCAAGCAGGCTGCCGGCGAAGGTGGCGAAGAACCACGAGGCGACCGTGGTCGCCCCCAGGCGCGGCGGCGCCAGCCTGGCGAACAGGCCCAGTCCGGTGGGCAGGATGTAGAGCTCGCCCAGCGTCAGCACCACGAAGAACGCCACCAGCCACAGCCAGCTGACCGGCGCACCGGCCGTGGCCATCGACAGCAGCGAAAGCATCAGGTAGGCGGCCGCCACCACCAGGGCACCGGCCGCCATGCGGCGCGCGGGCGAGAGGTCGCGCCCGGCCTCCGCGCGGCGCCGCCAGGCCATCAGCAGCAGCGGGGTCATGGCGATCACCAGCAGCGGGTTGATCGACTGGAACCAGGTCATCGGGATGGTGAAGCCGGCGAAGCCGCGCGCGACGCTGTCGTCGATCCACAGCGGCAGGGTGTTGCCGACCTGCTCGTAGGCGCCGCGGAATATCGTCGCAGCGACGCCCACGCCCAGCAGCAGCCACCAGACGCGGCGCGCATCGGCACGCGCCCGGCGTGGATCCGCGGGCGCCGCCACGGCCGCCCGCGGCGGCGGCGCGGGCAGGTAGCGGCGCCCGGAGACATAGATCATCAGCCCGGCGAACATGCCCACGCCGGCGGCGCCGAAGCCGTAGTGCCAGCCGTAGAGCTCGCCGAGGGTTCCGCAGACCAGCGGCGCCATGAAGCCGCCGATGTTCAGGCCCACGTAGTAGACGTTGTAGGCGCGGCCGCGGCGCGGGTCGTCCTCGCGGTAGAGGTCGTTGATCTGGCTCGGCAGGCTGGGCAGGAACAGGCCGTTGCCGAGCGCGATCACCGCCAGCGCAAGGTAGAACACCGGCTCGAAGGCCATCACGAAGTGGCCGACCGCCATGATGCTGCCGCCCAGCAGCACCGCGTTGCGCTTGCCCAGCCAGCGGTCGGCGATGGCGCCGCCGAGGATCGGGGTGAAATAGGCCAGCGCGGTGTAGAGGCCGTAGATGAAGGAGGCCTTCTCCTGCGCGAACAGCAGCTGCCTGGTCATGTAATAGACCAGCAGGGTGCGCATCCCGTAGTAGGAGAACATCTCCCACATCTGGGTCAGGAACAGGATGGCCAGCCCGCGCGGCTGGCCGAACCAGGTGCGTTCCGCCGAGCCGCTCACCGGCCCGCCCGCGGTCCCCAGACCTCGTCGCCGCAATGGATGTGGCCGTCCTCGTAGTGCACCGAGGGACTGCGGTCGGCCTGCAGGAAGATCGGGCCGTCGAGGTCGACGACGTCGCAGAACTGGCCGAGCACGAAGGCCGGCGCCGCCGCCAGGCTGGTGCCGCACATGTTGCCCACCATCACCCGCTTGCCCAGCTCGCGGGCGCGCCTGGCCATCATCAATCCTTCGGTGAGACCGCCGCACTTGTCGAGCTTGATGTTGACGACGTCGAAGTGGTGGTGGCGCGCCTCGAGTTCGGCGAGGTCGAGGATGCTTTCGTCCGCGGCGAACGGCAGCGGCCGCTCGACGCCGGCGAGTTCGTGTTCCAGCCCGCGCGCGCCCGGCTGCTCCAGCAGCGAGACCCGCGCCTCGAGCAGTACCGGCAGCAGGTCCGGGAGGTCGGCGACGCGGTAGCCCTGGTTGGCGTCGACGCCGATCCACGGCTCCGGGCAGCGCGTGCGCACCGCGCGCACGCGGGCGGCGTCGAGCCCGGCTTCGCCGGTGAGCTTGAGCTTGAGCGCCCGCGCCCGGGTGTAGGCCGCGGCGTTGCGCGCCATCACCCCGGGTTCGTCGGCGCCGACCGTCATCGTGGTCAGCAGCGGGCGCACGCCTTCCAGGCCGGCGAGCTGCCAGACCGGCACGCCGGCGCGCTGCGATTCGAGTTCCCACAGGGCGGCGTCGAGCGCGTTGCGCGCGCCGCCCGGCGGCAGCAGCCCGCGCAGGGTTTCGCGGTCGAGCCCGGCTTCGATGCGTTCGCGCAGCGCCTCGAGCGTTGCGATCATCGTCTCCGGATGGTCGTTGTTGTAGTACACGCCGGCACCCTCGCCGCGGCCGACGAAGTCGCCGTCGCGCAGGGTCACCACCGTGGCCGGCATCGCCTCGAAGACGTGGCCGGAGATGCGGAACGGGGCCGCGAGCCGCAGCGGCTCGTTGTGGAGTTCGAGTTGGATCGGCACGGCGGCCCGCTCCGCGTAGTGGATCGTCTTCGACGGACCGGGCCGGCAGCGCGACGGCTGCCGGCCCGGTGCCTCAGTACTGCGCGCCGAAACCGATCAGGTGGTAGGCGAAGCCGACCCACAGGGCGAACAGGCAGGCCAGCGCCAGCAGCAGCGCCCAGAGCTTGGCCAGGAAGCGGCGGCGCGCACTGCGCAGCACCTGCCAGGCGTTCCACAGCGCGACCAGCGCGCCCAGCGGCAGCGCCACCGTGGCGAACAGGCGCATGGCGATGACCAGGCCGTCGGAGGCGGGGCTGGTGAGCTCGAGCTTCGCCATCATCATGACCACCAGGCCCAGCGCGAAGCCCAGCGCCAGCACCACCAGCAGCGAGGCGATCCGGACCAGCCGGTGCGCGCGCGCATCGGCGCCGGCCAGGCGGTAGGGCACGCCGTAATAGCGCCGGACCAGGGCCGACACCGGCCAGGCGAGCACGGTGAGCAGCAGGATCGCCAGGCTGGCCGCCAGCAGCGGCATGGCCGCGGCGCGCAGGCCGGAGACGCGCTCGAACACCATGATCGAGGCATAGGGATCGAAGCCGAAGCGCACCACCCGGCCGTCGACCACGTCGGCGGCGAGCCGGTCGTTGCCGCTGGTGTCCTGCCACACGTAGGGCTCCACCTCGCGCCATTTCTTCGGCGCGCCGTTGGCGCCCATGGCGGCCGGCACGCTGATCGTGCCGTCCTCGTTCACGATCACCTTGACCGGGCCCAGCAGGTTGGTCAGCGACAGCGGATTGCTCTGCGCGCGACGGCTGCTCTGGTAGGTGCCGGCGATCTGCTGCGCATGCAGCCTGGCGTCCTCGGCGCTCACCCCGCCCTTGGCCCCGGGACCCGGGCCCGGGCCCGGGCCCGGCAGGTAGCGTTCGGCGAAGCGCTGCGCGAACGCCGTGCGGATCTGGCCGGTGGCGCCGTCGCGGCCGGCGCTGTTCATCGAGACGTAGATCCCGACGCCATCGTCGGGGAACAGGTGCAGGTCGCTGTGGAACCACTGCGTGTCGCCGCCGTGCGAGATCGCGTAGTGGCCGTTCTGCGAGGTCTCGTAGAAGCCCAGCAGCATCCGCAGCAGCGGGCCGACCGAATCCTGCGCGGTGCGCTGCATCTGCCTGGCGGTCTCCTCGCCGAGGATGCGCGCGTCGCCGAAGGCGCCGCCCTGCAGGTGGGCGATCATGAAGCGCGCCATGTCCGCGCCGGTCGCGGCGAGGCTGCCGGCCGGCGCCAGGCTGATGAATTCGTAGTCCTTGGCCTCGCCTTCCGAGACGCGCGCGTAGCCCTTGGACATGCCGGCCAGCAGCTCGGCCGGCAGCGGCTGGCGGAAGCTGGCGCGGCTCATGCCCAGGGGCGCGAAGATGTTCGCGTCCACGTAGTCGTCGAAGCTCTGGCCCGACACGCGCTCGACGATGTAGCCGGCCAGCGCGGTGGCGTAGTTCGAATAGGCCGGCGTCGTGCCCGGTTCGTGGATGCGCTCGGGCACCCAGTGCTTGAGCGCCTCGCCGAGCGGGGTGATCTCGTCGGCCTTCGCGGTGATCAGGCCGCGGATCTGCTCCTCGAAACCGGCGGTGTGGGTCATGATCTGGCGCAGCGTGGCCGGCTTGCCGTCGCGCGCGGGGATGCTGAAGTCCAGGTACTGGTTGACGTCGGCGTCGAGGTCGAGCTTGCCCTGCTCCACCAACTGCATCACCGCGGTCCAGGTGAACAGCTTGGAGATCGATCCCGGGCGGAACAGCGTCTTCTCCGGGTCGACCGGGATGCGCTGTTCGAGATCGGCGTAGCCGTAGCCCTTCTGGACCAGGACCTCGCCATCCTTCACCACCACGACGACCGCGCCGGCGATGTCGCCGGTGGCGAGCGCGTGCGGGAAGAAGCCGTCCAGCCAGGCTTCGACGTCGGCCCGCTGGAGCACGGGCGCGCCCGCGGGCGCCGGCGGGGCGTCCGCCCTCCCCTCGACCGGCTGCGCGGGGAGTGCCGGGACCGCCGCGGGTGCGATCGCGACGGGCGAACCGTCCTGCGCGAAGAGCGGCGACAGGGACGCGGCGAGCAGGCAGCCGCACAGGAACTTGGGTAGCGATCGCATCGGCAGTCTCCGCAGGCTGTTCAGGTCGCGCCGCCCCATGGGCGCTATCCTGATTTGGCGATAATGATCCCAATCGGAAAATTGTCAACATGACCAACGACCCAGCGCCGCGACCTGTCCGTGCGGCCCGCTCCCCTTCCCGCGACAGGCCGCGGAGGCGATGATGATCCCGACCAGGACAACACCGCAGCAGACGGAGACATCGCAAGGATGACCCAGCAGCACCCCACGATCGGCGGGCTCCTGCGCTCGCTGCGCGCGCGCAAGGGCTGGACGCTCAAGCAGATGAGCGAGCATTCGGGCATTCCGCTGTCCACCCTGTCCAAGGTCGAGCACGACCGGCTCACCCTTACCTACGACAAGCTGCTGCAGCTGAGCCAGCGGCTCAACCTGCGCATGTCCGAGCTGTTCGCCGAGCGGGACGAGACACCGGAGCCGCCGGTCACCGCGCGCCGCAGCATCGGGCGCATCGAGGACGCGATCCGCGTCACCACGCCCAACTACGACTACTACTACCTGTGCCCCGAGCTGCGCCGCAAGCGCATGATTCCGGTACTGACGCGGGTGCGGGCGCGCTCGATCGAGGAGTTCGGCGACCTGGTCCGCCACTCCGGCGAGGAATACATCCACGTGCTCGAAGGGCGCATGGAGCTGCACACCGAGTTCTACGACCCGATCGTGCTCGGCGCGGGCGAATCGGTCTACATCGACTCCAACATGGGCCATGCCTACATCGCCGCCGAAGGCTGCGAGGAGGCGCTGCTGCTGGGCGTGTGTTCCAGCCCGGACGAGCAGCTGATGGAGTCGCTGATGACCCTGCACGGCGACGACTCGGCACCGCGGCCGGCGTCCACCCGGCGGCTGAAGGCGCCGCCGCCCGCCGCGAGCCGGGCGGCTCCACGCCGCCGCTAGGCCTGCGCATGATGCGGGCCATCCGCATCACGGGGTATTGATCGCGCCTGCGTCAGCCTCCGGCCTCGTTCCCATCGGACGCGGCACGTGAACCAGGCAGGCGTTGCGCACCACTTCCGTCCCGGTCATGCGCCGGGCGCGGTGCAGGGCGGCTGACGATGGCCGCGCGCCGCATCCGCGTCGGCTGCGCCGGCTGGTCGATCGGCACGCCGCAGCGCGACCTGTTCGACGACGGCGCCAGCATGCTGGCGCGCTATGCCACGCGCTTCGACGTGGCCGAGATCAATTCCTCGTTCTACCGCCCGCACCGGCGCGAGACCTGGCGGCGCTGGGCCGCCAGCGTGCCCGCCGGGTTCCGGTTCTCGGCCAAGCTGCCGCGCACGATCTCGCATGAGCTCGGCCTGCGTGGCGCGGGGCCCGCGCTGGACCAGTTCCTGGCCGAGGCCGGGGGCCTGGGCCGCAAGCTCGGCGCGCTCCTGCTGCAGCTGCCGCCGACGCTGGCCTTCGATGCGCGCAGCGCCTCGGCCTTCTTCCGGATGCTGCGCAGGCGCACCGACATCGCCGTGGCCTGCGAGCCGCGCCACGCGAGCTGGTTCGACGCGCGCGCGGACGCGCTGCTGCAGCGGCACGCGATCGCACGCGTGGCGGCCGATCCGGCGCGCGTGGCCGAGGCGACCCGGCCGGGCGGCGACACGGGCCTGCGCTACTGGCGCTGGCATGGTTCCCCTCGCATCTACTACAGCCGCTACGAGGATGCGGCCCTGGCCTCCCTGGCCGGCGCGATCGCGGCGGCGCCCGGCCGCAACGCCTGGGTGATCTTCGACAACACCGCGCACGGCCATGCCGTCACCGATGCGCTGCGCCTGCAGTCCCTCGTTCGCGACGGCATGCCCACGCAACGGAGGCCGCGTGCCTGAAGGTCCATCCCTCGTCATCCTGCGCGACGAAGCCGCCCGCTTCCGCCGCAGGACAGTGCGCCGCGTCGAGGGCAACAGCAAACTCGACATCCAGCGCATGCAGGGCCGGCGCGTGGTCTCCGTGCGCAGCTGGGGCAAGCATTTCCTGCTCGAGTTCAGCAGCTTCAGCCTGCGCGTGCACATGCTGATGTTCGGCACCTACCGCATCGACGAGCCCAAGCCGGACAAGCCGCCGCGGCTCGCGCTGCACTTCGACAACGGCACCCTCTACTTCTATTCTTCCTCGCTCAAGTACGTCGAGGGCCCGCTGGACGAGACCTACGACTGGCGCGCGGACGTGATGTCGCCCGACTGGGATCCCGCCCTCGCCCGGCGCAAGCTCAAGCGCCAGCCCGACACCCTGGCCTGCGATGCCCTGCTCGACCAGGAGGTGTTCGCGGGCGTGGGCAACATCATCAAGAACGAGGTGCTGTTCCGCATCCGCGTCCATCCCGAGACCAGGGTCGGCGACCTGCCGCCGCGCAAGCTCGGCCAGCTGATCGCGCAGGCGCGCGAGTACAGCTTCGATTTCCTCGAATGGAAGAAGCAGTACGTGCTGCGCAAGCACTGGCTGGTGCACCGCAAGCGCGAATGCCCGGAATGCGGCAGCCGCCTCGAACTCGCCCACCTGGGCACCCGGCAGCGGCGCACCTTCTGGTGCGACCACTGCCAGGTGCGCTACTGATCGCGGCGTTCAACGGGCTGCGACGGGGCCGCGTGGCAGGGCCGTGCGCTCCATGCCCCGCCCGTCCTGTCGACCGCGCGAGTCGGCACGTCCGCCGAGATACCAGCCCAGCGAACCCCAGGCCAGCGCGCAGCCCGCGCCGACCAGGGCCGGCCAGGCCAGCCCCTGCCCGAGCAGGTCGAGCGCGCTGCGCATCCAGGCGCTCACCGCATCGCCGGCGCGATAGACCACGGTGTCGATGAAGGCCTTGGCCTTGTACTTGTCCTGCGCCTCCAGCGGCGCGAACAGCATCTCGCGTCCAGGCCGCACGAAAGCGTGCTCGCCGATGCGGCGCACGATCATCAGCGCCGCCAGCATCGCGAAACCAGGCGCCAGCGCCAGCGCCACGAAACCCACGCACACCAGCAGCGGCACCCCCGCCAGCAGCACGCGAACGCCCAGGCGCTGCGCCACTCGGCCGGTGACGAAGGCCTGGGCCAGCAGCGCGCCGGCCTGCACCGCGATGTCGATCAGGCTGAACACGCGCACCTGGGTGTCGCGGTCGGGGAACAGCGTGGCCACCAGCCGCGCCTGTTCGAAATACAGGAAGGTGGTGGTGGCCGCCAGCAGCACGACGAAGCCCGAGATCGCCAGCAGGTAGGGCGATCGCAGCACGCGCGCCATGCCGCTGAAGGGATTGCCGGCCAGCGGGCGTCGGGCGGTCTCCGCGGGAGGCGCCCCGGGACGCCCGGCGCCGCCGCGCTCGCGCCAGCGCATCAGCCCGGGCTTGAGCGCGAGCGCCACGCCGAGCAACGCGGCGGCGAGCAGCAGCAGGCCCGGATGCCCGATCACGCCGACCAGCAGCGCGCCGGCGGCCGGGCCCACCAACCCGCCGACGCTGGCACCCGCGGCGATGAAGGCGAACAGCCGCCGCGCCTGCCGCGCGTCGAACACGTCCGCCATCACGCTCCAGCTCACCGACACCACGAACAGGTTGTAGACCGAGATCCACACGTAGAACCCGCGCGCGATCCACAGGTTGCCGGGCATGGCGTGGAACGCCAGGGCGAAGCCGGCGAGGTTGGCGGCGAACACCGCATACACCCAGCCGGCGAACGCGCGACGCGGCACGCGCGAGCTGAGCCAGGCGAACAGCGGCACCACCACCACGGTGGCGACGAAGGTCGCGGTGAACAGCCACTGCAGCTGGTCGATGCCCGCGGCGATGCCCATCGCCTCGCGCACCGGCCGCAGCATGAAGTAGCCGGCGAAGATGCTGAAGAACAGCGCGAAGCCGGCGAGTGCGGCGCGCGTTTCCCCCGGCTTGGCGTGGATCGCGGCGGCGATGGCGCGGGCGATGGTCATGGCGCGCTCCTCAGCGGAACGCCACGCCGGCCAGGCGCTCGCTGGCTTCCCACAGGCGGGCGGCCGCGTCCTGGTCGCGTGCGGCCTCCGGCACCCGGGCCAGGCCGAGCGGACCGCGATGTTCGTCGTCGCCGGTCGGACCGTAGTAGCGGCCCGGCTGCGCCTCGGCGGCGGTCGCCGCGTACAGCGTCGGGATGGCACCGTCGGCGGCCGAGTGGTAGTCCTCGCGATCGCGCGCCCAGTCGCGGCCGAAGGCGCTGTCCAGGCCCGGGCCACGGCGCACCAGTTCGGTGACCGCCACGCCCGGATGGGCGGCGAAGCTGGCGATGCCCCAGCCGGCCGCATCGCTGCGCCGCTGCAGCTCGAACGCGAACATCAGGCAGGCCAGCTTGGACTGCGCGTATTGCGCATAGGGGTCGTAGGCGCGCTCGGCCTGCAGGTCGTCGAAATCGATGCGCCCGCGCGCGGCGGCGATGCTCGAAAGCGTGACCACCCGCGGCGCGTCGCTCCGGCGCAGCAGCGGCAGCAATTGCGCGGTCAGCGCGAAGTGGCCGATGTAGTTGGTGGCCAGCTGCGCCTCGAGTCCATCGGCCGACACGGTGCGCTCCGGCGGCGCCATGATCGCGGCGTTGTTGATCAGGCCGTCCAGCCGCGGCAGCGACGCGGACAGCCGTTCGCCCAGCGCGCGCACCGAATCCAGGTCGGCCAGGTCCACCGCCTCGAAGCGCACTTCGGCGTTCGGATGCGCCTGGCGGATGCGGGCGATGGCGTCCCGTCCGCGCTCGGGATTGCGCGCGGCGATCACCACCTGGGCGCCGGCGCCGGCCAGGGCCTTGGCGTCCTCGTAACCCATGCCGCTGGTCCCTCCGGTGACCAGGAAGATGCGGCCGTCCTGGGCAGGAATGTCGGCGTGGCTCCAGTCGGGCCTGGGGGTCGTTTCGGCAAGGGCACCGCCGAGCTGCAGCAGCCCGCCCAGGCCGATGGCGAAGGCGGCGAGCCCGCGGCGCGGCGCGTGAGCCTGGGAACCGCTGGGGGATGGGGTCTTGGACATGGTGTGGCTCCTGGGTCGGGGTCATCCACGGCGGATCACCTTCGACGCCATCCTCCGCGCCAGCACAGCGCGGATAAACCGGATAAAGGCGAATGCCCTGTACGATGCACCGGACAATCCGCCTGGAGACCGTCGTGCGCCGACCCGACCTGAGCGACGTGGCCCTGTTCGCCGCAGTGGTGGAAGCCGGCGGCTTCCGCGCCGCGGCCGACCGCCGCGGCGTCGCCCCCTCTTCGCTGAGCGACCGCATCCGCCGGCTCGAGCGCGACCTCGACCTGCGCCTGCTCCACCGCACCACCCGCAGCGTGACTCCGACCGAAGCCGGCATGCGCCTGCTCGAGCGACTGCGCCCCGCGCTCGCCGAGATCGAGTCCGCCTTCGACGATCTCGGCGACGACACCCGCCGCCCGGTCGGCACCCTGCGCCTCAACGTGCCGGTGCCGACCGCGCGCTTCGTCCTGCCCGGCCTGGTCCCGCCCTTCCTCGCGCGCTATCCGGGCGTGCGCGTGGAGGTGGCGATGGACAACACCCACATCGATGTCCTGGCCGCCGGCTACGACGCCGGCGTGCGCTACGAGGAAAGCCTGGCGCGCGACATGATCGCGGTGCCGATCGGTCCGCGCCGCCAGCGCTTCGTCGCCGCGGCGGCGCGGGCCTACCTCGACCGCCACGGCACGCCGCAGCACCCGCGCGACCTCGCCGACCATCGCCTCATCGGCCATCGCTTCGAGAGCGGCAAGCTCGCGGTCTGGGAGCTGGAATGCGAAGGCACCGCCCTGCGCGTGGCCCCGCAGGGCCCGCTGCTGACCTCGTCGCAGGACCTGGAAGTCGGCGCCGCGATCGCAGGCACCGGTATCATCTACACGTTCGAGGAGTACCTGCGCGCCGCGCTCGACGACGGCCGGCTGCAGCCGGTGCTGGAACCCTGGTGGCAATCGTTCGAGGGGCCGTACCTGTACTACACCGACCGTCGCCACGTGCCGGCGCCGCTGCGCGCGTTCGTGGAGTTCCTGCGCGAGCAGGCGGACGCCTGACGAACGCGGGAAGAGTGCAAACTGGGCCCACCAGGATTCGAACCTGGAACCAAGGGATTCGCTGTGGCCGGGAGTTTCCCCCCGGAGCGGACTATCTCTTCACCCTTCGCCGCGGCGAGCGCCGGAGCGGATGGGGTGCGGGACGCTCTAGCCTGTGATCAAGGGCGCTGCAGCCCCCAGGTAGTCTCTGCACCTTCCGGCGGTGTACCGCCGGCTTGGCTCAGGATTGCCGCCGTCCGGCATCGCTGCCGCCGCTGCGGTTCCCCTGAATTCATCCCGTTCCCGTCCGCGCATTCCTGCGCGGCGGCACCTTTCGATGAGTCCCCTGCTCTAACCGTTGAGCTATAGGCCCGTGCGGGCATCGTAGCAAAGACAGGGGGACGGAAAGGCGCAAAAAGAATCGCGCAGCCGCGGCCATCGACGAGAGCAGGCCACGGCTGCGCGACAGAGCCGGACGGGTGACCGCCCGGTCATGCGCTGACGGCTTACTGGCCGTCGGTGTTGTTGCGGCCGTCGGCGGCGGCGTTCGCCTCCTCGGCGGCATCCTGCGCCTGCTCGGCGGCGTCGGCGGCCTTCTCGGCGGCGTCGGCCAGATCCTCGCGGCGGGTCATGTCGTCGGCGCCGCCGACCTGGCCGGCAATCGACGAGGTGGCATCGGCAGCCGCATCGGCCGCATCGGCCGCGGCCTGGGCCGACTGGGCGGCCGCCATGTCGCCGGTCTGGGCAGCGTTCTGCGCCGCCTGCTGGGCCTCGGCGGCCGAATTGGCGGCCTCCTGGGCGGAGTTCTGGGCCTGGTCGGCGTTGGAGCAGGCGCTCAGGCCAGCGGCCAGGGCCAGGGCAAGCAGGGTCTTGGTGGCATTCATTCGTGGTCTCCTGTGTCCGGCGCCGCTGCGCCGTCGGGAGGCGACTTTGCCGGGGCCCATGTCGGCGCCGTGCGAACGCCGCCGGCCCATCGGCGCCTCCGTTCAGTTTCGTTACCCCAAACGACGCCGCCCCGGCACGCATGCGGGCCGGGGCGGCGAAACGGCGGATCGTCGCGGGCTGGCGCCCGCCACGATCAGTCGATGTCGAGGAACGAGCGCAGCTGCTCGGAGCGACTCGGGTGGCGCAGCTTGCGCAGCGCCTTGGCCTCGATCTGGCGGATGCGCTCGCGGGTGACGTCGAACTGCTTGCCCACTTCCTCGAGGGTGTGGTCGGTGTTCATGTCGATGCCGAAGCGCATGCGCAGCACCTTGGCCTCCCGCGGCGTCAGCCCGGCGAGCACGTCTCGCACGGTCTCGGACAGGTTGATGTTGGTGGTGGCCTCGATCGGGGACTCGACGTTGGTGTCCTCGATGAAATCGCCCAGGTGCGAGTCCTCGTCGTCGCCGATCGGGGTCTCCATGGAGATCGGCTCCTTGGCGATCTTCATGACCTTGCGGATCTTGTCCTCGGGCATGTCCATTTCCTTGGCCAGCTCCTCCGGCGTGGCCTCGCGGCCGTACTGCTGGAGCATCTGGCGGGAAATGCGGTTGAGCTTGTTGATCGTCTCGATCATGTGCACCGGGATGCGGATGGTGCGCGCCTGGTCGGCGATCGAGCGGGTGATGGCCTGGCGGATCCACCAGGTGGCGTAGGTCGAGAACTTGTAGCCGCGGCGGTACTCGAACTTGTCGACCGCCTTCATCAGGCCGATGTTGCCCTCCTGGATGAGGTCGAGGAACTGCAGGCCGCGGTTGGTGTACTTCTTGGCGATGGAGATCACCAGGCGCAGGTTGGCCTCGACCATCTCCTTCTTGGCCTTGCGCGCCTTGGCCTCGCCGTAGGCCATCGCGCGGTTGATCTCCTTGAGGTCGGCCAGCGTCACCATCATCGCCTTCTCGACCGCGATGGTGGCTTCCTGCTCGGCGACGATCTGGTCCTTGACCTCGCGCATGCCGCTCGACCACTTCTGCTTGCGCTTGAGCACCTCGTCCACCCAGCCCAGGTTGGTCTGGTTGCCTTCCCAGGCGCGGATGAAGTCCTTGCGCGGCATCTTCGCAACGCGCGTGGACAGGTCGAGGATGCGGCGCTCGTGGTCCTTGATCTCGCCCACCACGTCGCGCAGCTTCTTGACCAGGGTGTCGGTCAGCGGCAGCGGCAGCTTGAAGGTGGTGAAGATCTCGGCCATTTCCTCGCGCAGCTTCAGCACCGGCTTGGCTTCGGCGCCGGACTTGGCGTAGGCCTTCTGGAACTTGGCGTACAGCGCGGCCAGCGCCTCCATGCGGCGCGCGACCTCGGCCGGATCCGGACCCGACGGGCCGGCGTCCTCGGCGTCGCCGCCGTCCTCGTCTTCGTCCTCGTCGGCCTCGGCGTCGTCGTCGGCCACCTCGCCGTCGGCGACCGGCGCGGCCGCGGGTTCGGGCTCCTCGAGGTCGTTGAAGCCGACCACCAGCTCGGCCAGGCGCTTCTTGCCGGCCTTGTGCAGCTCGTAGTCCTCCAGCAGCAGCTGCACCGACCAGGGGAAGCTGGCCAGCGAGGACAGCATCTGGTTCAGGCCTTCCTCGATGCGCTTGGCGATGGCGATCTCGCCCTCGCGGGTCAGCAGCTCGACCGTGCCCATCTCGCGCATGTACATGCGCACCGGGTCGGTGGTGCGGCCACCCTCGCCGTCCAGCGCCGTCAGCGTGGCGGCGGCTTCCTCGGCGGCGGTATCGTCGACCTCGCGGTTGCCGGTGGAGTCGCCGGTGAGCAGCAGCGATTCGACATCGGGCGCGATCTCGTGCACCTCGATGCCCATGCCGTTGATCATGCCGATGATGTCCTCGATCTGCTCCGGATCGACGAGGTCGTCGGGCAGGTGGTCGTTGACTTCGGCGTAGGTCAGGTAGCCCTGCTCCAGCCCCTTGGAGATCAGGAGCTTGATGTCGGACTGTTCGGCTGGACGTTCGTTCGCCATGAGGCGCGCACCGGGGAGAAAAGTGAACCCGTAATTATACCATCGCCGCCCGCCCGGGTCCGGCGGGAGAGGCGCGGAACCCGGTCTCCACAGACCGGGATGCCCATCAGATGGGGGCGCATCGTCCGGTTTCCAGCGCCGGCCGACCTGCGCCCGTGTCCGGCGGCGCTCAGGCCCGCAGCAGGAAGGTGACCGGCCCGTCGTTGACCAGCTGCACGGCCATGTGGGCGCCGAACCGGCCGGTTTCCACCGGACCGGCATGGCGCGACCGGCATTCAGCCAGCAGACGGTCGAACAGCGGCTGCGCCTGTCCGGGGGCGGCCGCGGTACTGAACCCCGGGCGCATCCCCGAGCGGGTGTCGGCCGCGAGGGTGAACTGGCTGACCAGCAGCAGGCCGCCGCCAGTGTCCGCCAGCGACCGGTTCATCCGGCCCTCGTCGTCGGCGAAGACCCGGTAGCCCAGCAGGCGCCCCGCCATGCGCGCGATCTGTTCATGGCCGTCGCCTGGCTCGATCCCGGCCAGCGCCAGCAGTCCGGGGCCGATGCGGCCAATGGTCTCGCCGTCGACGCTGACGCTGGCTTCGGTGACGCGCTGGATCAGGCAGAGCATGGACGGGTCGCTGCGGGTGAGGGGCGTTCCCAGCGGGAACCGGGCGAGTGTGCCATCGCCGCGGCGCCCGACCCAGCCTCCGGCCGCGCCCCCTGCCGCCGGCTCGCTACACTTGCCCCGTGAACGCAGTGCTCGCCCGTTTCCTCCATGGCCTGGCCGCGCTGGTCGGGCGCCTGCCCTGGCCCGCCCTGCGCCGGCTGGGCGACGCCCTGGGCAGCCTGTGGCTGCGCACCGGCGCACGCGAGAGCCGGGTGGCGCTGCGCAACCTCGAACTGGCCTACCCGGAACTGCTGGCGGGACAGCGCGAGGAGCTGCGCCTGCGCATCCTGCGCTCCACCGGCCTGCAGACCCTGCAGACCCTGCAGCTGTGGACCCGGCCGCACAGTGAGAACCTGCGCCTGATCGAGGAAATCCACGGCGAGGCGCTGTTCGACCAGGCCTTGGCCGCCGGCCGCGGCCTGATCGTGGCCGCGCCGCACTTCGGCAACTGGGAGCTGCTCAACCAGTGGCTCGCCGCCAAGACGCCGCTGGCCATCCTCTACAAGCCGCCGGAGTCGGCGGTGGGCGAGGCGTTCCTGCGCCTGGTGCGCGCCAATGCCGACGCCGACCGCGTCACCCAGGTGCGGGCCGAGGGCGCCGGGGTGCGGCAGCTGTACAAGCGGCTGCAGGCAGGCGGCGTGGTCGGCATCCTGCCCGACCAGCAGCCCAAGGGCGGCGACGGCGCGTTCGCGCCGTTCTTCGGCGTGCAGGCCTCGACCATGACCCTGCTCGGCCGTCTCGCCTCGCGCAGCGGCGCCGCCGTGCTGTTCGCCTGGTGCGAACGCATCGGTCCCGGCCCCGGGCACGCGCTGCGGATCATGCCGGCCTCGCCCGGCATCGACTCGGCCGACGCGGCGATCGCGACCGCCGCGCTCAACGCGGACGTGGAACGCATCGCCAGGCGCGATCCGACCCAGTACCAGTGGACCTACAAGCGCTTCAAGGCGCAGCCGGCGGGCACCGCGGTGTCCAACCCCTATGCCGACCTGGAGGGCGGATGAGCGCAGCCGGGTCGCCGGCCCCCGACGCGCCGGTCCCCGTGCCGGACGAGGCCGGCTGGCAGCCGCTGCCGCTGCGCGCGCGGCGCCTGTTCGTGCTGGGCAACATGTTCGGCAACGGCGTGCTGGCGCTCGGCCTGCTGGTACCGATCGGGCTGCTGGCCGGCCCCGGCTGGCGCCTGCCGCTGGCGCTGGCGGTGCTGGTGGCGCTGCCCGCGCTCGGCGCCTGGTCAGGGTTCCGCCGGCACGCCTGGACGCGCTGGCGCCTGGACGATGACGGCTACGCGCTGCGGCGCGGGCGCTTCTGGCGCCACGACACCTTCGTTCCGCGCTCGCGCGTGCAGCACCTGGACATCCGCCGCGGCCCGGTCGAGCGGCGCTTCGGCCTGGCGACCCTGGTGATCCACACCGCCGGTACGCGCCACAACGCGGTCGCCACCGCGGGGCTGGATGGCGACGACGCCGAGCGGCTGCGCGACCACCTGGCGCGCTGGGCCGGAACCGATGACGACGACGCCTGATCCCGCGCCGCAGGTCGAGCCCGTCGACCGGCGCCTGCATCCCTGGTCGTGGCTGTTCGTGCTGCTCGGTTCGTTGCGCCAGTTCGTGGTGCCGCTCGGCGTGCTGGTGGTGTTCGGCGGCCGTCGCGAGGACGGCTACCAGCTGGCCGCGGCAGGGGTCGCGGTGCTGGTGTTGGCCGCGGTCTCGGTGTGGCGCTATTTCACCTACCGTTTCCGGATCGAAGGCGACAGCCTGGTGATCCGCAGCGGCCTGCTCGAGCGCAGCCTGCGCCAGGTGCCGTTCTCGCGCATCCACAACGTCGAACTGCGCCAGACGCTGCTGCACCGCCTGTTCGACGTCGCCGAGGTCAAGCTCGAGTCGGCCGGCGGCACCCGGCCCGAGGCGCAGATGCGGGTGCTGCAGCTGGACGATGCGCTGGCGCTGGAGCGGCTGATCCGGCACCGCGCCCCCGACCCGACGGCGGCTTCCGGAACGTCGCCACAGGAAGAGGATGGCGCCGTCCTGCTGTCGCTGCCGTTGCCGGAGCTGGTGCGGCTGGGCCTGATTTCCAACCGCGGCATGGTGGTGGTGGGCGCGGCATTCGCCCTGGCCTGGCCGGTGCTGGAGGACAACGCCTTCAAGCGCGTCTTCGAACTGGCGCGGCTGCAGCTGACCGGCGTCGCCGGACACCTGGAAGGGCGCTGGATCGCCGCCGCGCTCGCCGTGTCCGGCCTGCTGCTGCTCGCCCTCGCGGTGCTGCGGCTGTTCTCGGTGCTGCTGGCGATCGTGCGCTACCACGGCTTCGCACTGCGCGAACACGGCCGCCGGCTGACGGTGGAGCGCGGCCTGTTGTCGCGCGTGCGCAGCAGCGTCAGGCGCAGGCGCATCCAGGCCTGGACCCTGCGCGAAACCGTCCTGCACCGCCTGTTCGCGCGCCGCTCGCTGTCGATCGACATCGCCGGCGCCCACGCCGGCAACGGCGACGGCCAGCCGCGCGAGGTACCGGAGCTTGCGCCGATCGCCACGCCCGCCGCCTGCGAAGCGCTGCTGCAGCACCTGCTCGACGGCGCGCACTGGCCGCCGCGGGGCTGGCGGGCATTGCATCCGCGTGCCGCGCTGCGCCTGGTGCTTGGCGACGTGGTGTTCGCCGCCGCGCTGACCGGCGCGCTGTGCTGGCGCTTCGGCGCCTGGGGACTGTTCGGCCTGCTGTGGCTGCCCTGGGGCTGGCTGCTGGCGCGGCGCCACGCGCACTTCGCCGGTTACCACGTCGACGACCGCCTGGTGGCGGTGCGCGAAGGCTGGTGGTCGCGCCACTGGCGCTTCGCCGAAATCGACAAGCTGCAGGCGCTGCAGCTGCGCCAGTCGCCGCTCGACCGGCGCTTCGGCATGGCTTCGGTCTGGCTCGACACCGCCGGTGCCGGCGGCCTGGCCCCACCGCTGCGCATCCGCTACTTGCCGCTGGACGAGGCGCAGGCACTGCACCGGGACCTGGGTCGCGACGTGGCACGGCGCAGGCTGCGCTGGTAGGCGACCTCAGGCGCGCGCCGGTGGCCGCGCGGCGAGTTCGAGGAACAGGGCCTCGTAGCGCGCGTTCATGCGTTCGCGGCCGTACTCGCGCAGCGCGCGCGCGCGCGCGGCCTGCCCCAGCCGCGACGCAAGCGGGTCGTCGCGCAGCAGGCGCTCGAGCGCGTCGGCCAGCGCCTTCGGGTCGGCCTCGGGCACCAGCAGGCCGTCCACGCCGTCGCCGATCACTTCGCGCACCCCCGGGACCGCGCTGCCGACGACCGCGCAGCCGGCCGCCATGCCCTCGATCAGGGCCAGCGGCATGCCCTCGTAGTGGGTGCTGAGCACGGCGATGCGGTGCGTGTGCAGCAGCTCCGGCACGTTGCGCGCCACGCCGAGGAAGCGCACCTGCTGCTGCAGGCCGAGTTCGGCGGCCAGGCGCTCGACCGGCGCGCGGTGCAGGGCCTTGCCGCCGCCGGCCAGCAGCAGCGGCGGGTGCAGGCCGCGCTCGCCGAGCAGGGCCAGCGCGCGCAGCAGGCTGGCGTGGTCCTTCTGCCGCGAGTAGCGCGCGACCATCACGATGCCGGGCACGCGCGCGGACAGGGGATGCGCGTCGGCATCGGCGAAGGGGTCGAGCCGGATGCCGTTGGGGATGGCGATGGTGCGGTCGGGCGGCATGCCCATGTCCAGCAGCACCTGGCGCACGCCCTCCGAGCAACCGACGATGCGCGAGGTGCGCGCGGCCAGCCAGCGCGTCTGCGCCAGCCGCCAGCGCGTGTAGCGCTCGCGGGTGTTGTGCTCGACGTGTACCAGGTGGGGCACGCCCGCCAGCAGGCCGGCGTAACGGCCCCATAGGTGCTCGCTGAAGCCGTGCGCGACCAGCACGTCGGGCCGGAATTCGCGGCACAGCTTCGCCAGCGCACGGATGGTCGCCAGGTGCGACCAGCCCGGCACCACCTGCAGCGGCGTGCCCGCCGCGCGCAGTTCCTCGATCCGCGCCGGGTCGCCGCGGCGCTTGCGGCGCAGCACCAGCAGCGGCTCGACGCGTCCGCCGGCCACGCCCGCGTTCACCAGCTGGATCGCCACCTGGGTGGCGCCTCCGGAGAAGCCGCCGGTGACGAAATGGAGGACGCGCGGACGGGGTGGGGTCATGACGGGGAATTCACGCGAGGACTCCATACGATACCGCCCGGCGCATTCGCCCCCATCCCTGGCCCACATGGTTCCCCTGCTTGCCTGCGCGTGCGTCCTGCTGGCCATCGCCGGGATGCTGTGGCTGCGCCGGCCGGTGGAATCCACGCCGCTGCAGCCGGTCTCGATCCTGCTCGAAGGTGCCGGGCCGATCGCGAACGACGCGCGGATCCCGCGCCGGCTCTGGTCCTACTGGCACGACGACCAGGTGCCCCTGGTGGTGCACCGCTGCCTGCAGAACTGGCGCAGGCAGTGCGCCGGCTGGGAGATCGAACTGGTCCTGGGCAGCACCCTGCACCGCCATGTCGATCCAGCCGACCTGCCCGACGGCTTCGACCGGCTGGCTCCAGCGCGACGCTCGGACTGGCTGAGGCTGTACCTGCTCGCTCGCCACGGCGGCGTCTGGATCGATGCCAGCACCATCCTCACCGAGTCGCTGGACTGGCTGGTCGAGGCGCAGGCGGCGACGCGTGCCGAGTACCTGGGCTATTACCTGGACGGGTTCTGCGTGGCCGGCCGCACGCCGGTGCTCGACAGCTGGTGCATGGCGGCGCCGCCGGGCATGCCGTTCGTCCAGGCCTGGCTCGCCGAACTGTGCCGGGCGCTGCGCGCCGGCGACGACGCCTACCTCGCCGCGCTGCGCCGCGACGGACGCTACGAGCGGCTGGTGCAGCGGATCTCGCGGCCGGCCTACCTGATCGTCCACATCTGCGCGCAGGCGGTGCTCGACGATGGCCGGCCCTACCGGCTGCTGCTGTGGCGCGCCGAGGATACGGCCTACTTCCTGCAGCGGGTGTCGCACTGGCGGCGCCTGCGGCTGTACCGGCGCCTGCTCGCGCATCCGGCGCCAGCGCGTCCGCCGCGGCTGCTGAAACTGCGCGGCGGCGAGCGCAACAAGCTCGAGGGCTACTTCGCCCACCACCTCTATCGCAAAGACAGCATCGTCGGACGCTACCTGCCCTGAACCGTCAGCCCGGCACCAGCCAGCCGCGCGCCGCGAGGCTGCGCTGCGCGCGCCAGGCCCGCAGCCACCACCCGCGCGACCGGTATTCGGCCAGCACCGCCGGCATGCCCTGCGGGAACACCATGCCGATCGCGTCGTGGCATTCGTGGGCCAGCGCCTCGTCCTCGCGCGGCACCTTGCGCGCCAGGGAGGCGAACGTGCGCAGGCAGAAGTACTCCAGCGCGCGCCGCGTGCGTTGCGAGACACCGCCTGGCAGCGCCATCACCCCGTCATGGAATTCGCGCAACGACAGCAGCAGGTCGCGCGACTTGTCCGGGGTCATCCGCGCCATGATGCTGTCGCCGCGCTGGCGATAACCCACCCACGGCCGAGGCGCATGCCGCCAGCGCCCGACCGACGCGCACAGCGGCGCGACCACCGCCATGTCCTCGAAATACCGCCCTTCCGGGAAGCGTGCGCCGCGCCAGGCCTCGCGCGTGGCGATCTTCGACCATGCGTGCAGCTGTCGCCCTTCGAGCAGGCCGGTCAGCAGCGCGTCGCGATCGTCCGATCCGTCGCCCGGGCGCCCGGCGAAACTGCGCCGGTGCAGTTCGCCGCGAAGGCGGTGCCGCAATCCGAACGAGGCGCGGAGCAGGCGGAAGTCGCACAGGACCAGGTCCGGCGATTCGCGTTCGACGATGCCGCGCAGCCCGTCGATCGCGCCGGGCATCAGCACGTCGTCCGAATCCAGGAACCACAGGTAACGGCCCGTCGCGGCGTCCATCAGGCTGTTGCGCGCGGCGGACAGGCCGCGGTTGCGTGCGTGGGCGAGGCTGCGGATGCGGCCCGGATGGGCCTGCTGCAGCGCGGCCACGATGGCCATCGAGGCGTCGGGCGAGGCATCGTCGAGGACGATCAGTTCCACGCCCGGATCGGCCTGTCGCAGCACCGACTCCAGGCACTCGCGCAGGTAGGGTTCGACGTTGTAGACCGGCACCAGCACGCTCAACCAGGGCGCGTTCGCGGTCTGCGGCATCGGGCGGTTCCAGTGAGGCGGATGGGAAGATCGGCGCGAGTCTACCGTGGGCCCCTGCCGCCCGGATGACCAGGCGCTTCAGGTGGCCTTGCGCAGGCGGGCGTAGAAGAATCCGTCCATGCCCGCCTCGCCAGGCAGCCGCTGCCGGCCCGCGCCTGCCATGCGGCCGAAGCGCTCGTCCAGCGGCTCGGCCGCCGCATCGGGCGTGCGTGCGAGGAAAGCCTCGACCTGTGCGGCGTTCTCCGCGTGCAGGATCGAGCAGGTGGCGTAGAGCAGCCGGCCGCCCGGCGCGAGCAGGGGCCACAGGCGGTCGAGCAGGCGCGCCTGCAGCGCGGTGAGCGCGGCAAGGTCCGACTCGCGCCGGTGCAGCAGCACGTCGGGCTGGCGCCGGACGATGCCCGTGGCCGAACAAGGCGCATCGAGCAGGATCGCGTCGAACGCCTCGCCATCCCACCAGGACTCGGGATCGGCGGCGTCGGCGGCGAGCAGGCGCGCGTCCGCGCCGACGCGCAGGCGCGCGAAGGTGTCCTGGACGCGGCGCAGCCGGCGCTGGTCGACGTCGATGGCGGTCAGCCGCAGCGCCGGGTCGCGCTCGAGCAGGTGCGCGGACTTGCCGCCCGGGGCGGCGCAGGCGTCGAGCAGGCGCGCGCCGGGCGGCGGTGCCAGCGCGTCGGCGACGCGCTGCGCGGCGGCATCCTGCACCGAGACATCGCCGTCGGAGAAGCCCGGCAGCGTGGTCGGCGATACCGCATCGTCGATGCGGATCGCATCGGACAGGCCTTCGACCCGGGCATGCGCGATCCCGGCCTGCTCCAGCCTGGCCGCATAGGCGCCCACCCCTGCGCGCGTCCGGTTCACGCGCAGCCAGGTCGGCGCGGCGGCGGCGCTGGCCACGAACACCTCGTCCGCCGCGTCCGGCCAGTCGGCGCGCACGCGTTCGCGCAGCCACGACGGCCAGGCCGCGTCCGCCGCGGCGGCCGGCAGGCCTTCCCGCTGCGCGCGGCGCAGCAGCGCATTGGCCAGCCCCGCCTGGTGGGTGCGGCCGGCGGCACGCACGGCCTCGACCGTCGCCGCCAGCGCGGCATGCGCCGGCAGCTGCAGCGGATCGAGCTGGGCGAAGCCGACATGCAGCAGCGCGCGCAGCGGCGCATCGCGCCGCGACAGCGGTCGCGGCATCCAGGCCGCGAGCGCGGCGTCGTAGCGCGCGCGATTGCGCAGCGCGGCGAAGCAGATCGCCTCGACCAGGGCGCGGTCGCGCGGATCGGCGAGGGCCGGCAGCGCGGCGGCCAGTTCGGCCTTGAGCGAGCGGCCCTGCAGCACCGCATGCAGCACGGCGGCGGCGGTGGCGCGCACGGCGGTACCACTGCGGGAAGGACGGTTCATGAGCGAAAGGCGCCGCGCGTCGTCGTTGGTGCCACCCATCGTACGGCCCCGTCGGGATGGGGCCGGACGTGGCAGCTGCTGCGGATCGAACCCACCGGTCTAGCGTGCGCCGGCGAGGTCGCGCCGCGCATTGAGGTAGTCGGCGGCGGTGATCACCTTGCCGCCCGGCCGCTGCAGGCTGCGGATCCGCAGCGCGCCTTCGCCGCAGGCCACGTCGATGCCGCCACGCCCGGCGACCAGCACCGTGCCGGGCGCCGCGGCGTGCGCCAGCGGCAATGCAGTGGCGCCATGGATGCGCAGCAGTTCGCCGGCCACCTCGCCCTCGGCCACCGGCCAGGGCGAGAAGGCGCGCACCTTGCGTGCCAGCGCCTCGGCGGGCTGGCGCCAGTCCAGGCGCGCCTCGGATTTCTCCAGCTTGCGCGCATAGCTCGCGCCTTCCTCCGGCTGCGGCTTCGGCTCGGGGCTCATGCCCGCGCGCAGCAAGGCCAGGCCGTCGCCGAGCACCTGCGCGCCCAGCTCGGCCAGGCGCGCGTGCAGCTGGCCGCCGGTCTCGTCGGCGCCGATCGGCGTGGCCTGCGACAGCAGCACCGGGCCGGTGTCCAGGCCCTGCTCCATCCGCATCAGACAGACGCCGGTCTCGGCGTCGCCGGCTTCGATCGCACGCTGGATCGGCGCCGCGCCCCGCCAGCGCGGCAGCAGCGATGCGTGCACGTTCCAGCAGCCGTGGGTCGGGATCGACAGCACCTTCGGCGGCAGCAGCAGCCCATAGGCCACCACCACCATCAGGTCGGGCGCGAGTTCGCGCAGCTGGCGGCGCGCTTCGACCGTGCGCAGGCTCTGCGGCTGCAGCACCGGCAGGCCCAGCCGCTGCGCCTCGAGCTTGACCGGCGAAGCCGCCAGCCCGCGGCCGCGGCCCGCGGGCCGGTCGGGCTGCGTGTAGACCGCGACCACGTCGCCGCGCGCGGCGGCCACGCGCAGCGAGGGCACGGCGAATTCGGGCGTGCCGGCGAAGACGATGCGCATGGACGGCCGCGCCTTCAGTCGCGACCCTTGCGCAGCTTCTCCAGCTTCTTGATCGCCCGGTCGCGCTTGAGCGGCGACAGGTAGTCGATGAAGAGCTTGCCGTCCAGGTGGTCGATCTCGTGCTGCACGCAGGTCGCCAGCAGGCCGTCCACGCGCAGTTCGAACGGCTTGCCATGGCGGTCGAGCGCATCGACGACGATGCCGTCGGGACGGGTCACGTCGGCGTAGATGCCCGGGATCGACAGGCAGCCTTCCTGGTGCGCGCGCAGGTCCACCGAGCGTTCGCGGATCGTCGGGTTGACGAACACCAGCGGCTGGTCGCGGCCCTCGGTGACGTCGATGACCATGAAGCGCTGGTGGGTGTCGACCTGGGTCGCGGCCAGCCCGATGCCCGGTGCCTCGTACATGGTCTGGAACATGTCGTCGAGCAGGCGCTGGAACGCCGGATCCTCCAGCTGCGCGGCGTCGACCGGCCGGGCCACGGTCCGGAGGCGGGGGTGGGGGAATTCGAGGATCGGGAGCAGGGCCATGGCGGAAAGGTGGCGGCGGTCACAACCGCGCAGGAAGGCCCGCCATTGTAGCGCTCCGCGGCTTGCAGCCGGCCGCCACTTGTACGCTATAGTGCGGCCGCTGCACGGGGAAATCTTCAAGGGGAGCAATCAGATGGCCCGTATGCTTCAGCGCCTTTCTCAGGGGCTTCGCACGACGTGCGTGGTCGCCCTGATGACGGTGGCCACCTACGCGGCCGCGCAGACCATGCGCGGCGACCATCCCGACACCTATGTCGTCCAGCGTGGGGATACGCTGTGGGACATCGCCGGGAAGTTCCTCCAGCGGCCCTGGCTGTGGCCCGAGATCTGGCAGGCCAACCCCCAGATCCAGAACCCGCACCTGATCTACCCGGGCGACGTGATCAGCCTGGCCTACCTCAACCGCGTGACCGCGACGCCGGGTCCGCGCGAGGCGACCGCGCAGCCGATCAACGCGATCGCACTCTCGGACATCGAAGCCTTCCTCAAGGACCTGCGCGTGGTCGACGAGTTCGACCACCTGCCCTACGTGGTCGGGCTCGAGGAAGACCGCATGCGCGCCACCCAGGGCCAGGTGGCCTACGTCCGTGGCCTGCCCGGCGCCAGCGCCGGCCAGCGCTACGCGGTGGTGCGCCCGACCCAGCGCTACACCCACCTCGACCGCAGCGGCCTGTGCTGCGACCTGTTCCACAAGGACGACCTGGACTTCCGCGGCCACCGCATCCTGGACACGCAGCAGTTCTGGACCAACGTGGTCACGCCCGACAAGGGCCAGGAGCTGCTGGGCTACGAGCTGCAGCGGGTCAACGTGGGCACGATCACCCGCGGCGAGGTCGGCGGCATCCAGGCCAGCACCCTGCTGCTGGACGAGACCGGCCGCGAGGTCCGCGTCGGCGACCGGCTGATCCCGGTCGACGCGCAGCCCTACGACCTGCAGTTCTTCCCGCATGCCCCGTCGCAGCAGCTCGAATACGGCCGCGCCCGCGTGCTGGCGGTGGCCGACGCCCTGTCCCATGGCGGCCCGCGCGACGTGATCGTGCTGTCGGTCGGCGCGCGCGAAGGCGTGGACAACGGCACCGTGTTCTCGCTGTGGCGCGAAGGCACCAACACCATCGACCGCGTCGAGAAGGGGCCCGACCGCGATGCCGACACCGTGTTCTACGAGAACAAGGTGCGCCTGCCCGACGAGTTCGCCGGCCACGCCATGGTGTTCCGCACCTACGACAAGGTCAGCTATGCGCTGGTGATGGACAGCATCAAGCCCACCCGCATCGGCTACCACCTCAAGCACCCCGACGCGCCGTACTGAGGCGCGGGGTTTTCCGACAGGACACAGCGACGGCGCCCGAGGGCGCCGTCGTCGTCTGCGGGCCACGCTGCCCGCATGAGCCCCGACGATTCCGCCCTGCTCCGCCTGGTCGCCTGCGGCGGCGCCAGCGCACCGCGCCGCCGGCTGCTGGAACTCCACGCCGGCCCGGCCGCCGCGCTCGCTGCCGGTCCAGGGGCCTGGCGCGAGGCCGGCCTGGACGGGGACCAGGTCCGCGCCCTTGCGCGGATCGACCCGCCTGCCGCCTGGGCCGAGTGGCTGGTCGCACCCGGCCACCACCTGCTCGGCTGGCACGACCCGGACTACCCCGCCCTGTTGCGCCGCATCGCCAGCCCGCCGCTGGCGCTGTTCGTCGCCGGCGACCCGGCCCTGCTCTGGCATCCGGCGGTGGCGGTCGTGGGCACCCGCGCCCCGACCGCTGCCGGTCGCGAGCACGCGCGCGGCTTCGCCGGCGTCTTCGCCAAGTCCGGGCTGACGGTCTGCAGCGGGCTGGCCGCCGGCATCGACACCGCCGCCCACCAGGCCGCGCTGGAGGCGGGCGGGCACACCGTGGCGGTGCTTGGCAGCGGCATCGACGTGCCCTACCCGCGCGCCAACGCCGGCCTGCACCGGGCCATTGCCGCCCGGGGCGCGGTGGTCAGCGAGCATCCACCGGGCACCGCCGCCCGGCGCGAGCACTTCCCCGCCCGCAACCGGATCATCGCCGGTCTGTCGCTGGGCACCCTGGTGGTCGAGGCGGCGCACCGCTCCGGGGCGCTGATCACCGCGCGGCTGGCGGCCGAGGCCGGGCGCGAGGTGTTCGCGATGCCCGGCTCGATCCGCAATCCGATGGCCCGCGGCTGCCACCGCCTGTTGCGCGAGGGCGCCACCCTGGTCGAAACCCCGGGCGAGGTGAACGCCGCCCTCGCTCCGCTGGCCGAGACCCTGGCCGACGCCTTGCGCCAGCGCCTGTCGGCCCCCATCCCGGAGCTCGAAGGGGCTGCGGACCGCCCTGGAACGGGACCGGGATCACAGGATCCGGACTACCAGCGCTTGTGGTCGGCCCTGTGCCACGACCCAAGCCCTATGGATGAACTGCTGGAGCGCACTGGATTGACGACCGCGCAGGCGTCGTCCATGCTGCTGCTCATGGAGCTGGATGGCCGGGTCGTGCAGGAGCACGGCCGGTATTCCCGAACGTCATGACACGCGCGCCCTCGGGCGCAGGCCGGGGGGAAATGAAAGAGAGCATCCTGGACGTCCTGCTCTACCTGTTCGAACACTATTTCACCGAGGACGCGGACCTGGTCCGCGATCGCGACTCGCTCCAGACCGGCCTGCTCGAGGCCGGCTTCAGCCCGGCGGAAATCAGCAAGGCCTTCGACTGGCTCGACGCCCTGGCCCAGCAGCGGCCAGGCGCTGGCGCGCGCGCCGCGGACGGTCCGGTCCGGATCTACTTCGGCCCGGAACTGGACAAGCTGGACGTGGACTGCCGCGGCTTCCTGCTGTTCCTCGAGCAGCACGGGGTACTGGATGCCGACCAGCGCGAGCTGGTGCTCGACCGCGCCATGGCCCTGGACCAGGACGAACTGGACCTGGACGACCTGAAGTGGGTGGTGCTGATGGTGCTGTTCAACCAGCCCGGGATGGAAGCGGCCTACGCCTGGATGGAAACCCAGATGTTCGCCGACGAGCCCGAGCCGGTGCACTGACCGGCGCCGACGACCCGCGATGTCCGAACCTGCGGGCAGCGGCCCGCCGCCGCTGCCGCCTCCCTTGCGGCGCGCCGACCCGGCTCCGCCGCAGCCCCGCCCCTCGGGCTGCCTGGTCGCCCTGCTGGTCGCGGCCGGGCTGACGATCCCGCTGCTGGCGATCCTCGCCGCGACCGCGGTGCCGGCCTACCAGGATGACCGGGCGCGCTTGATGGTCGCCGCCGCCCTGGCCGAAACCGCGTCGCTGAAGCCACGCGTGGCCGCGTTCGCCGCCGGGCACGGACGCTGTCCGGGCAGCGACGACCCCGGATTCGATGCCGGCACGCCGGGAGGTGCGCATGCGGGTGTCGCATTCGGCGCGCCGGACATCGGCTGCGTCATGGAGATCGCGTTGAATGACGCGCGCGGCGGCCCGCTGGACGGCAGCCTGCTGTGGCTGGAACTCGACGCCGACAGCACATGGCGCTGCAGTTCGGACGCGGACGACCGTTACCTGCCCCGGCACTGCCGCGGCTGAGCCGTACGCCGCGGGGAGCGGCGCAACCACACGAGAGGGGGAACCGCACGATGTCCATCTGGTACTACGCCGACGCCGACCATGTCCGGCAGGGGCCGGTCGATGCCGCCAGCCTGGTCCGGCTGCGGCTGCAGGGCCGCCTGGGCTGGGACACGCTGGTCTGGCGCGAGGGCATGGCCGAGTGGCGGCCGATGCGCGAGTTCGCCGGCGAGCTCGCCCAGGCTGACGATCGCACGCCGCCGCCGCTGGTCGCCGCAGGACCGGGTCCGGCCGGGGAGCCCGGACCGGCCACGTGGACGGCTCCCGCGCCCGCCGGGCCGGCCGACTCGCCCTACGCGCCGCCGACCGCCCGCGTGACCGCGGGCCAGTCGGTGGTCACCGGCGGCGAGGTCGTGCACGCGGGCTTCTGGAAGCGCTTCGCGGCCATGGTGATCGACGGCCTGGTCACCGGCGTGGCGTCCTGGGCGATCCAGATCCCGCTGCTGCTCCTGGCGGGGGCGGCTGGCATGATGGGCGGCGACCTGCTGTCCACGGGCGGCTCGCTGGCGATCATCCTGCTGTCCTACGGCGTTGGGCTGGTGGTGCCGCTGGTCTACTTCTCCTGGATGCACTCCTCCTCCAGCCAGGCCTCGCTGGGCAAGCTGGCAGTCGGGATCAAGGTCTGCCGCGGCTCAGGGGAGCGGATCGGCTTCTGGCGCGCGTTTTCGCGTTACCTCGCCTACTTCGGCACGGTGGTGCTCAGTTTCGGCATCGGTGCCCTGGTCTCGGCCCTGACCACCGGCCTGGCCCAGCGGCGCCAGGCCCTGCACGACATGATCTGCGACACCGTGGTGGTGGACCGCTGGGCCTTCACCGACCGCCCGGACCTGCAGCGGCGGGAGCTCGGGGTGGTCACCTGGGTGGTGCTGGTCCTCGGCCTGGGCCTGCTCGGCCTGGCCCTGGTGGGAATCGTGGCCGCCATCGCGATTCCGGCCATGGCGCAGTGACGGCGCGCCGCCGTCTGGCGGCCGTTGCTTGACACCGTCGCCCGCGGCGTGATTCCACTATATAAAGAGCGCCGTCCCTGAACGGCGCGGACCTGGCGCCCGGGACCTCCCGGGCGTCGTCATCTTTCCGACCCCCATTCACCCCCTGATGGCCGCGGCCCCAGGCCACGACCGGAACCCCCTCCAGATGCCCAAGCACCTCCTCATCGTCGAATCGCCCGCCAAGGCCAAGACGATCAACAAGTACCTCGGCAAGGACTTCCAGGTCCTCGCCTCGTACGGCCACGTCCGCGACCTGGTGCCGAAGGAGGGGGCCGTGGACCCGGACGACGGGTTCCGCATGCGCTACGAGCTGATCGACCGCAACGAGAAGCATGTCGAGGCCATCGCCAAGGCCGCCCGCGCCGCCGACGGCATCTGGCTGGCGACCGACCCGGACCGCGAGGGCGAGGCGATCAGCTGGCACATCGCCGAGATCCTGCGAGAACGCGGCCTGCTCGAGGGCAAGGACCTGCAGCGGGTGGTGTTCACCGAGATCACCCCGCGCGCGATCAAGGAAGCGATGAACCAGCCCCGCCGCATCGCCGACGAACTGGTCGATGCGCAGCAGGCGCGGCGCGCGCTCGACTACCTGGTCGGCTTCAACCTCTCGCCGGTGCTGTGGCGCAAGATCAAGGCAGGCCTCTCGGCCGGCCGCGTGCAGTCGCCGGCGCTGCGCATGATCGTCGAGCGCGAGGAAGAGATCGAGGCGTTCAAGGCGCGCGAGTACTGGACCATCGAAGCCGACTGCGCGCATCCCTCGCAGCCCTTCGGCGCCAAGCTGGTCAAGCTCGATGGGCAGAAGTTCGAGCAGTTCACCATCACCGACGGCGAGACCGCCGAGGACGCGCGTTCGCGCATTGCCGCCGCTGCGCAGGGCTCGCTGCACGTCACCGACGTGGCCAGCAAGGAGCGCAAGCGCCGGCCGTCGCCGCCGTTCACCACCTCGACCCTGCAGCAGGAGGCCGCGCGCAAGCTCGGCTTCACCACCCGCCGCACCATGCAGGTGGCGCAGAAGCTGTACGAGGGCGTGGCCATCGGCGAGGAAGGCACGGTCGGCCTCATCACCTACATGCGTACCGACTCGGTGAACCTGTCGCAGGACGCGCTGGGCGAGATCCGCGACGTGATCGCGCGCGACTTCGGCACCGCCTCGGTGCCGGACAAGCCGAACGTCTACCAGACCAAGAGCAAGAACGCGCAGGAGGCGCACGAGGCGGTGCGGCCGACCTCGGCGCTGCGCACGCCCGCGCAGGTCGCGCGCTACCTGTCCGACGACGAGCGCCGGCTGTACGAGCTGGTGTGGAAGCGCGCGGTGGCCTCGCAGATGATCCCGGCCACGCTCAACACCGTGACCGTCGACCTGGCCGCCGGCGCCGAGCACGGCTTCCGCGCCTCCGGCACCACGGTGGTCGTGCCCGGGTTCCTGGCGGTGTACGAGGAAGGCAAGGACAACAAGGGCAAGGAAGACGAGGACGAGGGACGCAAGCTGCCCGTCATGAAGCTCGGCGACCGCATCCCGCTCGACCGCGTCCACGCCGACCAGCACTTCACCCAGCCGCCGCCGCGCTACACCGAGGCCTCGCTGGTCAAGGCGCTGGAGGAGTACGGCATCGGTCGCCCGTCCACCTACGCTTCGATCATCCAGACCCTGACCGGCAAGCAGTACGCGCTGCTGGAAGGACGCGCGTTCAAGCCCACCGACGTGGGCCGCGCGGTGTCGAAGTTCCTCAGCAACCACTTCACCAAGTACGTCGACTACGACTTCACCGCCAACCTCGAGGACGAGCTCGACGCGGTCAGCCGCGGCGAGGAGGAGTGGGTCCCGCTGATGGAGAAGTTCTGGGGTCCGTTCAAGGAGCAGGTGGACGAGAAGAAGGCCTCGCTCGACAAGGCCGACGCCGGCAGCGTGCGCGTGCTGGGCGAGGACCCCAAGAGCGGCCGGCCGGTCAGCGCGAGGATCGGCAAGTTCGGCCCGCTGGTGCAGATCGGCACCGTCGAGGACGACGAGAAGCCGCGCTTCGCCTCGCTGCGCCCCGGCCAGAGCATCTATTCGATCACCCTCGACGAGGCGCTGGAGCTGTTCCAGCTGCCGCGCACGCTCGGCCAGAGCAACGGCGAAGACGTGAGCGTGGGCATCGGCCGCTTCGGCCCGTTCGCCAAGCGCGGCGCCACCTACGCCTCGCTGGCCAAGGAAGACGACCCCTACAAGATCGACCTGGACCGCGCGGTGTTCCTGATCGAGCAGAAGGAAGAGATCGCCCGCAACCGCGTGATCAAGGAGTTCGAGGGCAGCGACATCCAGGTGCTCAACGGGCGCTTCGGGCCGTACATCAGCGACGGCCGGCTGAACGGCAAGATCCCGAAGGACCGCGAGCCGGCGTCGCTGACCTTGGAGGAGGTGACCCGCCTGCTCGAGGAAACCGGCAAGCCGGCGCGCCGCGGTTTCGGCGCGAAGAAGGCCGCCGCCAGGAAAGCACCGGCGAAGAAGGACGCCGCGCCGAAGAAGGCCGCCGTGAAGAAGGCGCCGGCCAAGAAGGCCGCCAGGAAGGCGACCACGAAGAAAACCGCGACGAAGAAGGCCGCGGCGAAGGCGGCGCGACCGCTGTCGGAAGGCCTTGAGCCGGCCAAGCCGCTGGTGACCGCGGCCAAGTTCGAACCCGGCCGCAAGCGCGTGGTGAAGAAGACCGACGACGCGCCGTTCTAACCTTGACGATACGCGGCGCGCGGACGCTGACAGCCCGCGCGCCACGCCCTAAGCTGCGGCCATGCCCGCCCCCGACACGATCGACGTCGCCGTCGCCGCGCTCCGCCGCGGCGGCGTGATCGCCTATCCGACCGAAGGGGTCTGGGGCCTGGGCTGTGATCCCTTCGACGAGGCGGCGGTGCTGCGCCTGCTCGCGCTCAAGCAGCGCGAGGTGGACAAGGGCCTGATCCTGGTCGCATCGGAGCTGGCGCAGCTCGACGACCTGGTCGACTGGCCGCGGCTCGCACCGCAGGCGAAGCGCGACATCCTGGCCTCATGGCCGGGGCCGAATACCTGGATCGTGCCGGTGGCCGCGCGCGTGCCGCGCTGGATCACCGGAACGCACGACGGCCTTGCGGTGCGCGTCAGCGCGCATCCGGTGGTCGGCGCGCTGTGCGCCGCCTGGCGCGGCGCGCTGGTGTCCACCAGCGCCAACGTCGCCGGCATGCCGGCCCCGCGCACGCGCCAGGAACTCGACGCCGCGATTGCCGCCGGAGTGGATGCGATCGTTGCCGGGGAAACCTCCGGACTGGCCGCGGCGACCGCCATCCGCGACGCGCGCGACGGACGCAAAATCCGCTAGAAACAAGGGCTTTTCCGCCACGCCAGGTTGCACTGGAAACCATCACGGCGCCGGCGTTGCCGCGCCGCACCAATTGTGTTTTATTCGGTCCACGTGGCTGCGCCGCCGGTCGTCCCGCCAGGTGACGACGCCGGCTTTCCCACGCACACCCGTCCCTCCCACCACGACGACACGACGATGCGGGCACACCCGGATCGGGGCCTCCACGACCCCGCGAGCGAACACGACAGCTGTGGTTTCGGCCTGATCGCCAAGATCCACGGTGATCCGGAGCGGGCGATCGTGGACATCGCGCTCGAGGCCCTGTCGCGCATGGCGCACCGCGGCGGCGTCGCCGCCGATGGCCTGTCCGGCGACGGCTGCGGTGTGCTGATCCATGGCGCCGAGGGCTTCGTGCGCGCGATCGCGCAGGAAGCGGGGCTGTCGCTGCACGCGGGCCCGGTGGCCGCGGGCATGGTGTTCCTGCCGCACGAGGCCAGCGACGCCGCCCGCTGCCGCGACACGTTCGCCGCGCAGCTGGCGCGCGAGGGCGTGCGCGTGGCCGGCTGGCGCGAGGTGCCGCTGGACATGGCCGCCTGCGGCAAGCTCGCGCGCCAGACGGTGCCGCGCATCGAGCAGGTGTTCGTCGAATCCGGCGAGGCCGACGTCGACGCGCTGGAGCGGGCCCTGTTCCTCGCGCGCCGGCGCACCGAGGAAGCGCTGTCTTCGCTGGCCGACTTCTACGTGGTCGGGCTGTCTCCGCGCCTGCTCGGCTACAAGGGCATGGTCCTGCCCAGCCACCTGCGCCAGCTCTTCCCCGACCTCTCGCATCCGGCGCTGGCCGCGCGCGCGGTCGTGTTCCACCAGCGCTTTTCCACCAATACCCTGCCGCGCTGGCCGCTGGCGCATCCGTTCCGCCGCCTGGCGCACAACGGCGAGATCAACAGCATCGAGGGCAACCGGCGCTGGGCGCAGGCGCGCAAGGGCGTGTGGAAGTCGCCGCTGCTGGACGTGTCCGAGTTCTCGTCCACGGTCACGATGCACGGTTCCGATTCGCAGTCGCTCGACAACATGCTCGAGTGGCTGCTGCTGGGCGGCATGGACCTGCCGCAGGCGATGCGCATCCTGATCCCGCCGGCGACGCAGTCGCTGGAATACAAGGACGCCGACCTGTCGGCGTTCTACGAGTACTACTCGATCAACTCCGAGCCCTGGGACGGCCCGGCCGGCGTGGTGATGTGCGATGGCCGCTACGCGGCCTGCACGCTGGACCGCAACGGCCTGCGCCCGGCGCGCTGGACGCTGTCGAAGGACGGCGTGTTCGTGATCGCCTCCGAAGCCGGCGTGTGGGACCTGCCGCCCGATCAGGTGCGGGCCAAGGGCAAGCTCGGCCCGGGCGAGATGATCGCGGTCGACTTCGAAGGCGGCCGCCTGCTCGACAGCGACGCGATCGACGACATCAACCGCGCGCGCGCGCCGTACAAGCAGTGGCTCAAGCGCGGCATGCGCTGGCTGCATACCGAACTGATCGACCCGGCGCTGACCGATGCGCCATTCACGCCGGAAATGCTGCTGGCGTTCCAGAAGCTGTTCCAGCTCTCGCGCGAGGAACAGGAGGCGGTGCTGCGCCCGCTGGCCGAGACCGAGCAGGAGGGCATCGGCTCGATGGGCGACGACGTGCCGATGGCCGCGATCAGCCAGCGCGTGCGTCCGCTCTACGACTGCTTCCGCCAGGCTTTCGCGCAGGTGACCAACCCGCCGATCGACCCGATCCGCGAGGACTGCGTGATGACGCTGTCCACCCAGATCGGGCGCGAGGGCAACCTGTTCCTCGACCAGGCCGAGAACGTCGACCACGTGATGCTCAACTCGCCGGTGCTGTCGCAGCGCAAGCTGCACCAGCTGCTGGCGCTGGAGCGGTTCGCGTCGCGCCATCGCTACATCGACCTGTACTTCGACCGCCGTACCGGGCTGCGTGCGGCGATCGCGCGCATCTGCGCCGAGGCCGAGGCCGCGGTGCGCGAGGGCGTCGAGCTGCTGATCCTCAGCGACCGCCGCCCGCGCCACGGCCATGCCGCCGTGCATGCGCTGCTGGCCACCGGCGCGGTGCACCTGCACCTGGTGCGCCAGGGCCTGCGCTGCGACGCCAACCTGATCGTCGAGACCGGCACCGCGCGCGACCCGCACCACTTCGCCTGCCTGATCGGCTTCGGCGCCACGGCCATCTACCCCTACCTGGCCTACCAGAGCCTGGCGGCGCTGGCGCGGCGCGGCCTGCTCGGCGGCAAGACCAGCAACGAGCCCAGCCAGTTCGGGCGCAGCTACCGCCGCGGGGTCAAGAAGGGCCTGCTCAAGATCCTGTCGAAGATGGGCATCGGCAGCATCGCCAGCTACCGCGGCGCGCAGCTGTTCGAGATCGTCGGCCTGGACGAGGACGTGGTGTCGCTGTGCTTCGAGGGCACGCCCTCGCGCATCGGCGGCGCCGGCTTCGCCCGCCTGGAAGCCGACGCCTGGTCGCTGGCCGAACACGGCTGGGACGACAGCGCCCTGCCCGAGCCGGGCGGACTGATGCGCTACGTGCACGGCGGCGAGTACCACCAGTACAACCCGGACGTGGTGCAGAGCCTGCAGCGCGCGGTGCTCACCGGCACGCGCGAGGACTGGAAGGTCTACGCCGACCACGTCAACACGCGCCCGCCGGCGGCGCTGCGCGACCTGCTGGGCTTCCGCCCGCTGGGCGCGCCGGTGCCGCTGGACGAGGTCGAGCCGGTGTCGTCGATCGTCAAGCGCTTCGACAGCGCGGCGATGAGCCTGGGCGCGCTGTCGCCGGAGGCGCACGAGGCGCTGGCGATCGCGATGAACCGGCTGGGCGGGCGCAGCAACTCCGGCGAGGGTGGCGAGGACCCGGCCCGCTACGGCACCGAGAAGCGCAGCAAGATCAAGCAGATCGCCTCGGGCCGCTTCGGCGTGACGCCCGAGTACCTGATCAATGCAGAGGTGCTGCAGATCAAGGTCGCGCAGGGCGCCAAGCCCGGCGAAGGCGGCCAGCTGCCGGGCAGCAAGGTCAACCCGCTGATCGCGCGCCTGCGCTATGCGCGTCCGGGCATCGGCCTGATCTCGCCGCCGCCGCACCACGACATCTATTCGATCGAGGACCTGGCGCAGCTGATCTTCGACCTGCGCCAGGTCAACCCCGGGGCGCTGATCTCGGTCAAGCTGGTCTCGCACGCGGGCGTGGGCACGATCGCCGCGGGCGTGGTCAAGGCCGGCGCAGACCTGATCACGATCTCCGGCCACGACGGCGGCACCGGCGCCAGCCCGCTGGGTTCGATCCGCTATGCCGGCGTGCCCTGGGAGCTGGGGCTGTCGGAGGCGCGCCAGGCCCTGCAGTCCAACGAGCTGCGCGAGCGCGTGCTGCTGCAGACCGACGGCGGCCTCAAGACCGGCCTGGACGTGGTCAAGGCCGCGATGCTCGGCGCCGACAGCTTCGGCTTCGGCACCGCGCCGATGATCGCGCTGGGCTGCAAGTACCTGCGCATCTGCCACCTCAACAACTGCGCCACCGGCGTGGCCACCCAGGACGAGCGCCTGCGTTCGGCGCACTTCACCGGCCTGCCCGAGCGCGTCGAACACTTCTTCCGCAACATCGCCCAGGACGTGCGCGAGCTGCTGGCCTCGCTGGGCGCGCGCTCGCTGGACGAGGTGGTCGGCCGCACCGACCTGCTCGAGCAGCAGCTGCGCCATACCCGCGACGAGGTCGACATCGACCTGTCGCGCATGCTCGCCCGCGATGCCGGCCAGCCAGCCGCCTGGTGCGGCGCGCCCGCGCTGCAGGCCCCGCCCGACGGCCTGGCCGCACGCCTGGACGCCGCGCTCTCGGATGCCATCGTCCGCGGCGTGGGCGGGGAGCATCTCGACACCATCCGCAATACCGACCGCAGCATCGGCACGCGCCTGTCGGGCCTGATCGCGCGCCACCACGGCAACACCGGCATGGCGGCACGTCCGGTGACGCTGCGGCTGACCGGCAGCGCCGGCCAGAGTTTCGGCGCGTTCAACGCCGGCGGCCTGCGCCTGCAGCTGGAGGGCGAAGCCAACGACTACGTCGGCAAGGGCATGGCCGGCGGCTGCATCGTGCTTTCGCCACCGCGCGGCAGCGCGTTCGAGTCGCGGCACGCGCCGATTCTCGGCAACACCTGCCTCTACGGCGCCACCGGCGGCGAACTGTACGCGGCCGGGCGCGCGGGCGAGCGCTTCGCGGTGCGCAACTCGGGCGCGGTGGCGGTGGTCGAAGGTGCGGGCCACCACTGCTGCGAATACATGACCGGCGGCACGGTGGTCGTGCTGGGCCGTACCGGCCTGAATTTCGGTGCGGGCTTCACCGGTGGCCTGGCCTACGTGCTCGACCTGGACCGCGACTTCGTCGACCGTTACAACCACGAGCTGATCGACATCGTCCGCATCTCGCCCGAGAGCTTCGACAATTACCGCCAGCACCTGACCGAACTGCTGCAGGCGCATGCCGACTTCACCGGCAGCGCCTGGAGCGCGCGCATCCTCGACGAGTTCCGCGACTTCGTCGGCAAGTTCTGGCTGGTCAAGCCCAAGGCCGCGAGCCTGGAAGCGCTGGCCCACGAGCTGCGCAGGGCGGCATGATGAAAACCGTGATTCGTGATTCGTCATTCGTGATCCGGAAAGGCGTGGAGAGCCGGCACCTGGCCGGCACGCCGCCTGCCTGCGGCAGCGCACGCGCTGCCGTTGTTTCCCGATCACGAATCACCAATCACCAATCACGGCTGTCCCATGAGCAAGAAGCAGGTCTTCCAGTTCCTTGACGTCCCGCGCGACATGCCGCGCAAGGTGCCGCTGCAGCTGCGCACCGATGGCGACTGGAACGAACTCTACGGCCGCTTCGGCCAGGCCGAGGCGGTACACCAGGCGGGACGCTGCCTCGACTGCGGCAATCCTTACTGCGAAGCCAAGTGTCCGGTGCACAACTACATCCCCAACTGGCTGGCGCTGGTGGAGGAAGGGCGCATCCTCGAGGCGGCCGCGCTGTGCCACGAGACCAATCCCCTGCCGGAAATGTGCGGCCGGGTCTGCCCGCAGGACCGGCTGTGCGAGGGCGCCTGCACGCTCAACGCCGGCTTCGGCGCGGTGACCATCGGCGCGGTGGAGAAGTACATCGTCGACACCGCCTTCGAGCAGGGCTGGCGCCCGGACCTGTCCAAGGTCGCGTCCACCGGCCGGCGCGTGGCCGTGATCGGCGCCGGCCCCGCCGGCCTGGCCTGCGCCGACCGGCTGGTGCGCGCCGGCATCGCGGCGACGGTGTTCGACCGCTACGAGCAGATCGGCGGCCTGCTGCAGTTCGGCATCCCCAGCTTCAAGCTCGACAAGTCGGTGATCGACACCCGCCGCGAAGTGCTCGAGGAAATGGGCGTGCGCTTCCGCCTCGGGATCGAGGTGGGCCGCGACGTCGCGATCGGCAGCCTGCTGTCGGACTACGACGCGGTGTTCCTGGGCCTGGGCGCGTACCGCTACACCGATGGCGGCCTGCCGGGCCAGGACCTGTCCGGCGTGCTGCCGGCCCTGCCGTTCCTGGTGCAGAACGGGCGTATCGTCACCGGCCGCGAGCCGCACGGCCGCGCGATCGCCGGCTGGGAAACCAGCCTGTCGCTGCCCGACCTCGCCGGCAAGCGCGTGGTGGTGCTGGGCGGCGGCGACACCGGCATGGACTGCGTGCGCTCGGCCGTGCGCCTGGGCGCGGCCAGCGTCACCTGCGCCTATCGCCGCGACGAAGCCAACATGCCTGGTTCGGCGCGCGAAGTGGCCAACGCGCGCGAGGAAGGCGTGCGCTTCCTGTTCAACCGCCAGCCGCTGGCGATCGAGAGCGCCGACGGCAGCCGCGCCTCCGGCGTGCGCGTGGTCGAGACACGGCTGGGCGAGCCCGACGCCAATGGCCGCCAGCGCGCGGAACCGATCGCCGGCAGCGAATCGCTGATCGAAGCCGACGTGGTGATCATCGCCTTCGGCTTCTCGCCGCGCCCGCCGGAGTGGCTGGACACGCTGGGCGTGAAGGCGCGCGAGAACGGCCGCCTGATCGTCGGCGGCGAGGGGCGCCTGCCCTACCAGACCTCGCACCCGCGCCTGTTCGCCGGCGGCGACTGCGTGCGCGGCGCCGACCTCGTGGTGACCGCGGTGCAGGAAGGCCGCGATGCCGCCGCGGCGATCGCGCGCATGCTGCGCAGCGAGCAGCAGCCGGTCGCCGCGCTGGACGCGGCGTAGCGATTGAACCATCGCTGAGGCGGGGCACCGGCGCGTTTGCGCCTCCTCCCACGCGCGGGCAAGATGCCCGCATGCCTTCCCGCGCCCTGCCCTGTCGACTGCTGCTGGCGCTGGTGCCGCTCGCCGCGGCCGGCGCGACCCACGCCGCCGACGACGAGCCCGTGACCGTCTACCGCTGCGTGGACGCGCAGGGCCACGTGACCCTGGGCGACGTGCCTTGCGCCAAGGGCAGCGAAGGACAGGCGCGCGAGATGCAGCGGCCGCAGGACGGTGCCCCGCTGAACCGGTCGGTCGCGGCCACGCCGCCCGCGATCGCGCCAGCGGCACCCCCGGTGGTGGTGGCGCGTACCGCGCAGCCGATGTACGAATGCGTGACGCCCGATGGCGAGCGCTATACCAGCGATGATGACGAGGGCAATCCGCGCTGGGTGCCGTTGTGGACGCTGGGGCGCGGTGGCTTGCGCCCGGGCCGGCCGGGGCGCGACAGCACCGCCCTCGGCGACTACTACGCCAGGCGGCCGCTCGGCGGCTACGTGGGTGCGCCCACTCCGCGTCCCGATCCGCCTGCGCAGGACGGGCGGGCACCGCTCCGCCCGCCTCGCCATGGCCCTTCCGGCCATGGATTCGGCGGAGGCGGCACCTGGGTGCGCGACGATTGCCATGCCCTGCCGCAGGCCGAGGTCTGCGCGCGCCTGGCCGACCGGCGCGACGTGATCCGCCGCCGCTTCTTCAATGCCCAGGAACGCGAACGCGACACCCTGCGCGTGGAGGAACGCGGCATCAACGCGCGGCTTGCCGCCGACTGCGGGATCCGCTGATGCGGCGCCGTGCATGGTGGCTGCTGGGCCTGCTCGCCTGCATGTCGCTGTCTCCCGCGCAGGACGCCAGCACCATCTACCGCTGCACCGACGCCAGCGGCGAGGTCACGATCCAGAACGGCACGCCGTGCCCGGCCGGCAGTCGCCAGGAGATCCGACGCGTCGAGGCGCTGCCGACCCGTCCTGCGCCTCCACCGGCGCCGCTGGTCGTGGCCGAGGAACCGGCGTGGACGCCGCCGCCCCTGTCCGACTTCCAGCAGGTGGCCGGTCCCGCGGACGAATCGATCGATGCGCCACCGCGCCCCGACCTGCCACGAGCGGCCCGGATCGCCGAGGATGCGCGCCTGCCGCCGCCGCCCATCTACCAGTGCGAGACCTGGGACAACGACAGCTACGTCAGCGAGGATCCGTCGCCTGGTCCGCGCTGCGTGCGACTGGATACCGGCGGCACCGGCCAGGCCTGCGAGAACAAGTACGACACCTGCGCGCGCATCGGCCAGCGAGCCGAGTGCGAGGGCTGGAAGCGGCGCCAGCGCGAGATCGAATCGTCCTGGCGCCATGCGCGCGGCGCGGACAGGCCGGCGCTGCAGGAGGAGTTCGCGCGGGTCACGCGCATCCTCACCGACTCGACCTGCGCGCTGCCGCCCTGAGCGCGGGTCACTCCTCGAACTCGATCCTCACCGCGTCGGCGCTGCGACGCGCCGGGCCGTGGTACACGGCCTCGACGTTGTTGCCGTCCGGATCGAGCACGAACGCGGCGTAGTAACCGGGGTGGTAGGGCCGTTCACCCGGCGCGCCGTTGTCGCGGCCGCCGTTGGCCAGGGCCGCGGCATGGAAGGCATCGACCATCGCCCGGTCGCGCGCCTGGAAGGCGAAATGGTGGCGCCCGGTCGGCTCGCCCAGCGCCGCCTCGCTGTCGACGGTGGAAACGAACAGCTCGTCGGCCCAGAACCAGGTATCGCCGCTGCCGCCGATCCCGATGCCGAGCGTGGACAGGACCGCTTCGTAGAAGCGGCGGCTGGCGTCGAGATCGCGCACCACCAGCTGCAGGTGGTCGATCAGGCGGCCGCGGAACAGTTCGCTGGTTTCCATCGGTGCATCCTGCGGTTTGGAGAACGCTAGATAGCACCGCCCCGGCGCGCCTGCCAGCCGGCCCTGCTACAGCCAGCGCGGCACCGCGTCGCGATAGGCCAGGTAGTCGGTGCCGAAGCGGGCATGCAGGGCCGCCTCTTCCCACGGCAGGATCGCCGCGTGCAGGATCCACACCGGCACCGGCAGCAGCGCCAGCGCCCACGGCAGGTCGAACATCAGCGCCAGGCCCGCATAGCTGGCGAGCATGCCCAGGTAGACGGGATTGCGGGTGCGCCCGAAGGGCCCGTTCCGCAGCAGGCGGCTCGGCGCACCGCCTGGCAGGATGGTCGTGCGGCGCCGGGCGAACAGCGCGAAGCTCCACAGCACCAGCAGCAGGCCGCCATTGGCCAGCACCGTGCCGGCCAGGTGCAGCGCTTCGCGCAGTCCGTCCTGCGGCGCCGGCAGGTCCAGCCCCTGCTGCAGCGCGGCGCCGGCGAGGAAAGCCAGCACGCAGTGCAGGGGCGAGGTCGAACGCACCAGCCATGGCGCGGCGACCGGCAGGCCGCCCGTACCCGCTGCTTCAGAATCCATACCGCAGGAAGCCTCCGTCGACGGCGATGCATTCGCCGGTGATGTAGGCGGCCGCAGGCAGGCACAGGAAGGCGACCGCGGCGGCCACCTCTTCGGGTTCGCCCACGCGCCCCATCGGTGTGCGCAGCAGCACCTCGTCCAGGTAGTCGGGATCGGCCAGCTTGTCGGAGGTGCGGCGCGTGCGGATGTACCACGGCGCCACCGCGTTCACGCGCACGCCATCCTCTGCCCACTCAACGGCGAGGTTGCGCGTCATCTGGTGCATCGCGGCCTTGCTCATGCCATAGGGAGCGCCGCTGCGCACGTGGGTGAGGCCCGACACGCTGCCGACATTGACGATGCACGAGGCCGCGTGGCGGGTGAGCAGCGGATAGGCGTAGCGGGAGAGTTCGAAGGCGCTGAACAGGTTGATCTCGAAGATCTCGCGCCACTCGTCCTCGGTGTAGTCGTTGGCCGCGCGGGTGAGGTTGCCGCCGGCGTTGTTGACCAGGATGTTCAGGCCCTCGCCCTGGTCCTCGACCCAGTCGAGCACCTCGCGCCGCTGCTCCTCGTCGACCACGTCGCCGATGAGGGCGCGGATGTCGCCCTCGGGAAATTCCTCCGCCAGTTCGTCGCGCGCCGCTTCCAGGGCGTCGCCGTTGCGCGCGACGATCAGCACGGTGGCGCCGAAGCCGAGCAGTTCGCGCGCGATCGCGCGACCGATGCCGGCGCTGCCGCCGGTCACCAGCGCGAGCTGCCCGTCCAGGCGCCAGCGATGCGGATCCATTTTCCTGTCCCCTTGACGTGACCGGCGTAGCATAGCGCCGGACCTGCAGCGGAGGCTGCCATGCGAGCCATGCCCCAACTCCTGCGGATCGCGGCGTTCGCCATCCTGGCCCTGTGCGCGGCGTGTGCGCCGCCGCCCGATCCGCCGCAGGAAGAAACGCCGCCCGAACCGCGCGCTGCGTCGTAGCCGCCTGCTCAGGGCGGCGGCTGGCAGGAGTCGCGGATGACCAGGTGCGGTCGCACGCTCGCCAGCGGGCGCGCCGCCGATTCGGGCTGCAGCAGCATGGCCGCGGCCATGCGACCGGTGTCACGCGTGTCCCGCCGCACCGACGTGAGCGGCGGCCAAAGGCGCGAGGCCAGCGTGCTGTCGTCGTAACCCACCACCGACAGCTGCTCGGGAATCCGCAGGCCCATGCGCAGCGCCACCCGGTACACGCCTGCGGCCATCTCGTCGTTGCCGCAGAAGATCGCGGTCGGCCGGTTGCGTCCGCGCAGCAGGCGTTCGGCCGCGGCCACGCCCGACTCGAAGGTGTAGCCGGCCTCGACGATGCGCGAGGCCGGCAGCTCGATGCCGCGCCGGCGCAGCGCGCCCACGAAGCCCTCGGTGCGCTCCATCGCCGAACGGTAGGCCGCGGGCCCGGTGACCATCGCCAGGTCGCGATGTCCGAGGCGCTGCAGGTAGTCGGCGACTTCCGCCGCACCATCGCGGTCGTGGGTCACCACCATCCGCTCCGGGCCTTCGAGCGAGACCGCGGCCACGCGCGCATAGCGGCAGCCGATCGCGTCGAGCATGTCGCACAGGGCCTGGTCCTCGGACACCCGCGGCACCAGGATCACGCCGTGCAGCTTCTGCTGCTGCACGAAGCGACGCACACCCGCCACGTAGTCCGGGCTGCGGCTGTCGCAGGGATGCACCACCAGCTCGAAATCCGAATCGCGCAGCGCGTCGAGCGCGCCGTACTGGATGTCCACGATGTACTGCGCGGTCGGGTTGTCGTAGATCATCCCGATCAGGAACGAGCGCCGGAACGCGAGCCCGCGCGCCATGGGGTCGGGCACGTAGCCGACCTCGCGCATCAGCTTCTCGACCTTCTCGCGCGTGTCGCTGCGGACCAGCGGCGAACGGTTGAGGATGCGCGACACGGTCTTCTTCGACACGCCCGCCAGGCGCGCGATGTCGTTGATGGTCGCGGCCTTGCCGGCCAGATCCGGCGGGCCGTCTTCCCTGCGATTGGGCGGCATTCCAGCTCCTGCCCGGCGGGAACCGCCGGTCGCCGGCAGTCTAGCGCGGCACGCGCGCCGGTCGCCGCGCGCGGCCAGGGTGCATGCGGGCGGCGCGGGATGGGATGATGCGGGCTTCGCCGGAGGATGCCCATGCCAGGTCGGATCGCCTGTTTCGGAGAACTGCTGCTGCGCCTGGCGGCGCCCGGACGCGAGCTGCTGCTGCAGTCGCCGCGACTGGAGGTGCAGGTCGGCGGCGCCGAGGCCAACGTCGGCGTGTCGCTGGCCCGCTTCGGCCACGAAGTGGCCATGCTGGGCACGGTGGCCGACAACGCGCTCGGCCATGCGGCGCTGGGGGAGCTGCGCCGGCATGGCGTCGATACCCGCGCCGTCGCGATGGCGGAGGGCCGGATGGGCCTGTACTTCCTCGCCACCGGCGCCGGCCACCGGCCGAGCGAGGTGCTGTACGACCGGGCGGGGTCGGCCTTCGCGCTGGCGCCGCCCGAACGCTACGACTGGCCGGCGCTGCTGGCCGGCGCCGGCTGGCTGCACGTGTCCGGCGTCACCCCGGCGCTGGGCGCCGCGACCGCGACCGCGGCGGCCGACGCCGTCCGCGCCGCGACGGCGCTGGGTACACGGGTGTCCTTCGACGGCAACTTCCGTCCGAAGCTGTGGGCGGCCTGGGATGGCGATCCGGCGGTCATGCTGCGGCCGCTGCTCGAGGCCGCCGAGATCGCCTTCGCCGACCACCGCGACATCGACGTGGTGCTGGGCGCCGGGGACCAGGACGACGCGGTCCCCCACGCGCAGCGTTTCGCGCGCGCGGCGCGCCGCGCCTTCGACGCGTTCCCGCGCCTGCAGCGCCTGGCCTGCACCACGCGCGTCCAGCCCAGCGTCGAGCACCATGCGCTGGGCGCGCTGATGGCCACGCGCGACGGCGAACTGCACCAGGTGGAAGCGCGGGAACTGCCCGGCATCGTCGACCGCATCGGCGGCGGCGACGCGTTCGCCGCCGGCGTGCTGCACGGCCTGGCGTCGGGCTGGGGCGATCTGGACAGCCTGCGCTTCGGCCATGCCGCGGGCTGCCTCAAGCACTCCGTGCCCGGCGACTTCAACCTGTGCGATGCGCAGGACGTGCTGGCGCTGGTGCGCGGCGAGCGGCTGGACGTGAGGCGCTGACAAGCGCGCAGACCGCGTCACCGCCCGCAACAGGAAAGCCCGGCCAAGGCCGGGCTTTCCGTGTCCACCGATGCGGGCTTCAGAGCCCGCAGAAGCAGTGCGCCAGCACCGACACCGGCGAGCCGTCGCGGGTCTGCAGCACCTGGTCGAGCACGCGCAGGTCGCGTTCGGCCTGCGGTGCCGCGCGCGCGAGCAGGCTCCTGGCCAGCTCCGACTCCTTCAGCCAGGCGCGGCCGATGCCGCCCTGCACGAAGGCGGCGAAGAACTTCTCGAACGGGGTCGCCGCACGCTCGATGTAGCGCACGCGCCACTTGCCGTCCTCGCCCAGCCTCGCGCGCGCGGCGGCGTCGGCCACGGCGGCCTGGATGCCGCCCAGTTCGTCCACCAGGCCGCGCTCGAGCGCCTGCGCGCCGGTCCACACGCGCCCGCGCGCCACCTCGTCGATCTGCTCGGGCGTGCGCTGGCGGCCCTGCGCCACGCGGGTGATGAAATCGCGGTAGCCCTTGTCGATGTACGACTGGATCACCTGGCCGACTTCCGGCGCCAGCGGCCGGCTCAGGTCGAAGGCGCCGGCCATGCGCGTGGTCGCCACGCCGTCGGTGTGCACGCCGATCTTCTCCAGCGCGCGCGGGAAGGTCGGGATCAGGCCGAAGATGCCGATCGAACCGGTGATCGTCGATGCGTCGGCGTAGATCCGGTCGCCATCGAGCGAGATCCAGTAGCCGCCGGACGCGGCCACGTCGCCGAACGAGACCACCACCGGCTTGTCCGCGGCCTTGAGTCCGAGGATCTCGCGCCGGATCACTTCCGAGGCATAGGCCGAGCCGCCGGGCGAGTTGACCCGCAGCACCACCGCCTTGACGTCGTCGTCCTCGCGCGCCTCGCGCAGCAGGGCCGCGGTCGATTCGCCGCCGATGCGGCCCGGCGGCTGCCGGCCCTCGACGATCTCGCCCTCGGCCACCACCACCGCCACCTGCGGCCGCGGATCGGCCGCGCGCGGCGGATCGGCGTGGCGCAGGTAGTCGTTGTAGCCGACCTGGCGGAATCCACCCGGCGCTTCCTCGTCGGCGTGGCCGCGCTCGGCCAGCAGGTTCTCCACTTCCTCGAACGTCTTCAGGCCGTCCACCAGCTTCTGCTGCACGGCCAGGCGCGCGGTGTCGCCGTCGACGGCGGCGACGCGCTCGGGCAGCGCGTCGATGTCGGCGGCGAGCTGCGCTGCGGTCGTTCCGCGCAGGCGCGCGACGTCCTCCAAGTAGCGCTGCCAGACGTCCCCGCGCCAGAACAGGTCGGCTTCCTTGGACTCGGGCGAGGCGTCGTCGCGGATGAAGGGCTCGGCCGCGGACTTGTATTCGCCCACCTTGAACAGGTGCATGTCGATGCCGAGCTTGTCCTGGAGGCCTTCGCGGTAGAACTGGCGATAGCCGCTCAGGCCGATCAGCATCACCTCGCCCTGCGGGTCGAGGTAGACCTCGTCGGCGTGCGCCGCCAGCAGGTACTGGGCCTGGGTGAAGCGTTCGCCGAAGGCGACGACCTGCTTGCCCGACTCGCGCAGCGCCTGCACCGCCGCGCCGATCTCGCGGATCGCGGCGAAGCCGGAAAAGCCCATGCGGTCCACGCGCAGCAGGACGCGTTCGATGTTGCCGTCCGTGCGCGCGGCCTCGAGCACCTTGAGCACGTCGCGCAACTGCACCTCGGCCGGGCCCTGGCCGAAGCTGGCCTGCAGCGAGCGGCTCGCCGGATCGGTGGTGTACTGCTCCACCAGCACCGCCTCGGGCGCGAACACCAGGGTGGTGCGCGCGTCGAGCGGGCGCAGGCCGCGGCCGCCGCCGACCATGACCGCCAGCACCAGCAGCAGGATGAACAGGAACAGCAGGTTCAGGATCAGCCGGCGGACGAAATTCATTCCGTTCCACACGCCGACGATGGCGCGCAGCACGGGGCCGCGCGAAGAAGGTTGACTCATTGGGCTGGCTGCTCGCTGTTCCGGAGGCTCAGGTTACCCGGCGCATGGCCGGTTTTCATGCGTCTTTGGTCATCGGGCCGGGTGGCAGGGCGACACGCCCGCTGCTGCGCAGGAAACGCCAGCCCATCAGCACCGCCGCCACCAGCAGGCCGGCGATCAGGCCCGCCCACATGCCCTTGGGGCCCCAGCCCAGGCCCAGCCCGAGGCCGGCGCCCAGCGGCATGCCGACGCCCCAGTAGGCCAGCGCGGCGATGAACATCGGCACCCGGGTGTCCTTGAGGCCGCGCAGGGCGCCGGCCGAAAGCACCTGCACGCCGTCGGGGAACTGGAACGCTGCCGCGAACACCAGCAGGGTCCCGGCCAGCGACGCCACCGCAAGGTCGCGCGTATAAACGGCGGCGATCGCATCGTGCCAGCCCAGCAGCACCGTCGCCGACAGCGCCTGGGTCGCGAGCACCAGCGCCAGCCCGGCCCAGGCCGCGCGCCGGACGCCGAGCGGGCCGCGGCCCGCGCCGACGGCATGGCCGACGCGCACGGTGGTCGCCTCGGCCAGGCCGAACGGAATCATGAAGCACAGCGAGGCGACGTTGATCGCGATCTGGTGGGCGGCGACCTCGAGTTCGCCCAGGCGGCCGATCAGCAGCGCGGTCACGATGAACAGGCCGCCCTCCATCGCCACGGTCACCCCGATCGGCAGGCCGGTCCGCAGCAGGCCGGCGAGCTCGCGCCAGCGCGGCGGATCGAAGCGCGAGAACAGGCGCAGCGCGGCGAAACGGCGCGAGATCGCCAGGTACGCCACGAAGCCCGCCACCTGCAGCCACATCATCGTCGCCGAGGCCAGGCCCAGGCCGCCGGCGCCGCGCTCGGCGAAGCCGAAGGCGCCGAACGTCATCGCATAGCCCAGCGGCAGCAGCACCAGCAGCCCGCCGAAGCCGAAGGCCATGGTGGGCAGCGTCCAGTGCAGGCCGTCGCACAGGTAGCGCATGCAGAAATACAGGGTGAGCGCGGGTATGCCCCAGCGGATGCCGTGCAGGAACGCCGTGGCTGCCGGCCGCACCTCGGGCGCGATGCCCATCGGTTCGAGCGCATGCACGGACAGGCTCAGCAGGACGAACAGCAGCAGGCCAAGCATCGCCGACAGCCACAGCGCCTGGCGGAACAGCGGCCCGACCTCGGCGCGGCGGCCGGCGCCGTCGAGCTGCGAAACCGACGGCGGCAGCGCCATCAGCGTGCCCATCGGCACCATCATCGGCAGCCAGAACATCGCCGTGCCGACGGCGACGCCGGCCAGCGTATTGGTGCCGTGGCGCCCGGCGATCACGTTGTCGACGAAGCTGATCAGGCCGGTCGCCAAGTGCCCGGCGACCAGCGGCGCGGCGAGCACGGCAGTGGTGCGCACTTCGTCGCGGAAGCGCGCCGGCGGGGCGGGCGGAGTCATGCGGGGGGAATGGCGCGACTGCGGCCGGCAGCGATCCAGTGTCGCGCGCTGGCGCCGGGTCGGCGGCGGCCGGTATCTTAACCGTCCATCCCGCCATCGTCATGGCGCGCGACCGCGACCGCGGGATGGTGGGGATGCACGGGTTACGACACTCCGAGGACGTCACGCGATGAATTCGCCGCCGCCGGTCGCCGCCGGTCCGACCACGCCGCCGACCACGCCGCCGGCACCGCAGGCCGCCTGCGCCAACTGCGGCACGCCGCTGCTCGGCGAGCACTGCTACGCCTGCGGGCAGCCGGTGAAGGGGCTGGTGCGGCATTTTTCCAGCCTGGTGGGCGACGTGCTCGACAGCGTGTTCGAATGGGATTCGCGCACGCCGCGCACGCTGTGGCCGCTGCTCGCCCGGCCGGGCTACCTGACCCTGGAATACCTCGCCGGCCGGCGCATCCGCTACGTCAGCCCGTTCAGGCTGTTCTTCTTCATTGCGGTGGTGGCCTTCTTCATCGGCACGCTGACGGTGAGCTTCGGCGACGACAGCCCGGTGCAGTTCGGCGGCGACACCGGCATCGAGACCGCGCGCAGCGCGGCCGAGGTGGAGCAGGCGCGCGATGCCGCGCTGGCCGACCTGGCCGCCGAACGCGCCGAGCTGGCGTCCCGGATCAGCGCCGCGGAGGACCACGCGAGCCCGCCCAATCCCGCCACCATCGCCGGCCTGCGCGCCGCCGACGCCGGGCTGCAGGCCGGCGAGCGGGCGATCCGGGCGCAGGCCGAGGAACGCATCGCCGCCTTCCGCCAGGCCGAAGATACCGGCGGCCCGCCGCCGGTGCCGCGCCTGAACCGCCTGCAGTTCGGCGGCGGCCAGGCCTGGGACGCGGAGACCAATCCGGTCCGGATCGATTCGCTGCCGCAGTTCGCCAACGACTGGATCAACCGCCAGATCGGGCGGCTGGAGAAGAACATCCCGCGCCTGCAGGAGGACCCGGACCTGTTCAAGGATGCGCTGCTCGGCGCCGTGCCCTCGACCCTGTTCGTGCTGCTGCCGCTGTTCGCGCTGATGCTCAAGGTCGCCTACGTGTTCAAGCGGCGCCTGTACATGGAGCACCTGATCGTGGCGCTGCACAGCCATGCCTTCCTGTGCATGGCGCTGCTGCTGCTGTTCCTGACCATGGGCCTGGAGCACTGGCTGGCGGCATCGCGGCCGGGACTGCAGGCCATGTTCAAGCTCGTCGAGGCGGCGATCTGGTGCTGGATGCCGCTGTACCTGCTGCTGATGCAGAAGCGGGTCTACGGCCAGGGCTGGCTGATGACCCTGCTCAAGTTCGGGGTGATCGGCGTGTGCTACTCGATCCTGCTGAGCCTGGGCGCGGCGTTCACGACGGTGTCGAGCCTGGTCTGGATGTAGCCCGGAGGCTGCCATGGTGCTCTACGAAGTGAGCGTGCGGGTCGAGCGCGGGATCGCGGACGCCTATCTGGCCTGGCTGCCCGGGCACATGCAGCGGATCCTCGCCCTGCCCGGCTTCGAATCGGCCGAGGCCTTCGAGGTGGTCGAGACGCCGCCCGGCACCGCCCACCTGCTGCTGTGCGTGCACTACCGCCTGCGCGATGCGGACGCGCTGGACGCCTACCTGCGCGAACACGCGGCCGCGATGCGCGCCGAAAGCGCGCACCGCTTCGGCGACCGCGCGCGCGCCTCGCGCCGGATCCTGCGACCGCTGGCCGGCTGAGACCGGGCCGTCCCTCAGGGATCGACGCGGCTGCGCAGCCACTGCGCCCGCTGCGCGGGCGGCTGCGCCAGCAACGTCGCCCGCAGTGCATCGCGATCCTGCGGCGGCGTGCGCTGCGCCAGCACCGCGAGATCGTCGCGCGCCTGCACCGGCAGCGCGCGCAGCGCTTCGAGCAGCGCCTCGCGTTCCTGCGGGGGCACCTGCGCGAACAGGGCGTGCAGCCGCGGCCAGTCCGCGCCCAGCACCGGCCCGAGCAGCCAGCCACGGGCGATGCCGGCGTCGAGCATGTCGAACCGCGCGCGCAGCGCCTGCTGCTCGGCGACCGGCAACGCGCGCCAGGCTTCGCGCGCGGCGCGCATGCGCTGGCGCTCCTCCGCGGGCAGGGCCCGCCATGCCTGCCAGGCCTCGCGACGCTCGCGACGCAGCGCTTCGGGCAAGGCCTCCCAGGCCTGCACACGCCGCTGCAGCGCCTCCGACTGCGCGGGCGTGAGCGCCGCGAGCCGAGGATTGCGCGGCTGCGCGACGGCCACGCACAGGGCCAGCAGGCCTACCGCCGCCAGCGCCCGCGCGATGCGACGCGGCTCAGGGCGCATCGACCTGCTCCCGCGAGGCGGCATCTCCATCGACCGGGCTGGTCGCGGGCGGGTCGGGCAAGGGGGCGTCCTGCGCCAGCGCCTGCACCAGCCAGGCGTCGAAGGCGGGATCGGCGTCGTCGGGAAACTCGCCGGTGGCCTGCGCGACCAGCAGGTCGAGGTCGCGATGGCCCGAGAGCGGATCGGTCGCTTCGAAACGCGCGGCCGGGGTGGAGGGCGGCAGCTCCTCGACCCGGATCCGCGCGCCCTCGCCATCCGGCTCGTCCGACGACCACGGCTCCCACCAGGTCGCGGCCAGCGCGGCCGCCGTCAGGGCGAGCACCGCCAGCGTCGCCGGCCACAGCCAGCGCGCACGCTGCCGGCCGGCCGTCGCCGGGACCGGACGCACCGCGCGCGGGCGCAGGCCGTCGCGCAGCATGGCGATGGTCTCCAGCCGCTCGGCCGGGACCGCGCGGACCGCCAGCTGCGCGGCCTGGGACAGTTCGCGCCACGCGTCGGGATCGGCGCCGCCATCGTCCCGGCGCGGCAGCGCCCGCTGCAGGGCCAGGCGGTAGGTGGGACGCGCGATGCCCAGGACCGCCGCGGCCTCCGATTCCGCCAGGCCGGCGACCACGCGCAGCAGCAGGGCGGCACGGGGGCCGCTGGCCAGGCTTGCGATCGCCGCCGGCAGGTCGGTGGCCTGGCGGGCGCTGCCGCGAAGCTGCGGCGCGGCCAGCAGCATCGCCCAGAACCGGCGCGGCCATTCGGCGAAGGGCGCGCCGGGCGCGGTCCTGGCGAAGTCGCGCAGGGTCGCCGCGAGGGCCGCGTCGCCGGCCACGGGGTCGCCCCCCTGCCAGTGGGCGAACACCACGCCGCGACGCTCGACCCCGCGCAGGAAGGCGGTAAGGGCTGCACGGGCCGCGGCTGGATCGTTCAAGGCTGGAAACCGGTTCCGCGGGCCCGGGGGCGGCCCGCCGATGGCCATGATACGGCCCCGCGCGGACGCGCCCGCGGGCTTGACGTGCGTCTCACTCGGTGATCCGCCCGCGATTGTGCAGGCGCACGTTGTGCACATGCGGCACAAAAACGTCACATGGGAGCGTCCGTGAAGGACTTTGGCTTGTGTGAAGGCTTTGTTTCACGGACAAGTGACTGAATTTTCTGGACAAATAGATGGTGGCGTTTTTTTCGCCAACCCAGCTCTTCACCTTTGCGGCACGGCCAAAAACGAGTGCGCAAGCGCTTCGTGCACAGACTTATCCACACAAATTGTGGATAAGGAGAAATCCCTTTCACGCCATCGACTTGCGGCATCTACGTCCGCGGCGAGGCAACTTGGACCCGCAAGTCGCCGCCGCAGCTTTCCCGGTATCGCTGCCTCTCACCGTCGCGCCCGTCGCCTTGCGCGGAGGACACCCTCCCGCGGCAGGTCTGCTCCCCGCCGCCGAGGCTTCCCGCCGCCTGCGCGAAGGGTGGGGTTGGGCAAGCGGTCGCTTCGGGCCCGCCACCGCGCTGAGGGTCGCGCCCCCACCCAGGCCTCGTCCGAGAGCGGGGGAATGGGCAGGACCGGAGGGCGCCCTGGGCGGAGGAAGGGCCAATCCGGGACCCTTCCGTGACCGCGAACGCGGCAGGGCGGCGGAACGAGCCTTCCCGGACCCGGTGGGCGAAGGCATACCGCACGCCAGGCCCGGGGCCGCGCAGTCGCTAGACTTCCGCGGTGTCCGATGCCCTGCCGCCCGTCTTCCAGGTCGCCCTGCCGCTGCCGCCGCTGCGGCTGTTCGACTACGCCCCGCCTCCGGGCCATGCCGCAGGCGACGACGACGTCGGCCGCAGGGTGCGCGTTCCGTTCGGCCCGCGCGAACTGGTGGGCGTCGTGGCCGGAGTGGGGCCCGCCGAGCCGGCGTCCGAGGGCCGCCTGCGGCCGGTCCACGCCCTGCTGGACGGGACGCCGCTGCTGCACGGCGAACTGCTCGCCTCGCTGCAGTGGCTGGCGCGCTACACCCACGCGCCCCTGGGCGAGGTACTGGCCACCGCCCTGCCCGCCGCCCTGCGCCGCGGCGAACCCCTGCCCGATACCCATGCCTGGGCCTGGCGGCTGACCGAGGCCGGCGCCACCGCCCTGCCCGGCCTGCGCCAGGGCAGCCGCCCGCGCCGGCTGGCCGAACTGCTCTCGGCCGGCGACCGCGACGAGGACGGGCTGGCGGCGCAGCTGGACGACTGGCGCACCGCCGCGCGCGCGCTGGAGAAGCGCGGCCTGGTCGAACGCATCGCGGTTCCCGCCTCGCAGCTGGCGCCCGACCCCCGGCCCGGCCCGGAACCCAACGGCGAGCAGCGCGAGGCGATCGAGGCCCTGCGCGCGGCGCGTGGCTTCGCTCCGATGCTGCTGGACGGCGTCACCGGCAGCGGCAAGACCGAGGTCTACCTGCAGGCGATCGCCGACTGCCTCGCGCGCGGCCGCCAGGCGCTGGTGCTGGTGCCCGAGATCGGCCTGACCCCGCAGCTGCTGGGGCGCTTCCGCGCCCGCCTCGGCGTGCCGGTGCATGCCACCCATTCCGGCCTCAACGACGGCGAGCGCGCGCGCACCTGGGCCGCGGCCTGGCGCGGCGAGGCCCGGGTCGTGGTCGGCACGCGGTCGGCGGTGTTCACGCCGCTGCCCGAGGCCGGCCTGATCGTCATCGACGAGGAGCACGACGGCAGCTACAAGCAGCAGGACGGCATCCGCTACCACGCGCGCGATTTCGCCCTGGTGCGCGGCAAGGCGCTCGACGTGCCGGTGCTGCTGGGCAGCGCCACGCCCTCGCTGGAGAGCCTGTACAACGCCGGCGCCGGCCGCTACGGCTACCTGCGGCTGTCGCGCCGTGCCGGCGCGGCGCGTCCGCCGGCGGTGCGCGTGGTCGACGTGCGCAAGCGCGCGCTCGAGGCCGGGCTGTCGCTGCAGATGCTCGACGCGATCCGCGCCGCGCTCGACGGCGGTGGCCAGGTGCTGGTGTTCCGCAACCGCCGCGGATACGCGCCGGTGCTGCTGTGCCACGACTGCGGCTGGAGCGCGCAATGCCCGCGCTGCAGCGCGCCCGAGCAGGGCCGCCCGATGACCGTGCACGCGCAGGGGCGGCGCCTGCAGTGCCACCACTGCGGCCATCGCCGCTCCGCGCCACCGGCCTGCCCGGACTGCGCCAGCCTGGGGCTGCAGCCGCAGGGCGCAGGCACCGAGCGCATCGAGGAAGTGCTGGCCGCGCGCTTTTCCGACGTGCCGGTGCTGCGCATCGACCGCGGCAGCACCCAGCGCCGCGATGCGCTGGCGCGGCTGCTGGGCGAACTCGGCGACCGCCCCGGCATCCTGATCGGCACCCAGATGCTGGCCAAGGGCCACGACCTGCCCGACCTCAGCCTGGTGTGCGTGGTCGGCGTGGACGAGGGCCTGTTCTCGGCCGATTTCCGCGCCCACGAGAAGCTGGCGCAGCTGCTGATCCAGGTGGCCGGCCGCGCCGGCCGCGCGCATCGCGCCGGCGAGGTGCTGCTGCAGACCCACCATCCCGACCATCCGCTGCTGGCCACCCTGATCGACGGCGGCTATCCGGCCTTCGCCGGCGACGAGATGGCACAGCGAGAGGCCGCGGGATTCCCGCCCTACGCGCACATGGCGATGCTGCGCGCCGAATCGCAGCACGCCGAGCCGCCGATGGCATTCCTGCACGCGGCGCGACGCCTGCTGGAGCCGCCGCGTGGCGCGCCGGACGCGGACGTCGCATCGCTGAGCGGGCCGATGCCGGCGCCGATGCCGCGGCGCGCCGGCGTGTACCGCGCGCAGCTGCTGCTGCTCGCGCCGTCGCGGCGCGCGCTGCATGCGGCGCTGGCCCGGGCGGTGCCCGCGATCCACACCCTGCCCGAGGCGCGCAAGGTGCGCTGGTCGCTGGACGTGGACCCGGTCGATCTCTACTGAGCGGCGGCCTTGCCTGGGCGCCGCCGCCGGCGCGGTTCGCCGCGCGGGCGCTCGCGCACCAGCACCGTCTGCCCCTCGCGCCGCACCTCGAACAGCTCCATCGCGTCGATCAGCGCGCTGAGGCTGCGGTAGCCGTAGTTGCGCGGATCGAACGAGCCCTGGTTGCCGAGGTGGCTGCCGACGCCGCCCAGGTGCGCCCAGCCCTCGTCGTCGGCGACCGCCGCGACCGCGCCGCGCAGCTGGTGCGCCAGCGCCTGGTCGCCCCTGAGTTCGCCCGAGGTCCTGGGACGCGCCTGGTCGGGCGCCACGTCGCCGTCGTCGCCGAGTTTCTCCAGGAACAGGAAAGTGGAGCAGGCCTTCACGAACGGCAGCGGCGTCTGCTTCTGGCCGAAACCGTAGACCGCGTAGCCGTCGTTGCGCAGGCGCATCACCAGCGGAGTGAAGTCGGCGTCGCTGGAGACGACGGCGAAGCCGTCCAGCGTACGCGCGTACATCAGGTCCATGGCGTCGATCACCATCGCCATGTCCGAGGCGTTCTTGCCGGGGGAATACGCGAACTGCTGGATCGGCCGGATCGCGTATTCGTGCAGCACCTTCTCCCAGCCGGCCAGGTTCTGGCTCTTCCAGTTGCCGTAGGCGCGGCGCACGTTGACCACGCCGTGGCGCGCCACCTCGTTGAGGATCGCGTCGATCTTCGCCGCCGGCGCGTTGTCCGCGTCGATCAGCAGGGCGATGCGCTTGTCGCTGTCGGCCATGTGGCAGGTGTTCCCCCGGATGCGGTCCACAGGGTAGCGCGTCGATCGTACGGGCTGAAACCAACACGGCAGCGGCACGGCGGATCGGCGACAATGGGCGACTCCCGCATTCGCAGACGCCACGCCGACATGCCGACCCAGCTCGAACAGCTCCGCTCCCTGTCCACCGTCGTCGCCGACACCGGCGACATCGAAGCCATCGCCCGCTTCAAGCCGATGGACGCGACCACCAACCCGTCGCTGCTGCTCAAGGCCGCGGCGCTGCCGGCCTACGCCGACCACCTGGCGCAGGCGGTGTCGAACGCCAGCGGCAGCGGCGAGGCGAAGGTGGCCGACGCCGGCGACCGGCTGTCGGTGGCGATCGGCGGCGAGATCCTCAAGCTGATCCCCGGCCGCGTCTCGACCGAGGTCGATGCCCGCCTGAGCTTCGACACCGAGGCCACCGTGGCCAAGGCACACCGCCTGGTCGAGCTCTACGACCAGGCCGGCATCGGCCGCGACCGCCTGCTGATCAAGATCGCCTCGACCTGGGAAGGCATCCGCGCCGCCGAGCGCCTGGAGCGCGAAGGCATCCACTGCAACCTGACCCTGCTGTTCTCCTTCGCCCAGGCCGTGGCCTGCGCCGAAGCCGGCGTGTTCCTGATCTCGCCCTTCGTCGGCCGCATCCTCGACTGGCACCTGGCCAACGGCATGGACAAGCCGGCCACGCCGCAGGACGACCCGGGCGTTCAGTCGGTGACCCGCATCTGGCAGTACTACAAGCAGCACGGCTACCAGACCGTGGTGATGGGCGCCAGCTTCCGCAACACCGGCGAAGTGCTGGCGCTGGCCGGCTGCGACCGCCTGACCATCTCCCCCGACCTGCTGGCCGCGCTCGAGGAGTCCGAGGGCACGGTCGAGCGCGCGCTGGTGGAAAGCGGCGATCGCGGCACGCCGCCCGCCGCGCTGGACGAGGCCTCCTTCCGCTGGCAGCACAACGAGGATGCGATGGCGACCGAGAAGCTGGCCCAGGGCATCCGCAACTTCGCCGCCGACCAGCGCAAGCTGGAGGCGCAGCTGGCCGCGAAGATCGGCTGAGACCTCCTGATCCGCATGGTGCCGCTGCAGCGCGGCGCCTTGCCTCCGATGCTGTCGCACACGGCGCCCACGGGCGCCGTGCCTGTATGCGGCCGGCAGGCCGCCTGCGCCACGAACCCGGGCCGTGCATGCGGTGTCGACGAGGGCACGCGGCACGCCCCATAGAATGGGCCGCATGGAGGCCAGCCCTGCACACGTGGTGATCGTCGGCGGCGGTTTCGCGGGCCTCTGGGCCGCGCGCGCGCTCAGGTCCGCGCAGGTCCGCATCACCCTGGTCGATCGCGGCAACCACCACCTGTTCCAGCCGCTGCTCTACCAAGTCGCCACTGCCGGCCTGTCCGCGCCCGACATCGCCGCGCCGCTGCGCCAGATCCTGCGCAAGCAGAAGAACGTGCAGGTGCAGCTGGCCACCGTGTCGCGCATCGATGTCGCCGCCCGCGAGGTCGAACTCGACCATGCCGAAGGCGTGCGCCGCCTGCGCTACGACTATCTGCTGCTGGCCAGCGGCGCGACCCATGCCTACTTCGGCAACGCGCACTGGGCGCGACACGCCCCGGGCCTGAAGACGCTGGACGACGCGCTCGACCTGCGGCGCAAGCTGCTGCTCGCCTTCGAACGCGCCGAGGCCGCCACCGACCCGGCCGAACGCGACGCCTGGCTGAGCTTCGCCATCATCGGCGGCGGACCAACCGGCGTGGAGCTGGCCGGTACCCTGGCCGAGATCGCGCGCCATACCCTGGGCGGCGAATTCCGCAACATCGATCCGGCACGCGCGCGGGTGCGCCTGGTCGAGGCCGGGCCGCGCGTGCTGTCCTCGTTCCCCGAAGACCTGTCCGACCGGGCGCGGACGCAGCTCGAGAAGCTCGGCGTCGAGGTGCAGACCGGCGCTCCGGTCGAGGACATCACCGAGGCCGGCTACCGGCGCGGCGGGGAGTTCGTCACGGCGCGCACGGTGGTCTGGGCCGCGGGCGTGGCCGCCTCGCCGCTGGGCCAGTGCCTGGGCGTGCCGCTCGATCGCGCCGGGCGTGTGCGGGTGCGCCCGGACCTTTCGATTCCCGGCCATCCGGAGGTGTTCGTGGCCGGCGACCTTGCGGCGATCGCACGACCCGACGGCCGTCCCGTGCCCGGCGTGGCGCCGGCGGCCAAGCAGATGGGCCGGCACGTGGCAGACACGATCCGTGCGCGCCTCGACGGCCGGCGGGGCGACGGCGCGCCGTTCCGCTATCGCGACTTCGGCAACCTCGCCACCATCGGCCGCATGGCCGCGGTGGTCGACCTCGGCCGACTGCGCTTCTCCGGCATGCTCGCCTGGTGGTTCTGGCTGGTCGCCCACCTGTTCTTCCTGATCGGATTCCGCAACCGTTCGGTGGTGCTGCTCAACTGGTCGGTGGCGTACTGGACCCACCAGCGCGCGGCGCGGATCATCCTGGGCGGCGACGATCGTTCCGATACAAAGTAACGATTGCCCGCCAGCGCGCAGCCCTCATCGCACGCACGGCGGCTGGGCTAGGATGGCGCGTCTCCCCAAGCGGCCCGCGCATGATCGACGTTCCCGTGCAGAACCTGCTGGTCGCGCTCGCGGTCACCACCGTGGCCGGCCTGGCGACCGGCTTCGGCAGCCTGCTGGTGTTCGCGTCGAAGGGTCCGAATGCGCGCCTGCTCGCGTTCGGCCTGGCCTTCGCCGGCGGCGCGATGGTGTACGTGTCGCTGGGAGAGATCCTGACCAAGTCGATCACGGCCTTCAGCGCCCAGTTCGGCGACCGGCTTGGCTTCACCTGGGGCACGCTCTCGTTCCTCGCCGGCGTGCTGCTGATCGTCACCATCGACCGCCTGGTGCCGAACCCGCACGAACGGCTCGAGGTCGACGACCCCTACTTCCGCGAACACAACCGCGACTACGTCAAGCGCGTCGGCCTGCTGACCGCCATCGCGATCACCGCGCACAACTTTCCGGAAGGCCTGGCGACCTTCTTCGCCACGCTCGAGAACCCCGGCGTGGGCCTGCCGCTGGCCTTCGCCATCGCCATCCACAATATCCCCGAAGGCATCGCGATCGCGGTGCCGGTGTACTTCGCCACCAACAACAAGACCTATGCCTTCGTCGCCTGCCTGCTGTCCGGCCTGGCCGAGCCGGTCGGCGCGATCGTCGGCTACGTGCTGCTGCGGCCGTTCCTGTCGGACGCGGTGTTCGGCGCGGTGTTCGGGCTGATCGCGGGCGTGATGGTGTTCCTGGCCCTGGACGAGCTGCTGCCGGCGGCCAAGCGCTACGCCAAGGGCCACGAGACGGTGTACGGGCTGGTGACCGGCATGGGCGCGCTGGCGATCAGCCTGGTGCTGTTCAAGTGGTAGGCGGGCGCCGGCCGGCCTGATCGCGTCCGGATCGGCCGGCTCGCACCGCTCGCGGCGCGCACCGGCGTACAGTCCAGCCGGCCCGGACGACCGCACGCCGGCGTACCGCGCAGGCTGCCTCCATCCCCACGATGGAGACCGCCATGGCCCCGTACCTGCCTGCCCTCGCCCTGTCCGCCGCCCGAGGGCTGTTCTCGCTCGCCTGCCTGGCAACCTCGGCGTACGCCTTCGCCTACCTGTTCATGGCGGTCCGCGGCGGCGATCCCTTCGCCGCGCGGTTCGCCATCTCGGGGCTCGACGTGCCCGCGCACTTCTTCGGCGCGGGACTGGCGCTGCTGCTGGTGCCGCTGCAGCTGAGCGGCGGCATCCGCCGGCGCTGGCCCGCCCTGCACCGCCTCGGCGGCTGGCTCTCGGCGGCCGCGATCCTGGTGGGCGGCGTATCGGGCCTGTCGCTGGCCCAGCATGCACAGGGTGGATGGCCGAGCCGCCTTGGCTTCAGCCTGCTCTCGCTGCTGTGGCTCGGGGTGACCGCGAACGGCATCCGCCTGGCGGTCGCGGGCCGGTTCGACCGGCACCGGCGCTGGATGGCCTACTCGATGGCCCTGACCGCCGGCGCCGTCACCCTGCGGGTGATGCTCGCGCTGGGCACCGGCGTGCTGGGCTGGCCGTTCATGCCGGTCTACGCGGGCACGGCATGGGCGAGCTGGCTGTTCAACCTGGCGGTGTGCGCCTGGCTGCTGCGCCGGCCCCGTCCGGCACCGCGCGGGAACGCCGGTAGTCGCTGGGCGTCCGCCCGACCAGCCGCTTGAAGGCGCTGTTGAAGGTCGACTTGGAGGTGAAGCCGGCCTCGTACGCGATCTCGAGGATGCTGCGCCGGTCGCCGGCATCGTCCAGGCAGGCGCGGACCGCCTCGACCCGGTAGCGGTTCACGTACTCCCAGAAGTTGCCGCCCAGGCGCCGGTTGATCACCGCCGACACCAGGTATTCGGGGTAGCCGCTGCGGCGCGCCACCTGCGCGATTCCCAGCGCCGGCTCGCGGTAGAGCGCCTGTTCGGACATCAGCCGCGACAGGCGCGCCTCGACCTCGTCGAAGCGCGGATCCTCAAGGTCGCCCACGTCCGGCTGCGCTGCGGCCCCGGTGCCGACCTGCGGTGGTTGCATCGGTTCGGCCACCGGCGGCTGCGCGAGGCTGAACCACCCCACGATGCAGACCCAGGCCGCGACCGCGGCGTAGATGAGGAAATAGTCGGCCCAGCCGAGCTCCACCATCGCATGCAGGCCGGCGATGGCCCAGATCGCGAACTGGCAGGCGGTCATCACCATCAGCCAGCGCAGCGACAGCCGGTCCGCGTCCGAGCGCCGGCTGCGCAGCCAGCGCCCGTAGCGCCGCACCTGCAGTGCCCCGGCAACGAGGTACGCCAGCGCCACCGAGAACAGCAGTGGATCGAACCACAGCCTGCGCCAGTCTCCACTGGCCGGAAGCGGATCGCCGGCCAGCCAGTGCATCGACAGCCAGCCCAGCATCAGCGCCAGCCAGACGCCGTGGACCAGGTCGCGCCAGCGCGGCGAGCGCCCGCCGACCAGCGCGCGCACGTACAGGAAAAACAGCGGCGCATAGGCGAAAGGAAGCACCCGCGCCACGCGGAAGGCCGCGGCGAAGCCGGCATCGGGCGCGGCCATGTGCGCGGCCTTCACCGCAAGGTCGAAACCGATCAGCGCCAGCCAGAGCGCGAGCACGCGGTTCGCGGCGGCGTTCGCCGCGCGGCGCCAGAGCGCCGGCGCCAGCATCGCGGCCTGTGCCGCGCCGATCGCATACAGCAGGATCCAGAAGCTCGTCACGTCACGCGCGTCCCGGGGCGCCAGTGGAGCGCAAAGGGTATCGCGGACACGAAAAAGCCCGGCGCGGAGGCCGGGCCTGTTCGGGAACGATGCCTGCGGGTCAGGCGACGAACAACGCCTTCATCTTCTTCAGCGCGTTGGCCTCGACCTGGCGGATGCGCTCGGCCGACACGCCGTACTCGTCGGCCAGCTCCTGCAGGGTGACCTTGCTGTCGGCGTCGAGCCAGCGACGCTTGATGATGTCGCGCGAACGCGCATCCAGGCGGGCCATGCCCTCGCGCAGCAGCTCGAGCTGACTGTCCTCGCTGTCGCTGCGCTCGTAGGCCATGGCCGGGTCCTCGTCGCGGGAGACCAGGTAGGCCGCCGGCGCCGGCGGCGCGTGGTCGTCGTCCTCGTCGGAAGGCGCATCGAAGCCGATGTCGCGACCGGACAGGCGCGACTCCATCTCCAGCACCTCGCGCTCGGAGACGTTGAGGTCCTTGGCCACGGCGCTCACTTCCTCCGCGTTGAGCCAGCCCAGGCGGGTCTTGCTCTTGCGCAGGTTGAAGAACAGCTTGCGCTGCGCCTTTGTGGTGGCGACCTTCACGATGCGCCAGTTCTTGAGGATGAACTCGTGCATCTCGGCGCGGATCCAGTGCACCGCGAAGCTCACCAGGCGCACGCCGATGTCGGGATCGAAGCGCTTGACCGCCTTCATCAGGCCGATGTTGCCTTCCTGAATCAGGTCGCCGAGCTGCAGGCCGTAGCCGCTGTAGCCGCGCGCGACGTGCACGACGAAACGCAGGTGCGAATGCACCAGCTCGCGGGCGGCGTCGAGGTCTTCCTGGTCGCGGTAGCGGCGCGCGAGCGCCTGCTCGTCGTCGGCCGACAGGACCGGAATCTGGTGGACGGCGCCGATATAGGCTTCCAGCGAACCGAGCGGGGTCAGCCCGGTGAAGGCAGGCACCGGCAGGTTGTTGGCAACAAGCGCTTGGGTCATGGGCGTATCCATGGAAGGAGTCTAGCAGTCGGTACCTTCGACTGCTAAGGCGGGGAAAAGTTCCCGCGGTGTTCTGGCTATGGAACGATTGGCCGCGAATGGCCATTCAGGTTCCACGATTATACCGGTTGCGCCTGAATCGGCGGGCCGTCCCTGGCCCCGGCATCCGACGATACGACGGGTGCGATCAAGCGGTCGTGACCGGACACCGGACCCGCCGGCCAGTCCGACCCCGCGGCAGCAGCGGCCACCGACGGATCCGTCCGGTCGCGCCCCTCACCTGGACGCGGAAAGCCTCCGTCGCCGGGGGCCTTCCTCGCTGCCCATCCCTGGCAGCCGGGTCAGAACTTCTGCGCGTAGCGGAAGTAGACCGTCCGCCCGTAGGCGTCGTACAGCTCGAAGTTCCAGGGCCGGCCGCGCACGGCCATCAGTTCCGGGTAGCGGTCGCCGGCGTTGTTCACGCCCACCGTGATGCTGCCGTCCCAGGGCGCCCGGTAGGTGAGCGAGAGGTCGTGGGTGGTGTAGCTGCCCAGCCGCGAGCCCGGACCGCCGCCGATGAAGCCGAACGACGGCGTGGCCGCCGGATTCTCCTGCGAATCGATGTAGTTGAGGTTCCAGCCCGCGGTGAGCGCGCCCAGGGTCCAGGTGTTGCGCAGGGTCGCGCGCAGGTCGGGCGAGGCGATCCAGCCCAGCCGGTCCTTGACGGTCGGGCCGTCGGTAACGGTGAAGTCCAGCACCCTGGCGACCTGCAGCCAGTTTTCCAGCCGGCCGGCCCCGCCGAGGTCGGCGCGGGTGCGGATATTGAGGTCGAGGCCGCGGGTCTCCAGGTCGCCCTCGTTGGCATAGGCGGTGTTGACCTCGGCGACCGAGCCGTTGCTGCGCCGGATCACCGAGGTGCCGGTCGGCAGCGGGATGCCGGCGTTGTCGAAGTTGACCAGCTCCTGGAACTCGATCTGGCGGATCCGGTCCTCGACCTCGATCCGGTAGTAGTCGAGGGTCAGGTTCAGCCAGTCGGTGGCGTCCCAGGCCAGGCCCACGCTGAACTGCCGCGAGTTCTCCGACTCGAGGTTCTGGTTGCCGCTGGCCCAGGTATCCACCTGGTACACCACGACGTCCTCGTTCTCCGGTCCGTCGGCGATATTGTCGCCGTTGGCGTCGCCGCCGCAGTCGGCCGGGCTGTAGCCCATCACCACGCAGGTGCGGTAGTCGGCGACCTGTTCGGCCGAGAACGCGCGCTTGCCGTGCACGTAGGGCAGCGGCGGCGCGCGGAAGCCCTGGCCGGCCGAGGCGCGCAGGGTGAGGTTGTCCAGCGGCTGCCAGCGCAGCGACACCTTCGGCGAGACGTCGCTGCCGTAGTCGCTGTAGCGGTCGTAGCGGGCGGCCAGGGTGAAATCGAAGCTGTCGACGATCGGGAACAGCCATTCGGCGTACGCGGCGTGGATCTCGCGCGAACCGGCCGCCGAGTTGCCGGAGGAACCCGCCACCACGCCGGCCTCGGACAGCGAGTCGTAGATGTCCGCGTAGTCCTCCTTCCGGTACTCGGCGCCGAAGGCCACCACCGACGCACCGCCGCCCATCTCGAACAGGTCGAGCGTGGCATTGGCGTACAGCTCCTCGATGTCGAAGATGCCGTCGCGCGAGGTGGTGGTGGTGAAGCCCTTGATCACTTCCTCGGAGGCGCCGAACGGGTCGTAGAGGTCGTACGAGCCGTCCGCGATCGCCTGCTCGGCCAGCGGCGTGACGATGTAGCCGCGGCCCAGCTCCTTGAACCTGGCCTTGCTGCGGCGCAGGCCGAAGTCGAGGTACAGGTTGTCGGTGGCCTGCCAGTTGAAGCCGAGGTTGATGTCGGCGACGGTGTTGTCGACGAAGTTGTCGCGGTTGCCGGCCGCCGCGTAGCGGTGGTAGACGAAGGCGCCCAGGCCATCGCCCGGCACCGGATCGTTGGGCGAACCCTCGGGCACGTACACGGCGCCCGGCGTGGGTGCATAGCGGCCGAAGCTGTCGGTGCTGCTGTAGCTGCCCGAGGCGTAGAACGACCAGTCCTCGTTGATCCGCAGGCTGCCGCGCGCGAACAGCGACCGGTTCTTGACCGAAGCCTCGTCGGCGGCGACCGCGTTGAAGTCGTACACGCAGTTGTCGCCGTTGCGCCAGAAGTTGGGATCGTCGCAGGCATAGCCAGGCAGCGCGCCGCCGAGCTCGCCCTCCTCGCCCGGGTCGGTCGCGCTCTCGAGGTAGTAGTTGTTGCCGTAGAACGAGCCGCCGCGCACCGCGCCGCTGATCTGGTCGCGGGTGTACACCATCCCGCGGGTGCTGCTCGAGGCGCCGAGGATCAGGTTGCCGCGGTCGGACGAGGTGCCGAACACCAGCGAGGCTTCCTCGGTGTCTCCTCCGCGGACCTTGGGATCGCCGATGCCGTAGCGGACTTCCGCGCCTTCGTAGTCCTTGCGCAGGATGATGTTGACCACGCCGCCGATGGCATCCGAACCGTACAGCGCGGACGCGCCGTCGGACAGGATCTCGATGCGTTCCACCGCCGCCAGCGGGATGGTGTTGAGGTCGGCGTTGTTGCCGGTCGAGGGCGCGTAGGGCACGCGGCGGCCGTCCACCAGCACCAAGGTGCGGTCGGAGCCGATGCCGCGCAGGTCGATGTCGGCCGTGGCCTGCGCGCTGCTGCCCGACTGCGGGCGGAAGTTGCCGAACGAGGAGAAGGTGGAGTCGCGCAGCACGTCGGCCACGGACACGTCGCCGCTGGCATCGATGGCGGCGCGGTCGATCACCGTCACCGGGACCGCGCCCTCGATGTCCGCGCGACGGATGCGCGAGCCGGTGACCTGGATGCGGTCGAGGGTCTGGGTGTCGCCGTCGGGGGCATCCTGCGCGGCAACGGGTAGCGCGGGCAGGGCGCAGGCAATGGCGATCGGCAGCGCCGCAAGCCTGCGACGGGGCGATCGGAACAGGGATGTCATGGGATTTCTCCGGATCTCGTTATGTGTGCGTTAACGCACCAACGACGTTACGGGGCAGCCGCGGAGGCCGCTTGCCGGCGCGTGCCGGTCCGGTTTGCCGCGTGAGGCGTGGCGGCGAGGCGGTAGCGCGACGGCGGCATGCCGAAGCGCGCGCGGAAGGCGCGTGAGAAGCTGCAGTTGTTCTCGAAGCCGCAGGCCTCGCCCGCCTCGCCCACCGACAGGCGCGTGCCGCGCAGCAGCCGCGCGGCCTGCGCCAGGCGCAGCCGGCTCGATGCCGCCTGCGGGCCTTCGCCATACAGCGCCTGGAAGGTCTTGGTGAAATACCAGACCGACACGCTGCCCAGTTCGGCGAGTTCGGCGATGCGTACCGGCCGGTCGAGGTTGCCTGCCAGGTGCATCCAGGCGCGCTGCATCCGCGCGAACACCTGTCGCCGGCGCCGCAGCGAGCGCCCCGGGCAACGATCGATCAGTTCGCGCAGCGGCGCCTGCTGCCGCGCCAGCAGCCGCAGCAGCGGCTCCGCGTGCAGCCAGGCCACCTCCTGCTGGCCGCGCGCGTTGCGCTGGAACCTGGCGCAGCGCCGCCACAGCCGCAGCGCCGCGGTGCGCGCACCGGGCTCGAGCTGGCCGAGTCCCGCGAACAGCCCGCCTTCCGCCGCCGCCATGGCCTGCAGCCGCGCGGGTAGCGCGAACCCGAGCACGAGGCCCTGTTGCGCCGCCTGCAGCAGCGGCCGTGCATCGCGGTCCAGCACGATCCACTGCCCGCGGCAGAGGCTGAAGCGGCCTTCGCGGCAGTCCAGCGTGGCGCCGCCGCGCAGCACCAGCCAGGCGGTGGCGGCGGCGTCCACCACCGCCACGCTGCCGCCGCGGCTCGCCGCCAGCAGGGTGGGCATCTCGTCGTCGGGCAATGCGCAACCGGTGGCCTGCATGCCACCGCGGTCGCTCCAGATCGTCTGCATCTGCATGGCTGTCTCCGTGTGCGGAATCGAGCCTGCTGTTTGACGCTTCCCGCTCCGAAACTCAGGAAACCAGCACGAAATCGCGCCGACATCGCGCCGCATCGCATCCGAAAGTCATGCTGCGCGCGGCGTTTTCCGTGACTTCCGGCAGGGTGCGCGCCGCCCTCGACGACTCCGCAGGGGGTTCGCGCAGCGCCTGCGGCAGCGCGCCCCAGCCGATGTCGACGTTCTGGCTCATCGGCAGTCCCAGGTAGAGCCAGCGTCCCTGCGCATCCACGGTCGGCGAGCCGCCGACGGCCATGCCCTCGCGGAAAAGGCAGCGTCCCGGCCCCGGTGCCAGCAGCGGGCGCCACGGGGTCGCGCACCCGGACTCGGGACCGATCGAGTACACGCGTCCCGCGTGCAGGCCCCAGTGACGGTAGTGCTGCGTGTCGGGCAATGCGTCGGAGATCCGCACGCTGCCGTGCAATGACGCGTCGGTCCGCCAGAGGCCGGGGGCCGAAGGCCGGGTGAACAGGACCGCGCCGGAGCCGGCGTCGTAGCGCGCCAGGCCGACGTCGTCCTCCGAGGCGAGTTCGCGCCAGCCCTCGCGACCGTACAGCACCAGGCGTACCCGGCCGCGGCCATCGTCCACGCCGACCAGCAGGCGGTCGGCGCGATCGACGTAGGCGGCGAACACCGGGCGCGCGGCCGGCACGGCCAGCATCTGCACGCGCCCCGAACCGGCATCGACCTCGAACAGACGCTCGCCGTCCCCGGTACGGCCGAGCACCAGCAGGCTGCGGCCATCGGCCGACCACACCGGCGCATGCCGCGGCAGCGGCTGCAGGCCCTCGACCGCCCGCAGCGTCGCCGGCTGGTCGACTTCGCCCAGCCACAGCTGCACCGCCATCGACCGGTCGGACAGGAAGGCCAGCGTGCGGCCGTCCGGCGACAGCGCGGGCAGCAGGTCCACGCCGCTGGAGGCGAACACCGGTTCCGGCGCTGCTTCCGCCACGCCGTCCAGGCGCGCGCGGAACAGTCCGCTGCGCGACTGGTCGACCTCGAACACCATCGACCAGGCATCCGCGGCGACGTCCGGATACACCGCATTGCCCACCGGCGGGCGCGGCAGCGCCTGCATGCTGCCGTCCTCCAGCCGCAGCAGCCACAGCGTCGACTGGCTGGCGACATGGCTCAGCACCAGGCCGCTGCCGTCCGGCAGCCAGTCCCAGCCGCGGATGTCGCCGCGCAGCCGCGTCAGCGGGCGCGGCGTCCCGCCCTCGGCCGACATGACCCACAGGTCGGCCAGCGACAGGTTGCGGCGGAACGCGAGCATCCTCCCGTCCGGCGAGTAACGCGGCAGCTGGTCGACGTCGCCCTCGCCCACGTCGTAGGCCAGCGGTTGCCAGCGACCCGTCGCGAAATCGAGCCGGTGCAGCGCGGCGCCGGCGGCGCCATCGCTGCGCTGCCCACCCATCACCAGGCCCCGTCCATCGGGCGTCCAGTCGAACTGCGACCAGCTGCCGTGCAGGCAGGGACCCGCCTCGCGCGGTTCGCCGCCGCTGGCGGCCACGAGCATGAAGCGGCAACTGTCGTTCGAGATGCGGACGAAGGCGATCCGCGTGCCGTCGCGCGACCAGGCCGGCGCGGTGTCGGATTCCACCTCTCCCGGCGCGGTCAACGGCCGGGCCGCGGTCTGCCCGACCGTCTGCAGCATCAGGACGCTGCCGCCCTCGCCCGCGGTCTGGGCGAAGGCCACCGTGGCGCCGTCCGGCGACAGCGCAGGCAGGCGCTCCTGGCCTGGCGTGGACACGATCGCGCGATAGGCCAGGTCCAGTTCCGGCGCCCGCTCGCGGCTGCCGCGCGCCGGCGCATCGCGCACGGCCAGGGTCCACAGCCAGGCGCCGGCCGCCAGCACCAGCGCCACGACGCCGGCCAGGACGCGGAGCGACAGGCGCGGGCCAGGAGCCGGAGCGACGGGCACGGTGTCGTCGGCAACCGCCGCCGCGTCCTCGCGTACGTCGGGGCGCACCGGCTTGGGCTCCGGTTCCTCCAGCCACGTGGCGGGCGCGAGCAGGCGGTAGCCGGTCCTGGCGATGGTTTCGATGTAGCGCGGCGCATCGCGGTCGTCGCCGAAGGCCTTGCGCAGCTGGGCGATGGCCTGGGTCAGGACGTCGTCGGTGGGCATGGTGTCCGGCCACACCTGCTGGAACAGCGTCTCGCGGGTGACCACGCTGCCGGCGTGCTCGACCAGCACCAGCAGCACCTGCATGGCCTTGAGGGTCAGGCGACGCCCTTCGCTGCCGTCGGCGCGCGCGACCACGCGCCGCAGCGCGTCGACCTCACAGTCCAGGACCCGGAGCCGGGAAGCGGCAGGACGGATCATGGCTGCGGCATCGGGGATGCCGGCATCGCCAGGTCGGAGGGGAACGGGACGGGTCGCATGCGCGTGCGCGGAATGGAAACGGAGACGGGGAACCCGAGCCTCTCACTGCGCGCACGCGCCCGCATGTGTCATTGGTCCATGCAGCCGCGGGGACGGAGCAAACCGGGGAAGGCCGCTCCGCTCGCCTTGGCTGCCCGGACCGCTTGCGCGGTCTGGCGCCAGCGTCTGGCGACCGTCACGGGCACTTCAGGCAGATTCGCGGCGCGAGCGCGATGCGTAGCGTGCACTCCGTCCCCACCATGGAGTACCGCGATGAAGCACCTGTCCATCGGCCTCGCTGCAGCCCTGCTCGCCCTCCCGCTGTGTTCGGCGGCTGCCACCGCGAGCCGGCCCGACCCGCTCACGGACTGCGTCGACCTGTCGGCCTCCCACAGGGGCGTGCGCGCCGGCACCAACGCGCAGCTGCTGCTCAAGGATGGCGACGCCCATTACCGCGTCGCGTTCAACGGCGAATGCCACGCGCTCGCACGCACCTCGAGCATCCGCTTCGAAACCGCCGGGCAGGCCAACCGCCTGTGTCCGACGGGATCCACCGTGCGCGCCGCCAACTCGAGCTGCAACGTGCAGGCCGTCGAACGGATCGAGCCTGAAGTGTACGAACGCCGCGCGCGGATGAACCGGCTCCGCTGACCCTACGCCGGCTGGAACGCGGGAGCGCCCCGCGTTCCATCTGCCGCCTGCCGGCTAGCGAGGCGCCGGCACCACGCCTGCGCGATACGGGTACTGCGCGAAGATGTCGGCCATCGCGCCATCGATCTGCGCGGCGCGGGCGGCCGCGTCGCGGCTGCGGGTCACGCGCCCCACGGCGATGCCCTCCCATACCAGCCGGTTGCGCGCCGCGTCGACCAGGTCGACGTTGAGCGTGCCCTCGGTGTATCGGTACACGTCGGTGCGGTCGCGCCAGTAGGGCACCACGTAATAGCCGCGCGCGCGATAGCTGTAGTAGTAGGCGTAGTCGACGGTGGGCATCGAGCTGACGTCGGTGCGCTGCTGGGTATACGCGTTGATGTTGAGCAGCAGGTCGGGCTTGTCTTCGGTGAACACGTAGCCGCGCGCCTCCATCTGCGCGCGTGCCGACGCCTTCATCCGTTCGCTGGCAGCCGAACTGTAGCCATGCGGCTCGATCGCGAGCGGACTGTAGAAACCGAAGGTGCGGTAACGGGCGAAGTCTGCCTCGGGATCGGCCTCGGTGGTGATGCGTGGACCGGTGGCACAGGCAGCGAGGAAGACCACCAGGGCGGCAAGCCCCAGGATCCGGACTGCAACGCGGTAGGTATTCATGACGGGGCTCCTGTCGGTCCGGCGGACGCTAGCACGCGCCCGGCTACGCCGGGTGAACGGATTCCCGCCCCCCGCCGAGCGTTATGCGGGGACCACGACGCCTGCACGCGGCCATTACCTCGCTCGCGCCAGACTCGTCCCACCACCCGGCCGGCGCGCCGGGTCTCTCTCTCCAACGAAGTGTTTGGGCGCCGGATCCGGCGCCCTTCTTTTCTGCCCGGAACACGGGGTCCAGGGCGCGGGCCGGTGGGAGCCTCAGTCGGGCCGGTACAGCTGCCCACCCTGTTCGCGGAACTCGGCCGCCTTCGCCGCCATGCCCGCTTCCAGCGCATCGGCCGCCGCCACCCCTTCCGCGGCGGCATAGTCGCGCACGTCCTGGGTGATCTTCATCGAGCAGAAGTGCGGTCCGCACATCGAGCAGAAGTGGGCGAGCTTGTGCGCCTCCTTCGGCATCGTCTCGTCGTGCATGGACTGCGCCTTTTCCGGATCCAGGCCCAGGTGGAACTGGTCCTGCCAGCGGAATTCGAACCGGGCCTTGGACAGCGCGTTGTCGCGTACCTGCGCGCCGGGATGGCCCTTGGCCAGGTCCGCCGCGTGCGCGGCGATCTTGTACGCCATGATGCCGTCGCGCACGTCTTCGCGGTCGGGCAGGCCCAGGTGCTCCTTCGGCGTCACGTAGCAGAGCATGGCGGTGCCGTACCAGCCGATCATCGCCGCGCCGATCGCGCTGGTGATGTGGTCGTAGCCGGGCGCGATGTCGGTGGTCAGCGGGCCGAGCGTGTAGAACGGTGCTTCGCCGCACTCGCGCAGCTGCTTGTCCATGTTCTCCCTGATCAGCTGCATCGGCACGTGGCCAGGGCCCTCGATCATGGTCTGCACGTCGTGCTTCCAGGCGATCCTGGTCAGCTCGCCCAGCGTCTCCAGCTCGCCGAACTGGGCCGCGTCGTTGGCATCCGCAATACAGCCCGGGCGCAGGCCGTCGCCCAGCGAGAAGGCCACGTCGTAGGCCTTCATGATCTCGCAGATGTCCTCGAAGTGGGTGTAGAGGAAATTCTCCCTGTGGTGGGCCAGGCACCACTTGGCCAGGATCGAGCCGCCACGCGACACGATGCCGGTCACGCGCTTTGCGGTCAGCGGCACGTAGCGCAGCAGCACGCCGGCGTGGATGGTGAAGTAGTCCACGCCCTGCTCGGCCTGTTCGATCAGCGTGTCGCGGAAGATCTCCCAGGTCAGCTCCTCCGCCCGGCCGTCCACCTTCTCCAGCGCCTGGTAGATCGGCACCGTGCCGATCGGCACCGGCGAGTTGCGGATGATCCACTCGCGCGTTTCATGGATGTGCTTGCCGGTGGACAGGTCCATCACGTTGTCCGCACCCCAGCGGATCGCCCAGACCAGCTTCTCGACTTCCTCGGCGATGCCGGAGGACACGGCGGAGTTGCCGATGTTGGCGTTGATCTTGGTGATGAAGTTGCGGCCGATGATCATCGGCTCGCTCTCGGGATGGTTGATATTGCTGGGCAGGATGGCGCGACCGCGCGCGATCTCGTCGCGCACGAATTCCGGCGTGATCCGCGGCGGAATGCTCGCGCCGAAGCTCCGGCCGGGATGCTGGGACAGCAGGCCGGCCTCGCTCACTTCTTCGAGGCGCTGGTTCTCGCGGATCGCCACGTACTCCATCTCGGGCGTGACGATGCCGCGGCGGGCGTAATGCATCTGGGTGACGCTGGCGCCAGGGCGGGCGCGTCGCGGCAAGCGGCGGTCCGGGAAGCGCACGGCGTCGAGACGCGGATTGGACTCGCGCGCACGGCCGAACTCGGAACTCGGCCCGTCCAGCGGCTCGCTGTCGCCGCGCTCTTCGATCCACCGCGCCCGCAGGGGCGCAAGGCCGGCCGACAGGTCGATGCGCGCATCGGGGTCGGTGTAGGGCCCGGAGGTGTCGTACACCGTGATCGGCGGATTCTCCTCGCCGCCGAACAGGGTGGGCGTGCGCGCCTGGGCGATCTCGCGCATCGCCACGCGCAGGTCGGGCCGCGACCCTTCGACGAAGATCTTGCGGGAGCCCGGAATCGGCCGGGTGACGGCGGCGGAGAGTTCGCCGGTCTGCTGGATCAGCGAGGCTGCGGGAATCGCGTTCATCGGCATCGTCCGTTGGCGGCCGCGAGGAATTCGCGGCACGGGAACGAAGCGAAGACGCGCCACGCCCTGGACGGGCGACGCCGCGAAGCTTCCCTACGCCGGTGTGAACCGGATCAGGTTCGAAGGGACTGTCTCAATCCGGCGGGCCTGCGGCCCGGCGGATACCCCCGCTTCGCCTGCCATTAGACCCTGCCGGCCACGCCGATGCCAGTCGGCGCGGCCGGTCGACTCAGAACGCCAGGGTCACGCCGGCGATCGGGCCGCGGAAGCGCTGGTCGATGCCCACCGTGCCATCCGCGCCGTGCTGGCGCACGTTGAGCTTGAACCAGTCGTAGCCGGCATACAGGCCGAAGTTGTCGGTGAACCGGTACTCGACCAGGGCATTGGCGCGGCTCAGGTCGCCGTCGTAGTCGTCGAAATCGCCCCAGTCCGCGTCCAGGTACTGGCCCTGCACGACGAAGCGCCAGCGCTCGTCCTGGGTATTGAAGCCGAGGCGCACGCCGACGACCGGCGCCGTGCCACTCTCGGATTCGCGCGCGGTGTACAGCTCGCCGTCGCTGTTGGCGCGCAGTTCCGCGGTCAGCTTGGCGCGCTGCACGCCCAGCTGCAGGCCGACGCTGGTGGTCGGGGTCTCGATCACGGCGAAATCGTAGACGGCGCCGCCCAGGTCGAACTCGGTGTCGAGCGCGGCGCTGGTGCCGGCGGGAATCGAGGTGTCCCCGAGGTCGATGTCCTCGCCCAGCGAATAGCTGCGGTCCTCGGCATAGCGGAAGTAGTTGAACAGCAGGCGGTGGCGGTTGCCGAGGCGGACCACGCCTTCCACGCGCGGCACCGTCTTCTCGCCCAGTTCGTAGCGCTCGCTCTCGAAGGCGTACTCGTCGCCGCCGAACACGGTTTCGGCGGAAAACTGGCTCTCGGCCTTGGCGTTCATCGCGCCCAGGCGCAGGGTGAAGCGGTCGTCGTCGGCATGCGCGGCCAGGGCCGGCGTCAACAGCAGCGCGCCAAGGGCGCAAGAAAGGAGCGTCTTGTTCACGGCATGGATCCTGTGGGGGGAAGCGGGGTGCCATCGGCTGGCCCGGCGCATTGAAGGCAAACGCCGGTGCAACATGCGTGAACGCATGGCCGGAAACATGCACGCGGTGTGCAGCCGCATGCAGATCGCGCGATGTCCGGCGCCTGCGCGACTCGGCGTTTGCACACCACGAACAGCGGGCGTGCCGGCACACGCCGGGACGCCTCCGCGACCGCCGCGGCGACCTGCTTTCTTTTCCGCCCACGATGGTTCCCGATGCAATCAAAACCCTGTCTTGACGCACTGCACCAGCGTCCGGTATTCATGGCGGCCATGTCGAACGTCCCCACCATCGCCGCCCTCCGCACCGCCGCGCCCGCGCAGGCGGTTGCGATTGCGACGATTACCACCACCGGCACCATTGGCGCCGGGGTGCGGACGCGCGTGCAGGACTGATCGACCACGCCGCTCCGCACCCGATCCGGGTGCGGGCCGCACGGCTTCCACCTCGACCGGACGCGGAGCCCAACCGGAGCTTCCAGAGCATGTCGTCCGCATCCCAACTCCTCGGTGACGCCGTCGCCTCCGCCGCTTCCTCGGTCCTCGAGGCGCTGCGGCCAGCGGCGAGCACCCGCGTCCACAAGTTCGGCGGCAGCAGCGTGGCCGACGCCGCGCGCATCGCGGGCCTGGCGCCACTGGTCGACGATGGCGCCGAGGTCGGCGTGGTGGTGGTCTCGGCGATGGCCGGCACCACCAATGCGCTGGTGGCGATGGCGGTGCAGGCAGCGTCCGGGCAGGACTGGAGCGGCGACTGGTCGGCGCTGCGCGAACGCCATCTCGAGACCGCCGCGACGCTTGATCCGGACAACCGGCATGGCCTGCAGGATGCGGTCGGCCGCGATTTCGACGGCCTGCGCGACGACCTGCTCGCGCTGGCGGCGGCCGGCGGCGACCCGGCGCCCCTGGTGGCCCAGGTGCATGGGCTGGGCGAGCTGGTGTCCTCGCGCCTGGTGCAGGCGGCGCTCGGCGGCGAGGCCGGTGGCTGGCAGCGCCTGGACGCACGCGACGTGCTGGTCGTGCACCCGGGCGAAATGGGCGTGGGCGTCGACTGGGAAGCCTCGCGCGAACGCTTCGCCGACTGGCGCGCGCGCCGGCGACCGTCCCGGGTGGTGGTCACCGGGTTCATCGCGCGCGATGCCGAAGGCCGCAGCACCACGCTCGGCCGCAACGGCAGCGACTACTCGGCGGCGATCTTCGCCAACCTGTTCGACGCCGACGAACTGCTGATCTGGACCGACGTCGACGGCGTGCTGTCGGCCGACCCGCGGCTGGTGCCCGACGCGATGGTGCTGCCGACGATGTCGTACGCGGAAGCCTGCGAGCTGGCCTACTTCGGCGCCAAGGTGCTGCACCCGCAGACCATGGCGCCGGTGCAGTCGCGCGGCATTCCGCTGTGCATCCGCAACACGCTCAACCCGTCCGCGCCCGGCACCTGGATCCTGCAGGACAACCCGCCGGGCGATGCGGAGCTCTCCCCGGTCAAGGGCCTGACCATCGTCCGCGAGATGGCGGTGCTGGAACTGGCCGGCAACGCGATGGTCGGCGTGCCGGGCACGGCGGAGAAGCTGTTCGCGGCGCTGCACCGCGCCGGCGTGTCGGTGGTGATGATCTCGCAGGGCTCGTCGGAGCATTCGATCTGCTGCGTGATCCGCGACAGCCAGGCCGAGCGCGCCCGCACCGCGGTGGAAGCGGCCTTCGCCGAGGCCATCGCCGACACCCAGGCGCAGGGCGTGCGCCTGACCCGCGGGATCTCGATCCTCGCCGCCGTCGGCGACGGCATGGTCGGCATCCCCGGCGTGGCCGCGCGCCTGTTCGCGGCGCTGGCGCAGGCGCGGGTCAACATCCGCGCGATCGCCCAGGGCTCGAGCGAACGCAACATCTCGGTCGCCATCGCCGATGCCGACGCCACGCGCGCGCTGCGGGCCGCGCACTCGGCGTTCTGGCTGTCGCCGCAGACCGTGTCGGTCGGCCTGATCGGCCCCGGCCAGGTCGGGCGCGCCCTGCTGTCGCAGATGGCGACGGTGCTGCCGCGGCTGCGCGCGACCTCGCAGGTCGACCTGCGCCTGCGCGGCATCGCCAACAGCGGTTACATGGCGCTGGACCACTTCGCGATCCATCCCGACGAGGCCACCACGCGCCTGACCGGCATGACCACCCAGGCCTTCGATCCCTGCGCGTTCGCGGCGCACATCCGCGCCGAGCACATCCCGCACGCGCTGATCGTGGACTGCAGCGGCAGCGACGCGATCGCGCGCCATTACCCGGAATGGCTGGCCGCCGGCATCCACGTGGTCACGCCCAGCAAGCACGCCGGCAGCGGCGACTGGGAGCGCTACGTCGCCATCCGCGAGGCCCAGCGCGGCGGCAGCCGCTTCATGTACGAAGCCACGGTCGGCGCGGGCCTGCCGGTGATCAGCACGCTGCGCAACCTGCTCGACACCGGCGATACGGTGCTGGCCATCGACGGCATGCTCTCGGGCACCCTGGCGTGGCTGTTCAACAGCTTCGACGGCAGCCGCCCGTTCTCGGCGCTGGTGCGCGAAGCGCGCGAACTGGGCTATACCGAACCGGACCCGCGCGACGACCTGTCAGGCCTCGACGTGGCGCGCAAGCTGGTGATCCTGGCGCGCGAATCCGGCCGCGAACTGTCGCTGGACGACGTCCGCATCGAGAGCCTGGTCCCCGAGCCGCTGCGCGACGTGCCGCGCGACGAGTTCCTCGCGCGGCTCGAGGAACTCGATGGGCCGATGCAGCGGCGCCTGGAGGAGGCACGCGCGCAGGACCGCCAGCTGCGCCACATCGCCCACCTGTCCGACGAGGGCGCGCGCGTGGGCGTGGTGGCGCTGCCCGGGGTCCACGCCTGCTGCCATACGCGGCTCACCGACAACCTGGTCCAGTTCACCACCGGGCGCTACGCGGACAACCCGCTGGTGGTGCAGGGCCCGGGCGCCGGCCCGCAGGTCACCGCGGCCGGCGTGTTCGGCGACGTGCTGGCGATCGCGCATTCGCTCAGCGCCGGGGTCGGCGTCCAGGCATGAGCGGAGCAGTCAGCGCATTCGCGCCCGCCAGCGTCGGCAATATCGGGGTCGGCTTCGACCTCCTCGGCCATGCGGTCGATGGCCCCCGCGACATCGCCACGGTGCGCCGCATCGACGCGCCCGCCGTGCGCATCGATTCGATCGACGGCGACATCGCCGGCGTCGAGCGGCTCCCGCTGGAGGCCGCGCGCAACACCGCCGGCGGCGCCCTGCTCGCCCTGCGCGATGCGCTCGACCTGCCGTTCGGGTTCGCGCTCTCGCTGCACAAGGGGATTCCGCTGGGTTCGGGCCTCGGCGGCTCGGCGGCCTCGTGCGTGGCCGCCCTGGTCGCGGCCAATGCCCTGCTCGACGCGCCGCTGCCGCGCGAGGCCTTGTACGGGTTCGCGCTGGACGGCGAGGTGCTCTCCAGCGGCAGCCGCCACGGCGACAACGTGGCGCCGATGCTGCTGGGCGGCGTCACCGTGGCCACCGCCAGTCGTGCGCTGCGGATCGAGGTGCCGTCGTGGCTGCACGCGGTGGTGGTGCATCCGGACCAGGTGCTGGAGACGCGACGCTCGCGCGCGGTGCTGGCCGAACCCTACCGGCTGCCCGACCTCGTGCAGCAGACCGCCCACCTCGCCCAGTTCCTGCTGGGCCTGCAGCGCGGCGACGCGGAGCTGATCCGCGACGGCCTGCGCGATGTCCTGGTCGAGCCGAGGCGCGCGCCGCTGATCCCCGGCTTCGCCGCGGTCAAGGCGGCCGCGCTCGACCATGGCGCGCTGGGTTCGAGCATCTCCGGCGGCGGCCCCAGCGTGTTCGCCTGGTTCGCCTCGCGCGAGCAGGCCGAACGTGCCGCGCCGGCGATGCGGGAGGGATTCGTCGACGCCGGTTTCGATGCGCGCGCCTACGTGACGCCGGTGGACGCGCAGCGCGCCGACGTGCTCGCGGCGGAACCGCACGCACGCGACGTCAAGCGGGTGGGAGGCCGGTAGCACACCATGCAGTTCGTCAGCACCCGCGGGCACACCGCCCCGACTCCGATCGACGCCGCGCTGGTCGCCGGCCTCGCGCCCGACGGCGGCCTCTACGTGCCCGGATCGATCCCGACGGTCGACTTCTCCGCGCCCGATCCACGGCTGTCCGTGACGGCGCTGCGCACCCTGGCGCCTTACTTCGTCGACTCCGCGCTGAGCGGGCGGCTGGCGCGGATCTGCGCCGACGCATTCTCGTTCGAGGCGCCGCTGCGCCCGCTGGCGGGCGCGGGCGACCACGTGCTCGAGCTGTTCCACGGGCCGACGGCGGCGTTCAAGGATTACGCCGCGCGCTTTCTGGCGCGCGCGCTCGAAGGCTTGCGCGATCCCGCTGCGCCGCCCACCACCATCGTCGTGGCCACCTCGGGCGACACCGGCGCGGCGGTGGCCTCGGCCTTCCACCGGCGACCGGGCTTTCGCGTGGTGATCCTGTACCCGGACGGCATGGTCTCGCCGCGACAGGCCCACGGACTCGGCTGCTGGGGCGACAACGTCGAAGCGTTCCGCGTCGACGGCAGCTTCGACGACTGCCAGCGCCTGGCCAAGCAGGCGCTCGCCGACGAGGCGCTGCGCGCACGGGTGCCGCTGGGCTCGGCCAACAGCATCAGCCTGGGGCGGCTGCTGCCGCAGGCGGCCTATTACGCGCACGCGGCCAGCCACTTCCATGCCGTGCATGGGCGCCTGCTCCATGTCATCGTGCCCACCGGCAACCTCGGCAACGCCAGCGCCGCCTTCGTCGCGCGCACGATGGGCGCGCCGGTCGGCGAGATCCGCCTGGCCTGCAACGCCAACGACACCCTGCCGCGCTATTTCGCCGGCGGCGACTACGCGCCGGCGGCGACGCGCGCCACCCTGGCCAACGCCATGGACGTGGGCGCGCCCAGCAACTTCGAGCGGCTGCGCCACTGGCACGCGGACGATGCGGCGCTGCGCGCGGCCTTCGTGGCCGAGGCGGTGGACGACGCGACCATCCGCGAGGTCGTGCGCGATGCGCCGCAACGCCACGGCATCGTCGCCTGCCCGCACACGGCCACCGCGCTGAAGCTGCTGCAGGACCTGCGCGCCGCTGGCGACACGCGCGACTGGGCGGTGGTCGCGACCGCGCACCCGGCCAAGTTCGAGGGCATCGTCGAGCCGCTGGTGGGACATGTGGTGGAACCGCCGCCGGCGCTGGCCGAATGCCTGGCGCGCCCCGCGCATGCCCGGGCGCTGGCCGCCGACTACGACGCCCTGCGCGCGATACTGGTTCCGGCCGCTGGAGGCTAGCGGGCGAGGGCCGCCCGGCCGTCGGCCATGAACGCCTCGATCTCGTCGGCGCTGCGCGCCAGGCCCGTGGTCAGCACCTCGTGGCCGTCGCGGGTGATCGCCACGTCGTCCTCGGTGCGGATGCCGATGCCGCGCCACCTGGCGGCCACCGAGGTGTCGTCCACCGGCACGTAGAGGCCGGGCTCGATGGTGAACACCATGCCCGGCTCGAGCAGGCGCGATTCGCCGTCGATGCGGTAGTCGCCGACGTCGTGCACGTCCAGGCCCAGCCAGTGTCCGGTCTTGTGCCGGTAGTAGCGCTTGTAGCTGCCGTCGGCGATGTTCTTCTCCAGCCTGCCCTTGAGCAGGCCCAGCCGCAGCAGGCCCTCGGTCAGCGTCTCCACCGCGGCGTTGTGCCCGGCCTCGTACGGCACGCCCGGCCGCGCCTGGACCAGCGCCGCTGCGTGCGCCTCGCCGACCAGATCGTGCAGCGCACGCTGCGCGGCGCTGAAGCGGCCGTTGGCCGGAAAGGTGCGGGTGATGTCGGCGGCATAGCCGCGGTACTCGGCGCCGGCGTCGACCAGGACCAGGTCGCCGTCGCGCACCTGGCCGCGGTTGTCGCGATAGTGCAGCACGCAGGCGTTGGCGCCGGCGCCGACGATGCTCGGATACGCCGGCTCCGCATCGGCGGCGCGGAACACGCGCTCCAGCTCGGCCTGCAGCACGTACTCGTGCACCCCGGGCCGCGCGGCACGCATCGCGGCCTCGTGCGCCTGCACGCTGATCCTGGCCGCATGGCGCATCAGCTTCAGTTCGTCGCGCGTCTTGAACAGGCGCATCTCGTCGAGCAGGTGCCCCAGCTCGAGGAACTCGTGCGGCGGTTGGGCGCCGAGGCGCACCTGCGCGCGCACCCGGTTGAGCCAGCCGATCAGCTTGAGGTCGAACTCGGTGTCGCGGCCGAAGTGGTAGTAGACGCGGGTGCGGCCTTCCAGCAGGCCCGGCAGGATCTCGTCGAGGTCGTCGATCGGATAGGCATCGTCCATGCCGTAGCCTTCGACCGCGCCCTCCGGGCCAGCGCGCGGGCCATCCCAGCCTTCGCGTTCGGGATCGCGCTCGCGGCAGAACAGCAGCGTCTCGCCGTGCGCACGGCCCGGCACCAGGACCAGCACCGCCTCGGGTTCGGGGAAGCCGGTCAGGTACCACAGGTCGGAGTCCTGCCGGTACGGATACAGGGTGTCGCGGCTGCGCACGCGCTCGGGCGCGGCCGGCAGCACCAGGATCGCGTCGTCGCCGGCCATGCGCATCAGCTGGCGCCGGCGGCGGGCGTAGGCCTGCGCCGTGATCCCGGCGGAAGGGCGCATCAGCGCACGCCCCATGGCGTGGCGGGCGGCGGCGGGCGGCGGCCGTGACATGCGGACATCGGCGAGCTAGTTCAGGCGGGCGCGGTGGCGCGGCCCCATGGCGCAGTCGCCGTGCAGCAGCAGCACGGCGACGCGCACGTATTCCTCGATCTCGGCCAGCGCGTCCTCGTCTTCCTCGTCGCCGCCTTCCTCGGGCGCCGCCGAGGACAGCCGGACCAGGTCTGCGAGGGCTTCCTGGCCTTCCTCCGACAGCGGCGGGCTGGCCCCGGCCGCCAGGCCGAAGCCGCCGACGAAGCCGCGGCACCAGTCGAACAGGGCGCCGCTGCGCTCGTAGAGGCTGGCCTCGGCCGCGGGCAGCAGCAGCTCGAAGCCGAACTCGCGGTCCTCCAGCTGCGCCGCGCTGGCCTCGCGCAGCCGGTCGAGCACATCGCCCTCGGCGACCGCTTCGATCCCGTCGTCGGCCAGTACCTGCGCCAGCCACTCGGGCCCCTGGGCGCCGCCACCGGCCAGCCAGCCGCACAGGCCGCCGTGCAGCTCGCTGGCGCTGGCGCCAAGCTGGCGGCTGCGGCTTGCCGATTCGACGTCCTGCAGTGGGGGCAAGGCCTTGGGCACGAGGCGCGGTTTCCGGGCGGGGGCCGCCAAGTCTAGAACGTCGACGCCAGCCGCGCATGCCGCACGGTCCGTGAAGGCGATACCCGCGCTTGGCGCCGGGCCGCGCGGGCGCCTACACTCGTCATGTCCATGAATGCAGCGCGCAGGGGTTCTCCGCGTGTCGACCAATCCGGGGGATCTCCAGCTCATGGGCGCGGCCGCCGCCGTGTCGGTGCTGCTGGTCGCACTGGTGGTCCTGATCGTGCGCCGCCGCCAGAGCGAACGCTCGCACCTCGCCCGCCTGCGCGACCGCGAAGAGCGGCTGAAGCTGGCCCTGTGGGCCACCGGCGAGCGCTACTGGGACTACGACCTGGCCAGCGGCCGGGTCAACCGGCTGGCGCTGGAGACGCACGAGCCCGGCGGCCAGCTCGACGAGGACATCGTCGAGATCGGCGCCATCATCCATCCCGACGACCTGCCGATGGTGCGCCAGCGCATCGCCGAATACATCGCCGGCGATACCGACACCCTGCTGGCGGAACTGCGCGTCCAGCGCGAGGGCGAGTGGGTGTGGATGCGCGCGCGCGGGCGCGCGGTGGCGCGCGATGAACACGGCCGGGTGCTGCGCATCGCCGGCACCGCGCTCAACATCACCGGCACGCGCGCGGCCGAGCGCGAGCTGCGCATCTCCAGCGAGGTGCTGCGCAGCATGAACGAGGCGGTGGTGGTGGTCGACCGCAACTTCGACTTCGTCTCGGTCAATCCCGCCTTCCTGCGCATGACCGGTTACGACGAGGACGAGGTGGTCGGCCGCAATGCCAGCATCCTCGACAGCCTCCAGCACGACAGCGCCTTCTACCAGCACATCCGCGAGCAGATCCGGCGCAAGGGCCGCTGGACCGGCGAGATCTGGCAGCGGCGCAAGGACGGCGAGGAGTTCCTCTGCCAGATCGAGACCAGCACCGTCCACGACAAGAACGGCCAGCTGATCCTGTACGTGATCGTGCTCAACGACATCACCCAGCAGAAGCGCGCCGAGCAGGAGCTGCGCTACCTGGCCAACTTCGACACCCTGACCAACCTGCCCAACCGCTCGCTGCTGTCCGAGCGTCTGTCGCGGGCGATCGTGCGCGCGCACCGCGAGGACAACCGCATCGCGGTGCTGTTCCTCGACCTGGACCGGTTCAAGGACGTCAACGACTCGCTCGGCCACGCCGCCGGCGACCGCATCCTGCGCGCCGCCGCCGCGCGCCTGCAGCAGACCGTGGGCATGCACCACACCGTCGCGCGCCTGGGCGGCGACGAGTTCACCGTGGTACTTGAGAACCTGGAAGCGCCGGAAGAAGCCGACCGGGTGGCGCGCGAGATCATCATGGCGTTCGAGGCGCCGCTGCTGCTCGACGACCGCCGCGAGATCGCGATCTCGCCCTCGATCGGCATCAGCCTCTATCCCGACCATGCGCACGTGCCGACCGAACTGCTCAAGCAGGCCGACACCGCGATGTACCAGGCCAAGGCCGCCGGCCGCCGCACCTTCATGCGCTACGACGACGCGATGGACGTGGTGGTGCGCCAGCGCGCGACCATCTCCGGCGCGCTGCGCAAGGTGCTCGACCGCGGCGAGCTGCACCTGGTGTTCCAGCCGCAGCTGGCGCTGGCGGAGGGCCGCATCACCGGCGTCGAGGCGCTGCTGCGCTGGAACAGCGACGAGCACGGCGAGATCCCGCCCTCGGACTTCATCCCGATGGCCGAGGAAAGCGGGCTGATCCTGGAGATCGGCGAGTGGGTGCTGCGCGAGGCCTGCCTGACCCTGCAGCGCTGGCGCCAGCACGGCCTGACCGACCTCACCGTCTCGGTCAACGTCTCGGTGCTGCAGCTGTTGCGCGGCGACTTTCCCGAGGTGGTGAGCCGGGTGCTGGCCGATATCGACCTGCCGCCGAGCATGCTCGAGCTGGAACTGACCGAGAGCGTGCTGATGGCCAACGCCGAGCACGCTGCGGCCAAGCTGCAGTCGTTCCGCGAACTCGGCGTGTCGCTGGCGATCGACGACTTCGGCACCGGCTATTCCTCGCTGGCCTACCTCAAGCGCCTGCCGATCACCACCATCAAGATCGACAAGGCCTTCATCGGCGACCTCACCCATGACCCGGAAGACGCGGCGATCACCAGCACGGTGATCACCATGGCCCATTCGCTGGGCCTGAACGTGGTCGCCGAGGGCGTGGAAACCGAAGCCCAGGTGCGCTTCCTGCGCGACCACCGCTGCGACGAGGTCCAGGGGTTCTGGCTGTCGCGGCCGCTGGAGGCGCACGCCTGCCTGGCCTTCATCCGCAACTGGCGCCCGGGCCGGGAACAGGCTGCGCCGGCGGCCGCCACCGCGCCTTGACCGGCCGCCCCGGCCTGCTATCGTGCCGCCATGGACCGCCCGGACGTGATCGCCCAGCTTCGCGCCCTGACCGCGCGCATCGATGCGCTGGTCGACCGCGCCCAGAAGCTGGCCGAGGAGAACCGTTCGCTGCGCCAGCAGCACGAGCAGATCTCCGGCGAGCGTTCGCAGCTGCTGGCCAAGAACGAACAGGCGCGCTCGCGCGTCGAGGCGATGATCGCGCGGCTCAAGTCGCTGGAGCAGCACACGTGAGCGCGCGCGCATGAGCAGCGCCAGCGAAGCGGTCAACGTCCGCCTGCTCGACCGCGAGTACACCGTGGGCGTGTCCGCCGAGGGCCGCGACAGCCTGGTGGCCGCGGCCAGGGTGCTGGACGAGCGCATGCGCGAGGTGCGCGGCAACAACCGCATGGCGGCGGTCGACCGCGTGGCGGTGCTCGCCGCCTTGAACCTGGCGCACGAGCTGCAGCAGCTGCGCGAGGAGAACGCGCAGCGCGACCGCGAAATCTCCGGCCTGCTCGAAGGCCTGCAGCGCAAGCTCGACGGCCTGATCGACGCCCGCTGAGCCGCGCGCGCACAGACGCGGGCACGACGTGCATGAACCGCTCCACCGTCAGGCCGACGAACGGGCTTGGCAGGTTTTGCATGCCGGCTATACTGCATTCGCGTCCTCTGCCGTGACCGACGGCATGCGCAACATTCGCCTTGTCCCTTAATGACGACCACGGGGGCGCCGCGGAATCCGGGTGTGCAGGTCCGCCTCGTAGCGGGAAGCCCGATGGATCCCAAGCGTCCCCACTTGAACCCCGGGTTCAAGGTCGTTTCGCAGGCATCGGCACAGGCGGAGGACGTATTCATTCCAGGGCGCGCGCCGCGCGGGCGAACCGCGGCGCGCTTCCAGTCACGGCACCGCGCCGGTCACAATAGGCGCATGTTCCCGCGCCGATCCCACCGATGAACGACGACCGCGCCGCGCTGCGCCGCACGATGCGCGAGCGCCGGCGCGCGCTGCCGGCGGCGCAGCGGATCGCCTCGGCCGAGGCGCTGGCCGCGCGCCTGCTGGCCCTGCCCTTTTTCCCGCGCAGCGGCCACGTGGCCGGCTACTGGGCGCTCGACGGCGAGATCGCGCTGCATGTCTGGCAGATGCGCCTGCCGCGCGAACTCAGCTACTGCCTGCCGGTGCTGCACGGGGACGACACGCTGCGCTTCGCGGCGTGGCGCCCGGGCGCGCCGCTGGCGAACAACCGCTACGGCATTCCCGAGCCGGACGTGCCGGAGGACCAGCTGCTGCGCCCCGACCAGCTCGACCTCGTGGTCGCACCCCTGGTCGCCTTCGACGCCCGCGGGCACCGGCTGGGCATGGGTGGCGGCTGGTACGATCGCAGCTTCGCGTTCCGCGTCGATTCGCCCGCTCCGCCGCGGCTGGTCGGCGCTGCGTTCGCCGTGCAGCAGGCCGAGGCTATTGCCCCCGAGCCATGGGACATCCCGCTCGACGCGGTCTGCACCGAATCCGACACCTTCCTGGTGAGCCCATGAGTTCCCGCAAGCGCTACTGGCTGATGAAGTCCGAACCCACGGACTTCTCGATCGACGACCTCGAGCGTGTCGTCACCGAACCCTGGACCGGCGTGCGCAACTACCAGGCGCGCAACTTCATGCGCCAGATGCAGGTCGGCGACGGCGTGCTGTTCTACCACTCCAATACCGAGGTCCCGGGCATCTACGGCCTGGCCGAGGTGGCGACCACGGCCTATCCCGATCCCACCCAGTTCCAGAAGAAGTCCAAGTACTTCGACGGCAAGGCCACGCGTGAGCAGCCCCGCTGGGACCTGGTGGACGTGAAGTTCGTGCGCAAGCTCGCGCGGCCGATTCCGCTCGACGAGATCCGCGGCCACGCCGACGCGCTGGGCGAGGAGTTCGCGCTGATCCGCAAGGGTTCGCGGCTGTCGGTGCTGCCCGTCACCGCCGCGCAATGGAAGCTGCTGCTCTCGCTCGAATAGCGCCACCCGACCACCGAACCACGAGACCCCCATGTCCGACTCCAAGCGCCTGGCCGGCGAGAAAGCCATCGAATTCGTCGAGGACGGCATGGTCGTCGGCGTCGGCACCGGTTCGACCGTGGCTTATTTCATCGACGCGCTCGGCCGCATCCGCGATCGGATCGCCGGCGCGGTGTCGAGTTCGGAACAGAGTACGGCGCGACTGAAGCAGCACGGCATCGAGGTGCTCGACCTCAACGCGACCGGCCCGCTGCCCCTCTACGTCGACGGCGCCGACGAGTGCGATCCGCAGCGCCGCCTGATCAAGGGCGGCGGCGCGGCGCTGACCCGCGAGAAGATCATCGCCGAGGCCAGCCGCAGCTTCGTGTGCATCATCGACCCGGCCAAACGCGTCGACGTGCTGGGGCGTTTCCCGCTGCCGGTGGAGGTGATCCCGATGGCGCGCAGCCTGGTCGCGCGCGAGATCCTGGCCTCGACCGGCGGCCAGCCGGTGTGGCGCCAGGGCGTAGTGACCGACAACGGCAACGTGGTGCTGGACGTGCACAACCTGCGCATCGCCGACCCGGTGGCGCTGGAGACCGCGATCAACCAGATCCCCGGCGTGGTCAGCGTGGGCCTGTTCGCGCGCCGCCCCGCGGACGTGGTGATCGTCGGCGGGGAACCACCGCTGGTCCTGCGCTGACGGGCGCGCTTCGGGCCGGCCGCTGCCTGCCCGTCGCCGACACCAGGATCAACCCAGGGCCAGCGCCGCCAACAGGCGCGCGCGGCGCGGGGCGGGCCCGCGGCGGCGCGACGCGACCGCCTGGGCCGCGCGGCGGCGCCGCGGGGCGACGGCCGCCGGGGGCGCCGCTCCGCCCTTCCGGCGCGCCAGGCGCAGCGCGCCGGCCATCGCCAGCGCGGTCCCGGGAACCAGCAGCAGCCACAGCGACAGCCCGGCCGGCAGCGGCAGCGACAGCGCCGCCACCGCTCCGAGAAACAGCGCGCCCAGCAGCGCGGCTTCGACCGGGCGCATCGGGTCGCGGGCGGGTCGGGTCTGGGTGATGGCGTTCATGGCGGCGGCTCCAGGGCGGGCGTGCAGCCTCGCGCAGGGACATCTCAACGGCTGCGACGCCCGCGCCGGGGCGGCGTGGACGGATCGCGCTCAGTAGCCGGCCGCGTCCAGCGCGCGGGTGGCCACGGCGCGGCCGACGTCGATCAGCTCGGCCGCGCGCCAGAACTCGTAGAACTGGCAGACGTCGCGGGGAATCCGGATCAGCAGTTCGGGAGGATCCAGCGCCAGCTGCACGCGCGCGATCTGCGCCTGCATGGTATCGAGCGAGCGCGACATGATTTCGGGCAGGCCCATGCGCAGGGCGTCGCCCTCCGCCTCGCCGGCCACGGCGCGTTCCAGCCATTGGCCGACGCGACCGCCGATGCCCGCTTCTTCGACCGGAGGCTGCGGATCGGCCGGCTCCCCCGGCGGGCGGCGCGGCCAGCCGTGCATGTCGACGGCGACCAGCCGGTGCGCGTCGGCCAGGCGGGTGGCGGTGATCGGCATCGGCGCCAGCAGCCCGCCGTCGACCAGGGCGCGCCCGTTGATCCGGTGCGGCGTGAACAGGCCCGGGATCGCGAACGAGGCGCGCAGCGCATCCCACAGCCGCCCCTCGCGGATCCAGACCTCGCGCTGGCGCTCCAGGTCCACCGCGATGGCCGTGAACTGGACCGGCAGGGTCTCGATCAGCGGGTCGCCGACCACCTCGCGCATGGCATCGACCAGGCGTCGGCCGCGCAGCACGCCCGACCGGCGCCAGCCGGGGTCGAGCAGGCGCAGGAAATCGTTGCGCGACATCGCGCGCAGGCGCTGGTCGAACTCGCGCAGACGTCCCGCGGCGAAGATGCCGCCGACCAGGGCGCCGCTGGAGGAACCGGACACCGCCCGGATCCGGAAACCGCGCTCCTCCAGCACCTCGATCACGCCGATCTGGGCCAGGCCGCGCGCGCCGCCGGCGCCCAGCGCCAGCGCCACCGGTTCGCGCCCGGCCTGCACGAGGGCGCCGGACGCGGCCGCCATCACCGCTCGTAGTTCGACAGGGCCAGCTGCAGCAGCGCCTTGGCCTGCTCGCGCAGCACCGGCGGGCCGACGATCTCGGCATCGGCGCCGTAGTGCAGCACGTCCATCAGCAGCTCGCGCGAGGCGCTGTAGGGCAGCTTGAGCTCGTAGCGCCCGTCGGGCAGCAGCCGGCCCTGCTGCTGCGAATGCCAGTGTTCGTCCGCCACCCAGCGCGCGGCCTTGGCGCTGAACACAATGGTCGCCACGCCCTTGGCCGGGCCGGAGAAGATGCCGTAGCTGCCGGCCAGGTGGGTGTCGAGTTCGGCCTCGGCGATGTCGCGGGCGTCGCCGTCGAGCACGCGCGCGGCGGCGATGCGGTCGACCGAGAAGCTGCGCAGCGCTTCGCGCTCGTGGTCCCAGGCATCGAGGTACCAGTTGTCGCGGTAGTGGGTGATGCGCTGCGGCGAGACCGTGCGCCGGGTCTTCTCGTCGGTGGAGCGGGCGCGATAGTCGAAGGCGAGCTGGCGGCGCTGCAGCACCGACGAGCACACGTTGCGGAACACGTGCTCGTCCATGCGCCGGCCGCGGTGCGGGATGACCCGCACCCGTTCCACCGGCCAGTGCTTGCCGGCCGAATGTTCGTCGAGCAGCTTGTCGATGCGCGCCTGCAGCGGCGCCAGCGCGCTCGAGAGCACGCCGCCGGCGCTGCGCGAGAGCAGCTGCTGCGCGGCGAGCAGCGCATGCAGCTCGTCGGAATTGAGCCACAGCCCGGGAAGCTCGAAGCGGCCGCCCTCGTCGGCGTCGTAGCGGAAGCCGGCTTCGCCGTCGCCCACGATCGGCGCCATCAGCGCATCGCGCAGGAAGGCCAGGTCGCGGTAGACGGTGGCGCGGGAGCATTCGAGCTCCTCCTGCAGGCGCGCGACCGTCACCGGGTACCGGGAGGTCTTGAGGATGCGGTGCAGCGACAGGATGCGTTCGTATCGGTCCATGCGCCCGATTATGCGCTGTCCGGCCGCCCGGCGGGCCGGGCCGGAACGGCGCGCTGCATGCGCCCGGTTTGCAGCCGGGGGTTGCGGGCCGCACCATGTGCGCCGGATCGAGCGGAGGACCCGGGCGGACATGGCCCACGGCAGCATGGCGGCAGCGGATGGCGGGAGGGCCCGATGGACCTGTGGCTGACCCTGGCCATCCTGGCCGGGGCGATCGCCCTGTTCGTCACCGAGAAGCTGCGCGTCGACGTGGTGGCCCTGCTGGTGATGACGGCGCTGGTGGTGACCGGCACGATCAGCCTGTCCGATGGCCTGTCGGGCTTCAGCAACCAGGCCACGATCATGGTGGCGGCGATGTTCGTGCTGAGCGCGGCGCTGCAGCGCAATGGCGCGGTCGCGGCGATCGGGGAAGTGCTGTCGCGGATCCGCCACCAGTGGCTGTTCCTGCTGGTGATGCTGGTGCTGGTCTCGTGCGTGGCCGCCTTCGTCAACAACACCGCCACCGTGGCGGTGTTCCTGCCGCTGGTGCTGGCCGCGAGCACCGCCAACCGCTGGGCGCCCTCGAAGTTCCTGATCCCGCTGTCGTACATGTCGCAGGCCGCGGGCGTGTGCACCCTGATCGGCACCTCGACCAACCTGCTGGTCGACTCGATGGCGCGCGATGCGGCGGGCGTGGGCTTCAGCCTGTTCGAGTTCGCGCCGCTGGGCCTGGTGTTCGTCGGCCTCTGCATGCTGTACCTGATGACGGTCGGGCGCTGGCTCCTGCCCGATCGGGGCGTCCCCGGCACCGAGGAACTCGAGCACGTCGGCCGCTACGTCGCCGAGCTGCTGGTGGCGGAAGACTCGACGGCGGTCGGCCTGCAGCGCCACGAGGTGGTGCCCGCGAACATCGACGACGTGGTGCTGCTGGAGATCCTGCGCCACGGGCGGCCGCTGGCCGGCCAGGACGCGCGCGTCGAACCCGGCGACCGGCTGCTGCTGCGCGGCGAGTGGAAGCACGTGGCGGCGGTGCGCAAGGCGCGCAAGCTGCGCTTCGACCATGTCGCGCGCGACCTCGACGGCGACATCGACGCCGAACGCCTGCAGGTCGAGGCCATGGTCTCGCCCGCCTCGCACCTGATCGGGCACACGCTGTCGGGCATGCGTTTCGGGCACATGTACCGGGCGCGGGTGCACGGCATCCACCGGCGCCTGCTCGACATCCGCCAGCCGCTCGACCAGGTGCCGCTCGACCTCGGCGACGTGCTGCTGCTGGACGCGCCGGCGCGCGCGATCGACGACCTGCGCGCGGACAAGGGCATGATCGTGCTGGGCACCCGCCGGCAGGCCAAGGTCGACGCGGTCCGCGCCAGCCTGTCGGTGCTGGTGATGGTCGCCACGATCGCGGTCGCGGCCCTGGGCTGGCTGTCGATCGTGGAAGCGGCGTTGATCGGCTGCGGGATCCTGCTGGTGACCGGCCTGATCGAGCCCGACGAGGCCTACCGCGCCATCGACTGGCGGGTGATCCTGCTGCTGGCCGGCATCCTGCCGCTCGGCATCGCCCTGCAGAAGACCGGCGGGGCGGCGCTCGCGGCGGATTTCATGATCGGCACCCTGGGCGGCTTCGGGCCGCTGGCCGCGCTGGCGGCGGTCTACCTGATGACCTCGATCGCCACCGAGTTCATGAGCAACAACGCCTCGGCCGTGCTGGTCGTGCCGATCGCGCTGGCGGCGGCCGAGTCGATGGGAATCGACCCCAAGCCGCTGCTGGTGGCGGTGGCGTTCGCCGCCTCGACCAGCTTCGCCACCCCGATCAGCTACCAGACCAACACCATGGTGTTCACCGCCGGGGGATACCGGTTCTCGGATTTCGTGCGGCTGGGCTTGCCGCTGAACGTGGTGTTCTGTACCGCCGCGATCGTGCTGATCCCCAGGTTCTTCCCGTTCTGAAGCAGCATTCAGGTATGTGACGGCCGCACCGGCGACAATGGGGTAACCGTTTCCACCCGCGGAGTCCCCTGGTGTTCGCCAGCTGGTGGCTGGCCGTGATCGGCCTGCCCGTGTTCCTGCAGCCCCTGCCCGAAGCGCCGGACCAGCCGGCGGCGGTGGCGGTCGCGTCCGGGCGGGTGTCGCTGCGGCAGCCCTGCCTGCGCCTGGTCTGCCCGGACGCGGAATGGCAGCAGGCGCGCCGCACCCTCGCGCCCCCCCGCGCGCCCGGGGTGGTCGACGAGATCCGGCCGCAGCGGCTGCCGCGCCTGGCCACCCGGCGCTTCATCGGCCTGCATTCCCCGGCCTCGCGTCGCGACTGGTTCGACACCAGCGGCGGCGCCGCCCTGGTCGACGCGCGCTACGGCATGGAGGCGGTGCGCAGCGGCGCCACCAGCCTCCAGGTCGAGCTCGGGACCGGCTACCGCCTGCAGCCCTACGCCAACTACGGCACCGCCGCGCAGGGCCCGGTCGCGATGGGCCAGCTGCGGCTGTCGCAGCGTCTCGGCGGACTGGGCTCGCTGCGCCAGCAGGTGCGGCTGGAGCGCGGGCGCGAGAACGCCTATCTGCGCCAGACCATCGGCGTGGACCTGGAGCTCGCGCCGCAGTGGTCGCTGCTCGGCGACTTCGAACTGCGCCACGACACCGCCGCCGACGGCGGCGACGGCCATACCGACCGCGAAGGCTCGCTGCGGCTGCGCTACGCCTTCTGAGCCCGGCCTTTTCCTCCGGCTGGCACGCCCGGCGCGCCAGCCCATTTCCCCACGTCCGTCCCCAAGCATGAACCTGCGTTCCGTCCTCCCCGCCCTGCTCCTGTCCTGCGCCGCCCTGCCCGCGCTGGCCGCCGGTCCCGGCGATCCGCCGCGGTCCGGCGAGCCGGCCGCCTCCGCCGATGCCGCCGAAGCGCCGGAATCCCCGGCGCATTCCGGACCGGCCCCCTCGGTCGCCGATGCGTCCGCTTCCGGCTGGACCGGCACCGGCGAGCTGGGCTTCGCGCTCTCGCGCGGCAACGCGCGCTCGGAAAGCCTCAATACCCGGCTCGCCTTCGCCCGCGAGGACGCGCAGTGGAAGCACCGCCTGCATGCGGCCGCGCTGCGGGCGCGCAGCGAGGCCACGGGCGACCTCGACGGCGAGGGCGTGGCCGAGCGGCGCTACGAGCTGAGCGCCAACCGCTTCGAGTTCGGCGGGTCCAGCGGCTACAAGTTCGATCCGCGCCACGCCCTGGTCGGCAGCGCGCGCTACGAGCACGACGATTTCTCGGCCTGGGAAGAACAGGCCACGCTGTCGCTCAGCTACGGCCGCACGGTGGTCGAAAACGAGCGCACGACGCTGTCCGGCGAGATCGGCCCCGGCCTGCGCCGCGCGCGCAACGCCGAGACCGGCGAACGCCAGGGCGATGCGATCCTGCGTGCGCGCGCCGAACTCAGCCATCGCCTCACCGGCAATACCCAGCTGGTCAACACCCTGCTGGTCGAGTCCGGCTCGGACAACACCTTCGCCCAGAACGACCTGGCGCTGAGCGTGGCGATGAGCGAGGCGCTGGCGCTCAAGGCGGGCCTGCAGACCCGCCACAACACCGACGTGGATGCCGCAGCCGGCGTGCGCAAGACCGACACCCTGACCACGCTCAACCTGGTCTACAGCTTCCGCTAGGGGCGGGACGGCTCAGGCCGGCGGCAGGAATTCGCCCGCGCCGGCGGCCAGCAGCCGGGCGGCGACCTCGCGCCCCAGCGCTTCGACGTCGTGGCCGGTCGCCTCGGCGCGCACCAGCCGGCCATCGCTCGCATCGCCCACGAGGCCCTGCAGGTGCAGGCCGCCATCGCCCGCATCCTCGGCGAAGCCCGCGACAGGCACGTGGCAGCTGCCGTGCAGCGCGCGGTTCATCGCGCGCTCGGCCTCGACGCGGCGTCGCGTCGGGGCGTGGTCGAGGGCGGCCAGCAGGCCGGCGATGCGGTCGTCGCCTTCGCGGCTTTCGATGGCGATCGCGCCCTGCGCCGGCGCGGGCAGCCACTGCGGCGGCAGCAGGCGCGCACGGATGCGCGCGTCCAGGCCCAGCCGCTGCAGCCCGGCGCAGGCGAGCACGATCGCGTCGTACTCGCCCGCGTCCAGCTTGGCCAGGCGCGTGTTGACGTTGCCGCGCAGGTCGCGCAGCTGCAGATCCGGGCGGCGCGCGCGCAGCTGCGCCTGCCGGCGCAGCGACGAGGTGCCCACGCGCGCGCCCAGCGGCAGCGCATCGAGTCCGTCGCAGTGGTTGCTGACGAAGGCGTCGGCCGGATCGGCGCGCTCCAGGATCGCCGGCAGCACGAAGCCCGGCTCCAGCTCCATCGGCACGTCCTTGAGCGAATGCACGGCGCAGTCGGCCTCGCCGCGCTGCATCGCCAGCTCCAGCTCCTTGAGGAACAGGCCCTTGCCGCCGATGGCGGCCAGCGAGCGGTCCAGCACCTCGTCGCCGCGGGTGCTCAGCGGCACCAGCGCGACTTCCAGCCCCGGATGCGCCTGGCGCAGGCGCGCGGCCACGTGTTCGGTCTGCCACAGGGCGAGCGGGCTCTTGCGGGTGGCGATGCGGAGGATGTCCATCCGCGCATTATCCCCCGCCGCGCCGCGCCGCGGGTCGCTACAGGCTGCGGATGGTCTCGCGCAGTTGCGCCACGCAGCGGCGGCTGACCTCGAGCGGGCGGTCGCCGTGGCGCAGGATGGCCTGCACGTGCCCGTCCAGGCCGCGGCGCAGTTCCACCAGCTCGTGGCGGGCGACCAGGCAGTTGCGGTGGATGCGCACGAAGCGCTCGCCGAACTCGTCTTCCAGCGACTTGAGCGATTCCTCGATCAGGTCCTCGCCGCGGGCGTGGTGGACCACCACGTACTTCTCCTCGGCCTGGAGGTAGCGCACGTCCTCGAGCGGGATCAGGCGCAGGCTGCCGCGCAGCCGCGCGCACAGGTGGGTGCGGCGCGCGCCGTCCGCCTCGCCGCTGCGCTGCTGGCGCCCGGCGGTGAGCATGCGGGCGCGCTGCAGGGCCGAGGCCAGGCGCTCGGGCCGCACCGGCTTGACCAGGTAGTCCACGGCCTCCGCGTCGAAGGCCGACAGCGCGTGCGCGTCGTAGGCGGTGCAGAACACCACGGCCGGGCGCGGTTCGAAGGCCTGCAGGTGGCGCGCCACTTCCAGCCCGTCGATGCCGGGCATGGCGATGTCGAGCAGGACCAGGTCCGGATCGTGCTGCGCGCAGGCGTGCAGGGTCTCGTGGCCATCGCCGACCTCGGCCACCACCTCGACGTCGGCCTGGCCGGCCAGCAGCGCGCGCAGGCGCTCCCGGGCAAGCGGCTCGTCGTCGGCGATAACGATCTTCACTGGGGCATCCCGTTCCAGGAAAAACGCGTCGACGGCATGGTAGCCGCAGCCCGGGCGGCCGCCAAACGGCCTCAGCCGGCGGCCAGGCGCGCCGAGAACCAGTCGCCGAGGTCGCGGATCTCCTCGAGGCAGACCGAGTGCGGCATCGGGTAGCGATGGAACTCGACCTCGAAACCGCGCTGGCGCATCCAGGCCGCAGTCTGTTCGCCGGCCGCATAGGGCACCACCGGGTCTCCGGTGCCGTGCGCCATGAACAGCGGCTGCGCGGTGGCGCCCTCGACCAGGGCCGCGGCGGCGGTGGTCGCGCCCGGCAGGTAGGTCGACAGCCCGACCAGGCCGGCCAGCGGCACGCTGCGGCGCAGGCCCGCGGCCAGGGTGATCGCGCCGCCCTGCGAGAAGCCGGCCAGGAAGATGCGCGAGGCCGGGATGCCGCGCGCGATCTCGCGGTCGATCAGCGCGGTGACCTGCGCCACCGACTCCATCACGCCCTGCTCGTCGGCGCGGTTGGCCAGGTCGAAGTCGCGGATGTCGTACCAGGCGCGCATGCGCGCGCCGTTGCTGATGGTGACCGCGCGCATCGGCGCATGCGGGAACACGAAGCGCATCGCCGGCCAGTCGCGCCGCACCAGCTCGGGCAGGATCGGCACGAAGTCGCTGCCGTCGGCGCCGAGGCCATGCAGCCACAGCACGCTCCACGCCGGATCGGCGCCGGTCTCGCGCTCGATCGCGTCCAGCAACGTCGTCCCGCCTTCGCTCATCGCGTGATGTCCCGTTCGATGCAGCGGCGCACTATACCGTGGCCGGCGGCGCGGCCAGTCCGTGCGCGCGCCATGCCGCGCGGATCGACTCGCGCGCCGACTCGAGCCGGGCGTCGGGCGGCACGATCCGCGCGCGCCGGTCGAGCGTGCAGTCCAGGCCCGCGGCGACCAGCTGCGCATGCGCTTCGCACAGCGCCTCCGCAGTGGCGCCATCGAGCACGCCGGCGTCGGCCAGGGCATCGACCAGCAGCGGCGTGGCGCGCGGCTGCAGCAGCTCCGGGCACGACGCCGCCTCGCGCAGCACCAGGTACTGCAGCAGGAACTCCAGGTCGACCAGCCCGCCCTCGCCCTGCTTGAGGTCGAAGCGCGCCCCGTCGCCGCGATCGAGTTCGGCGCGCATGCGCGCGCGCATCGACACCACGTCGTCGCGCAGCGCATCCGGATCGCGCGCGCGCCCCAGCGTCGCGTCGCGCACGCTGTCGAACGCGGCCGCCAGTTCGGCATCGCCGGCCACGCAGCGCGCGCGCACCAGCGCCTGGTGCTCCCAGGTCCAGGCGCGTTCGCGCTGGTAGTCGCCGTAGCTGGCCAGCGAGGACACCAGCAGGCCCTTGCCGCCGTCCGGCCGCAGGCGCACGTCGATGTCGTACAGCCGCCCGGCGCCGGTCACGGCGCCCAGCAGGCCCACGATCTTCTGCGCCAGCCGCGCGAACCAGCGCGTCGCGTCCAGCGGCCGCGGTCCGTCGGACTGCGCGTCCAGCGGCGCGTCGTAGAGGAACACCAGGTCCAGGTCGGAGCCGAAGCCGAGCTCCTCGCCGCCGAGGCTGCCGTAGCCCAGCACCGCGAAGCCGGCGCCGGGCATCGCGCCATGCTTGGCGTGCAGTTCGCGCCGCGCCAGCTCCAGCACCGCGCGCACCACCGCGTCGGCCATCCAGGCGAGCTGGCGGGTGCTGTCGGTCGCCTGCTGGCGGCGGTCGAGGGTGGCCAGCGCGATCCGGAAGCTCAGCTGCTGGCGCACCTCGTTGAGCGCGAACAGCGCACCTTCCGTGTCGCCGGCCTCGATGCCCTGGCAGGCGGCGTCGAACAGCTCGCGGGTGGGCAGCGGGCCTTCGGCGCGCGCATCGAGCAGTTCGTCGAGCAGCAGCGGATGCGCGGCCAGTCGCTCGGCCAGCAGGGCGCTGCGGGTGACCACGTCGACCAGCCGCGCCAGCGCCGGCGGATGCTCATCCAGCAGGGCGAGGTAGCTGGCGCGGCGCAGGATGTTGTGCAGCAGGGCCAGCAGCCGGCGGATCGCCTGCAGTGGACGGTCGGCGGGCACGGAGGCCTGCAGCAGCACCGGCATCACCCGGTCCAGGCGCGCACGCGTGGCGTCGGACAGTTCGCGCACGCTGGGCGAGCGGGCGAAGTCGCGCAGCGCGGCATCGACGTCGGCCGCATCGCCGAAGCCGGCCGCCGCCAGCGCGCCGGCCCCACTGCCCTGGGGCAACGCGCGCCAGTAGGCCGCGATGTCGTGCGCGACGCCCGGCTGCTCCCCGCGCTGCGACAGCAGCGCATCGAACTCCTGGGCGACGCGCCCGCGGTGGAACCCGACCTCGACCGCGAGCGTGTCCCAGCCCGCATGGCCGAGGCCCCGCGCGATGCGGTCGCGATCGACCGCGCCGTCCGGCAGCGCATGGGTCTGTTCGTCGCGCAGCATCTGCAGGCGGTTTTCCAGCCGGCGCAGGAAACGGTAGTCCGCCGCCAGTGCCTCCGCGGTCTCGGCGCCGACCTGGCCGGCCTCGCGCAGCGCCTCCAGCGCGGGCAGCAGGCGCGGCTCCCGCAGCGCCGGCTCGCGGCCGCCGCGGATCAGCTGCAGCGCCTGGGCCAGGAACTCGATCTCGCGGATGCCGCCGGGGCCCCGCTTGATGTCGTCGGCCAACTCCTGGCGGGCGACCTCGGCCGCGATCATGCCCTTCATCTGGCGCAGGCCGTCGAGTGCACCGAAATCGAGGTAGCGGCGGTAGACGAAGGGGCGCAGCGCATCGAGGAAGCGCTGCCCGGCCTCCAGGTCGCCGGCCACCGGCCGCGCCTTCTGCCAGGCATAGCGCTCCCAGTCGCGCCCTTCGCGCTGGAAGTAGAGCTCCAGCGAGGCGAAGCTCATCGCCACCCGCCCGACGTTGCCGAACGGCCGCAGGCGCAGGTCGACGCGATGGCAGAAGCCGTCGACCGTGGTCTCGTCGAGCAGGCGCGCCAGCTGCTGGCCCAGCCGCGCGAAATAGTCCTCGGCCGCCAGCGGGCGCACGCTGCTGTCGTCGTCCGCTCCGCTCTCGCCGCCGTGCTCGTAGGCGTAGACCAGGTCGATGTCGGAGCTGAAGTTGAGCTCGCCGCCGCCGAGCTTGCCCATGCCGAACACCACCAGCCGCACGGGCTGGCCCTCGTCGTCGCGGACCACGCCGTGGCGACGGGCGAAATCGCCTTCCAGCGCGTCCAGCGCGCGCTGCAGGCACTGCTCCGCCAGGCGCGTGGTGCCGGCCAGGGTGTCCTCCACCCCATCCAGGCCGAACACGTCGCGCCAGACCAGGCGGGTGGATTCGGCGCGGCGGTACTGGCGCAACTGGCGCGGCCAGTCCTCGCGCGCCTCGGGCTCAAGCGCGGGCGGCGCCAGCGGCCGCGCGCCGTCGTCGAGCGCAAGCTGGGCCAGCAGGGCCGGCTGCTGCACCAGCACGTCGATCGCGAAATCGCTGGCCAGCGCGAGCTGGCGCAGGCGTGCGCGCAAGTTGTCGTCGGTCAGCGATGTGAAGCGGGCGAGTGCGCGCTCGGCGATCGCGTCGGACTGGGTAGCGGCGTCATCCATGCCGCGATTGTGGCAGCAGGCGGCGCGACGGCGGTGGGCGGGGCCCGGCCGAACCGCGGACTCGCCGGTGAAAACGCCCTTGGCGCGGCCATCGGGCAATAAAAAAGCCCGCTCGCAGTTGCCTGCCAGCGGGCTTTGCTCCCTCCCCCACGTCGGGTGCGGGGGCATCGTGAACGATGTGTGACCCCGGTTGCACGCTGCACCGCAAAACGATACCGGCCGGTTTACTAAGCGCGTCCCGCCGTCCGGCGACTGGTAACGATTACATCCACTTGCGTCGCGACGGCGGTGCAGCCGCTGGCGTTGCGGCCAGGCCCGACGGGTTTAGTCCGGGCGCGGGCGCCGCCGCAGGTCGCGCAGGACTTCGCGCGCGGCGTTGCGTCCGGGCAGGCCGGTGACGCCACCGCCCGGATGGCTGCCCGAGCCGCACAGGTACAGGCCCGGCAGCGCGCCGCGGTAGCTGCCCTGCCCCAGCAGCGGGCGCGCGCTGAACATCTGGTCCAGTCCCAGGGCGCCATGGAAGATGTCGCCGCCGACCAGGCCGAACTCGCGCTCCAGGTCCAGCGGCGACAGCGCGCGGTAGCCGAGCACGCTGCGCCTGAAATTCGGCGCGTACGCATCGACCGTGTCGATCATCAGCCCGGCCACGGTGTCGCGGTGCGCGTCCCAGCCGCCGTCGACCTCGGGATTCACGTGCTGGCAGAACAGGCTGGCCACGTGCTGGCCCGGCGGCGCCAGCGTGTCGTCCAGGGTCGAGGAGATCACCAGTTCGACCACCGGCGCGCGCGCCCAGCCGGGGTTGTGCGCGCGCGATCGCGCGTCGAAGTAGGCGGTCTCGAAGTACTGCAGCGAATGGCCGACCAGGATGCCGCTCTGGTGGTGCGGCTGCAGTGCGGTGCCCGGGGCCGCGCTGAAGTCGGGCAGCTCGGACAGCGCCACGTTCATGCGGAAGGTGCCCGAGCCGCAGCGGTAGCGTTCGATGCGCTGCGCGGTGTCCTCGTCCAGGTGGGCGCGCTCGACCAGGCGCGTGTACAGCAGTTTCGGATTGAGGTTGGAGATGACGGCGCCGGCGCGCAGTTCGCGGCCGTCCGCCAGCACCACGCCGCAGGCGCGTCCGTCATCGACCAGCACGCGCTCGACCGCCTGCCCGCGATGCACGTGTACGCCGCGCGCCGCGCATTCGGCGGCGATCGCGCCGGTGATCGCGCCCATCCCGCCGATCGCATGACCCCAGACGCCGGGCTTGCCATTGGTCTGGCCGAACACGTGGTGCAGCAGCACGTAGGCGCTGCCCGGCGTGTACGGACTGGCGAAGTTGCCGACGATCGAGTCCCAGCCCAGCGCCGCCTTGAGCGGCCCGGATTCGAACCAGTGGTCGAGCAGTTCGCCGGCGGACTTGGTGAACAGGTCGAGCAGGTCGCGGCGGCCGCGCAGGTCGAGGTGGCGCAGCCGGCGCGCGGCGTCCAGCGAGGTCAGCCAATCGGCCAGCGACAGTCCGTCGCCGAGGTTGGGCGGCGTGCGGTGCATCAGTTCGCGCAGCACCGCGACGGCGCGGTCGAGCATCGCGCCGTAGCCGGCCAGGCGTTCGATGTCGCGCGGCGAGGTGGACTGCAGCGCGGCCTCCGTCTGGCCGTTGCCCAGGCGGAAGGCGCTGCCGTCCGGCAGCGGCAGGAAGTTGGCGTAGGGACGTTCGACCACCCGCAGGCCGTGCTGGGCCAGGCGCAGTTCGGCGATCACCTTGGGATCGAGCAGGCTGACGGTGTAGCTGGCGGTCGAGTTGCGGAAACCGGGGTGGAATTCCTCGGTGACCGCGGCGCCGCCGACCACGCCGCGACGCTCGAGCACGGTCACCGACAGCCCCGCCGCGGCCAGGTACGCCGCGCACACCAGGCCGTTGTGGCCGCCGCCGATGATCAGTACGTCCTGCCGCTCGCGCATGCGCCCTTCGCCCATGTCCGCGCCGGATGCGCGAGGCAGGATTGTAGGCGGCGCGCGCGGCGCGGCCGTCGCGCTAGCGGTGCGACGCCAGCAGCCGCTCGACCGCGTCGGCCAGGCGGGCGGCCGCATCGGGCCGGCCCAGCGCGGCCGCGGCGCGTGCGGCGGCAGGCAGCCGGTCGGGAGATTCGAAGGCCTCGCGCAGGATCGCGGCCAGCGCGGCCGGCGTGAGTTCCGCCTCCGGCAGGTGCCAGCCCACGCCGGCGGCGGCGAGGGTCTCGGCGTTGCGGCGCTGCTCCTCGCGCGCGCCGCCGTGCGGCAGGGGCACGAACACCGCGGGCCGGCCGATGGTGAGCAGGTCGGCGGCGGTGGTGGCGCCGGCGCGGGTGAGCACCAGGTGCGCGTCGCGCAGGCGCTCGCCCATGTCGTCGAAGAACGGCTGCACGGTGGCTTCGATGCCCGCCTCGCGCAGTTGCGCGTCGATCGCGTCGGCGTCGTCGCCACGGTACTGCAGGGACACGCGCAGGCGCGCGCGCAGGGCCTCCGGCAGCAGCGCCAGCGCCGGCGGCACCACGCGCCCGAACACCGCGGCGGCCTGGCTGCCGCCGACAACCAGCAGGTGCAGCGGCGCACGCGCGTCGAGCCCCGGATAGTCGCCGCGCGCGGCCAGGATGGCCTGGCGGACCGGGTTGCCGGTCTGCACGATCCTCGATGCGTCGAAAGCGTCTGCGCCCGCCACGGTGGGGAACGAGGTGGCCAGGCCGTCGGCCAGCCGCAGCAGCTGCGCGTTGGCCTTGCTCAGGCGCGTGGCCTGCTCGTGCAGCAGCAGCGGCAGGCCGAGGCTCTTGGCGGCGAGCGCGGGCGCGAAGCTGGGATAGCCGCCAAAACCCACCAGCAGCGCGACGCGGCGCCGGCGCAGGTCGCGGCGCGAGGCGAGCACGCCGCGCAGGATGGCGAGCGCGGCGCTGGCCTTGGCCGCGATCCCGCCCTCGAGCGAACTGGCCGGCAGGACCACGTGGTCGATGCCCGCCAGCGCCTGCTGGTACTGCGCGCCCCGCCGCTCGGTATGGATCACCACCGCGTGGCCGCGCGCCATCAGCTCGCGCGCCAGCGCCTCGGCCGGGAACAGGTGGCCGCCGGTGCCGCCGGCGGCGAGGGCGATGGTGGCGCGGCTGGAGCGGGACATCGGACGGAGAGCGTCAGGGGGTCGACACTATAGCCGCGCGGCGCCCGCGCCCCGCGGGGAGCGCATGGGCAGGCCGACGCAGTTGCCCTGCCGGCGCATGCGCCGGGCGGGGCACGGGCCGTTCCTGGCGACCCGTCGGCGGACGCGGGCCCGCCGGCCGGGGGATAATGGCCGGCTCCCCACGCTGCAGTTGTCCCATGCCCCACGACAGGATCCGGTGCGCGCCGCTGCGGGCGCGCATCGTCGACGCGGCCGCCGCGGCCGCGCATATCGGCCCCGGCCAGACCGTCGCCATGAGCGGCTTCACCGGCTCGGGCTACCCCAAGCAGGTGCCGCTGGCGCTGGCCGAGCGCATCGGCCAGGCCCACGATGCGGGCGAGGCCTTCCAGATCCGCCTGCTGACCGGCGCTTCGACCGCGCCCGAACTCGACGGCGCCCTGGCCAAGGTCGACGGCATCGCCCTGCGGCTGCCGTTCCAGAGCGACCCGGACACGCGCCAGCGCATCAACGACGGTTCGCTGGCCTATATCGACGCGCACCTGAGCCACGTCGCCCAGCACGCCTGGTTCGGGTTCTACGGCGAGATCGACGTCGCCGTGGTCGAGGCCGTGGCGATCCGCGAGGACGGCGGCATCGTGCCCTCCACCTCGGTGGGCAACAGCAAGACCTGGCTGGACCTGGCGAAGAAGGTGATCGTCGAGGTCAATACCTGGCAGCCCGAAGGGCTGGAGGGCATGCACGACATCTACTACGGCACCGCCCTGCCGCCGCAGCGCAGGCCGATCCCGCTCGAGCACACCGGCGACCGCATCGGCGAGACCGCGCTGCGCGTGGATCCGGACAAGATCGTGGCGGTGGTGATGACCCACGGACCCGACCGCAACAGCCCGTTCAGCCCCGCCGACGCCACCAGCGAGCTGATCGCCGGCCACCTGATCGAGTTCCTGCAGCACGAGGTCGCGCGCGGCCGCCTGCCGGCCAGCCTGCTGCCGCTGCAGTCGGGCGTCGGCAACATCCCCAACGCGGTGCTGGCCGGACTGGCGAAGAGCGGCTTCCGCGATCTCACCGCGTTCACCGAGGTGATCCAGGACGGCATGCTCGACCTGCTGCGCAGCGGCGTGCTGGCCAGCGCCTCGTGCACGGGCTTCGCGATGAGCCCGCAGGCCAACGAGGCCTTCAAGCGCGAGATCGATTTCTTCCGAGGCAAGATCATCCTGCGCACGCAGGAGATCTCCAACCACCCCGAACTGGTGCGCCGCCTGGGCTGCATCGGCATGAACGGCATGGTGGAGGTCGACCTCTATGGCAACGTCAACTCGACCCACATCATGGGCAGCCGGATCATGAACGGCATCGGCGGCTCGGGCGACTTCGCCCGCAACGGCTTCCTGTCGATCTTCCTCTCGCCCAGCACCGCCAAGGGCGGCAGCATCAGCTCGATCGTGCCGATGGTCAGCCACGTCGACCACACCGAGCACGACGTGTCGATCATCGTCACCGAACAGGGCCTGGCCGACCTGCGCGGGCTGTCGCCCAAGCAGCGCGCGAAGGTGCTGATCGAGCGATGCGCGCATCCCGATTACCGCGACGCGCTGCAGGACTATTTCGACCGGGCACTGCGCGACAGCTACGGCAAGCACACCCCGCACCTGCTGCCGGAAGCGCTGTCCTGGCACCAGCGCTGGCTCGACAGCGGCTCGATGCTCGGCTGATTTGCATCGCGACCGGACCGGCGCACGCGCCAATGCGCGCCGTTCACGCGTCGAAGAACGCCCGCTTGCGTTGCCGCGGCAGGCGCTTGAGCTGCCATTCCGCGCGCGAGGCCGCGGCGCGATCGGGATAGGCGCGCTGCGCCAGCAGCTGGAACGGGCCGCGCCCGCGCGTATAGCGCGCGCCCTTGCCGGCCGCATGCGCGCGCAGCCGCGCGGCGACATCGTTGCTGATGCCCGCGTACCAGCTGCCGTCGCCGCATTCGACCAGGTACAGCCACCAGCCATCGCCGCCCTGCCCCTGGGGCTGGGCCAGCGGCACATCGTCCGGACGGGCATGCGTTGGGCAAGCGGGCGTGCGCATGCGCGGGAGGATGCCTGAACCCCGGCGCGCGCGCAGCCCGGGTTCCCAGCGGTTTGCGCCGTCCCGACCCGGATGCTAGCGTCGCCCCCGGAAAGCAGGGGACGCAGGACGTGTCGGGCGACGAGATCACACAGCTGCTGGCGCAGGCGCGCGACGGGGATTCGGCGCGCATGGACGCGGTCTTCCAGGCGCTGTATCCGGAATTGCGACGCCTGGCCAATTCGCGCATGCGCGGGCGCGAGTCGACGCTGACCCCGACCGTGCTGGTCCACGAGCTGTTCCTGCGCATCAGCCAGGGAACGCCGCTGTCGGTGATCGACCGCCAGCATTTCATGGCCGCCTCGGCGCGCGCGATGCGCTGGATCCTGGTCGAGCACGCGCGCCAGCGCGCCACCGACAAGCGCGGCGGCGACCAGGTCATGGTCAGCCTCGACGAACGGATCGCCGACGCCCCGCAGGCGCGGACCAGCGTGCTGGCGCTCGAGCAGGGCCTGGAGGCGCTGGAATCGATCAGTGCGCAGCGCCGGCAGATCGTCGAATTGCGCTACTTCGCCGGAATGGAGTTCGCCGAGATCGCGCGCCTGCTGGAAATCTCCGAGCGCACGGTGTACCGCGAATGGGAGCGCGCGCGCGCCTTCCTGCAGGCGATGCTCGACGACAGTGCGGCTGGCAGTGATGGCGATGGATCCTGACCGCCTCGCGCACTGGCACGCCGCGGATGCGCTCTTCGGCCAGTGGCTTGACGTGCCCGGACCCGAACGCGAGGCCTGGCTGCGGGCACAGGACATCCCCGACCAGGTGCGCCGCCGGCTCGACCAGATGATCGCCGCGCACGTAAAGCCGCAGCCGGTGCTGGAATCCGCCGGCGGCGAACTCGCCGGCCGCCGTCTTGGCGACTGGACCCTGGAGGAAGAACTCGGCCGCGGCGGGATGGCCGTGGTCTATCGCGCCTGGCGCGACAGCGGCATGGCGCGCCAGCAGGCCGCGGTCAAGGTGTTGACCCTGGGCGCGCTCGGCGCCGCCGGACAGGAGCGCTTCCAGCGCGAGGCCGAGATCCTCGCGCGGCTGCACCATCCCAACGCGGCGGCCCTGATCGATTCGGGCGTCGCCGGCGACGGCACCTGCTGGCTGGCGATGCCGCTGGTGGAGGGAGAGCGCATCGACCGCTGGTGCGAAGCGAACGCGCCCGATGCGCAGGCGATCGTGCGCCTGTACCTGCAGGTCTGCGGCGCGGTCTCCTACGCGCATCGCAACCTGGTCATCCATCGCGACCTGAAGCCGTCGAACGTGCTGGTGGACGCGAGTGGGCACGTGCGCCTGCTGGACTTCGGCATCGGCCAGTTCGCCGACGCGACCGGCGAGCGCACCCGCACCCTGTGGCGCGCGATGACCCCCGGCTACGCGGCACCCGAACAGCTGCGCGGCGAACCGGCCAGCACCGCGGTCGATGTCTATGGCCTGGGCGCCCTGCTGCACCGGCTGCTGACCGGACGCACCCCGCAGTCGGCGACCGCCGGCCACGACACCACGCGCCCGTCGCTGCTGGTGCGCGACGCATCCGATGCCTACCACCGCCATTACGTGCCGCTCAGGAGCGACCTCGACCGGGTCCTGCTCAAGGCACTGGCCGAGGAACCCGAGCAGCGTTATGCCACCGCCGACGCGCTGTGCGACGACCTGCGCCGCTGGCTCGACGGCCGGCCGGTGCTGGCGCAGACGCCCGGCGCCGGCTACCGCCTGCGCAAGTTCGTGCTGCGCCACCGGGGCGCGGTGGCGGCCGGCGTGCTGCTGGCGGCGAGCCTGGCCGCCGGCGTGGCGGCCACGCTGTGGCAGGCCGGCGAAGCGCGGCGGCACGCGTCCGAAGCGCAGCAGCAGGCCGCGCTCGCCCGCCAGGAAGCCGAGAATGCCAGCCAGCGCGCACGCCGTACCGAGGCCGTGCGCGACTTCCTCGGCACCATGTTCATCACCACCCGCGCCGACGACGGCGGCAGCGCCCGGGTCATCGACGTGATGCGCGCCGCGGCCGACGGCGCGCGCGGCGACGCCCTGGCCGACCAGCCGCTGACCGCCGCCGACGTGCTGCTGCTCACCGGCACGGTGCGCTACAACCTCGACGACTACGAAGGTTCGCTCGCCGACCTGGAGGACGCGCTGGCCCTGCTCGCGCCGCACAGGGACGTTGCCGCCGGGGAGATGTCGCGGGCGCACTGGGAGCTGATGCGCCACGCCAAGCACCGCGGCGACCACGAGGCGATGCTGGCCCACGCGCGCGAATCGGTCGAACTCAATGCGCTGTGGGACGCGCCGCCCAACGAAACCTTCCGTGCCCGCATCGCGGTCGGCGAGGCGCTGCTGTACACCGACCGCGACGCGGCCGCGGAGACGTTCCGCACGCTGGTGGCGGAAATCGAGGCCAGCGAGCTGAAGGATTCGGTACGCCACATCAATGCCCTCAACGGCCTGTCGATCGCGCTCTCCGGCCCGAAGCACGACCAACGCCTGCGCGTGCCGATCCAGGAGGAGCGTCTGCGCATCGCGCGCACGCTGTACGGCGAGGACGGCGGCGGACTGGCCCACACCCTGAGCGACGTGACCCACACCTTCCGCGTGCTGGGCATGTTCGACCGCGCCGAGCAGCTGGCGCGCGAGTCGGTCGAAGTCGCCGACCGCAGCCTGCAGAATCCGTTGATGCTGCGCGGGCTGTCGCGCTGCAACCTCGGCCTGGTGCTGCTCCAGCGCGGACGCCTGGACGAGGCGCTGGACACGTTCGGGGAAAGCGCCCGCCTGCTCGACGAACTGGGCGGCAGCAACCTGTCGACCGAACGCTGCTTCACCGGCCTGGCCTACACCGCCGCGGCCGCCGGCCGCCACCCGGCGGCGCTGGCCGCGCTCGCGCGCAGCGCGGAGATCCTGGCGGCCAATGGACGTGCGCGGCATCCCGACGCGCTCGCGGTCTGCGGCCTGCGCGCCTCCGTCCAGCTGCGCCAGGGCGATGCCGGCGCGGCCGGCCGCACCCTGGACGGCTGCGTCCCGACCGATACGGACAAGGCCCCGCCGGGCTACCTGCAGGCGCGCGCCGAATGGCTCGTGGCCACCGGCGCGCACGTCGAGGCCGCCGGCCTGCTGGACACGCTGCGCAGCCGGCAGTCGCCCGAGGACATCCAGCGCGACTGGATGCGCCCATGGATGCTGTCGGCGCTGCTGGCCCGGGCGACCGGCGACCCGGATGCCGTCGCCCCGCTGGCGGTCGCGGCCGGCGCCCACGCCGCCACCGCGCCGCTGTCGCGGTGCCTGGCCAACCCGGGCGAAACGACCTGTCTGGCGCTGCCCTGAATCTCCGGCCCGTCGGTCCAGATGGCTTGGGGACGCGGAGCCAACCGGCACCCGGATGACTGGACGGGGCCCCCGATGGCGACAGACCGCGCCGTTTCGGGGCGGCAGGCGCCCGCATCGTGTCAGTTCCCGCCAGCGGATCTCGTGGATGACGTGCCCGGCCTTGCGGACGGCCCGGCCCCCGTCCCGTTCCGCCGAGGCACAGCGTCGATGTCCACCCTCCTGTCATGCCGGTCGATCACGCGCAGCGTCGCTGCCGGCGCCCTGCTCGCCCTGTCGGCCGTCTTCGCCGGCTGCGGCGAGACGCCACCGGCCCATCCGGCGATGCGTCTGGCCCAACCACAGCTGGCCGAAGCCCTCGAAGCGTCGTGGCGGCAACTCGACGCGTCGTGGACGGAGGGTGGGGATGCGCCCTGCGACAGCGCAGCGATCGTGGCGATGGCCACGGAAGGCTGGGTGGCCGGCGTGGACGCCGCCGGGCTGCAGTCGCGTTTCGGCAAGGAAGCCGCTACGGCCCGGGAGCGGATCCATTCGATCCGCGTCCGCTGCCCGGTGGCCGCAGCGCAGGGCGCCACGCCTGCCACGTCCGCCGCGCCTGCCGAGCGGCGCCCACGGGAAGCCGATCCGCGCCCGGTCCTCGACGACGCCATGCTCGACGCCTACGTGCGCGGCATGGGCGAAGAGATCGCGCTGATGCGGGCCAGCGGCAGCCATTTCGTATCGCTATCGCAGTACGACGCGCAGGGCCGGCAGATCGCCACGGCGGCCGAGCTGTCGCTGGCCGAGTACCGTGGCCTGCGCAACGCCATGCAGACGCTGCTGTACGAACGCATGCTGCACGCGCGCTACGCCGGCGCGGACGGCCAGGCGCGGCTGGCGCGGCTGGAGCCGCACAAGCGCGAACACGCGCTGGAAGTGCTGGCACGCGATCCGTACGCGGCCCTGTCGGCAGCCGAACGCGACATGGTGCTGGCACGCATGTCCGAGCTGCAGCCGCTGTACACGCGCTACATGGACCTGGCTGCAGTCGCCGACTGAGGCAGGCGCAGCCGCATCCACCCGCCGCCCTAGCGAACCGCCCGGGAGTGGCGCAGCACCCATTCCATCGAAGACACCCACCATGCACAACAGACTGTTCGCCACAGGCCTGGCCATCCTTGCTGCCTGCGCATCGCTCCTGCTTCCGGCCTGCACGCCCGGCGACGGCGGTGGTGCCTCCGCCCCGGTCGACCTGGGCCCTGTCGACAATCCGATCCGGGTGGTTCCCGCGCTCGATCCGGCACGCGCGGTCACCCAGACCATCGGCTTCGCCGGCGGTACCATCACCGCCACCGGCGCCGACGGGACCGTGTTCACCCTCGCAGTCCCCGCCGACTCGCTGCGCCAGCTCACGCGCATCACGATGACCCCGGTGACCCGGCTCGAAGGCCTGCCGTTCGGCAACGGCAGCGACGTCACCGTGGACCTGCAGCCCTCCGGGCTGGTGTTCGACGTGCCAGCCACGCTGACCATCGCGCCGGCGACGGCGATCCCGCCCGGCGAACGCATCCTGTATGGCTATTCGGACGACCAGCTCAGCTTCGCCGAGCCGGTGATGGACGCCGACGGCATTGCCATCGCGGTGAGCCACTTCAGCGGCTACGGGGCCGCCAGAGGACTGATGGGCGACGTCGAGGCGGCGCGCAAGCGCATCGGCGGATCGGCGGAGGAGCGGATCACCAGCGAAATGCGGGCCATCATGCAGGCGGCTCGGCAGGCCGAGCTGCGGGGAGAGTCAACGAACCTCGCTTCTCTGCTCGATCCGTACTTCGATCAGCTGCAGCGGGAAGTCGTGATTCCGCGCATTGAGGCCGCTGGCCAGAGCTGCGCTGCCGGGCGCGCGGCCATCCAGACCGTAGGCAGCTACGCCCATCAGCGCGTACTGCTCGGGTACGAGGATGAAGCAGGAGACCTGGTCGACGAACTGCTCGAGACCGTCGCCCCCAAATGCATGGACGAGGAATACGAAATGTGCGTTAACGAGCACATCGTCCATCGGATCTTCCCGGCGTATCAGGCGTTCTCCAGGCAGTTCAGTCAGCGTGGAATCGATAACTCGCCGGCCCTCGGAAAGATGAAGGTACAGGTCGAGAAATGTCTGCATTTCGATCTGGAGTTCACGCTCGATACCCGGTTCGAACTCGACACGCGATCCATCAACCAGAGCTACCTGTCGTACGCGGAAAGCACCGAATTGGACGCCGAGGTAGCGTTGAGCGTGGACGACGCTTACGTGGACATGAGCAATGCTTTCGAGCCCTCCAGCGGGCCGATGGAATCGCTCAAGCAGGTCTATCGGCAAAAAGCCCCTGGCTGCGTTCCGGGCACGGTGTCGACCTGGCGCGATACCGGGCATTTCCTGGCGATGCAGCTCATCACAGATCCGCCAGATCTCCTTGAGGGCGGCGGCGGCGTCACCGATATCGAGGTCGAACTCGGGCTGCCGTCCCCCACGGTGACGATCTCCGGCATGTCGTGTGCCGGCGTCGCCAGTGCGCCAGCGGCCGACCTCACAGGCGCACCGGCTGCCTACCTGCTCAACCATGGCGATGGCTTCATCCGCGACTGGCAGATCCATGGCGCCACAACCGCCGCAGGCCAGGCGTTCGTCACCGCCACCTCCGAGTGGTCCGTCATGAACCGGCTCAGCGCCAACGCCTCGGTCGAGGATGTCGGCATCGCCACCCTGCGGCATACCCCGCGCTGACCATCGCCCTGGCCACGACCTGCAGGCATCGGCGCGCCGCGCGCCTCGATGCCCGCACCCAACGCGGGGCACTCCGCTCACGAAGAAGAACAGGGTTTGACCCTCTTCCCGTTCGGAATGCCGGGACGACCCGCGCCGTGCCTGTCAGTTCCCGCCGCGGTTTCTCGTGGATGGGGCACCTGGATGCACCGGGTCCGGCCGGGCCGCCGTTCGGCCCGTCTTCCTGCAAGGGCACGATCATGCATGTTTCCTTCATCGCCACCGCTTCGACGCTGGCGCTCGCCCTGTCCGCCAGCCTGCCTGCGCACGCGCAGGCGGCGCCGACCGAGCTCTACATCGACGTCGCCACCCACACCATGCCTGGCATGCCCGGCATGGGCGCGATGGGCCGCCTGGCCGGCGCCATGGGCGGCCAGCGCCCCGCCTACGGCATGACCCGCCACCCGGGCATGCCCGGTCGCTACATGGACGTCGCGCTGCACAACCGCAACGCGCCTGGTCAATCGGCCACCCAGGCCGTCCCCAAGGGATTGCAGTTGGGCACCCGCATCGAGCTTCTGCCGCGCGAGCGCAGCCAGGGCGAGACCGGCGGCAGCCACGACGCCAGCGGCAGCCTGGGCCTCGCCGATGGCGGCAGCTACCGGATCCGCTACTTCTGGGGCTGCGGCGAGCAGGTCCGCGGCCGCCAGCCGGTGGAATACTCGATGACCATCCGCGACGGCAAGCCGGTGCAGGGCGGGCGCGCGATGGCGCCGCGCCCCGTGCCGGAACAGGCCCCCGACGTCGGTCCGCAGCACGTGCTCTGGCCCAACCCGGGCGCGCGCCGCGCGGTGTCCGACAAGGCCTCGCTGGTCGGCAGCCACCAGCTCGAAGGCGACGGCCTGCCCGGCGCGATGCAGTTCGCGCTCGGCCAGGCCGACGACTTCCTGCCCAGGCTCGAACTCGACAGCTCAGGCAGCCCCGGCGAAGGCATGACCCTGGAGTGGACGCCAGTCGACGGCGCGCGCGGCTACTTCATCCATGCCATGGCATCGCAGGGCGACACCATCGTGATGTGGAGCAGTTCCGAGGACGGCTACGCCGGTCCCGAACTGATGGACTACCTGCCTGAATCGCTGCTCGCGCAGTGGACTGGAAAGCGCACCGTGCTCGGCGCCGACGCGCGCAGCTGCCGGATCCCGACCGAAGCGTTCGCCGGCGTCGATGCCGCGCCGATGGTGCAGATGATCGCCTACGGCAGCCAGCGCAGCATCGCCGAGCCGCGCCCGGCCGACGCCGGACGCGACTGGTCCCCGGCCTGGACCGTGCGCGTGCGCAGCAAGTCGACTGCGATGCTCGTGCCCGGCATGGCCGGTGCCACCCGCGATGCGGCCAAGCCCGCCGCGAGGGAGTCCGCCCGCGGGCTGCTGCGGGGGCTGCTCGGCAACTGACGCACGCGACGCGCGCGGCCGCCTGCGCACGGCTCCACCGGAGCAACTCGCGATTGCCCGGCGGGTCTGGCAGCGGCCGCATGCGCAGGCCCGCCTTCGACCTGAGGCCAGTCGCTCCCCGCCATCGCCTCCCCGTCGGGGGCCTGTCAGTCGGCGCCCCCGGATCTCGTGGCTGGAGGCGGGCACGGCGACCAGCCACCTGGCGCGCACCCACTGCTTTTCGCCCGTCGTCGGCAGACGCCGTCGGTCGGCACTCACGGCGCGACCCCGGACCGGGCCATCGCGCCGCCCGCAGCACCCGGTGAACAACGACTGTCCAACAAGGAGATCCACCGCATGACCCCGCAATTCCGCAAGCCGCACCATGTCGCGCCGCTGATGCTCGCCATCGGCCTGGCCGTCGCCCCGACCGTCCAGGCCGATCCCGCCGGGCCGGGCTGCTGGACGTTCAACACGACCTCCGGCGTCTGGGAGCAGAGCAGCGACACCACCAACCGCACCGAAGGCAGCGAGCATGGCAACGCCAACACGACCTGCTTCGCCGACGCCAGCGCCTACGGCGAAGGCAACAATGCCAGCGCCGCGGACAGTACCGCCGTCGGCAATGGCAATATCGCCCGCGGCGATCGCAGCACCGCCCTCGGCAATGCCAACGACGCCAGCGGCAACGGCAGCACCGCGGTGGGCGGCACCAACACCGCCAGCGGCGCAAGCAGCACCGCGGTCGGCGACCGGAACAGCGCCGGCGGCGTGCAGTCGTCGGCCATCGGCCACCGCAACACAGCGGTCGCCCAGAACAGCACTGCCGTCGGTACGTTCAACACGGCCGACAGCGGCGCCGCGTTCGGCATCTCCAACACCAGCAGTGGTTCCTACGCCAACGCATTCGGCTGGCAAAACACCGCCAGCGGCGCGAATGCCAACGCGTTCGGCTACTACAACACCGCCAGCGGCAGCGGCAGTGTCGCCTTCGGGGCCAACAACCGGGCTGCCGGCGGATCAGCCTCCGCTGTGGGGTACCGGAACACGTCGAGCAACACGTCGGCCAGCGCGTTCGGTTACATGAACGAGGTCACGGCCAACAACGCAACCGCCATCGGCTACGCGAACAGCGCCAGTGGCGGCAGCAGCAACGCGTTCGGTCAAAGCAACGAAGCAACCGGATCTGGCAGCAACGCGTTCGGCACGGACAACACCACTGGAGGCGAGCGCAGCAGCGCGTTCGGCTACCTGAATGTCGCCAGCGGCACGCGCAGCCACGCTTTCGGATACGACTCGACGGCCGCCGGCTATCAGAGCCTCGCCATTGGCGTCCGCGCGGAAGCAACCGGCTACGAGGCCATCGCCATCGGCAGGGACGCCTCGGTGCTGGCGGAAGGCGCAACCGGCGCGACTTCAACCGCCAGCATCGCGATCGGCAACAACACGCTGGTTGCGGTCGAGGCGACCAATGCGGTCGCGATCGGCGCGCACTCGGTGGCCAGCGAAGCCGACACCGTTTCCTTCGGCGATGCCGGCAACGAACGCCGCCTGGTGCACGTGGCGGCCGGCACCGCCGACACCGACGCGGTCAACGTGTCGCAGCTGTCGGACATGGGCAGCACCGTGGCGGCGTACTTCGGCGGCGGCGCGGCCTATGCCAACGGCGCCTGGACGGCGCCGGTCTACGTGATCCAGGGCGGCAGCCATGGCAACGTCGGCGACGCATTTGCTGCGGTCGACGGTGTCCTGACCGGCCTCGACGGCCGCATCGGCGCGATCGAGGCGCTGCCCCCGGGCGGCGCGCCCGGCCCGCAGGGGCTGAGCGCCTACGAGGTCGCGGTGGGCAATGGCTACAGCGGAACGGAGAGCGACTGGCTCGCATCTCTGGTCGGGCCGCAGGGTCCGCAGGGTCCGCAGGGGCCGCAGGGGCCTGCAGGGCCCGGCGGTGGCGATGGTCTCACCGAAGCCGAAGTGCAGGCGATCGCCACCGACGTCGCCGAGGTCGGCGACGACGCCACGCTGGCCACCGCGACCGGTTACACGGATGAGCGCGAAGAGGCGGTGCGCGAAGACCTGGAGGCGGGTGACACCGCCACCCTGACCGCCGCCAACGACTACACCGATACCGCCATCCAGCAACTGGTCGGCTTCGACGTCGGCGGGATCAACGACCGCCTCGGCGCGCTGGAAGACCGCTTCGACGGCCTCGACCGCCGCGTGCGCCAGCAGGACCGCCGCATCGACCGCATGGGAGCGATGAGCGCGGCGATGCTGAACATGGCGATCAACGCCGCGGGCAGCCAGAGCGACCGTGGCCGCATCGCCGTGGGCGCGGGCTTCCAGGGAGGCGAACGCGGCCTCTCGGTGGGCTACGGCAAGCGCGTCGGCCGCGCCTCGTTCTCCCTCGGCGGCGCCTTCAGCGGCAGCGAGCGCTCGGCGGGCGTCGGCTTCGGCATCGACCTCTGAGGCCAAGGCTCTCCCGCCCTTCCGGAACCCCGCCGCAGGGCGGGGTTCTTCATCCCGGGGCCGGCAATCGCAGGAGGCCGCCATCGGCCCCATAAAGAAAAACCCCGCCTCGCGGCGGGGTTTTCCGTGTCGCAGTGGAACGGTTGGCGCCGGATCAGAAATCCATGCCGCCCATGCCGCCCATGCCGCCGCCGCCCGGCATCGCCGGCTCTTCCTTCTTCGGCAGCTCGGCCACCATCGCTTCGGTGGTGATCATCAGGCCGGCGATCGAGGACGCGTTCTGCAGCGCGGTGCGGGTCACCTTGGTCGGATCCAGGATGCCGAACTCGACCATGTCGCCGAACTCGCCGTTCGCCGCGTTGTAGCCGAAGTTGCCCGAACCGTCCTTGACCTTGTTGACGATCACGGAGGGCTCTTCGCCGGCGTTGGTGACGATCTCGCGCAGCGGGGCTTCCATGGCGCGCAGGGCGATCTGGATGCCGTGGTTCTGGTCCTCGTTGGCGCCCTTCAGGCCTTCGATCGCGGCCTTGGCGCGGATCAGCGCGACGCCGCCGCCCGGGACCACGCCCTCTTCCACCGCCGCACGCGTGGCGTGCAGGGCGTCTTCGACGCGGGCCTTCTTTTCCTTCATCTCGATCTCGGTCGAGGCACCGACCTTGATCACCGCCACGCCGCCGGCCAGCTTGGCCACGCGCTCCTGCAGCTTCTCGCGGTCGTAGTCCGAGGAGGTCTCCTCGATCTGCGCCTTGATCTGCTTGATGCGGGCCTCGATCGCCGAGGTGTCGCCGGCGCCGTCGATGATGGTGGTGTTCTCCTTGGAGACCTGCACCTTCTTGGCGCGGCCCAGGTCCTGGATCGTGGCCTTCTCCAGCTGCAGGCCCACTTCCTCGGAGATCACGGTGCCGCCGGTCAGCACGGCCATGTCTTCCAGCATCGCCTTGCGACGGTCGCCGAAGCCCGGGGCCTTGACGGCGCAGACCTTGACGATGCCGCGGATGGTGTTGACCACCAGGGTCGCCAGGGCTTCCCCCTCGACTTCCTCGGCCACGATCAGCAGCGGCTTGCCGGCCTTGGCCACGCCTTCGAGGACGGGCAGCAGGTCGCGCACGTTCGAGATCTTCTTGTCGTGCAGCAGGATGAAGGGGTCATCCAGCTCGGCCGACATCGACTGCTGGTTGTTGATGAAGTACGGCGACAGGTAGCCGCGGTCGAACTGCATGCCCTCGACGACGTCGAGCTCGTTGTCCAGGCCCGAGCCCTCTTCAACGGTGATCACGCCTTCCTTGCCGACCTTCTTCATCGCGTCGGCGATGATGTTGCCGATCGACTCGTCCGAGTTGGCCGAGATCGTGCCGACCTGGGCGATGGCCTTGTCGTCGGCGGTGGGCTTGGAGATGTTCTTCAGCTCCTGCACCGCGGCCTTGACGGCCTGGTCGATGCCGCGCTTGAGGTCCATCGGGTTCATGCCGGCGGCGACCGCCTTGGAACCTTCGCGGATCAGCGCCTGCGCCAGCACGGTGGCGGTGGTGGTGCCGTCGCCGGCGTTGTCGGAGGTCTTGGACGCGACTTCCTTGACCATCTGCGCGCCCATGTTCTCGAACTTGTCGGCCAGCTCAATTTCCTTGGCGACGGACACGCCGTCCTTGGTGATGGTCGGGGCGCCGAAGCTCTTCTCGAGCACGACGTTGCGGCCCTTCGGGCCGAGCGTTGCCTTCACGGCATTGGCGAGCACGTTGACGCCGCGCACCATCTTCGAGCGCGCGTCCTCACCGAAACGGATTTCCTTGGCAGCCATGGCTGATTTACCTCAGTGTCTTGATATGGAGTGTTGAAAGGTCGTGCGGAAGCGATCCCGCGATCAGCCGAGGATCGCGAAGATGTCGTCTTCCTTCACCACCAGGTACTCGGCGCCATCGAGCTTCACCTCGGTGCCGCTGTACTTGCCGAACAGCACCTTGTCGCCGGCCTTGACCTTGGGGGCGCGCACGCTGCCGTTGTCGAGCACCTTGCCCTCGCCCACGGCGACGACTTCACCCTTGATCGGCTTCTCGGTGGCCGAGTCCGGGATCACGATGCCGCCAGCGGACATCTTTTCTTCTTCCATGCGCTTGATGACCACGCGGTCGTACAGCGGCTTGATGTTGCTCATGTTCAACCCTCGCAAGTGATTGATAGGACTACAGAATTTGCGGCGATCTTAGCAGTCGCAGGTGGAGACTGCCAGAACCGCGGGCGCGAAAATCCCGGACGGACCGGGAGGTGCGGCCGAACATGGGGAGGCTTCACAGCGCTTTCAAGGGCCGCCGCGAGGAATTTTTCGCGTCCCGCCCGAAGCGGCAGCCTGCCGGTCGCCAGTTGCAATGGTGGGCCGTTGCGGTGGGCCGTTGCGGTGGGCCGTTGCGGTGGGCCGGCTACGGGGAGTCCCGGGGACGAATGTCCCCCGGCACCGGCCTGCGGTCGGCGCCTCCTCCTTGATTTCGTCCCCGGGACTCCCCGCATCCGTCTGGACAGGACGTCGCGCCTGATGAAAGGCGACGCCCCGGCACGCAGTCGCCGGCAGCCGCGCCCGCCGGGGTGGGCAGCCCCTTGGGGCGAAATCGAGGAGGAAGCTTTCGCCGCAGGCGGAGGCCGGGGGACATTCGCCCCAGGGGCCTGCCGGCCGCGGCGGGCTCCTTCAGGTCGCCCCGCTATCGGCGGCGACACTGGCACGCGCCAGGCTGGGGGTCCCCGTCGGCTAGCAGACGTAGCCGCCTCAGTCGGCGACCGGCAGCTCCAGCGTCTCCTTCACCTCCTCCATGACGATGTAGCTCTTGGATTCGCGCACGTGCGGCAGGGTCAGCAGGGTGCTGCCCAGCAGCTTGCGGTAGGAGGCCATCTCCGAGATGCGCGCCTTGATCAGGTAGTCGAAGTCGCCGGAGACCAGATGGCATTCGAGCACGTTCGGCAAGCGCAGGGCCGCGCGGCGGAACTCCTCGAAGATGTCGCCGGACTTGTAGGCCAGGCTGATCTCCACGAACACCAGCAGCCCGGCTTTCACCGCCTCCGGCGCCAGCCGCGCGTGGTAGCCGGTGATCACCCCGTCGCGCTCCAGCCGGCGCACACGCTCGGTGCAGGGCGTGGTCGACAGCCCGACGCGCTCGCCCAGCTCGGTGAACGAGATCCGCCCCTCCTGCTGCAGGATGCGCAGGATGCGGCGGTCGATGCGGTCGAGGTCGCGCGCCTTCACGTGGTCCCGCCAGAAGCCTGTTCCGCAGGGATTCTACCTGCCATGCGGCACAAAAACGGGAAATCGGACTGGAAGGCAGCTCCTATACTGGTGGATGTCCCGGCCTTGCGCGCCCAGGCCGGGCCCGTGCCGGCCCATCCCTCCCGGGTCCGTGCGGTGCCCGGCCCTGTGGCGCGGCTTTGCGCCAGCCCTGCCCAGCCCTGACCCGACGTCGAGACCTACGGCGATGCGTATCCTCATCCTCGGTGCCGGCGTGATCGGCGTGACCAGCGCCTGGTACCTGCGCCAGCAGGGCCACGACGTGGTGGTGGTCGATCGCGAGGCCGGCCCGGCGCTTTCCACCAGCTTCGGCAACGCCGGCCAGGTGTCGCCCGGCTACGCATCGCCCTGGCCCGCGCCCGGGATCCCGCTCAAGGCGGTGAAGTGGCTGCTCTCGCGCCACGCGCCGCTGGCGATCCGCCCCACCGGCGACCTCGACCAGTACCGCTGGCTGTGGGCGATGCTGCGCAACTGCACCCATCCGCGCTATGCGGTGAGCAAGGCGCGGATGGTGCGCCTGGCCGAGTACAGCCGCGACTGCCTGGCCGATCTGCGCGTGGCCACCGGCATCGAGTACGAACAGCGCACCCTCGGCACCACCCAGCTGTTCCGCACCCGCGCCCAGCTCGACGCGGCCGAACGCGACATCGCCGTGCTGCGCGAGTACGGCGTGCGCTACGAACTGCTGGACGCGGACGGCATCGTCCGGGTCGAGCCTGCGCTGGCGGCGGTGCGCGACACCCTCGCCGGCGCGCTGCGCCTGCCCGGCGACGAGACCGGAGACTGCCACCTATTCACCACCCGCCTGGCGGCGATGGCGGCGCAGGCCGGGGTCGAGTTCCGCCCGGGCCAGACCGTGGAAGCGCTGCTGGCCGACGGCGATCGCGTCTCGGGCGTGCGGATCGACGGCCGCGTCGAAACCGCCGACCGCTACGTGCTGGCGCTGGGCAGCTGGTCGCCCAGGCTGCTGCGCCCGCTCGGCATCCGCCTGCCGGTGTACCCGCTCAAGGGCTACTCGCTAACCATCCCGATCACCCGCCCGGAGATGGCGCCGCATTCGACCGTGCTCGACGAGAGCTACAAGGTCGCCATCACCCGCTTCGATGCGCGCATCCGCGTCGGCGGCATGGCCGAGGTGTCGGGCTACGACCTGACGCTGCCGCAGCGCCGGCGCGAGACGCTCGAGCTGGTGGTGCGCAGCCTGTATCCCGACGGCGGCGACCTGTCGCGCGCCGAGTTCTGGACCGGGCTGCGCCCGTCCACGCCCGACGGCCCGCCGGTGGTGGGCGCGACCAGTTACCGCAACCTCTGGCTCAACACCGGCCACGGAACGCTGGGCTGGACCATGGCCTGCGGCTCGGCGCGCTACCTGGCCGACCTGGTCGACGGCCGCACGCCGGCCATCGATACCGAGGGCCTGGACATCTCGCGCTACGACCGCCCCTGGCCCAATCCCACCGGGCTGCGCTGAGCATGCGTCCGTCGCGCGCCACGATCGACCTGCAGGCCCTGCGCCACAACTACCGCCATGCGCGCGCGCTCGGCGGCGGCCGCGCACTGGCCGTGGTCAAGGCCGACGCCTACGGCCACGGTGCCGTCCCCTGCGCGAAGGCGCTGGCGCCCGAGGCCGACGGCTTCGGCGTGGCCAGCATCGAGGAAGCGCTGGAGCTGCGCGAGTCGGGCATCGATGCGCCCATCCTGCTGCTGGAAGGCTTTTTCGACCCCGCCGAGCTGCCGCTGATCGAACGCCACGGCCTGTGGACGGTGGTGGCCTCGCCCTGGCAGGTCGAGGCGCTGGAGGCGCATCGCGCCACGCGCCCCTGGCAGGTGTGGGTGAAGCTCGATTCGGGCATGCACCGGCTGGGCCTGTCGCCGGAGGAGTACGGCGACGCCTGGCATCGCCTGCGCGCCCTGCCGTGGATCGATACGCTGGTCGCAATGAGCCATTTCTCGCGCGCCGACGAACTGGCCCACGCGAGCACGCCCGACCAGCTGGCGGTCTTCGACGCCGCGCTGGCGCAGCTGCCGCACGCCGCGCCCGCCAGCATCGCCAACTCGGCCGGGCTGATGGCCTGGCCGATGGCGCGCCGCGACTGGGTACGGCCGGGGCTGATGCTGTACGGCTCGCACATGCTCGACGCGCCCTGCGCAGCGGCCGACGCGCTGCGTGCGGTGATGACGCTCGAATCGAAGGTGATCGCGGTGCGCGAACTGGCCGCGGGCGAACCGATCGGCTACGCCGGCACCTTCACCACCACCCGGCCCACGCGCGTGGGCGTGGTCGCGGCAGGCTATGCCGACGGCTATCCGCAGTACGCCACCTCCGGCACGCCGGTCGTGATCGACGGCCGCCCGGGCGAGCTGATCGGCCGGGTGTCGATGGACATGCTGACCATCGACCTCACCGACCATCCCCAGGCCGGGCTGGGCAGCACGGTGGAACTGTGGGGGCCGCGGCTGGCCGTGGCCGACGTGGCCGCGCGCAGCGGCAACAGCCCCTATCGCCTGCTGACCGGACTCAAGCGGGTCCCGCGGGTCTATCGCGACTGAGCCGCCGTCCCGACGCCGGCATCCACGGCGCTAGAAGCGCCAGGCGCCCTGCAGCATCGTTTCGCCGTCGTTGGGCTGGTGCAGGCTGGCATTCGAGATGTGGCGCGCCAGCAGCGAGAAGCGGCCCCAGCGCCAGCCGAACGTGCTGATGAACTGGGGATCGCCCGACAGGGCCTCGGTCCAGCCGCTCTGCACGCCCACGCCGAAACCGGCGACCAGGCCGCTGGGCCGCTCGTAGCGGAGTCCTCCGTGCAGCACGCTGACGTCGTCGTCGTTGTCGTACGACGAATCGCTGCGCCCGCGCAGGTGCATCGCCCCGATTTCCCAGCGCAGCGTGCCGCCGCGGAATTCGCGCCATTCCGGCAACCAGGCCACGGCCACGACCGGGGTGTCCTCGTTGTCGCGGGTCAGCGAAATGCCGGCCCCGACTTCGACCTGGGCCGCGGCGGCGGCGCTCCAGCCGCCGAGGATCGGCAGCAACGCGATGGCAAGCCGGCGCAGCCCGGCACGGGGGATTCGCGACATGGGGATCGGGGCGAGTCGGGGGGCGCAAAGGATACCGGCAGCCCGGTGAACCGGGCGATGCGGGATGGCGGGACAATCCGTCCCGCGCGGCTGGCGGTGCGCGTCCGGGGCCCCTCGCCCGCGGTCGGCTAACCTATCGGGCCCCCGACGCCTGCTGCCGCCCCACCGTGACCGCCCTCGCCTGCCTGTGTACCTGCCCCGATGCCGCGACCGCCGCGCGCATCGCCGAGGCGCTGGTGGGCGAACGCCTGGCCGCCTGCGTCAACGTGCTGCCGGGCGTGGGCTCGGTGTACCGCTGGCAGGGGCGGGTCGAGCGCGCCGAGGAAGTGCTGCTCGTGATCAAGACCGTCCGCGCGCGCCTCGACGCGCTGACCGCGCGCGTGGTCCAGCTGCATCCCTACGAACTGCCCGAGGTGGTGGCGGTCGATCTCGCAGGCGGACTGCCGGACTACCTGGCCTGGATCGAAGACGCGACCCGCACCGGAGCCGATGCGTGAGCCGGTTCATCGACCGCCTGGCACGCGCCGCGGCGTGCACCCTGCTGGCCATCGTCCTGCCCGCCGCCGCGGCCGTCGACGAAAGCCAGCTGCTGCCGGTCGACCAGGCGTTCGCACTGCAGGCGCAGGCGACCGATCGCGGCCGGATCGCGATCGAGTGGACGATCGCCGACGGCTACTACCTCTACCGCCACCGCACCTCGGTGCAGGTGGTCGAAGGCGGCTTCAAGGCCAATCCGCTGCAGCTGCCGCCGGGCCGGCGCCACACCGACGAGTTCTTCGGCGAGGTGGAGACCTATCGCGACCGGCTCGTGGCGACGCTCACCGGCGCGGCGGCCGACAGCGCGCGCGAGCTCTCGCTGCAGGTGAAGTACCAGGGCTGCGCTGACCTCGGCATCTGCTATCCGCCGCAGACGCGCACGCTCAAGGTCGCCCTGCCCGCCGACGCAGGCAAGCCTGGCGCCGCGTCCGCGCCGGATCCCCGCTTCGCCGCGCTCGGCCGCAGCCTGTCCGGCGGGCCGGCAGCCACCGCGCCGCTCGGCATCGACGCCAGCGGCGCGACCCAGCCACTGCCCCTGCCGCCGGAGCAGGCCTTCGGCTTCGAGGCCATCGCCGCAGACGGCAATACCGTGCTGCTGCGCTTCACCCCGGCGCGCGGCTACTACCTGTATCGCGACCGCGGCAGCGTCCGCGTCGAGGGCCATCCCGGCATCCGCGCCGGCGCGCCCGACTGGCCGCGCGGAACCGCGCATCGCGACGAGCACTTCGGCGAGGTGGTGGTGTATTTCGACCAGGTCGACGTGCCGCTGCCGCTGCTGCGGGACAGCACCGAAGCGGCGACCGTGCGCGTGACCGCCAGCTTCCAGGGCTGCCAGGACGAGGGCATCTGCTATCCGCCGATGACGCGCACGGTGGAGGTGGCGCTGCCGGCGGGAACGGTGACGGCCGCTTCGCCCACGGCACCTGCCGCCGGGGAGACTGGCGCACCGGCACAGGAGCCAGCGGTCGCATCGACAAGCTCGGCCGACGACGCACCGCCCCCCCGGCACGGCGACGACTCCGGGGCGGCAGCCTCGGCCGGCACCGATCCGGTCGCGGACGCGCGCGCCGACTCGCCGACGGACGCCTCCGCCGACAACGCCGTGCGTACCGCACCACCGGGCGCGACGCTGCCCGCGGGCGGCGCGCTGGGCGCGCTGCTGCTGGCCCTGCTCGGCGGCCTGGTGCTCAACCTGATGCCCTGCGTGCTGCCGATCCTCTCGCTCAAGGTGCTGGGCCTGGCGCAGAGCGGCGAAAGCCGCGCGCACGCGCGCCGCCATGCGCTCTGGTACACGGCCGGCGTGCTGGTGGCCTTCGCCGCGATCGGCGCGCTGGTGCTGGCGCTGCGCGCCGGCGGACAGGCGCTGGGCTGGGGATTCCAGCTGCAGCAACCCTGGTTCGTCGCGGCCCTGGTGTACCTGATGTTCGCGGTGGGCCTGAGCCTGTCGGGCGTATTCACCCTCGGCGCGGGCCTCGGCGGCCTCGGCCAGTCGCTGGCCGCGCGCGGCGGGCCGGCCGGCGATTTCTTCACCGGCGTGCTGGCCTGCGTGGTGGCCAGTCCCTGCATCGCGCCCTTCATGGGCGGCGCGCTGGCGTTCGCGTTCACCGCCGCGCCGTGGCTGGCGCTGGCCGTGTTCCTGATGCTGGGCCTGGGGCTGGCGCTGCCGTTCCTGCTGGTCGGCTTCGTGCCGGCGCTGGCCGACCGCCTGCCGCGGCCGGGGGCGTGGATGGAAACACTCAAGCAGGTGCTGGCCTTCCCGATGTACCTGACCGCGATCTGGCTGCTGTGGGTGCTGGGCAAGCAGCGCGGCGTGGACGCGATGGCGCTGGTGGCGGCGGGCCTGGCGCTGTTCGCGCTCGGGCTGTGGTGGCACGAGCGCCGGCGCTGGACCGGTGGCCTGCCCGGACGCGCCCTGGCCCTGGCGCTGGCCGCGCTGGCGCTGGTGCCGGTGTGGAAGGTCGGGTCGCTGCAGCCGCCGCAGGCGACGCAGGCGGCGGAAGGGCGCGAAGCATGGTCGGAAGCGCGGCTGCAGGCCCTGCGCGAGGAAGGCCGTCCGGTGTTCGTGAACATGACCGCCGACTGGTGCGTGACCTGCAAGGCCAACGAGCGGCGGGTGCTGTCGCAGCCGGCCTTTCGCGACGCGCTGGAACAGGCCGGCGCCGTCTACCTGGTGGGCGACTACACCAATACCGATGCGGCCATCGCCGCCTACCTCGACCGCCATCGCGCCGTCGGCGTGCCGCTGTACGTGGTCTATCCGCGCGGCGGCGGCGAAGGCCAGGTGCTGCCGGCCCTGCTCACCGACGACATCGTGGTCGCGGCGCTGCGAAGGGCCGCGCCATGAAGCTCACGCCGCTGAAGATCGTGCTGGTCGCGGCGGGCGCGGGCGCGCTGGGCGTGCTCGCGGGCATCTTCGCCACCGGCCCCGGCCCGCTGCTGGACAGCGAATTCGGCCAGCGGGTGCTCAACGATGCGCTGACCGCGACTGCCGACGCGCCGGACGGCGTGCGCGTGGCGCGGCGCGGCGAGCCGCTGCCGGCCGTGCAGGTGGACGGGCTGGAGGGCGGCGGGTTCATCCTGCCGGGCGACTTCGCCGGGCGGCCGCTGCTGGTGAACGTCTGGGCCAGCTGGTGCGGGCCGTGCATCAAGGAAATGCCCGAACTCGACCGCTTCGCCGGCGACCAGGGCGACGACGGCGTGCAGGTGCTCGGCCTGGCGCTGGACGACCGCCAGGCGGTGCTCGAGTTCCTCCAGCGCATCCCGGTGCGCTACGCGCAGGCGATCGACGTGCCCGGCCCGGCCGATGCCGGCGTGCAGCTGGGCAATCCCAAGGGCGTGCTGCCCTATTCGATCCTGGTCTCGGCCGACGGGCGCCTGCTCAAGCAGAAGATCGGCCCGTTCGAGGAGGGCGAGATCGACGACTGGGCCCGGCACTGAGCGCTCAGTCCAGGCCCGCGAAGGGAGCGCGCCAGGCCTCGATCCGCTGCAGCCGCGCATGCCAGGCGCGCACGTTCGCGAACCCGTCCAGCGGAATCCGCGCCTGCGCGGCGAAGGGCAGCGCCGAGGCCACGCGGAAATCGGCGTAGGTCGGGGTCTCGCCCACCAGCCAGTCGCGGCCGGCCAGGGCAGCATCGAGCACGGCGGTGAACGGTGCCAGTTCGGCCTCGGCGGCCGCGGCCAGCGCCTCGTCCGGCCCACGCGCGAAATGGCGCGGCACCACGATCCGCTCGAAATACAGCACCCCCGCCCAGTGGGTGAAGTGGTGGGCGCTCCAGCTCACCCACATCATCACCTCCTCGCGCCGCTCCTGCGGCCAGAACCCTGGCGCGTAGCGGGCGGCGAGGCGCATGGCGATGGCGTCGGTCTCCCACAGGGTCAGGCCCGGCTCGACCAGGACCGGCACCCGGGTATTGGGATTGATGGGCCGGAACGCGTCCCGGTCGCGGCCCATCGGATCGGCCCGGACGAAGCGCAGCGGCGCGCCCACGTGGCGGGCCACGGCCACGGCGACGCGCGGGTTGAGGTTGTGGGAGTAGTAGAGGGTGTCGCTGGCTGCCATCGTGTCCGCTCCGGTCGGGTCTCCTTCCCGTCGAGCGACGATGGTCTCGATCGACACGGATGCCGCGCACAACCCCCTTGACCGGCCGGAAACTCAAACACCCGCTTAAATCCGGCAAACTTCGGCGAACTGGACAGCATCCGCGACTTCCCCCAGACTGCGCGCCTTGCCCCGCACCGTCCGCCCGATGGCCCAGCTGCTGCTCCTGCACGGCCCCAACCTCAACCTGCTCGGCACGCGCGAGCCGGAGGTCTACGGGCACGCCACGCTGGCCGACATCGACGCAGACCTCGAGGCCCGCGCCGCCGCCGCCGGGCATGCGCTCGAGAGCCTGCAGTCCAACGCCGAGCACGTGCTGGTCAACCGCATCCAGGCCGCGCGCGGCGACGGCACCGCCTTCATCCTGATCAACCCGGCCGCCTTCACCCATACCAGCGTCGCCCTGCGCGATGCGCTGGCGGCGGTCGCGATCCCGTTCATCGAGATCCACCTGTCCAACCCGCACACCCGCGAGCCCTTCCGCCAGCACAGCTATTTCAGCGACAAGGCGGTGGGCGTGGTCTGCGGTTTCGGCGCCGACAGCTACCGCTACGCGCTCGACGCGGCCCTGCGCCGGCTGCCGGCCGCCGCCTGAACCCCTTCTCTTCGCAAGCCCGAACACGAGGCCGTCCATGGACCTTCGCAAGCTCAAGAAACTCATCGAACTGCTCGAGGAGTCGAACCTCGCCGAAATCGAGATCAAGGAGGGCGAGGAGTCGGTGCGCCTGTCGCGCGGCTCCAGCGCCGGCGCGCCCATGGTGTACGCCCAGGCCCCCGCGCAGCAGTTCCAGCGCGCCGAGCAGGTGATGCCGATGCAGTCGCCGGTCGAGGCCGCCACCGGCGGCCGTGCACCCGCGTCCGCCGAATCCGGCTCGGGACTGCCTGCCGGGCACGTAGTCACTTCGCCGATGGTGGGCACGTTCTACGCCTCGCCGGCGCCGGACAAGCCGCCGTTCGTCACCGTCGGCCAGGCGGTCAAGGCGGGCGACACCCTCGGCATCATCGAAGCGATGAAGATGTTCAACCCGATCGAGGCCGATACCTCGGGCACGGTGCTGGCGATCGCCTGCGAGAGCGGCCAGCCGGTGGAGTTCGACCAGCCGCTGTTCGTGATCGGCTGAGCCGGCGATGATCCGCTTCCGCGATTTCGTTCCTCTCGACACCACCCGCACGCTGGCGCTCACGCGCAGCCGCGAGGACGCCGCGGCGGTGCTGGCACGCGCCAACGCCTGGATCGCCGCCGAGGGCATCGCCGTGCTCAACGTCGAGACCGTGCTTCTGCCGGTGTCCACGGCGGAGAAGAACGAGACCGGATTCCACGACAACATCCAGCTCGACATCGGCGGGCTGGAAATCGGTTCGCAGCGGCTGCAGGTCATCCGCGTGTGGTACCGGGCCAAGGGAACAATGTGAGCCATGCTCGATAAAGTCGTCATCGCCAACCGTGGCGAAATCGCGCTGCGCATCCTGCGCGCGTGCCACGCGCTCGGTATCCGCACCGTCGCGGTGCACTCCACGGTGGACCGCAACCTCAAGCACGTGGCGATGGCCGACGAGTCGGTCTGCATCGGCCCGGCCCCCTCCAACCGCAGCTACCTCGACATGCCGGCGATCATCGCCGCGGCCGAGGTCACCGACGCGCAGGCGATCCACCCCGGCTACGGCTTCCTCAGCGAGAACGCGGACTTCGCCGAGCGCGTGGAGCAGTCCGGCTTCATCTTCATCGGGCCCAAGGCCGACACCATCCGCCTGATGGGCGACAAGGTCGAGGCGATCCGCGCGATGAAGGACGCCGGCGTGCCCTGCGTGCCCGGCAGCGGCGGCCCGCTCGGCGACGATGCCGAGGCCAACGTGCGCATCGCGCGCGAGATCGGCTACCCGGTGATCGTGAAGGCGGCCGGCGGCGGCGGCGGGCGCGGCATGCGCGTGGTCCATACCGAGGCCGCGCTGGTCAACGCTATCGCCACCACCAAGCAGGAAGCCAAGGCCGCGTTCGGCAACGACATGGTCTACATGGAGAAGTTCCTGGAGAACCCGCGCCACGTGGAGATCCAGGTGCTCGCCGACGGCCAGGGCAACGCCATCCACCTGGGCGAGCGCGACTGCTCGATGCAGCGCCGCCACCAGAAGGTGGTGGAGGAAGCGCCGGCGCCGGGCATCACCGAACAGCAGCGCGCTGAGATCGGCCGCGTCTGCGTGGAAGCCTGCATCCGCATCGGCTACCGCGGCGCAGGCACGTTCGAGTTCCTGTACGAGAACGGGCGCTTCTACTTCATCGAGATGAACACCCGCATCCAGGTCGAGCATCCGGTGACCGAGATGGTCACCGGCATCGACCTGATCCGCGAGCAGCTGAAGATCGCCTCGGGCCAGAAGCTCTCGATCCGGCAGGAAGACGTGGTGCTGCGCGGCCACGCGATCGAGTGCCGCATCAACGCCGAGGACCCGGACACCTTCCTGCCCTCGCCCGGCCTGATCCAGCATTTCCATTCGCCCGGCGGTCCCGGCGTGCGCGTGGACTCGCACATCTACGAAGGCTATGCGGTGCCGCCGAACTACGATTCGATGATCGGCAAGCTGATCGTGCACGGGGCCGACCGCGACCAGGCGATCGCGCGCATGCGCGTCGCCCTGAGCGAGATGGTGGTGGACGGGATCAAGACCAACATCCCGCTGCAGCAGCGGATCATGGCCGACGGCGGCTTCCAGGCCGGCGGCCAGAACATCCATTACCTCGAGAAGCGCCTGGCCGAGCGCAAGGACAAGGCGCTGTCGATCGGCTGAACCACGGCCGCGCATCGCCATCACGGCGACGCGCGGTGCGCCGGGCGGCTGCGGTATCCTCGCCGCAGCCGCGACCCTCCCGCCCGAATGCTCCCGTCCCTGCTCCGCCTGCTGCTGTGCCTGTGCCTGCTGGCCGACGCCGTCGGCCCGGCGATGGCGGCTACGCACCTGGCGATGGCCGATGTGCCCACGGATGCGGTGCCGGGCGATCAGGATGACGGCACGCACGGCGTCGACGCGGACTGCCATGCCGCACCTGGGCAGGCCCCGAACGACACGCCCGGCGAGGACTGCCTCGAACGCTGCCTGGAGCTGTGCCTGAAGCACTGTGTGGCGGCGGTCCCGGCGATGATCGCGCTGGCCAGCCCCGATCCTGGTGCGATCCCGGTGCGCCCGGCCGGCGCCCAGGTCGCCACCGCGCACGCCACGCCGATCCTGCGTCCTCCGATCGCCTGAGCTCGGCCGCAGTCGCGGCCCGCCCCGCGTCCGCCAGCGTGCGCGACGCCTTCCCGAACCGACGATGTGCGGACGCCCGACGCGTCCGCAGTGGAGCACGCCATGCACCTTCCTCCTTCCCGCGCCGATGCCGCGTCGCCGTCGCGCCGGCGCTTCGTGCAGGGCCTTGCCCTGGGCGGTGCCGCGCTCGCCGCCGGCACCCTGCGCCTGCCCGCGCATGCGCGCCAGCCGGCGTGGGCCGCGCCGGGCCAAGTGCTGTCCGGACGCGATTTCCAGCTCGACATCGGCACCTCGATGGTGAACTTCACCGGACGCCCGCGTCCTGCGATCACCGTCAACGGCGGCCTGCCCGCGCCGCTGCTGCGCTGGCGCGAAGGCGACACGGTGACGCTGCGCGCGAGCAACCACCTGCCCGCCGGCGTGCAGACCTCGATCCACTGGCACGGCATCCTGCTGCCGGCGAACATGGACGGCGTTCCGGGCATGAGCTTCGACGGGATCATGCCCGGCGAATCCTGGCTGTACCGGTTCACGCTGCGGCAGTCGGGCACCTACTGGTACCACAGCCATTCGCTGCGCCAGGAGCAGGCCGGACTGTACGGCGCGATCATCGTCGACCCCATCGAACCGGCGCCCTACCGCTGGGACCGCGAACACGTGGTGCTGCTGTCGGACTGGACCGACCTCGATCCGACCGACCTGTTCCTGCGCCTGAAAAAAGCCCCGCACCACGACAACTGGTACAAGCCCACGGTCGGCGATTTCCTGCGCGACGCGCGACGCGACGGGCTGGCCGCCGCGCTGGCCGACCGCCGCGCCTGGGGGCAGATGCGGATGACGCCGAGCGACCTGTCGGACGTCAACGCGCACACCTACACCTACCTGATGAACGGGACGACGCCCGCGGGGAACTGGACCGGCGAGTTCCGGGCCGGGGAACGCGTGCTGCTGCGACTGGTCAACGCGTCGGCGATGACCCACTTCGACCTGCGCATCCCGGGGCTGAAGATGACCGTGGTCGCCGCCGACGGCCAGTACGTGCATCCGGTCAGCGTGGACGAACTGCGCATCGCCGCGGCCGAGACCTACGACGTGATCGTCGAACCCTCGGGCCAGGACGCCTACACCATCTTCGCCCAGGACATGGGCCGCACCGGCCACGCGCGCGGCACGCTGGCGGTGCGCGCGGGGCTGGAGGCGCCGGTGCCGTCGCTGGATCCGCGACCGCGGCTCACCATGGCCGAGATGGGCCACGGCGACCACGGCGCGCACGGTGCGCATGGAATGGCGGACGCCCACGCCATGCACGGCGGTGCTGGCGGCGCCGGCGCGCATGCCGGCCACGCGATGCACGCGGCACAGGACGCGGACATGCAGTCGCACCCGGCCAGCGAGGACGGCAATCCGCTGGTCGACATGCAGACGATGGCGCCCACCCCACGTCTGGACGACCCCGGCATCGGCCTGCGCGACAACGGCCGCCGCGTGCTGGCCTATGGCGACCTGCGCAGCCTGTTCGACGATCCCGACGGCCGCGAGCCCGGACGCACGATCGAACTGCACCTGACCGGGCACATGGAGAAATTCTCCTGGTCGTTCGACGGCATTCCCTTCGCCAGCGCCGAACCGCTGCGGCTCAACTACGGCGAGCGACTGCGTATCGTGCTGGTCAACGACACGATGATGCAGCACCCGATCCACCTGCACGGGATGTGGAGCGATCTCGAGGACGAGGACGGCCGCTTCATGGTGCGCAAGCACACGGTGGACATGCCGCCGGGCACGCGCCGCAGCTACCGCGTGCGCGCCGACGCGCTGGGCCGCTGGGCCTACCACTGCCACCTGCTCTACCACATGGACGCGGGCATGATGCGCGAGGTGCGCGTGGAGGAAGGCGCATGAACCGCACATTCCCCTTCCACGCCATCGTCCTGCTGCTCGCGGGCGTCGCCGCCGGCCCCGCGCTTGCGCAGCACGCCCCCGATGCGCAGCACGCCACACGCGCCCCGCGCGACTGCCCGCCAGCGCACGCGGCCATGGGCCACTGCACGCCCGTGGATGATGCGCCGGCAGCCGATGCGCCTGCGCAAGGCCACGCCGGCCACGCGCATCCGCGGGGCCATGCCGGCGAAGACGGCCACTCCGCACGGCCTCGACCGGCGGCATTGGAAACCTGCACGCCGGCGCATGCGGCGATGGGCCACTGCACGCCGGCGTCGCCGGTCCCGACGCCGGGTCACGAGCCGGGCCATGCGGGCCACGACACCGCGGACACGAGCGGCTGCACGCCGGAACACGCCGCGATGGGCCACTGTCGCATGCCGGCCGGGAAGACGCCGCACGACGCCCACGCCGGAGCCCATCCCGTCGGGCATGGCGTCCACGACCGTACCGCCTGCCCCCCCGCGCATGCCGCTATGGGCCACTGCTCGCCGGCCACCGTCATCCAGCCGCCGCGCGAACCCATTCCCGCCGTGACCCAGGCCGATCGCGACGCCGCATTCCCGCTGCTCGCGCACGCCCACGCGGACCACGGGCCCGCGACCTACACGCGGGTCACCTTCAACCGGCTCGAAGGCTGGGACGACGACGCGCATCGCGGCCAGGCATGGGAGGCCCACGCCTCGACCGGCGGCGATATCCATCGCCTGTGGCTGCGCAGCAGCGGCAGCCGCAGCGGGGGCCGCACCGGCCACGCCAACGCGGAGCTGCACCTCGCGCGCGCGGTCGCGCGCTGGTGGGACGTGGTCGCGGGGCTGCGTCACGACACGGGAAACGCCCCCTCGCGCACCCGCGCGGCGTTCGGCGTGCAGGGCATCGCGCCGTACCAGTTCGAGGTCTCGGCGATGGCCTACCTCGGGGAAGGCGGGGCGGGCGTCGAACTCGAGGCCGAGTACGACCTGCGCTTCAGCAACCGCCTGGTGCTGCAGCCGGTGCTGGAACTCGAACTGCAGGCACGGGACGATCCCGCGCGCGGCACCGGCAGCGGACTGTCGAGTGCCGAGGCCGGCCTGCGCCTGCGCTACGAGGTCACGCGCAGGTTCGCGCCCTACCTCGGCATCGCGCACGAGCGCAGCTTCGGCGGGACCGCCGACCTGCGCGACGCGGCCGGCGAGGCCTCGCGCGAGACGCGGCTGGTGGCCGGCGTGCGCCTCTGGTTCTGAACGCTCAGGCGGCCGGGGCGTCCAGCGGCGGCAGCGCCCAGTCGATGGGCGCCACGCCGCGGCGCGCGAGGTACTCGTTGGCCGCGGAGAAGTGCCCGCAGCCGAGGAAGCCGCGGTGCGCCGACAGCGGCGAGGGATGGGTGGTGCGCAGCACGCGATGGCGGCGGGCGTCGATCATCTTGCCCTTGGCCTGCGCGTAGCTTCCCCAGAGCATGAACACCAGGCCTTCGCGCTCGCGGCCCAGCACATCGACCACGTGGTCGGTGAAGCCCTCCCAGCCCTTGCCCTGGTGGGCGCCGGCGCGGCCCTCCTCGACGGTGAGCACCGCATTGAGCAGCAGCACGCCCTGCCGTGCCCAGGGCATCAGCCAGCCGTGGCCCGGCGGCGCGATGCCGAGGTCGCGCTGCAGTTCCTTGTACATGTTCTGCAGCGACGGCGGCACCGGCACGCCCGGCGACACCGAGAAGCACAGGCCGTGCGCCTGGCCGGGGCCGTGATAAGGGTCCTGGCCGAGGATCACCACCTTCACCGCATCGAACGGCGTGGCGTCGAAGGCGGCGAAGATCTGCGGCCCGGGTGGATAGATGCGCGCGCCGGCCGCCTTGCGCTGGCGCAGGAAGGCCGACAGCGCACGCATGTCCTCGCGCGCGAACCAGTCGCCCACGCGGGCCTTCCACGATGGATCGAGCCGGACCTCGCCGCTCACGGCTGCTGCGCGGGCGAGACCGGCATGCGCGCCAGGCGCAGCTGGAACAGCGCCTTGGTCGCCAGCAGGCGCTCCTCGATCGGCTTGAGCACCAGGTCGTTGGCGCCGTCGCGCAGCAGCGCGGCCTGGTTGGCGCGGTTGTCGTCGCCGGTCATCACCAGCACCGGCAGCCGGCGCTTGCCGTAGCCGAATCCGTTGCGGACCCTGTCGAGCACGTCGCGCCCGCTCAGGTCGCCCTTGAGGTAGAGGTCGGTCAGCACCAGGTCGGCGCCGGGCGCGGCCTCGGTGCCGGCGTAGGCCTCGAGGTAGGCGATCGCGTCCTCGGCGGTGGTGACGTGGGTGACGCGCATCTGGTGCGCCTCGAGCATGCGCCGGATCGCCACCGCCACGGTACGGCTGTCCTCGATGTACAGCACGTGCGCGTCCGGAATCGGCTGCGGCTGCACGTAGCCGCGGATGAAGGCGGCCAACGCGTTGTGCCCCAGGGACTTGTCGAAATAGTCGGTCACGTCCTCGGTGAAGCGCCGGTCCTCCAGGTGCGACTGCACGTCGCCCGAGATCACGATCACCGGCACGTAGCGCTGGCCGCCGGCCTCGCGCACCGCGCGCGCCACCTGCAGTCCGTCGCCGTCGGGCAGCACCAGGGCGGTGGTGACCAGGTCGATGGGCTCGCCGGCCAGCAGCGCGCGCGCATCCGCCAGGCTGCCGCCCTCGACCACCTGGACGCCCGGCAGTTCCTTCACCAGCACCGCCTGGATCAGCTTGCGCACGAGCTTGGAGCCGTCCACGACCATCACGCGCGGCTGGTCGGATTCGAGGTGGCGGAGATCGTGCGTGTTCATGCGCTCAGAGTCCGGTGGGGCGCGTCTGGCGCAGGAAATGGCCGGTGACCAGGCCGGCGCCCAGCCATCCGAGCAGGCTCGCGCCGGCGATCACGGCCAGCGCCCAGGGCAGGTCGATGCCCGACAGCGCGAAGCTGCTGCCGTAGCTCGCCGCCAGCGTCGCCAGCGGCTCGCGCAGCGCCAGCGCGGCCAGGCCCAGCAGTGCCACCGCGAGCGCACCGGCGGCCAGTCCGTACCACGCGCCCAGGTACAGGAACGGGCGCCGGATGAAGCCATCGGTCGCGCCCAGCAGCTGCAGCACGCCGATTTCCTCGCGCCGCGACTGGATGTCCAGGCGCACCGTATTGCCCACCACCAGCAGCGCGCCGAGGCCGAGCAGCACCGCCAGCACCCAGGACACGCGGCCGCCGAAGCGCAGCCAGCCGTCGAGCCGCTCGCGCCAGCGCACGTCGTGCTGCACCTGTTCGGCTTCGGGCAGTTGTTCGAGCGAGCCGGCCACCATCAGCTCGTCGCCCGCCGGCGTCACCACCAGCAGGTGCGGCAGCGGGTTGTCCTCGCCCACCGCGTCGACGATGCCCGCCAGCGCCCCGCCTTCGCGCAGCGAGGCCAGCCCCTGCTCCGGAGTCACGTGCACCACCCCGGCGATATTGCTGCGCGCGCGCAGTTCCCCGGCCAGCGCCGCGGCACGCGCGTCGGCGACGTCCTGGCGCAGGAACACGCTGATCTCGCGCGAGCGTTCGACGTTCCCGGCCAGGCGCTCGACGTTGCCCAGCACCAGCCACAGCCCGAGCGGCAGCGCCAGCGCCAGCGCCATCACCGAGACCGTGAGCAGGGCCGCGCCCGGCTTGCGGAACACGCGGCCGAGGCTGGCCACCAGGCTGTAGAGATGGTGGTCGAACCAGGTGCCCAGGCCCGATCCGGCGCCGGCCGCGCGCAGGTTGTCCTCAGCCATCGGCGAGGTCCTCCGGCGCGATGTCGTCCACCAGCCGCCCGTGGTCGAGCACCAGCACGCGCCTGCGCATGCGCTTGACCAGCCCCAGGTCGTGGCTGGCCACCAGCACGCTCGTACCGCGCTCGGGCAAGGACGCGAACAGCGCCATGATTTCGGCCGACAGCGTGGGATCGAGGTTGCCGGTGGGCTCGTCGGCCACCAGCAGCCGCGGTTCGGCCACCAGCGCGCGGGCGATGCCCACCCGCTGCTGCTCGCCGGCCGACAGCTGCCCGGGCAGCGCCGCCTCGCGGTCGGCCAGGCCCAGCCGCTCGAGTGCGCTGCGCACGCGCTTGCCGATCTCGGCCCGGCGCATGCCGCGCAGGATCAGCGGCAGCGCGATGTTGTCGAACACGCTGCGGTCGGTGAGCAGGCGGTGGTCCTGGAACACCACGCCGACCTCGCGCCGGTGCAGGGCCACGCGCCGCCCGCGCACCTTGAGCAGGTTGCGGTCGTTGAACAGCACCGCGCCACGGCTGGGCCGCTCGGCCAGGTGGATGAGCTTGAGCAGGGTGCTCTTGCCGGCGCCGGAGTGTCCGGTGAGGAACAGCATCTCGCCCGCGGCCACCTCGAAGCTCACCTCGGCGAGCGCCGTGCGCCCACCGGTGTACTGCTTGCTGACGCTGTCGAAACGCAGGACGGCCATGGCGGGGGAGTATCGCAGAACTGGCGTGGCCCGAACGCCCGCATGCCGGGTCTGCGATGGCGCGCGCAGGCACGTCGCGCGGCCGATGCGGCATGCCCGTGGAGCCGGAGAAGTCGCCGCGCCGGCGCGGCCAACGTCCGCCGCGATGCGGCGGACGGTCGCGGGACGCCGGCGCGATGTGCCGGCGTCCGCAGGCTCAGTGCTGGTTCTGCGGAGCGCGGGTGACCAGCTTGCGCAGGCGCGCGCCGATGCGCGAGATCAGCGAGCCCGATGCGGCGGCCGGCTCGGTCGCGCGCGGGGCGGCCTGTGCGCGCGGCGCCTGGGCCGGACGCGGTTCGCGCGGCCTGGATGGCGGAGCAGCCTGCGCGGTATTGCCCGTCGCCGCGGCGTCGCCGCCCTCGACCGGCTTGCCGCGACGGCGGCGACGCCGCTTGCGCGGCGCGCGCGCCTCGTCGGACATGGCCGGCGCGGTGCCGTCGACCGGCCCGGCGCCGGCGGGCGCCGTCGCCGGGGCCGCGGCCTGCGCCGCCTCCGGCGCGGCCTCGCCCTCGGGGCGCGGACGCGGCTGGCGGCGCGGGCGCTCGCGCTCGCCGCCGGCGCTGCGGGGGCCACGGCCACCGCCGCCGGGACCGCCGCGGCCGCCGCTGCTGCGCCCACCGCCACGCTTGGCGTCCTCGGCGGCGCGCGCTTCGCGCACCTCGCGGTAGATCTGGCCGATGCTGTCGCCGTCCTCGTTGTCGCCGCCATCGACGGCCCTGGCGCGCTCCGGACGCGGCACCGGCACCAGCAGTTCGGCGGTCACCGGCTCGGACGGGATCTTCTGCTCGATGTAGGCCTCGATGTCCGGCAGGCCCATCGCATAGCGCTCGCAGGCGAAGCTGATGGCGTCGCCCTCGGCGCCCAGGCGCGCGGTGCGGCCGATGCGGTGCACGTAGTCCTCGGCGTCGAACGGCAGGTCGTAGTTGTAGACGTGGCTGACGCCGTCGATGTGCAGGCCGCGCGCGGCCACGTCGGTGGCGACCAGGATCTCGAGCTGGCCGGCCTGGAACTTCTTCAGCAGCGATTCGCGCTTCTTCTGCGGCACGTCCCCGGACAGGACGCCGACGCGGTAGCCGGCGCGCTCCAGCGCGCGCGCCACGCGCTCGACGAAGGCCTTGGTGTTGACGAACACCATCGTGCGCGCGCCCTCGCTGCGCGAGAGCAGGCCCAGCAGCAGCGGCAGCTTCTCCTCGTCGGAGGGGTAGTACAGCTTCTGGCGCACCCGCGCGGCGGTGATCGTCTCGGCCTCGACGACGATCTTCTCCGGCTCGTTCATGTGCTCGTAGGCGAGTTCGAGCACGCGGTGGCTCAACGTGGCCGAGAACAGCAGGGTCTGGCGCTCGGTGCGGGCCGGCATGCGGCGCAGCAGGAAACGGATGTCCTTGATGAAGCCGAGGTCGAACATGCGGTCGGCCTCGTCCAGCACGCACATCTCGCAGGCGTGCAGGGACACCACCTTGTGCTGCTTGACGTAGTCGATCAGGCGGCCCGGGGTGGCGATGATGACGTCGGCGCCGGCCTGCAGCAGGGCGCGCTGCTTGTCGTAGTCGACGCCGCCGTAGACCAGGGCGAACTTCAGGCCCAGCTCCGGCGCGAGCTTCATCGCGTCCTTGTGGATCTGGATGGCCAGCTCGCGGGTGGGCGCCAGGATCAGCGCGCGCGGATCCTCGGGCTTGCGCTCGGCCAGGGCGGGCCTCGACAGCAGGCGGTTGATGACGGTGACCAGGAAGGCCAGGGTCTTGCCGGTGCCGGTCTGGGCCTGGCCGGCGACGTCGCGCCCGGCCAGGGTGATCGGCAGGGTCAGCGCCTGGATCGGAGTGCAGCGGGTGAATCCCGCGGACTCGAGGCCGGCCAGCAGGGCCGGATGCAGTTCGAAGCTGGAGAAGGTGACGTCGGTAAGTGGCTTGTCGCTCATGTATGGGATCTTGAGTGCGGCGCCAGGGCGTGCGTGGCTCGAAGCGGCTCCCGGTCCGCTTGCGTCGGCGCAATGCGGGGGGCTGTCCCGCATACCGGCGACCCAAACGGGCAGGGAAGTCGTTCAAGCTGCATGACACGCTCTGGCGCTTGCGTGGGTGGCGCCCGCATCGCAGACTGCCTTGGAACGGGACGGCGCCGGAGCGCGGTCCCGGGGGCTCGCGGACCATGGGCTCGTGGGGTGCCCGGCGTTCCCGGTCCGGGCGTCCCGGGCGGGAGGCCCTTGAATCGGGCCGCGAATCGCCCAAGTTTACCATCCATCCCCGCAGCCGCCCGCCGGCCGCCCCCTTTACCCTTCAGGAGCCTTCCGTGAGCGAACACGTCATCCATGCCAGCGACGCCGACTTCGATGCCGCCGTGCTGCAGTCCGCCGAGCCGGTGCTGGTCGATTTCTGGGCGCCCTGGTGCGGACCGTGCAAGATGATCGCGCCGGCCCTGGACGAACTCGCCGACGAGTACGCCGGCAAGGTCAAGATCGCCAAGGTCAACGTGGACGAGAACCGCGCCACGGCCCTGAAGTACCACGTGCGCTCGATCCCGATGCTGCTGCTGTTCAAGGACGGCCAGGTGCAGGCCACCCAGATCGGCGCGGTGGGCAAGGCCCAGCTGGCGCAGATGATCGACAAGGCGGTCTGAGCACCGCCCGGGGCCCCCGGCCCCTTCGCCGGCCTGACGCCGGCATCACGCGGCCACGCCCAAGCTGTGGCCGCAGCTTCGAACGCGCGCATGCGGCGCCCGCCGCATGAACGCCACGCCGGCGGCCTGCTTGCCGGCGGCCCGCCGCAGGTGGTAGTTTGCCTGCATCCGGCGTGGAATTCGGCGCCGCACCCCGTCTGCAGGATCCCCTTCCGACATCCCCGCCCCCTTACGGGCGCTCGCACCGAGCGAGGAATTCGCACTTGTCCGACAACACCCCCGACGCCGGCGACACCGTCGCCAAGCGCGTGCGCAAGACGGCCGCGCGCACTACGAAGAAGGTCGTCAAGTCCGCCGACGCGGACACGCCCAACCTGTTCGAGTCCAGCCCCGCTCCCTCCGCGCCGCGGGCCGAACCGCGGCAGGACGCGCCCGTGCAGCAGGAGGCCCGGCCCGCGCCGGCCGCCGAGACCGGCTCCAGCCAGTCCGCACCCGCGCAGGGCGGCGGCGAGGCGGCACCGGCCGAGGGCGGCGGGCAGCCGCAGCGCCCGCAACACGACAACCGCCAGGGCGGCAACCAGCAGCCCGGCAACCAGGGCCAGGGCCAAGGCCAGGGCAACAACCGCCGCGACCGCTTCCGCAACCGCCGCGACCGCCAGCGCGACCGCCACCGCGACGGTGGCCTGCCGCAGGACGACGGCGGCAACGGCCACGAGCAGGCCAACCGCATGCCGCCGCCGAACATCCCCGAAGGCTTCCCCCAGTACTCGCTGGGCGACCTGAAGCGGATGCCGGCGCACAAGCTGTTCGACATCGCCGAGCAGCTCAACATCCACGAAGGCGTGGCCCGCGCGCGCAAGCAGGACGTGATCTTCGCCCTGCTCAAGGTGCTCACCCGCACCAACGAGGGCGTGCAGGCCGACGGCGTGCTGGAGATCCTGCCCGACGGCTTCGGCTTCCTGCGCGGCGCCGAGGCCAGCTACCTGGCCGGCCCGGACGACACCTACATCTCGCCCAGCCAGATCCGCCGCTTCAACCTGCGCACCGGCGACCACCTGTCCGGCCGCATCCGCTGGCCCAAGGACGGCGAGCGCTACTTCGCGCTCAACGTGGTCGACACGATCAACGGCGAGCCGCCGGAAGCCAGCAAGGGCAAGGTGCTGTTCGAGAACCTGACCCCGCTGTTCCCGCGCAAGCGCTTCAAGCTCGAGCGCGGCGACGGCTCGAGCGAGGACATCGCCGGCCGCATCCTCGACCTGATGGCGCCGCAGGGCAAGGGTCAGCGCGCCCTGATCGTCTCGCCGCCCAAGGCCGGCAAGACCATGCTCATGCAGCAGATCGCCACCGCGATCACCACCAACCACCCGGAAGTGCACCTGATCGTGCTGCTGGTGGACGAGCGTCCGGAAGAAGTGACCGAAATGCAGCGCACCGTGCGCGGCGAAGTGGTCTCCTCGACCTTCGACGAGCCGGCCGCGCGCCACGTGCAGGTCGCCGAGATGGTGATCGAGCGCGCCAAGCGCCTGGTCGAGCACAAGAAGGACGTGGTGATCCTGCTCGACTCGATCACCCGCCTGGCCCGCGCCTACAACAACGTGGTGCCGTCCTCGGGCAAGGTTCTCACCGGCGGCGTCGACGCCAACGCCCTGCACCGTCCGAAGCGCTTCTTCGGCGCCGCGCGCAACGTCGAGGAAGGCGGCTCGCTGACCATCATCGCCACCGCCCTGGTCGACACCGGCAGCGCGATGGACAAGGTGATCTACGAGGAGTTCAAGGGCACCGGCAACTCGGAAATCCACCTGGACCGCCGCATCACCGAGAAGCGCGTGTACCCGGCGATCGCGGTCAACCTCTCCGGCACCCGCCGCGAGGACCTGCTGATCGAGCCCGACCTGCTGCAGCGCATCTGGATCCTGCGCAAGCTGCTGCATCCGATGGACGAGATCGCGGCGATGGAATTCCTGCTCGACAAGATGAAGAGCACCAAGTCCAACGACGAGTTCTTCGCTTCGATGAAGCGCTGAGTCCGTCGGTTCGACCCGGAAGGCCCGCGCGATGCGGGCCTTCCGCGTTTTCGCTGCACGCGTTCGAACGCCGCCGCCGGCGCAGCGGTTCGCGCAGGCGACCCTCGCCCGTTGCGCCCGGCCGCCTGCCGCCGCACCATGGTGCCCGTCGCACAGATGGAGCCGTCGCGATGGGCGCAACCGCCACCGCGTTCCTGGCCAACGCCGCACGCCGGCTCGCGCCGCTGGACGAGGCGCTGTCGCATGCGCAATCCCCCGGCGACGTCGCCTGGACGCTGTGCCGCTTCACCGGCAAGGAACTGGAGCTGGTGGACGTGGTCGTCTACCTGTCCGATTCCTGCGGCCGCACCCTGACCCAGCAGGCCGCGTGGGGTCCCAAGCGCGCCGCCAGCCGGGTGCTCGAATCGCGCCTGACCCTCGCGCTCGGCCAGGGCCTCGTCGGCCACTGCGCGAAGGCGTGCCTGCCGCAGCGCACCGGCGACGCGCGCTTCGACGCGCGCTACGTGCCCGACGACCAGGCCAACCTGTCCGAACTCGCGGTGCCGATCCTGTGCGGCGAACACCTGTACGGCGTGCTCGACAGCGAGCACCCCGAGGCCGACCACTACAGCCTCGCCCACGAGCATGCGCTGCAGGCGATCGCAGAACGCGGGGCGCGCCGACTGCGGGCGCTGGCGCTGGCGAAGCCCGCCGGGGCCTGAGCCTCAGCCGCCGTCCAGCGGCCCGAGCAGCTTCAGCGCCATCCCCGCCTGATAGACCTCGCCGGCGATCAGGGTATCGGGCGCGATGTCGATGCCTTCGAGGCTTTCCATCTGCCACGGCACCGGCATGCGCGGCCCCGGCACATAGACCTCCCAGCGCCCGTATTCCTCCGGCGGCCCCACGCCGTGGATCCGGTAGTCGACCGGTACCCGCACCGACCAGAACGGGGCGTCGGCCGCCTCTCCGCTGCTCGGCGGGCGGAACTGCCAGCGGCGTGCAGCGGCCATCGCCGACCGACCCAGCATCTCGCGCATGCGCGCCATCTCGCGCTCCAGGCCCACCACCCGCAGGTTGACCTGTTCGGCCACGACCTGCTCGACCTGCCCCGAGGGCCCCACCCGCACGACCAGGTAGACCGTGCCGGTCACGCCCGCCTGCAGTGCCAGTTCCGGGTAGCGCGGAGCGTCCATCCGCGCACTGCTCACCTGGTCGGTGGGCACCTCGCCGGCGGCCGCATCCGGCCGATCGTCGACCCGCTGCGCCATGCGGACGGCTTCGCGCCCGAAGTAGCCGTCGCGAATCGAGACGCGGAATCGTTCGTCGTCGATGCGCTCGGCCACCATGCGCAGGCTCATCCGCGCGCTGCCGTGCGCGGGCTTGCCATCGACCAGGATGGGTTCGAAGCGCCAGCCGGGCGCCGAGGCGTCGATCACGTTGAGCACCGCGGGCGGCAGGTCCTCGCGACGGTCGATCGACCAGTCGCCGACGGTGCCTTCCCGCGTGATCGTGACGCGCCCGGTCACCAGCATGCTGCCCTCGATCTGCTTGCGCACCGCCCTGACGTTCTGGGCGTCCGCGGCCGATGCGAAGCAGGCGAGCACCGCGCACAGCCACAGTGTCGATACGTCACGGATCATCTTCATCTCGAGCTCCTGTCCCTGGATCGTTGAGAGCACCGCAAACGGCCTGGCGAGGGCACTGCACCCCGGGCGCTGGCCCACATCCGGAAGGGTGGACGCGACGGCGACAGCGCGCGTGACGCCCCGGATGGAAGGATGACGCAATCCGGTGCCGCCATGGACACGCCGGTCCCCGGGCTCAGGCCACGATGCCGGCGCTCCGGGTGCGAAACGCGGCGGACCCCGCAGCGCGCACCGAATGCGCCGCTCATGGACCTGCACCGGCGCAGGCGGATTCCGGCCGATCCGCCGTAACGGGCACACGCAGCCGGCGCGCGATGGACGGCAATCGCCCTTGCGGAAAGACCCCACGTCCGACGTTCCCCTGCCACCGTGCAGCCCCCACGCAGGCGCCTTCGGCGATCATAGCGCCCCGGCGGGCGCCAGGCGCCAGGACCTCAGCCGCGGTCGCGCAGGAACCGGGCCATCGACACCCCCGACTGCACCGGGACGTACTCGTGGGCGACATCGACGAAACCGCGCATCACCGCGATCTCGCGCGGGGTGCGGTTGAGCGCGTCGCGCGCCTCGGGATCGGCGCCGGCGCGCAGCAGGCGCCGGGTCAGGCGCAGCAGGCCGTGCAGGGCCGCCAGGTGCAGCGGGCCGAAGCCGCGCGGATCGCGCGCCTCGAGCGACGCGCCCTCGTCGAGCAGGTGCTCGAGCACGGCCAGCAGGACGTCCTCGTCGCATGCGGTGCCGGGTTCGGCGCGCGCGCCCAGCAGCAGCAGCAACGGGGTCACGCCGCCCGCGGCCACCGCGTCGACCTCGGCGCCGGCCAGCAACAGGGTGTCGAACAGGGTGACCAGGCGGGTGCGGTCGCGCGCGGTGAAACCGTACAGCGCGGCGCAGTGCAGCGGGGTCAGGCCCTGGGCATCGGTGGCGTGGACGTTGGCCCCGGCGGTCATCAGCTTGGCGCACAGGTCCGGCAGGCCCAGCGCGGAGGCCAGCATCAGCACGGTGACTTCACCGGGCAGGCGCTGTTCGAGCTTCGCACCGGCGGCCAGCAGGCGTTCGACCAGTTCTCCGTGGCGCATGCTCACCGCCGCCGACAGCGGAGTCGCCCCGGTATGTGCGACGTGCTGCGGATTGGCGCCGCGCGCCAGCAGCAGTTCGACCACGGCGCGATGGCCGCCCCCGCAGGCGCGCAGCAGCGCGGTGCAGCCCTGGGCGTCGACGGCGTCGACCGGCAGGCCGAGGTCGACCAGGCGGCGCACCGCGTCGGCGTCGCCGGCCATCGCCGCGGCCGGCACGTCGGACGACTGCAGCGCGCGGCGCGGCAGTGCCCAACCGCGCCAGTCGAGCCAGTCCGCGAGGTCGCGGCGACCGCTGGCCAGGGCCACGCCCAGCGGGGTCTGTCCATCCTGCGCGCGCACGTCGACCGCAGCGCCGTGGCGCACCAGGGTCTTGAGCACGTCCTCGCGTGCCAGCGCCGCGGCCAGGTGCAGCGCGCTCATGCCGCGCGCGTCGCGGGCATCGGCATCGACGCCGATCTCGAGCAGCCTCGCGATCAACCGGTTCCAGCCCAGGTGCACGGCCAGCGACAGCGGCGGGTCGCCGTCGGTGGAGCTGCCGAACGGATCGGCGCCATGCTCGACCAGGTCCAGCGCGCACTGCTCCAGCGCGCGCCCGGCCTGGTCGCCCTTGACGCAGGCGGCGAGGAACCGGGCCAGGCCACCCGCACCGGCCGGCGAAGCGCCATGGCCGAGCAGCGCCTGCAGTGCGGGCAGTCCGGCCGGTCCGCGCGAGAGCAGGCGGAACGCGGCGGTGTCGCCGGCCGCGTCGCGGACTTCGCAGTCGGCGCCCTGCGCGACCAGCCAGTCGATGCGCCCGGGCGACGGGATCGCGTCGCCTTCGTACAGCAGGGCGCCCAGTTCCGCAGGCGCGACGAGCGCGGCGACGCGGTCGAGCCCGTCGTGGCGTCCGGCATCCAGTCCCTCGCGCAGCAGCAGCACCGGCGCACGCTGTTCGGGCACCGCCTCGCCGGCGTCGGGGCGCACCGCGGCGGGCAGCGCGTAATCGGGATCGAGCATCGCCACCAGGCGCCAGCGGCCGGCTTCGGCGGCGAGCGCGGCCGGCGTGCGGCCGTCGCGGCCGGCGGCGCGGGGATCGAGTCCCAGTTCGATCAGGCGCCCGACCAGGGCCGAGGACGGCGTCTCGGCCTGGCAGGCCAGCAGCAGCGCGCCGCGGTCCTGCGCATCGACCGCGCGCGGGTCGGCGCCGGCGGCCAGCAGCGCCTCGAAGGCGGAGAGCGAACCGCCGCGCGCGGCCTCCAGCAGCGGCGTGGCACCGGCGGCATCGCGCGCCTGCACGTCCGCGCCCGCATCGAGCAGGGCGGAAACGATGGCCGCATGCCCCTGCAGCGCGGCGACATGCAGCGCGGTGCGCTGCTCGCGGTCGCGGGCATCGACCCGGGCCTTGTGCCGCAGCAGCAGCTGCACGCCGGCCGGATCGTCCTCGTCGCCGCCGGCCGCGGCCAGCAGTGCCGGAGTGCCATCGGCCACCAGCGGCCTGGCGCCGCGTTCGAGCAGGAAGCGCGCCAGCCGCCAGTTGCCGGCCGCGCAGGCCACGCCCAGCGGGGTCAGGCCGTCGTGGTTGGCGGCGTCGAGTTCGGCCGAGGCGTCGCGCAGCAGCGCGGCGACGCCGGGGTCGGAGCTGCGCGCGGCGTGGTGCAGCGGCGTGTTGCCGTCGCGGTCGGCCGCGCGCGGGTCGGCGCCATTGGCCAGCAGGGTCATGACCGCTTCGGGCCGGCCGTGCCAGCTGTCGCGGGTGGCCGCCAGCAGCGGGGTCAGTCCGGCATGGGCGGCATTGAGGTCGACGCCACGCGCGATCAGCGCGCGCAGCAGCCGCAGGTCCGGCAGCACCGCGGCCAGCACCGGGAGACCCCGCTGGTCGCGCTCGTCCGGAAGCGGCAGCGCATGCACGTCGGCGCCGGCCTCGACCAGGGCCAGGGCCGGGTCGACCCGTCCGGCGCGGGCGGCCGCGTACAGCGCCCGGTCCAGGTCGCCGTCGAGCGCGGGCGGCGGCAGGTTGGAGGACTCGCCGTCCATCTCCACCACCGGGATCGGACGCACTGCCTCGGCAGGCGCCGGCAGCCGCTGCAGCAGCAGGTGCAGCAGCGGCCAGCCGATGACGCAGGCACCGGCCAGCACCCAGCGTGCGGGCCCGCCCAGCAGCTGCGGCCAGGCCAGCAGGACGATGCTGGCCAGGATCGCGGCGACGCAGGACGCGGCCGCGGCCCCGGTCCAGCCCGAGGCATCGCGCGAGGGCAGCGCCAGCCAGTGACGCGCGAGCGGGCCGCCGTCGCACTCGACGGCGTGCCACACCGGCCAGCTGCGCCACAGGCCCAGCACGCACAGGCCCGACAGCGCACTCAGCGCCAGCGCGGCACCGAGGCCGCCGCTGCGCAGCAGCGCCAGCAGCGGCCAGCTCGCCAGCAGCGCGGCGACGCCGAGGCCCGCCGCCCACAGGCCCAGCAGCGCGCGCGCGTCGCCCACCAGCGCGGGACCGCCAGCGGACAACCCGCCCCGCCAGCCACGCACGGCCAGGGCGAAGGCGGGCTGGGCCAGCAGGCCCGCGACCAGCGCGGCGAGGCCGCCGAAGCCGCTGGCCAGCGCCAGGACGACGCCGACCGAGGCGGCGGCGGCGGGAGCGCTTCGGGATGGGACGGGCGTGGGCACCGGCTGCTCAGGCATCGGTGCCCCAGTCCTCACTCATCGGATCGACGGCGGCGCCGGGCGGGAACTGCAGGTGGAACCCGCGGCCGAGCAGGTTGGCGCGAACCTCGTCCGGGTTCTCGCGCGCGAGGCTGCGGCCCGGCACCAGCGCCACGTCGAGCACGAACTGCAGCGGGCCCAGGCGCGTGCGCAGGGCGTCGGGCAGCCGCTCGAAATCGTCGCGGGCGGCGAGGTAGACGTAGGTGTCGGCCCGGCGCTGGCTCTTGTAGACGTAGGCGTGCATGTCCGCACAGTGTCGCAGGTCGCTGAATTGTGCGGGAAATCGGCCCTGCGGGGAACGTCGCGGCGTTCAGGCGCGGCCGCGGCGCCGCGATCCGGGCATGACCCCCGGCACGGCCGGCGCGCCGCACGCGACTGCTAGGCTGTCGTGATCCCCGCTGCCCGTGCCGTGCAATGCATCGATCCATCCCGCTGCTGTCGTGCCTGTTCCTCTCCGCCTTCGCCGCGCTCGCCCAGGCGCAGCCGGCGCAACCGCTGACGCTCGACCGGATCATGGACGACCCGGACTGGATCGGACCGCCGGTCGAGCAGGCCTGGTGGTCGTGGGACGGGCGCCAGGCCTACTACCTGCTCAAGCGCGACGGCAGCGGCATCCGCGACATCCACGTGCAGGACATCGCCGGCGGCGCGTCGCAGGTGGTGGATGGCGCCTCGCGCGCCGGCATCGACGCCGCGCAGCCGGTGCTCGACCCGCAGCGCACGCGCATGGCGTTCGTGCGCAACGGCGACGTGTTCGTGCGCGACCTGCGCAACGGCGCGCTGACCCAGCTCACCCGCACCGAGGCCACCGAGTCCTCGCCGCGCTGGTCGACCGACGGCGCCCTGGTCTGGCGCAGCGGCCACGACTGGTTCCGCTGGAGCGCGACCGACCGCGCGTTCACCCACGCCGCCTCGCCGCAGGCCCAGGACGACCCGGCCGCGGCGCCCAAGCCCGACCTGCTGCGAGACGAGCAGCTGCGCCTGGTGGAAACGCTGCGCCTGGAGCGCGAGCGCCGCGAAGCCCAGCGCACCCGCGAGACCGAACTGCGCCGCGCCGACCCCACGCGCGCGCCGGCGCCGGTGTACCTGGGCAAGGACGTGGAAATCGCCGCCACCGCGCTCTCGCCCGACGGCCGCTGGCTGGCGGTCGCCACCGAGCGCAAGTCAGACGACCGCGGCCAGGGCGGGAAGATGCCCAAGTACGTGACCGAGTCGGGCTACGAGGAATTCGAGGACGTACGCACGCGCGTGGGCCGCAACCTGCCGCGCGCGCAGAGCTTCTGGCTGGTCGACATGCGCGACGGCTCGCGCCGCGAACTCTCCGTCGCAGGCCTGCCCGGCGTCGGGCAGGATCCGCTGGCCGCGCTGCGCAAGGCCGCCGGCAAGGACGCGCTGAAGGGCCCACGCGCGCTGCGGCTGGAGGATCCGGGCGCCGGCATGCTGTGGAGCGCGGATTCACGCCACCTCGCGCTGATGCTGCACGCGGTCGACAACAAGGACCGCTGGCTGGCGACGCTGCGTCCGGAAGAAGCGACGCTGCAGTCGCGCCACCGGCTCACCGACCCGGCCTGGATCAACTGGAGCTTCAACGAGTTCGGCTGGATGCCCGACCAGCGCACGCTGTGGTTCGTGTCCGAGGAAAGCGGCTACGCGCACCTGTACGCGGTCGAGGCCGCCGGCGGCCGCACGCGCGCGCTGACCTCGGGGCGCTGGGAGGTCACGCAGCCGGCGCTGTCGCCCGACGGCACGCGCTTCCTGTTCACCTGCAACCGCAGCCGCCCGGGCGACTACGAGCTGTGCGCGGTGCCGGCCGCGGGCGGCGAAGTGGCGGAGCTGACCGACCTGGGTGGCGTCGAGGACTTCGTCGCCTCGCCCGACGGCGCCCGCGTGCTGCTGCGCCACTCCTCGAGCTACCTGCCGCCGCAGCTGGCGGTGATCGACGCCGGCGGCGGCAACCTGCGTACGCTCACCGACACGCGCAAGCCCGAGTACCGCGCCATCGACTTCCTGCAGCCCGAGACCGTGCAGGTGCCCTCCAGGCACGGCGCCGGCACGATCTGGGGCAAGTACTACGGCCCTGCGACGATGGAGCCGGGGCGCAAGTACCCGGTGGTGCTGTTCGTGCATGGCGCGGGCTACCTGCAGAACGTCAGCGACCGCTATCCGAACTACTTCCGCGAGCAGATGTTCCACAACCTGCTGGTGCAGCGCGGCTATATCGTGCTCGACCTCGACTACCGGGCCTCGGAAGGCTACGGCCGCGACTGGCGCACGGCGATCTACCGGCAGATGGGCCACCCGGAGCTGGAGGACTACCTGGACGGCATCGAGTGGCTGGTCGAGCACCGCCAGGCCGACCGCGACCGCGTGGGCATCTACGGCGGCAGCTATGGCGGCTTCATGAGCTTCATGGCGCTGTTCCGCGAGCCGGGCACGTTCAAGGCCGGCGCCGCGCTGCGCCCGGTCACCGACTGGTCGCAGTACAACCACACCTACACCGCCAACATCCTCAACACGCCCGACATCGATCCCGAGGCCTACCGCAAGTCCTCGCCGATCGAGTACGCCGAGGGCCTGCAGGACCACCTGCTGATCGCCCACGGCATGATCGACGACAACGTGTTCTACCGCGACTCGGTGGTGCTCGCGCAGCGCCTGATCGAGCTGCGCAAGGACAAGTGGGAGATGGCCAGCTATCCGATGGAGCGGCATGGCTACGTGCACGCCGATTCGTGGTACGACCAGTACCGCCGCATCCTGGAGCTGTTCGAGCGCGCGCTGAAGTGAGACAGCGCGCGGAGGGGCGGGACTGGTCCGTGGACGCGCAGGCGCCTCGCCCGGAGATCCTGCGCCCCTCGCCGGTCCGCTGGCTGGCGACGGGCGCGATCTGCGCCGGCTTCGTCTGGGCCGGCAGCGTGATCATGCCCAGCCACCCGGCGCTGGCCTGGAGCTGCATCGCCTTCTTCGGCCTGGGCGTCGGCGTGGCGCTGGTCAGCCTGCTGCCGGGCGCCAGCGCGCTGGTGCTGAACGAGGACGGCTTCGAGATCGTCTCGCTGTTCCGGCGCGCGCGCGTCGGCTGGGGCGAGGTCGCGCGCTTCGGCGAAGTGCGCGTGGGCCTGGAGCGGCTGGTCGGCTTCGATTTCGTCGATGGCGCGCGTGGCGACGGGCGCCTGCAGCGGGTCAACCGCCGGGTCAGCGGCTTCCACGGCGCCCTGCCCGACCGCTACCGGCTCGATCCCGCGGAACTGGTGCGGCGCCTGGAGCGCCACCGCCAGGCCTGGTGCGCACGCCATCCGGGCCGCGCCTGATCCCGAGTTGGCGGCCGCACCCATCGCCCCCCGCTTGATCGGGCGCAACGCGACGCACACCGCACGCGCCTAGAATGTCGCGCATGGACCGATTCGACGATATCCGCGACTACCTCACGGGGCTGCAGGACCGCATCTGCAGCGCCATCGAAACCGCCGACGGCGGCGCCCGCTTCGTCGAGGACGCCTGGGAGCGCGACCCGCACGATGCCTCGACCCACCTGCGCGGCGGCGGGCGCACGCGCGTGCTGCGCGAGGGCGCGGTGTTCGAACAGGCCGGCATCGGCTTCTCCGACGTGTCCGGCGACCGGCTGCCGCCGTCGGCCACCGCCGCGCGCCCCGAACTGGCCGGCGCCTCCTGGCAGGCGGTGGGCGTCTCGCTGGTGTTCCACCCGCGCAATCCCTACCTGCCCACCACGCATGCCAACGTGCGCCATTTCCGCGCCCTGCGCGACGGCCAGACCGTGGCCTGGTGGTTCGGCGGCGGCTTCGATCTCACGCCGTTCTACCCGTTCGACGAGGACGTGCGGCACTGGCACCGCACCGCGCGGGCGCTGTGCGAGCCCTTCGGCGGGCAGGAACGCTACCAGGCGCACAAGCGCTGGTGCGACGAGTACTTCTATCTCAAGCACCGCAACGAGACGCGCGGCATCGGCGGGCTGTTCTTCGACGACCTGCACGGCGACATGGAGCAGGATTTCGCCTACCTGCGCGCGGTCGGCGACGGCTTCCTCGATGCCTACCTGCCGATCGTCGAACGTCGCAAGGACACGCCGTACGGCGAACGCGAGCGCCAGTTCCAGCTGTACCGGCGCGGGCGCTACGTGGAGTTCAACCTGGTCTACGACCGCGGCACCCACTTCGGGCTGCAGAGCGGCGGCCGCGCCGAGTCGATCCTGATGAGCATGCCGCCGCTGGCGCGCTGGGAATACGGCTACGCGCCCGAACCCGGCAGCGCCGAAGCGCTGCTGCACGACTACCTGGTGCCGCGCGACTGGCTGGCGGGGACCTGAGGGCTGCGCCATGGATGAGCTCGCCGCACTCCGGCACAACCTCGACGCGATCCGCGCGCGCATCGACGCGGCCTGCCGCGCGGCGGGGCGCGATCCTGGCGAGGTACGCCTGCTGCCGGTCAGCAAGACCGTCGACGAGGCGCGGCTGCGCCAGGCGCACGCCATCGGCATCCGCGAGTTCGGCGAGAACAAGGTGCAGGAGGCGATGGGCAAGTGGGAGGCGATGGCCGACCTGCCCGACCTGCGCTGGGTGTTGATCGGCCACCTGCAGACCAACAAGGCCAAGTACGCCGCGCGTTTCGCCAGCGAGTTCCAGGCGCTCGACAGCCTGCGCGTGGCCGAGGCGCTGGATGCGCAGCTGCAGAAGCAGGGTCGCGCGCTGGACGTGCTGGTGCAGGTCAACACCTCCGGCGAGGCCACCAAGTTCGGGCTGGTGCCCGAAGAGGTATCGGGCTTCGTGCGCCAGCTGCCGGCCTTCGCCTCGCTGCGCGTGCGCGGACTGATGACGCTGGCGCTGTTCTCCGACGACGAGGCGAGAGTGCGTCCCTGCTTCGTGCGCCTGCGCGAGCTGCGCGAGCGGCTGCGCCAGGAGGCGCCGGAGGGGATCGCGATGGACGAGTTGTCGATGGGCATGTCCGGCGACTTCGAACTGGCCATCGCCGAAGGCGCCACCACGGTGCGCGTGGGCACGGCCATCTTCGGCAGCCGGGCCACACCCGACAGCGCCTACTGGCCGGGTTTCGCCGGCAGCGGCGCGGGCACGCCATGAGCGAGGCGGAATCCGGATTCGCGCCCACCGCGGGCGCGCGCCTGGTCGACGTGGTCTCGGTGCAGTCGCAGGTGGCCTACGGCGGCGTGGGCAATTCGATCGCGGTGCCGGTGCTGCAGGCGCTGGGCCTGCAGGTGGCGCCGGTGCCGACGGTGCTGCTGGGCAATACGCCGCACTATCCGAGCATGCACGGCGGGCCGCTGCCGCTGGACTGGTTCGAGGGGCTGCTGGAGGACCTGGAGGCGCGCGAAGTGGCCACGCGCGCGCGCCTGCTGCTGGTCGGCTACCTCGGCTCGCCGCAGCAGGGGCAGGCGCTGGCGCGCTGGATCGACCGCATCCGCGCGCGCAATCCCGACCTGTCCGTGCAGATCGACCCGGTGATCGGCGACCACGACAGCGGCCGCTACACCGATCCGGCGCTGGAGCCGGTGTGGCGCGATGCGCTGATGCCGCGCGCGCAAGGCCTGACGCCCAACCACTACGAGCTCGAACAACTCAGCGGCCGCCGCCTGGACACGCTGGAAGAGTGCGCGCACGCCGCGCGCGGCCTGCTGGGCGCGCACACGCGCTGGGTGGTGGTGACCAGCGCAGCGCCCGCCACCTGTCCGCCCGGGCGCCTGCAGCTGGTGGTGGCGACGGCCGGGGGCAGCACGACGCTGGAGCACGCCCTGGTGCCGCATCCGGTCAAGGGCGTGGGCGACCTGTTCGCCTCGCTGGTCGCCGGCCGGCTGCTGCGCGGCGCCGCGCTGGACCGCGCCGTGCGCCAGGCCTGCGACGACATCGTTCAGGTGCTGGCCCACGTGCAGGCGCAGGGCTGGCAGGAGCTCGCCCTGCCACGACACCTCGCCCGCGGACTGGACTGAAGCCCGGACACCCGCGTCGCGCGGGGCTGCAGTCTCGCCGCATGCGCCGCCGCGCACTATCCTTGGCGGCGCAATCGCCGGAGCCTCGCCCGGCCCGGACCCCTGCTTGACGACAACGCCGCCGCCCCTGTTCTCCGTCGTGCCGCCGGGCCTGTTCGGCCCGCTGGCCTCGGCCAACCGGGCCCACTACTGGCTGCTGCTGTGCCGGCTGTTCGAGGAGTTTTTCGGCCCGGATGCGCCGCTGCCGCCCAGCATCGGCCTGCCGCGGCGCGAGATCACCGCCGCGATCGAGCGTTACCTGCTCAGCGACGACCCCTGGGAGGACGAGGACGGCGATACGCCCGATACCCCGCGGCCGGTCCGCGCCGCCCATATCTACGAACGCTTCCGCAACGCCGGCTGGCTGCGCCAGGAGCGCATCGGCGCGCGCGAGATGGTGAGCATGCCGCCGGCGGTCTCGCAGCTGCTCTCCACCCTGGTCGAGTTCGCCGAACACGGGCCCACCTTCGTGTCCGCGCGCATGCGCTCGATCGAGCTGCAGCTGCAGCAGGTGGCAGAGGGCAAGGCCGCGGGCGATGCGCTGGACGAGGCCGCCGACCAGTCGCGCCGGCTGCTGGTCTCGCTCTCGTCGATGAGCCTGCAGGTGCGCGACCTGATGCCCGAGCTGAGCAAGGCCGAGACCACGGCGCAGTTCGCGCGGCAGTGGTTCGAGCGCTACGTCAGCGACTTCTTCATCGGCGACTACGCCGAGCTGCACAAGGCCGACCACCCGCTCGCGCGGCGCAGCGCGATCCTGGCGATGGTCCAGCAGCTCGAATCGGGCGCGCAGCGCGAGGCGCTGCTGGCCTGGTACGCCGGGCACGCCACCGGCGGGGATGCCGCGCGCGCCGAACAGCGCTTCGGCCGCAGCCTGCGCCGGCTGCACGAGCTCGAGCGCATCGACGAATACCTCGCGCGCCTGGACGACGATATCCGCCAGGCCAACCGGCGCGCGCTCGCCTTCCTCGACTACCGCCTGCGCGCGCCCGACCGCCTCGATGCGCTGCTGCGCCGCGCCTGCCGCGGCGTGCTTTCGGCGCCGGCCGAGGCGCTGCGCCTGCCGGTGGCGCCCGGCGCGCTGATGGACGCGGCGCGCCTGCGGCCGCCGCGGCAGAAGCCCGCGCCGATCCCGCGCAGCGCGAACGCCACCGTGCCGCCCTCGCCCGAGCAGCTGGCGCGGCTGTCGCTGCTGCGGCGGATGAAGCGCGCGCGCCTGGTCACCGCCGAGGACATGGCGCGCTTCGTCGGCCGCCACCTGGGCGACCGCGCCGAGGTCGAGTCCGCCGCCTTCGCCATCGCGACCATCGAAGACCTGCGCGCCTACCAGACCCTGCTCACCCTCGCCCTGCGCAGCCACCGCATCGGCGGCCTGCGCCGCGAGGATCCGCTCGGCCGCCTGCTGCGCGGCTATCGCGTCGAACTGCTCGATGCCGGCCAGCGCGACGACAATGGCTACCTGCGCGCGCCGCGATTCGTGGTACGACGCGTCGGCCAGACCACACGGAAGACCGCATGAAACGCAGCTGGAACACGCTGAGCCAACAGTCCAACGGCGTCTACGCCGTGCAGGATTTCGAGCGCGCCGCCTATCGCCTGGTGGTCGAGCAGGTGCTGTACGCGGCCGACCGCAATACGCGGCTGGCCTATCACCTGGTCGAGGACCATTACGACGACTTCGTGGCCGCGCTGGCGCCGCTGGGCATCCGCCTGGAGCGCAACGCGCACCATCGCTACATCGTCGCCCTGCCCGTGCACGGCGAAGGCGTGCCGGTGTCGCTGGCCGAAACCCTGCTGCTGCTGGTGCTACGCCAGCGCTACGACGAGGCCATGCGGCAGGGGCTGGTCGAGGACGAGGGCGTGGTGACGGTGGAACTGCCGGAGCTGCAGGAGGCCTACCAGGCGCTGGCCGGCCGCCCGATGCCGGACATCGGCAGCCTGCGCGAGCTAGGTCGCACGCTCAGGCGCTGGGGCGTGGCGCGCCTGGTCGATTCGGAGGGCGACGATCCGCAGCCCTTCCACCTGCAGGTGCGCCCGGCCATCGTCGACATCGTCGGCGAGCACTGGCTGCAGCGGCTGGACCAGCACAACCGCGATGACGACCCGGCCGATGCCGGCAACGATGCCGACGCCGCCGCGGAGGGCGACGATGCAGCTGCTTGAGCGCGTGCACCTGGTGCAGTTCTTCCTGTTCGAGGCGCAGACCCTCGAACTCGATGCCACCAGCGCCATCATCGCCCCCAACGGCGCCGGCAAGAGCGCCCTGCTCGACGCGCTGCAGATCGTGCTGCTGGGCGTGGACCGGTCACGCATCCGCTTCAACGCGCAGGCCGGCGGCAGCCACCGCGCGCGCAGCATCCGCGACTACTGCCTGGGCGTGTACCGCAGCGGCGACGAAGGGCGCAAGCGGCGCACCGCCACCACCTACATCTCGCTGGTGTTCCGCGACACCGAGACCGGCGAGGCGCTGACCGCCGGGGTATCGCTGGGCGCCACGGTCGACGAACCGGACCACCGCCTGCACGGCATGTACCTGCTGCCGGGCGTCGCGCTGGAGCTCGACGACCACCTGGAGCACGTCAAGGGCAAGGAGCTGCCGCTGGCCTGGGGCACGTTCCGCGAACAGGCCGCAAGGCGCTGCCGGGACGCCGGGACCCGGCCCGAGCTGCATACGGTCGCCGAGCGCTTCGTCAAGGACCTGCTGTATCGCCTGCGCGCCTCGCCTGGCGCCAATCCGGATGTCAACGCCTATCGCAAGGCCTTCCTCAACGCGCTCAACCTGCAGCGCGTGGAGGACGTGGACCTGTTCGTGCGCACCCTGGTGGCCGAGGACCGGCCGACCGACGTCGCGCGCTTCCGCGCCCTGCTCGAGAGCTTCCGCCAGATCCGCGACCGCATCGAGCAGGTGCGCCTGCGCATCGAGGCGGCCGAGGGCGTGGAGCAGCAGTACGACCGGATCGCCGCGCAGTCGGTGCGCGCGGCCTCGTACCGCGCGCTGGCCGCCGAGTACGCGCGCGACCTGTACGCCGAACAGGTGGAACAGGCCGAGGACGACGTGCAGGCCGGCGACGCCCTGCTGGCCGGGCTGCGCCGCGCGCTGGACGAGGCGCGCGGCGAGCGCGACCTGGGCCGCGACGAACTGCAGCGCGCCAGCGTCCTGCTGCAGGGCAGCGCGGGATATGGCGAGCAGTCGCGCTTCGACGAGGTGAGCGGTCGCGATCTCGACCGCCTGCGCCAGCTGCGCGCCGAACTGCTGCGCGAAACCGCGCAGGTGCGCGACCAGCTGCGCGCGACCGCCGGCCTGTCGCTGGCGCCGGACATCGCCGTCGGTGCCGGCGACGCCGCCGCGCACTGGTCGCGCTTGCATGACGCGCTGAGCGCGCTGGAGGATGCGGCGCCGCTGCCGTGGACGCCCGAGCGCCTCTACGAGGAGGCGCACGCAGCGCTGCGCTCGGCCGCGCCCCTGATCGATGCGGTCGAGCGACTGGCCCACGCGCAGCGCGAAGCGCTCGACCAGGCGCGCGACCGACTGGACGCCGCACGCCAGAACCAGAAGCGCATCACGGCCGGCCAGGCCGAACTGCATCCGGACACCGTGCGCCTGATGAGCTACCTGCGCGAGGCCGGCATCGATGCGCGCCCGGTCTGCGACCTGGTCCAGGTCGTCGACAAGTCCTGGCAGGCGGCGATCGAGGGCTACCTGCGCAGCAATGTCGAAGCGCTGCTGATTCCCGAGGCCGACGAGGAGCGCGCGACCAGGCTCTATCGCGGCCTCGGTGGCGGACGCGCGGTGTACGGCGTCAAGCTGGCGCTGTCGAGCCAGGCGCGGCGCGGCCGCGCGCAGGCGCCGGCGGCGGGCACCGTCGCGGCCCTGCTCGACGGCGTCAATGCCGAAGCCCTGGCTTTCCTGCGCCGCCAGCTTGGCGAGCTGCAGTGCGTGGACAGCAAGGCCGAACTGGTGCGCAGCCGCCAGGGCCTGACCCGCGACGGCCTGCTCGCCCGCGGCGGCAGCATCGAACGGCTGCGGCTGCCGGCGGGCAGCGAGCTGAAGATCGGCGCCTCCGACAACCGCGCACGCCTGCGCGTGCTGCGCGAGGACGTGGAGGCGGCCGAGCGCGAGGTGCAGGCGCTGGAGCCGGTGCTGCGCGAGATCGACGGCCACCGCCGCCAGCTCGCGCGCCTGGCCGATGCCGATGCCCTGGCCCAGGCCCTGCATGCGCGCGGGCTCGAATACCAGCAGACGCGGCAGCGCTACCGCAGCGCGCTCGACAGCCGCGAGGTGGAGCACGATCCCGACCTGCTGCGCCTGTCCGAGCAGGTGCGTGCGCTGAAGGGCGCGCTCGAGGCCAGCGAGCGCCGGGTCGAAGAGCTGATCGGCGAGGAGGCCGTGGTAAAGCGGCAGGGCGAGGAACGCCGCCGCCTGCTGGCCGGCCTGCGCGAGCAGGAGGCGATCGTCGCCCGGCGCGCGGTGGACGCGTTCAAGGATCCGGACGTCGACCCCAACCTGGTCGAACGCCACCGCGACGAGCTCGACGACAAGGTGGATTCGCTGGAAGAGCGCGCACGCACCTGCGAGCGCCGCGCCGACGAGAGCGACCGCCAGCTGGCCCGGCTGCTGCCCGAAGCCTGGAGCGCGCTGGCGCAGTACGCGCGCGACCATGGCCTGACCCTGGAGTTCGACGGCAACGCCTGGCGCCAGGCGCTGGCGCTGCTGCGCCGCGAGCTCACCCAGCTGCGCGAGACCGACCTGGTCCGCTACGAGGGCGAGGCCTGCCAGGCCTACGACACCGCGGTGGAGACCTTCCGCTCCAGCGTCGCGGCCGCGCTCAACGACAACTTCGTGCGCCTGCGTCAGCAGATCGCCACCCTCAACCGCACCCTGCGCAGCAGCCCGCCGTTCTCCAACAACGAGCGCTACCAGTTCCACTACGAAGTGGTGCCGGAGTTCCGCGACCTGGAACGCTTCATCAAACGCGCCACCGACGTCGGCGAGGACGGGCTGTTCGGCAGCGCCGGCGAGGTGCCTGCCGCGTTCCGCGAGCTGATCGAAGACGACGCCGCCGCGCGCACCGCGACCTCGCCGCTGGACGACTACCGTCGCTTCTTCCGCTTCGAGGTGCAGATCCGCCAGGACGATCGCGTGATCGGCACGCTCAGCGAGCGCATGCGCTCGGGTTCGGGTGGCGAGCACCGCGCGCCGCTGTACGTCATCGCCGGCGCGGCGCTGGCCGCGGCCTACGGCAAGACCGAGGCCCAGCCCGGCGGCATGGGGCTGATCCTGCTCGACGAATTCGGCGACAAGATCGACGCGCAGAATGCCCGCGCCACCACCAACTACCTGCGCTCGCTCGGCCTGCAGCTGGTGCTGGCCGCGCCCGACACCGCCCAGGGCACGCTCAGCGGCGTGCTGGAGAGCTACATCGAACTGTTCCGCGACGGCGAGCTGCTGCAGGCCGAACGCATCGAGGTGCAGGCCGCCGCGCGCGAGCTGCTGCTGTCCGACCAGTTCGACCTGCATCCGGAGCTGCTGGCCGCGGAGATCGCCAGCATCCAGCGGCAGACAAGGGCGCCGTGAGCGATGCCACGCCCCTGCTGCAGCGACTGTTGCGCAGGGGCGAGGCGGCCAGCCTGCGCGGCGACCCGAAGCCCGTGTCGCTGCCGATGACCGCGGCCTCCAGCGCGCGCGAGTATCTCGCCCTGGCGACGCTGGCCGAGCGCGAGCGTTTCCACGGCCAGATCGCGCTGGCCGAACGCGCCGGCGCGATCACGGTGCTGCGCGACCGGAACCGTGGCGATAGCGAGCAGCTGCTGCGGATTACCCTGGCCGATGCCGGGGCGCTGGCCGCCTTCCTGGGCGTTTCCCTACATGCCAGCCGCATCGAGGCGGCGACGTGCGCGCTCGCCGGCTGGACAACCACATTCCCGATCGTGGAGGCGGTCCTCGAGGCATGGCGGGGCGGCCGCAAGGTCAGGGCTTGCGGCCCTGAGGCGGCGGGCGATCTCGCCGATGCGGCGCGCGTTGTCGCGCATTGCGCCCAGGACAGCTCCCGGGAGCGCCTGCTGCGCCGGGAAAGCGTCCGCCTGTTCGGCGACAGCAAGCGGCTCGAAGCGCTGACGCCCTGGTTGGACCTGCTGGTCACCGGCGAGATCGCGGCGCGCGACTCCGACAGGGCGCATACCTGGGCCGCCCTGGGCCTGCGCCGCGAACCGCAGCCCTTGCTGCTGTCGGGCAGCGGCCAGCTCCTCCTCGACGGCGCTCGACTGCCGCTGGTGCGTCCCTGGCTTGGCGTGCCGCCAGAATGCGTCGAAGCGCTCGACACCCCGGCGCGCCGGGTGTTGAGCATCGAGAACCTGGCGAGCTTCCACGAGGCAGCCCGCACAACGAAGGCGGCCGATCTCCTGCTGCTCTACACCGGCGGCATGCCGTCGCCCGCGTGGCGACGCGCCTATGTCCGCCTGCTCGCCGGGTTGCCTGGCAACGCCGCCCTGTACCACTGGGGCGATATCGACGAAGGCGGATTCCGGATCGCCGCCGTGCTGGCGGAGGCGGCAGCGGAGACAGGGCGCGGGTTGCGCCCTTGGCGCATGTCGGCCGCCACGCTGCCTGAAGACATCACCGCGATGGCCGCCGTTCCGGACCGCGCCGTCCTGGAGGCGATGCAACGCTGGGCGATCCGTGCCGGCTGGATCGAGGTCGCGAACGCGCTGCGGCAGCGCCCGATCCGGCTCGAGCAGGAAGCGCTGGATCCGGCCCGCGCCGACATCGGCCTGCCGACCGCGCCGCCAGGCTGAGTGGCACAAGCCGCTGCGGCGACCATCCTTAGGCTTCCGCAGCACCGCCGGTGCGTCATGGCAGGCGCGCATTCGTGGTAACCGTTCTTGTGTGCCGGCTCTTCTCGTCGTCGCAGATCCGGTTCGCCCTGTCGAGACAGCGACACCCGAGACCGCGACGCAGCGGCCATCGCGCTATCGCGCCATCACGAAAGGCCAGCGCGATCGGCCGCTGCCACGCCGCGCCCCTTCGTGCGCAGCTGCCCTAGAAGCTCGCGCTGAGCTTCACCCACGCGGTGCGCCCCGGCTCGTGGATGCGCACCGGGTCGGCCGGGTAGCCGAAGGCGCTGTTGCCGGCCAGGTTGAGGTGCTCGGCGTAGTCGCGGTCGAACAGGTTGTCGATGCCGGCGGCCAGGCGCAGCTGGTCGTTGATCCGGTACGCGCCGTTGAGCGAGAACACGACAAAGCCGCTGCTGGGGCCGAGGTCGCGTCCGACCACGTTGCCCAGCGACGGGCTGACGCGGTCCTGCGAGGCGACCGCGCGCAGCAGGGCGCCGGCCGACCAGGTGCCGTTGTCGAAGCCGGCGTTGAGGCGCGCCTCCAGCGGCGGCATCTGCGGCAGCGCCTGGCCGGTATCGGCCAGTTCGCCCCAGGACCAGGCCACCGTGCCGCCGAGCTTCCAGTGCTCGGCCGCGCGCCACTCCACGCCCGCCTCGCCGCCGCGGATGTTGGCATCGGCATTGCGCGCGCGGGTGCTGGCGCCCATCGGCCCTGTCATGTAGTCGAAGGCGATGTAGTCGGTCATGCGGCCGGCATAGGCCGACACCCAGGCATCGACGCGCTTTCCGGCATAGCGCATGCCGATGTCGAGCTGGGTGGTGCGCTCGGGCTGCACGCCGGCGAACGCGTTGGCTGCGCCATCCGGCCCGCGATTGGGCGAGAACAGCTCCCAGTAGTCGGGCATGCGTTGGGTGTGGCCGACGCCCGCATACCAGCGCAGCGGCTTGCCGTCGATGTCCTGTTCGAAGCGCGCGAAGACCGAAGGCAGGGTTTCCGAACGCGTCTGGCCCAGGGTCGGGTTGGGCATCGGCATCATGCCGGCGGTGCTGGCGCGGCGGTCTTCGGCCTCGGCGCGGTCGATGCGGGCACCGGCGATCACGTGGTTGCGTGCGTCGAGGTGCCAGTGCAGTTCGGCGAAGGCGCCGGCCTGGCGGAAGCGCGCATCGACCATCCACGGCTGCGCGAGATACTGGCCGCGGCCCTGTGCGCTGCGGCGCGCGTGGCGGCTGCTGCGCGCGTCGACGCCGGCAGTCAGCTCCCAATGCTCGCCGCCGAAGCCCAGGGCTACGCGTCCGCCGCTGGTGCGATGGGCGACGTTGCTCGCCGTCGCCATCGGCATCATCCCGTTTGGATCGGGGTTGCGCAGGGTGTAGTTGTCCATGACGTGGTCCACGTCGTTGTAGTAGGCGTTCGCGGCGATCTCGCGCAGCCGGCCCTCCATGCCCTTCTTCTCGAAGCGCAGACCGTAGGTGGTGCGGTCGAACTGCGAGCCGTCCATGCCGCGCCCGGCGTAGCGCGCCTGGCCGTCGCCCGCACCGACGCTGGCTTCCAGCACCGTGTCCGGATCCGGCGTCCAGCCGAATGCGGCGTCGGCGTTCCACTTGTCCCAGGCCGAGGGCACGCGGCGCCCGGCGCCGTCTTCGTAGTCGCCCGACTCGGAGCGGTTGGCGGTCAGCCGGCCGTAGAACTCGGGGCTGCCGGCCAGGGCATTGAGCACCTGGTCGTTGCGGCCGTGGCTGGCGAACATGACGCTGCCGTCCAGGCGCAGGCCGGCTTCGTCGAAGTACGGGATCTCGCGCTCGAAACGCACCGTGCCCGCCGACGCGCCGCCGCCCCAGAGCACCGTCTGCGGGCCCTTGACGATGGTCAGGCGGTCGTAGGTCTCGGGCGAGACGTAGGACATGGCGTTGTCCATGCGCGAGGGGCAGGCGCCCATCAGCGCGCCATCGCCGGCCAGCAGGTTGAGCCGCGAGCCGAACTGTCCGCGCAGCACCGGGTCGCCATTGGTGCCGCCGCTGCGCAGCGTGGCGAAGCCGGGCACGGTCTTGAGGTAGTCGGCGCCGTCGCTGGCCGGCACCGGCTGCCGCGGCAGGCGCGGGTCGGTCACCCAGGTCAGCGAGGCCACCGGCGCCACGCCGACCACCACGAGCGTGTCGAGGTTGACCACGCGTTCTTCGGCGGGCGCTTCTGCTCCGTTCGCCGCCCATGCGGCGCCGCTGGCGAGCTGCGCGAGCACCGCCGCCACGCCCAGGTACAACAGCTTGCTTCTCATCTCTGATCCTCCGTTCGTGGCGCCATTGCAACGCGCTCCGATACGGCAGGGAATGGACAAAATGTCCGGAATTCGGGGCGACTTGACCTGCGTCACGAGGTGCGCATCCGGCGCCCGGCGGCTGATCCAGATCAAGGCGCGTGGCGGCCCCGGCGCGCATGCTGGCGCAGCCGTCGGCCCTGGCCGTCACCGTTTCGGGAACCCCATGCAATTCAACGTACAGCTCGACACCGGCCGCATCGACCTGACCTCCCTGGAGCAGCAGCTGCAGTCGCTGGATCCGTCGGCCATGGCCGACTTCGACACGCTCGGCCGCACCTTGCGCATTTCCACCAGCCTCGAGGAACACGACATCGCCGCCGGGCTGGCCCGCGCGGGCATCGCCGTTCCCGTGCACGCGATCGAACGCCAGGCTTCGACCTGCTGCGGCGGCTGCGGGGGCTGACGCCCGCTCTCGTCCGGCACCATGCGGAGGCCTGGTGCCTCCACGGCCTTCGCCTGCGGTCGATGGCCGCGTTCCCATCCTGCGACTGGGCCCATCGCGAGATCGCGCGCGGCAGGCGCCTCCCCGGCCCGCGCCAGGGCATGGCGCTCGCCACGCGATGCCCCGGAGATCGTGTCGGGAGCCTTCTGCGTCAGCGAAGCGCAGGCCCGCACACGCGGAGGGCGCCCGCTGCCGGGTGCTGCGCCTGCTCCTTCCCCACTTGCGGGGGAAGACCGGGACCCGGGGCGCGCGCCAGGGCGCGCGTGGATGCCACTCTTGCGCGAGCCCGGAGGCTCGCGGCCCCGCCTACTCGACCGTCACCGCCTTGGCCAGGTTGCGCGGCTTGTCGACGTCGGTGCCGCGCGCCAGCGCGACGTGGTAGGCGAGCATCTGCACCGGGATGGTGTGCACGATCGGACTGAGCACGCCGACGTGGCGCGGGGTGCGGATCACGTGCACGCCCTCGGATTCGCTGAAGTTGCTGTCGGCGTCGGTGAACACGAACAGCTCGCCGCCGCGCGCGCGCACCTCCTGCATGTTGGACTTCACCTTCTCCAGCAGGCCGTCGTTGGGCGCGATCACGACCACCGGCATGTCCACGTCCACCAGCGCCAGCGGACCGTGCTTGAGCTCGCCGGCCGGATACGCCTCGGCATGGATATAGGAGATTTCCTTGAGCTTGAGCGCGCCTTCCAGCGCGATCGGGTAATGCACGCCGCGGCCCAGGAACAGCGCGTGCTGCTTCGGCGCGAAACGCTCGGCCCATGAGGCGATCTGCGGCTCGAGATTGAGCGCGTGCTGCACGCTGCCCGGCAGGTGGCGCAGCGCTTCGATGTATTCGGCTTCCTTTTCCGCATCGAGCCGGCCACCCAGCTTGGCCAGGGTCGCCGCCAGCGCGAACAGGCCGACCAGCTGGGTGGTGAAGGCCTTGGTCGAGGCCACGCCGATCTCGGCGCCGGCGCGGGTGTAGAACACCAGCCGGCTGGCGCGCGGGATCGCGCTCTCGGGCACGTTGCAGATCGACAGCGTGTGCGCATGGCCGAGCGACTTGGCGTACTTGAGCGCCTCCATCGTGTCCAGCGTTTCGCCCGACTGCGAGATGGTGACGATCAACTGCTTCGGGTTGGCCACCGCCTCGCGGTAGCGGTACTCGCTGGCGATCTCGACGCTGCACGGCAGGCCGCTGATCGCCTCGATCCAGTAGCGCGCCACCGAGCCGGCATAGAAGCTGGTGCCGCAGGCGAGGATCTGCACGCCCTCCACCTCGCCCAGCACCTGGCGCGCGTCCTTGCCGAACAACTCGGGCTCGAACGCGGCGGCGTCGATGATCGCCTCAAGCGTGTCGCCGACCGCGCGCGGCTGTTCGTGGATCTCTTTCTGCATGAAGTGCCGGTAGGGACCCAGTTCGAGCGAGGCCAGCGACACGTCCGACAGGTGCACCTCGCGCTCGACGGGCGCATCGTCGCCGTCGAACACGCGCACCGAATCGCGGCTGATCTCGGCGGTGTCGCCTTCCTCCAGGAAGATCACCCGGCGCGTGGCCTGCACGATCGCCGAGACGTCCGAGGCGACGAAGTTCTCGCCCTCGCCCAGGCCCACCAGCAGCGGGCAGCCCATGCGCGCGACCACCATGCGGTGCGGCTCCTTGCGGCTGACCACGGCCAGCGCATAGGCGCCGTGCAGTTCCTTGACCGCGCGCTGCAGCGCGCCCAGCAGGTCGTCGCCGGACTTGAGGTAGTGATGGATCAGGTGCGCGATCACCTCGGTGTCGGTCTGCGACTCGAACTCGTAGCCCAGCTGCTGCAGGCGCGCGCGCTGCTGTTCGTGGTTCTCGATGATGCCGTTGTGCACCAGGGCCACGCCGTGGCTGATGTGCGGATGCGCATTGGCCTCGGTAACCCCGCCGTGGGTCGCCCAGCGGGTGTGGCCGATGCCCAGCGTGGCCTCGACGCCCTCGCCCTGTGCGGCGGCTTCCATCTCGGCCACGCGCCCGGTGCGACGCACCCGGCGCACGTCGCCGGCCTCGACCAGGGCGATGCCGGCGGAGTCGTAGCCGCGGTATTCGAGACGCTTCAGGCCGTCGATCAGGACGGGAACCACATCGCGATCCGCGATCGCGCCGACGATGCCGCACATGTATCCGCTACTCCTCGAGGGTCTGCCGAGTGTACGTGAAAGGGCTGTCCGGCCGGACACGTCCGGCGTCCGGACGGACGTAGAGCGCGCGCTGATTTTCCATTCGAATCAATCACATGAGCGTTGGCACGGGGATTGCGTGCAACCCCGGCAGGCCTTCCTGCATCCACATCCAGACATGGACACCCAAGCCCGCATCCGCGACACCTCCGCACAGGACCAGGTCCTGTCCCGCCCGGGCGGCCTGCGCCGCGTGCGCAAGTCCTGGCTGGTGGCCGGCGGCGCCGTGCTGGCCGTGGGCGCGCTCGCGGCCTGGGTCGCCAGCGGCTGGGCCTCCGGCGCCTCGTCCTACGACGCCTCGCGCGTGCGCATCGCCCAGGTGAGCCGCGGCGACCTGGTGCGGGACCTGTCGGCCGACGGCCGCGTGATCACCGCCAACAGCCCCACCCTGTATGCGATCGCCGGCGGTACCGTCGCGCTCAAGGTCGTGGCGGGCGACGTGGTCGGGGCCGGCCAGGAGCTGGCGGTGATCGACAGTCCCGAGCTGCGCAGCCGCCTGGTGCAGGAGGAATCCACCCTGGCCAACCTCGAGGGCGAGGCCAACCGCGCCGTGCTCGACGCGCAGCTCACCCGCTCGGAGGCGCAGAAGCTGCTCGACCAGGCGCAGATCGACCACACCGCCGCGCAGCGCGACGTGGAGCGCTACGAGCGTGCCTTCGAGGGCGGCGCCGTCTCGAAGAACGAGTACGACCGCGCGCTGGACGGCCTGAAGAAGGCCGACCTCGGCCTGGCCGCGGCGCGCAAGGACTTCGCCCTGCAGGGCCAGGGCGCCGGCATCGATGCGCGCAACAAGCGCCTGCTCGCCGACCGCCAGCAGGCGGTGGTGGCCGAGCTGCGCCGCCAGGTCGACGCGCTCACCCTGCGCGCCCCCTTCGACGGCCAGGTCGGCCAGGTGCAGGTCGCGCAGGGCACCAACGTGGCGATCAACGCGCCGATCCTGAGCGTGATCGACCTGAGCGTGTTCGAGGTGGAGATCCGCGTGCCGGAAAGCTTCGCGCGCGACCTCGCCATCGGCGTGCCAGCGCAGATCACCAGCAGCGGCAACCGCTACGCGGCCAAGGTCTCAGCGGTGTCGCCGGAAGTGGTCAACGGCGAGGTCACCGCGCGCCTGCGCTTCGACGAGGGCCAGCAGCCGCCCAACCTGCGGCAGAACCAGCGCCTGTCCGCGCGCATCGTGCTCGATACGCGCGAGAACGTGCTGATGGTCGAGCGCGGCCCGTTCCTGGAACAGGACGGCGGCCGCTTCGCCTGGGTGGTCGAGGGCTCCAGCGCCGTGCGCCGCCCGATCCAGGCCGGCGCCAGCAGCCTCAACGCCGTTGAAATCGTGTCGGGCCTGCAGGAGGGCGAGCGCATCGTCGTCTCCGGCACCGACCAGTTCGCCAACGCGGACCGCGTCCGCATCTCGGGACAATGACATGGACACCTTCGCCCGCTTCCCTCCCCGCCTCCACTGGACCGCGCAGCAGCTGACCGACGCCGTCCCGCTGCGCCTGCACGAGCTGTACGCGTTCGACGCGAACCGCGAATCCGCATGCGACGCCGCCAATGGCGCGCGCAGGGCGCGGCCCGCCTCCGGGCGCTACGCCGCGCGCTCGCAGCTCCCCGCCCGCTTCGGCATCGGCTGACCCCCCCCTTTCATCCCGGCTGCCGTCCGCGCCCGACTCTCTCCGGGCGCGCTGCGGCGGCGGGATGGTCTTCCTCTTCCCAGCAGCACCTCGAAGGACACCACCATGCTCGACATGCGCCAGGTCAACAAGGTCTACCGCACCGAACTCGTCGAAACCCACGCGTTGCGCTCGCTGGACCTGCACGTGCGCGACGGCGAGTTCGTCGCCGTCACCGGCCCGTCTGGCTCGGGCAAGACCACCTTCCTCAACATCGCCGGCCTGCTGGAAACGTTCACCGGTGGCGATTACCACCTCGACGGGGTGAACGTGAAGGGGCTCAACGACAACCAGCGTTCGCGCCTGCGCAACGAGAAGATCGGCTTCATCTTCCAGAGCTTCAACCTGATCCCGGACCTCAACCTGTTCGACAACTGCGAGGTGCCGCTGCGCTACCGCGGCATGCCGGGCAACGAGCGCAAGCTGCGGATCGAGGAGGCGCTGTCGCAGGTGGGCCTGGGCTCGCGCATGAAGCACTATCCGGCCGAACTCTCGGGCGGGCAGCAGCAGCGCGCCGCGATCGCCCGCGCCCTGGCCGGTTCGCCGCGCCTGCTGCTGGCCGACGAACCGACCGGCAACCTCGATTCGCAGATGGCGCGCAGCGTGATGGAGCTGCTGGAGGACATCAACAGCCGCGGCACCACCATCGTGATGGTCACCCACGACCCGGAACTGGCCGCGCGCGCGCAGCGCAACGTGCACATCGTCGACGGCATGGCGACCGACCTGTCGGTCGAGTCGAGCCTGGGCCGCGTGGCGGCCCCGCAGGCGGAGCCCGCGTCCCTGGCCACCGCCTGACGCCGCCCACGCACCCCCTTCGCGCGATGGCGGGCCAGGCCCGCCCAATGGAGCCACTCCCATGTTCGGCTACTACTTCGACCTGGCGCTGCGCAGCTTCCGCCGCAACCGCGTGCTGACCGCGCTGATGGTGCTGGCCATCGCGCTCGGCATCGGCGCCTGCATGACCACCCTCACCGTGTTCCGCGTGCTGTCGGGCGATCCGATCCCCGGCAAGAGCGGGCAGCTGTACTACGTGCAGCTCGATCCCGAGGGCATGCAGGGGTACACCCCCGGCAGCGAACCCAATGACCAGGTGACCCGCACCGACGCGGAAACCCTGCTGCGCGAGAAGCGCGGCGACCGCCAGGCGATGATGACCGGCGGCGGCGTCTCGGTGACCCCCGACCGCGCCGACCTGACGCCGTTCGTGTCCGACGCGCGCTACGCCAGCACCGACTTCTTCCCGATGTTCCAGGTGCCGTTCCTGCACGGCAACGGCTGGACGGAGGCGGACGACGAGGCGCGCGCGCGGGTGGTGGTGATCTCGCGCGACCTCAACGAGCGTGTGTTCGGCAGCACCAACAGCGTCGGCCAGCGCCTGCGTCTGGACCAGACCGATTTCACTGTAATCGGCGTGATCGACGAGTGGCGCCCCACCCCGCGCTTCTACGACATGAACAGCGACCGCTACGGGGAGCTGGAGGACGTGTTCCTGCCGTTCTCGACCTCGCGCGACCTGCAGATGGGCCGCAGCGGCAACATGAACTGCTGGGGCGATTCGCGCGGCGACAATACCGCGCTCAACGTGCCATGCGCCTGGATCCAGTACTGGGTGGAACTGGGCTCGGACGACAAGCGCAAGGCCTATTTCGATTACCTGACCAGCTACTCGGAGCAGCAGCGCGCCGCCGGCCGCTTCGAGCGCCCCACCAACGTGCGCCTGCGCAGCGTGATGGAGTGGCTGGACTACAACCGCGTGGTGCCCAACGACGTGGTGATGCAGCTGTGGCTGGGCTTCGGCTTCCTGCTGGTGTGCCTGCTCAATACCGTCGGCCTGCTGCTGGCCAAGTTCCTGCGCCGCAGCAGCGAGATCGGCGTGCGCCGCGCGCTGGGCGCCTCGCGCGCCGAGATCTTGAAGCAGTGCCTGGTCGAGGCCGGCACCATCGGCCTGGCCGGCGGCGTCATCGGTCTGGGCCTGGCCCTGCTCGGGCTGTGGGCGGTGCGGCAGCAGCCGGCCAGCTATGCCGAACTCGCACACCTGGATCCGGCCATGCTGCTGACCACCTTCGCGCTTGCCATCGTCGCCAGCCTGTTCGCCGGCGTGCTGCCGGCCTGGCGCGCGATGCAGGTCACCCCCGCGCTGCAGCTCAAGTCGCAGTAACGCCCGCCGCATTCCCGGAGACAGCCATGGAAATCCGTCCGATCCTCTCCACCCTGATGCGGCACAAGACGGCCGCGACCCTGATCGTCCTCGAGATCGCACTGACCTGCGCGATCATCTGCAATGCCCTGTTCATGATCGGCGAGCGCATTACCTTCGTGAACGAGGCCAGCGGCCTGGCCGAGGACGAGCTGGTACGCGTGCAGATCACCGGCATCGGCAACGACGACAACGCCGCCGCGCAGACCCGCACCGACCTCGCGGCGCTGCGCGGCCTGCCCGGGGTCACCGGCGCCACGGTGATCAACCAGGTGCCCTTCACCAATTCGTCCTGGAACAGCGGCGTGCGCCTGAGCACCGAGCAGACCCAGCCGAACATGGTGGCCACGGTCTACATGGCCGATGACCAGTTCATGGACACGCTGGGCCTGCGCCTGGTGTCGGGGCGCTGGTTCCAGCCCGACGAGTTCCTGGAGTTCGAAACCGTCGACCGGGCCGAGGGGCCGGTGCGCATCCCCGGTGCGGTCGTCACCCGCAAGATGGCCGAGCGCCTGTTCCCGGGCGAGGATGCGGTAGGCAAGAACTTCTACAGCTGGGGCGACGAGCCGATCCGCATCGTCGGCGTGGTCGAGCACCTGGTGCGGCCGAGCCTGCAGGGCGGCCCGGAGGGGCGCGAGTACAGCATGGTGTTTCCGATCCGGCCGACCTACGCGGTAGGCGGCAACTACGTGATCCGCACCGCGCCCGAGCGCCGCGCCGAGATCCTCGCGGCGGCCACCGACACCCTGCGCGGCAGCGGCCCCCGGCGCATCGTGCTGGAGGAGAACACCAAGAGCATGCAGGCGCTGCGCGAGGAGTTCTACCAGGCGCCCAGGGCGATGGCCTGGCTGCTGGGGATCGTCTGCCTGGGCCTGCTGTTCATCACCTCGCTGGGCATCGTCGGCCTGGCCAGCTTCTGGGTGCAGCAGCGCACCAAGCAGATCGGCGTGCGGCGCGCGCTGGGCGCGACCAAGGGCCAGATCCTGCGCTACTTCCAGACCGAGAACTTCCTGCTGGCCAGCATCGGCATCGCGCTCGGCATGCTCGCCGCCTACGGCATCAACCAGGTGCTGATGAGCGAGTACGAACTGGCGCGGCTGCCGCTGTACTACCTGCCGCTGGGCGCGCTGGCGCTGTGGCTGCTGGGCCAGATCTCGGTGCTGGGCCCCGCCCGCCGCGCCGCGTCGGTGCCGCCCGCCATCGCCACCCGCAGCGTCTGAGGATGGCGCCGCGTCCGCTCCGGGGCCGCATGGCCGCGCACCTGGCCCTGCTGTCGGCGGCCCTCGTATTCACCACCGGCGCCAGCGCCGGTGGTGAGCCCGTCGCCGCCTCTCTGCACGCGACGATCGCGACCCTCGACGGCGAGGTGTTCGACGCCTTCAACCGCTGCGCCGACCCGGCGCAGCTGGAGCGGCACGCGGATCACTTCGATCCCGCCGTCGAGTTCTACCACGACAATGGCGGGGTCACCTGGACCCGCGAGGCGATGCTCGACAACACCCGCCGCCATGCCTGCGGGCGCTACACGCGCCAACTGGTCGAGGGCAGCCTGCAGGTGCATCCGGTGGCGGGCTTCGGAGCGATCTCGCAGGGGCGGCACCGCTTCTGCGACAGCGCCGGCCGCGCCTGCGACGGCCTGGCGGACTTCACCATGGTGTGGCGGCTGCACGAGGGGCGCTGGAGCATCACCCGCGTACTCAGCTACGGCCACCGCGCCGCCGGCGACTGAACGTCGCTAGGATACGCACTGGTCCGCACCCCTCCCGCCATGCCCACCCTTCTGGTCATCGACGACAACCCGTCCGTCGGCACCGCACTCGAACTGCTGTTCTCGCTGCACGAGATCGACGTGCTGCGCGCCGAGACTCCCGACGCGGGCCTGGAAGTGCTGCGCCAGGGCGGCGTGGACCTGGTGATCCAGGACATGAACTTCCATGCCGACACCACCTCCGGCGACGAAGGCGTGGCGCTGTTCCGGCAGATCCGCGCCGAGCATCCGGACATGCCGGTCATCCTGCTCACCGCCTGGACGCGGCTGGAGTCGGCGGTCGACCTGGTCAAGGCCGGCGCTGCCGACTACATCGGCAAGCCCTGGGACGACCACAAGCTGCTGGCCGCGGTGAACAACCTGCTGGAGCTGGTCGAGACGCGCCGGGAACTGGCCGCGCGCAGTGCCGGCGAACGCGGGCGCCGCGAGGCGCTCGCGCGCCAGCACGACCTGCGCGGCCTGGTCTACGATGACGTCGCCAGCGAAACGGTACTGTCGCTGGCGCTGCAGGTGGCGCGTTCGGACCTGCCGGTGCTCATCACCGGGCCCAACGGGGCGGGCAAGGAGAAGTACGCCGAGATCATCCACCACAACTCGGCGGTCAAGTCCGGTCCGTTCGTGGCGGTGAACTGCGGCGCGCTGCCGAGCGAACTGATCGAGGCCGAGCTGTTCGGCGCCGAACCGGGCGCCTACACCGGCGCGGGCAACAAGGCGCGGACCGGCAAGTTCGAGGCCGCCGATGGCGGCACCCTGTTCCTCGACGAGATCGGCACCCTGCCCCCTGCCGGGCAGGTCAAGCTGTTGCGCGTCCTGGAGACCGGGCGCTTCCAGCGCCTGGGCGGCAACCAGGAGCGCAGCGTCAAGGTGCGCGTGGTGAGCGCGACCAATGCCGATCTCGCCGCGATGATCGGCGAGGGCAGCTTCCGTGAGGACCTGTACTACCGCCTCAACGGCATCGAACTGCGCCTGCCGGCGCTGGCCCGGCGCCCGCGCGACATCCTGCCGCTGGCCCGCCACTTCCTGCCGGCCGGACACCAGTTCAGCCCCGCGGCCGAGCGCGCCCTGCTGCAACATCCCTGGCCGGGCAACGTGCGCGAACTGCGCAATGCCGTGCAGCGCGCGGCGCTGCTGTCGGGCGAGCGGATCGAGGCGGCGGCGCTGGGCCTGTCGCCACCGCCGGACGGCGTGGCGCCCGGCCACGGCGACGATCCCGACCGCACCGCGATCGAGGCCGCGCTGCAGCGTGCCGGTGGCGTGCTGGCGCAGGCCGCCGCCGAGCTCGGCATGTCGCGGCAGGCGCTGTACCGGCGCCTGGACCGCTACGGCATCCCGCGCGGCTGACATGCGCATCCTCCGCGTCCTGCCGCTGGCGATCCGCATGGTGGCGCTGGTGGTGCTGGCGGTCGCCTCCGCCGCCGCACTTACCGCGCTGCTGTCGACCTGGGTTCCGGCGTGGCTGGCCGCCGTGGCGGCAACGCTGGCCAGCGGCGGGTTCATGGGCATCGTGGTCTGGCGTACCTTCGTGCCGCTGCGGGCGCTGATCCGGGCGCTGACCGGCACGGTGGCCGGCTACCGGGACGGCGATTTCAGCTTCGGCATCACCTGGGACCGCTACGGCGACCTGATCGAACTGGTCAACGCGCACAACGAACTCGGCCAGGCGCTGCGCGAGCAGCGCCTGTCGCTGGTGCAGCGCGAACTGCTGCTCGACACGATGGTGCAGAACACGCCGGTGTCGATGCTGCTGCTCGACCCGGGCCAGCGCGTGGTGCTGGCCAACATCGCCGCACGCCGCACCTTGGGCGACGGCCGCAAGCTCGAGGGGCGCTCGCTCGACGAGCTGCTGCATGACGCGCCGCCGGCGTTGGGCGAGGCCTTCGCCCGCGGCGGCGACGGCATGTTCACCGTCGGCGACGAGGAGCACGAGGACATCTACCACCTGGCGCGGCGCATGTTCCGCCTCAACGGCCGCCAGCACGAACTGATCCTGCTGCGGCAGATGACCGCCGAACTGCGCCGCCAGGAAGTGCATACCTGGAAGAAGGTGATCCGGGTGATCAGCCACGAGCTCAACAATTCGCTGGCGCCGATCGCCTCGCTGGCCCATTCCGGCGCCGAGCTGTTGCGCCGCGGCCAGCACGACAAGCTGCCGCTGGCCCTGGCCACCATCGAGGAGCGCGCGCGCCACCTGGAAGGCTTCCTGCGCGACTACGCCCGCTTCGCCAAGCTGCCGACGCCGCGCGGCGAGCCGGTGCCGCTGGCCCGGTTCGTGGAGAAACTGCGCAGCCAGGTGGAGTTCGCGATCGAGGGCGTGGTGCCCGACGAGGTGGTGCGATTCGATCCCGCCCAGGTGGAACAGGCGCTGCTGAACCTGCTCAAGAACGCGCACGAGTCCGGCTCGCCGCACGAGGCGGTGTCGATGTCCGTGCGCCGGATCGGCGAAGGCTGGCGCATCGACGTGCTCGACCGCGGCAGCGGGATGAACGAAGCCGTCCTGGCCAATGCGCTGCTGCCGTTCTACTCGACCAAGCGCAGCGGCACCGGCCTGGGACTGGCGCTGGCGCGCGAGATCGCCGAGGCCCACGGCGGCCGCATCGCGTTGCTCAACCGCGACGGCGGCGGCCTGTGCGTGTCGCTGGTACTGCCCGGCCAAACGTAACCATCAGCCGCATGCGGGAAGAACGCGTCCGCACGCGCGAGAAACTGACGGCCGCGCACTGTTGCATCTGTCGTGCCACAACGCGGATGCGTGCCCCTTCGGGACAAACGCGTCCGCACGCGCGACAGAACCTGCCGCCGCACGCTGTTGCTCCTACACCTTCTTCTGCGGCCGCTCCCACCCTTCGATCGTCACCTGCCGCGCACGCGCGACGGTGAGCTTGCCGGGCGCCGCGTCCATGCCGATCACCGAACCCGCGCCGATGGTCGCGCCCGCGCCGATCGTGACCGGCGCCACCAGCGCGGCGTTGGAGCCGATGAAGGCGCCATCGCCGATGGTGGTGGTCGACTTGTTCGCGCCGTCGTAGTTGCAGGTGATGGTGCCCGCGCCGATGTTCACCTTGGCGCCGACCACCGCGTCGCCCAGGTAGGTGAGGTGGTTGGCCTTGCTGCCTTCTCCCAGGCGCGCGTTCTTGGTTTCGACGAAATTGCCCACGTGCACGCCCTCGGCCAGCACCGTGCCCGGCCGCAGGCGCGCGAAGGGGCCGATGAGGGCCGCGCCTTCGGTGCGGGTCCCCTCGAGGTCGCAGTGCGCGCGCACTTGCGTGCCCGCGGCGAGCACCACGTCGCACAGCCGCGTGAACGGGCCCACGCGCACGCCGTCGCCCAGTTCGACCCGGCCCTCGAACACCACGTTGGCGTCGATCTCCACGTCGCGGCCGACGACGACCTCGCCGCGGATGTCGACGCGCGCCGGGTCGGCCAGCCGCGCGCCCTGCAGGCACAGCGCTCGCGCCGCGCGCTGCTGGTAGGCGCGTTCGAGCTGGGCCAGCTGCCAGGGATCGTTCGCGCCCTCGGTCTCGCGCGCGTCCTCCACCACCACCAGCTCGGCGGCGGTGAAATCCGCGGCGGCCATCCCGGCCACGTCGGTGAGGTAGTACTCGCCCTGCGCGTTGTCGTTGGACAGGCGCGCCAGCCAGCCCTTGAGCGCGGTGGCGTCGGCCGCGATCACGCCGGTGTTGACCAGGCGGATGCCGCGCTGCTCGTCGCTGGCGTCCTTTTCCTCCACCACGCCGGCGACGTTGCCCTGGGCGTCGCGCAGGATGCGGCCGTAGCCGGTCGGGTTGTCGAGCTGGGTGGCGAGCACGGCCAGCCGCCCGCCCGCCGCGAGCAGTCGCTGCAGCGTCCCGACCGTGAACAGCGGCGCATCGCCATACATCACCAGCACCCGCGCATCGTCCGGCACGCCGGGCATCGCCTGCTGGACGGCGTGGCCGGTGCCGAGCTGGCGCGCCTGTTCGGCCCAGTGCAGGTCGTCCTGGTCGGCGAAGGCGGCCCGCACCTGGTCGCCGCCGTGCCCGTAGACGACATGGATGCCGGCCGGCCCCAGCGAGCGGGCGGTGGCGATCACGTGCGCGAGCATCGGCCGGCCCGCCACCTTCTGCAGGACCTTGGGCAGCGAGGACTTCATGCGCTTGCCCTCGCCGGCGGCGAGGATCACGACGTGCAGGGAATGGCTCATGCGGCTTCCACGGATGGCGGACCCGAATTCTAGGTCGATCCCGTGCAGTACGCAGAAACGGACCGCGCCCGGACCGTGGCGCGGCCCGGATGTTCCCTTAACCGGAATGGCGCTACCCTTTCGCGGCCATGACCGCACGCAGCCCCATCCCGCCGCAGGAGCGCAGCCGATGAGCCTGCGCCGCCAGGGCGGCCACTACCTCGCGATCGGCGGCCTGCAGTATCTGGTCGACTGGGGCGTGACGGTCTGGCTGTCGCACATGGGCATGCTGATCGAGCCGGCCAACATCACCGGCCGGGTGAGCGGCGCGCTGCTCGGCTACTGGCTCAACGGCAAGTTCACCTTCGCCGGCGAGGACACCGCGATGGGCCGGGTGCAGTTCCAGCGTTTCGCGCTCATGTGGCTGTGCACCACGGCCATCAGCACCTTCTCCATGGGTGCCGTCGACGACGTGCTGGGCCTGAAGTGGGCGTGGCTGGCCAAGCCGGTGGTGGAGGTCGCGCTGGGCCTGGTCGGCTTCCTGGTGTCGCGGCACTGGATCTACCGGCGCTGAGCGGCAGGCGCCGCCTGGGGCGGCGGCGCGGGTGCGTTTTCAGCGCCGCAGCAGCGGCAGGACCCGCTCCAGTGGAAGCGCCTGCACGGCGCCGCGATGGCCGTCCATGTCCCGGGCCCGGAACAGCGAGTTGACGATGGCCTCTTCGGTGGCCTCGGCGACCGCTTCGAACAGTGGCGTCATCGCGTCGTTCGGCACGACCTTCGCCGCCGGCGCCGGTGCAGTGCCATCGCCGGCGCGGCGCAGGCCCGGCGCGGTGGAGAAGGCGATCACGTAGTCGCCGGAGCCGTTGCTCATCGAGCCGCCGGTTCGGCCCAGCCCCAGCAGCGCCCGTAACGCGAGGCGCCTCAGCAGGCGCGCATCGAGGGGCGCGTCGGTGGCGACGACGATCATGATGCTGCCGTCTCCGTCCGCAGGCGGTGCCTGGTGCGCGGCCAGCCGCTCCGGGCGCAGCGCATCCAGCGCCACGCCACCGATCGTCAGGCGGCCACCGAAGTTGCTCTGTACCAGGACGCCGACCGTGTAGCCTCCGCGCGACTGCTCGAGCCGGCGCGAGCTGGTGCCGATGCCGCCCTTCCAGCCGAAGGCGACCGTGCCGGTGCCGGCGCCTACCGCACCCTCCTCGAGGTTGTCGGCGGAGGCGGTGTCCAGCGCACGGCGCACATGCTCGGGACGCAGCGGACGGGCGCGGATATCGTTGAGGTAGCCGTCGTTGGTTTCGCCGACCACGGGGTTCAGCGAGCGCACCTCCTCCATTCCGGGCCGCGCGAGCTGCCACTCCACCAGTGCATCGGCCGCGCGCCAGACGCCCAGCGTGCCGGTGAGCAGGATCGGCGTTTCCAGCTCGCCGAGTTCGTCCACCTGGCTGATGCCGAGCAGCTTGCCGTAGCCGTTGCCGACCACGATCGCAGCGGGCACGCGCTCGCGGTACAGATCGCCCGGGTGCGGGACGATGGCGGTCACGCCGGTGCGGATGCGATCGCCCTCGATCACCGTCGCATGGCCCACCGCCACGCCGGCGACGTCGACGATGGCGTTGCGCGGGCCGGGCGCCAGCACGCCGATGGTCACGCCCGCCTCGCGTGCCCGTGGCCGCTCGTCGGCGTTGGCTGCATTCGCCGAGACGGTGGTTGCCAGCATCCCGGCCAGCAGCGGGGTCCGAAGCCAGTGCGTGGATGCCATGCGCGCTCCCGGGAACATCGTAGGCGGGCATTGTCTCCCAAGCGTGCGCACGGCGTCCGTTCAACGGACATATGCAGCTTCGTCGACCGCGGCCTGCATCGCCTGTCGGGCGATACCTGGCAATGCGCGCATGGACGCAAAGTCCCCATTGGGTCGCGCTGGCTGCGGACTTCCTGGAGCCCCGCTACTGGAACCTGTTGCGGCAACCGGCAGGCTCAGTCCGGCAGGTACAGCCGGGCGTCGCCGTAGTCGCCGGCCAGCCGGCCTTTCGCGAAGTCCACGGTCATGCGCGTGTAGCCGGCGGGATACCGCAACGAGGTGCGACTGCCGTCGGCGGCGGTCTCGAACAGGGTCATCCCGTGCTCGGCGCCGGGAAACACGGCGATGCCGACCGGGGCGTCCTGCTCCCGGACCAGCCGGCGCAGGCGGCGGAACGTCTCCCCCATCGGCGCGTCGATGTCCGCTTCCGCCAGCTGCCACAGCTGCGGCGTGCGCAGCCCCCGCAGCACGGCCATTGCGTCGTAGTCCCAGGGCGTGCCGAAGTTGTAGGCCTGCCCTTCGCGACGCAGCGCCTCGCCGTAATGCGGCAGCAGCAGGTGGGTGAAGTTGCCGTGGACGTCGTCGTACCAGGGCTCGTCGCGATACCGGGCACGTACCGCATCGAAGGCGTCGATGCCGGCGGTGAAACGGCTGCGCGCCACTTCGGCGGCGGCGTCGACGATCTCCAGCGCGCTTTCGATCACGTCCGCACCGTGGCCCTTGAGCTGCATCTGCAGGATCACCGCTTCGCGGTCCTCCTCCACTGGGCTCACCGCGAGTCCGTAGGCCGCGATCACGAAGTCGGCGGAGGTGCGCGTGGCCGCCAGCGGCGCCACCCAGCCGCCCTGCGAGCCGCCACGGAACCCGCTGCGGCCGATGCGGGCGCCGCCCAGCCGTCGCGCCTCCGCGAGGGCCGCCACGGCATCGTCGGCCAGCACATCGTAGTCCTGCGTGTATTGTCCGCCGGACTCCCCCGTGCCGCGCTTGTCGTAGACGAACGCCGCGACGCCTTCCGCCGGCAGCTGGCGCTGCATGAAGTCCCAGCGACGGGCGGAGAGGTTCTCGGCACCGTGGATCAGCACCACCAGCGGCACGACCGCTTCTCCTTCCGGCATCAGCAGGCGGCCGGCCAGCGATACGCCGTCGCGCCCGGCGAAGGCGGTTTCGGTGACCCGCAGGGGGATGCGCCGGGCGGCCACGCCGTCGAAACGCAGTTCGCCCTGCGCACAGCCGGCGAACTCGATGCGGTGGCCGTCCGGCCGCCCGGTCCAGCCTTCCAGGCTGGTCCAGCCGCCAGCGCCATCGGCGACGAGCAGGCCGGTCGCGCCTTCCACGTGGCGCCATCGCAGGCCGCCGTCGGACGGCGCGATGTCGAGGCTCGCATCGCCCAGCCGATAGGCCCCGACCAGGCATTCATCGGCCTGCGCGCGGCAGGCGGCAAGGGCGAGGAGAACGGCGAACAGGATCCGGAGCATGGCAGGCGCGCGCGATGGGGTTGCGAACGGAGATACCGGCCAGGGGCCCGCGGTTGCACGCGGCGGCACGCAATCCGCTGCTCACCGGCTCCGGAAACGCGAAACGCCGGCGCGAGGCCGGCGTTGCGGTGACACGGCCTGGCGCCGCCGGTCAGTGCTTCAGGTTCTTGCGCAGGCGCTCGAGCGCCGAGAGTTGGGCCATCACCTCGGCCAGCTTCTGCTGCGCCTCGGCCACGTCCATCGCCTCGCCGCGGCCGGCCAGCACGCGCTCGGCCTCTTCCTTCGCGGCGCGCACCTTGGCCTCGTCGATCTCGTCGGCGCGGATCGCGGTATCGGCCAGGATGGTCACCACCTGCGGCTGCACCTCGAGGATGCCGCCGCCGATGGCGAAGTCGAGCACGCTGCCGTCGGGCTGCGTCACCACGACCTTGCCCGGCTTGAGCCGGGTGATCAGCGGCGCGTGGCGCGGTGCGATGCCGAGTTCGCCCATCTCGCCGGTGGCGACCACGAGCGTGGCCTCGCCCTGAAAGATCTCGGCCTCGGCGCTGACGATGTCGCAACGGATGGTAGACATTGTTTCCTCGCTACGCTCGGAAACGGGATTCGGGATTCGGGATTCGGGATTCGCAACGGCATATGCCGCGCATGGCCCTCGTCGACCTCAAACCGGTGCCCGCTTCTCCGAATCCCTAATTCCGAATCCCAAGAAGATTCCCGCTTACGCGGAAATCTTCTTCGCCTTCTCGACCGCCTCGTCGATGGTGCCGACCATGTAGAACGCCTGCTCCGGCAGGTGGTCGAACTCGCCCTCGACGATGCCCTTGAAGCCGCGGATCGTCTCCTTCAGCGACACGTACTTGCCCGGCGAGCCGGTGAACACTTCGGCGACGTGGAAGGGCTGCGAGAAGAAGCGCTCGATCTTGCGCGCGCGGGCCACGGCCAGCTTGTCGTCCTCGCTCAGCTCGTCCATGCCCAGGATCGCGATGATGTCCTTGAGCTCCTTGTACTTCTGCAGCGTGGCCTGGACGCGGCGCGCGGTGTCGTAGTGCTCGTGGCCGATCACGTTCGGGTCGAGCTGGCGCGATGTGGAGTCGAGCGGGTCGACCGCCGGGTAGATACCCAGCGAGGCGATGTTGCGGCTCAGCACCACGGTGGCGTCGAGGTGGGCGAAGGTGGTCGCCGGCGACGGGTCGGTCAGGTCGTCCGCGGGCACGTACACGGCCTGGATCGAGGTGATCGAACCGGTCTTGGTCGAGGTGATGCGCTCCTGCAGCACGCCCATCTCTTCGGCCAGGGTCGGCTGGTAGCCCACCGCCGACGGCATGCGGCCCAGCAGCGCCGACACTTCGGTACCGGCCAGGGTGTAGCGGTAGATGTTGTCCACGAACAGCAGCACGTCGCGGCCTTCGTCGCGGAAGTACTCGGCCATGGTCAGGCCGGTCAGCGCGACGCGCAGGCGGTTGCCCGGCGGCTCGTTCATCTGGCCGTACACCATCGCCACCTTGGACTTCTCCGGCTCGGCGATGTTGACGACGCCCGACTCCTGCATCTCGTGGTAGAAGTCGTTGCCCTCGCGGGTGCGCTCGCCCACGCCGGCGAACACCGACAGGCCCGAGTGCTCGGTCGCGATGTTGTTGATCAGTTCCATCATGTTGACGGTCTTGCCGACGCCGGCGCCGCCGAACAGGCCCACCTTGCCGCCCTTGGCGAACGGGCACATCAGGTCGATGACCTTGATGCCGGTCTCCAGCAGCTCGGTGGTCGAGGACTGGTCCTCGTAGGACGGGGCGGCGCGGTGGATTTCCCACGTGGTGTCGGCCTTCACCGGGCCGGCCTCGTCGATCGGGGAGCCCAGCACGTCCATGATGCGGCCCAGCGTGCCGGTGCCGACCGGCACCGAGATCGCGCGGCCGGTGTTCTCGGCGACCAGGTTGCGCTTGAGGCCGTCGGTGGAGCCGAGCGCGATCGTGCGCACGACACCGTCGCCGAGCTGCTGCTGCACCTCGAGCGTGATCGCGGTGTTCTGCACCTTCAGCGCGTCGTACACCTTCGGCACTTCGCTGCGCGGGAACTCCACGTCGACGACCGCGCCGATGATCTGAACGATCTTGCCCTGACTCATTGCTGCATTCCTCTAAGTGAATTCTGTGGTGGCGCGGTCAGACCGCCGCCGCGCCGCCGACGATTTCGGAGATTTCCTGGGTGATCGCCGCCTGGCGGGCCTTGTTGTAGACCAGGTTGAGCGTGTCGATCAGCTTGGTGGCGTTGTCGCTGGCCGACTTCATCGCCACCATGCGCGCCGCGTGCTCGGACGCCACGTTCTCCATCACCGCCTGGTAGACGAGCGACTCGATGTAGCGCGTCAGCACGTGCGCCAGCACGCGCTCGGCGTCGGGCTCGTAGATGTAGTCCCAGTCGTGCTTGGCGACCATGGCCTCCGCCGCCGGCAGCGGCAGCAGCTGGTCGAACGCCGCGCGCTGGACCATGGTGTTGACGAAGTCGTTGTAGACCAGGAACACCTTGTCGACCTTGCCCGCGTCGTAGGCCTCGAGCATCACCTGCACCACGCCGACCAGCTGCTCGACCTCGGGCTGGTCGCCCAGGTGCGCCACGCTGGCCAGCATGTTGACCTTGAGCCGGCGGAAGAACACCGCCGCCTTCTGGCCGATGGTGACCACGTCGACCTCGACGCCCTTGTCCTGCCACTGCCGGATCTCGACCAGCAGCTTGCGGAACAGGTTGTTGTTGAGGCCGCCGGCCAGGCCGCGGTCGGACGAGACGATCACGTAGCCGACGCGCCGGATGTCCTTGCGCTCGACCAGGTAGGGGTGCTGGAACTCGGTGTTCGCCTGCGCCAGGTGGCCGATGATCTGCTTCATCGCGCGCGCGTACGGGCGCGAGGCCTTCATCCGGTCCTGCGCCTTGCGGATCTTCGAGGCCGAGACCATCTCCAGCGCGCGCGTCACCTTGCGGGTGTTCTGCACGCTCTTGATCTTGGTCTTGATTTCCCTGCCGCCTGCCATCTCGTTCTTCCCGTGGGGCGGGCCAGGGCCCGCCGTTGCGAATCGTCGCCTGCTACATCCGGACGGGCCGGAGCCCGTCCTGCGCGCCGGCGATTACCAGCTGCCGGTCTTCTTGAACTCTTCGATGCCGGCCTTGTAGGCCGCCTCGATCTCGTCGTTCCAGTCGCCGCTGCCGTTGATGCGCTCGATCAGCGCGCCCTGGGTGTTGGCGAAGTGCGCGTGCAGCGCCTCTTCGAACGCCAGGATCTTGTTGACCGGCACATCGTCCATGTGGCCCTTGTCGACGGCGTAGATCGACAGCGCCTGGTAGGCGATCGACATCGGCTGGTACTGCTTCTGCTTCATCAGTTCGGTCACGCGCTGGCCGCGCTCGAGCTGCTTGCGGGTCGCATCGTCCAGGTCCGAGGCGAACTGGGCGAACGCCGCCAGCTCGCGGTACTGCGCCAGGGCGATACGGATGCCGCCGGACAGCTTCTTGATGATCTTGGTCTGGGCGGCGCCACCGACGCGCGACACCGAGATGCCGGCGTTCACGGCCGGGCGGATGCCGGCGTTGAACAGGTCGGTTTCCAGGAAGATCTGGCCGTCGGTGATCGAGATCACGTTGGTCGGCACGAACGCGGACACGTCGCCGGCCTGGGTCTCGATGATCGGCAGCGCGGTCAGCGAGCCGGTCTGGCCCTTCACTTCACCGTTGGTGAACTTCTCGACGTATTCGGCCGACACGCGCGCGGCGCGCTCGAGCAGGCGGCTGTGCAGGTAGAACACGTCGCCCGGGTAGGCTTCGCGGCCCGGCGGGCGCTTGAGCAGCAGCGAGATCTGGCGGTACGCGACGGCCTGCTTGGACAGGTCGTCGTAGACGATCAGCGCGTCCTGGCCGCGATCCATGAAGTACTCGCCCATGGTGCAGCCCGAGTAGGCGGCGATGTACTGCATCGCGGCCGACTCGGAGGCGGTCGCGGCGACGACGACGGTGTGCGCCAGCGCGCCGTTCTCTTCCAGCTTGCGCACGATGTTGGCCACGGTCGAGGCCTTCTGGCCGATCGCGACGTACACGCACTTGATGCCGGCGCCCTTCTGGTTGATCACCGCGTCGATCGCCATCGCGGTCTTGCCGGTCTGGCGGTCGCCGATGATCAGCTCGCGCTGGCCGCGGCCGATCGGGATCATCGCGTCGACCGACTTGTAGCCGGTCTGCACCGGCTGGTCGACCGACTTGCGCCACACCACGCCCGGCGCGACGCGCTCGACCGGCGCGCGCAGCTTGGCGTCGATCGGGCCCTTGCCGTCGATCGGCTCGCCCAGCGCGTTGACCACGCGGCCGAGCATCTCCGGGCCGATCGGCACCGACAGGATCTCGCCGGTGGTCTTGGCCACGTCGCCTTCGCGCAGGTGCTCGTAGTCGCCCAGCACCACCGCGCCGACCGAGTCGCGCTCCAGGTTCAGCGCCAGCGCGTAGGTGGGCGTGCCACCCTCGGCGGCGGGCAGTTCGATCATCTCGCCCTGCATCGCGTCGGCCAGGCCGTAGATGCGCACGATGCCGTCGGAGACCGAGGTCACCGTGCCTTCGTTGCGCGCTTCCGCGGACAGCTTGACGTTCTCGATGCGGCTCTTGATGAGCTCGCTGATTTCGGACGGGTTGAGCGTGGTGGTTGCCATTGCTTCGTTTCCTGGTCGCATGCCGCGATGGGCGGCACTCGGATTTCTGTATTGGTTCGTGACTGGCGATCGTGGCCGGTGGTCGGGGGCTGGATCAGCCCTTCCGGACGCCGCCTGACGAGTCGCGAATCACGGCTTCAGCCCGCCAGCGCCGACTGCAGGCGCGAGAGCCGGCCGCGCAGCGAGCCGTCGATGACCACGTCGCCCGCATCGATGACCGCGCCGCCGATCAGCGACTCGTCGATCGCCGTCTCGACCTCGACCTCGCGGCCGAAGCGCTTGCGCAGCGCCGCGCGGATGCTCTCGAGTTCGCCGTCCGGCAGCGCCAGCGCCGAGGTGACCTTGGCGCGCACGACGCGTTCGGCCTCGGCGCGCAGCTCCTCGAACAGGCCGGCGATCTCCGGCAGCAGGCCGATGCGGCGGTTGTCGGCCAGCAGCGACAGGTAGTCGTTGAAGCCGGCCAGTTCCGCCTGCGGCGCCAGCAGCGACACCGCCTGCTCGCGGGTCAGCGCAGGGTGGCCGAGGACGGCCGACGCCTGCGGATCGGCCGCGATGCGCGCCGAGAACGCCAGCGCCTGCGACCAGGCCGCGAGCGCACCGGCGTCCCGCGCCATCAGGAAGGCGGCGCGGGCATAGGGACGGGCGAGCGTGAGGGCCTGGCTCATCGGATCAGCCCGCCTCTGCCGCCAGCTGGCCGGCCAGCTCGTCGAGCAGCGCCTTGTGGGCGTTGGCGTCGATCTCGCGGCGCAGCAGCTTCTCGGCGCCGGCCACGGCCAGCGTGGACACCTGGCGACGCAGGTCCTCGCGCGCACGGGTGGTGGCGGCTTCGATCTCGGCCTGGGTGGCGGCCTTCAGGCGCGCGGCTTCCAGCAGCGCCTCGGCCTTGGCGGCGTCGACGATCTGGTTGGCGCGCTGGTGGGCGTGCTCGATGATCTCGTTGGCCTTGGCGCGGGCCGCCTTGAGCTCCTCGGCGACCTTTTCCTCGGCCTGCGCCAGGTTCTTCTGGGCGTGGTCGGCGGCCGCGAGGCCTTCGGCGATCTTCTTCTGGCGCTCTTCGATCGCCGCCAGCAGCGGCGGCCAGATCTTGCTGGCGATCAGCCAGATCAGGGCGGCGAACGCCAGGGCCTGGGCGATTAGGGTCAGATTGAGGTTCATTGGTGCGCTCTGCCTGTACTCAGGGCGCCGCCGGCCGGATGGCCGGGGCTACCCACATGCCGCCAAGCGGACCGCGAGGTCCGCCCGGGGGCGCCGTCGGTTCCGGGAACCGACAGTTACGGGGCCAGGCCGCCGACCAGGAACGGGCTGGCGAAGGCGAACAGCAGGCCGACGGCGACCGAGATGATGAACGCGGCGTCGATCAGGCCGGCGGTGATGAACATGCGGACCTGCAGCACCGGGATCAGCTCGGGCTGGCGGGCGGCCGACTCGAGGAACTTGCCGGCCATGATGGCCAGGCCCAGACCGGCGCCCAGCGCGGCCAGGCCGATCATGATGCCGATGGCCAGAACGGTCGAAGCCTGGACGGAAGCGAGGGCGGTCAGTGCGGTTTCCATGGTTTTCTCCGAAACAACGAGCTTGGTAAGGGTGAAGGATTGCGGGGTACGAAAACGGGGCTCAGTGCGCGTCTTCCGACAGGCTCAGGTACACGATCGACAGCATCATGAAGATGAACGCCTGCAGCGGAATCACCAGCAGGTGGAAGATCATCCAGCCCAGGCCAAACAGCGCGCCGCCGACAAGGCCGAGGATGCTGGCGCCGCCGAGCACCCAGATCAGCAGGAACACGATCTCGCCGCCGAACATGTTGCCGAACAGTCGCATCGCCAGCGAGATCGGCTTGCTCAGCCACTCGACGATGTTGAGGATGAGGTTGAACGGCATCATCCACTTGCCGAACGGCGCGGTCAGGAATTCCTTGGAGAAACCGCCCAGGCCCTTGGAGCGCAGGGCGAAGAACAGCATCAGGAAGAACACGCTGAACGACATGCCGAGGGTCGCGTTGACGTCCGCGGTCGGCACCGGCTTCCAGTAGGGCACGCCCAGCAGCTCGAGCGGCTTGGCGATGAAATCGGCCGGGATGAACTTGAGCATGTTCATCAGCAGGATCCAGAAGAACAGCGTGATCGCGATCGGCGTGACCAGCTTGCTCGTGCCGTGGTAGGTGTCGCGCGCCTGGCGGTCGACGAACTCGAGCATGATCTCGACGAAGGCCTGCCACTTGCCCGGCACGCCGGCGGTCGCCTTGCGCGTGGCCAGCCAGAAGATGAAGACCATGAACAGGCCCATCGTCACCGAGGTGGCCAGCGTGTCCACGTTGATCGTGAAGAAGCCGCCCTCGCCCACCTGCGCCGTCAGGTTGTGCAGGTGGTGCTGGATGTAGCTGGTTGGGGTCAGTTCCGACTCGCCCGCCATGTCTCGACTCGTCCTGTAGATGACTGCTTCTGGATCAACGCCACGCCAGCGCCACGATCTGCGCCACCAGTGCGACCAGGGTTCCGGCCAGCACCGCCAATGCAGGCCAGCCGGCCCATGCCACTGCCGCCAGCAACACGGCGACCACCACCACCCACTTCGCCAGCATCGCGGCCATCAGCCGCAGCAGCGCCGTGGTGCCGGGACCGACACCGCCGCCCAGCGCCAGGCGCGTGGACAGCCAGCCCCCGGCGATGACCGCGACTCCGCCGGCCAGCACCCCCAGCGACCACTCCACGCCCTGCACGAGGGCGGCGACCGCGGCGAGCCCCGTCGCGATCGCCTGTGGCGCCACTGCCCGCGCGATGGCGCGCCGGTGAGCGGAGATGGGATCGCGCAAAGCCCGTGCCTCTGGTCGTCGGAGGGTCGGCCGAAAAGGAAACGGCCCGGCAAAGCCGCAAAATTATAGCAAGGGCGGCTTTTGAACGGCAATGTGTTGCAGCGCACAACCTGAAGCGCCGGTCGGAATCGGTCGCGAGGGCAGCGGGACCGATGAGGCCGACGTCGCCCCCGGGAACTTCCCCGGGCGGCCCGGGGTCCACCCATGCAGGCCCGCGATCACCCTCGTCGATCCCCCGGGCCACCAAGCCCCGGCCCGTGCCGGGGCTTTCTTTTGACACGCCCGGGCATCGACCTGGACGGCAGGGCTCGAGTCCGACCCTTACGGCAATGGTCCTGCGTCGGCATGGGCTCCGATCGGAGGCCACCGCAGCGCGGGGGTGCCGGTCGCGAGAGCCGCGCGCTGGCAGTCGGGGCTCGCGGGAAGCAGAACATGGATGTTCTGCGCGCGAGTGGGAGCAGGGTGAGCGTGGACCGCTTGCGCGGCATGCCGCGCATCCACGCGAACGCCCGACTCGGTTGGGTCGGGCCGGCCCGCGCAGCGGCCCGACCGAGCGGAGCGCGGGCCCCGGCTGCCAGGGCGCGGCCTCCGGCCCGGGGCAACTTGCCTGGGCCGGCGCGCGCGCTCGAGGCACGCACGGGACCACCGCTACCTGGGGGATCGTCCGCAACCGGCGTGCCTTCTCCGCGAATGTCTTCCGGCATCCGCCTGCAGGCGGATGCCTCCTCCGCGATTCCGCTGCGACGACCCGCCGCCCGCGACCGGGTCCCGCTTCCCGAAAGAGGGCGGCGGCTACGGAAACCCGCCGGCGCGCCCGGGACAACGCCCGCCGGCCTTCGCGCCGGAACGCGCCGAGGCGCGTCGCCGGCGCACGCCTGGCGCTACTTCCTCTTTGGCAGGTACAGGTCGGTGATGGTGCCGTCGAACACCTCGGCCGCCATCGCCACCGACTCGCTGAGCGTGGGATGCGGATGGATGGTGTGGCCGATGTCGGCAACCTCGCAGCCCATCTCGATCGCCAGCGCCGCCTCGGCGATCAGCTCGCCCGCGTGCACGCCGACGATGCCCGCGCCGATGATGCGGTGGGTCGCCTCATCGAAGATGAGCTTGGTGAAGCCTTCCGTGCGCGACAGTCCGATCGCGCGGCCCGAGGCCGCCCACGGGAACTTGCCCACGCCGACCTTGAGTCCCTTGGCCTTTGCCTCGGTCTCGGTCACGCCCACCCAGGCGATTTCCGGATCGGTATAGGCCACCGACGGGATCACCCGCGCCACCCACTCCTTCTTGTGGCCGGCCGCGACTTCCGCCGCCAGCTTGCCTTCGTGCGTCGCCTTGTGGGCCAGCATCGGCTGGCCGACGATGTCGCCGATGGCGAAGATGTGCGGCACGTTGGTGCGCATCTGCGCGTCGACCTCGATGAAGCCGCGATCGGTCACGCGCACGCCGGCCTTCTCCGCGTCGATCTTCCTGCCGTTGGGCGCGCGGCCCACGGCCACCAGCACGCGGTCGTAAAGCTTGCCCTCGGGGATGTTGTCGCCGTCGAAGCTGACCTCGATGCCCTTCTTGCCGGCCCTGGCTTCCACTACCTTCGTCTTGAGATGGGTGGACACGCCCTGCTTCTTCAGGCGGTCGGCCAGCGGCTTGACCAGGTCCTTGTCGGCGCCCGGCATCAGCTGGTCGGCCAGCTCCACCACGGTCACCTCGCTGCCGAGGCTGCGGTACACGGTGGCCATTTCCAGGCCGATGATGCCGCCACCGACGACCAGCAGCTTTTTCGGCACGTCGGCCAGGTTCAGCGCATCGGTGGAATCCATGATGCGCGGATCGTCCCAGGGGAAGCCCGGCAGCTTCAGCGCCTGGCTGCCCGCGGCGATGATGCAGTGCTCGAAGCGCAGCAGCTGGGTCTTGCCGTCGTCGCCTGTGATTTCCAGTTCGTTGGCCGATACGAACTTGCCAACGCCCTGCAGCACGCGCACCTTGCGCTGCTTGGCCATGCCTGCCAGCCCCTTGGTGAGCTGGCCGACGACCTTGTCCTTGTAGCCGCGCAGGGTGTCGAGGTTGATCTTCGGCTTGCCGAAATCCACGCCGTAGTCGCTGGCGTGCGCGGCCTGCTCGATCACGTCGGCCGCGTGCAGCAGCGCCTTGGACGGGATGCAGCCCACGTTGAGGCAGACGCCGCCGAGCGAGGCGTAGCGCTCGATCAGCACGGTGTCCAGATCGAGGTCGGCGGCGCGGAAGGCCGCCGTGTAGCCACCCGGCCCCGCGCCCAGTACCACCACCGCGCATTCCACGTCGGCCTTGCGGCCGGACGCGGCGGCCGCTTCCGGTGCCGGGCCGGCGGGCGCCCGGTGCGAGGGCGCCACCGGCGGCTTGCTGCCCGGCGCCACCTTCTCCGCGGGACGCGCATAGGGCGGCGTATCGCCTTCGGCCTCGATCAGCGCCACCACGGCGCCTTCGGAGAGCGTGTCGCCTACCTTGACCTTCAGCTCGCGCACCACGCCGGCGTGCGAGGACGGTACTTCCATCGTCGCCTTGTCCGATTCCAGGGTGACCAGGCCCTGGTCCCTGGCGACGGTATCGCCCACGGCCACCAGCACCTCGATCACCGGCACGTCGCTGTAGCCGCCGATGTCGGGCACCTTGGCTTCGACCACGCCGTCGCCCTCGCCACCGGCAGCACCGCTCCCGCCCCCGCTCGCGTTCTCGCGCCCTGCCCCGCTCGCGGGGGAGGGTTGGGCTGGGGGCGAGGACGCAGCATCACGCTTGCCCCCGCCCGCCGCGCTGCGCGCGTCGCCCTGCCCCGCAGGCGGGGGAGGCGCAGCCGCGCCCTCGGCCTCGAGCAACAGCACCACGCCGCCTTCCGACAGCGTGTCGCCGACCTTGACCTTGATCTCCTTCACCACGCCGGCGTGCGAGGACGGCACTTCCATCGTCGCCTTGTCCGACTCCAGGGTGACCAGGCCCTGGTCCTTGGCGACGGTGTCGCCCACCGCCACCAGCACCTCGATCACCGGGACATCGTCGTAGCCGCCGATGTCGGGCACCTTCACTTCGATCGTGTTCGCCATTCACGGCCTCGCTTGAATTGGGTTGTTGCCGCTCCTGGCGTCATCGCAACGACCTCGGAACGTCCGGCCCGGCCATCCATGGCCGGGCGCTCTCCGGGATTGCGCGACATGCCGCGCAACCGGCTCGCCGGTCAGAGCAGCACGCGGCGCATGTCCGCGAGCAGCTGGGCGAGATAGGCGGTGAAGCGCGCGGCGGCCGCGCCGTCGATCACGCGGTGGTCGTAGCTCAGCGACAGCGGCAGCACCAGCCGCGGCTGGAAGGCCTTGCCGTCCCAGACCGGCTTGATCGACGACTTCGACACGCCGAGGATCGCCACTTCCGGCGCATTGACGATCGGCGTGAACGCGGTGCCGCCGATGCCCCCGAGCGAGCTGATCGAGAAGCAGCCGCCGGACATGTCGGCCGGGCCGAGCTTGCCGTCACGCGCCTTCTTCGCCAGCGCGCCGGTTTCCTGCGCGATCTCGATCACACCCTTCCTGTCGACGTCGCGGACCACCGGCACCACCAGGCCATTCGGCGTGTCGGCGGCGAAGCCGATGTGGAAGTACTTCTTGAGCGTCAGCGTCTCGCCCGAAGCGTCGAGCGAGGCGTTGAAATCGGGGAACTTCTTCAGCGCATTGGCGCTGGCCTTGATCAGGAAGGCGAGCATGGTGAGCTTGATGCCCGCCTTCTCGTTCTCCTTGTTCAGCGCCACGCGCAGCGCCTCGAGGTCGGTGATGTCGGCGTCGTCGTGCTGGGTGACGTGCGGGATCATCGCCCAGTTGCGCGCCAGGTTCGCACCGGAGATCTTCTTGATGCGCGACAGCGGCTTTTCCTCGATCTCGCCGAACTTGGAGAAGTCCACCTTCGGCCAGGGCAGCAGGTTGAGGCCCGCGCCGCCGCCAGCTGCGGCCGCTGGCGCCGCGCCCGCGCCGGACAGCACGCCCTTGACGTACTTCTGCACGTCTTCCCTGGTGATGCGGCCGCCGTTCCCGCTGCCGGCCACCTGGCCCAGGTCCACGCCCAGCTCGCGCGCGAACAGGCGCACCGCGGGGCTGGCATAGGGCACCTTGCCCGGGATCAGCGCGTCGGCCTCGAAACGCAGCGGCGGCTGGCCCTGCGGCGACGCCTTGGCCTGCGCATCGATCGAGGCCTGGGCCAGCTTGTCGGCCTGGCCGGAGGTGGCCACCGGTTCGACGACCGGATCGGGTTCCCTGCCCTTGGCGGGCGCAGGCGGCACCGCGGCCGGGGTGGCGGCGGCCGCGGCGGGCCGGGCCGCTTCGCCGCCGGATTCCGCCACCTCGATCACCGCCACCACGCCACCTTCCGACAGCGTGTCGCCGACCTTGACCTTGAGTTCCTTCACCACGCCGGCATGCTGGGAGGGGACTTCCATCGTGGCCTTGTCCGACTCCAGCGTGACCAGGCCCTGGTCCTGGGCCACCGTGTCGCCAATCGCCACGAGCACCTCGATGACGGGGACATCGTCGTAACCGCCGATATCGGGGACGCGTGATTCTTTGAGGTCGGCCATGCGGCCCTCCAGCGGCAAGGGGATTCCTATTGTGGCCGCATGCCCCCCGGCTCGCCAGCCACCGCGGCAATGCGCCACCGCATGCAGTCCGTCGCGGCCACGCGGATGCCTTGGACCAAGGGGTTTGCGGGCGCGGTCGCAGGGTCGGATCCGCACGGGCCGACGCCGTGCCGACCTGCCAGCGCGCCGCAATGCGCATGGTTGCGACTGCAACCGCATGCGACGCGCTTCCCAGCCTCGCGGGTTTCTTTCACATCCACCGCGCGACGGGCCGTCGTCCCGGCGCAATCCCGATAGCCGCCGCGCCGCATGGTTGCGCGATCCGTGCGCCAACCGCGACGTTCGACCTTCGCATCGCCTGCACTCACCGCACTGAATGCAGGCCGCACGAGCCGGCGTGGATTCACCCTCGCCACGGCGAAGGTTCATCCGCGCATCCCTAGGTTAGGCGCCGCCCACCTCAAGGGCGATCTACAACAACCACTGAGGAGTCCCCCATGCAGTCCATGCGTCTTTACGGCATTTCCGCCGCCATCGCCGCCCTCCTGGCCGCCCCGGCCGCGTTCGCCCAGGATGGCGATACCGCTTCCGGCAAGCGTTTCTCCGTCGTCGGCAGCGCGACCATCCTGGAGCCCGATTCCGACCCGCTGGGCGCCGAAGTGCGCGGCGACGTCGCGCCGACCCTGAGCGCCACCTGGCACGCCAACGACAACATCGGCATCGAGCTCTGGGGCGCGGCCGACAAGTTCAACCATCGCGTGCGCAACCAGGCCGGCAACCTCGGCACCGTGGACGCGCAGCCGATCGCGCTGAGCGGCCAGTACCACTTCGGCGCCGCCGACAACACCTTCCGCCCGTTCCTGGGCCTGGGCTACCACCAGACCAACATCAGCGACGAGTCGATCGGCACCGGCGAGCACGTCAGCATGACCACGCCCAAGGGCGCGATCGGCACCGTGGGCCTCGACATCAACATCAACCCGACCTGGTTCGCGCGCGTCGACGCGCGCTACCTGGATGGCGACGCCGACCTGAAGGTCGCCGGCGAGACGGTCGAGCGCGACGTCGGCTTCGATCCGTGGACGCTGGGCTTCGGTATCGGCGCCCGGTTCTGATCCCCGCCGCTGTCGCGCCTACGAGGCAACGGGTCCTGCGGGGCCCGTTGCCGTATCCGGACACCGGAATCAGCGGCGCAGCATGCCCAGCCGCCGCAGCGTGCGGCGCAGGCCCCAGGCGAAGGCCAGGTGGTAACCAAGCAGCAGGCCGCCGATCGCCCACAGGCTGGCAGGCTGCGCCAGCCAGTCCCAAGGCAAGGGCGCCGGCGCGCCCGACCGCGCGCGATGCCAGAGCTGCCAGGCGGCCAGCGCCACGCGCATGGCGACCAGGACGGTCAAACCCGTCACCAGCCATGCGTTCGCGGTGTAGTGCAGTTGCCCCTGGCCCGCCTCCAGACGTGCCAGCCGCAGGCCGGCCGCTCCCAGCACGAGGCCGGCCAGCAGACCGCCCGCGGCATTCCAGCCGGCCCCGTCGATCCACAGCGCGGTCAGCGCCGCGCCCACCAGGAACAGGACCGACGACAGCGCCAGGCCCAGCGCATTGAACGTCACCCAGCCCGGGCGCGCGCGGCGGCGCGAGCGCCCGGCGCGATAGCGCTGCCACAGCCCGATCGGCCACAGCAGGAGCATCAGCGCGAGCAGCGACAGCAGCAGGACCGGCAACAGCAGCAGCGGCATGGCGGTCGGCGCCGGCTCAGGGCGGGGGCGTCTGCGCGGACCCGGCCGCGTGCGACGCGCCGACCACGCGCTCGCGACGGATCAGGTACAGGCCACTGGCGACGATGATGGCCGCGCCCAGCCAGGTCTTGCCGTCGGGCAAGGCCTGCCACACCACCAGGTCGATCAGCACGACCCACAACAGCGCCGCGTATTCCAGCGGCGCGATCTGGCTGGCCTCGCCGACCCGGAATGCCTGGGTCAGCGCCACCTGCCCGATCGCACCGCTCAGCCCGACCAGGCCGATCACCCACAGGTGCGCGGCCTGCACCGGGCGCCAGTCGAAGGCGGCCACGCTGCCGGCGAACACCGCCAGCAGGGCCAGGAACCAGAACACCATCGCCTCCGGGCTGTCGCGCATCGCCAGCTTGCGCACGGTGATCGCCGCGATCGAGTAGCACAGCGCCGCCAGCACCAGGACCAGGCCGGCGGTTGTGGCCACGCCGTCGCCGGTGGGCCGCAGCACCACCAGCACGCCAACCAGGCCGAGCGCGATCGCGGTCCAGCGGCGCGGTCCGACCTTCTCGCCCAGCAGCGGCACCGCCAGGGCGGTGATCATCAGCGGCGCGACGAACACGATCACGTAGGCGGTCGACAGCGGCATCCGGGCCAGGCCGTAGACGAAACCCACCATCATCCCCACGCTCAGCAGGCCGCGCAGCACGTGCAGGGGCCAGTGCACCCGCAGCAGGGTGTGGGCGCGCCCGCGCGCGAGCACCCAGGCCGCGACCAGCGGCAGCGCGGCCAGGCTGCGCAGGGTCGCGACCTGGAACGGCGAGTAGTCGGCGGCCAGCCACTTCATGCCCGCGTCCATGACCGCGAACAGTGCGCCGGCGCTGAGCATCCACGCCGCGGCCACGCCCGGCCGAAGTTCCAGCGGGCGGGACATCAGCGCGCCAGGCTGGCGATGTCGATCACGAAGCGGTAGCGCACGTCGCCGCGCAGCATGCGCTCGTAGGCGTCGTTGATCCGGTCGACGGAAATCAGTTCGATGTCGGCGGCGATGCCGTGCACGGCGCAGAAATCGAGCATGTGCCGGGTCTCGGCGATGCCGCCGATCATCGAGCCGGCGATGCGGCGGCGCTTGGACACCAGCGGGAAGGCCGACACCGGCGACGGCTCGGGAATGCCGAGCAGCACCAGGGTGCCGTCCACGCGCAACAGGCCCAGGCAGGCGTTGTAGTCGTGCGGCGCCGAGACCGTATCGATGATCAGGTCGAACTGGCGGGCATGGCTCTTGAACGCGCGGCCGTCGCCGGTGGTGGCGAAATCCTGCGCGCCCAGCGCCAGCGCATCCTCGCGCTTGGACGCGTTGCTGGAGAGCACGGTGACCTCGGCGCCCATCGCCACGGCCAGCTTCACCGCCATGTGGCCCAGCCCGCCCAGGCCCATCACCGCCACCCGGTGGCCGGCGACCACGCCGAAATGGCGCAGCGGCGACCAGGTGGTCACGCCGGCGCACAGCAGCGGCGCTGCGCGGTCGAGCGGGATGCCGGCGGGAATCGGCAGCACGTAGTCCTGGTCGACCACGATCCGGGTGGAATAGCCGCCCTGCGTCGGCATGCCGGTGCCGCGCTCGCGGCCGTTGTAGGTCGGGGTCATGCCCTCGTCGCAGTACTGCTCCATGCCGCTGCGGCACGGCGCGCAGGCGCGGCAGGAATCGACGAAGCAGCCCACCCCGACCGCGTCCCCGACCTTGTGGCGGTCGACCTGCGTGCCCACCGCCGAGACCCGGCCGACGATCTCGTGCCCCGGCACCATCGGGAAGATCGAGCCGCCCCACTCGTCGCGCGCCTGGTGGATGTCGGTATGGCAGACGCCGCAGTACAGGATCTCGATCTGCACGTCGCGGGGACCGGGACGGCGGCGCTCGAGCATGAAGGGCGCCAGCGGCGCGCCGGCGGCCTGGGCTGCGTAGGCGGGGATCATGCGGAGGGCCTGGCGGGAAGGTGGATGCGCATGATGCCGCATCCGCGCGCTCAGCCGGCTTCCAGCACGTGCCCCAGGCCGGTTCCGGCAATTTCGGTCAAGGCCGTGGACAGCGCCGCCGGCTCGGTGCCGCGGACGAAGCCGATGCGGAAGTGCACTTCGCCAGCCGGCGTGCGCGAGGAATGGATCGACTCCAGGCTGACCCCATGGCGTTCGAACACGTGCAGCAGCGCGCGCAGCGAGCCGGCCCGGTCCTCGGGCAGGTGGACGCTGGCGTAGCGGCGCGTGACCAGGTCGGCGAGCAGGTAGCCGACCCGCTCGTAGGCGTAGCTGCCCTCTTCCAGCGCCTGCGCGCCGAACGCCTCGCGGCTGTGCAGGAAGCGTTCGCGGAAGCGGGCGCGCGCGGCATCGTCGCCCTGGCGCACCAGTCCGCGCAGTTCCGAGAGTTGCGCCAGCAGGCGGTCGAGCATCCCGGCAACGTGCGGATTGCCGAACTGGATCTCCTCGTAGATCGCCGGATTGAGCGAGAGGATGCGCGCGGCGATGGCCGCGTCGAGTTCGAACGAGGCCGAGCGGAACGGCATGATCGCGTCGAGGCCGCCCAGTCCTCCGGCGTACTCGCCCAGCACGCCGGCCTGGGCCAGGTGCGAGGCGTGCACCATCGCCTGCACCAGCGCCATCATCCGGTCGTGGCGCTCGGCGTCGGCGTACACGTACTCGCCCTCGAGCGCGTCGAGCAGGGCCTGCAGCCAAGGACGCCAGCGGTCCAGCCGGGACTCGCACACCACCACCACCCGGCCCTTGAGTGTCGGCGCCTTGGGCGGGGCGGTCATCGGATGCAGGCCGGCCACCTCGGCGCGCGAGCGCAGCATCGCCTCGGTCGGCGCCTGCTTGATCGAGGTGATGTCCAGCCACAGGCGCCCGGCCTCGCGCCCGCCGGAGCGGCGCACGTAGTCCCCGACCACCTGCGGCGTCTGCCGGATCGGGGTGGCGAACAGCAGCACGTCGGCCTGCTCCAGCAGCGCCTCGGGCGTGTCGCTGGCCGGATCGCCCGGGTCGTGGCCGAGCACGCGCAGGCCCATGCGCCGCTCGAAGAAACCGCGCAGCCAACGGCCGTAGGTGCCGGCGCTGCCGACGATGGCGATGGTGGGGGCTGCGGTCACGGACGGAGCGGGCGGCACGGGGGAGGCCACACGGTACGGGCTGGCCGCGGTGCGCGCATCCGTTGCTTGCGCAACCGTGCGGTACCCTGTCGCCCGCCGGCCGCATGCAGCGCAAGCGCCCGGCGTTCCCCACGCACAACCGGATCCCGCCATGCCCTCCTTCGACATCGTCTCGGAAGTCGACACCCACGAACTGATCAACGCCGTCGACCAGGCCAACCGCGAACTGTCCACCCGCTTCGACTTCAAGGGCGTGGACGCGAAGTTCGTGCGCGAGGACGCGGTGATCACCCAGTCCGCGCCCAGCGAGTTCCAGCTCCAGCAGATGACCGACATCCTGCGCGCGCGCCTGATCGCGCGGAAGATCGACGTGCGCTGCCTCGAGTTCGGCGACATCGACACCAACGTCGCCGGCGCGCGGCAGAAGGTGACGGTCAAGCAGGGGATCGAGCGCGACCTGGCCAAGAAGATCCAGAACAAGCTCAAGGACGCCAAACTCAAGGTCGACAGCCAGATCAACGGCGACAAGCTGCGCGTGAACGGCAAGAAGCGCGACGACCTGCAGGCCGCGATCGCGCTGCTGCGCGGCGAGGACTTCGGCCTGCCCCTGCAGTTCGACAACTTCCGTGACTGACGCCGCCCCCGACCCGGCCGCGGTCGAGCTGGCGGTAAGGCGCTGGCTCGAGCGCGCGGTGATCGGGCTCAACCTGTGCCCGTTCGCCAAGGCGGTGTACGGCAAGCAGCAGGTGCGGATCGTGGTCAGCGACGCCAGCACCGAACGCGCCCTGCTCGAGCAGCTGGGCGAGGAACTGGCGCTGCTGCGCGACACCCCGCCCGACGCCATCGACACCACATTGCTGGTGCATCCGCAGGTGCTGGGCGATTTCCTCGCCTACAACGACTTCCTCGACGAGGCCGACGCGCTGGTCGAGACGCTGGAACTGGACGGCGTGCTGCAGGTGGCCAGCTTCCATCCCGACTACCAGTTCGCCGACAGCGGACCGGACGATGTCGAGAACCTCACCAACCGCGCGCCCTACCCGATCCTGCACCTGCTGCGCGAGGCCAGCGTGGATCGCGCGGTCGAGGCCTATCCCGAGCCCGACGCGATCATCGAGCGCAACATCGCCACCGTGCGCGCGCTCGGCCACGCCGGCTGGCGCGCCCTGCTCGACGGCGACGACGGCAGGCCGCGTCCGGACTAGGGGGCGAGGCGGCAGGCGCCGGCGGCGGCCTCGAGCAGCGCCTGCGCCTGCGCCAGCGAGGGCACGATCCGGTGCCCGAGCTTCCGCAGCGCCGCGTCCGGCTCGACCAGGTCCGGCACCTGTACCGGCAGCATCCCCGCCGCCAGCGCGGCGCGCACCCCGGCCGGCGAATCCTCCAGCACCAGGCAGCGCGCGGGCGCCACGCCCAGCCGCTTGGCGGCGAGCAGGTAGACGTCGGGAGCGGGCTTGGGCTGCTCCACGTCGCTGCTGGTGCAGACCGCGTCGAAGCGCTCGAGCAGGCCGGCGCGGCGCAGCTTGCGCAGCGCCAGCGGGCGCCGGGTCGAGGTCGCGACCGCGCGGGGAATGCCGCGCGCCTGCAGCCATTCCAGCAGGCCGACGATGCCGGGGCGGTGCGGGATCCCGGCCTCGACCATCGCCTCGTAGAGCACGTCGGTCCGGTCGAGCATGGCCATCGCGCCGGGCTCCCCCAGGCGCGCCGCCAGGATCTCGCGGCAGGCCTGCTCGCCGGTGCCGACCAGGGACAGCCACAACGATCGCGGCAGCGCATGGCCGGCCTCGGCCGCGGCGCGCTCCATGCAGTCGGTGATGGCCCGTTCGCTGTCGAGCATCAGCCCGTCCATGTCGAAGATCACCGCGTCGGGCAGGAACGGCAGCGGCGCCGCGTTCATGACCCCGCCTCCGCGAACAGCCGGGCGAGGTCGCCGGCGTCGAGCGGACGCCACTGCCCCGGCTCCAGCCCGCCGAGTTCGAGCCCGCCGATGCGCGAACGGTGCAGCGCCTGCACGTGGTTGCCGACGGCGGCGAACATGCGCCGCACCTGGTGGTAGCGGCCCTCGGTGATCGACAGCCGGGCATGGGTGCCGTCGATGGCCTCGAGCCGCGCCGGCTTCAGCGGCGTCGTCTCCGCCTCCAGCATCAGGCTGCCGCTGGCGAACAGCGCCGCCTCGTCGCCGCGCAGCGGACGGTCGAGCGTGGCCTCGTAGGTCTTGGACAGGTTGGACTTCGGCGAAATGATCCGGTGCAGCAGCTGGCCGTCGTCGGTGAGCAACAGCAGGCCGCTGGTGTCGCGGTCGAGCCGGCCCACCGTGGACAGCACCGGATCGCGGCGGCGGAAGCGCGGTGGAAGCAGGTCGTAGACGAGGCGGCCGGCATCCCTGGTCGAACAGGTATGGCCGACCGGCTTGTGCAGCATCAGCACCAGGCCCGGCGCCGGATCGAGCGGCTCGCCATCGACGCGCACGTCGTCGTGCCGGGCCGGGTCGTCGGCATAGAGCACCTCGCCCGCGGCATCGGTGATCCGTCCCTCGCGGAACATCCACTGCACCTCGCGGCGGCTGCCATAGCCGAGGTTGGCGAGGTAGCGCAGCAGCTTCATCGACCCTTCACCGCATGGATCACCTTGAAGCCCCCCTCGCCCGCCACCTCGCGGACCTGCGGGAAGCGCCCCGCCAGCGCCTGCTCGTAGGGCAACTGGCGGTTGGCGACCAGCCACAGCTCGCCGCCGTCGCGCAGGGCGTCGGCGGCCGCGGCGATGAAGGCGCGGCCGATGTCCGGGCGCGGCTCGCCGCGCAGCGCATGGAATGGCGGATTGCTGACGATGAAGTCGTAGCGCCGCGGCAGGCCGGCGGCGACGTCGTGCCAGAGGAAATCCAGCGCCACGCGCGGCGCATGCGCGGCGAGGTTGGCGCGGGCGCAGTCGAGCGCGCGCAGCTCGGCCTCGACCACGTCCAGGGAGGTGACGCGCGGGCAGCGCGCCAGCACCTGGTCGGACAGATAGCCCCAGCCCGCGCCGAGATCGGCGCCGTGCCCGGCCAGCGTCACCGGCAGGTGTCGCGCCAGCAGCGCAGAAGCCGCGTCGACCCGGTCCCAGGCGAACACGCCGGGCCGGCTGACATGGCGGCCGCCCAGGATCGGCCGCGGCGCGTCGAGTGCCGACCAGGCGGCGGCCAGGGCCGCGTCGGCGCCGTCCACCTGCGCCCGGAACACGCGGCACTTGTGCTTGCTCTGCACGTTGGCGGGTCCCAGCAGCGCCTCGAAGTCGGCCTGGCCGGTGCGCGCGCCGGCGTCGTTGGGCATCGCCGCGACGATGCACCCGCCCGGCAGGCTCCGCGCGAGCGCCTGGGCCAGCAGCGCCCGCGCCTCGTCGCGCTGGCGCGGCGGCAGCACCAGCACCAGCGGGAACCGGTCCTCGCCGCCGGCGCGCACGTCGAAACCGGCGCGCCCGAGCGCATCGTACTCGGGCCGGAAGCTCTGCTCGCAGGCCAGGCTGCGCGGGGCGTGCGCATGCAGGGCCGTGCCGCCGCGGGCACGCAGGAACAGTGCCCCCGCCTCCGGCCAGGCCAGCTGGCCACTGGCGAACGGCAGCATCAGGGCGTCGAGGGCGGGATCGGACATCGGCATCGCGGCGCGGCAGGGCGCACGATTCTAGCGGGCCGCGCCCGCAGCCCTGGAAACGGCCGCCATACGCATCCTTGACCGCGCAAGAACATCCCGCCCCGCAGGCTGCGGGTTGGCACATGACTGGAAGGAGGCGCCATGCGCGCACTGTTCGTCGGCGGCGTGATCGACAATGGCGAGCTGGACCTGGACGTGTCCGAGCCGCCGATCCACTACCCGCCGGAAACGGGCAGCGGCCAGTCGCGCTACCGCCTGCAGGCGGTGGGGCGCGGCGACGACGGCGTCGGTTGCGCGGTGTACGGCGCCCCCGGCCTGGATCGCGACGAGGTGATGCGGGTCAGCGACGAGCGCGATTACGCGCGCCGCTTCGGCGTCCGGCTCGACCTCGTGGAATAACGGCCTCCGCGGCGGGTCAGGCGATCGCGGCCCGATCCGGCCCGCGCAGGCGCCGCGCGGCCTCGGGCAGCCACGACAGCAACAGGCAGCCCGCGCCCAGCAGCGCCCACTGCGCCGCGCCGCTGCCCAGCGCCTGGCTGGCGAGCGCCCACCACTGCCCGCCGAAATATCCCAGCGTGGCCAGCGTCGAGAGCGCGAGGATCGCGAGCAGCGCGTTGAGCAGGCTGCGTTCCAGGCCGGCGTCGGCGGGCCGCGGCGCCGGCGTGGACGCCGCCAGCGCCGCGACCGCTGCGGCGAAGCCGGGCGGCGGCTCGGGCAGCGGCTGGCTGCGCAGGGCCCGGGCCAGCAGCGCGTCGGCACGGTGGCTGGGGGAAGCCAGCGCCTGCTCCTGGGCCTGCCAGTCGCGGTCGGCGACGGGACCGGGGGCGGTCGGATGGGACGGGCGCGTGTTCATGCGGCAAATACTCCCAGGCTCGGCTCCAGCAGCCCGCGCAACAGCTTGCGGCTGCGGAACAGATGGCTCTTGATCGTACCTTCGGCGAGTCCGGTGACCCGTGAAATCTCGCCGATCGGCATGTCCTCGAGGTGATACAGCGTGAGCAGGGTGCGCTGCAGCGGCGGCAGCTTCCCGATCGCGGCGTGCAGCATGGCCACGGCCTGGTCGTCGGCCGCGGCCGCCTCCAGGTCGAAGCCGTCGCCGACGGTCTCGGCCAGGGATGGCCCGTCGTCGCCGGCGCCGGCCTCCGCGATCGGGATCCGCTTCTTCTCCAGGTGGCGCTTGGCCACCGAGTAGGCCACCTGCGCGATCCAGGACTTGAGCGCGCTCTCGCCGCGGTACTGGTGCAGGGCCTGGTGCACGCGCAGGAAGGCCTCCTGGCACAGCTCGCGGGTATCGTCCGGATGGCGGACCATGCGGTCGATCACGTGCCAGCACAGGCCCTGGTACTCGCGCACCAGCCGCTCGAACGCGCCCGGGGCGCCGGCGAGCACCGCCGACACCAGGGCGCGGTCGGCGGCCGGCACGTCCTTGTCGGGGGTGGAGGGCTCCGTCATCGCCCACAGGGATACGCCCACCGCAGCGACGGTTGCAAGACGCGGTGCCGGCATCGTCGGGGGCCGGGCTGCAACCGGGCGCCGGATGGCCGTATCTCCAGTACCCGAACCCACCACCATCCGCCTACCGGGACACCCGCCATGGACATCGCCGTCTTCATCCCCATCGTCCTGTTCGTCTGCATCTACCTGTCCATCAAGGCCGTGGTCGATGCCCGCGCCCGCCGCCATCTGGTCCAGTCGCACGGCTCCGAGGACATGCTGCGCACCCTGCTGGCCGGCGAGGAATCGCGCCGCCGCCACGCGTCGCTGCGCTGGGGCGTGATCCTCGTGGCGCTGGCGGTCGGATTCGCCGTGCTCGAGGGCGTGGGCTGGGAAGACCCGTCGCCGCTGATGTTCGCGATCCTGCTCGGCGCCACGGGCCTGGGCAACCTGGCCGCCTACGCCGTCACGCGCAACCTCAAGTAAGCCCTGCGGCCGGCTGCCGGGACGGCGGCCGGCCGGGATTTTCAGGCGGCGTCGACGCCGCATCTGCGACTTTGGTCGACTCCCGCGGCCCTGCGCGCGCCCCGATGGGGCGGTTTTCCGCGATACTTGCAGGATTGTCCCGCGCAAGACGAGTCGCCCGTTCGATGAAGGATTCCTTTAGCTACGACCAGCTGATCGCCTCGGGCGAAGGCACGCTCTTCGGCCCCGGCAGCGGCCGCCTGCCCCTGCCGCCGATGCTGATGTTCGACCGCATCACCCATATCGACGACGACGGCGGCGCCCACGGCCTGGGCCGGGTCGAGGCCGAACTCGACATCCGCCCGGACCTCTGGTTCTTCCAGTGCCATTTCGCCGGCGACCCGGTGATGCCGGGCTGCCTGGGCCTGGACGCGATGTGGCAGCTGGTCGGCTTCTACCTGACCTGGCAGAAGCTGCCGGGCCGCGGCCGCGCGCTGGGCGCCGGCGAGGTCAAGTTCACCGGCGAGGTCGGCCCCGACGCGAAGCTGGTGCGCTACGAGATCGACATCAAGCGCGTGATCCGGCGCAAGCTGATCCTGGCCATCGCCGACGCGCGCATGTACTGCGACGGACAGGAGATCTACACGGCCAGCGACCTGCGCGTGGGCCTGTTCCAGAGGGAAGGCGACGCATGAGCCTGGTGATGGGCCCGCGCCGCGTCGTGATCACCGGGATGGGCATCGTCTCGTGTATCGGCAACGACCTGGACACCGTCTCGGCCGCGCTGCGCGAGGGACGCCCCGGCATCGCATTCGACCAGGAATTCGCCGACCGCGGCCTGCGCAGCCAGGTCTCGGGCGTGCCGCAGGTGGACCTGGAAGCGCAGATCGACCGAAAGCTGCGCCGCTTCATGGGCGACGCGGCGGCCTATGCCTACATCGCGCTGCGCGACGCGATCGCGCAGTCGGGGCTGGGCGACGACCAGGTCTCGAACCCGCGCACCGGCCTGATCATGGGCTCGGGCGGCGGTTCGCCGACCAACCAGATCGAATCGGCCGACACCCTGCGCGAGCGCGGCATCCGCCGGGTGGGTCCGTACCAGGTCACGCGCACGATGAGCTCCACCGTGTCCGCCTGCCTGGCCACGGCGTTCGGCATCAAGGGCCTGAACTATTCGATCTCCTCGGCCTGCGCCACCTCGGCGCACTGCATCGGCGTGGCCGCGCAGCAGATCCAGGCCGGGCTGCAGGACGTGGTCTTCGCCGGCGGCGGCGAGGAGGTCAGCTGGGGCATGGCCATGCTGTTCGACGGCATGGGCGCGCTGTCCACGAAATACAACGACACGCCGCAGCGCGCCTCGCGCGCTTACGACACCGACCGCGACGGCTTCGTCATCGCCGGCGGCGGCGGCGCCCTGGTGCTCGAGAGCCTGGAGCACGCGCAGGCGCGCGGCGCCACGATCCTCGGCGAACTGGTCGGCTTCGGCGCCAGCTCCGACGGCGAGGACATGGTGGCCCCCTCGGGCGATGGCGCCATCGCCTGCATGCGCCTGGCGATCGAAGGCCTGGATGGCGGAATCGACTACGTCAACACCCACGGCACCTCCACGCCGGTGGGCGACGTGGCCGAACTGCGCGCGATGCGCGCGGTGTTCGGCGACGCGGTACCGCCGTTTTCCTCGACCAAGTCGCTGACCGGCCACTCGCTGGGCGCGACCAGCGTGCACGAGGCGATCTTCTGCCTGCTGATGCTGCAGCAGGGCTTCATCGCCGGCTCGGTGAACGTGGACAACGTCGACCCGGAAGCGGCCGACCTGCCGCTGGCGCGCGAGAGCCGCGACGCCGCCCTGCGCACGGTCCTGTCCAACAGCTTCGGTTTCGGCGGCACCAACGCCAGCCTGGTGCTGCGCCGCTGGGACGCCTGAGCCCGGGCCGCAGCCCGGTCGCAAGCGTCGCCGTGGCCGCGCCGGGCATGCGCCGGCATCGCTGCGCATTCCCGGGCGGAGGCCGGACGCGGCATCGCGCCTTGAACGGCGCAGCCCGGGTCGCTGCCACAGGCCCCGGCGCGGCGCGACCGTCAGGCGCCGCCGATCACGCGGATGCGCGCGCCATCGAGCTCGACCACCTGGCCCGCTCGGATCTTGCAGGTCTTGCGCAGCTCCACCGCGCCGTCCACCCGCACCGCACCGCTGGCGACCACCGCCTTGCCGGCACCGCCGCTGTCGACCAGGCCGCAGAGCTTGAGCAGCTGGTTGAGCTCGACGTACTCGCCGTCGAGCTCGAAAGTCCCATCGTCCATCGTCGTGCCTCCCCGCCTCAGCCCTGCAGCTCGCGCAGCGTGGTCGACGGCGGCGCATCGAGCACGCGCCGCGTCGCGAACAGCCCGGCGGCCAGCGTGACCACCACGCCCAGCGCGCCACCGACCACCGCGAGCATCCAGTTGGTCCGCCACGGCAGGTCGAACACCTCGGTGGCGATGATGCCCGACAGCAGCGAGGCCGCGATCGCCGCGACCAGTCCCGAGAGCAGGCCGATCGCCGCGAATTCCGAGACCTGGGCCATGCGCAGCTGCCCGCGCCGCCCGCCCAGCGCGCGCATCACCCCGCCTTCGAGCAGGCGTTCGTCCTGGCTGGCGCTCACCGCCGCCAGCAGCACCAGCACGCCGGCCAGCAGCGAGAACCAGAACACCACCTGGACCACGGTCGAGACCTGGTCGGCGGTGCTGCGCACCTGCGCCAGTACCGCGTCGACGTCGATCACCGACAGGTTGGGGAAGGCCTGCACCAGCTCGGCGGTGAACCGCGGCAGCGACGCCGGCACCTGCACCGCGGTGATGTGGCTGGCCGGATAGCCGTCCAGCGCGCCGGGCGAGGCGAGCACGAAGAAGTTGGGCTGGAAGCTTTCCCACTCCACGCTGCGCAGGCTGGTGATCGGCGCCTCGAAGCGCTGGCCGGCGATGTCGAAGGCGATGCGGTCGCCGATCGCCCAGCCCAGGCCCTTGGCGAAGTTCTCTTCCACCGACAGCTCCGGGCTGGCCGGCGTGCCGTTCCAGAACGTACCGGCCACGACCTTGTTGTCCTCGCGCAGCGACGCCGCCATCGACAGGTTGAATTCGCGCTCGGCGCGCCGCTGCGACTGGCGGTCCTCGTCCGCATCGCCCGTGCGCCCGGCGTAGTCCTCGCCGCGCACCGGCGTGCCGTTGCGCTCGACCAGCCGGGCCCGGACCATCGGGAACAGCACCGGCTCGGCCACCCCGCGCGCGGCGATGAACTCGCGCACCGGGCCGATCTGGTCGGACTGCACGTTGACGATGAAGCGGTTGGGCGCATCCTGCGCCAGCGCCAGCTGCCATCGGTCGAGCAGGTCGGTGCGCACGAAGGTGAGCAGCAGCAGCGCCATCAGGCCCAGGCCGAGCGCGCTGACCTGCGCGATCGAGGTGCCCGCGCGACGGCTGACGTTGGCAAGGCCATAGCGCAGCGCCCCGCGCAGGCGTCCGCGCACGCGGCGCACCAGCAGGATCAGCAGCCAGGCGATCAGGGCCAGCGCCGCCAGCGTGGCGGCGATGCCGACCAGCATGGCCGTGGCCAGCGTGGCCGAGCCTGCCTGCCACCAGAGCAGCGCCGCCAGCCCGCCCAGCGCGGCCAGCGCGACGATCCAGGCCGAAGGTTCGACGCCGTCGAGGTCGCGCCGCAGCACGCGCAGCGCCGGCACCCGGCGCAGCGCCAGCACCGGCGGCGCGCCGAACGCCAGCAGCACCACCAGCCCCACCCCGTAGCCGCGCAGCGCCGGCCAGAGGCTCGTCGGCGGGATATCCACCTTCAGCGCCTGCGCCAGCCAGCCGGCCACCGACCACTGCAGGGCGAAGGCGATGGCCACGCCGACGGTGCAGACGATCAGGCCCAGCAGCAGCAGTTCCCCGACATGGATCCCCACCAGGGTGCGCTGCTGCGCGCCGAGGCAGCGCATCACCGCCACGCCCGACAGGTGCCGCTCGCTGTGGCGGCGCGCGGCCATGGCGACCGCCACCGCCGCCAGCACCACCGACACCAGCGCGGCCAGGCCGAGGAAGCGGCCGGCGCGATCCAGCGCGGAGCGCACTTCCGGGCGCGCATCGGTGATCGTCTCGATGCGCTGGCCGCGGCCGAGATTCCCGCGCGCCACCGCGGCGAAGGCTTCCACCGCCGCCGCATCGCCCGCCACCACCAGCCGGTAGCGGATCCGGCTTCCTTCCTGCACCAGCCCGGTGGACGCCAGGTCGCCGAGGTTGAGGAAGGCCTTCGGCGCGACGTTGAAATAGTCGATCGACGCGTCCGGCTCCTGCGTCACCAGCGCGGTGAGCTGGAACTCGCGCGTGCCGATGCCGACGCGATCGCCCACGCGCGCGCCGAGTGTGTCGGCGCCGGCACGACTGAGCCACAGCGTGCCGGGGTCGGGCACGCCGGCGGCATCGCGCTCCACGCCCTCGCCATCGACGATGCGGAAGCTGCCGCGCAGCGGGAATCCTTCGCCCAGCGCGCGCAGGTCGCCCAGCCGCAGTTGCGCATCGGCGCCGCTGCCGACGCGGATCATGCTGTCGAGCTCGACCGTCTGCGTGCGCCGCAGGCCCGCCGCGCTGGCGGCCTCGTCGATCGCCCCGACGATGGGCGCATCGCCGCGCACCAGCGCGTCGCCGCCGAGCAGGCGGTTGGCTTCCATCGCCAGCGCGCGGCCGGCGCGGTCGGTGACGAACCCGACCGAGGTCACCGCCACCACCGCCAGCACCAGCGCGGCGAACAGGATGCGGATGTCGCCGGCGGCCAGGTCGCGGCGCAGCTGGCGCCAGGCGAGCGTGAGCGTCCTCATGGCCTCACCCGCGCCCGTCGCCGACCAGGCGCCCGCCGTCCAGGCGCAGGATGCGGTGGCAGCGCGCGGCCAGATGGTCGTCGTGGGTGACCAGCACCAGGGTGGTGCCGGCATCGGCGTTCATCGCGAACAGCGTTTCGATGATGGCCTGTCCGGTATTGGTGTCGAGGTTGCCGGTGGGTTCGTCCGCGAACAGCAGGGAAGGCCGCGTCACGAACGCGCGCGCCAGCGCCACGCGCTGCTGCTCGCCGCCCGAGAGCTGCTTCGGATAGTGGCCGAGGCGCTCGCCGAGGCCGACCTTGCCCAGCATCGCGCGGGCCGGTCCGTCCGCATCGGCGTCGCCGCGCAGCTCCAGCGGCAGCATCACGTTCTCCAGCGCGGTCAGCGAGGGCAGCAGCTGGAAGTTCTGGAACACGAAACCGACCCGGTCGCCGCGCACCCGCGCGCGACCGTCCTCGTCCAGGCGCGAGATCGGCTCGCCGTCGAGTTCCACCGAGCCGTCGCTGGGCGTGTCGAGCCCGGCCAGCAGCGACAGCAGGGTGCTCTTGCCCGATCCCGAGGCGCCGACGATGGCGACCACCTCCCCGCGCGCGACGTCGAAGCCGACGCCGTCGAGGATCGTCAGCGGGCCCGAGGGCAGGGACACGCGCTTGCCCAGCGCCTGCACGCGCAGGGCCGGCGCGGTGGAGGGAGATGCAGCGGGGGCGGAATCAGGGGCGGGGTCGGCGGCGGCGTGGGGCGCGGGGGCGTCGGCCATGTTCATTCCGGATTGGTTATCGTGGACCGCAGGCGCGATGCGCACGACGGACGAGGAGGTTCGATGCAGCAGCTTGGCGGTTACGGCACGACACCGGCGGCGTTGCCGCAGCGGCGGCACGACGCGGCCCGTACGAGGACGCAGGGCCTGCCGGCGCAGCGCATTGCCGGCCAGCGTGTCCGGCAACGCGCGAACCGCGGGCAAACGCCGGCACGTCACGGTCCTTATGGCGGCTGGCTCCGCGGGATGCAATGGGCCATCGGTTTACTCCTGCTGCTGGCGCTGCTGCCGGCTCTCGCCCAGCCCGGGCCGGCGACCACGCCGCAGGCGCGCACCGTGCTGGTGATGGGCGATTCGCTCTCGGCCGGCTACGGCATGGCCGCCCACGAGGGCTGGGTATCGCGGCTGGGCGAGCGGCTTGCGAAGGACCGGCCCGGCTGGCGGGTGGTCAATGCCAGCATCAGCGGCGAGACCACCGCGGGCGGCGCTTCCCGCATCGTCGGCGAGGTGCTGCGCCATCGTCCGGAGGTGGTCGTGATCGCGCTGGGCGCCAACGACGGCCTGCGCGGCCTGCCGCTGCGCGAGGCGCGCCGCAACCTGGCGCGCATGATCGGTGCCTCGCAGCACGTGGGCGCGAAGGTGCTGCTGGTGGGCATGCGCATGCCGCCCAACCTCGGCGAGGACTACACGCGCGGCTTCGAGCGCAACTACAGCGACCTCGCCAAGCTGTTCGACACGGGGTTGCTGCCGTTCCTGCTCGAACCCATCGCGCTCGACCGCGACGCATTCCAGGACGACAACCTGCATCCGACGATCGAGGTCCAGGGCAAGCTGCTCGACCACGTCTGGCCGGCGCTGCTGCCGCTGATCGAGGCGGCGGACGCGGATTGACGGGACGATCCCGGCCGCGGCGTGGCGATGACCATGGCGCGCGCCCGGGGGCCGGCGTGGGCCCGCCCGCCTTCCGCTAGCGCGCCAGCACGGCGTCGTCCGGCTGGCGGGCCTCCTGTTCGATCGCCGGGACAGGCGCCTGGCGCGACTGCAGCGCATCGAGCCGCTGCTGCCCGTCCCGCAGCCAGCCGCGCGCCTGCGGCGTCTCGAGCATCGCCGCCGACGCGGCGGAGATGCGCCCGGCGTCGCCCGACTTGAGCGCTTCCAGGAAGCGGTCCAGCGCCTGGCCCGACTCGCCGGTGTGCAGAAGCGGGCGCTCGATCCGCGCGCCCCCGCGCTGTCGGGCATCGAGCAGCGCGCGTGCGGCCTGTTCCTGCCGGGCGATCTCGCCATCGAGGCTCGGGATCATGGCGCTCGCCATGCCATGGCGCTGCAGCGCCTCCTGCAGCGCCGGACCGGCCTCCCTCGCCAGGCGAACCGTCCCCTGCACGTCGTAGCCGGTCCAGGGAGACCCGGGGCGATACGCCACCGCGCCACCCACCAGCAGGCCGGTGGTGCCCCCCAGCGCCGCGCCGGACAGGGGCGCGCGGGCAGTGATCGCCCCGATGCGGTCGCCGCTGGCATCGAGCACCGCATCGGCCACGGTCCCTGCGACCGCCAGCCGCAGCTTCACCTGCTCGCCGTTTTCGCGGGTGCGGGCCTCCGCCGCATCGCCGATCGACTGCGCCGCCAGGCGGATCGTGCCGGCCGACGCCAGGCCTCGTGCCCGCGCCTGTTCCGCCTCGAGCCGCCCCTGCGCAGCCAGGGCCGCAGCGCGTTCGACGCTGGCCTCGCCCCGATCCTCCAGTTCGCGTCGCGTCCGCGGCGAGACCACGCCCGCTGCTGCGCCCAGTGCGCGCCAGGCACCTGCCGCCGCCTCGCCCTGTCGTGCCCGCAGCCAGCTCCGGCCCTCGTGGACGCCCGCTTCCAGGGAGGCGCCCAGTTCCCGCCACTGCGCCGTCAGCTCGCCAGTGCCGCGCATGCCGTGCGCGAACGTGATGCCACCGCTGCGATAGCCCTCCGCGGCGAACGTCCCTGCCTGCCCCAGGGCACGGCGCACGCCGTCGCCGCCCAGGTCGAGCCCGCGATCGCCGAGGCGCCCGCCGGCCGCGACCACCTGTCCCACCGAACTGCCCGCGTCGGCGCCGCGCGCCGCCGATGCCACGGTCGTGAGCAGCGGCGAGGCCAGCTTGTGCAGCCCGGCGATCGAGGCGGCGTGCTCGCGATGCACCAGTACCCCGTCCACCGAGGCCATTGCCGACAGTGGCGGCTTGCGCATGCCCGCCGCCTGCGGCAGGTCGCGCAGCAGCCTGGCGCCGCCGCCCTGTTCGAGCCGGTCGAGGAACTCGCGCATCGCCGGCTGCGACGCGTCGGACACGTTGGGCATCAGCTCCCGCTCCAGCACCTGCCGCGCCTCGGGCACCTTGCGCAGCAGGCCCGCGGTATCGGCCAGCAGCCTGCCGAGGCGATGCCGATCCAGCGCGCCCAGGTTGGCCAGATCGCCCTGGACGCCGTCGTTGAGGAGATCGCCCTGGACTTGCCAGGCGGTGACGAACTTGTCGGTGTCAAACAACGGCATGTTGCCATTTTGCTTGGAGAACCGGAGTGCGGTTCCGGGATGCAGACCTGCGGCATTGAAGGTGACTGCCCGCATGCCGGTAATGGCTGAAGCAGCGCTGGCCTTGCCCGCCCCGAGGCTGTGCCCACCGATCTCGAAATCCAGGCCAGCACGCTTGAGCAGCATCGCGATAGTCATCGCGCGGTCGTAGTAATCGGTTTGCATGCCGAGCGACTGGGGAAAGTTGTTCCCGAAGAAATCTTCGATGGTCGTGTCGCGAAGCCGTCCGTCAGCGCCCGCAACCTCGCCCCCCGATCCCTTGAATACCAGCGTCGGCTTGAATCCCGGGCCAAGTATCTCTGGATCGGGCAGATATATCTCTGCCCGGAACCCTGAGTTCTCCGGACGCAGCATGGCGCGTAGCTGGTTTTCTTGCAGTCCAAGTCCGGGCGCCCAGCTACGCAACAACCCGGGAGCTTCGCTTGCCCTCTTCCAGGCAACTTCGGGCTGGCCGACCCCGCGAGCCGCGTCGTAAGAGTCCAGGGAAAGCCCTGCGATCTCGCGAGCGTGATACAGCTCCCTGAGACGAGTCGCCCGGGCAGACAGTTCCGGCTCGCCTGCCAGCTCCAGTTGCAACAGCAAGTCACGTCGTTGCCTGTAGTGATCATCCATGCCGACTTTCCTTGTCCAGGCGATGGTCAGAGCAGTGGAATGTCCCGCTCACGAAATGGCATGCCCAGTCTTTCCCGCATAAGACGGTAATGCTCGGGCATCGGCGGCCGTACATGCCCATCGGCCAGCAGTCTCTGCTGACAATGCCGCTGCCACTCGGGCCGCTCGGGGGATCCGGGGTGCCAGAAGATCGCCTCGATGGCATGCGAGTCGGGTCGGGTTTCCGGCTGCCCGTATCGATAGATCAGAGCGGGATCCGCCCCATGCTCGAGGAGCCAGTAGGTCATTTCGAATCCACCCATCGATGCATAGGTGTCGAGGATCGTGGATCCGGCAAAGATGTCGGCATTCACATCCGCCCCCCGCTCCACCAGCAGCTGCACGTTCCGCCACTGGTTGCCGTGGATGTAGGCGTGGAACAGCAGCGCCTCGTCGTTGGCGTTGCGCGTGTCCGGGTCGCCGCCGTGGTCGAGCAGGATCCGAAGGTAGGCCGGATCGGGCTGCTGCGCGGCCCAGACCATCGCGTTGGGGTAGTAGCGCTCGCCGCGGTCGCTCGGGTAACGGGTCTTCGCATTCGGATCCGCGCCGGCCTCGAGCATGGCGCGCAGGCCGTCGGGGTTGCCGGTGATGATGGGCCAGGCCAGGAGCGGGATGCGCCCCTTCGGGCTGCTGAAGATCCGGTCCGGATCGACGCCCTCCTCCCGCATCAGCCGCCCCACCTCGCGCGCGTCGCCGTGCTCGGCGGCGATCGCCAGCGCCTGGGCTTGAGGGTCGGGGAACATTTCGACCAGGGCGGCCTGCTGGCGCGACTGGCGTGCGGCGGCGAAGAGGTCCGGATGGCAGCCGGCCAGCAGCAGGCAGGCCAGCGCGAGCCAGCACGGCACAAGGCGGATCACGAGCGGGGCGCCGCCCGCGCTGCCGCGCCCAACACGGATCGGCATCCCTGCGGCTCCTTCCATGGCGTCCTGCCTGTCGGGTGACGCCCGCAGGTTAGCCCAATCGGTGCCGCCGGGCCACGCAGGTCTCAGGGCGGAGCGGGCCGGGCCAGCAGCGGATACGGGTTCACGGGCGTACCCACCCACCACTGCCGCTCGGGGCCCAGCGCGAACACGGCGAAGTGCAGGTGCGGCGCGGACGGGTCCGCGTTGCCGGTGCTTCCGACGTAGCCGAGCACCTGCCCGCGCTTCACTTCCGCACCCTCGGCCAGTCCCGGCGCGTAGGCCTGCAGATGGGCGTAGTAGTAGCACCAGCGGCCAGTGGGCTCGAACTGGTACACGGTGAGACCGCCGCGCTCGCTGTCGAACAGTTTCTCGACGTGCCCGTCGGCGACCGCCAGCACCGGCGTGCCTGCCGGCGCCATGATGTCGAGTGCCTCGTGCCGGCGCTCGCCGTCGCGCGCGTCGCCGAAGGTGTCGGACAGCTGCGCAGGGGTCACACCCTGCACGGGCAGCAGCAGGCCGGGTCCTGCAGCAGGCGTTGTTGCGGGCACAGGCGCCGGTGTCGCGGGCACGGTGGCGCGCCCGTCATGGCGACGCGGCCCGGGGGCGTCCGCCGCTTGCGCGGTCGCCCGCGCCTCGCCCGGCGCCGGACTGCGTTGCCAGGGCATTCGCCCCTCCCCGCCCAGCAGCCACCAGCCGGCATTGGCCAGCAGCAACAGCAGGGCCAGGACGATCAACCAACGCACCAGCGCCGCCTCACTCCTGCAGCACCACGCGGGTGCCGGCCTCGACCGCGCCGGCGACCGCGCGCGCCGACCAGTTGGTCAGGCGGATGCAGCCGTAGGACTGGGTCTTGCCGATCTGCGCGGGCTCGGGCGTGCCATGGATGCCGTAATGCTCCTTCGACAGGTCGATCCAGACCGTGCCCACCGGATTGTTCGGCCCGGGCGGAAGGGTCGCCTTGGCGTGCTCGGGATCGGCATCCCAGAACAGCTCCGGGTTGTAGTGGAAGGTGGGGTCGGTGGCCACGGTCCGGACCTTCCACTCCCCGATCGGCAGCGGATCGTGCTCGCTGCCGGTGGACGCCGGGAACTGCGCGTACACCTTGCCGTCCGCGTCCAGCAGGCGCAGGACCGAATCGGACTTGTCGACCACCACGGTCGCGGCCGGCGCGAGCGCCGGCAGGTCTGCCACGTTCGGTACCAGCAGTTCGGTGCCGGCCTTGAGCGGCTTGCCGGGATTCAGTCGCGCGATCAGCTTCGGCGAGGCGCGGAACTTTTCGGCCACTGCCTCCTCGACGGAGGCATAGCCCAGCGCCTCCAGCTTGGCTTTTTCCATCGTGTCCTCGGGAATTTCCCGAAACGGACCGGCCACGTCGTCCTCGGTAAGGGTGTAGGTCACCAGCGCGGGTACGTCGTCGCCGGCGAGCAACTTCCAGGTCGCCTCGTCGAGTTCGCCCCCTGGCTCCAGCCTGTTCGCACGCTGGAAGGCCGCGATCGCGCGCCGGGTGTTGTCGCCCGGCCCGCCGTCGATCTCGCCCGGGGAGAAGCGGAATCGCTCCAGCAGCACCTGGGCGCGCAGCAATGCCGCGTTCCCGCTGCCGGTAGCGGCATTGACGCTGTCGGCCGACAGTTCGCCCGCTGGCTGGTCCGCGGCGTGGACGGGGACCAGCGACAGGCACAGGGTCAGGACGGCAGGAGTCAGCAGTCGGATCATGGCGGGCAGGCAGCAGCGGGTCGGGACCGCATCTTGTCGGGGGGGCGCGCCTGCGCCGCGTGAACTCGACCACTCCGGCGTGAGGGCGTCGTGGACGGTTAAGCACCGCCGGCGCACACTCCGGGTGTCCACCACGGAGTCCTATGCCATGAGCCGCGCATCCCGCCTGCTCCTGCTGGTCGTCGTCCTGCTGGCCACCGCTGCGTCCGCCGCCAGCGCCAGGACGCGCAACGTCACCGATCCCGATGCGCCCCGCAGCCTGCCCGAGGCCGACCGGGTGCAGGTACAGTGGACCGATCCCGCCGAATTCAGCGATCTCAAGTACAGCGGCAACCGCTGGCGCGCCGCCCAGGGCAGCTGGGTCGAACAGCTGGCCGAGCACGTGCGCGAGTCCGCCGAGAAGCGCCTGCCCGAAGGCGAGAAGATGGAGGTGACGATCACCGACATCCACCGCGCGGGCCGCTACGAACCTTGGCACGGCCTGAACATGCAGGACGTGCGCTTCCTGCGCGACCACTACCCGCCGTCGATGTCGCTGGAGTTCCGCCTGTACGGCGCGGACGGCCAGCTGCTGGCCGAAGGCGTGCGCGAGCTGCGCGACTCCGGCTACCTGACCACCGGCGGCGCCAACCCGATGGCGCGCGACAACCTGTACTACGAGAAGCGCATGATCGACGGCTGGGTGCGCGACGAATTGCGCCGCGTCGAGGTCGCCGGCCGCTGAGCCGTCACGCGTCCCGAGGGTCAACGCACCGCGTCGAGGAAGTGCATGTGGCGGCGGTACTGGTCGAGGACGTCGTGGAGAACGTCCTCGCGCCGCCACCCCATGATGTCGTAGCCCTGCCCGCCCTCGCGCAGGTGCACTTCGGCCCGGCAGTAGCGCCGTGAGTCCGAACCGGGCCGCGGATCGGCCAGCACGAACGAGGGCGGCTCGTACGGCGTGGGCCTGACCGAGTACAGGAAATTCATTTCCTCGCCATGGCCCACCTGCAGCCAGGCGCGTCCGTCCCCGCCCTGCCCGGTGTCGGCCGGGATGCCTTGCCCGCGCAGCTCCGCCGCCACGTCGCCCAGCGCCGGTGCCACCTGGTCGCGGACGAAGGCCCGGACCTCGTCGCACCCCGGCTGCTGTACCAGCACCCGCAGGCGCGTGCGCCAGTCCATGTGCAGGCCGTGTCCCGGGGGCAGGCTGCGCGCGCCGCGCACGGCTTCGCGCTTGGCGACGTCCAGCCGCATCGCGCGCAGCATGCCGAGGCAGGCGAGGATCAGGACAACGGTGAACGGCAGTGCCGCGGCGATGGTGCCCGCCTGCAGCGCGGCCAGCCCGCCCGCCAGCAGCAGGGCGACAGCGACCGCACCGACCAGCAGCGACCAGAAGATGCGCTGCCAGACCGGCGATTCCTGCTCGCCTTTCGAGGACAGCATGTCGATCACCAGCGCGCCCGAGTCGGCCGAGGTGACGAAGAACACCGTCACCAGCAGCGTCGCGATCGCGGACGTCACGGCGGCCAGCGGCAGGGATTGCAGGAACCGGTAGAGCGCTACCGAACTGTCGGCCGACACCGCCTCGACCAGGGCCGCATCGCCGCCGAACAGCACTATGTGCAGCGCGCTGTTGCCGTACACCGTCATCCACAGGCAGGTGAACCCCATCGGCACCAGCAGCACGCCCACCACGAACTCGCGGATGGTGCGCCCGCGCGAGATGCGCGCGATGAACATGCCCACGAACGGCGACCACGCGATCCACCAGCCCCAGTAGAACAGCGTCCACCCGCCGATCCAGCCGGTCGGCTCGTAGGCATACAGGTTGAACGTCATCGCGAACACGTTCGACAGGTACATGCCCGTGTTCTGCACCAGCGCCTGCAGCAGGTGGATGGTGGGGCCGGTAAGCAGCACGAACAGCAGCAGGGCCACGGCCAGCAGCATGTTGAATTCCGACAGCCGACGCACGCCGCGGTCCAGGCCGGAGAACACCGACAAGGTGGCCACCGCCGTGATGCCCGCGATCAGCGCCACCTGCACGCCGGTATCCACGCGCAGGCCGAACAGATAGTCGAGGCCGGAGTTGATCTGGATCACGCCCAGGCCCAGCGATGTGGCCAGGCCGAAGATCGTGCCCAGCACGGCGAACGCGTCCACCGCATGCCCGATCCAGCCGTGGATGCGCTCGCCGATCAGCGGATACAGCGCCGAGCGCATCCGCAGCGGCAGGCCGTGGCGGTAGGCGAAATAGGCCAGCGACAGCGCCACCACCGCATACACCGCCCAGGCATGCAGGCCCCAGTGGAAAAAGGTGATGCGCATGGCCTGGCGCGCGGCATCGACGCTGCCGGGCTCGCCCACGGGCGGCGCACTGAAGTGCATCACCGGTTCGGCCACGCCGAAGTACATCAGGCCGATGCCCATGCCGGCGGCGAACAGCATCGCGAACCAGGTCGGATAGCCGTAGTCCGGCTCGCTGTGGTCGGGGCCGAGCTTGAGCGTGCCGATGCGGCTGGCGGCCACCCCCACCACGAACACCAGGAAGCCGGCCACCGACAGCACCGTGAACCAGCCGGCCTCCTCGGCCGTCCAGCGCTTGGCGATCTCGAACACCTCCCCGGTGCGCGCCGGCGCGACGAAGGCCATGGCCACCAGCAGCAGCACCAGGCCGGCGACCGGGTAGAACACCTGCGGCAGGATCATGGCGCGCGGCCGGCGCCGCGCCAATGGAAGATCGGACATGGACGTCTCCGGCGACGGCGGGACGGCGGACTCGGCCCGTTTTGGGCGAAGATGCGTCATCGCAACGTGAGGAGCCGCCGCCGGATGACCGTGTACGTCGATGACGCCGTCACCCTGTGGCGCGGCCGCCGCTGGGCGCACCTGATGGCCGACACGCTCGACGAACTGCACGCCTTCGCCGCGCGGCTGGGCATCCCGCGCCATGCCTTCCAGAACAAGACCAGCGGCGCGCACTACGACGTGACCGCCGAACTGCGCGAGCATGCGATCGCACTGGGCGCGCAGCCGATCTCGCGACACCGCGACCGCATGCTGGTGCGCGCGGTGATCGCCCGCGCCCGCGCACAGGGGCGCGGCGAAGCGCCCTGAGCCGGTCCGCTACAATGGCGGGCACACCAGATCCCGTTGCCCGCCATGTCCGACACGCCCCCCGACCACCTCAGCAACGACCCGCGCAGCCCGCACTACGACGAGGCCGCGCTGGGGCGCGGCATCGGCATCCGCTTCAAGGGCGTGGAGCGCCGCGACGTGGAGGAGTACTGCATCAGCGAAGGCTGGATCCGCGTCGCCGCCGGCAAGGCGCTGGACCGTCGCGGGCAGCCGCTGACGATCAAGCTCAAGGGCGAGGTCGAAGCCTGGTACCTGCTGCCGCAGGCGCAGTAGCCCTGCCGGTGCCCTGTACTGACGGACCGCTCACTCCGGCCCGTCCCGGAGCTGGCACACTTCCCGCAGGCCCCGCCGCAAGGAACCGCCCGTGCCCGGATTCGACCTGACCCCGCCCGATCCCGCGCAACGCGCCACGCTCGAAGCGGGGCTGGACGAGGCCGAGCGCCGCGTCCTGCTGGCGCACGGCACCGAGGCGCCGTTCTGCGGCGTATTCCTGGACAACAAGCGCGAAGGCGTCTATGCCTGCCGGTTGTGCGGGCTGCCGCTGTTCCGCTCCGGCGCCAAGTTCGACTCCGGCACCGGCTGGCCCAGCTTCTTCGCGCCCTATGCGCCCGACCACATCCGCTATGTGCGCGACACCAGCCACGGCATGGTCCGCACCGAGGAAGTGTGCGCACGCTGCGGCAGCCATCTCGGCCATGTCTTTCCCGACGGCCCGCCGCCCACGCATGAGCGCCACTGCATCAACTCGGTGTCGCTGGCCTTCGTCGACGCGGGCGAGCCCCTGCCCGACCCGCTGGGGCGCGGCGACAACCAGGCCGCGCCCTGAGCCGGCACCACCGGAGGATCCGATGCAGTACCTGCTGCTGGTCTACGTGGACGAATCGATGATCGAGGCGCTGCCCGAGGGCGAGTACGATCGCCGCATGCGCCATTGCCTGGAGCGCGCCGACGCGCTGCAGGCCGAGGGCGCGCTGCTGGGCTTCCAGCAGCTGGAACGGCCGGACACGGCCAGGTCGGTGCGCCGCCGCGAGGGCAGGGTGAGCGTGGTCGACGGCCCCTTCGCCGAGACCAAGGAGATGCTGGCCGGTTTCAACCTGGTCGAAGCCGACAGCCTGGACGATGCGGTGCGAATGGCGCAGGAACTGCCCTGGGCCGAAACCGGCTGCATCGAGGTGCGTGCGGTGCGCGACGTCGACGCGGTGCGCGCGCGCGTCGGCGCGCGGAAGCGGCCGGCGGTCGCCTGACCGCTGCACGCCCGTTTCATTCGCTGATCGTCGTCGACGACAAACGGGATCCGATCCATGCGCCTGCTGTTCTGGCTGCTGATGTTGACCCTCTGCGCCGGTCAGGTCCGGGCCGACGATCCGGTGGCGCGGGTCCGGCTGGCGTTCGACCGCGACGGAGTGGCTGCGGTGCAGGCGAGCGGACATGCCGATCTCGCCACCGGGCGCGAAGTCACCGCCGACGATCCGGTGCGGGTAGCGTCGATCTCCAAGCTGGTGGTGGCGATCGGGATCATGCGGCTGGTCGAAGCCGGCACCCTGGACCTCGATGCAGATGTTTCCGAGGCGCTGGGCTGGACCCTGCGCCATCCGCAGTACCCCGACGTGCCGATCAGCCTGCGCCTGCTGCTGTCGCACCAGGCCGGGCTGACCGACGGCGCGGGCTACTGGCAGGTGCCGCTGGGCGAGCCGCTGCAGCCGCTGCTCGACGATCCGCGCGCCTGGGACGCGGACCACCCGCCGGGGGCCTTCTTCCGCTACGCCAACCTCGGCTTCCCGCTGGTGGCCGCGGTGATGGAACGCGCTACCGGGGAACGCTTCGACCTGCTGATGCAGCGCCTGGTGCTGGCGCCACTCGGCCTCGCCGGCTGCTACAACTGGGCCGCCTGCGACGCGGCGACGACGGCGCGCGCCGTGGTGCTGTACGACGAGACGCACGCCCCAGTGCGCGACGACCACCGCGGACGCGCGCCGGCCTGTCCGGTGATCGTCGCCGATGGCGCCGAGTGCGACCTGTCGCGCTGGCGCGCCGGCGAGAACGGCGCGCTGTTCTCGCCCCAGGGCGGCCTGCGCATCTCGGCACGCGACCTGGCGAAGATCGGCCGCCTGCTGCTGGGCGAGGGCGAGGTGGACGGCGTGCGCCTGCTGACGCCCGCATCGGTGCGCAGCCTGCTCGCGCCGCAATGGCGACAGGCGGCAGGCAACGGCATCGGCCACGAGGAGGACACCGGCGCAGGCGACGCGCTGGCCTTCTTCTGCCGCTACGGGTTGGCCACGCAGACCCTGGCGACGCCGCAGCCCGGCTGCGGCGACGACCCCTTCGGCGACGGGGTCGAACGCGTCGGCCACAGCGGCTCGGCCTATGGACTGCGCTCGGGGCTGTGGATCGATCCGGCCGCCGGCAGCGGCGTGGTCTATTTCGCCACGGGCGTGCCGGACGAACGCACCGGCTCGCGCTCGGCCTTCAGCGAGATCGAGGAGCAGCTCGCGCGCGGCGAGTGAGCCGCGCGCCAGCCACCCGGCCTGCGCCCGGACGGGGCGCGGTCAGCGTGCCTGGAACAACCGGATCGGTCGGATGCCATGCGCGCGCTCGGCCGCGTCGGCCAGCAGCGCCAGTTCCGCCAGCTCGCGCCGGTACATGTCGAGGAAGGCATCTTCCACGGGTGCGGTGACGTGGATGAAGGCGAACGGGTCGGCTCCCGCGGTGGACATGCGGCCACAGCGACTCCGCAGCGCCCGGCCAAGACTTGCGCCATCGGGCAACGCGACTCCATCGAACCTGGCCAGCAGCGCATCGAAAGCCTGGCGGTAGTCCTCGGCCATGGCGAACACGCGCACACGCAGCGCGTCCGCATCGCGCGCCATGCCCGACTGCAGGCGCAGGCACAGCCGCCCATCGGACACCAGCCGCTCAAGCCGCGGCCACGCATCGTGAAGTTGCTGCAGCAGGGCCAGCCGCGCCTGTGCCTGCCCGCGCGCGGGAGCTTCCATCGCATCGGCCGCCAGCTGCAGGCGGCGCGCGAACACCGCGAGCAGGCGCGCGGTCAGCCTGTTGTCCGCCGACGTGCCGTTGCGGCACTGGCCCAGCTGTTCGCGCAGTGCGGCCGCATCGGGCTCGCTGCCGTCGGGCATGCTGAAGTCCACGCCCAGGTCGACCAGTCGCACCCACAACTCCAGCTCGTCGGCCCTGGCGCGACTGCGCTCCAGTCGCGGCCACAGGTCGGAGGCCTCCGGGCCGAGCCGGCGCAGTTCGTCCACGCAGCCCTGCCAGTCGAAGCCGGCCGCCGGCTGCAGCAGGCCGGCGGAGGGGTCGAGCAGCGGCACCGTGCCGAGCATGCCGTTGGCGAAGCGCTTCCAGGCCGCCGCCAGCGCCTCCGGCAGCTGCCCCATGCCGAGCAGCTGCGCGGGCTCCATGAGGTTGCGCGCGCTGAACTCCAGGCCCATCTCCCGGTAGTAGTGATCGGTCACTTCCCGGCACAGAGCGGGGAAGTCGGCGAACAGCCCGGCGGCGGGACGGTCGTCGACGAACATGCCCGCCACCGGCTGCGCCATCGCGTTGGCGATGCGCGCCTGGTCGGCCGGATGCGAATCCCAGTAGCGGGTCTCGTCGTCGTTGTCGACCAGGCGCTCCACCGCCTGCCAGTCGTCTGCGGTCCACTGGCCCATGCGCAGTGCGGCGGCCGCCGGCAGGTCGGCCACCAGGCTGCCCTCGCGCCAGGCCTTGCGATTGAGCAGCTCGACCTCGTGCATGGCCTGCGACAGCGCGCGCAGGCGCAGCGCAGTGCCGGCGAAGCTGTCGCTGCCTGCCACGGCGACTTCGTAACGGTCGGCGTCGAACTCCATCTCCTGCGACAGGCGCCGGCTCATGCGGAAGCTGAGCTGGAACAGCCCACGCAGGAACACGCGGGTCAGGCCAAGGCAGGCCTGGGTGATCGCGCACGCCAGATGGAGCAGGTTGCCGCCATCTCCCTCCTCGCCGTCGTCGAGCCAGCCCTGCAGGCGCTCGTCCCACTCGTCGCGATGGTAGGCACGCGATTCGAGCCAGCGGTTGACGCGATTGATCACGTGCGCGGCGCGCATGCCGCCACGCTGCGCGAAGTGGCCGAACTCGTGCGCCAGCACGCCCACCAGCTGGCGCGCGCTCATGCCCGCCACCAGCGGCAGGCCGATGGTCAGCGTCCTCGCGCCACCCACCAGGCCGGCCGGGCCGGGACTGAACTGGACCCAGGCGTTGACGCTGTGACTGAGGTAGATCTCGCGTGGCGGGGCCACGCCCACGGCGCGGCAGAGCGAGACGACCGCCGCGCGGAAGGCGATTTCCTTCTCCGGCAGCCGGACCGCGTCGGGCACCCTGGCCCGCGGCGCGAACAGTGGCTTGAGCAGGAACAGGATCAACACCCCGAGCACGAAGCCCGGCACCGTCCAGGCCACCATCGTCCAGCCGCTGAACCCGCGCGGCGCCCAGTCGGCGTAGTAGGCGTAGCCCAGCCAGCCGAGTGCGGCGACGAGGCCGAAGTACACCAGCGGCAGCAGGCACGACAGCAGCGCCACCAGCCACAGCAGGAGCGTGTACAGCGGCCGCCGCGCCGGCCGGGGGACCGAGCCCGGCGCCATCGCCTGCATCAACCCCGTCAAGGGCGGGGCGTTCTCGCCCGCCGGCACCACCATCGCATCCATGACATCCCCCTGCGCGCCCGGAGGGCCGGGCACGGCTGGCTTGGCGTTCCTCTGGCGGCCGCGGCCTCCCCCGCCGACGACCGCGACGCGGCACAGCCCCCTGTGCCGCCGCCGGCCGAGCATACACAATCGGACCGGAGCGGCAACGGGGCCTAGGGGAGCCGGCCACTCGCGAGAAGCAACTGTCGATGCTGGGCCCTGCCGTTCGTCGCACCGGCGTGCGCCGTCGCACGCAGCCATCGACAGGAGTTTCCCCAATGGTCCAAAGCGTCAATCCCTACCTCAATTTCGCCGGCAATACGCTGGAAGCCTTCGAGTTCTACCGTTCGGTGTTCGGCGGCGATTTCCCGATGGTGGTGCGCTACCGCGACTTCCCCGCCAACATGGGCGCGCCGCCCGAGGCCGGCGACCGGATCGCGCACATCGCGCTGCCGCTGGGCGCGAACATGCTGATGGGCACGGACGTGGTCGGCGCCGATGCCGCGGCGTTCCGTCCCGGCAACAACAGCTACATCGTGGTCGCGCCCGACGACGCCGCGGAGGCCATGCGCGTGTTCGAGGGGCTGTCGGCGGGCGGCAGCATCGCAATGCCGCTGCAGGCCACCGAGTGGGCCGAACTGTACGGCATCTGCGCCGACCGCTTCGGCGTGCAGTGGATGATCAGCTACGAAGGCGCGACCAGGTTCCGCCGCTGAATCCGCAGCGTCCGGGCCGCGCGCGGCGGTCCGGGCGCATCGCGCGGGTCGCATGCGGACGGGATCGGGAAGCCGCAGGAATGCGTGCGGTTCCGCCTGCGCGCATCGCGTGCTACACAGCGATCCTGGTTCCGCGTCGACGCGATATGCATCCGCACGTTCCCATGCCCGTGTCCTCCCGCTGGCCGCAGACCGCGCTGGCCGGCATCGCGCTGTTCGTCATGGCGGCTGTCGCCCTCCACCTGCTGCGGCCCGAACTCGATCCCGTCCACAGCCAGATGAGCCTGTACCTCATCGGGCCATGGGGACCACTGCTGCAGGCGGCGTACGTGGCGCTGTCGGCCGCCATGGTCGGCCTGGCCTGGGACGCGCGGCGCAGTGCGCCACCCGCCTCGCGATCGGCCGCACCGCTGTTGATGTTCGTGCTGGGTGGCGTGTGCCTGTCGATCACCGCCTATGCCTGGATGGACCTGCCCGGCGTCGACGCCAGCATGGAAGGCCTGCTCCACGGCATCACCGCGCAGGGCGCATTCCTGTTCACCACCACCGGCCTGGTGCTGCAGGCGCTGCGCCTGCGGCACGATCCACGCTGGCGTCGACAGGCGCGCTGGCTGCTGCCGTGGGCAGTCGCCTGTTTCGGCGCGATCTGGGTACTCGCGCTGTGGCGCGAACTGCCGCGCGGCCTTGCACAGAAGGTGGTGATCGCCTCGATCGTCTGCTGGCTGGCGGCGATGTCCCTGCACATGCGACGCCTCGCCCGCCGGGGCTGACGCTCAGGCCCCGGGTCCGGCTTCCTGCTGCTGGCCGTAGCGCAGCCAGAGGGCGCCGAGATGCACGTCGGCGAACACCTGCGCTTCCAGTCCGGAGCCGATCGCCGACAGCACGCAGTGCTCCACCGTGTCCACGCCGCGCGGCTTGACGTGGGCCACCCGCATCCGTCCCAGTTGCGGACCGACTTCCGCCACCAGCGCGCGCCAGTCGGCGGCGTCCAGCGACGGGCCTTCCAGTTCGTCCACCAGCAGCAGCCGTTCGACCGGATGCTGCTTGACTGCCTCGCAGATCGCCAGCCAGTAGCCGAACGTGTTCTCGCGCGTGTTGGGTCCGGTCACGTGCGCCTGCAGTTCGCCTGCCTCCCGCCGCAGCGTGATCCTGAAGTCCTGGTCCATCGATCCCCTCCCCGCCTGCATGACGCAACGCATTGCCCGAATGGCGCCGGCCGCCCGCGTCGTCCTGGCGGGACATCTCCCGCGACGGACGGCCCGCATCCTACCCCGCCCCGGCCGGCGCGTTAAAACCGCGGCGACGCGGCCTGCACGGGCAGACCACAAGGCGAACCGCATGATCCGCCTCCCACAAGCCGGAGCCACGCGATGAACAAGCACGATACCAATCCCGATCCGATCACCGGTGCCCCGGGTGCCCATCCCGTGGGCGTGGCTGCCGGCGGCACGGCTGGCGCCATCGCCGGCGCGGCGGTCGGCAGTTTCTTCGGCCCGATCGGCACCCTGATTGGCGGCGGCATCGGCGCAATCGGTGGCGCCTCGGGCGGCAAGGCCATCGCCGAGCGCGTCGACCCGACGGCCGAGGTCGAGTATTGGCGCCAGGATGCCAGCGGCCGCGAGTACTACCGGGCCGACCGCGACTTCGACCGCGACTACGCACCGGCCTATCGCCTGGGCACGGAACACCGCAACGAGGCGGGCCGCCGCGACTGGAGCGAGGCCGAAGCCGACCTGCGGACGCGCTGGAACGAAACCCGCGGCGCCTCGACGCTGGACTGGGAGGCTGCGCAGCCGGCGGTGCGCGATGCCTGGGACCGCACCGACCGCACCTATGGTGCCTACGAGGACACCGACCGCTACTACGGCGAGCAGTACAGCAAGGCCGCCTACTATCGCAACGACTTCGATTTCCAGGACTACCGCCCCGCCTACCGCTACGGGACGCAGGCGCGCAGCCTGTCGGCGACCTCGGCCTGGGACGCGGACACCGAGTCGCGCCTGGAGCAGGGCTGGGAACGCGCCAAGGGCGAGTCCCGCCTGTCGTGGCAGGAAGCCAAGGAAGCGGTGAAGGATGCCTGGCACCGCGTCGAGCGCCGACTTCCGGGCGACGCGGACGGCGACGGCCGCTGATCCTGCAATGAAGCGGAAAAGCCCCCGTTTCGCGGGGGCTTTTCCATGCGATCCCCTTCGCCAACTCGTCCAACGTCCGTCGCCCCACGTGGCCCGACGGAAGCGCCGGCACCGTCCGCGCGGTCACACCCGGATCACCGCCGCTGCGCCAACCTGATCGCCAGACTTTCCGGAGAAGCACCATGTCGCTGTTCAAGCTGTTCGCCTACGGCACCATCGGCTACCTCGCCTACCGCGCCTGGCAGCGCCACCAGGACACCACCACGCCCCCGCGCGTGCAGGACGACGGCACCCGCACCGCGCCGCACGGCGACCCCGTGCTCGTGGGCGAGCAGATCGATGTATCGGAACCTTCCCGCCCGATCGCGCACGCCAGCCGCGGCTTCGGCGGCGACTGAGCGAGGCCCCCGATGCGCCTGCTCGTCGTCATTACCGCGCTGGCCATGCCCCTCGTGGCGTGGCTGTCCAACACCGGCGCTTTCGGGCCGGACCAGGGCACCATTTCCGACCGCTATCCCACGCTGCTGGTCGCCGCCGGCTATGCGTTCTCGATCTGGAGCCTGATCTTCCTGCTGGACCTGCTCTACGCGTTCTGGCAAGCCGGCGGCGAACGCAAGCGCGACGGCACGCTCTCGCGCATCGCGCCCTGGGCGGCGGCGGGGTTCTTCCTCACCACGATCTGGATGCCGCTGTTCTCGCAGGAGCTGTTCGTGCCCTGCCTGCTGGTGATCTTCGGCGCACTCGCCTGCCTGGCGTACTGCGCCGCGCAGTTGACCCGCGATCCCGCGCCGCTGCAGCGCCAGCACCTGTTCGCCTGGCTGCCACTGTCGCTGCACGCGGGCTGGCTCACGCTCGCCGCGTTCCTCAACCTCGCGCAGGTGATGGTGGCCTACGAAGTGATGCCGGTAGACGCGCAGCTTCCATGGGCGCTCGGCCTGTATGCCGTGGCGGCGGTCGTGCTCCTCGCACTCAATCACCGCATGCGCGGCAATATCGTGTATGCGGCGGCGGCGTTGTGGGCGCTGGTCGCGGTCTACGTGCGCCAGTCCGGACACGACCTGCCGGGCTCCGGCGCCTCGAGCTGGGTGGCGCTGGCGATCGCAGTGCTGCTGTGCGTCCAGACCGCCATGCTGCGGGTACGCAATCCGGGCGGCTGGGTGCCGACGGCCGGCCGGGTAGCGCTGCGCCGGTGAGTCATGCGTTCGGCCGGCGCCGCCCGGCCGAGCCAGTCGCAGTCAGGGTTGGAGGACGGGCGCGCCATGCGGCTGCGCCCGCGCTTCGGCGCTCGCAGGAGCAGGCTCGGGTGCTACCGCGGCAGCTGCACGGTGCAGGGCCGGCTCCGGCTCGCGGAAGGCGAAACCCAGCGCAATGCGGTTGGCCTGCTCGATCCGGCCCGAAAGCACGGCCTCGTAATAGCGATTCAGGCCCGGGTCTTCGAAGGGCCCTTGGACAGCGCGGCCATTGGCCTGCCGCTCATCCTGGCGATCTGCAGGTCCTGGCATGGTGTCGGCCGCTGACTGGCGCCCGACCTCGACGTTGTGGAACAGGCCGCCCCGGGTCGAGGTGAGCACGTACTGCCAGCGGGTCTGCGCTGGATTGCGCTGGGCTGCATCGATGAAACCGCGATAGTCGCGTGGATGGATCGTCTGGCAGCCCGCCGAGTCGGTGTTGTGGACGGATCCACTGTGGATCTTGAAACTCCCGTTCAACGCCTGGACTCCGGATGGATCGGCCGGCGTGAAGTACCCGTCTCCGTTGGTGTCCCGCTGGACCATGCCGGCGGTCCGCGTCATCTGCTCGGGAGATGGCCGGAATGCGTCGCGGGTCCCGACACTCCTGGGGTTCGGATGCTCCGCCCTGAACATCTCGATCGTTCCCTCGGCGAGTCGACCGAGGTCGAGCATGGTGTCGCCATTCACTTCCTCGCCCTCGATCTTCCTCCACCGCACGGCCTCGTATCCAGGCGCGGGCGCGATCACGCGGTTTTCCCGATCGCCGCCGCTGAAGCGGCGATTGCCGTCGCTTCCTGCCTGGTGGGAGTACTGCGCCGTCGGCTCGGTGCTTGCCAGCGCAATGAAGACGCGTTCGCCTCCATCGGCGGTCCTTCCGAGCACGACCATCTGGTCGTCGTAGACACCGGTCCCCGCACGGCCGTTCCCCGGCGACGACAGGGTCGACGTTTCCCGTCGCAGGCCGAGCAGTACGACGTGGTTGTCGCGCTGCAAGTCCGTCCGGGCGGTTTCGTTTCCCCGCACCTCCACCATGCTGGCGTAGACATGATATTTCTGCGCCTCCGTCAGGCCCGCCAACTCGTTCGACTCATTCGCCGTCCGACCGTAGTCAGGAACACGGGGTGGCCCAAGTGCCCGCTCCAGTTGCGTTGCCGCATACCCGTCGGCGGCCCGTGCCTCCTGCGACGATGGATCGCCATCCCTTAGGACTGCCGCCGCAACGTATCGGTGCAGCGCTTCCCGCACCACCAGGCGTTCCGACTGACCGACCCGCTCCAGCAACCTGAATCCTTCCTCCGTGTGCCCATCGCGGAGCTGGGAAATGACCCGGTCGGCACTGGCGCGTATGTCGATGTCGGTGGGAACGGCGTCATATGGATTCATGGGATGCCGGCTCCGGCGGCAGCCGCTCCGTCCTCGATCAGGTAGGGATCTCCACGATCGCCCGTGGTGCAGTCGTCATCCTGCCTGGTCCCGCAAGCCCACAGCAGCAGCGGCACTTTCTCGCGCAACTCGAAGCGCTCCCCGGTCCACACCAGGAACCCGAAATGCGCCAGCTGCATGAAACCCCTGGGGTCCGAGTCGGGTATGCGTGGCGGCACGTAGTCGCCTTCTTCCGGAGGGTCGATCGTCCAGCGCATGACTGGCGTAGTCGCCAGACGGCGAACATCCAGGCCGATATCCGTGTCGCGTGCCCCGCCTTCTTCAGGCGGCCGCAGATAGCGTCCGTAGCGTATGCGCTCTTCGGGCGTCAGCGTGGGTGGCGCAGGCGCGATCTCGGCGGTGACATCCTCGGGGACGCCGCCCGAGACTACCCGGTAGATCTTCAGCTCGCGCACCACGTACGGCGCCCCGCCAAGACAACCGTCCTCGATGGACTGCCTGGACCGGACTGGATCGTCGTCGCAGGCTGGCCCATACACCACATAAACCGTGACGCGCGGATCGGCACCCTCGAAGGAACGTATCCAGAACTGGCTGTAATGCGGAATATGCGCAACGAAGTCCGGACGGTCCCCATAACCCGGCACTGCGCGGAACCACTGCTTGGCTGCGGCAGCCTCTTCGCGCTGCTCTTGGCTGAGGTAGGGATGCGTCGCCGGCAGGTTGCGCAACAACCACTGCAGGTGCTCCGGCAGCCGACCATGGCAGGCGGCGCCCTGCAAGGGGGGATCGCCGCCGTAGTTGGGCCTGCACTCCGCGCCCAATGCCTCTTCGACCGAGAAGGGGTTGTCGGGTGCAGACGAGGCCGCGCGCACCACGGCGGCTTGTCCCGCGGGCCCAGTGGGTTCGGCTGCGGTCTCCGGCGGCGCTGCGCCGCAGGACATCACCAGCAGGGAGGATGCGACCAGCGCGGCCATCCGGGCCGGGGCGCCGGCGCGCCGCGGGGCGCACGGAGTCTCCATCATCGCGAGGGCTTCCTTTTCCTTGCGTCGCCCGATGAAACCCCGCGGCGCGCGGCAAGTCAAGGAATGCGCTGGAGGACTGAGGTCGCGTCGGTGGACACGATCCCATCCGGCGTGGCTGCGGCAATCCGCGCCGGACCGGCCCTGCCCCGGCGCGTTACCAGGGCAGCGGCGTACCGTTCGCGTGCCAGAACGTGCCGGTGTCGGCGAGGGTGAGGCTGTCGAGGCGGTCGATGAGGTTGGCCGCCGCCTCGTCCGGGCCGATGTCGCCGTGCCCGCCGAGCATGTCGGTGGCCACGCGCCCCGGATGCAGCAGGAACACCGCGATACCGCGCGGGGCCAGGTCCATCGCCAGCGACTTGCCAATCGCGTTCACGGCCGCCTTGGAGGCGCGGTAGCCGTAATACGCACCCGAGCCGTTGTCGGCCACCGAGCCCATGCGGCTGGTGATGATGCCGACCTTCGCGCCTTCCGCCAGGTGATCCCGCAGCGCGGCCGCCACGCGCAGCGGGCCGAGCGTGTTGACGTCGAACTGGCGCTGGATGCGCGCGAATGCGTCGGCATCCAGCGCGTCCAGCGTCTCGTTGGTGAAGATTCCGGCGTTGAGCACCAGCCCGTCGATGCGCTGCCCGTCCAGCCGCGCCGGCAGCGAGGCCACCGCATCGGCGTCGGCCATGTCCACGCCGTCGATCACCTGCGCGCCGGTCGCCACCAGGGCCGCGCTCGACTGCCGGCACACGCCGATGACCGTTTCGCCGCGCCGGGCCAGCCGCTGCGCCAGCGACAGGCCGATGCCGCGGTTGGCGCCGGTGATCAGGTAGGTGGCCATGGCGATGTCCTCGAACGTGGGGGCCTCATTCTAGGACCGCTGTGCCGCAGGCGGAGGCGACCGGGCGGGCGCGAAATCGCCATCTCGCGTGCGTCCGCGCGGTCGATCAGGGGCCGGGACTCACGGTCCGCACTGCCACTGGCCGTCGATCCGGCGGGTTGCGCCGTCGGCGCGCAGGACGGTCAGCGTGGCGGGACGCGGAGGCGATTCGCCGCCGCCCTGCGCCGCACCCGTCATCGAGATCCGGATCGTCATGCCGGGCGCCGACCAGACCGGGTCGGCGAGCATGCCGTCGTAGCCGCCGGGTGCGCGCACCGTTTCCACGACGCCGGCGATCCTGACGATGCCGAGTGCAGGATCGTCGGACGCGACGACCCCCATCGCATGCAACAGTGGCGCGCCATCGCGATCGACGAACACGCATCCAAGCTCGCCGCCCAGGTTCGCAGCCGCGACGTCGTCCGGCGCGAGCGCCTGCAGCGCGATCGGAGAGCCATCGCCGCCGATCGTGGCGGCTGCAGGCGCAGCCCCCTCGCGACGGGTGGAAGGCTCCAGGGCCGCCACGGGCCCGGGCACGCGTTGCGAACTCGTCGCGGCATCGGCTGGCGGCGCCGGATCGCGCGAACACGCCGCGATCCCGAGCGATGACAGCGCCAGCGCGAAGACCGCGACGCGGCGGGCGGAACAACGGACTCCCTGCATGCGATGCCCTCGATGGAGCGACGCGGCACCGTGCCGCCCCGTATCCCGCATCGTGACGCCGCGACACACCCGGGCGCGTGAAGCCGGGCCGTCAGAGCCCCGCCGCCTGCACGTGCATCCAGTCGCGACCGATCGCGCGCCCCAGCGACGTCCAGCCATGCGCTTCCCAGATGTCGAAGAACGTCCGGTATTCCCTGCCGCAGAACAGGGCCTGCGGACAGCAGGTGGTCAAGCCATTGGGGCCGGCATGGAAGTCCCAGGCGCAGCCGTAGGCGTGCATCGACCAGGCGCTGCCGCCGCGCATGCGCCGATGCGCGTAGGTGCCGGCGTTGCGGTCCAGCCCGAGCCGGCGCAGGTCATCCTCGCCATAGGCCCGCAGGACCTCGCGCATCGCCGCCCGGGCGCTGTCGGCGCAGCGTGCATGTAGCCGCACGCGGGTGCTGGGCTGCGACGGGTTCCAGTCCAGCCGCATCCGGTAGGGCAGTTCGACCGTCACCAGCTGCCGTTCGACCGCCGGACCCGGCTGTCCGTAATAGTTCGGGCAGCCCGATTGCGTCGGGAACGGGCTGGCGACCGGCGGCGCCACGGGCGTGCGGTCCAGTTCGAGGTCGCGCCCGTAGGCCTTGCGATGGTTCCACTCCAGCAGTGCGCCGGCGGTGCTGTTGCCGGCATAGCCGTCGATCGCGCCGGGCGCGAAACCGGCCTGGCGCAGTGCGAGCTGGCCCGCGCCGATCATGCGGCGCTTCGCGGACCAGGTCGCGGGTGGGGAGACGCAGTGCGCGACGTTGGCCGAGAGGATGGCCTCGATTGCGGCCAGGCTTTGCGGGCCGATGTCGCCGTCGATGGCGCCGGTGTAGTGGCCGCTGTCAGCGAGCAGGCGCTGCAGGTCGGACGGCGTCATCGCGGCGACTCCGCTGGCTCCCCTGTCGCCTCTTGCAACGCGGCGCGCACCCCCTTCAGGACATCGGGCCCGCCGGGAAGCGGCGGCGTCGCGGGTGCCTGCCGGAGGCGGGATTTTCCGCTTCCGACGGGTCGCTGCGCCTACCGCCCGACGTCCGCCTCCAGCGGCATCCGCAGCAGGTAGTGGTCGATCAGGCGCGAGACGGCTGGCGGATCGAGGTTGGACAGGCCCGCCACCACGATGCCCTGGTCAGGATAGATGCGCAGGTCGCCGTTCATCCCGGGCGCGCCGCCGCCGTGGCCGAACATGCGGGCGCCGTCCTGCTCGCGCACCATGAAGCCGTAGCCGTACCACGGGCTCTGGTTGCGCGTGGCCTCGGCGAGCATCTCAGGGCCGAGCAGGCGCCCGTCGAGCATCGCCCGCGCGAAGCGCAGCAGATCGCCCGCGGTGCTGTAGCCGCCGCCAGCGGCGGTGCCGCGCCATGGCAGCGTCTCGGCCGCGTCATGCCAGGCACCGTCGCGACGGGTGTAGGCAGTGAGGCGTCCGTCCACCGGCACGTCCTCAGGCAGCGAACCGGTGCGCGTCATGCCCGCAGGCGCGAACACGTGTTCGTCCACGTAGTCGTAGTACGACTGCCCGCTCGCCCGTTCGATGATCGCGCCCAGCAGCAGGAAACCGTAGTTGGAGTAGCGATGCTCCGCGCCCGGCACATGGTCGGGCGGGCGCTTCTGGAACAGCCGCACGTAATCGTCGTGGGTCCTGAGCGTAAGCCGGTTGGCGTCGAACTCGGGGCCGAAGAAATCGCCCGTGCCGCCCGCGTGCGTCAGCAGCTGGCGGATGGTCACCGCGGCCACGCCGGGATCCTCGTAACCCGGCAGGTACTGTCCGACGGTGCCGTCGAGCGAGAGCCTGCCGGCCTGGACCAGCTGCAGCGTGGCGACGGCGGTGAACATCTTGTTCATCGACCCGATGCGGAACCGCGAGTCCAGCCGGACCGGCGCCTCGGCGTCGCCTGCCCGGTTCCAGGCGCGATGCAGCAGCACCTGGTCGCCGTCGGCCACCAGCATGACGCCGGAGAAGGCGTCGCGCGCCGCCAGCTCGTCGGCGCGGGCCACCAGCGATGCGATGGCGCCGTCCGCATCCATCCGCTGCACGCGCAGGTCGTCCGGCGCTTCGATCGCTTCCAGCGAGAACTGCGCCGGCTCACCGGGGCGCAGCACGAACTGCAGCCGCGCCACGGTGTCCGACTCGCGTTCCTGCAGCAGCGCCCGCGCGGTTCCGGGTTCGCCCGGCTCATGGCGGACCAGGCGGAAACCGCCGGTTTCGGCATGGAACTCAAGCATCCGGGCCACGTCCATGTCCGGCTGCCAGCGGTCGCGGAAGGCTTCCAGGCGCGTGGCATCGGCGGAGTTGAACGCCTCAAGCCAATCGGCCAGCGCCTGCTGCGCGGTATCGCCGGCGGCGGGCTGCACCGGTGGCGCAGGGTCGGCCGCACACGCCGTTGGCGCGGCCCAGGCAAGCGCCGCCAGCAGGGCGCCCACGGCAAGGGCGGGAAAGCGGGTGTGGCGCATGGTCATCGGTCTCCGTTGGACGTTCACGACAAGACACCGGCAGGCGGCATCCGGTTGCAACGCCTGTGGCCATCGCCCGGAGTCGCCATGGCCGGGCGTGATGGCGCGCCGCACAGCCCTCCGGGGCCGCATGCACAAGGTCGTCGCCCGGTTCCTGGTCGATCCCGCCCGCAACCTCGTCGCCGTCTCCCTGTTCACCCTGTGGTCGCGCACGCCGGGTATGACGGCCGGCATCCGGCGGGTCGGACGGGTCGGGCTCGCTCACCCCGCTGCGGCTGGGCACGGGCTTGATCGCGACCCCGATCGCGGTCGCGTCCGGCGCCGGCGCCTTCTTCGGCTACCTGCAGCTGCAGGTCGTCGTCTGCCTGGTGCTGCCGGCGGTGCTGGTCGAGGTGCAGTCGCCGGCGCGTCCCTGGGCCGGCGTCCGGAGCGGTTACGATGGCGCCCCCTGCCGATCCCCCCCGCCCGTGCCCCACTACGACGGACCGCTGCTGACCCGCGACATCGCCGCCGCACTCGGCGCCGCACGCGATGCCGGGCAGGACGGCTGGAGCGGCTCGCTGGATCTCGGGCGCTCGCACGCGCAGGTGAAACTCGCGCCGACGCACTGGCGCTGGCGCGAGCACGAATTTCCGTATCCGGACCGGCTCAAGGACCGCACCATCCACTACTGGGACGGCGAGCACTTCGTGCCCGCTTCGCGCTACGGGCGGGCGCTGTACAAACTGGTGCCGACCGACTGGGGCGCGCCGACCTTCGAGATCGACGGCATCAAGATGCTGCCCACGGCGAAGGTGTCGCCGTTCGAGGACGCGCGCGCCAAGGTGGCCCTGGTGGAACCGCGCGGGCGCCGCGTGCTCGATACCTGCGGCGGGCTCGGCTACTTCGCCGCGTGCTGCCTGGAGGCGGGCGCGGCGCGGATCGACTCGTTCGAGAAGAGCGAGGACGTACTGTGGCTGCGCACGCTCAATCCCTGGTCGCCCGATCCGGACGCGCCGCAGCACGAAGGGCGCCTGCAGCTGCGGCACGGCGACGTGTCGCAGCAGATCGCGCAGCTGCCCGCTGCCGCGTACGACGCCATCCTGCACGACCCGCCCCGCTTCGGCATCGCGGGCGAACTGTATTCGCAGGCCTTCTACGACCAGCTCGCGCGCGTGCTGCGCCGCGGCGGCCGGCTGTTCCACTACACCGGCATGCCGAACCGGCTCACCAGCGGCCGCGATGTCCCGCGCGAAGTGTCGCGGCGCCTGGAAAAGGCCGGCTTCCAGGCGCGGCTGGCGCTGGACGGCGTGCTGGCGAAGCGCCGCTGAGAACCGCTAGCGGCCGGTCGCCAGCAGGGCGCCGGCGGGCAGACGCGCCGAGCGTCCGCTCAAACGCTCGAACTCGGTGACATCATGCGAGCAGAAGACGGTCGGCGCCGCGTCGCCCGCGTGCGCCGCCAGCGCGCGAAGGCGCCGCTGGTTGTGCAGGCGGGCGCTGCGATCCTTCTCCATCATCCACTGGTAGACGCGCAGTCCCGGCGTGCAGCGCGGGCGCTCCGGATCCATCTCGGCATGGAAGAAGTAGGCGTCACCGGCGAGCAGCCGCCAGGCGCCGTCGACCTGCAGCGCCACGCCGGCGTGGCCATGCGTGTGGCCAGGCAGGGGCACCAGCAGGAGTTCGGGCGGCAGGCCATCGAGCTGGCGAATGCAGTCGAAGCCCATCCACGACTCGCCCTGGGTGCTGTCGTAAGCGCGCCAGCGCGGCCGCGACGACCACTGCTGCGGACGGAACCGCTGCCGGTCCAGCCAGCTGCGCTGGCGCAGCGCATCGTCGCGCTCGCTGGCCAGCAGGTGCACGGTGGCCTGCGGGAAATCGTCGAGGCCTCCGGCATGGTCGAAGTCGAGGTGGGTGAGCACGATGTGGCGCACGTCGGCGCGATCGAAACCCAGCCGCTCGACCTGGCGCGCCGCCGTCATCTCCTCGCGGAAATCCGGGCTGACCAGTCCGAGGAAGAACCGGCTCAGGCGGCCGCGCGGGTCGGCCACGTCGCGCAGCCCGAGCCCGGTATCGACCAGCACCAGGCCCTGGCTCGTTTCCACGAGCAGGCAATGGCAGCACAGGTGCCCGCGTTCGAGGACGTGCGCCGAACGCCCGTCCATCAGCCGCCCGCCGAGTGGACAGGTGGAGATGCAGTTGAGGTGATGCACGCGCATGGCGGCCTCCTTGCGGGAGGCCGGAGTCTGGTGCGCCGTCGGTGTCAGCGACGTGACGCGTCGACGCGCGCAGGCGCATTAATGAAGTTGAACGACGGCGCTGCGGGAAACGACGACCCCTTCACCGCACCGCGCGCAACTTTGCCGCCCGGCAACGACGCCGGGACGTGTTCAATGGAGTGACTGATGGACAATAACAACCAGAACCAGCGCAACCAGGAACAGCAGCGCCAGGATGAGCGCAACCAGCAGGGCCGCAGCCAGGACGAGCAGCGGAACCAGGAAGGGCAGCGCCAGGACGAGCGCAACCAGCAGAGCCGCGGCCAGGACGAGCAGCGGAACCAGCAGCAGCAGCGCGAGGACGAGCGCCGCTGAAGTCTCCCGCCGGTAGATGACGTCGCAAAGGGCCCGGGAGGGCCCTTTGCGTTATGGGTCGGGTCAGGTCCCCGTCATGACGGCTGGAGCAGGTCAAGCAGTTGGCCCAGGCGATAAGGCTTGGGCAGGAACTCCACGTCCACCGGCACCTCGGGCAGATGCGCGCGCGGATGTCCCGATGCGACGATCAGGCGCGCCTGCGGGTGCAGTTCACGCGCGCGCCTGGCCAGGTCCGTCCCCGATACGCCGCCGGGCATGCTGACGTCGGTGACCACGAAGTCGAACGGCCTGCCCGCGGCCAGCTGGCCCAGCGCCTCGACGCCAGAGCGCGCGGTCACGACCTCGAAGCCCAGGTCTTCGAGCGCCTCGCCTACCAGTTCCACGATGTCGATCTCGTCGTCGACCAGCAGGACTACCTGACTACGCATCGATTGCACTCATGGGTGGCAGACAGATACTCACGGTGGTGCCCTGGCCGGGCCAGCTCTCCAAGGTGGCGAAGCCGCCGGACTGCGCCGCGAACCCGAATACCTGGCTCAGGCCCAGTCCGCTTCCGCGGCCCACCTCCTTGGTGGTGAAGAACGGCTCGAACACCCGCTCCTGGATCTCGACCGGGATTCCATGCCCTTCATCGCGAACCGAAACGGACACGTAATCGCAGGACACGCTGTCCGGACGCGTGGGATCGGCGCGATGGACCAGGCGTGCGGACAAGGTGATACGGCCTCCCTGGCGCATGGCGTCGCGGCTGTTGGACACGAGGTTGAGCACTGCCGCCTCGAACTGCGCACGATCGACTTCCACGTCGGGCAGGCCGGCCTCGACCTCCACCACCAGCGACACTTCGCTACCGGCGGCGCGGCGATACAATTCCATGGAACGCGTGATCAGAAGGTCAATCGATGAGCGTTCAGGTGCGAGCATCTGCCCGCGCCCGAATGCCAGCAACTGCCGGGTCAGCACCGCGCCACGCTCGGAGGCGCGCAGGGCCGTCTCCACCATGCGCCGGGTGCGTTCATCCGCCGACGGCCGCCTCGCGATCAGGTCCAGGCTGTTGATGACCACCGTCAGCAGGTTGTTGAAATCGTGCGCGAGGCCCAGCGTGAGCTTGCCCACGGCCTCGAGCTTCTGCGAATGCGCCAGCGTGCGCCGCGCTTCCTCCAGCGCCTGCTGCGCCTCGTAACGTTCGGTGATGTCGCGCGTGATCTTGGCGAAGCCGACCACCTCGCCGTCCTGCACGATCGGGTCGATGACCACGTGCGCGCGGAATCGCGAGCCGTCCTTGCGCACGCGCCAGCCTTCGGCCTCGAATCGCCCGTCGTTCCGCGCCACCTCCAGGCCGCGCGCCGGCGCGCCGGCCGCGATGTCCTCCGGCGTGTAGAACGAGGATACGTGCCGGCCGATGATCTCGTCGGAGCTGTAGCCCTTGATCCGTTCGCCGCCCGTGTTCCAGCTGCGGACGTAGCCGTCCACGTCGAGCATGTAGATGGCGTAGTCGACCACGCTGCGCAGCAGCAGGTCGATCTGGTGGGATCCATCGTCGAGCTGGGGCCCTGACACTGACAGCGTTGGCATCGGCGGCTCCGGGGCGCGCAACGTTCTCACGGCGCCGTGATGGATTCGTTAAAACGCCTCCGCCACAAAACTGTCCGCGTGCGGCAACTCCTTCCGTCTGGACGCCTTCCGGAACTCCAAATGCACGGCCGCGTAGCGTCCGGCCGCTGCGCAGTGGTGTTCAATGCGGCACGCACGCCGGCACGGCGCGCCCGACCCATCTCAGGTTTCGATTTCCGGAGGGAGCACGCAGCAGACTGGCGTGCGATCGGGCGTCCTGTTCCTGCCTAGACGGCGGGCGCGCGTTGAACTCAACGCTGGCAGCAGGGTTCTCCGCTCGGGCGTGCCACCCGGCTGGTCACGGCAGGGCATCGGGCCACGACAGGGATTCTCGCGTAGCCGCAGGCCTGCGCCTTCGCGAACGGATCCGCATCAGGCCCGTCCCCGTCCAGCTGCGGGCGGGTAGCAGCGTTGCTGGCGGACACGGACGCGCTGAACCACGTTACCCGGGCGCGCAGTCGAACTGGCGCGTGCGGATCGCCCGGGAGGCGGGGCCCCTCCCGGGCGTCCGGATCAGGCGCCTGGCCCGATCGCCGGGCAGCGCATCAGAACGCGTACTCTGCCGTCAGGCCCACCAGCGCCGTCGAGCGCTTGGGACCGTCGATCTCGGCGCCGCTGTCCTCGTCGACCAGCGTGCCGGACTTGGCGCGGAAGTAGTCGTAATGCAGGCCGATGCTGAAGTTCTCGGTCGCGTTCCAGCCGGTGCCCACGCCCGCGTACCAGCTGCTCCGCTCCGGGTCGCGGCCGCTGCGCACGCGCAGCTCCTGGCCGATGGTGTTGTAGTAGTCGGTGGAGTTGTCCGACGCGCGGAAATAGCCGCCCCGCATACCCACGTACCAGGCCGGGGTGATGTTGACGCGCGCGTTCGCGCCCGCGGTCCAGCCACGCAGCGCATTGCGGCCTTCGGTCTGGTCCACGTCCTCGTCGTTGAACACGTTGCGGACCTTGTAGTTGCCCAGGTCGACGTAGCCGAGTTCGGCACCGACGCCCCAGCGGTCGCTGACCTTCCAGCGGTAGCCGCCGGTCACGCCATAGCCGGTGTCGCGGCCTTCGTTGCTTTCGAGGAAATCGAAATTGCCGGTGCCGAAGCGGCCGGCGGTGCCGCCATCGGTGCGGCCGACGTTGCCGCTGACGAACCAGGCGCCGTCGCCGGTCGACAGGCTGGGGCGGTAGGCGTCGCCGCTGGCGGACTGCGCGAATGCGAGGGGGGAGCACATCGCCGCAACCAGCGCGGCACAAATCACGGACTTCTTCATTGTGGGCCTTCCTTATCTTCGGCATGCGGCCGGAGCACGGCACGCCTGCGTGATGCAGCCAACACGACTCACCGGCTGCGGGGCCCGCATTACAGATAGAGCCAACTGAAGCGCACGAAAACCTTCATGCTGAATCCACGCCGACAGTTAAAGGCACGTTCAAGAGGATCGTTGTGCCGTGAGCAGCGCCGCACGTCCCGATTTGCACGCGCAGCGCACGTCCACAGCCACGGAGGCGGCGTCGCATACGGCGCAGCCGCATGGCCGCGCCGGAAGATGGCCTCGCTGGTAGCCCGGTCGAACGGGCCTCAGAAATCCGCGTCCAGCACGATCCGGTAACGCGCCTTGCCGGCGCGCAGATGGTCCAGCGCCTCGTTCACGCGGCGCATCGGGAAGTGTTCGGTCTGCGGTGCCACGCCGTGCCGGGCGGCGAAGCCGAGCATGCTGTCGATCGCGCCGCGCGAGCCGGTGGGCGAACCGGACAGCGACTTCTGTCCCCCGATCAGCCCGAACGCCGGCACGGCGATCGGCTCCAGCGGCACCCCCACCACGTGCAGCCGCCCCTGGGGCGCCAGCGCGCTCAGCAGGCCGGGCCAGTCGAGCGACGCGTTGACCGTGTCGATGATCAGGTCGAACGCGCCGTTAAGCCGCTTCAGCGCCGCGGCATCGCCCGTGGTGACCACGCGGTGCGCGCCGAACGCGCGCGCCTCTTCCTCCTTCGAGGCGCTGGTGGTGAAGGCGGTGACCTCGCAACCCCATGCGCGGCAGAACTTCAGCGCCATGTGGCCGAGGCCACCAATGCCGATCACGGCGACCCGCGCGGTGGGCGAAATGCCCAGCTCGCGCAGCGGCGCGAACACGGTGATGCCGCCGCACAGCAGCGGGCCGGATTCGGCCGCGTCCAGGCCCTCGGGCAGCGGCGCCACCCAGACCCAGTGCGCGCGCACCTTGTCGGCGAAGGCGCCATGGCGTCCGCCGATGGTCGCCTGCACCTCGCGGCACAGGTGCTGGTTGCCGGCCAGGCAGGCGTCGCAGTGCAGGCAGCTGCGCGCATTCCAGCCCAGGCCTACGCGCTGGCCGATCGCCACGCCCCTGGCGTGCTCGCCCAGCGCCGTCACCCGCCCCACCGCCTCGTGGCCGGGCACGAACGGATAGGCGGTGAAGCCCCACTCGTTGTCCAGCATCGACAGGTCGGAATGGCAGAGACCGCAATGCTCGACGGTGATCTCGACCTCCTCGGCGCCCAGCGGACCGGGGTCGTACTCGAACGGTTCCAGCGGGGCCCCGGCTTTGGGGGCGGCCCAGGCGCGGTAGGGGGTGGTCATGGCGGCGGTCTCCGGTCGGGAAGGCGGGGACGATACTGCACCGCGCCCCGGCTGGTCGTGATTCCTGCGGCTCCGGAACTTGGCCGGCGACAGACTGTCCGTCATACGATCCCGGCACGACCGCATCGGCATCGGCCGGCTTCCGGCCACCCCGACCACGGTACGGATGGCATGCAGCACGGCCCGGCCGTGCGCGCGCCGTTCTTCGACCGGTCCTGCCAGGAGGACGGAACTTCCGCACTCCCCCGCTCATCCCTGCCTCGAGGTCCGACATCGTGCACCCATCGCCGCAGCGTCCTGTCGCGCTTCGTTGTCCGTCCATAGCGGGGCGGCATCTCGGCGCGGCTGTTGCCGCCGCGCTAATGGCGCTGTCGGCCGCGTATCCAGCGACTGGAAAGACCGCGGAGTTGCCCGTCCAGGTCCTCACCGCCGCGCCCATCCCCGAACCCGCCGACCATGCGTTCGCCGGCGCCATCGAGCTGCACGCGGACGCCACGGACACCGCCCGCCGGATCTTCAACGTCCGCGTCCGCATGCCGGTGCAGGCGCCCGGCCCGACCACCCTGCTCTATCCGCGCTGGGAATCGGCCAGCCACGGCCCCAGCCTCACCGTCACGAATCTTGCCGGGCTGTCGCTATCGATCGATGGCCGCCCGCTGCCCTGGCGGCGCCATCCGGTCGAAGCGCACGCGTTCCAGCTGGATGTGCCGGCAGGCGCGAGGACGCTGGAGGCCAGGTACCAGATCATCGTGGGCGCGGACACGCTGTCGCGGGACCTGGTCGTCGTGCCCTGGCATCGCCTGGTCCTGTATCCCGCCGGCTGGTACGCGCGCAACATCGTGGTGAAGGCCAGTGCGACGTTGCCGCCCGGACTGGCACCGGTGTCCTCGCTGGAGTCGGGAGCCGCAGACGGCGGGACGATCGAGTTCGCGCCGGTCCCGCTCGACACGCTGATGGACTCGCCGCTCCACGCAGCGCGCCACCTCGCCAAGGTGCCGCTCGCGGCCAGCGGGGACGCGCCCGTCCACCTCAACCTGATGGCCAACCGTGCCGGGGATCTCGACCTGCCGTCCCAGCGGCGGGCGGAACTGGCGCGGATGCTCGAACAGGTCGCCGTGGTCTTCGCCCCCCCGCCGTTCAACCGCTACGAATTCCTTGCCCGGCTGGAAGAGGATGCCTCGACAGGCGGCACCGAGCACCGCGGCTCCAGCGAGATCTCGCTGCCATCGAACTATTTCCGCGACTGGCAGAGCCAGCTCAACGGCCGCGACATCCTCGCCCACGAGCTGGTGCATGCCTGGAACGGGCTCTACCGCGTGCCTGCCGACCTGTGGGCGCCGACCCCCAACGTGCCGCAGGGCGGCAGCCTGCTGTGGGTCTACGAAGGGCAGACCGAGTTCTGGGGCCGCGTCCTCGCCGCGCGCGCCGGCCTGCGCGGCCCGCAGGAGACGCTCGACCAGCTGGCGCTCGACGCCGCCGAAGTCGCCAATCGTCCCGGCCGCGCCTGGCGCAGCCTGTCCGACGACGTGCACTACCCGGCTTTCATGCTTCGCCAGCCGGTGCCCTGGCGCGACTGGCAGCGCCGCAAGGACTACTACCGCGAAGGCGTGATGCTGTGGCTCTGGGTGGACGCGCTGCTGCGCGAACGCAGCGAGGGCCGCCGCGGCCTGGACGACTTCGCACGCGCATTCTTCGCTGCACCATCCGGCGACGCTCCCGCGCGCACCTACACCTTCGAGGATCTGTGTGCAGCGCTCGACGGCATCGCCCCGCACGACTGGGCGGGCGAACTGCGCGCCTGGGTGGACGGCCGCGCGGAAGTCGACACCACGGCAGGGCTGCGCAAGCACGGCTGGGAACTTGCCTATACCGACACCCCCACCGCGGCCTTCCTGCAGCAGCAGGCGGAGGACGGCGTCACCGACCTCGCCTACTCCATCGGCCTGACGGTGACGGACCAGGGCACCGTCCGGGCCGTGAGCTGGAATGGCCCCGCCTTCGCGGCCGGCCTGGCGCCGGGCACGCGCATCGTCGCCGTGCAGGGCCAACCGTTCGACGGTCCGGCCCTCGTGGCGGCGGTCCGCAATGCGGCGCGCACGCCCCTCCATCTGCTGGTCGAGCAGGATGGCGAGCGTGTCGGGGCGACCCTCCCCTACCGCGGAACGCTGCGCTATCCACACTTGGTCCGCGTTCCGGGCACGCCGGACACGTTGACCGCGCTGCTGGCCCCCCGGCGCGGGATACGGCAGGCAGGCGCACCGTAGCGACGCACCACCGGCTTGTCGCGTACAGGCCCGTCGCTACGACTGCCCGAGCCACCGGCCGCCCCGTGTGGCGCGAACCTAGTGGCTGCCTCGGCATCGTGAATGGCGCAGGCCGGTGCCCGCGCGTCACGGCGCCGGCCCTAGCCCGCTCGCGGCCCGGCCAGCGCGGATTCGATCTCCTCCAGCCGACGCCCGCGCGTCTCGATGCCATGGCGCAGCAGCATCCAGCCCGAGACCGCCATCGGCAGCGCGATCAGCAGCGCCGACCACGCGAAGTGGTCGAAGAAGCCGACCACGCCCAGCCCGGCCCCCAGGATGCCGCCGGCCTTTGAACTCGCCGCGACCACGCCCGAGCCGGTGCCGCGCAGGCGCACCGGATAGATCTCGGCCGCGTACGGGATCAGCATCGCGATCACGCCGCTCACGCTGACCAGCAGCGACACCGTCGCCGCGACCACCGCGCCGGGCGCGCGCACTTCGGCAAAGCCCATGGCCGCGAACGCCAGCAGCGAGAGCGTGGTGGCCGCGATGAACAGCACCAGCGCGCGCACGCTGCTCCAGCGGTGGTAGAGCCAGATCACCACGGCAATGCCGGGCAGCGCCAGCAGCGCCGAACGCGCCAGCACCGCGCTCGCGCCCGCCGCGTCCACGCCCAGCTCCACCAGGTTGGTCGGCAGCCACAGCAGGAAGCCGAAGTTGGCCAGCCCCCAGGCCACGCCGCACACCAGCAGTCCGGAGGTGATCGGCCGGTGGCGCCCGTGCATCAGCGCGCGCAGCCCGCTGACGGTGTGCGCTTCCTCGATCACAGGCGCACCGGGATGCGTGGCGTCGTCCACCTCCACCGCGTCGCGCCGCTGGCCCGCGAAACGCCGCAGCACCGCACGCGCGGCCTCGTCCAGGCCAGCGTTGGACAGGAACCGTGGCGACTCGGGAATCCAGCGGTTGAGCACGATGATCAGCGCGCCGGTGGGCAGCCCGAGCAGCCACAGCACGCGCCAGCTGAACATCGGTTCCAGCCACGCCGCCGCGCCGGCGGCCAGCAGGTAGCCGGCCGAGGTGCCGATGCCGCCCAGCGCCACCAGCAACCAGCCGCGGTGCGCGGCCGGCACGGTTTCGGCCATCAGTGTGAAGGTGATCGGCAGCAGGCCGCCGGCCGAGGCGCCCATCAGGAAGCACATCGCCAGGTTCCATTCGAACGTCGGCATCGCGCCGCAGATCGCGGTGCCCATGAACATCAGCGCCGACAGCAGGATCGCCGCGCGGCGCCCGGCGATGTCGGCGATGCGTCCCCATACGATCGAGCCGACCGTGGTGCCGGTGAGCGCGAACAGCGCCAGCAGGCTGGCGCGCGAGGTGCCGATGCCGTACTCGGCGCGCATGCCGGGCATCACGAAGCCCAGCGTGGCCGGCTTCATCACGTCCACCGCCAGCGCGACGATCAGCACGAACACCAGGGTGGCGTGGGCGCGATTGAGCGGCACCCCGTCGGCGACATGGAAATGCAGGTGCGCGCCCGGCGCCGCAGCGCCACCGGGCAGCCGCGGCAGCATGCCGAACGCGGACAGGGCCAGGCCCACCGGGATCGCGGCCATGCCCAGCCACATCTCCGTGGTCATCGGCATGCCCACCATCTGCCAGTGCGTGTGCTGGCCCATCAGGAACATCGGCGCGTGCGCGAACACCCCGCCCACCAGCAGCGCGCAGCCGAACCAGAACACGAGCGGGTGGCGGAAGGACAGGCCGTTGGTCATCGGGGCGGGCGGGGAGTAGGGAGCGGTGCGCAAGTGTGCGTGAGCGCGGACACGTCCGCATCCCTCGAACCCAGCCAGGCACTTCATTTGGGCCGACCGGGGGGAGCCGGCTCACGTCGGATCTCGACTAGGACCTGGCCCTCAAGCTTCCAGGTTCGGGGTAACCTGGACGGGGATCTCCAGGGGTGGCGCCGCATGGCGACGGGCGAGGACTGGTCACGGCTGGAAGTGGAAGCGTGCGTCGCGGACTACCTGCACATGCTGGAGTTGGAACTCAATGGCCAGCAGTTCAACAAGTCCGCGCGCATCCAGGGCTTGATGCAGAAGCTCGACGGGCGCAGCAAGGCGTCAGTGGAGTACAAGTTCCGCAACATCAGCGCGGTGATGCAGGAACTGCAGTGGCCCACCGTCAGTGGGTACAAGGCCCTGGAGAACTACCAGTTGCTACTGCTTGAGGTCGTGGAAGCGCAACTGGGCCACAGGCCAGCGCTGCAGGTAGCGGCCGAGCACGCGGTGACACGGCCGGCAGCCATCGCGGAAGCTGTAGTCGACGAGCAGGTCTGGATCCCCAAGCCGAAGCCCAAACGCCTGAAGGAGGCACCGCCACAGTATGCGCCGCGCTTCTCCCCCGCGCGCCGCGACTACCTGGCCCGAGAGTCGCACAACCGCTCCCTGGGCAGGGCAGGCGAACTGTTCGTCATGGAGCTGGAGGCGCAGCGCCTGCACGCCGCCGGCTGCAAGGTGCTGGCCGAGCGTGTCGAGCAGGTCTCCGAAACGCAGGGGGACGGCCTGGGCTTCGATGTACTGTCCTTCGAGAGGGACGGCCGCGAACGCCTGATCGAGGTCAAGACCACGGCCTTCGGAGAACTCACACCATTCTTTGTGTCACGCAACGAACTGGCGCGCTCCAACGCGGACGCCGAGCGCTACCAGCTCTACCGCGTGTTCGACTTCCGCAAACGCCCTCGCCTGTTCAACCTGCCCGGCGCCATCGAATCCCATTGCCAGCTGGATGCGACGACCTTCCTAGCGCAGTTGGCAGGCTGATCCCACGTCGCGCTGATCGGCTCATGGATCAATGATTACGCGTGACGGCCGGACTCCTCCTTTCACCACCGAGGGCGGAGCTGACTCCCCGGAAAAATGTCCCTGACACCATTTCCCCAAAAAAAGTGAACCTGACCCCGTTCCCGGATATCAGAACTAGGACCACCCTCGCACGGATCCTAAAACGGCCGGCCGGGGCGCACGCAGGGAGGCTCGGGTCCATGTCTGGGATACACTAGATGCCGCGAGGGAGCGGATCGGGGGAGGGGCGGTGACCACAAACGTCGTTGTCGCGACATACCACGGCGTTGTGCTGGGGTGTGATTCCCTGGCGAGTGTCGTGGAACGCGCCTTCTTCCCGTTTCGGGGAGGTCAGGCGTTTGCACGGGACGCATCCGGAAGCTTGATGCGTGACGCAGAAGGCAACCCCTTGCTTGTCTATTCCGAAAACAACCTGATAGCGACACCGACGAATTTCATGGGCGGTGTCCGAAAGCTGTTTCTACTTCACGAATCGCCTAACCCTGATGATGTTGTTTGCTCTGTCGCGGCCACCACAGCAGGCTTGGGAACTCTGAACGGTGTAGTCATCGCGGAGATTGCTGACAGGTTCAAGCGCCACGCACGATCAAGCGGGAGAGATTTCGCTAGCGCTGGTGAAGTTGTGGAGGAGTTTTGCAGGTTTGTGCGTCCCCTCTGGGAAACTCAGGTGGACTGGCACCACACACCTGATGACCAGAAAGCGTTTCTATCTGATTTGGAGTTTCTTGTCGCTGGTTATGGTCCAGAAGACGAATACATAAAGGTGTATCGCATCAGCATTGCAAAGCCGGATGCGATGGAGATTTTCACTGAACCCCCCCACTGCAGCGCAGCGTGGGCGGGGCAGGCTGATTCGATATCAAGTTTGGTGAACGGCTTTAGCACTGCTACGAAGTGGGCCGTCGAGCGTTCGGTGGCCGATGCGCTGGCAGATCAACGCCAGACAATCGTCTCGTCTGTGCTCGACCAACTCCGCGCACAGGGGGTGCAGGTGCCGGAACCCTTCGAAGCGACGATCGACGTTGCCGTACCGGCGGAACTCCCTTGGGGCCAAGCAGCGCCTGCCGTTGACTGGGCCAATTTGCCCGTCCAGTCCGCGGTGGACCTTGTGTCAACTCTGGTAAACGCAGAGTCTGCTATACAGAAGTTCTCTATGGGTATCGCGACCGTCGGCGGTCGTACCCGTATTGGCCTCATGAGGCGTGGCATGCCGTTTGCATTCCTGAATGAACCAGAGATCGTTCATCATCACGTGGGGTACAACCATGACGCGTAACTACTTGAATTGTCAGGCTGCGCGCGCGCCGACCGGAAAGGGTGAACACGCTCGGATAGTCGCCCCCCAATCTAACGGACAGGTGGTCAAGAGGAGCGCGGCCAGCTCCAAAACCGCTTCGTTTAGCGTTCAGTCCCGCGCCGGGCAGGTTGTAGTTCGCAAATCTGTGAAGTAGCGCTAGTGACGGCCTCCTGACCGTCGGGGCGCTCCCAGCGGCCTGCCGAGGGTTCGATACCTCACCATGCCCGCACGTATGGCCGTGCGTCCCGTCACCATTCTGGTGTCGCGAAGGATACCGCCACCGCGAACGCAGCTGCTGCCCCAGCAACGTCGAACCCTTGCGCCTCAACTTGGCCGCCGCGCCAGAGACGAAACTGGTCGCCAGACACCCGCCGCAGATGCACGACGGTCACCGACCCTCCGGGCTCGACGTAATAGATCTCCCAAGCGTCCCGGTTGTAGTCGATCGAATTGATCGGATTGCGCCATCCGTAGGCCTGAACCGTCTGAGGCAGCGCTGGAAGCTCTGCCAGCTCCGAAGGCGGTAGGACGCCCGGAAGCTTGGAGCGGCGGAGGGCAGCGCGTCGGGAGTCTCTAGAGGCCATTCCTTAAGCCTACGGGTCCCAGTCGCGCGGGTTGAGATGCCGGCAGCGGCAGCCCTAGGAGCTGCGATTGTCGCGTCGGCGTATGCACGCTGCCGGCAGGCGAAGATTGCCGCGTGTCGCGCTCCGGCGCTATCGGAAAAGTCCTACACCTCGCGTCACCGCTAGCTGATACCGGCGTCGACCTTCGCCCGGCACGATGTCGCGACTTCCACGGATGGATAACGCGATGGACGCAATGGACCTGCTGGACCGGCTACAGGCCCGAGCCGCTGCCGGCGATGCCGAGGCGACGACGTTCCTGCCGATGTTCGCGGCTTGGATGGTCGAGCGGCTGGTGACGAAGCGGAAAGCCGCGACCGCACAACGTAGTACCGCTATGGAAATCCGTACGGTGATCCGTACAACGAAGTAGGCCGCTCGTTGATGCGGCCTAAATCATTGTTTTATATGGTGGGCGGTGCAGGGTTCGAACCTGCGACCCTTGCCGTGTGAAGGCAAGGGCCACCCTCAGGCAAGCTCAAACCCCCAACGGATTCGGCTTCTCCTGATCCAGCTTGTAAAGCTTGATCGCCCGCGCCGCATCCTTCGCCGTCATCTTGCCGTCCTTCGCCAGCGCATCGATCGCCGCGTGGGCGATGTAGTAGCGGTCCACCTCGAAGTGGCGTCGCAGGTTGGCGCGGGTGTCGGAGCGACCGAAGCCGTCGGTGCCCAGCACGGTATAGGTACGCGGGATGAAGGCACGGATCTGGTCGGTGAAATTCCGCACATAGTCCGTCGCGGCGATCACCGGGCCGGCCGGCCGCGATTCGATGCACTCGGTGACGTAGGCCTTGCGCGGCGTGTCCTCGGGATGCAGGCGGTTCCAGCGCTCGGCGTCGTAGCCGTCGCGGCGCAGTTCGGTGAAGCTGGGGCAGGACCAGATGTCGGCGGTCACGCCGAAGTCCTTGTCCAGCAGTTCGGCCGCCGCGATGGCCTCGCGCAGGATGGTGCCGCTGCCCAGCAGCTGCACGCGCAGCTCGCCCTTCTTGAGCTTGGCGCCCGCGTCCTTGAGCAGGTACATGCCCTTGATGACCCCCTCGGCCGCGCCTTCGGGCAGCTCGGGGTGGCTGTAGTTCTCGTTCATCAGGGTGAGGTAGTAGTACTCGTCCTGCTGCTCTTCCAGCATGCGCTTCATGCCGTGCTGCAGGATCACCGCCACTTCGCCGGCGAAGCTGGGGTCGTAGCTGCGGCAGTTGGGGATGGCGCCCGACAGCAGGTGGCTGTGGCCGTCCTCGTGCTGCAGGCCCTCGCCGTTGAGCGTGGTGCGGCCGGCGGTGCCGCCGAGCAGGAAGCCGCGCGCGCGCATGTCGGCCGCCTGCCAGGCGGCGTCGCCCACCCGCTGGAAGCCGAACATCGAGTAGTAGATGTAGAACGGCAGCAGCTGCAGGTTGTTGGTGGAGTAGCTGGTGGCCGCGGCCATCCACGAGGCGAAGGCGCCGGCCTCGGTGATGCCTTCCTGTAGTACCTGGCCGGTGGCGTCCTCGCGGTAGTACATCAGCTGGTCGCGGTCGACCGGCTTGTACTTCTGCCCGGCCGGGGCGTAGATGCCGATCTGGCGGAACAGGCCCTCCATGCCGAAGGTGCGCGCCTCGTCGCAGACGATGGGCACCACGCGCGGGCCCACCTGCTTGTCGCGCAGGATGATGTTGAGCGACTGCACGAAGGCCATGGTAGTGCTCATCTCGCGCTCGCCGGTGCTCTTGAGCAGGCGGTCGAAGGCTTCGAGCTTGGGCGCGGCCAGGGATTCGTCGGCCTTGCGCCGGCGCTGCGGCACGAAGCCGCCCAGCGCGCGGCGGCGCTCGAGCAGGTACTGCACTTCCTCGGACTTCTCGCCCGGGTGGTAGAACGGGATCTTGCCGTCCTTGAGCTGCTCGTCGTCGACCGGGATCTTGAAGCGGTCGCGGAACGCGCGCACCGCGTCGTCGTCGAGCTTCTTGGTGTTGTGGGTGGGGTTGAGCGCCTCGCCGGCGCTGCCGAGGCCATAGCCCTTCACCGTCTTGGCCAGGATCACGGTCGGCTGGCCGGTGGTCTTCATCGCCTTGTCGTAGGCGGCGTAGACCTTGTGCGGGTCGTGGCCGCCGCGGTTGAGGCGCCAGATGTCGTCGTCGGACAGGCTGGCCACCATCGCCGCGGTCTCCGGGTACTTGCCGAAGAAGTTCTCGCGCGTGTAGGCGCCGCCGAAGGCCTTGCAGTTCTGGTACTCGCCGTCGACGGTTTCCATCATGAGCTTCTTGAGGATGCCCTGGTGGTCGTTGGCCAGCAGCGGATCCCAGTAGCTGCCCCAGATGGTCTTGATGACGTTCCAGCCAGCGCCGCGGAACTGGCTCTCCAGCTCCTGGATGATCTTGCCGTTGCCGCGCACCGGGCCGTCGAGGCGCTGCAGGTTGCAGTTGACCACGAACACCAGGTTGTCCAGGCCCTCACGGCCGGCGATCGACAGCGCGCCCAGGCTCTCGGGCTCGTCGGTCTCGCCGTCGCCCATGAAGCACCACACCTTGCGGTCGGACTTGGGCATCAGGCCGCGCGATTCGAGGTACTTCCAGTTGCGCGCCTGGTAGATGGCGGCGATCGGGCCCAGGCCCATCGACACCGTGGGCACCTGCCAGAAATCGGGCATCAGCCAGGGGTGCGGATAGGACGAGATGCCGCGGCCGTCGACTTCCATGCGGAAGTGGTCGATCTGCGACTCGCTGATGCGGCCTTCCAGGAAGGCGCGGGCGTAGATGCCGGGCGAGCTGTGGCCCTGGCTGGCCACGATGTCGCCCGGGTGGTCGCCCTCGGGGCCGCGGAAGAAGTGGTTGAAGCCCACGTCATAAAGCGTGGCGCTGGAGGCGAAGCTGGCGATGTGGCCGCCCAGGTCGCCGGGCTTGCGGTTGGCCCGCACCACCATGGCCATGGCGTTCCAGCGGATGATCGAGCGGATCCGCCACTCCAGGGTCTGGTCGCCCGGCATGCGGGGCTCCAGGTGGGCGGGGATCGTATTGATGTACTCGGTGGTGGGCGCGAACGGCAGGTGGGCGCCGGCACGGCGGGTCAGTTCCACCATGTCCTCGAGCAGCTGGTGGGCGCGCTCGGGCCCGCGGTGGTCGATGACCGCCTTGAGCGATTCGATCCACTCCCGGGTCTCGGTGGGGTCCGGATCGTTCTGCAGCACGTCGTTCAGCCAGTTCATGCCTTGCTCCGCCGCGGCCCCGGGCCGCGCAAAAGGTCGTGGGAAGTTGGACCGTCGATTCTAGCAGGGGCGGACAGGCGACCCGGGCCGCGCCGGACCCCTGCCGCGAGTGGGTGGGCGTGGTTGCCTGCGCAACCATCTGGCGGCGAACGACGGCGATCTCCCCGTCCAGCGGGCGTTTGAAACGTCGGCTGGTCCCGGGCGTTTAGGCCGGCCGGGGCGCGCGGCCTGGCGTCGTCTTCACGCTGCCCACACATTCGCCACGCCGAGAATGCGCGGTTTTTGACGGCCGCCGATCGCTTGCCCTCCCCTGCCGGAGGGGCAATGATCGACGGCAAGGGGGTCGGGTGCCGGAAGGCGCCGGGTTCCCGGCTGCCCGCCCACGCCCGGTCCCTGCGATGCCCCTGCCCGCCGCTCCCTCCACGTTGTCCAACTGGCGCCTCGCGGCGCTGGGCCTGCTGCTGGCCGCGATCATCATCAGCCCGTTCATCCTGCTGCGGGCCGCGGGCAAGGACGCGGAGAACGCCTGGCTGGCGGTCTCGCACACCCAGCAGGTGGAAGTGACCGTGCAGGCGCTGGCCGCGCACATGCGCAACCTGGAGAACGGCGCGCTGTCGATGGCCGCCGGCGTGGACAACGACGCCATGCGGGCGCGCGTGAGCGAGAGCCGGGAGCGGATCCTGCCGCTGCTGCGCGAGCTGCAGGAACTCACCCGCGACAACCCCGAGCAGCAGCTGCGTATCGGCGGCCTGCAGACCCACGTGCTGCTGCGCAAGGCGCAGGCCGATCGCGTGATCGACCAGGGCACCGGCGCCACCGTGGCCGACATCGACGAAATGGTGGCGCGCTACCCGATCCACGAGCTGATCACGGAGATCGTCGGCGCCGAGCAGGAATTGCTCGTCGAGCGCCGCGAACGCGCCGAGCGGGTGGCCGCGCGGGCGCGCACGGCATCGTGGGCGGCGATGGCCGCGCAGCTGCTGCTGCTGGGCGGCCTGCTGACCTACGTGGCCCGCCAGATCGCCCATCGCCTGACCGCCGAGAGCAGCGCGATGAAGGCCAGCGCCCGCGCCAGCGTGGTGCTCGATACGGTGCGCGAGCCGATCGTGGCGATCGACCACGAGCAGCGGGTGGTGATCTACAACGCCGCGTTCGCCGAGCTGTTCGGGGTGACCGAGGACGTACGCGGGCAGCCGCTGGCCGGGATCGGCGACGGTGCCTGGCGCGACGAGCGCATGCTGCGCCGCCTGGCCGACGTGCTGGGCCGCGGCCGCGAGCTGTGGGATTTCGAGCAGGTGCAGGTCACCGCCGACGGCGTCGAGCGCACGATGATGATCAACGCGCGGCGCATGCCCCTGCCCGACAGCGAGGATTCGGTGGCGCTGGTGACCGCCAGCGACATCAGCGTGCAGAAGGCCAGCGACCGCCAGATCCGCGAGCTCAACCGCCAGCTCGAGGGCAAGGTGGAGCAGGTGTCGGACGTGAACCGCGAGCTGGAGGCCTTCAGCTATTCGGTCTCGCACGACCTGCGCGCGCCGCTGCGCCATATCGCCGGCTTCGGCGACAAGCTCGGCCGCCACCTGGGCGAAGACGCGGACGACAAGACCCGCCACTACATCGAAGTGATGGTGTCCTCGGCCAAGCGCATGTCGGCGCTGATCGACGATCTGCTGGTGTACTCGCGCCTGGGCCGCAGCGCGCTGCGCCTGCAGACGGTGGACATGCAGTCGCTGGTGGCGGAGACGCGGGCGATGCTCGACTCCAACAACGCCGCCGAGAATCCCGGCCATTCGATCGAATGGCGCATCGCGCCGCTGCCGGTGGTGGTGGGCGACGAGAACATGCTGCGGCAGGTGTGGCTGAACCTGCTCGGCAACGCGGTCAAGTACAGCCAGGGCAGCGAGCCCGCGCGCATCGAGGTCGAGTACCGGCGCGGCGACGACGACGCGCACCATTTCACCGTCCGCGACAACGGCGCCGGGTTCGACATGAAGTACGCTGGCAAGCTGTTCGGCGTGTTCCAGCGCCTGCACGCGCCCAGCGAGTTCCCCGGCACCGGCGTCGGCCTGGCCAGCGTGCGACGGGTGCTGACCCGCCACGGCGGCCGGATCGAGGCCGAGGGCGAGCCGGGCAAGGGTGCTACCTTCCATTTCACGCTGCCGGGCGCGGGCGACCTGCCGGCCAACCAAGAGAAAAAGCCATGACCGAACTGCGCACCATCCTGCTGGCCGAAGACAGCCCCCACGACGCCGAGATGGCGATCGACGCGCTGCGCGAAGCCCACCTGGCCAACCCGATCGTGCACGTGGAGGACGGCGTCGAGGCGCTGGACTACCTGCATCGCCGCGGCAAGTGGGCCGACCGCCCGGAGGGCGACCCGGCGGTACTGCTGCTGGACATCAAGATGCCGCGCATGGACGGGCTGGAGGTGCTGACCGACCTGCGCAAGAACGACCGCTTCAAGGCGCTGCCGATCGTCGTGCTGTCGTCCTCGCGCGAGGAGAGCGACCTGGCGCTGAGCTGGGACCTGGGCGTGAACGCCTACGTGGTCAAGCCGGTGGACGTGGACCAGTTCTTCGACGCGGTGCGCACGCTGGGCCGCTTCTGGGCGGTGCTCAACGAACCGCCGAAGCTGGACTGACACCGACATGTCGGCCACGCCCGCCAGCAGCCCTCCGGCAGGCAGCGCCTGGCGGGTGCTGCTGGTCGACGACTCGCCCGACGACGCGGAGCTGGCCGAGTACGCCCTGCGCAAGGCGGGGCTGGACGTGGAATGCCGCCGCGCCTGCACGGCGGCGGGCGTGGACCAGGCGCTGCGCGAGTTCGCGCCGCATGCGGTGGTGTCCGACCTCAACCTGCCGGGCTATTCCGGCCTCGACGCACTGGCCCAGGTGCGCGCGCACGACCCGGGCGTGCCGGTGCTGATCCTGACCGGCGCAGTGGCGCCGGACGAAGATCCGCCGGAAGCCGAAGCCCTGCTGCTGAAGGACGACTTGGACGCCCTGCCGCGCGAGCTGCGCGGCTTGCTGGGTGGCAACCGCATGGCCACGCCGGGCGTGCGGTGATCGCAACGCAGGCTGTTCCTGTCCCGGTCCGCCGTCGCTAGAGATCGAGCACCAGCAGCGGGCCCCTGCAACGCGACACGCAGGGCATCATCACCTTGCCGCGGCGACGCTCCTCTTCGCTGAGGTAGGTGTCGCGATGATCCGGTTCGCCCTCGAGCACCGCGACCTCGCAGGTGCCGCAGAAGCCCTGCTCGCAGCTGCGCGGCGCGAAGATGTCATGCGCGTCGAGCGCTTGCAGGATCGATTGCCCGGGAGCGACCTCGAACTCGACGTCCTGCCGCGCGAGACGGACCCGGAACGGCCGCCCGGTCGCTGCGCCGTCGGAGTCCGATGGAGCCGCCGCGAACCACTCCTGGTGAACGGTCCCCTCGGGCCAGGCGCCAGCGGCCCCGGTCGCGCATGCCATGAAGGGCGCGGGGCCGCAGACGTAGAGATGGCCTCCCGAAGGGCGGACCCGCGACACCGCGCGCAACACGTCGGCGGTCTCCGCGGGGTCGAGCCCATGGTGCTGCGTGACCGAACCACGCAGCGTCGGCGACGCCAGCAGTTCCCTGAACGCGGCGTCCCGCGCGGACCGCACGAAATAATGCAGATGGAACGGCTTGCCCGCTGCCGCGAGGTGACGCGCCATGCTCAGCAGCGGAGTGATGCCGATGCCGCCGGCCAGCAACAGGTGGTGGTCGGCGTCGTCCTGCAGCGGAAAACTGTTGCGGGGAGCGCTGACCGGCACCAGCCCGCCCACCCGGAACCCGGCGTGCACTGCGGCCGACCCGCCACGCGACGCCGGCTCGCGCTTCACCGCGATCTCGAACACCCCCTGTTCCCCTGGCCCATTGCACAGGGAATACTGGCGCACGAGGCCCGACTCGAGCTGCACGTCGATATGGGAACCCGGCGTCCCGGCCGGCAAGGCCCCTCCGTCGGCGGCCACCAGCCGGTAGCGCCGGATCTCATCTGTTTCCTGGTACAGCTCGGCGATGCGGGTCAGGAGCGCCATGAGGGTTAGTGGTCCCGCAACAGCTTGCCGAAACTCTCCATCCTGTCGTGGATGCCGCACTGCCGAAGCGCGTGCCAATAGGTCGCGGTGTTGATGGCGATGACCGGCTTGCCCAGCCACAGTTCTGCCTGTGCGGCCAGCCGTACCATCGACAGGTTGGTGCCGACCTGCACGATCGCGTCGACGTCGTCGCCATCCAGTTGCCGCAGCACCTCCAGGAGCCGCGCCTCGGTCACCTGCGCGATGTCGGTCCAGGTCCTGCAGCGCAGGGGCACGTCGCGGACCACTTCGAAGCCGCAGTCCTCGAAGAAGCGCTTCACCTGGGCATTGGCGACCGGGTAATACGGAGACACGAACGCAATGCGCCGGATGCCGCCATAGGCCTCCAGCGCTGCCGCCGTCGAGAGCGAGCCGACGCTGACGTCCTTGCCGGTGAACTCACTGAGGCCGGACGCGAACTCCCGGGCACCTGCAAGCCCTCCGGCGAACGAGATCGCCGACACCCCGAGCACGATGTAGTCGGGCTTGCAGGTGATGGCGGTGCGCAGGCAGTCCTGCATGCCCTGGCCGATCCTGGTGGTGCCTTCGGTGAAGGATGCATCGCTCAACGCGAGCGGATCTTCGACGTAGATGTCCCGGTAGTGGTTGGTCACCCCGATCGGGCGCATTGCTTCCATGTCGGGCTGGACGATGGTGTTGGTCGACGGCGCGATGACCGCCAGGACCTTGCGCCAGCCAAGTACGTCGGTCATGTCTGCGTATCCTGCGCTTACTGGATGTTGGCGGCCTGCTCCAGGCTGCGGAACATCGCCGTCCGCAACAGGAATTCACGCCGGCTCCCCGGGTCGTTGGCCAGCTGGTCCATGCGGTCGCGCCGCTCCGCGCGCACCGAACCCCAGCCCTCCCGCATCAACCGGGTGTTCTCGATGGTCTGCGCCTGCACGAACTCGCGCGTCACGGCCTGGCGCTGGCGCTCATAGCGCGCGAGCAGGTCCAGGGTCGCATCCCGTTGCAGGATCTCGACCAGCTTGTCGGCCAGGTTGACCACGTCGTGGATGCCGCTGTTCATGCCGTAACCGCCCACCGGACTGTTGACGTGGGCGGCATCGCCGGCCAGCGCTACCCTGCCTTGCACGAAACGGTCGGCGACACGCTGGTGCACGCGGTAGATCGTGCGGTGGCGGGTCGTGATCGGCCTGTCGCTGCCCAGCAGCTTGCGGAACACGGCGTCCTTGTTGTCGTCCGACAGCAGGACCTCGTCCGGCTCGTCTTCCGGGGCCGGCACCAGGATGCGCCAGAAGCCGGGGACTTGCAGCAGAACCGCCCACATGTCGGGGTTGGAGATGTAGTTGACCGCGCACAGGCCGGGATGGTCGGCGGCGATGTCGTCTGCGGTCGACAGGCACAGGAACTTCTCTGCGTAGGTGAACCCGTCGAAGCCGATGCCGAGCAACTTGCGCACGGTGCTGCTGGCACCGTCCGCGCCGATCACGAACCGGGTCCGGATCTTGCGGACGCTGACCGCGTCCTCGATCCACGAGGTGACGCCGGTGTCGTCCTGCTCCAGGTAGAGCAGCCGCTGCTGCATCCGCAGATCGGCCCCGGGTTCGGAGCGCAGCAGGCCGATCATGCCGTTGGACAGCCATTGCTGCTCGCACTGCAGGCGATAGGGAAAGCGGGTCTGGTCCGCCAGTTCGCCCATGTCGAACCTGAAAGCCTCGTTCGACTCCTGATCGATGAACTGGTAGACCGGCGCGACCAGACCGTTCTGGTGCAGCAGGTCCGCCGCCCCGAGCTTGTCGAGGATTTCCAGGGTCGGCGAATGGAACGTCGAGGCCCGCAGGTCGGTGGCACCCTTCGGTAGGGGATCGACCCCGATCACGCGCAGCCCCTCGCGGGCCAGATACAGGGCGCCGGTGGATCCGACCGGCCCCATTCCCACGACCAGCACATCAGCGTCGAAATTGCTCACGGGACACCAGGGAAATGTTCTTGGATGAAGGATCGGCCATGCGCCGGACCCTTCGTAAGGGTCGGGCAGACTCTAGCCCACGCACGCCGCGACCAAGTACTCAAGCTCCTCATACCCACCCGAGGATCCTGCATGGCGGCGCACCGTCCTGCATAGGAATCATACGAATACGCATTGGGAACTCTCCCGGCGTCGGCGGCATCATCGAAGCGGGATCCACCACGGAAATCGCAGATGCTCAGCCACGCCGACAACCAGTTGCTCACCTCGGTCCAGGGACCCGCTCCACTCGGCGCCATGCTGCGCCGCAACTGGATTCCCGTGCTCCGTTCGGAGGCACTGGAGGCGGATGGTGCGCCGATCCGGGTCAAGGCTTGCGGTCAGACCGCAGTGGCGTTCCGCGCCACCGACGGCCGCGTCGGCGTGCTCGAGGAAGCTTGCGCCCACCGCTGCGCCTCGCTCATGCTCGGGCGCAACGAGGGTAACGGGCTGCGCTGCATCTTCCATGGCTGGAAGGTCGATGTGGACGGTAACCTCGTCGACATCCCCACCGAACCGGACCCGGAGCGCGCCGAACGCATCCGCTCGCGCGTAAAGTCGGTCCGCTATCCGGTCCACGAGGCCGGCGGGCTGGTCTGGGTCTATTTCGGAGAGGGCGCGCCGCCGCCATTCCAGCAGTTCGAGTTCACGGTCCTGGACGCCTCCCACCGGGACATCCGCATGGCGATCGTGCCGTGCAACTGGCTGCAGACCATGGAGGCCATCCTCGACTCCGCGCACCTGGGATTCCTGCACAGCAGCTCGGTGGCGCAGTCGCGCGACGCGCCCTCGCAGAAGAACGCGGACTACTGGCTGCAGAACCCGGTGCCGAGGCTGCAGGTCAAGCCCGCTCCCTATGGCCTGCGGGAGGCCGCGCTTCGCGACACGCCGGAAGGCCGGGTGAATGCACGCATCCGTGAGGTGGTGTTCCCCTGGCACGTCATCCTGCCCGGCGAGCCGCAGTGCGAACGGCAGCACATCATCACCGTGCCGATCGACGATGCCAGCTGCCTGCAGGTCATCGTCACCTACAACCCGTATCGGCCGATGACCCGGGAGGAGATCGACACGTTGTGGTTCGACACGCATCCGGACGCCAACAACATCGCCCAGGGCATCCCCGGCCGCGAAACCAACTGGGACCAGGACCGCGAGGCGATGAAGCAGGGCCACTACAGCGGACTGACCAAGCGCCACGTGTTCTGCGAGGACTTCGCCGTGCTCGAGTCGATGGGACCGATTGTCGACCGCACCAAGGAGCACCTGATGCAGGTCGACCTGACCATCAGCACCGTCAGGAGGGAACTGTTGCGCGCGCTCAAATCCGGGGCACCGCCCGCCTGGGAGCAGGCAGGCGCGGGGATCGATTTCTCCCGCCTCCGCAGCTGGGCCCTGGTGGTCGACTCCGACGACGACTGGAAGCAGATCAGCGCGTTCGCCGACGACGACACCTGATCAGGTCAACAAAGCTGATCCGCAGCGCAGAGGATTGATCCTTGCGCATAGTCGTTCGATACATCTGAAGTGGCTGTCCTGTGCGCTTTTTCCAACAATCAGTCTTTCAGTCACGCCACCGGCATCAAGAGCCACAGACGGCGGGTGACGACGCCGGGTCGCCACACGACCCGTACCACCGGCTCACGGAATCCCATCGATCATGACATCTTCCTCCCGCACGAAGCACGTGTTCCCTCCCTCGGCCTCGATCACGCCCGACGCTCCCACCCACGTCCCCACCGGGATCCAGGCGCGCCGCGAGGGCTGGAGCGGCCCGTTCCTGTCGTCCCCGATCAACGAGCCGCCGCACCGCATGGAACTGGCGCGCAACATCATGGTCGAGTTCGAGCCGGACCCGGAAGCGGCATTCGCCTGCATCCCCGATCCATTGATCTGGGAGGAAGGCACCACGGCGGTCGCCATGATCGGCGACAACCGGCAGATGCCGACCTCGCAGAAGTTCCAGGAAGGCATGGTCCTGCTGCAGGCGCGTTTCAACGACATGGTCGGGACCTACATCCCGTACATCTGGACCTCGACCGACGAAGCCATGCTGGCTGCCCGCGAGGTCTCCGGCCGGCCCAAGACCATCTGCGACCACAACGAGCTGCAGATCATGGGCAGCCAGGCCCGCGCCGAGATCACCCGTCGCGGCGAAACGCTGATGCGCATTTCGGTCGCACTGGAGAAGCCCGGATCGCCCAAGGACCTGCCGTTCTCGCGTGACTGGCTCTCGGTGCGCAAGATCCTGATGCCCCAGAAGGGCAAGCCCGCGTTGAAGCAGATCATCCACAACGCCACGGGCGGAAGTTTCAGCTGCGGCATGCTGTGGGAAGGGCGTGGGTTCGTCGAGTTCCCCGGCCAGGGTTTCAGCGCGGTGCACCAGCTCAAGCCGCGCAAGATCCTGCGTGCCTGGATGGTCGAGATGTCGTGGAACCTGGACTGGGGAAACATCATCTGGGAGAACTGGGTCAACCCGTTGCACCCCTGATCCAACCTGGCCACCATTCTTTTTCTGGAGGATTGATCCGATGCGTCCAGCCGTACCGTTCCTGGACACCCATGCGATGGAATGGGTGCCCGGCGACATGCCGGGACTGTTCACGAAGATGTTGAGCGCCGACCCCGAGACCGGTGCCCGCAGCGCACTGCAGTGCATCGACCCCGCGCGCGGCTACAAGGCCCCGGCGCTTCCGCATTACCACGACGGCGACGAAGAGATCTTCATCGTCAAGGGCGAGCTCACGTTCGACGGGCGGCAATGGTTGGGCGAACGCGCCTACTGCTTCCACCCGGCCCGGACGGTCCACGGCTTCCGCAGCCAGGTGGATAGCGAGGCCTGGTTCATCTCGCGCATCAAGCGGCCGCTGAAGTTCGACTTCCACGAGGACGCGGAGAGCCTGGAGCCTTACAGCCTCGATGGCGTGGAATCAGAGCGCGGAGTCGCGGTGGTGCCGACCCCGGCCGAGCGACCTTGGGAAGACATCCTCGACGCCGGCGGCAAGACCATCGCCCGCCGCCAGATCCTCAGCGTGCACCCGGGCACGGGCGAAGGCTCGATGCTGGTGGAGTTCCTTCCGGGGTTCGTCAGTCCGCATGGCGACCACTACCATTCGGTCTACGAGGAAGTCTTCGTCGTCAGCGGGCAACTGGAAACCGCCGATGGCAAGGTCTTCACCAAGGGCTGCTACAGCTACAAGCCGCCGATGTACGTCCAGAGCGCCGTGAGCAGCGAGAACGGCGCGGTCGCGTACGTCAACTTTGGCGGCAAGCTGGACTTCCTGCCCGCGGCCAGCAAGCCGGCCTGACGTCCGTACGATGCCGGTGACCGGACGGTCGCCGGCAGGGCATGATTGTACTTTTTCCGAACGTGGACGCCTCATGACCTGCGCCTCCCCCCCTCCTACGCTCGCCCTGGTCACGGGCGCTTCGCGCGGAATAGGCGCCGCCACGGCACGCGCGTTGTGCGCCGCCGGGACCCACGTACTGGCGACCGACATCGACCTCCAGGGCCTGGAGGAGACCGCAGCGGCCGTCCGCGCCGCGGGGGGTACGATCGACACCTGCCGGATGGACGTGTGCGACACCGGGAGCGTGGACCAGTCCGTCTCCGCGGCCGCCCGCACGTATGGCCGCGGCTTCGACGTCCTTGTCAACAACGCCGGCTATGCGACCGTCGCAACGCTCGACGAGATCACCGACGAGCACTGGGCGCATACGGTGAACCTCAACCTCATGAGCATGATGCGGGTCGCCCGGGCGGTGGTGCCCGGCATGCGCGAACGCGGCGGCGGCCACATCATCTGCCTGGGCTCGATCGCCGGCTATACATCGGGCTGGCCCGGCCGGCTCGCCTACTCGTCGGCCAAGGCCGGCGTCGCCGGTTTCGTCAAGAGCCTGGCCATGGAGCTGGCGCCCCAGGCGATCCGCGTGAACGGCGTCGCCCCGGCGGGGCTGCACGCAAGCGCCGACCAGGTGCCGTTGGGCAGGGTGGGCACGCCGGACGATATCGGCGCGTTCATCGGCCTGCTGACCTCGCCGCACGCCGCGTTCATGACCGGGCAGATGATCAGCGTCGACGGCGGCATGAGTGTCGCGCTATGACACCGCAGGGCCGGTCCGCAACAGCCGCCGCAGGAATCCCGTCCGCATGAGACCGCTGCTGCTTGGATCCAGATATGCATGGATCGTCGTCGCCACCTTGACGTTCCTGCTGGCGATCTCCCACGGGCTGATCACTTCGGGCATCTCGGTCTTCGATGCCGAGATCCTCAAGGATCTGGGCATCGGGCGCGGGGATCTGAAATTCCGCGATTTCCTGCAGCTGTTCGCAGCCGGCATCTGGGCGCTGCTGATCGGCTACACCGCCGAACGCATCGGTCCACGCACCATCATCTACGTGGGCCTGGTTGTACTGGCAGGGGTGCTGCTGGGGTACGGCTACGTCACCAACGTCTACCAGATCTACGGCCTGCACCTGCTGCTGGCCTTCGCTTATTCGTCCTGCCACGTCGTGATCGTGATCCTGATCATCACGCGCTGGTTCTATACCCGCAAGAGCGCGGCGCTGGGCATCATCCTGGCCGGCGAAAGCCTGGGCGGAACCGTGTTCCCCCAGATCGTGGTCCGGCTGCTCGAGCAGTACGACTGGCGCACCGCGATGCAGGTGCTCTCGGCGGTTCCGCTCCTGCTGAGCCTGGTCCTCTTGCTCCTGCTTCGGCGCACGCCGGAAGACCATGGCCACCCGCGCTTCGGGGAAGGCGAAGTGCGTCCGCCGGAGAAGCGGATGCCCGACGCTGCCCTGGGACCCGATGCCCGTTTCCGCGACTACCTGCTGCAACCGACGACCTTCCTGCTGCTGCTGGCGGCGGTATGCCTGTTCTACGCCGGCGGAGGGTTCGTCGCCCACGCCTTCCTGTACTTCCGCGACAGCGGCTTGCCCGCCAGCGCAGCGGCCACAAGCCTGAGTCTGATCTTCATCACCGCGTTCGCCGGCAAGCTCGGGGGCGGCCTGCTTGCGGACCGGTTGGGGCCCCACAGCTGCTGGCTGGTGTTTCAGGGACTGCTGTTGGCGGGTGCGCTGGTGCTGGCATTGGGTTCGGGCCCGATCATCTGGGCCGGCATCGTGTTGCTGGGGCTTGGCTGGGGCGGGTGTTACACGGTCACCCAGTCCATCATCACCGAGCTCTTCGCAGGACCATGGCTCGGACGGCTGAGCGGGATGTCGGTCCTGATGGAAGGCTGCGCCGCGGGCCTGGGCGTGTGGTTGACCGGCGTGCTGTACGACCAGGCGGGCAGCTACGCCGGCCCGTTCACGTTCTCGGCGGCACTGGTCGTGGTGTCGATCGCCGCATCGACGATCATTGCCCGTCGACGCCGGAACGCGGTGCGGACGCGGCCGGCCGAGCCCGTCGCGCATGGCGCCTGAAACGGCCACGAGGCCTGGTGGTCCCCAGGTCGGCGCGCCTGGTGGCATCCCGTGCGCCCCGGACGCAGGCGTCGCCGTTCGCAGCGGGCAGGAACGGATATCTCCATGACGGGTGCCGGCCCCAGCTGGAGTGGCGTCCGCGGCAAGGTCGCGCTGGTGACGGGGGCCGCGTCGGGCATCGGCGAGGCAATCGCCTGCGTGCTGGCAGAGGCCGGCGCCCACGTGGTCGTCGCCGACATCGACCGCGCAGGTGCGGAACGCGTCAGCGATGCGTTGCGTGCCGAGGGTCACCAAGCCAGCGCCTTGTACCTCGATGTGGCGGCGATCGACTCCTTCGGCGGGTTCGTGGCCTCGATGCAGGAGCTTGCCGGGGACGCCGACATCCTGGTCAACAACGCCGCCATCGGTGGCGGCGAGCCGTTCGCCGAGGTCACGCCTGCGCGCTACGACCAGGTGTTTTCGGTATCGGCCCGCGGCACCTTCTTCCTGACCCAGGCCCTACTGGCGGGAATGAAGCGGAAAGGTGGCGGGCGCATCGTCAACGTATCCTCGCTGATCGCGGCAAGAGGGGCCTCCGGCAACCCCCACTACGCAGGCGCGAAGGCGGCGATGCTCGGCTTCACCCGGGCGTGGGCGGTCGAGCTCGCGCCGTTCGGCATCTCCGTCAATGCGGTGCTGCCGGGCTTGACGCACACCCGCATGGCCTACGATGCTTTGGGCGACGATGCGCTGCGCGCACGCGCGCGCTCGGTCCCCGCTGGACGACTGGGCACGCCTTGCGACTCCGCGCGGTGCGTCCTGTTCCTGTGCGACGAATCGATGGGCTTCCTTACCGGCCAGGCGATCAGCCCCAACGGAGGAGACTTCGTCGGCGCCATCTAGACCCGGAAGACCATGAATTTCCAACAGCTGCGCCATTTCATCGTCACCGCCTCCTGCGGCAACATCCTCAAGGCGGCTGAAATCGCCAACATCACCCAGTCCGGGTTGAGCCGCAGCATCAATGCACTGGAGTCGTCCCTGGGCCTGCCGCTGTTCGAGCGCGGTCCGAAAGGCGTCAAGCTGACCGAGTTCGGGCACGACCTGTTGCCGTTCGCGAACCGGCTCCTGAACGAACACGATCGGGTCCTGGAAAATCTCAGCGCATTCCGCCAGCTGGGCCGGGGCTCGCTGACGATCGGAGTGGCCCACAGCTTCGCATACTACGTGGTGCCGGAAGCCATTTCGTCCGTCCTGCGACGCTGGCCCGAGGTGGAGCTGTCGATCGTCAGCGACAACTACCAGCGACTGCAGGAACGGTTGAACGATGGCGAACTGGACTTCGCCTTCTCGCTGTACACCGAAGGCAGCCGCCACCCGGACCTGGACTACGAAGACCTGTTCACCGTCAACACCCGTGTCTTCGCACGGACCGGACACGAGCTCACCACGCTGCCGTCGGTGTCTTCCGAGCAGATCGCCCGATGCCACTGGGGCCTGATCAACGGGGGGTCGGCGCGTGCGGCGTTCTTCAATTACTTCAACGACCGCGGGATCACGCCTCCGAAAATCTCGATGCGCTGCACCTCGGTCGCGATGCTGGTCTCGGTGATCCAGGATACCGACCTCATCACCATCCTGCCCGAAGAGCTGATCTCCACCGACACCCACCTGCGATTGTCGCCCGTCAACACGGATGGCGTTTTCGGAAGTGCGGTCTGTGGGTTGATCTTCCGCAAATCCTCGGTCGAACTGCCGGTGGCGGTACAGTTCGCCGACGCGGTGCGCCGGGAGATCCGCCTGCTGGCGAAAGTACCTCCCGGCACTCCATAGCGGTCATCGCGTCAGAAGTTCACCCGCATGCTCACCTGCCAGCGTCGCGGCTCGCTCCACCAGGTGTGGCCGCCGATCAGCGACAGCATGTAGCTCTCGTTGGTGCAGTTGGTGCAGCCGCCGCTGAAGCTCAGGCGACCATCCGCACGCTCCAGCGACACCCCTGCAGACACCTGGCTGAACGCGCTCTGCTCCGCATTGACCAGCCCGGTGGCCGAGGTGTTGTAGTCACCGGTGTAGCGCCAGGCAACGCTGGGCACGAAGTCCCAGTTGCTGGTGAGCGGGGCGATGTAGGTGGCCCCCACGGTACCGGTCCATTCGGGTGCACGCGCCGGATCGGCGATACGGCCATCGGCGGTGATGATGCCGGCGCCGCAGTTGGGCCGCGGCGTGATCCCGCCGGCAATGGATTCCTGGCATCGTTCCAGCTGCGCCTGCACCGTTTCGCTGATGTCGACGTACTTCGTCTTGTTGTACCCCAGCGCCGCGAACAAACGCAGCCTTTCGGTGGGTGCCGCTTCCACCTCCAGTTCCGTGCCGTAGCTCTTGAATCCCGAGTAGTTGCCCACCGGGAACGCCGGCGCGCCGCCACCAGCCGGGATGAAAGCCGACGCGATCTGCAGATCGTCGGTGATGCCGTAGAATGCGGTCAGGTTCACGCGCAGGCGACGGTCGAGCCAGTCCGACCGCAGGCCTGCTTCGTACGACCAGATCTGCTCGGGTCCGAATCCCTGGAGCGTGGCCGCCGTCGAGCCTCGGACGTTCCAGCCGCCAGACTTGAAGCCTCGCGTTGCGGACGCGAACAGCATGGCGTCGTCGGACAGCTCGTATTGGGCGGCAAGGCGCGGCGTCAGCACCCGCTCGCTCTGCGACAAGGGGATGCCCGCATTGGTCAGGATGTCGTCGGAGATGACGGCGGCGGCGTTGGGATTGCCGTTGTCCACGAAATGGATGTCCTTGCGCTCGTCGGTCAGGCGCGCGCCGGCAGTCACGGTGAGTCGTTCGGTGAATGCGTAATCGAACTGCCCATAGACGGCCAGCGACTCGGTGTCGTTGTAGAAGCGCGAGTCGGTTTCGATGAACGGCACGCCCGACCCGAGCGTGAAGCTCGTGGCGAAATCGGTGTCGTTCGCCTCGTGGAAGTAGTAGATGCCGGTGGTGTAGTTCCAAGGCCCCCGGCCCCCCGTCAGCTTGACCTCCTGGGTGATCTGCTCGTGGGTGCTGTGCTGGTTGACGACGTAGCCACCAATGGGCAGCGGGTTGTCGTAGTAGTCCACGTTGAAGCCGGTGGCCAGGTCGCGGTAGCCGGTGATGACTTCCACGTCGCCCAGACCCGTCGCGACGCGGAACGTCGAAGTGATGCCCAGCGTGTCATTGCCGACATAATTGCCGGGAAGCGTCGATTTCCTGCCTACGGTCAGCGGGTTCAGGGCCTGGAGGCCGCTGCGGGACACGAAGCGGTTGCCTGACTTGACGGAGGGAATGTTGGCCCCTTCTTCCTCGATATAGTCGGCCGCCAGGTCCCAGACCACGTTGTCCGTGATGTTCCAGGTCATCGCCGCACGGACGCCACGGCTCGCATGGGCGTTGTTCCGGCCGCCGACGGTCACGTTGCGAACCCACCCGTCCTCGTCCAACTGATAGGCGCTCACCCGGGTGGCGATGGTCTCGGACACCGGCAGGTCCACGCTGCCGCGCACCTGCCAGTAGCCGTAGTCACCGAAGCCTACCTCGGCGGTTCCGCCGAATACGTTCATTGGCTTCTTCAGGATGATGTTGACGGCGCCGCCGGTCGTGTTGCGGCCGAACAGGGTGCCTTGGGGACCACGCAGGACTTCGATGCGCTCCACGTCGAAAAGCGCGAAATTGTTCGCGCTCATCCGCGCCAGGAAGATGCCGTCCACGTACGTCCCGACCGGGGAGTCGAACGTTGCAGCCGTCTCGCTGTTGTACAGGCCGCGCAGGGTGTACTGGTTGGATCCGGACCCGGACGCCTCGCCCCCGGACATGTTGGGCACATGCTGGATCAGGTCCGTCGTGGTGGCCACCTGCATCCGGTCGAGTTGTTCGGAGCCCATTGCGGTCACCGAGAGCGGGACGTCCTGCACGTTCTGCACGCGACGCTGCGACGTCACCATGATCGCGTCGAGCGTTGCCATCGACTTCTTCTCGTCGGATCCTGCATCGTCTCCGCCAGGAGCCTTGCCGTCCTGCGCAAAGGACATCTGCATGGCTCCCATCATCAGCACGATGGAAACTCCCTGGGCCAATCGCGACTTCTTCATTCCCACTCCCGCGTTTGTATTTGGGTTCTTCGTCAGCGCATCGAAAAGCCGCCGTCGATGACGAATTGGGCACCGCTGCATGGCGATGCCTCGTTGGAAAAGATCCACTGCACCAACCGTGAAACATCCTCCGGAAGGCCGATGCGGCCCACCGGCGTCTGGGCGGCGATGGCGTCCTGCATCGCCTTTGCGCGCTCCGCGCCAAACGCCTCGATCGCTCCTTCGCCGGCAATCATTCCTGGATGGACGCCGAACACCTGCACCGACGGTTGCCGCGCCGCTCCCTCCGTCGCGCCAAACCGGACCAGGTCGACCAGCGCAGCCTTGCTCGCCGAGTAGACCGTGCTGTTCGCGGCGGGGCGCAGGCCCGCAACCGAACCGACCGCCACGATCTGCCCGCCACCGGACTCACGCACCGCCGGCAACCCATGCTTCAGCGCCAGGAATGTTCCCACCACGTTGACCTTCAGCTGCCGCTGCACGGACGCCGGGTCGAGCTGGTCGATGGGGGCCAGGACGCATTCGCCGGCGTTGCTCAGGATCCCGTCCAGACGGCCGAAGGCGGACTTTGCGGCGGCAACGGCTCGCAGCCAGTCGGCCTCGACAGTGACGTCCAGCACATGCGCTTCGATGTCCAGCCCGGCGCCAGCCAACAGCGCGGCGGCAGCATCCACGCGGTCCTGCCGCCGCCCGGTCAGGATGACCTTCGCCCCCGCTTCCGCCAGCGAGCGGGCGCATTGCAGGCCGATGCCGGACGTCGCGCCAGTCACCAGCAGCACCTTTCCGGCAACACCCGGCGCCCCGCTGTCCGCTACGGTGGTCATGCGGGCTCTCCCAGCCGCAGCACGTTGCCGGACATGTAGCTCGCGCCGTCGCCTGCGAGGAATGCGGCCGCCGAGGCCACGTCCGACTCGCGCACGTGCGGCCTCGTCGTGATCGTATGAACCCGCACCGGACGCGTGGGCGCGCCGCCCTCGATGGCCGCACACCGCCCAAGTATGGCCAGCGACTCCGCGAGGCAGAGGGCTCCGGGAACAATGGGCATGACATTGACCACCACTCCGCCGCGTCCACGCAGGGCCTGCAGCAGTTCGCTCAGCATTCTCCAGGTGGATGCGATCTGCGTGTCCAGCAGACGTTCGAACGCGTCGAGCGCCATGTCCTGGAGGCCACCAGCGGGCGAAGCGTCGAGGATGTTCACCACGATGGCCCCGGTGGTGCCTTCCCCGAGATCCCGGATCCACGACGCCAGCGCCGGCGCGAAGCGGTCGTCGTTCGGATCGAGGACCGTCGGCGTGCCACCGGCGGCGCCGAGTCCGTCGAGCAGCGCGTGGCGCAAGGTGCCCCGCGGGCCGATGATCAACTGCGATTGGGAGTCGGATTGCGATGCCATCTGGATTCCGGGTTGCGGACGAGGGCTCGTGTGGTGGCGACAACCGCGCTTGGTCGCCGCCGGGGCTCCGATCGATTCTATGCACGGATCGAAGCCGGTATGGATGTGCAGAAGTGGGACCCCTATGCATTCGTCGCGTGGACTGTTCGAGGCCGGACCAGGCGACAGCCTGGCGGACGCGTCCGCCAGCTCTTTGGTTGTCGTCCGCCGCATCCGCCGGCGTTCCCGACGCGAAGGGCGCTATCCCCCCATCCAGCCGAGCGCTTGTTCCGTATCCACGACCTCGGCGTACTTGGCCTGCAGGTCGAACAGGTTCGCCTGCTGGATGGAGTCGTCGCGGTCACCACTCGCGTCGCCCACCACGAACGGCAGGAACCCCAGCTGGATGGCGTCCACCGCACTCGCCCTGACACAGCCGGAAGTGGAGTAACCGCACAGGAAAACGGTGTCGACATCGGCGGCGCGCAGGCTCGATGCCAGTGATGTGCCGAAGAACGCCGAGGCGTACTGCTTGACCACCCGGATCTCCCCCTGCTGGAGCTCCACGCCCTCCGGCCACTCGCCCCACCGGCTGCCCCGCTCGAACATCCGCAGCGCGGGGACCTTGCGATAGAAGACGCCACCGTCGATCCCGCCCGGTTGGTACAGTACCTCGGTGAACAGGACCGGCATGCCCGCCTGCCGCGCAGCCGCAAGGAGGCGACGGATATTGTCCAGGACCTGCGGGCGATGGACGCACAGCGGAGACTCCGGCAGGACGTAGGCGTTGACCACGTCGATGGCGACCAGGGCAGCTTTCCTTCCAGGCTCCAGGCGCGCTCCGAAACCGGCATCGAGGTAGGACTCCCTCAAGCTGCTTCGGTCGGGCACCGGGCGCTCGCCGTCGCCCCTTCCCGCGCTCAAATCACGCCCCTCGAAGCGAGGTCGTCCAGCTCCGCGGTGGACAGTCGCAGCCAGTCGCCGTAGATCTCGCTGTTGTGCTGTCCCACGCGCTGCGGTGCGATGGCTTTGACGGATCCCGGCGTCAGCGACAGGCGCGGAAACACGTTCTGCATGCTCATCCGCCCCCAGCGCGGGTGGTCCATGCTGATGATCGACTCGCGTGCGGCGAAGTGCGGATCCGCCAGCATCTCCGGTGCACGGTAGATCCTGCCCGCGGGGACGCCGGCTTCGATCATCAGCGTCTCGAGCTCCTCGACCGTCTTGGTCTTCGTCCAGGCGCGGATGACGTCGTCCAGTTCGGACTGGTGGCGTCCGCGCTCCACGTGGTTCACGTAGTCGGGATGCTCGGCCAGCTCGGGCATGCCCATCGCGCGGCACAGGCGTCCGAACACGGTGTCCTGGTTGGCAGCGATCATGTACTCGCCATCCAGCGCCGGGTAGACGTTGGACGGCGCGATGCCGGGAAGTACGGAGCCCGAACGCTCCCGGATGTACTCCATGACCGTGTAGTCGGGAATCAGGCTTTCCATGACCTGCAGGACCGACTCGTACAGCGAGGAGTCCACCACCTGGCCTTTACCGGTCAGGTCGCGATGACGCAATGCGGCCAGCGCGCCGAGGCAGCCGTAGGTCGCGGCCAGGGTATCGCCGATGGAGATTCCCATCCTCGATGGCGCCCGGTCAGGATCGCCGACGATGTAGCGCCAGCCGCCCATGGCTTCCCCGATCCCGCCGAAGCCTGCGCGTTGCGCATAGGGACCGTCCTGCCCATAGCCGGATACCCGCACGATCACCAGCCCGGGGTTGTCGGCGTGCAGGCGCTCCGGCGAAAGCCCCCACTTCTCGAGGGTTCCGGGGCGGAAGTTCTCGATCAGCACGTCCGCCTGCGAGATCAGCCGCTTCGCCAGCTCCTGGCCCTCGGCTATCCGCAGGTCGAGGGACACGGACTTCTTGTTGCGTGCGACCACTTCCCACCAGAGCGGATAGTCGCCGCGGCCCCATAGCCGCATCGGATCGCCCTTGCCAGGCGGTTCGATCTTGACCACCTCAGCCCCCTGGTCGCCCAGAAGCTGGCCGCAGAACGGGCCGGCGATCAGCTGCCCCATCTCCACCACCTTCAGCCCGGCCAGGGCACCCGTTCCCGCCTCGCCATGCAGACTCATGCAGATGCTCCCACGCGGTTGCGCCATGCCGGCTGTACCGGTGCCGGCAAACCCGTCTCCTGCAGGCAGCTCTCCCGCAGTGCATCGATGGACGGGCCACGATTGAAGATGTCCTTGCCGTGGTCCGGCCCGCGCTCCGCGATCATCCGCGCGCGCAGCTGTGCCGTCGCCTGCTGGTCGAGCAGGCCGGCCGCGTCGACTACCACGCCATAATCGCGAGCCCCCGCGACCGTCACCAGGCCACGGCGCACTTCCTTGGCCACGAGCGCCGGGTCGCGCTGCAGCGGATCGCCCCAGCCCGCGCCTCCCCAGGTGATGTAATGCAGGACGTCGCCGGGGCCTACCTGGATGCGATCGCACTTGGCGGGAAGCACGATCCGCTCGCCGTCCGCACGCTCGAGCAGCTTCGACGACCGCTTGCCCGGTTCGCCGCCGTTGACGCCCCAGGGCGGGATGAACCAGCGGTCGTCGTGGATCGAGATCATGCCCGCCTCAAGGAAGCGGTAGCTCATGCGGATTCCGTTTCCTCCCCGATGCAGGCCTGCGCCGCCCGAGTCGGGCACGGTTTCATACCGCTCGATCAGCATCGGGAAGTAGCGCTCCAGGAACTCGTTGGGCACGTTCGTGAAGCCAGGCCACAGCGAGTGGCCGTCCGGCCCGTCGCCGAACGGCCTGCCGGGGATCCCGCCGAATCCGATCTGGAACAGCTGGAACCACTTGCCCTGGCTGTCGTGGCCGGAATACATGAGATGCGGCGAGGAGGAGAACCCGGCCGCGTTGAGGAATTCCGGCGTCTTCTGGCCGAGAAGCGCGCCCAGCACATCGAAGATCCGACCCAGGGCGTGGGTACGGCAGGACAGCGCCGCGGGGAACTTCGGCCGCAGCAGCGATCCCTCCGGAATCCGGACCTCGACGTGGTCGTAGAAGCCGTCGTTGAACAGCACCTGTGGATCGAAGACCATGATCATGTAGATGCCGAAGAACATCTTGAACATGTTCTCGTTCATGTAGAAGTTGATCGACGACTCCGACTGGGGATCGGTCCCCTCGAAGTCGAGGATCACCCGCTCGCCCTCGCGCCACATCGAGCACTTGATCTTGAACGGACCAGCGCCCTTTCCGTCGTCGCAGAGGTAGTCCTCGAACGAGACCGGCGTCTCCGAAACCGCCCTGGTGATCAGGCTCAGCATTGCCCGGCGATTGCGCTCGAGCAGTTCGTCCAGCGTCGACAGGAACACGTCCTCCCCAAACCTGTCGCACAGCTCCTGCACTCGGCGCGCCGCGACCCGGCACGCGGCGACGATGGCATGCAGGTCCGCCCGGAGCCATTCAGGCATCCGCGACGAGTTCGCGGCGATGCTGAGGATGTCCTCCTGCAGCTCGCCCTTCCTGTACAGCTTCACCGGAGGCAGGCGCAGCCCCTCCTCGAACACGGATCCCGAGTTGGTCGGCAGCGAACCGGGGACCATTCCACCGACGTCGGTCATGTGTCCGAACATCGCCGACCAGGCGACCAGGCGCCCGTCGCGGTAGATCGGCATGATGCACAGCAGGTCGTTGAGGTGGCTGACCGCACCCTCGCAAGCGTACGGGTCGTTGACCAGGATGATGTCGCCTTCCTCGATCTCGCCGGCATAGCTGCGAAGAAATCCGTCGATGAAGGAACCGAACTGCCCGACCACCATGCGCCCCTTGCGGTCGGCGATCAGCGGGAACGCGTCGCCCTGCTCCCGGATTCCCGGAGAAAGCGCGGTGCGGATCAGGGTGGCGTCCATTTCATTGCGCGCGTTCCGCAGCGCGCTCTCGATGATCTCCAGCGTGATCGGGTCGACGGCAACCGATGCGATCGGCTTCGGGTTGGTTTCGGTGATACGGGCTGACATCAACTGGTCCTCAAGCTGGCCGGATCAAGATAACGCCGTGATCGTCGACGTTCGCCACGTGCGCCGGCAGCACCAGCGTGGTGGAGTCCATCTCGCAGATGATCGCCGGGCCGACGATGACGTCGCCGGCGCGAAGCAGACTGCGGTCGTAGATGACGGCATCGTGGAATTCGCCATCGGCCCAGATCCGGTGGTCGCGGATCTTGGCCCTGACAGGATCGCCATCGCCGCGCTCGATCGGCACCGATGCGATTTCCTGCACCGCGCTGAGCGCTACCGCACGGACATTCACCAGCTCGCGCTCGGCGTCCATGTTGAAGGTGAATAGCCGCTTGTGCTCGGCATCGAACGCACGCGCCAACGGCTCCAGACCATCTGCGCGCAGCTCGTCAAGGGTCAGGGGCAGGGGCACTTCGAATGCCTGCCCGCTGTAGCGCACGTCGGCTTCGAACTCGATCGTGATCTCGTGCTCCGCGATCCCGTCACGCATCAGCTCGTCGCGGACGATGGCGGCCATCTCCTGCAGTTCAGCAAGCAGGTCGTTCCGGCTCACGTCCGGCATCGGCTTTGCACACGAGCGCGCGGTCTCGGCGCGCATCCGGGTTGTAGCGTCGCCCAGCGCGCACAGCACGCCCGGCGACACCGGAGAGATCGCCGGCCAGGCGTTTGACAGCTTGGCGACGGCATTCACGTGCAATGGACCGGCACCACCGAACCCCATCAGCGCGAACTGCCGCGGGTCGTAGCCCTGCTGCACGGAGATCATGCGCAGTGCGCCGAACATGTTCTCGTTGACGATGTCGATGATGCCGCGGGCGGCCTGGTAGACGTCCACGCCCAGCACGTCGGCGATTCCCTGCACCGCCCTGCGCGACGCCTCCCGATCGAGCTTGAAGCTGCCGCCGAGCAGGTTCTCGGGGAGGTAGCCCAGCACGACGTTGGCGTCGGTGACGGTAGGCAGCACCCCGCCCTTTCCATAGGCAGCGGGTCCGGGCTCGGCGCCCGCCGATTCGGGACCCACTCGCAATGCGCCCGTCAGTTCGGGAACCTTGGCGATCGAACCGCCGCCGGCGCCGACTGTTTTCACGTCCAGCGACGAGGCGCGCACGGAAAGGTGCGCGACCTCGGTCGTGCGCACCCGCCGCGGCTGTCCGTGTTCGATCAACGCCACATCGGTGGAAGTGCCTCCCATGTCCAGGGTGAGGATGTTGCTGAAGCCGGAACGCCGCGCGACCCAGACCGCGCCGGCGACGCCGCCTGCCGGGCCGGACATCAGCAGGCTGACCGGGTGCTCCTCGGCCTTCTCGGAGGACATCAACCCGCCGTCGGATCGCAGGATGGCGATGCGCGCCGGCATTTCCACCGCCTGCAGCTTCGCGCGCAGGCTTCGTACGTAGCCGCCCACGATCGGGCGCATGGACGCATTGGCCACGGTTGTGAGGGCACGCTCGTACTCCTGCATCTCGGGCAGGACTTCATGCGAGAGGGAGATCGGGATGCCGGGAAGTGTGTCCTCGGCGATATCGCGCACCAGGCGCTCATGCGCGCCATTGAGGTACGAGTTGAGAAGAGAGATGGTCAGCGCCTCAATGCCCTCGTCGCGCAGGCGCAGCAAAGCTTCGCGGACCTGCTCCGGATCGGGCGGGGCGACCTCGTTGCCCTTGGCATCCATCCGTCCGGTGACTTCGACCGTATGCTCCAGTAGCGCAAGGGGCTCGGGCTTCGGCCACACGATCCAGCCCGCCAGGCCGCCAGGCACGAAGGAGCGGGCGATCTGCATGACCTGGCGATGCCCTTCGGTCGTGACCAGGCCCACCCGGGCGCCCCTGCCTTCCAGGACCGCGTTGGTGGCCACGGTGGTGCCGTGCAGGAACACATCGACCTTGCTGGGCGGGACCCCGGCCTGCTCGCATATGGCGGTCACGCCCTGCAGGATTCCGATCGAACTGTCCCGGGGCGTGGACGGTGTCTTGTGTCGCCAGAACCGTCCCTGCTCCGTGTCGAGCAGAAGCAGGTCCGTGAAGGTGCCGCCCACGTCCACACCCAATCTATAGGCCATCTCGTCGCTCCAGCAGGGTCTTACCAATCGCTTGATCCGGTTGATCGTTCGGCATAACGGAGCAGGCCCGCGATCAACTATCGTGCGTCCAATTCATCCTAGTTCGGCTCGCCGGACGAAACCTCACCGGGTTACTCCTCCTTCTATGACAGCTGCGAATACCCCCATCGAGATCGTGGAGGTCTCTCCACGCGACGGCCTGCAGAACGAGGCCACCGACGTCAGCACCGGCGACAAGGTGGCCCTTGTCGAGCGTGCGATCGCCGCAGGCGCACGGCGGATCGAAGCCACGAGCTTCGTCAGTCCAAAGGCGGTGCCGCGCATGGCGGACGCCGAGGCGGTGATGCGGGCGTTGAACTCCGCGAGACCGGGCTGGGCATCGCCCGTCGTGCTGGCCGGCCTGGTGGTGAACCGGCGCGGACTTGATCGCGCCATCGCCGCCGGCGTCGACGAAGTCAACTTCATCGTCGTCGCGACCGAGACATTCAACCAGCGCAACCAGGGCGTCAGCGTGGCGCAATCGGTGGAGCAGCTCGCCCAGTGCCTTGCACCGGCCCGCGAGGCCGGGATCGGGGTCAGCGTAACGATCGGGGCGGCATTCGGTTGTCCCTTTGAAGGGGAAGTCCCGGAAACCAGGTTGCGCGAAGTACTTTCTGCCGTGGCGCGGACCGGGGTGGACGAGATCGCGCTCGCCGACACCATCGGCGTCGGCGACCCGCTTGCGGTCCACAGGCGCGTCGGCATCGTGCAGGACGTTGCACCGGGCGCAAGGATCCGCTGCCACTTCCACAACACTCGCAACACCGGCATCGCCAACGCCTACAGCGCGTGGCAGGCGGGCGCGCACAGCCTGGACGCATCCATCGGCGGCATCGGCGGTTGCCCCTTCGCGCCGGCAGCGACCGGGAACATTCCCACCGAGGACGCCATCTACATGTTCGAACGCATGGGCGTTCCAACCGGGTACCAGCTGGCTCCGCTGATCGAGGCCGCACGCTGGCTGGACGGCGTTCTCGGACGCCCGGTACCGGGGATGCTGGCGCGTGCCGGCGACTTCGTTGCGGATCCGCGCCTTGGCCGGTGTGCCTGAACCGATGAGTCGCCAGGACGCTTCACCGATGCCATCGCATTCCGCTGCCCCCCGCACGTTGTACGACAAGCTCTGGGACGCCCACGTGGTGGTGCCGGAAACCGTGGAGGCGCCCGCACTGCTCTACGTCGACCTCCATCTGGTGCACGAGGTGACGTCGCCGCAAGCGTTCGCCGAGTTGGAGCGCCGGGGATTGCCGGTCCGCCGGCCGGACCGGACCGTCGGCACCACGGACCACTCCACCCCGACCAGTCCCCGCGGGCGCGATGGCAGTTATCGCTACGCCAACGAGGCGACGCGCAGGCAGGTTGCGCTGTTCTCCGCCAATTGCCAGCGCCACGGCATCGAAGCGTTCGGCATGGGCGCGCCCGACCGCGGGATCGTGCACGTGGTGGCCCCAGAGATTGGCCTCACCCGGCCAGGCATGACGATCGTCTGTGGCGACAGCCATACCTCCACCCACGGTGCGTTCGGTGCGCTGGCTTTCGGCATCGGCACCAGCGAGGTCGCACAGGTGCTTGCCACCCAGTGCCTGTTGCAGCGGAAAGCCAGGACCATGGCGGTCACGATCGATGGCCCGCCGGGCCCAGGCGTGACGGCCAAGGACATCATCCTGCATGTCATCGGAGTGGTCGGCACGCACGGCGGCGTCGGCCACGTGATCGAGTACCGCGGCGAGACCGTGCGCGCACTGGACATGGAACAGCGCATGACCCTGTGCAACATGTCCATCGAGGCGGGTGCGCGATCGGGGATGATCGCCGCCGATGCCACGACCCTGGCGTGGATCGCCAACACGCCACGTGGCCCGAAGGGCCGGGAGCTTGAGGCTTGCGCGGCAGAATGGGCGCAGTGGCGCAGCGACGAAGGCGCCATGTTCGACGTCGAGGTACACATCGACGCGCGCGACATCCGCCCTACGCTGACCTGGGGCACCCATCCCGGCACGGCGCTGGCCGTCGACGCGTCCGTGCCCGTCGCGACCAGTGACGAGGACCAGCAGGCGCTTGCCTATATGGGTCTTGAAAGCGGGCGTTCTCTGCTGGGAACCCCGATCGACGTCGCCTTCGTCGGCTCATGCACCAATGGTCGGCTGGGAGACCTGCGCGAAGTCGCGAGGATCCTGCGCGGGCGACGCGTGGCGAAGCACGTGCGGATGCTGGTCGTCCCGGGTTCCGAAGCCGTGAAACGGGCGGCGGAGATCGAGGGCATCGATCGCGTCGTGCGCGCGGCAGGCGCGGAGTGGCGTGAGCCCGGCTGCAGCATGTGCATCGCGATGAACGGCGACCTTGCACAACCGGGACAGCTCGTGGTCAGTACCAGCAACCGCAATTTCGAGGGTCGCCAGGGCCCTGGCGCGCGCACGGTGCTCGCCTCGCCATCGACCGCCGCCTGGTCGGCCGTATGCGGCGTACTGAGCGATCCGCGCCAGTGGGCTGCCGCAGGAGACCCTGCATGAGCGGCTGGCGCCACCTCCGTTCGCGCAGCGTCGTGCTTGCGCACGCCAACATCGACACCGACCAGATCCTGCCGGCACGGTTTCTGACCACCACCAGCCGCGAAGGGCTCGGCAGGCATGCCTTCCACGACTGGCGCTGGCGCGATGATGGCACCCTGATCCCGGGTTTCCCGTTCGACCAGCCGGGGAATGCCGGCAGAAGCATCCTCCTGGCAGGCGCGAACTTCGGCTGCGGCTCCTCCCGGGAACATGCGCCCTGGGCACTCGCCGACCTGGGCGTCCGCGTGGTGGTGAGTACCGGCATCGCGGACATCTTCCGCAACAATTGCCTGAAGAACGGATTGTTGCCGGTCGAACTCGATGCCCCGATCGTGTCGAAGCTGATGGAGCGCCCGGACGACGAGTTGCTGGTCGACCTCGACCGGTGCGAACTGGTCCCCCCGGGCGGACCGCCGCTGCCCTTTGCGCTTGACCGGTTTTCGCGCCTGTGCCTGCTCCAGGGGCTCGACCAGCTGGAGTACCTGCTCGGATACGCCGACAGGATCAGTGCGTTCGAGGCGCGTCACGCGACACCACGGCCGTGACTGGCGGCGGACGCGACCCACGGAAGCCGCGCGCGCCGCCGTCCTGCGATCGCCGCGGGGCTGCGCCGCTCAGCCGCCCCCGCGTTCGGCCTGACGCTGCTTGCGGATCTGCGCTTCCACCGCGGCGATTGCCGTCATGTTGACCACGCGGCGCGGACGCGAGGCGGTGGTCAGCACGTGCGCGGGCTTGCTGATGCCCATCAGGATCGGGCCCAGCGCCACGCCGTCGGTCATCACCCGCACCATGTTGTAGGTGATGTTGGCCGCGTCGAGGTTGGGCATCACGAACAGGTTGGCGCGGCCTTCCAGCGTGGTGCTGGGGAAGATGCGGCGGCGGAAATCGTCGTCCCACGCCGTATCGGCCATCATCTCGCCGTCCACCTCGAGCTTCGGCGAGCGCTTGCGCAGAATTTCCAGCACCTGGCGCATCTTGCGCGCGCTCGGGTCGTCGTGGCTGCCGAAGTTGGAGTGCGACAGCAGCGCCACCTTCGGTTCGATGCCGAACAGCTTCAGCCTGTAGGCCGCCTGGATGGTGCTCTCGGCGATCTGCTCCGGGGTCGGATCCGGCTGCACGTGCGTATCGAGGAAGAACCACAGGCCGCGGTCGTTGATCACGCCGGTCATGGCCGACGTGCTCTGCACGCCAGGATCGAGTTCGAACACGCTGCGGATGTAGCCGAGCTTCTTGTGGTAGCGGCCGACCAGGCCGGTGATCATCGCGTCGGCCTCGCCGCGGTCCACCATCACCGCCGCGATCAGGGTGGTGCGCGAGCGCAGCAGGCTCTTGGCCGTCTCCGGGGTCACGCCGCGGCGTTCGGTGAGCTTGTGGTAGTGGTTCCAGTAGTCGTGGAAGCGCGGGTCGTCGTCCTGGTTGGTGACCTCGTAGTGCACGCCTGCGCGCAGGCGCAGGCCCAGGCGCTGGATCCGCGATTCGATCACGTCCGGACGGCCGATCAGGATCGGATGGGCCAGGCCTTCGTCGACCACGGTCTGCACGCCGCGCAGCACGGTCTCGTTCTCGCCCTCGGCATAGACCACGCGCTGCAGGTCGGCGCGGGCGCGGTCGTACAGCGGGCGCATCACCAGCGCGGTGCGGTGGTGGAACTGGGAGAGCTTCTCGCGGTAGGCCGCCATGTCCTCGATCGGACGCGTCGCCACGCCGGTCTCCATCGCCGCGCCGGCCACCGCCGTGGCGACGATGGTCAGCAGGCGCGGGTCGAACGGGCGCGGGATGATGTAGTCCGGGCCGAAGCAGGGAATCTCCTCGCCGTAGGCCGCGCCCAGGTCGCTGGCCTCGCTCTTGGCGAGCGCGGCGATGGCGTGCACGCAGGCCAGCTTCATCGCCTCGTTGATGCCGGTGGCGCCCACGTCCAGCGCGCCGCGGAAGATGTAGGGGAAGCAGAGCGCGTTGTTGACCTGGTTGGGGAAGTCGGAGCGGCCGGTGGCGATGATCGCGTCCGGGCGCACCGCGCGCGCCAGCTCCGGCATGATTTCCGGATACGGGTTGGCCAGCGCCAGGATGATCGGCCGCTCGGCCATGGTCGCGACCATGTCCGGGGTGAGGATGCCGCCGGCCGACAGGCCCAGGAAGATGTCGGCGCCGGCGACGATCTGCGCCAGCTCGCGCTGGTCGGTCTCGCGCGCGTAACGGCGCTTGGCCTCGTCCAGGTCGTCGCGGCCGGTGTGGATCACGCCGCCGCGGTCGAAGGCGGTGATGTTCTCCGGCTTCAGGCCCAGCGCCACCAGCATGTCGAGGCAGGCGATGCCCGCGGCCCCGGCGCCAGTCGTGGCGAGCTTGACCTGCCCGATGTCCTTGCCGGCGATCTCCAGCGCGTTGACCACGGCCGCGCCGACGATGATCGCGGTACCGTGCTGGTCGTCGTGGAAGACCGGGATGTTGAGCCGCTCGCGCAGCTTGCGCTCGACGATGAAGCACTCCGGCGCCTTGATGTCCTCGAGGTTGATGCCGCCGAAGGTGGGCTCGAGGCTGGCGATGATGTCGACCAGCCTGTCCGGGTCCTTCTCGTCGATCTCGATGTCGAACACGTCGATGCCGGCGAACTTCTGGAACAGCACGCCCTTGCCTTCCATCACCGGCTTGCCGGCCAGCGGGCCGATGTCGCCCAGACCCAGCACCGCGGTGCCGTTAGAGATCACCGCCACCAGGTTGCCGCGCGCCGTGTAGTCGCTGGCCTTGGTCGGGTCCGCCGCGATTTCCTCGCAGGCATACGCCACGCCCGGCGAATAGGCCAGGGCCAGGTCGCGCTGGGTCAGCATCGGCTTGGTGGCCGCCACCTTGATCTTGCCGCGCGGCTCCATGCGGTGGTAGTCGAGCGCGGCCTTGCGGAAGGCGGCTGCGGAATCGGTGCTGGAAGGCTCGGACATCGCATGCGGGACCGGTGAAGGGCCACCGATTCTAGCCCCTGCCCCCCGTTGCGGGCTTGCCCGATCACCGCGGCAGGGCTGCGGAAGGTGGCGCAAGCGCGCTGGATGGCGCATGGCGCTGCGAAAGCGCGGCACCGGCAGGTTCAGGCGCCGTTGGAGATCCGGTCCAGGCGGATGCGGTTGGCGAACAGGGAGAACGCCAGCTGCCCCGCCAGGCCGTTGGCGCGCGCCACCCAGTCGGGCAGCCAGCGCGGCGGCGCGAGCACGCCGGCGTCGAACAGCGGGTCCAGGCGGGCCACGTCCTGCAGCGTCATCTTGCCCGCGAACAGGCGCCGGCACTGCAGCAGGCGGCCCTCGCGCAGGGCGTGGCGGAAGAAGGTGTGCACTTCGACCAGGCCGCGCAGGTACACCGTGTCCTTGGCGAATGCGCTGCCGCCGGTGACGGGCACGCCGCGGAACACGCGCTGGGTCGAGGAAAAGCTTTCCGCCGCGTCCTGGCCCGCGTCCCGGAACCAGTCGAACACCTGCAGGAAATCCGCGCCGGCCAGCGCCATCGAGATCGCCGTGGTGCGCAGGCTCACCCGCTTCATGCGCTCGATGTCGATGCTGCCGGTGATCAGTTCGGCCAGCACCGCCAGGCCCTCCTGGGTGGCGGTGACCCGCGGCGAGGACATCGCCAGGCTCGGCAGGGTGGCCTGGGCGCGGCCGTTGAGCGCGGTCAGCGAGTGCACCAGCGCTTCGTGGTGCAGCAGCTGGGCGCGGTCGTAGTCGCTGAAGGCGGCGCCGTCGCGCAGGCGGATGCGGTAGGCGCCGGCGGCGGCCTTGGCAATCAGCTCCGGGTCCAGCTCCACCGTCACCACGCGCCCTTCGAAGAAGGCGTCGAGCTGGTTCTGCAGCTGCAGCTGCAGGGCGGTGGCCGAGATGGTCACCTGCTCTTCGGGCGCCAGCAGCTCCCGGTCGAGTTCGTCGGCGATCCCGATGAAGTGGCGGGCGGCCTCGCCGGTACTGGTGTCGCCGCCCGGCAGCGGATCGTCCGGATGCCCGTAGAGCATCACCGACATCGCGCCCACGGCCGGCGTGCCCAGGGCCTCGAGCATGCGCGCGGCCAGCGCCCAGTCGCGCGCCGAGTCGGCCAGGTAGGCGCCGAGCGGATGGTCCGGATCGGCGGCGGCGGCGATGGACTCGAGTTCGCGCCGGGCCTCGCCGAAGTCGTGCGCCGGGTACTCGACCCGGGGCAGGCGGCGCTGGCCGCGCGCCAGGTCGGCCAGGAAGTCGCGCTGCACCGTCGCCGGCCAGCTGGCCAGCGACAGCACGCGCAGTTCGCGCGCCGCCCGCACCATGCGGGCATCGAGGGCGGCGTGGTGGGCGATGGCGTCGATCATCGGCAGGCGGCGGCTTCGGAACGCACACGCTAGCGCAGAAGCGGCCGGCAGGCGCGCGGGCGCCGCCACGCCGTGCGCGGCGCGGCCGGCAGATCGACCGCCGCCCGGCGATCGCCTAGGCTCATCCGATGCTTCTTTCCCGCCTGCTTGCCGTATTGGGCGCGCTGGCGCTTGCCAGCTGCGCCAGCCCGCCCTTCGAACGGCCGCACGAGTACGAGCAGCCGCCCGCTGCCGTACGCCCGGCCGATGGTTCGGCCGAACGCGCCGCGCTCAACGGCCGCGTCCACGACGCGGTGGTGCGGTACGCCCAGCAGCTGTTCTACCGGCGCGATGCCGACCGCGCCGGCTTCGCCGCTGCGGCCGCGGCCCTGCGCCCCGACAGCGTGGCGGCGGTCGACGAAGCCGCGCTGTATGCCGGCATCGACCGCCTGCTCCAGACGCTCGACGACGCCCACACCTACGCGCTGTCGCCGACCGCGCGCGCGCGGCGCGCGGCGCAGCGGCACGGGCGGGCGGACGCCAACTGGGGGCTCGCCACCGTCAAGGACGGGCCGCGCACCGTGGTGGCCGCGGTCGATCCAGCCGGCCCGGCGGCCGCGGCGGGCGTGCTCGCCGGATGGCAGCTGGACACGGTGGACGGGCAGCCGCCGGCCAGCGCGCCAGCACCCGTCGCAGGCCGGTCCGCCCACCTTGTTTTCGTGGACGAGGACGGCGGCCGCCACGGCCTCGACCTGGTGGCGCGGGCGATGGAGCCGCCGCCGCGCCGCGAACGGCGGCAGCTCCGCGACGGCATCGCCTATCTGCGTTTCGACGATTTCGACCACGTCAGCGAGGCGTGGCTGGTGCCCGAGCTCGAAGCGCTGGCACGCACCCCGCCACGCGCGCTGGTGCTGGACCTGCGCCGCAACGGCGGTGGCCAGTGGGGCGTGGCCGCCCGCATCCACGCGCGCCTCAATCCTCCACGCGAGGACCTGCTGGTGCTGCACGAGGGGACTGCCGGACACCGGATCCTCGCCAGCACGCCGCGCGACCCCTACACCGGTCCGCTGGCGGTGCTGATCGGTCCCGGCAGCGCCAGCGCGGCCGAACTGCTGGCCGCGCGCCTGCAGGAGACCGGCCGCGCACGCCTGTTCGGCCAGCGCAGCCACGGTGCGGTGGTCGGGACGCGCGGCATCAACCTGCCCGACGGCGGGCTGCTGCGGGTGGGCATGTGGGCCATCACCACGGCCGGCGGACGCAGCCTCGACAAGGTAGGGGTCGATCCCGACGTGGCGCTGGCCCCGGACTGGGACGCGGTGCGCGCCGGGCGGGACCCGGTGCTGGACGCGGCCGTCCAGGCGCTGCTGTCCGCGCCCTGACCCGGCTCAGCGTCGTCCGGGCTTGCCGTCGGGACGTCTCGCGGGCGGCTTTGCGGCGGGACGCGGCGCCGGCTTCTGCGCCAGGCGCGAGGCCAGGCGGTCGGAGGCGATCGCCACCTCGTCGCGCAGCTTGAGGTAGTTGGCCAGCCGGCCCGGATCCAGCGTGCCCGCCTCGACCGCCGCGCGCACGGCGCAGCCGGGTTCGGCGGCGTGGCGGCAGTCGCGGAAGCGGCATTGCGCGGCCAGGGCCTCGATCTCGCCGAAGCCACCCTCGGCCAGTTCCTCCTCGCCGGTCGGCTTGAGTTCGCGCATGCCCGGGGTGTCGATCAGGCAGGCGCCCGAGGGCAGCGCGATCAGCGCGCGGTAGGTGGTGGTGTGGCGGCCGCGCGCGTCGTGCTCGCGCACCGCCGCGGTCTTCATGCGCTCGATCCCGAGCAGGGAATTGGTGAGCGTCGATTTGCCCGCGCCCGAGGAGCCGACCAGCACCGCGGTGGCGCCCGGCTGCAGCCAGGGGTCGAGCGCACGCGCGGCCTCGGGGTCGCGCGCGTTGAGCGCCAGCACCGGCACGCCCTGCGCGGCCACGCCGGCGAGCGCGGCCAAGGCCGCTTCGGGATCGGCGCCGGGGCGGTCGGCCTTGGTCAGCACCACCACCGGGGTGACGCCCTCGGCCTGGACCAGCAGCAGGTAGCGCTCGATCCGGCGCGGGTTGAAGTCGCCGTCCAGGCCGCAGACCACCAGCACCACGTCGATGTTGGCGGCGATCAGCTGCTGGCGGTAGTGCTCGCCGGCCGCGCCGCGCTTGATCGCGCTGCGCCGGGGCAGCAGCGCGACGATGCGCCTGCCGTCCTCGACCAGCACCCAGTCGCCCACCACCGCGCGGTCCTCGGGAGCGACCTTGCCCTTGCGGTAGCCGGGCGGGCGCTGCCATTCCGGCGGCGACTCGACGCTGGCGGCATGGTCGGTTGCATTGGCAACCACGTAGCCGCTGCGGTGCTGCTCGATCACCCGCGCCGGCCCGGCCTTGGGGTGGGCGTCCATCACCTCGGCCCATGGGCCCGCGGTCGGCCGGCCCACCCAGGGCCAGCCGATCGCGCGCAGGGCATCGATGGCGGGAATCAAGCGCGGGCGGCGAGGGTCGTCATGCCCGCGATTCTAGCGCCGGCGCGGCGTATGATCCGGTTTTGCGCGGCCTCCCGCCGCCGGCCCACGTCGATGTCCGCTCCCAGCCTGCCCGTCCGCGAACGCCTGTCCGAAGTCCGCTACGAGATCCGCGGCGAACTCGCCCGGCGCGCCCGCGAGCTCGAGGCCCAGGGACGTACGCTGATCAAGCTCAACATCGGCAATCCGGGCGCCTTCGGCTTCCGCGCGCCCGAGCACCTGCAGCGCGCGATCGCCGACCACATCCACCGCACCGATCCCTACACCCACCAGCAGGGCCTGCCCGAGGCGCGCGAGGCGATCGCCGCGCACCACGTGGCGCGCGGCACGCCCTATGCCTCGCCCGACCGCGTGTTCGTGGGCAACGGCGTGAGCGAGCTGATCGACATCTCGCTGCGCGCCCTGCTCAACCCCGGCGACGAAGTGCTGGTGCCCTCGCCCGACTACCCGCTGTGGTCGGCGGCCACCATCCTCAACGACGGCCGGCCCGTGTTCTACCAGTGCCACCAGGACAACGGCTTCCTGCCCGATCCGGTGGAGATGGAGGCGCTGGTGTCCGCGCGCACCCGCGCGATCGTGCTGATCAATCCCAACAATCCCACCGGCGCCAACTATCCGCGCGAGCTGCTGGAGCGCATCGTGGCCATCGCCGCGAAGCACAACCTGCTGCTGCTGTGCGACGAGATCTACGACAGCATCGTCTACGACGACACCCGCTTCGAGCCGGTGGCGCCGCTGGCCGGCGACGTGCCCTGCCTGTCCTTCGGCGGGCTGAGCAAGGTGCATCGCGCCTGCGGCTGGCGCGTGGGCTGGGCGGTGCTGTCGGGCGATCCGGCGCGCAGCACCGCGTTCCGCCACGCCATGGACCTGCTGGGCGCGCTGCGCCTGTGCGCCAACGTGCCGGGGCAGTTCGCGATCGAGGCCGCGCTCAGTGGCGAGGACACCATCGGCCCGCTGTGCGCGCCGGGCGGTCGCCTGTACGAGGCGCGGCGCGCGGTGGTCGAGGCCTGCGAGGCCAGCGAACACCTGCAGCTGGTGGCGCCGGCCGGCGCGCTCTATGCCTTCCCGGGCGTGGTCGGCGACGCGGCCAGGGGCTTCGACGACCACGGCTTCGCGCTGGAGCTGATGGAGACCGAGGACGTGCTGATCGTGCCCGGCACCAGTTTCAACGTGCCCTACCGCAACCACTTCCGGGTGACGCTGCTGCCGCAGCCGGAGATGGTGCGCGAGGTGTTCGCCCGCATCGACCGCGTGCTCGAGAAGCGCGCGATCGCCAATGGCAAGGTCGTGCCGATGAAGAAGAAGGCGCGGCCGGCGGCGTGAGTCTGCCTGGCGGAACGCATCACCGCCGGCAGGCACGGAGGCCGCTCAACGCGCGGCATTCCCGCTCTGGACCGACGATGGCCGCGGCGGCAGGCCCCCACCCCGGCCCTCCATCCGCAGGCGAGGCGCGTCGTTCCGCACCCGAGGACGACGCACTGATGGCTACCGGTCCGCGCACCCTGCCCTACCTCGCGCTGGGCGACAGCTACACCATCGGCGAGTCGGTGGAAGAAGCGGGCCGCTGGCCGGTACAGCTGGCGCATGCACTGCGCGCCGAAGGCATCGCGCTGGATGATCCGCGGATCATCGCCACCACCGGCTGGACCACGGACGAGCTGTCGGACGCGATCGACGCGGTGCAGCCGGCTTCGGATTTCGCCCTGGTCTCGCTGCTGGTCGGGGTCAACAACCAGTACCGCGGGCGCGGCCTCGACGAATACCGCACCCAGTTCGACGCACTGCTGCAGCGCGCGACCGGTTTCGCCGCCGGCCGCGCCGGCCGCGTGCTGGTGCTGTCGATCCCGGACTGGGGCGTGACGCCGTTCGCCCGGGCCAGCGGGCGCGACACCGCCGCGATCGCGCGCGAACTCGACGCGTTCAACGCGGCGGCGCGGCAGCTGTGCGCGGCGCGCGGCATCGCCTTCGTCGACATCGCGCCGGTCAGCCGCGCGCGCGGCGCCGAACCCGGGATGCTGGCCGGGGACGGCCTGCATCCTTCCGCGGCGATGTACGCGCAATGGGCGCAGCTGGCGCTGCCGGTGGCGCGTCGGTTACTGTCCCGCGATGACTGAACAGACGCTGCGGCCGCTCGACGCCGCCACCGCGAAGGGCATCGCCCGCGCCTTCCTGCCGGCCCGTGTACTGGGCAACCGCTACGACTACTACTACACCCTGACCAAGCTGCGCACCGACCCGCTCTATCCCGGGGTGCTCGACGCGCTGCGCGGCTGCCACGCGCCCGTGCTCGACCTGGGCTGCGGGCTGGGCCTGCTGGCCCACGCGCTGCGTGCGGATGGACAGGACACGTCCTATCTCGGCGTGGACATCGACGCCCCGAAGATCGCGCGTGCCCAGCGCATCGCCGCAAGGTCCGGCCTGCCCGACGTGCACTTCGCGGTGGTCGACCTGTCGCGCGGCTATCCATCGCACCAGGGCAGCGTGGCGATCCTGGACGTGCTGCAGTTCCTCACCCGCGAGCAGCAGGCCACCCTGCTCGACGCGGCGATCGCCATGCTCGCGCCCGGCGCGGTGCTGGTGATGCGGGCCGCGCTCGACGATGGCGGCGCACGCATCCGCCGCACCCGCGCCGGCGACCGGTTCGCCGCGCTCACCGGCTGGATGCCCGACCGGCCCAAGCACTACCCCACCGTGGACGAACTGCAGGCGCGCTTCGACGCGGCCGGCCTGGCGGCGGACATCCGCCCCTGGTTCGGCAATACGCCCTTCAACAACTGGCTGGTGGTCGCGCGCCGCGACTGACGCCGGGGATCAGCCGCGGTCGCCGTCCGGCAGCGTCGCGCGGTAGTCGAGCGCATCGAGCCGCTGCAGCAGCCGGCCGATCATCTCCACGTTGCGCCCGTGCGGCGCGCCCTCGTGCAGCAGCACGATCGCGCCGGGCGCGAGGTCGCGCTCGATCGCAGACACCACCTTGTCGACGTCGCCCTGCACCGCGTCGAAGCCGCGCGCGCTCCAGGCCACGCGCGCCAGCCCCGCCCGTCGCAGCGGCGCGTGCACGAACGGATTGGTATGCCCGACCACCGAACGGAACCAGCGCGGCGCGCGCCCCGCGATCGCGGTGAGCTGGCGCTGCGCGTCCTCGATTTCGCGGAGCATCCGCCCCGGCCCCAGCGCCCAGAACCAGGCCTGCGGATGGGTGGCGCTGTGGTTGCCGATGCCGTGGCCGCGGCGCGCGATCTCGCGCGCCAGCTCCGGGCGCGCCGCCGCGCGGTCGCCGACCAGGAAGAACGTCGCCTTCGCGCCATGCGCGTCGAGCAGGTCGAGGATGGCGGCGGTGTCTTCCGACGGGCCGTCGTCGATGGTCAGCCAGACCTCCCGATCCTGCGTCGGCAGGCGCGCGAGCACCGGCCCGTACAGCGCCGCGCCCGGCGCCAGCACGCCCCACCAGGCCAGCGCATGCGTGGCCAGCATGGACGGCAGGCCGACGCCCCAGCCCCAGCGCCACCAGATCCCCGCCACCAGCAGCTGCGAGAGCAGCAGCAGGGGCAGCCAGGCGTGCGGGTGGCGCGGCGGTCGGTGCGGGGCATGCATGCGCGGATGATGCCATCGCACGCGCCCGCAACGCCGCGTTGCGGGCCCGGCAGGGGCGATCGCGGTACCATGGCCGGCCCGCTCCAAGGATCGCCGTCATGTCCCTCGACCCCGCCCTGCGCGCCCGCATCGAATCGCTGCTGCAGGCCAACCGCGCCGTGCTGTTCATGAAGGGCGAGCCGTCCGCGCCGCAGTGCGGCTTCTCGGCCAAGGCGGTGTCCGCGCTGGATGCGCTGGGCGCCGACTACGCGCACGTGAACGTGCTGGCCGACGGCGAGATCCGCGAAGGCATCAAGGCCTACGGCGACTGGCCGACGATCCCGCAGCTGTACATCGACGGCGAACTGGTGGGCGGCAGCGACATCATCGCGCAGATGGTCAACAGCGGCGAGCTGCATACCGCGCTGGGCCTGCCCGCGCCCGACCGCACGCCGCCGTCGATCACCATCACCCCGGCCGCGCTGGCGATGATCCGACAGGCGATCAGCGACGCCGGTGGCGAAGTGGTGCTGCAGGTGGACGTGGACCGCAACTTCCGCACCCGCCTGAACCTGGCCCCGCCCGACGCCGACGCCGTGGCCACCGAGGTCGAGGGCGTGCGCGTGCAGTTCGACCTGGCCGGCGCGCGCCGCGCCGAAGGCCTGCGCATCGACTTTGCCGACGACATGCGCGGCAAGGGCCTGGTGATCGAGAACCCGAACGCGCCGCCGCCGGTGGTGCAGTCGACCCCGGCCGAGGTCGAAGCGCGCGTGCGCGCCGGCGAAATGGTCCTGGTCGACGTGCGCCCGCCTGAAGAGCGCGCGATCGCGTCGGTGTCCGTGCCGTTCCTGACCCTGGACGCCGGCAGCGCCGGGATCCAGGCGCTGCCGAAGGACCGGCCGATCGCCTTCCTGTGCCACGCCGGCGGCCGCAGCGGCCGCGCCGCCGAGGAATTCCGGATGCTCGGCTTCCGCGACGTGCACAACGTGGACGGCGGCATCAGCGCCTGGTCGGACACGGTGGATCCGTCGATCCCGAAGTACTGAGTCCGGGTCCATGCGACGGGGCCGGCACATCCACCCTGGGGCAATCGTGGTGGCGGTCGTCGCGCTGACGCTGGTCACTGGCGCGACCCTCCACCTTGCTTTCGGCGGTTCCCGGCCATCTCCAGCTGGTTACCAGCCGTGGATCGGCCTGCCCTCCGGCGGCATGGATGCGCATGAACACGCGGTCCGGCAGGTGTTGATCCGAACCGACGCTGCCATGTCATTGGCACGTGAGTGCGGAAACCCCTTTTCCCGGACAGGCGATGGCGAACACTATGTCGCGCACATCGGCGCGGGTGCATTCGGCCCCCCCGCGTGGAGAATCGCGATGGACGTCCGCGGCCGCGACGTCGAGATCCGGTGGAGCGAGAATGGCTTGGTCGGTGCTCCTCCTCCGCCCCCTCCGCAGGGCGCGCCCCTTGGGGTTCGCAGTGCCACGGATGAGAACGTGACGCTTGTGACACCGGTGAGGACGCTTCGCCTGACACGGACGGAAATGGATTCCGTGCGCGCTCGCTGGCGGGATTCATTGCTGTGGGACTCACCCCAGGACAGCATCAGTCTGAACTGCCTCGATGGGAATCCGGTATTTCTGGAGGCCTGCATTGGTGGGCGCTATGCCGCCCGAATGCGAAATTGCGGGACTTCGATGCAAGCCACCGCGCGCCTCTGGGACGCCTTCAACGATGTCTTGCCCGCCCCCTCGCCCGCCTACTGGCGTGATGGGAGTGGCCGTCCCATCCCTCTGGACTGAACCTCAGAACCCGCCGCCTGCGTCCAGCCAGGCCTGCTCCTCAGGCGTGTTGACCCGTCCCAGCGCGCGGTTGCGGTGCGGGAAGCGGCCGAAGCGTTCGATCACGTCCAGGTGCGCCTGCGCATAGCGGGCGTAGCCTTCGTTGCCCAGCGCGTCGAACAGCGCGACCGAGCGACGCTGGTCGGCGAGGTCTTCGGAATGTTCGAACGGCAGGTAGGCGAACGCGCGCAGCTCCGCGTCGACGGCCTGGTCGAGGCCCGCGTCCACCATGCGGCGCGCGTAATGCAGGGCCAGCGGGTCGGTGGCGAAGGCGTGGCCGCTGCCGCGGAAAATGTTGCGCGGGATCTGGTCGAGCAGGACCAGCAGCGCCAGCGCGCCGTCGGCGCTGTCCATCCAGTGCTCGTACTCGCGCCGCGCGGCAGCGAAGTGCGCATCGGCGAAACGCTCGCGGCACTGCAGGTCGAACTGCTCGCCGCCGTTGAACCAGCTGGCGTAACCGGCGTCCCGCCAGAACCCGACCACCGCCTCCGGGGACATGGCGCGTGCGCTCACAGGAACGCCTTTTCGGCCGCGGACGGTTCGTGCCACCAGTCGTTGTCGCGTCCGTTGGCATAGCGCACCGGCGCGGCCGCGAGCTGCGCGTCGTCGACCCCGTCCAGGCAGGCCAGCTGCACGCCGACGAAGGCGCCGCCGGCTTCCGGGATGTCGCCATGGTAATAGGGCCGCACGCCGCAGGTGCTGCAGAACACCCAGTGGACCACGCCGTTGCGGCTGTAGTCGGTGGTGGCGCCCGGATCGGTCAGCAGCCGGAACGCCTCGGGTTTGACCGAGGCCGACCAGTTGCGCGTCTTGCGGCAGATCGAGCAGTTGCACTTGCCGCCGCCGGCGGACAGGTCGAGGTCGACTTCGAACGCCACGTTGCCGCAGTGGCAGCTGCCACGATGGGTCTGGACCGCCATGGAGCCTCCTTGCAGGGACCGGCCGCCAGCATACGCCGCCGGCCGGCGCGCGGCAGCGCTACTCGTCGAAACGCAGGTGGCGCACCGACTTGCCGTGGCGACGGATCAGGCGCAGCGCCTCGATGCCGATCTGGATGTGGCGCTCGACGTATTCGGCGCTGACCTTGGCGTCCGAGGCCTCGGTCTTGACCCCTTCCGGGATCATCGGCTGGTCGCTCACCAGCAGCAGCGCGCCGGACGGGATGCGATTGGCGAAGCCGGCGGCGAAGATGGTCGCGGTTTCCATGTCGATGGCCATGCAGCGCATCGCGCGCAGCCGTTCCTTGAACGCGTCGTCGTGCTCCCAGACGCGGCGGTTGGTGGTGAACACCGTGCCGGTCCAGTAGTCGTGGCCGAGGTCGCGGATCATGGTCGAGACCGCGCGCTGCAGGGCGAAGGCCGGCAGCGCCGGGACCTCCGGCAGCAGGTAGTCGTTGGACGTGCCCTCGCCCCGGATCGCGGCGATCGGCAGCACCAGGTCGCCGAGCTGGTTCTTGCGCTTGAGTCCGCCGCACTTGCCCAGGAACAGCACCGCCCTGGGCCCGATCGCCGAGAGCAGGTCCATCATGGTCGCGGCGTTGGGGCTGCCCATGCCGAAGTTGATCATGGTGATGCCGTCGGCGGTGGCGCTGGGCATCGGCCGGTCGAGCCCGACCACGGGCGCGCCGGTCATGCGGCTGAAGTGGCCGAGGTAGCCGCCGAAGTTGGTCAGCAGGATGTGCTGGCCGAAGTCCGCCAGCGGCACGCCGGTGTAGCGCGGCAGCCAGTTGGCGACGATGTCTTCCTTATCCTTCATCGAAGATCCTCCTGCGGGCATTGTGTCACGCGCCATGACTTTCGGCCGCTTGGCGGAACCGGGGCCAGCGGTTACCGTCGGCCGATCCGTCCCGTGAACAGGCCGCCATGCGCAAACCCCTCACCGCTGCCCTGTGTGCAGCCCTGCTCGCCGGCTGCGCGAGCACCACCGGCCGCGATGCTGCCAGCGCACCGGCCAGCTCCGGCGTGGAGTCCTACGCGAGCACCTACCGCCCGATCGCGGCGCCACCGGTGCTGATCACCGGCGCCACGGTGCTCACCGGCGACGGCCGCCGCCTGGACAACGCCGACGTGCTGCTGCGCGACGGCAGGGTCGAGCAGGTGGGCAGCGGCCTGTCGGCCGGCGCCGACGCGGTGCGCGTGGACGGCAGCGGCAAGTGGGTCACGCCCGGCCTGATCGACGTGCACTCGCACCTGGGCGTGTACCCCAGCCCCGGGGCCAGCGCGCACAGCGACGGCAACGAGGCGACCGCGCCGGTCACCGCACAGGTCTGGGCCGAGCATTCGGTGTGGCCGCAGGATCCGGGCTTCGGCGCGGCGCTGGCCGGCGGCGTGACCGCGCTGCAGATCCTGCCCGGTTCGGCCAACCTGGTCGGCGGGCGCGGGGTCACGCTCAAGAACGTCGCCGCCACCACCGCGCAGGGCATGAAGTTCCCCGACGCGCCGCACGGGCTGAAGATGGCCTGCGGCGAGAACCCCAAGCGCGTCTACGGCCAGAAGGGCGGCCCGTCCACGCGCATGGGCAACGTGGCCGGCTACCGCGCGGCCTTCATCGAGGCGCAGGACTACGCGCGCAAGCGCGACAAGGACGCCTCCACCAAGCGCGACCTCAAGCTCGAGACCCTGGCCGGCGCCATGGCCGGCGACATCCTGGTGCACATCCACTGCTACCGCGCCGACGAGATGGCGCAGATGCTGGACCTGGCCCGGGAGTTCGACTTCAAGGTCACCGCCTTCCACCACGGCGTGGAGGCCTACAAGCTGGCCGACCGGCTCGCCGCCGAAGGCGTGTGCGGCGCGCTCTGGGCCGACTGGTGGGGCTTCAAGATGGAGGCCTTCGACGGCATCCAGGAGAACATCGCCATCGTCGACCGCGCGCCGGGCGGCTGCGCGATCGTGCACTCGGACTCGGACGAGGGCATCCAGCGCCTCAACCAGGAAGCGGCCAAGGTGATCGCCAACGCGCGCCGCGTCGGCATCGAGATCGCACCCGAGCACGCGATCCGCTGGATCACCCAGAACGCGGCCCGCGCGCTGGGCGTGGGCGAGGTCACCGGCACACTCGCGCCGGGCAAGATGGCCGACGTGGTGCTCTGGAACGGCAATCCCTTCAGCGTCTACGCGCAGGCCGAACAGGTCTGGATCGACGGCGCCCACGTCTACGACCGCCACGATCCATCGCGCCAGCCGGTCACCGACTTCATGCTCGGCCAGCCGGTCGCGCAGGGAGGTGCGCGATGAGCCGCCCGGTCCGCAAGCGCGCCGGCCTCGCCGCCGCCCTGCTCGCCGCGCTGCTGCCGCTGTCGGCGGCCGCCCAGGACGTGCTGATCCGCAATGCGACCGTGCACACCGCCGGCGAGCGCGGCACGCTGCGCGGCGCCGACGTGATGGTGCAGGGTGGCCGAATCGCCGCCATCGGCAGCGGCCTGCAGGCCGGTGCCGCGCAGGTGGTCGATGCGCAGGGCCAGCCGCTGACGCCGACCTTCTTCGGCGGCCTGACCGGCATCGGCATCGAGGAGGTCTCGGGCGAAGCCTCGACCCGCGATGCCTCGCTGGCGCTGGGCGAGAACGCCAAGGACATCACCGTCCGTCCCGAGTTCGACGTGACCCTGGCCTACAACCCCGAGTCGATCCTGCTGCCGGTGGCGCGGGTGGAAGGCATCGGCTTCACCCTGCTCAGCGCGGGCACGGTCTCGGGCGGCTCGATCGTCGGCGGACAGGGCGCGGTGGTGCGCCTGGACGGCAGCCCCGATCCGGCCGGCCCGAAGGTGCTGTTCCTGTCGCTCGGCGCGGGCGCCTCCAACCTCAGCGGTGCCTCGCGCGCCGGCCAGTGGATGCTGCTGCAGCAGCTGGTCGACGAGGCGCAGGGCCGGATCCCGGCCGACTCGCAGTTCGCCCTGCTCACGCCCGCCGGCCGCGCCACGCTGAACCGCTTCCTGGACAACCGCGGACTGATGGTGGTCGAGGTCGATCGCGCCAGCGACATCCGCCAGCTGCTGCGCTGGGCGCAGAAGCAGCGGGTGCGCGTGGCCATCTCCGGCGGCGCCGAGGCCTGGAAGCTCGCCGGCGAACTCGCCTCGGCGCAGGTGCCGGTGTTCCTCGATCCGCTGGTCAACCTGCCGGGCAATTTCGACCGCCTCGGCGCGACGCTGGAAAACGCCGCGCGCCTGCACGCGGCCGGCGTGCAGGTCGGCTTCAGCCAGTCGGGCGACGCCTCGCACAATGCGCGCAAGGTGCGCCAGCTGGCCGGCAACGCGGTGGCCAACGGCCTGCCCTGGGACGCGGCGCTGGCCGGGCTGACCCGGGTGCCGGCGCAGGCCTTCGGCGTCGGCGACCGCCTCGGCACGATCGCGGTCGGACAGACCGCCGACCTGGTGCTGTGGAGCGGCGACCCGCTCGACGTGGCCCACACCGCGCGCCAGGTCTGGCTGGGCGGGCGGGCGATGCCGATGCGCTCGCGCCAGACCGAACTGCGCGACCGCTACCTGCGTCCTGCCCCGTCCGCCGAGTCCGGGGCGCTGCCGCGCGCCTACCCGGCCCGCGCAGACTGAACGCGGGGCCGCCGCGCGCCGCCTGCCACGCCGCGGCGCGACGGTGGAACGGTCCGCTTTGACCGGGACTGCGCGACAATTGCCGGATCGCGTTGCGGGGGCGGCCCCACGGGAGGAGCGATGCGCATCGGAATCGTCGTCGACTCGACCTGCGACCTGCCGGTCGAGTACCTGAAGGCCAACGAGGTCGAGATCCTGCCGATCTCGGTCCGGATCGGCGATGAAGTGCAGGTCGACTACCGCGACGAAGCGGACACGCTCGCCTTCCTGCACTCGCACATCGCCGAGCGCGGCGTCAGCGCCGAGACCATTCCCTTCAGCGTCGAGCAGATCCGCGACCTGTTCCTGCGGCGGCTCGTGGTCGACTACGACCACGTGTTCTGCATCACCGTCACCAGCACGCGCAGCCAGATCTTCGAGAACGCGCGCCAGGCCAGCTACGCCATCCTCAACGAGTACCGGCCGGTGCGTTCGGCGGCCGGGCACAACACGCCGTTCGCGCTGCGCGTGATCGACAGCCAGAACCTGTTCTCGGCGCAGGGCATCCTGCCGGTCGAGGCGGTGCGGCTGCGCGCCGCGGGCGAAGGGCCCGGCAGGATCCGCGGCCGGCTCGAGCACCTGGCCATGCACACCTACGGCTACCTGGTGCCGCGCGACCTGTACTACATCCGCAATCGCGCGCGCCACAAGGGCGACCGCAGCGTCAGCCTGTTCAGCGCGGCGCTCGGCACCGCGCTCGACATCAAGCCGGTGCTGCGCGGCTGGCGCGGCGATACCGGCCCGGTGGCCAAGATCAAGGGATTCGATCCGGCGGTGCGTGCGCTGTTCGAGTTCGCCGCGCGCCGCGTCGAGGCCGGCCTGCTCACGCCCACCCTGTGCCTGTGCTATGGCGGCGAGCTCGACGAGATGCGCGCCATGCCCGGCTACGGGGCGCTGCGCGACGCCTGCGGCGAGCGCGGCATCGAAGTGTTCGAGACGGTGATGAGCCCGACCGGCATGGTCAACGTCGGCAAGGGCGCGGTCTGCGTCGGCTTCGCGGCCGATCCGCACGAGTTCGGCTGACGCCGACGCCGCATCGACGCGGCGCTGCTAGTCTGGAGCCCACCTCTCGGAGCCTGCGTCCATGTCCGTCCGCTACCACATCCGGCTGCCCGATCCCGACCGCGTCCGCGCCTCCGGCGAATTCGCCTTCCGCTCGCAGGGCGCCGAAGGCCTGGCCGCGGAGCTGCAGGACGCGCTGCGCGGCGACGGCCTGTTCCAGCGCTGGCGCGCGCGCCAGGACGATCCGGACTCGGTCGATGCCGCGCTGGGCGCCACCGACCCGACGGCGGTGGTGCAGGGCCAGCAGCACGACCTGCACATCGACCTGGTCGCCGACACCGCGATCCCCGGCACCGTGTTCAAGCACCGCATGCGCCTGCTGGCCGGCGGCGCATGGGAACTGCGCGACGTTCGCGGCTGATCCGCGCGGCCAAGGCGTTCAGCGCCCGACGCGCGCGCCGTTGCACAGCCAGGCGCGGCTGTCCGCGTCGAGGAAGAAGCGGTTGAGCGGCGCGCCCGCGCGCTTCCAGGCGCCCGGACTCATGCCGGCGTAGTGCCGGAACTCGCGATTGAAGTGGGCCTGGTCGTAATAGCCGCAGGCCAGCGCCAGCTGCGCGGGCGGCATGCCCGCCTGCAGGCCGCGGAAGCAGGACTGGAAGCGCAGCATGCCGCGCAGCTGGCGCGGGCTCAGGCCGACCAGTTCCCGGAACGCACCCTGCAGCCGTCGCGGGCCGATGCCGGGGTCCGCGCAGGCCGCGTGCAGGCCGCTGCCGTCCGGCCTGGCCAGCAGCGCCGCCACGACCCGGTCGACCGCACGGTAGGCGGCCGAGGCGGCGCGCCGTTCGCACAGGCGGCTGTCCAGCCACGCCTCCATTTCGTCCACGAACACGGACAGGCGCCGCGCCGTCGCGATCCGTTCGTGCACCGCCCCGAACGCGGGGCCGAACAGCAGGCGCAGGTCGATCGACTGGTCGCGCAGGCTGTCGACCGGTTCGCGGCAGAACACCGCGAAGCCGTGCGGCAGGAACTTTACCCCGAAATACAGCTGCTCGCCCTCGGCCAGCACGTCGTAGGGCCGCGTCATCTGGCCGACCAGCTCGGCGTCCGGGTTGCGCGCGTAGGCCCGGCCGTCGTCGCTGCGCAGCACGCGCGTGCCGATGTTGAAGATCAGCTCCTGGCAGCCGTCCGGGAAGGTGCGGTCGCGCAGGCTCAGCGGTGCGGGGGCGCGCAGCGCCCAGTAGCAGGCCACGTGGGGCTGCAGCCGCGGTCCGGGCGGCAGCTCGCGATACTGCAGTCCATGGGATGGGTCCTGGGGCAGCATGACGCACCGACGATTGCCGGGAGCGTCAGCGATTGTAGACCTCGATCTCGTGCAGCGAATGGCCCCAGCGCGTATCGGCGCGGCGCCCGGCCAGCAGCCGCAGGTAGCGCGCCCGCGCCGGCGCGAAGCGCAGCTCGTCGCGGCCGCCGTCGCCCGCGGTTTCGCTGGCCACGGTACGCCAGCCGCCGTTCGGATCGTCGGACACCTGCAGCGCATAGGCCGAGGCATGGGCCAGGTCCCAGTGCAGGACCACGCGCGAGACCTCGTCCGCGCGACCGAGGTCGACCATGGCCCAGGCCTCGTCGACCCAGGCGCTGCTCCAGCGCGTGCGAAGGTCGCCGTCGACCAGGTGCATCGGGTCCATCACGTCGCGACGCGCCTCGGCCGAGGAGACGCTGGCGCGCACGCCGCGGAAGCGGGCCAGGTTGCCGCGCCGTTCGCGGTCGACCTCGACCATCGCCTCCACCGTCTCCGCCAGGCCGTCCGGGGCGCTGACGCGGACGCGCAGGCGCGCCGTGCCCGATCCCTCCCCCAGGCGCAGCGACAGCACGCCATCGGCATCGACGAAGGGCTGCAGCAGGCCGGGGTTGTCGTTGCCGTCCAGCGCGTAGGACAGCGGCGCGTCGCCGCGCACCCGGGCGTGGTCGGCCAGGCGCAGGACGGCCCCGTACGCCGCGTCGCTGCCGTCCAGATGGAGCTTCGGCAGCGGAGCGACCAGCGGGTAGCCCACCAGCCAGCGCACGCCCGCGCGCAGCAGGGCGCGGTAGCCGGGATTGTCCTTGGCGCGGCGGTCGTGGCCCAGGGTCAGGCTCATGACCCGGCCGCCGCCCCAGCGCCGCTCCCACATCACCGGATGGTTCTCGGCGCGCGCGATCACCTGGATGTCCGGATCGCCGGGCTGGAAGTGGTAAAGCTCGTCGGTGGTGGTGAAGGGTTCAACCACCCGCGACACCGGATGCGGCGCATCGGGTCGGAAGGCGTAGCCGTAGTACCAGAACTCGCGATTGCCGGGCACCACCTCGAACGTTTCCGGCACGGTCGCCGGCCCGCCGATGAACAGCCCGCCCATCATCCGCTCGTAGAACGGGGCGTTGAGGAAGCTCAGCAGCCCGCAGTGCAGGGTCATCAGTGCGCCGCCGCCGGTGACGAAGCCGCGCAGCGCCTCGAGCTGGGCCGCGTCGGGAGTCAGGAACAGCGAATTGGAGATCACCAGGTCGTAGGCGGCGAGCCGGCGCGCGTCGAGCATCGACAGGTCCTCGCTGACCTCGACCTCGGCGCTCCCCGAGAGCACCGCGGCCACCGTGTCGTTCTGGAACTCGTGCACCCAGGGCGGGTACTGCTGGCCATGCTCGCGCGTGGGGCCGCTGCCGGTGAGGACCAGCACGCGCGGCAGCGGTCCGGCGCGGACCTGCACGCTGGCGACCAGTGCCAGCAGCACGACCAGGACGGGCTTGAACGCGATCATCCGTTCGCGGATAAACATGGCATGGACCGGCACACTGGCACGCCCGCGCCGCGACGGGATTGTAGGAATGCGCAATGCCGCGCACCGGGGCCGTCGGCGTGAGTGCGGCGCGGCGGCCGCTGCTGCTGGCCTGGAGCGGCGGCAAGGACGCGGCCTGGAGCCTGCACGTTCTGCGCCAGCGCGCCGACGTGGAGGTCGTGGGCCTGCTGAGCACGGTCTCGGCCGGCGATGGCCGCGCCAGCCTGCAGGGCGTGCGCGGCGAGGTACTGCGCGCGCAGGCCCGGGCGGCCGGCCTGCCGCTGCTGGAGGCGACGGTGTCCGAGGGCAGCGACAACGCCACCTACACGTCGGTCCTGGCCCAGGCCCTGCAGCATGCGGCCGCGCGCTGGCCGGGCCTGGACACCGTGGCCTATGGCGACCTGTTCCTGGCCGACATCCGCGCCTGGCGGGAGGCGCAGCTGGGCGCGCTGGGCTGGCGGCTCGAAACGCCCTTGTTCGGCGCCGGCACTGAGGCGCTCGCGCGGGAGATGGTGGGAGGCGGGCTGCATGCGGCGCTGTGCTGCGTGGATACCACGCAACTCGATGCGGGTTTCGCCGGCCGCGCCTTCGATCGCGCCCTGCTCGACGCGCTGCCGCCGGGCGTGGATGCCTGCGGCGAGAACGGCGAGTTCCACACCTGCGTATGGGCCGGCCCGATGTTCGATGCGCCCCTGGCGCTGGTGTCCGGTGCGACGTGGACCCGGGACGGGCGCTTTCGCATGGTCGACTTCGCGCTGGCGTAAGGCGGCTAGAAGCCGGTGGCCGCGCTGGCGTCGCAGTGCCGGCGCAGGTAATCCAGGGCGGCGTGCACGCGCGCGGCCATCTCCTCCCCCTCCAGGTACAGCACCGCATCGGACTGCTCGCCCGCGAAGCGCAGCAACACCCGGTTGCCGGACTGGCGCAGCGCGCGGATGCTGCCGAAGTCGAAGCCGTCCGGACTGCCGACCGCGTTGTCGTCGACCAGGTCGGCCAGCGCGCTGACCGCCCTCTCGCCCGTGGCGGGATCGCGCACCACCAGGTCGGTAGCGCGGATATCGGCCAGCAGCAGAGAACGGCATTCTGCCAGCGGCGCGGCGTCGAAGACCGGCGGCAGCGGCTCGAAGTGCCCGCGCAAGCCCTGGCGTCCGGCGCGTTCGAGGATCTCCGACATCATCGTCGAGGCGTAGCGGTTGCCGGGCAGCACCTGGCGCAGGAACTCCTGCGCACTGGCGATGCTGCGGCCTTCGCCCACGGCGCCGTCCTGCGCATGCGCGGCGCCGGCGCCCAGCGCGGCGATGGCCAGGACCAGGGCGCAGGCGCGCCCACTGCTGCGTTTCGACATCGACAACCCCCTGTGTCGCCGGCCCGATGGTAAGCCGCATCGGGACGGATGGCGCGGCGCCCTCAGTCGAGCGTATAGCCCACGCGGAAACCGCCCCAGTGGCGCCCGTTGACGAACACCGGCACCGACAGGTCGAACATGATCTGGCCGGTGTCGCGCCGGTAGACTTGCAGGCGGTAGGGATCGGTGTGCGCGCCGACGCTGCGTCCCACGCGGTCGGAGAAGATGCGCTTGGTGCGGTTGCCGACGAGGTCGCGTGCGCGGTCGCCGGTCAGCGGCTGGCAGAAGCGGTCGTTGTGGGTGGGCACGTAGCCGTCTGGATTGGCGCTGATCGCGAACACGATCCACGGATGCGCGGTGGCCACCGGCTCCTGCAGCGGCGGCAGCAGCTCGTCGCAGAGCGCGTCGAAGGCGGTTTCGTACTTGGCCGGTTCCACGCCCGGGACCGGCGTGTAGTCGCGCGAGAACAGGCCGTCGTCGTCGATCCAGCCCTGGTCCAGCGCATGCGCGAAGGTGGCCCCGATGGCGTCCGAGGTCTCGCGCGCCAGTGCCAGCACGCGCGCGTGGCGCGGCTCGCGCAACGGGTCGGGCGGCAGCCGGAACAGGCCGACGCAGTCGTGCAGCGCGCCGGCGCCGGCGCCCAGCGCCTCGCTGCGTTCGGCGACCTTGGCGGCGTGCTCGAGGTTGCTGCGCCCCAGCGCGGCCACCTCCCCCACCGCGCGGTCGATGTCGGCGATCGCGTCGCCCTGCTGCGCGATGCCGCCGGCCACGGTCTCGATCGCGGCGCTGGCGCGGCTGAGCAGTCCACCGATGCCGCCGAGCACCTGCTCGGTGCGCGCAGCGGTCTCGGCGCCTTCGGCCAGGGCCTCGCTGTTCTCGCCGATGATCCTGCGCACGTCGCGCGCGGCCTCCGCCGCGCGTTCGGCCAGGCGCCGGATCTCGGTCGCCACCACCGCGAAGCCGCGTCCGGCCGGCCCGGCGTGGGCGGCCTCGATGCTGGCGTTGATGGACAGGATGTTGGTCTGGAACGCGACCGAGTCGATCACCTCGATCACGTCGTTGGCCCGCGCCGAGCTCTGGCGCACCGCGGCCATGGCCTCGGCCAGCGCGCGCGCCGCGGCGGCGCCCTCGCGCGCGCTGTCGTCGGCGCTGGCGGCCACCGACGTCACCGTGCCCAGGTCCCCGCGCAGGGCGTCGAGTCCGGCGAGCAGCTGCCGGGTCGAGACGACCACGGTGTCCAGCGCGTCGACCTGGGCCTGCGACTGGCGCACCAGTTCGTCGTTCTCGGCCACCACCTGCGGGACTTCGCCGGCGACCTGCAGCGACAGCGCCACGGCCTGGCGGATCGCCTCTGCCAGGTTGCCGAAGCCGGCGGCGAGACGGCGCGCATCGGACGTGCCGGCGTCGGCCGCGTCCAGGCGCAGCTCCAGGTCGCAGGCGGCCAGCCGGTCGCCGACCATGGCCAGCAGCCGCCCGGCGCGATCGCTCTCGCCGGCGGCGGCCGGCAGCGCGGGTACGGGCTGCGCGCGCTCGCGCCACAGGGCCGCGGAAGCGGCATCGGGCAGCGACAGCAGCCAGCCGCCGCCGTCGCGATCGATCTGGTAGCACACCCGGCGCGCGGGATCGGCGCCGGGCGCCACCCAGACGCCCTCGTCGCCGGCCAGGTCGGCCTCGGACAGCCCCCAGACGCAGTCGCAGCGCAGGGTCGCCGGATCGACGCCGGCCAGGTCGAGCAGGTCGACGGCGGCGCGGTTGAGCGCCTGCACGCGCCCGTCCTGCGCAAGCCGGATCAGCGCCACCGGCGCGTCAGGCAGCGTCGGCAGGCAGGCAAGGCTGTTGTGTTCGGAACCCGGCATATCCCCTCCCCGAGGTGCACGTCGTCGGTAACGGCCGGCGGCGGGCGCGCTTGAGCGGGCCCGGGGAGAGGTCCGCGGGACGCCTACCCCTTCAGCGCCCGCGCATGGTGGGCGATGTGCTCGCCGATGAAGCTGGCGATGAAGTAGTAGCTGTGGTCGTAGCCCGGCTGCAGGCGCAGGGTCAGCGGATGCCCTGCCGCTTCGCAGGCGGCCTGCAGCAGCTGCGGGCGCAGCTGGCTGTCGAGGAATTCATCGGCGTCGCCCTGGTCGACCAGCAGCGGCAGCTTTTCCCGCGCCGCCTTCACCAGTTCGACCGTGTCGTACTGCGTCCACGCCTCGCGGTCCTCGCCGAGGTAGGCGGCGAAGGCCTTCTGGCCCCAGGGCACCTGCGAGGGCGCGACGATCGGCGAGAAGGCCGAGACGCTGCGGTAGCGGCCCGGGTTCTTCAGCGCGATGGCCAGCGCGCCGTGCCCGCCCATCGAATGGCCGCTGATCGCGCGCGCGTCGCTGGCGGCCGGATCGGCCTCCACCCAGGCCGGCAGCTCCTCGACGATGTAGTCGTACATGCGGTAATGCTTCGCCCAGGGCTCGCGCGTGGCGTTGAGGTAGAAGCCGGCCCCCTTGCCGAGGTCGTAGCCGTCCGCATCGGCCACGCCCTCGCCGCGCGGACTGGTGTCGGGCGCGACCAGGATGATCCCGTGCTCGGCCGCGTAGCGCTGCGCGCCGGCCTTGGTGATGAAGTTCTGCTCGGTGCAGGTCAGGCCGGAGAGCCAGTACAGCACCGGGCAGGGGCTTTCGGCCGCCTGCGGCGGGAAGTACACGCCGACGGTCATGTCGCAGCCGAGGACCTCGGAGCGGTGGCGGTAGACGTCCTGCCAGCCGCCGAAGCAGGCGCGGTGTTCGATGCGTTCCATGGTTCCTCCTGATTCCTGGTGAAGAAGTGAGGCCGCGCGGCTCAGGCCGCAGCGGCACCCTGCATGCGGGCCGAATCCAGCACCACGCGCCCGCTGGCGCGCGGCACGGCCGTCGCCAGCGCGGCGGCCACGTCGTGCGCGGCAATGCCGCGCAGCCGCGCCGGCAGCAGCGGGCGCAGCCAGCGGTCGACGAGGCTGGCAAGGTGCTCGCCGCGGCGCGGCGGCTGCCCCAGCGATGCGCGGTCGCCAAGCAGCAGCGACGGTCGCGCGATCACCAGCGCGTCCAGGGGCAGCGCCGACAGCGCGTCCTCCAGCTCGCCCTTGATGCGGCTGTAGAACACGCGCGAGCGCGCATCCGCGCCCATCGCGCTGACCAGGCCGACGCGGCGCGCGCCGGCGGCGACAGCGGCACGCGCAACGGCGAGGTTGGCGTCGAAGTCGACCGCGCGGAAGGCGTCGCGGCTGCCGGCCACCGCAATCGTGGTCCCGAGCGCCAGATACGCCTCGTCGCAGCGCGGCAGCGCAGGCAGGGCCGCGAAATCGACGACATGCGGCTCGAGCTTCGGCAACGCGACATCCAGCGGCCCCCGCACCAGCGCATGCGCGCGGGCCACGCCGGGGTCGGCGCACAGGCGCGCCAGCAGCGCGCGACCGACCAGGCCGCTGGCACCGGCCACCAGCACGACCCGGCCCTGGGCCGCGTGCGCGTGGTCGCCGGCGTCGCGCGCGTGCACGACGTCAGTAATGGATGACGGCGCGGATCGACTTGCCTTCGTGCATCAGGTCGAAGGCCTCGTTGATGCGCTCCAGCGGCAGGGTGTGGGTGACGAACGGCGCCAGCTGGATCTCGCCTTTCATCGCGTCCTCGACCATGCCCGGCAGCTGGCTGCGGCCCTTGACCCCGCCGAAGGCGGTGCCCATCCACTTGCGGCCGGTGACCAGCTGGAACGGCCGGGTGCTGATCTGCTTGCCCGCGCCGGCCACGCCGATGATCACGCTCTGGCCCCAGCCGCGGTGCGCGCATTCCAGCGCCGCGCGCATCACCTCGACGTTGCCGATGCACTCGAAGCTGTGGTCCACGCCCCAGCCGGTCATCTCCACGATCACCTGCTGGATCGGCCTGTCGTGGTCCTTCGGGTTGACGCATTCGGTCGCGCCCATCTGCAGCGCGAGTTCGAACTTGGCCGGGTTGGTGTCGATGGCGATGATGCGCCCCGCCTTGGCCTGCTTCGCGCCCTGGATCACCGCCAGGCCGATCGCACCCAGGCCGAACACGGCGACACTGTCGCCTTCCTGCACCTTGGCGGTGTTGTGCACGGCTCCAATACCCGTAGTCACGCCGCAGCCCAGCAGGCAGGTGTGCTCGGGATTGGCCTCGGGGTTCACCTTCGCCAGCGAGACCTCGGCGACCACGGTGTACTCGGAGAAGGTCGAGCAGCCCATGTAGTGGTAGACCGGCTGGCCGTTGTAGGAGAAACGGGTGGTGCCGTCGGGCATCACGCCCTTGCCCTGGGTGGCGCGCACGGCCACGCACAGATTGGTCTTGCCGCTCTTGCAGAACAGGCACTCGCCGCACTCGGCGGTGTAGAGCGGGATCACGTGGTCGCCCGGCTTCACGGACGTCACGCCCTCGCCCACTTCGACCACCACGCCCGCGCCCTCGTGGCCCAGCACCGCCGGGAATACGCCTTCGGGATCCTCGCCCGAGAGGGTGAAGGCGTCGGTGTGGCACAGCGCGGTATGGGTGATCTTGACCAGCACCTCGCCCTTCCTCGGGCCTTCCAGGTCGAGCTCGACGATCTGCAGCGGCTTGCCCGGTTCGAAGGCGACGGCGGCACGGGTTTTCATGGGTGTGGCTCCTGCGATGCGTAGTGGAACGCGGCCGCGGCCGCGCTGGATGCGTTATTTCAGGTACGAACGAATCAGCCCGGTCATCTCGGCGACGCGCGCGGCGCGCTCGGCGTCGTCGTGCGCGGCATGGCCGAACTGTTCGCGCAGGTGCGATTCGAGCACCTCGCTCATCAGGCCGTTGACCGCGCCGCGGATCGCGGCGATCTGCTGCAGCACCGGACCGCAGTCCGCGCCGCCTTCCAGCGCGCGCTCCAGGCCCTCGCACTGGCCGCGGATGCGGCGGATGCGGGCGAGGACCTTCCTCTTTTCCTCGGGCGAATGCGGCATGGGGCGGACGGACAGATAGTGGGGGGCAGTATACAGCAGCCGTGCCCGACCCGGCCCCCTGCCGAACGGCAGGGCCACTCCGGACCACGCCCCACTAGACTCGCGCCATGTCCCTGTCCGCCCGATTGCTTGCGCTCGTCCTGTTGTCCTGGCTGCCCTTCGCCCAGGCGCAGGACGCGCCCGGCCGCACGCCGCCGGGCGACCGCGCGATGACGCCGCTCGACCATCTCGCCGCGCTGCGCGGGGGCTACTTCCCCCTCGTGGACGCGGCCAGCGGCCGCACCCACCACGTCTACGTGCGCCTGCCCGAGGGCTACGAGGCCGAGCCCGGGCGCCGCTGGCCGGTGGTGTACCTGCTCGATGGCGACAGCCTGTTTCCGCTGCTCGCGTCCACCCACCTGTTCCTGACCTACGACGAAGCCCTGCCCGAGGCGATCGTGGTCGGCATCGCCTACGGCGGCTTCGATCCGGCCATCAACCGGCGCAACCTCGATTTCACCGCCGCCGGCGCCGACACCGCAGCGGACCAGGGCGGGGCCGAGGCGTTCCACCGTTTCCTCCGCGGGCAGCTGCTGCCGGAGGTCGAAGGCCGCTACCGGGCCGATCCCTCGCGGCGGGTGCTGGTCGGGCAATCGCGCGGCGGCTATTTCGTGCTGTGGTCGGCGCTGCAGGATCCCGACCTGTTCTGGGGCCGCATCGCCAGCAACCCGGCCGCGGCGCCGGCGCGCGAGCAGCTGTACCGCAGCCCGGCGCCGCATCGTCGCGGCGACCTGGGCGTGGTCGTGGCCAGCGGCGCGCGCGACACCGCCGGGCGCGTGGCGCATGCGAAGGAGTGGGCCTCGACCTGGGCCGCGCGCCGGGACGCGCCCTGGCAGGTGCAGCTGAGCGTGCTGCCCGACGGCACCCACGCCGCCAGCATCGGCGAGGCGTACCGGCGCGCGATGCTGTGGCTGTTCGACGAGGGCCGCGACGGCGCCGCGCCACGACCGGCTCGCTGATGGCACGCGGCCGCGCGGCGCGAGGCGGCCGGCTGCGGATCAGGGGTTGGCCAGCTCCAGCAGGACGTCGGCGTGGCAGGGGGCGTGCGGTGCGCACCAGCAGGCCAGGTCGCGGCCGCGCAGTGCCGCACGGGCCGCGGCCACGCGCGCCGGATCCGCCTGCATCCAGGCACGGAAGCGCGCCACGCAGGCGGCGGCGTCGCCGTCGACGCCGATCCGGAAGGGGTTGCCCCAGCGGGTCGGGCGCGCGACGCTCACCGCATTGTCCGGCAGGCGCCAGCCGCGCCGGCGGCTGAGCTGGATGCGCGAGGGCATCGCCCTCAGCCCGGCGGCGGCATCAGTGCATCGTCGGCGGCCTTGGCGCGGCGATAGCCTTCCCTCTCGCGCAGGCGCGCGGCCCAGGCGGCGAAGGCGGCGCGGTCGGGGATCGACTTGAACGCCAGGCCGAAGTCGACCTGGCTGCCGACGTAGACGTCGGCCGCGCTGAAGCGCTCGCCCAGCAGCCAGGGCGAAGCCGAGGCGGCCGCCTGTTCCAGCACGTCCATCGTCTGCTCGTAGCTGCCGTAGCCGACGAAGCCCGCCTTCTCCGGCGGCGGCAGGCGGTCGAGGCTGCGCGCGGTCACCGCCGCCTCCACCGGGCCGGCGGCGAAGAACATCCAGCGCAGGTAGGTGCCGCGCAACGGGTTGTCCAGCGCCGGGGCCAGCCCGGCCTGCGGGAAGGCGTCGGCGAGGTAGGCGCAGATCGCGGCGGCCTCGGTCACGACCACGCCGCGATGCTCGATCGCGGGCACCTTGCCCATGGGATTGATCGCCAGGTACGCGGGTGACTTCATGTCCTCGCCGTACGCGTGGACGACGCTGCGGTAGGGAACCCCCACCTCCTCGAGCATCCAGCGCACGATGCGCCCACGCGACATCGGGTTGGTGTGGAAAACGAGTTCTGCTTCGGCCATGGCCCTGCCCCGTCGGAAGAGGTGCAGACGATACCGCGTCGACCTCGGCCGAGCGCGTGCCCGGCGCGCCGGGCGGCCGGCCTCAGCCGGTGTTCTGGATGCCAGCCGAGATGCCGTTGACGGTGGACACCAGCGCGCGCAGCAGGTCCTCGTCCTCGCGCCCGCCCGCGCGCCAGCGCTGCAGCAGCTCCACCTGCAGCAGGCTGAGCGGATCCACGTAGGGATTGCGCAGCCGGATCGACAGGCGCAGGCGGTAGTCGTCGGCGAGGATGCGGTCGCGCTGCTTGAGCAGCAGGATCGCGTCGCAGGTGCGCAGGAACTCCTCGGCGATGCTGGGGTGGAACACCTCGTGCAGCGGCCCGGCCAGGCGCGAGTAGCGCTCGAAGATGGCGAGGTCGGACTTGGCCAGCAGCATTTCCACGTCGTCGAGCACGGCGGCTAAGAACGGCCAGTCGCGCGCCATCTCGGTCATCGCCTCCTGGCCGTATCGCTGCATCCCGCGGCACAGCGCATGGCCGATGCCGTACCAGCCGGTCAGGCCGGAGCGGTTCTGCGACCAGGCGAACACCCAGGGGATGGCGCGCAGGTTGTCGATGCCGCCGTCGCGGCGGCGCGAGGGGCGCGACCCGATCTGCAGCCGCTCGATCACGTCCACCGGCGTCGCGGCGCGGAAGTAGTCGGGGAAGTCGGGGTGCTCGTGCACCAGCGCGCGGTAGTGCGCGCGCGAGGTTTCGGCCAGGCTGCGCGCGATCTCCTTCCAGCTCTCCTCGCGCGGGTCGCGCGGCCGTGGCCGCAGCGTCGCGCGCAGCACCGCGCCGGTGGTCTGCTCGAGGTTGCGCAGGGCCAGCGCGCGGATGCCGTACTTGCGGTGGATCACCTCGCCCTGCTCGGTGACCCGCATCGAGCCGTTCACCGAACCGCGCGGCGCGGCGATGATCGCGCGTTCGGTCTTGCCGCCGCCGCGGCTGACCGAACCGCCGCGGCCATGGAAGAACATGATCCGCACGCCGTGGCGGTTGGCCAGTTCGGTCAGCTCGACCTGGGTGCGCTGCAGCGCCCAGCGCGAGGCGAACAGCCCCCCGTCCTTGGCGCTGTCCGAATAGCCCAGCATCACCGTCTGCTCGTTGCCGCGCGCGGCCAGGTGGTCGCGGTACGCCGGGTCCTCGAACAGCGACTGCATCACTGCGGGCGCGGCCTGCAGGTCGTCGACGGTTTCGAACAGCGGCGAGACGTCCAGCGGCACCGCCTCTCCCTCGACGCAGCCGGCCACGCGCGCCAGCGCCAGCACCGCCAGCGCATCGGCCGCGCTTCGGCTCATGCTGATGATGTACAGGCCGATCGCCTCGACCCCGTGCGTGCGGCGCAGCGCGAGCACGGTGCGGAAGACCTCCAGCGTCGAGGCGAGCGGGTCGTCGGCGCCGGTGGGCGGGGCCGGCGGATCGGCCAGCAGCGCCTGCAGGCGCGCGGTGCGATCGGAAGCCTCGCGCGCAGCCCAGTCCGGGTCGCCGAGCAGGCTGGCGAGCGCGGCGTCGTGCACCGCCGAGTCCTGGCGCAGGTCGAGCGCGGCCAGGTGGAAGCCGAAGGTGCGCGCGCGCCACAGCACGCGCTGCAGGGCGAAGCGGCCGGCGTGCTCGCCGCGGTTGCGCTGCAGGCTGGCGTCGATCAGTTCGAGGTCGGCGATGAACTCGCGTGCGCCCGCGTAGCCGCGTTCGTCCGATTCGGCGGTCAGCGCGAGCCGCGCCTTGACCAGGTCGATCAGGCGCCGGTACGGCATGTCCGCAAGGCGGGGCCGCAGCCGTTCGGCCGCCTGCGGCAGCAGCGCGATGTATTCGTCGGCCCGGGCGATCACCGCCTCGTCGACCCCGACCCGCCCCAGCGACTGCGTGAGCAGGTTGCTCAGCGCGCGCAGGTCGGCGCGGTAGCGGTCGATCGCCTGCGCCCGCTGTGCGTCCAGCGCACCACGCACGGTCCCGGCGTTGACGTTCGGGTTGCCGTCCATGTCGCCGCCCACCCAGGTGCCGAAGCGCAGCACCTGCGGCAGGCGGATGCGGCGGCCGTACACCGCCTCGATCGCATCGGCGAACGCCTCGTAATAGACCGGCACGATCCGGTAGAGCATGTGCGACAGGTAGTAGCCGACGTGCTCGACCTCGTCGGCCACGGTGGGCTTGTGCGTGGGCGTGTCGCTGGTCTGCCAGCCGGCCGTGAGCGCGACGCGGATGCGCTCGATGTCGGCGCGGCGCTCGACCGGCGTGCGCGTGCGGTCGATGTCCTCGACCAGGCGCTCGACGATGTCGCGCTCCTTCTCCAGCAGCACGCGCCGCACCGCCTCGGTGGGATGGGCGGTGAACACCGGCTCGACCCAGAGCCGCGGCAGGGTCGCCTCGAGCTCCTCGAAGGTCACCCCGTCCTCGCGCAGGTCGCGCAGCACCGCCTCGAAGCCGCCGGGCTGCGGCAGTTCGCTGATGCGCTCGTAGTCGCGGCGACGGCGGATGCGGTGCACGCGTTCGGCCAGGTTGATCGCGCCGAAGTAGGTGGAGAAGGCGCGCACCACCGCCTCGGCATCGGACAGCGGCACCCGCGCCATTTCCTCGGCCAGCGCATCGACCGGCAGGCCCTGCTCGCGGCGCGCGATCGCGGCGCGGCGGATGCCTTCGACCTCGTCCAGCAGGCCCGGCGCGCCCTGCTCGGCCAGCACCTCGCCCACCAGCGCTCCGAGCCGCCGCACGTCGTCGCGCAGCAGGGTGTCGGTTTCGGCGAAATCGAGCTGTTCGCGCAGCGGGCCGTCTGGGATGTTCATTCGCAAAACACTACACGGATTGCGTGCGGCGGTGCAGCAACTGTTGCCACGGCAACCGACGCGACCGCCTATAGTGCGCCGCGCTTTTCACCCGCCCTCGACAAGGAGCATATGGATATGAGGTCTTCCACCCCCGCGTTGTCCCGCCTCGCCCTGCCGTCCACCGCGCTTGCGGTCGTCCTCGCCGCCTGTGGCGGCAAATCGGACGACGCCGCAGCGCCCGCCGATGGCGTGTCCTCCGCGCCCCCGGCCACCGCCGGCAGCGCGGCTCCGGCCTCCGTGCCGCGTTTCGCCGACGCCCACGACGTCTGCTTCCGCGCCGCGGCCGAACAGATCGGCGCCGACACCCCGGTTTCGGAAATCAACTCGACCTTCAGCGCCGACACGGGCGAACTCCAGCTGTGCACGGTGGACTACCAGAACCCGGCCGATCCGCGGAAGCTGCGGGGCCAGCGGCTCGACCTGGCCACCGGCCGCTTCTCGGACCCGTACGACATCGAGCTGTCGGTGAGCGGCGACGCCGCCTCGTTCCGCCTCGACGACTACGTACTGCCGCTGTCGCAGGTGGACGTCGCCGCCCTGCCGGCGGTCATCGAGGCGCAGAGGCCCGCGCTCGACGGCGTCTACGGCAGCTACGCCTGGACCAGCGTGCGGCTGATGCCGCCGGGCGCGTTCAGCGACACCCATACCCTGCGCCTGGACCTGGACGGGCGCCTGGCGGCCAACGACGTGCGCAACAGCGGCTACCTGTCGGTCTCCACCGACGGCGGCACCGTGGTCGCCAACCACCTGCTGCCCTGAGCCGCACCGGCGCCGCGGCCCGCAAGCCGCGGCGCGCTCAGTAGGCGAACTCGCGGAACACGCGGTCGATCTCGCCCTGCCACTCGCCATGGTAGAGCGCGAGCTTGTGTTCGGCCGGGGTCTGCCCGGCCTCGACCGTTTCCATCAGCGGCGACAGGAAATCGCGCTCGTCCTCGCCCGACGCATTGCGGCGGGCGCGACGCGCCAGTCCGGCGGCGGAGATGCGCAGCGCCTCGCGCGCCAGGTCCTGCACGCTTCCGCCGCGGAACGGCAGCGCCAGTGCGTGCTTCGGCACGCCGTCGCGCAGCGCATGGCGCTCTTCGCGACTGAAGTCGCGCACCAGGTCCCAGGCGGCGTCGAGCGCGGCATCGTCGTACAGCAGGCCCACCCAGAAGGCGGGCAGCGCGCACAGCCGGTTCCAGGGGCCGCCGTCGGCGCCGCGCATCTCCAGGTACTTCTTCAGCCGCACTTCCGGGAACGCGGTGGTCATGTGGTCGTTCCAGTCGCGCAGCGTGGGCAGCGCCCCGGGCAGCACGTCGAGGCGCCCGGCCATGAAATCGCGGAACGACTTTCCCGAGGCGTCGATGTACTCGCCATCGCGGTAGGAGAAGTACATCGGCACGTCGAGCAGGTAGTCGACGTAGCGTTCGTAACCGAAGCCGTCCTCGAACACGAAGTCGAGCATGCCGGTGCGGCCCGGATCGGTATCGGTCCAGATGTGCGAGCGGTAGCTCAGGTAGCCGTTGGGCCGCCCTTCGGTGAACGGCGAATCGGCGAACAGCGCGGTCGCGACCGGCTGCAGCGCCAGCGAGACGCGGAACTTCTTCACCATGTCCGCCTCGTCCGCGTAGTCGAGGTTGACCTGGACGGTGCAGGTGCGGGTCATCATGTCCAGGCCGAGCGAGCCGACCCTGGGCATGTAGTCGCGCATGATCCGGTAGCGGCCCTTCGGCATCCACGGCATGTCTGCGCGCGACCACTTGGGCTGGAAGCCCATGCCGAGGAAGCCCAGCCGCAGCTCGTCAGCGACGGCCTTGACCTCGCGCAGGTGGCTGCCGACTTCCCGGCAGGTCTGGTGGATGTCCTCCAGCGGCGCGCCCGACAGCTCCAGCTGGCCGGCCGGCTCGAGCGTGACCGAGGCGCCGTCCTTGTACAGGGCGATGACCCGGCCGTGCTCCCCGACCGCCTCCCAGCCGAAACGCGTCAGCCCCTTGAGCAGGGCCTCGATCCCGCGTTCGCCCTCGAAGGTGGGCGGGCGCAGGTCGTCGAGGCGGAAACCGAACTTCTCGTGCTCGGTGCCGATGCGCCAGTCACCCCGCGGCTTCTCGCCCGACGCGAGGACCGCGGCCAGCTGGTCGCGGTGGGTGACCGGGGTGTCGCCGGCGTGGCTGGGGCTCGACATGCGCATCGCTCTGGTGGAGGGCGCGAGGCCCGGTGGCCGGCGCTCGCGGCACGCATTATGGAACGGCGCGGGCAGGCACGGCATTCCGGCACTGGAACGCAGGCGCGGCACCGGCGGCGCCGATGCCCGGCCCATGCATACGAATTCATCGCCCCGCGCGCTGTCGCTGCGGCGCTGCCGCCGTTAGCCTCGGGCGGATTCGAAACAACGGGGGACCCTCCATGACGCGTTCGGCCTTGCTGCTGTGCCTGCTGTTGTCCTGCCTGCCGCCATTGCACGCGGCCACGGTCGAGCGGGTGGAGCCGGAGAACTGGTGGGTCGGCATGCGCCACCGCCAGGTGGAACTGATGCTGCATGGCCAGGACATCGCCGCGCTGCAGGCGCGCATCGCGCATCCCGGCGTACGCGTCACCGGCGTGCAGGCGCTGGACAGCCCGAACTACCTGTTCGTGACCGTGGAGATCGACGACGACGCCACGCCCGGCGCGCTGGAGATCGAACTGCTCGACGGCGACGCGGTCGCCGCGCGCCATCCCTGGCGCGTCGACGCGCGCGAACCGGCGCCGCCGCGCGGCTTCGACGCGCGCGATGCGATCTACTTGGTCACCCCCGACCGCTTCGCCAACGGCGATCCCGGCAACGACAGCGTGGCCGGACTGCGCGAGGCGGCCGACCGCGCCAATCCCGACGGCCGCCATGGCGGCGACCTGGCCGGCATGCGCGCGCAGCTGGGCTACATCGCCTCGCTCGGCTTCACCCGGCTCTGGCCCACGCCGGTCCTGGAGAACGACCAGCCCGGCTACTCCTACCACGGCTACGCGATCACCGACCTGTACCGCGTCGACCCGCGCATGGGCAGCAACGACGACTACCGCGCCCTGTCCCGCGAGGCGCGCGCGCACGGCATCGGCCTGGTGATGGACGTGGTGCTCAACCACATCGGCTCGGAGCACTGGTGGATGCGCGACCTGCCCAGCCGCGACTGGATCAACAACGCCGGCCGCTTCAGCCCCACCAACCACCGCCGCACCACCATCCAGGATCCGTACGCGGCGCCGGGCGACCGCATCGGCTTCACCGACGGCTGGTTCGTCGAGACCATGCCCGACCTCAACCAGCGCCAGCCGCAGCTGGCGCGCTACCTGATCCAGAACACGCTGTGGTGGATCGAGTCCGCGGGCCTGGCCGGCATCCGCGAGGACACCTTCGGCTACGCCGACGCGGGCTTCCTGTCGGCCTGGGCGAAGGCGGTGATGGACGAATATCCCGACTTCGCCATGGTCGGCGAAGAGTGGAGCCCGAACCCGGCGATCGTCGCCCACTGGCAGCGCGGCAAGGCCAACGCCAGCGGCCACGTGCCGCACATGACCAGCATGATGGACTTCCCGCTGCACATCGCCCTGCGCGACGCACTGCTGCGGCCCGACACCTGGGAGAGCGGCTGGACGCCGCTGTACGAGGCGCTGGCCAACGACTTCCTCTATCCCGATCCGCAGGCGCTGGTGATGTTCGCCGAGAACCACGACACCACCCGCCTGCTGGCCCACGTCGACGGCGACCTCGGGTTGTGGAAGCTGGGCATGGCCTACATCGCGACGATGCGCGGCATTCCGCAGTTCTACTACGGTTCCGAAGTGCTGCTGCGCGGCCCGTCCGAGCGCCGCGACGGCGAACTGCGCGCGGACATGCCCGGCGGCTGGGCGGGCGATGCGGCCAGCGCGTTCACCGGCGCGGGACTGGACGCGCGCCAGCGCGAGGCGCAGGCCTTCGTGCGCCGCCTGTTCAACTGGCGCAGGGAGGCCACGGCGGTGCACGGCGGCCGGCTGGTGCACTACGTCCCCGAAGGCGGCGTGTACGTGTACTTCCGCGACGACGGCGCGCAGCGGGTGATGGTCGCGCTCAACCGCAACGACTCGGCGACGCCGCTGCCGCTGGCGCGCTTCGCCGACTCGATCGGACACGCGCGCGAGGCGACCGACGTGCTCACCGGCGCCCGCCTGCCGCTCGGCGAATCGCTGCTGCTGCCGGCGCGGGCGCCACTGGTCCTCGAACTGGACTGAAGGCAGCGGTCAGCGCAGCCGGCGCGAAGGCGCCGCCGCGGGATGGAGGCGGCCGCCACGCCGCGCGTGCGCGGCGAACAGCAGCGCCGGGCTGGCGCTGGCCAGCGCACCGGCCGAGACGATCGCCCAGTCGCGCAGCGCCAGCGGCTGCAGGTGCAGCCAGCCCGCCAGGGCGGGCTCCTGCACCAGGAACACCAGCGATGCCAGCGACCCCAGCGCGATCACGCGCGCCGTCCGCGAGGCCAGCCGCGACAGGATCGCGGTGATCGCCGTGCTGGCCAGCACCAGCGTGGCCAGGGCCAGCGTGCGGGCACGCACCTCGTCGCCGCTCGCCACGCCGCTTCCGTAGGCCAGCAGGACCGCCACGGTCACGGCCAGGCCGGCAAGCAGGATCACGGCCCACTCCCGGCGCCCGAAGAACGAGGCGCGTCGGCCGTGGCCCGCCGGCGCCATGCGGCCCTCGGGTGGCGGGTCCTGGAAGACCAGGAGCGCGGTGGGATGGATCAGCAGTTCGAGCCAGACGATGTGGATGGGCAGGTACAGCAGCGGCTGGCCGGCCAGCGGCACGATCGCCGCGCTGAGGACCAGCGGCAGGTGCACCATCAGCAGGTAGGCGAAGCTCGACTGCAGGTTGCGGAACAGCTGCCGGCCCTCGGCGATCGCGCCCACGATCGTGCGGAAGTTGTCGTCGAGCAGCACGATCGCGGCCACCTCGCGGCTGCTCTGCGAGCCCGAGCCGCCCATCGCGATGCCGATGTCGGCCGCCTGCAGGGCCGGCGCGTCGTTCACCCCGTCGCCGGTGACCGCGACGATCTCGCCCTGGCGCTGCAGCCGCTGCACCAGTTCCAGCTTCTGCGCCGGCACCGCGCGCGCGACCACGTCGACCTCGGCCAGCGCTTCGTCGCCCGGCCCGAGGTCGGCCATCGTCGCGACCCGCGGATCACCGCTGCCCAGCCCGGCTTCGCGCGCGATCGCGCGCGCGGTGCCGGGGTGGTCGCCGGTGACCATGAGCACGCGGATGCCCGCCTCGGCGCAGGCGCGTGCGGCCTCGCGCACGCCCGGGCGCAGCGGATCGGCGAACACCAGCAGCCCGGCGAACGCGAATCCCGCGTCCGGCTCGCCGGCACCGGCCTCGAACGACGGCAACGCGCGCGAGGCCACGGCGATGACCTTGTGGCCGGCGTCGGCGTGGCCGGCCACGCGCGCGCGCCATTCGGCCCGCTCGGCGTCGGGCATGGCGCACAGCGCCAGCACCGTCTCGGGCGCGCCCTTGGTCACGGCGACCGCAGCATCGGGTCCGTCCGCCCAGACGAGGGTTTCGCGGCGGCGCGCCTCGGTGAACGGATGCACGCGCAGCGGTGCGTCCGCGCCCTGTGGCCCGCCCAGCGCCAGGATCGCCGCGTCCAGCGGATCGCCGCTGTCGGCGCGGCAGGCCCGGCCCGCGAGCCGCGCCAGCGCCTCGCCGTCCCCACCCGTGGCCGGCTGCCGGTGGACCAGCGCCAGCCGGCCTTCGGTCATGGTACCGGTCTTGTCCGAGCAGATGCAGCTGATGCGGCCGATGTTCTCCACGGCCACCGCGCGCCGCACCAGGGCCTGGCGCCGTGCCAGCCGGTACACGCCCGCGCCGAGGAAAAAGGTGAACACCACCGGGAACTCCTCCGGCAGCGCCGCCACCGCGAGGGTCACCGCGCTGAGCAGCGCATCGACCAGGCCATGTCCCTGCGCCAGGCGGATGCCCGCCAGCAGCACGCAGATCGCAAGCGCGACCACCAGCAACGTCCCGACCAGGCGCGTGATCGCCTGCTGCAGCGGGGTACGCGCCTGCGTGCCCTGCACGGCCAGGCGCACGATCTCGCCATAGAGCGTCTCGGCGCCGGTGCAGGCGATGCGCAGGCGGGCCGTCCCGGCCAGCAGGCGCGTGCCGGCGGCGACCCAGTGCGCAGGCGCCGCGCCCTCCGGGCCGCGCCGGTAGGGGCGCTTGGGCACCGGCAGCGACTCCCCGCTCAGCATCGACTCGTCCACCTGCATCCCGTCGCCGGCCTCGACCAGCGCGTCGGCCGGAATGGCCTCGCCCGCAGCCAGCTCCACCAGGTCGCCCGGGACCAGCTCGCCCGCGGGGAGGGTGCGCCAGACGCCGTCGCGCAGCACCCGGGCCGAGCTCGCCAGGCGGCTGGCCAGGCCCTGGGTCGAGGCCTGGGTCCGACGGTGCAGGTAGGCGTCCATGCCCACCAGCGGCACCACGGCCACCAGCAGGATCACGGCTTCGACGCGATCGCCCAGCCAGGTGAACAGCGCCGCGGTCCCGAGCAGGAACCACAGCATCGGGTCGCGCAGGGTGTCGCGCGCCAGCATCCACCAGGTCGGCGGCGCCGCCTCGACGATGTCGTTGCGGCCATGGCGCGCGCGGCGCAGCCCGGCTTCGGCCTCGCTCAGCCCCTCGTCGGTGCCGAGCAGGCCTTCGAGCCGTTCCCATGGGATCTTCGCGTGCATGTGCCCCTCCTGCCGTCGGCCCGGGCGCGGCCACGCCCGGGTGCGCTCCCTACAGTTCCAGCCAGCCGGCCACGACCCGGCGCAACTCCTCCACGCCGGTCCTGGCCTCGGCCGAGAACGCCTGCACGCCGACGCTGTCGCCCCACGAGGCCGCCAGCTGGCGCCGCACCGTCTGCACCACGTTGCCGGCGGCGCCGCGCGAAAGCTTGTCGGCCTTGGTCAGCAGCGCATGCGCCGGCAGCCCGCGGCGCATGGCGTAGCCCAGCATCTGCAGGTCGTATTCCTTGAGCGGATGGCGGATGTCCATCACCACCACCAGCCCGCGCAGGGCGAAGCGGTCCTGGAACCACTGGTCGATGAAGGCCTGCCAGTGCTCGCGCAGGGCCAGCGGCACCTTGGCGTAGCCGTAGCCGGGCAGGTCGACCAGGTACTTGCCCTCGTGCGGCGGAAGGCCGAAATACACCAGCTGCTGGGTCCGGCCCGGGGTCTTGGACACCCGCGCCAGCGCGTTCTGCTGGCACAGCGCGTTGAGCGCGCTGGACTTGCCGGCGTTGGAGCGGCCGGCGAAGGCGACCTCGGCGCCGCCGTCGGGCGGCAGCTGCCTGGGGGTGTGGGCGGCGAGCAGGTAGCTGGCGCGCGCGAACGGATTGGACATCGGGATCCTGCGGCTCGGGGCCCGCATAGCTTCTCACGGGCACCGCCCGGGGGCGTCGCGGACGGCGGGCGGTTTGACCGTCCGCGCGGCGGACCGCGATAATCGCGGACCTTGCGGCCGGGGCAGCCCGTCCGCGATCCATGATTTTCGGAGCCTTGCAATGCGCCACGCCCGCGCCATCGGTGTCGCCGGCCTCGCCGCCCTCGTGGCCGGCGCCGTCGCGTTCGCCCAGTCCACCGTCGAGCCGCTGGAGGAAAATCCGCCGGTGGAGGTCTCGTCGCTGGACGCCAGCGCCCTGGCCGCGCTCAAGCAGACCCACGCCGGCGACCCGGAGAACGGCGCGACCCTGGCCGGCACCTGCGCGGCCTGCCACGGCCTGGACGGCAACCCCCCCGAGGGCCTGCCCTATCCGCGCATCGCAGGCCAGAGCGAGCGCTACATCTCGCAGCAGCTGGCGCTGTTCAAGAGCGGCGAGCGCAACACCGGCCTGGCCGCGGCGATGATCCCGTTCGCCACCCCGCTCAGCCCGCAGGACATGCGCGACCTCGGCGCGTTCTTCGCCACCAAGAGCCCGGGCGCCGGCATCGCCGACGACGGCCTGGTCGAGGGCGGCGCCTATGACGGCATGAAGTTCTACGAGATCGGCCAGCAGCTGTACCGCACGGGCGACGCCGCCCGCGGCGTCCCGGCCTGCCTGGCCTGCCACGGCCCCGCCGGCCAGGGCAATCCGGGCCCGGCCTATCCGGCCGTCGCCGGCCAGGAATCGGCCTATGTGGAGCGCCGACTGCAGGGATACCGCTCCGGCGAGACCAGCCTGGGCGACCGCCACCTGTTCGACATCATGGCCGAGGTGGCCGCGCCGCTGACCGACCAGGAAATCCAGGCCCTGGCCAGCTACCTGCAGGGCCTGCACCAGCGCCCCGACGCGGCCACCCTGGCGGCGATCGAGTCGGCCCGCGCGTCGGCGCCGGCGCCGGCGCCGGCCACCGAGGCGGCGCCCGAAGCCGCGCCCGCCGAGGGCGAACAGCCCACCACCGACGAAGCGCCGGCGCAGGGCTGAGCCCCGCACCGGCAGGACGTCCCGGAACCGTGCCGATGGGCGCGCGCCTGCTCGCACTGGGCCTGCTGTTCCTGCTGCCGCTGCTGGGGGCGGCGCACGGCGTCCCCGCGGAGGGGAGCGACTATGTGCGCATCGAGGGCGGCCAGCCGTGGCAGGCCGAGCCCGGCACGATCGAGGTCGTCGAGGTCTTCGCCTACCCCTGCGGCCACTGCGACCGGTTCGCGCCGATGCTGGCCGACTGGGCGCGCAAGGCAGGGCCGGACGTGCGCGTGCGCTATGTCCCCGCCGCCTACCAGCCCACCGACGCCTACGCGCGCGCCTGGTTCGCGCTCGAGGCGCTGGGCGAAACGCGCCTGCACCAGCGCCTGTTCGACGCCGTCCACCGCGAGGGCAGCCTGCCCGGGCGCGGCGCGACGATCGCCGAGGTTGGCAGCTTCCTCGTCGGCGAGGGCCTGGATGCGGCGCGCGTGCGCGCGGCGATGGGTTCGCCCGCGACTGACGCGAAAATGAATGCCGCCCGCGAGTTCGCCATCCGCAGCGGGATCCAGGGCACGCCGACCCTCATCATCAACGGCCGTTACCGCATCCAGGCGCGCAGCCTGCAGGATGCCCTGCACATCGCCGACGGGCTGGTGGCGATGGAACGCGCGGCCGCGCGCTGACGCCGCCGGCCTCACGCAGGCCGCTGTACGCTTTGCCCCAACACGATCCAGGAATCCGTCGATGAAGCTTCGTGCCGCCTCCCGCCTCGTCCTGGCGCCCGCCGCCCTCGCCCTGCTGCTGGCCGCCTGCCAGCCGTCGGAGCCCGCCACCGCCGAACCTGCGCCGGCCGCGGAACCCGCTCCCGTCGCGGAGACGCCCGCCGAAGCCATCGGCGACGAGCCCGCGGTCGATCCGGCGGCCGCCGAGGCCACGCCCGAAGGCCAGGCGCCCGCCCCCGCCGAGGGCGAAAGCCCCGAGCCCGCGCCCGCGCCGGCAACGCCTTCCGCGGCCACGTTCGCCACCGAGGGCGAGCATTACGACCTGATTCCCGGCGGCCAGCCGTTCGAGCCGCTCAACGGCAAGATCGAGGTGGTCGAGGTGTTCAACTACGTCTGCCCGGCCTGCGCCATGTTCCAGCCGCTGGTGAACAGCTGGAAGGCGCGGCTGCCGGCCGACGTGCGCTTCACCTACGTACCGGCGCCGTTCGGCGGCAACTGGGATCCCTACGTGCGCGCCTACTACGCCGCCGAGGCGATGGGCATCGCCGACAAGTCCCACGACGGCATCTTCCAGGCCATCCACGTGGAGCGCTCGCTCAAGGGCGAACGCGGCACCGACTCGCCGCAGGACCTCGCCCGCGCCTACGCGAAGTTCGGCGCCGACCCGGCGCAGTTCGCCAGCACCATGGCCAGCTTCACGGTCAACGCCAAGTTCGGCCGCGCCAAGCAGTACATCACGCAGCAGCGCGTGAACTCGACGCCGACGATGATCGTCAACGGCCGCTACCGGGTGAAGGGCCGCAGCTTCGAGGACATGATGCAGAACGTCGACCGCGTGATCTCGCAGGTGCGGGCCGGCGGCTGATGCCCGAACGCGCATGTCCACGCAACGGCTGAAGCTGCTCAGCGCGAACATCCAGGCAGGCTCCAGCACGCGGCGCTACAGCGACTACGCCACGCGCAGCTGGTCGCACGTGCTGCCGGTCGGCAAGCGCACCTCGCTCGACGCGATCGCGCGCCTGGCCGGCGAGCACGACATCGTCGGCCTGCAGGAGAGCGATCCGGGCAGCTGGCGCTCGGGCTTCACCAACCAGACCCACTACCTGGCCGAGCGCGCCGGCTTCGACTACTGGACCCACCAGCCCAACCGGCGCGTGGGCAACGTGGCCTCCAGCGCCAACGGCCTGCTCAGCCGGCTCGAGCCGGTGGAAGTGGTGCATCACCCGCTGCCCGGCCGCATCGCCGGGCGCGGCGTGCTGATGGGCCACTTCGGCGACGGTCCGCAGGGCCTCACCGTCGCGGTCGCACACCTGTCGCTGGGCGCGCAGTCGCGCCAGATGCAGCTCGACTTCATCGCCGAGCTGCTGCACGACTTCCCCAACGCGGTGCTGATGGGCGATTTCAACTGCGTGGTCGACTGCCCGGAGATGGGCAGCCTGTTCCGCAAGACCCGCCTGCAGCCGCCGGGCTGCACCGTGCACACCTTCCCCAGCTGGAAACCGCAGCGCGCGATCGACCACATCCTGGTCACCGACACCCTGCGCTGCGAGGGCATGCGCGCCGTCCCGGCCGCGTTCTCCGACCACCTGGCGCTGTCGGTCAACCTGGAAGTGCCCGACGGCGCGCTGGCGCGCTGACGCGGCGGAGCCGGACCGGCCGGCCCCGCCGCATTCCGCTCAGAAGCCGAAGCCCACCCGCGCGTACCAGAAGCGGCCCGGCAGGTCGTAGGTCGACGCGTCGTAGCCGTTGAGCGAGCAGCTCAGGCAGATCGGCGGATCCTTGGCGAACACGTTGTTGACGCCGAGGGTGATGCGGAAGTCCTTCATCCAGGCGTCGGTGCCCCAGGACAGCTGGGCGTCGTGGTAGGTGGTGGCGCCGAGATCGTTGCGGTCGTTGTCGCTGTCGTCGCAGATGTCGTAGCCGTTGGCGCCGGCGCAGGACTCGCGCAGGCGGTCGATGTAGCGCGCGGTCCAGGCCGCCTGCCAGCCACCGGCCCCGCGCCACACCGCGGCCAGGGTGGAGGTGGTCTCGGGAATGGCGCTGTTGTTGATCTCCACGCCCGGCGCTCGCGGCTCGGGCTGGCCGGCCTCGTTGACCAGTTCGTACTTCGTCACCCAGGTGGTCTTCCAGGCGAAGGCCAGCTGGCCCCAGGCCTGCTCGGGCAGGCGCCAGTCGGCGCTGAAGTCCCAGCCGTCGGTGCGGATCGTGCCGACATTGCCGAGGATGTTGTCGAAGCGGACGATCTGGCCGCGGTCGTTGCGCTCGTAGAAGCCGCACGACACCGGATCGCGGGTGGAAATGCAGCGGTTGAGGATGGTCTGCGCGTCCAGCGCCTGGATCGCGCCGTCGATGGTGTGGCGGTAGAACGTCAGGCCGAGGTCCAGCGCCTGCGACCACGACGCTTCGTCGGCGAACGCGGGGCTCCACACCGCGCCCAGCATCAGGCTGCGGCTGGTTTCGGGCTGCAGGTCGATGTTGCCCGCGGTGACCACCGAGATCTGCGGGTTGGACTGCTCGTAGCCGGGCGGCACCCCGTCGGCCACGCACTGCGGCGTGGTCGAGGCTTCGTTGTTGCAGGGATCGACCAGGGTCGCGTCGAAACGGCTGAGGGTGCCGTAGAGCTCGCCGATCGACGGCGCGCGGAAGCCTTCGGCGAACGAACCGCGCAGCAGGAACTCGTCGGCCACCTGCCAGCGCAGGCCGATCTTGCCGGTGTTGGTGCTGCCGAAGTTGGAGTAGTCCGACCAGCGCCCGGCCAGGCTCAGGTCCAGGCTCTCGCCCAGCCAGCCCTCGCCGGCCAGCGGCACCAGCAGCTCGGCATAGGCCTCGCGCACGTCGTACTGGCCTTGGGTGGGGCCGGACGGCACGCCGTTGTATTCGCCGGCGACGGTGATCGGGTCGGGCTGGTACTCGCCCTCGTAGTCGCGGTACTCGACGCCGGCGGCGAAGGCCACCGCGCCAGCCCAGTTGTCGAACAGGTCGCCGGTGACGTTGGCCGAGACCAGGCTCAGGCTGTTGCTGCTGCGGTCGCGCACGACCGGCTGGATGAAGGCGAGCATTTCGGGCGTGATCGTGCCCACGCCGCCGAACAGGTTGAGCGGTACGCAGCCGGCGATGGTCGCGCAGGCTGCGGGGTCGCCCAGCGCCTCGTTGATGCGGCGCACGTTGTAGCTGCCGGTATTGGTCTGCTCGGCCTTGCTCTCGCTGCGCACCAGGTTGAGGTCCCAGCTCCACTGGCGGCCGCCGACGTCGAACAGGCCGTTGAGCCCGAACGCGGCATACCAGGTCTCGACCTCCTGCACGTAGCGGCGCGGCCCGCCCTCGACCGGGCGCCGGCCGAGCAGGAACAGGTTGGCATCCGGGCCGACGGTGGTGAGGTCGAAGCCGAAGGGGTTGTAGGGGTTCGCGGCCGAGATCACCAGCCGCGTCTCGGCCCACTCGTTGTACACGCCGGCGTCGGTACCGAGGAAGATCGGTTCGGGCGCGGCCTGGTTGGCCGATTCGCGCTCGTTGTAGAGCACGCGCGCGTAGGCGCCGAAGGTCGGGGTGAAGTCGAACTGCACCTGGCCGAACACCGACTTGCGTTCCGACGGCGTGAGCAGCAGGTTGTAGGGCGCGAAGTTGAAGCGGTCGGCGTTGGTGAAGCAGTGGAAGTCGTCGGCGCGCTCGGTGGGGCAGGCCGGCTGGCCTAGATAGGTCGGATCCGGGACGCCGGTGTCGGGCGTGATGCTGTAGACCTCGCCTGTGTTGGGGTCCTGGAATACGAACCGGCCCTGCGGCGTCGCCGAACTGCCGTTGTCCAGCCCGGTGCCCGGCACCGGCACGCTCGCCGGGCCGTACCCGAGCGAAGAGATTTCCTTCTGCTTGAAGTAGGACGCGCCGACGAACCAGCGCGCGCGGTCGCTGCTGCCGCCCCAGCCCAGGTCGGCACCCCAGGTCTCGCCGCCGTCCAGGTCGCTGTAGTCGCCGGTGTGCAGCTGCACGCTGGCGCCGTCGACGTCCTTGCGGGTGATGATGTTGACCACGCCCGCGATGGCGTCCGAGCCGTAGATCGACGAGGCGCCGTCCTCCAGCACCTCGATGCGGTCGATGATCGCCAGCGGGATGGTGTTGAGGTCGACCGCCGAACCCACGCCCGAGGCCGAGGACTCGTTGACCCAGCGGATCCCGTCGACCAGCACCAGCACGCGCTTGGCGCCGAGGTGGCGCAGGTCGACCGTGGCCGCGCCGGCGCCGACGCCGCCACCGTCGGGCGGGAAGCCGAAGTTGCCGGAGGAATTGAACTTGGTGTTGAGCGCCGTGCCGCTGGCGGTGAGGTTCTGCACCACCTCGGCCACCGAGGTGAAGCCGCTGCGGTCGATGTCCTCGCGGCTCAGGACCTGCACCGGGACCTGGGTCTCGAGTTCGGCGCGGCGGATGCGCGAGCCGGTCACCGTGACGGTATCGAGGGTGCGCGCGCCCTCCTCCGGCGCTGGCGCGGGCGCCTGCTGGGCGAAGGCGGCGGGGGACAGGACGGACAGCAGCAGGGCACGGCGCACGGCGGCGCCCAGGCGATCGGGACGGGGCAACATCGGGTCTCTCCTTGGAAGTGATGCAGCGGGGATCCAGTTCCGCGCGCCCCCTCGCGCGTTGGCCTGTTTGTAAACAAGCTGTAAAGCCGCGCAAGCCTGCCGATCGGCGCAACCGGCACCGGGTCACAGTTTTGCCGCAGTTCGGCTGAAACTGTTCAGCCGGCCTTGACATTGCTGACCGCCGCCCCCGCAGCGGATGCCCGCCCGCGCTTCGGCATAATGCGAGGGATGCCAAGCCAGCCGAACCTCTTCGAGGCCGACCCGCCCGCCGGCCAGGGCGGCGATCGCCCCCCCACCGGCCCCGACCGCGATCCGCCGCCGCGGGTCTCGGCGATGCGCAGCGGCCGGCCGTGGTGGGCCACGCTGGCCGGGCGCGTGCTGCAGCCCTGGATCGGGCTGAAGATCGAGCCGCAGGCGCCGCCGGAGCTGGTCGACCCGCGTCCGGTCTGCTACGTGCTCGAGGACTACGGGCTGTCGAACGCCCTGATCCTGGATCGCGCCTGCCGCGAGACCGGCATGCCGTCCCCGCTGCGGCCGTTGCCGGGCGATCCGCTGGGCCGCAAGCGCGCCTACGTGGCGCTGTCGCGGCGCAACGCGAGCGCGGCGCTGGCCCTGGCCACCGGCCAGCCGCCGCCGAAGAAGACCCATTCCGAATCGCTGGCGCGCCTGCTCGAGGCGCACCGCGAGGATCCGGCGCTGGACGTGCAGCTGGTGCCGGTGTCGATCTTCGTCGGCCGCTCGCCGGACAAGGCCTCGGGCTGGTTCTCGGTGCTGTTTTCCGAGAACTGGGCGATCGTGGGCCGCTTCCGCCGGCTGCTGGCGATCCTGCTCAACGGCCGCGACACCCTGGTGCAGTTCGCGGGCCCGGTCTCGATCCGCGACCTGCTGGCCGAGGACCTTCCGCCCGAGCGCAGCGTGCGCAAGCTCTCGCGCCTGCTGCGCACCCACTTCAACCGCCTGCGCGAGGCGGTGATCGGGCCCGACCTGTCGACCCGGCGCCTGCTGATCGACAAGGTCCTGTCCTCGGCCCAGGTCAAGGAGGCGATCGCCGACCAGGCGCGGCGCGACAGCAGCTCGCCGGAGGAGGCGTGGAAGAAGGCCCACGCCATGGCCTACGAGATCGCGGCCGACTATTCGCACCCGGTGGTGCGTTCGGCCTCGTTCCTGCTGACCTCGGTGTGGAACCGGATCTATCGCGGCGTGCTGGTGCACCACCTCGACAGCCTCAAGGCCGCCGCGCCCGGGCACGAGGTGATCTACGTGCCCAGCCACCGCAGCCACATGGACTACCTGCTGCTGTCCTACCTGCTCTACACCAAGGGCATCGTGCCGCCGCACATCGTCGCCGGCATCAACCTCAACCTGCCGGTGATCGGCCCGATCCTGCGGCGCGGCGGCGCGTTCTTCATCCGGCGCTCGATCCGCGGCTCGGCGCTGTACTCGGCGGTGCTGGCCGAGTACGTGGCGCAGCTGATCGCCGGCGGCTATTCGATCGAGTACTTCATCGAGGGCGGGCGTTCGCGCACCGGCCGGCTGCTGCAGCCCAAGGGCGGCATGATCTCCATGACCTTGCGCGCCTACCTGCGGCAACCGTCGCGTCCGGTGCTGTTCCAGCCGGTGTACATCGGCTACGAGAAGCTGATGGAAGGCAGCAGCTACCTCGACGAGCTGTCGGGCAAGCCCAAGGAGAAGGAGTCGATCTGGGCGTTGCTGTGGTCGATTCCCAAGGTGCTGCGCCAGAACTACGGCCAGGTGGTGGTGAACTTCGGCGAGCCGATCCCCCTGGCCGACCTGCTCGCCGAGCACGCCGCCGAATGGGACGGCAAGCCGCTCACCGACGAGGACAAGCCGGACTGGCTGTCGCACACCGTGGACGCCGCGGCCGAGCGCATCCAGGTCAACATCAACCGCGCCGCCGACGTCAATCCGATCAACCTGCTGGCGATGGCGCTGCTGTCCACGCCCAAGCACACCATGGCCGAGGCCGACCTGCTGGCGCAGATCGCGCTGTCCAAGACCCTGCTGGCCGAGGTGCCGTATTCGGACCGGGTGACGGTGACGCCGCATTCGCCGCGCGAGATCGTGGCGCATGGCGAGGAGATCGGCGTGCTGCGGCGCATCGCGCATCCGCTGGGCGACGTGCTCAGCGTGGGCGACGACGACGCGGTATTGCTGAGCTATTTCCGAAACAACGTGCTGCACCTGTTCACCGCCTCGGCCTGGATCGCCTGCTGCTTCCAGCACAACCGGCGGATGTCGCGAGACACGCTCAAGCGGCTCGGACGTTCGGTCTACCCGTTCCTGCAGGGCGAGCTGTTCCTGGCCTGGGACGAGGACGGCTTCGCCGCGCGCATCGACCGCACCCTCGACGTGTTCGTGCGCGAGGGCCTGCTGCAGCAGGTCAGCGACGACGACGGCGGCATCCTGGCGCGCAACGCCGGGCAGTCGGACGAGGTGTTCCGCCTGCGCGCGATCGGCCATCCGCTGCAGCAGGCCTTCGAGCGCTACTACATCGCGATCTCGGTGCTGGCCAAGAACGGCCCGGGCACGCTGGGCGCGGGCGAACTGGAAAGCCTGTGCCAGCTCGCCGCCCAGCGCCTGAGCCTGCTGTACGCGCCGGCGGCGCCGGAGTTCTTCGACAAGAGCCTGTTCCGCGGCTTCATCCAGAAGCTGCGCGAACTTGGCCTGGTCAGGCTCGACCAGAACAGCAAGCTGGTGTTCGACCAGCGGCTGGAGACCTGGGCGCGCGACGCCAAGATCATCCTCGGGCGCGAGCTGCGGCACACGATCGAGAAGATCAGTCCCGAGGCGGTGCGCAGCGAGGAGCCGGCGCCGCAGGCGGTCGCGGACTAGGCCGGCTCGTCCGGAATCAGCGCGCTTTCCAGGCGCGCGATCTGGTCCTTGAGCATCAGCTTGCGCTTCTTCAGCCGCTTGATCATCAGCTCGTCGTTGGCGATATCGGCCTGCAGCCGCGCGATCGCGGTGTCGAGGTCGCGATGCTGGAGCCGCAGTTCGGCCAGCTGGCGGGACGTTTCGGCGGCATCGGCGCATTGCATCGCAGCGACAGCTTACACCGCGGCCGGCGCCGCGCGGGTGTCCCGGGGCGCGCGCAGCGGGCACAATGCGGCGGCGCGGAGGGGCGACGCGCACGGGGCCGTGGCGCCCCGGTCCACGCATCGCGGAAGGCCCGGCCGCAGGGGAACGGAGCACGACACGATGGATGTGACGACCAGGATCGGCACGCGCCAGGGCCTGCGGGCGCTGGGGCTTGCCGCAGCGCTGCTGGCGGGGAGCGCCGGCGCGCAGGACAAGTACGACGGCTACCTGTGCTGCAACATGCGCAGCGACGGCAGCTGGATCAGCGACAGCAACTATGCCGAGGGCGGCAAGCGGGTCATTCCCGCAGGCACCCCTGTGAAGGTGACCGGCTACGGCCGCTACCGGGTGAAGGTGCAGATCGACGGCGAGAAGCAGGAGATCGGCAACGACTACAGCCGCGACCTCGACAACGCGGCATTCGCCCGCCGCTACGTGGTCACCGAGGATCCGAAGGCGGCCATCGCCGGCTGGCCGGCCAAGGTGCAGGAGGCGGTGCGCCAGTCCCGCGTGACCCCGGGCATGACCCGCGAACAGGTCCTCGCCTCGCTGGGCTATCCGATCAGCAGCGAAAACCCGGACCTGGAGTCCGACCTGTGGCGCTACTGGCTGAGCAGCTTCGCCGAGTTCCAGCTGCACTTCAGCAATGGACGGGTCAGCGACATCACCACCGATCCGGCCACGCGCAACCGGGTGTGGACGCCCTGAGCGACTGAGCCGGCGCCGCACCCCTCGCGGCGCCGGCTGCCGCGCGTGCGCAGAAGCGCGCCGCGACGTCAATCCCGGCGCGGCCGAGCCGGGTCGCGCGCGGACCGGTAAAATCCACGCATGGAAACCGTCGTCCCCCTGCCCATGCCCACCCTGCGCAACGCCGAGCGGCGCGGCGCGCACGAGGCCAACCGCCTGGCCAAGCGCCTGCGCCACCAGGTGGGCAGGGCGATCGCCGACTTCGGCATGATCGAGGACGGCGACCGGGTGATGGTGTGCCTGTCCGGCGGCAAGGACAGCTACACCATGCTCGACGTGCTGCTGCAGCTGCAGAAGAAGGCGCCGGTGTCGTTCTCGATCACCGCGGTCAACCTCGACCAGAAGCAGCCGGGCTTCCCCGAACACGTGCTGCCGGAGTACCTGCGTTCGCTCGGCGTCGATTACCACATCATCGAGCAGGACACCTACTCGGTGGTCACGCGCGTGGTGCCCGAGGGCAAGACCATGTGCTCGCTGTGCTCGCGCCTGCGCCGCGGCGCGCTGTACACGTACGCCGAGCAGCATGGCTACACCAAGATCGCGCTGGGCCACCACCGCGACGACCTGGTCGCCACCTTCTTCCTCAACCTGTTCTTCCACGCCAGGCTCAGCGGGATGCCGCCGAAGCTGCTGTCCGACGATGGCAGGCACGTGGTGATCCGTCCGCTGGCCTACGTGCGCGAGGAAGACATCGTCGCCTATGCCGAGGCGAAGCGGTTCCCGATCATCCCGTGCAACCTCTGCGGCTCGCAGGAGAACCTGCAGCGCAAGCAGGTCGGGTTGATGATGAAGCAATGGGAACGCGAATCGCCGGGCCGCATCGAGACCATCGCGCGCGCACTGGGCGACATCCGCCCCTCGCAGCTGAGCGACCCGAAACTGTTCGATTTCCTCGCGCTGGGCCACCGCGAAGGGGCCGCCGTCGCAGACGCGCACGCCTGGCTCGCCGGCGACCCGGCCGCGCACGCGCCGGCCGGCCACGACGGCCATGCCTGACGTGCGCCGTCGCTCCTGCCCGGGCCGCGCGCGCGGCGCGCAGCCGATCCTTTCCTGACCGCGGACGCCACGCCGCCCGCCCCCTGCGCTGACGGCGACGCGCCCGGCGCTGTTCCCCATCCCCACTACGGCACCCCCTCCCGATGTTCTTCCGCAACCTCACCCTGTTCCGCTTTCCCACCACGCTCGATTTCTCCGGCATCGAGGAGCTGCTCGCCGGCCACCCGCTCAAGCCCGTCGGCCCGCTGGAGCTGTCCTCGCGCGGCTTCATCCCGCCCTTCGGCCGCAACGGCGAGGCCCTGTCCCACCGCATCGGCGACACCATCTGGCTGACCGTCGGCGGCGAAGACCGGCTGCTGCCCTCGTCGGTGGTCAACGAGATGCTCGCCGACCGCCTGGCCGAGATGGAGGAAAAGCAGGGCCGGCGTCCCGGCAGCCGCATGCGCAAGCAGATGAAGGACGACCTGGTGCAGGAGCTGCTGCCGCGTGCCTTCGTGCGGCCGTCGCGCACCGACGCGCTGCTCGACCTGGAGCACGGCGTGTGCGTGGTCGACACCTCCAGCCGCAAGAGCGGCGAGGCGGTGGTCTCGGAGATCCGCCAGGCGATGGGCAGCTTCCCGGCGCTGCCGCTGAACGCCGAAGTCGCGCCGCGCAGCGTGCTCACCGGCTGGATCGCCGGCGATCCGCTGCCCGACGGCCTGTCCCTGGGCGAAGAGTGCGAGCTCAAGGATCCGGCCGAACACGGCGCGATCGTGAAGTGCCAGCGCCAGGAGCTGCAGTGCGACGAGATCGCCAAGCACCTGGATTCCGGCAAGCAGGTGACGAAGCTGGCGCTGAACCTGGACGACCATGTCTCGTTCGTGCTCGGCGAGGACCTGGTGGTGCGCAAGTTCAAGCTGCTCGACGGCGCGGTGGACCAGCTCGAATCCAGCGAGCGCGACGACATCCGCGCCGAGCTCGACGCGCGCTTCGCACTGATGAGCGCCGAGTTCTCGCGCCTGTTCACGGTCCTGGAGAAGGCGCTGAAGCTCTCCAGGGCCGACGCCTGAGCACGGCCGCAGCGCCGCCCGCCGCACACCGCGCCGCGCACGACCCCTGCGCCGCGCGACGCGGCGTGGGCGCGGCGGCCCGCAGCAGTTAGCATTCCCGCATGCCTTCCCTGTTCCGACTGTCGCCGACGGCGCCGGGCGTCTCCCGGCTGCAGCGCGACTCGTTCCCCTTCGTGCTGTCCGACGGGCGCCGCATCGACGTGATGCGCGTGCGCGATCCGCGCGCCAAGCGCCTGCGCCTGAGCGTGGGCGAACGCGGCGCGCGCCTGACCCTGCCGCCACGCACCAGCCTGGTCGCCGGCGAGCGTTTCGTGCACGAGCATCGCGACTGGCTCACCGACCAGCTCGCCCAGCAGCCCGGCGACGTGATGGCGCTGGTCCCGGGCGAGGCGACCAGCGTGCCGCTGCGCGGGCGCATGCTGCCGCTGCACTGGGCGCCAGGCCGGGTCGCGCGCGTGGTCGCCGGCGAGGAGGCGCTGACGCTGCAGCTGCCGGCGCGCGCCGGACAGGCCGCGGTCTCGCGCGCGCTGCGCGACTTCTACGAAGCCGAGGCCCGCGCCGACATCGGCCGCTGGCTGCCGGCCTACCTGCCCGGCCTGCCGCGGCCGCCGTCGCGGATCCGGCTGCGCGTGCTGTCCTCGCAGTGGGGCTCGCTGGCGCCGGACGGCACCCTCACCCTCGACCTGGCCCTGGTGCTGGGAAGGCCGGCGGCGTTCGAGTACGTTCTGGTGCACGAGCTCTGCCACCTGATCCATGCCGACCACTCGCGCCGGTTCTGGCGCGAGGTCGAGGCGCGCTGCCCGGACTGGCGCGATGCGCGCGACTATTTCCGCGACGAGGGCCGCCGGCTCAAGGCCGGGCTGCACGTCCTGCTCGACACCTGACCTGTTCCGGCGGCGAACCGCGTTTTCACGTTCATCGACCACTCCACCACACCGCCCAGGGGATGCGATGAACGGTGTTGCCAAGCGCGCGTCACAACTGTCCTTCGCCCTGGCCCTGGTGCTGGCCGCAGGGGCCTGCCAGAAGGTCGGGGAGACCGCCGCCGACGCCGCCATCGAGCGCGCGACCGGGGTGAAGGTGGAGCGCGACGGCGACCAGATGACCCTGCGCTCGGCCGACGGCGAGCTGGCGATCCGCGCCGGCGAATCGGTCGCCCTGCCCGAGGACTTCCCGGCCGACATCTACCTGCCGCCGGACGCCCAGGTGAACAGCGTCATGGACCTGCAGGGCATCAGCATGGTCAGCCTGACCGCGCCCGGCCAGGTGGCTGGCCTGTTCGCCGCCGCCCGCGAGGCGATGCAGGCCCAGGGCTGGACCCAGTCGATGTCCGCACAGCATTCGGCCGACGCCGCCATGCTGGCCTTCGAGAAGGGCGAGGACGAGCAGCGGCGCAGCGCCACGCTGTCGTTCAACCGCAACAACGGCGACGACCACGTGATCGTCGGCGTGCAGCTGCAGGGCCCGCGCCAGCAGTAAACCCGGCTGGGCCTCAGCCCGCGGGCGAGGCGTGCAGGAAGTCGCCGATCGCCGCGGCCACCGCCGCCGGCTGCTCCATGTGCAGGTGGTGCCCGCCCGGCAGGACGTACAGTTCGCCGTCGGGGAGCAGGGCCGCGTGCGCGCTGCGCATCGGCTCGGGCAGGTAGGGCTGCGGCGGATCGGCGTGGATCACCCGCGTGGGACACTCGATGCCGCGGATCAGGGCGCGTACCTGGCCCGGCGTCATCCGCACCAGGGTCGGCAGGGTCAGGCGCGGGTCGCTGCTCCAGACCCAGCCGCGGCGGCCGTCCCCGGCCTCAACCTCGCGCACGCCGCGTTCGACCAGCAGGCGCGCGGCCGCTTCGCCGATCGCGCCGGTCCGGGCCAGGGTGCGTGCGCGCACCGGCGTGTCCAGTTCTGTGAACATGCGCAGGCGCTTGCCGCCCAGCGTGCGCCCGGTGGCGACCGCGTCGCGCAGCCGTGCCACCGTGTTCTCCTCCTGCTCGGGCAGCGCGCCCAGCGCCTCGATCGCCACCAGCCGCGCCACCCGCTGCGGGCAGGCGGCGGCCAGCAGGCTGGCGATGCCCGCGCCCATCGAATGCCCCAGCAGGGCGAAACGCTCCCAGTCCAGCGCATCGGTGATGTCGAGCACGCTGTGCAGGGCGCCGGCGAAGGAATAGTCGGCGCCCGGCGGCAGGTGCGCGCTGCGCCCGTGGCCGGGCAGGTCCACCGCCACCAGGTCCAGCCCGGGCAGGTGGGCGGCCAGCGGCACGAAGCTGGCGGCGTTGTCGAGCCAGCCGTGCAGGGCCAGCACGCGCGGCTGCCCCGGCTCGCCCTGGCGCAGGCCGTGGATGCGGCCCACGGCGATGTCGAGCTGGAACTCGCGCATCAGGACGACGCGCTCCACTCGGCGAGTTCGCGCAGCGCCAGGGCGGCCAGCGCATCGGCATGGGCGGGCGCATCGTTGAGGCAGGGGATGTAGTGCAGTGCCTGGCCGCCCGCCTCGCGGAACAGTTCCTCGTTCTGCATGGCGATCTCCTCCAGCGTCTCCAGGCAGTCGGCGGCGAACCCCGGGCAGACCACGTCGATGCGGCGCAGGCCGCCTTCGGCCAGCGCGCGCAGGGTCTCGTCGGTGGCCGGGCCGAGCCAGCGCTCGCGTCCGAAGCGCGACTGGTAGGTCATCACGTAGTCGGCCGGCGCCAGGTCCAGCGCGCGCGCGAGCTCCGCCACGCTGGCCTCGCACTGCGCGGCGTAGGGATCGCCGGCGTCGACCAGCCGCTGCGGCAGGCCGTGGAAGGAGAACAGCAGGCGTTCGCCACGGCCGTGCCGGTCCCAGTGGGTGCGGATCGAGTCGGCCACCGCCGCCACCCAGCCGGGGTCGGTGGCGTAGTCGTGCACGACCCGTGCCGGCAGCGCGCCACTGCTGCGCTCGACCGCCGCCGCCACCGTGCCGGTGGTGGTCGAGGAGTACTGCGGGTACAGCGGCAGCACCAGCACGCGGCGCGCGCCGGCGGCGGCGAGTTCGCGCAGGCGCGTGTCGATCGCGGGCGCGCCGTAGCGCATCGCATGGTCGACCGCGATGCCGGGAAGCCGCGCCTGCAGCGCGCCGGCGAGCCGGCGCGTATGCACGGCCAGCGGCGAGCCGCCTTCCATCCAGATCTCGGCGTACTTCTTCGCCACCCGCGGCGAACGCAGCGGCAGGATCACCCCGTGCAGCAGGGGCCACCAGAACACGCGCGGGATCTGCACCACGTACGGATCGCCAAGGAATTCGCCGAGGTAACGTTTGACCGCCGCCGCGGTGGGCGCCTCCGGGGTACCGAGGTTGACCAGGAGGACGGCGGTGTCGGGCGTCGCGCCGGCGGGCGCGGTGGCTGGAGTCGTCATGGGCATAGGATGGCAGGCCACGCCGCGCTTGGCATGGGCCGTTTTCGATCGCTGCGATAGGCCCGATCAACTCATCCCCGATTCATCGCGCCGTCACTAGCCTGAGCCGTCGCCGCGACGCGCGGTGCCCACGCCTTTCCCGGAGTCCGCGATGTCCCGTTCGATGCCCGCTTCCCCGCTGCGCAAGACGCTGCTCGCCTCGCTGCTGGCCTTCGCGCTCGCCAGCGGTGCCGCCGTCGCCGGCCCCGAGGAGGATGCGCGCGCGTCCAACGCGCTGCGCGTGCTCAACGAAGTGCAGGCCATCCCCGAGTCCGCCATCCCCGACAAGCTGCTCGACGAGGCCCGCGCGATCGTCGTCATCCCCGACACGCTCAAGGTCGGCCTGGTGCTCGGCGGGCGCCGCGGCCATGGCCTGCTGTCGGTGAAGTCGGCCGACGGCACCTGGTCCAACCCCAGCTTCGTCAAGCTCACCGGCGGCAGCATCGGCTTCCAGGCCGGCGTGCAGTCTTCCGACGTGGTGCTGGTGTTCCGCAACGACCGCAGCCTGGAATCGATCGTCAACGGCAAGGTCACCCTCGGCGCCGACGCCGGCGTGGCCGCCGGTCCGGTCGGGCGCAACGCGGCCGCCGCGACCGACGGCCAGCTCAAGGCCGAGATCTGGTCGTGGTCGCGCGCGCGCGGCCTGTTCGCCGGCGTGGCGCTGGACGGCGCGGTGCTGCAGATCGACAACGAGGCCAACCAGCTGGTCTATGGAGCCAACTCCACCCCGCGCATGATCTTCGAGGGCCGCGCCGCGCAGGCGCCGTCGGACGCGGTGGTCGCCTTCCGCGACCAGCTCGAGGAGGCCACCAATGCCGCCCGCATCGCCCGTGGGACGGATCGCGCCCCCGCGCCGGCCCGGCCGGCCGCGACCGCGCAGGCGCCGGCGGAGCCGGTCGGCGGCGCCAGCACCGTGCCGCTGTCCAGCCAGCTGGTGGTGGACGAACCGCAGCCCGAGCCGTTCCAGCCGGTGAACGACAACCCGGCCATGGTCGAGCCGCTGCCCGAAACGCCGTGAACGGCCGTGCGCGGCGCCGCGCACGGTCGCGCGGCGCCGCGTGGAGTATCCTGAGCGCTTTCCACCTGTCCCCGGAAGCATGCAATGGGTAGTTTCAGCATCTGGCATTGGCTGATCGTGCTGGTCGTGGTGCTGCTGGTGTTCGGCACCAAGCGCCTGCGCGGCGCCGGCCGCGACCTGGGCGAAGCGGTGAAGGGATTCAAGAAGGGCATGGCCGACGACGACCGGCCCGCCGGCGAACTCGACCACCAGCCGCCGCAGCAGGAGCGCGATGGCACCGTGTCGGGCAAGTCCCGGCAGGACGACACCATCTCGCGCTGAGCCGCGGGTCCGCGGCCGCCCCCATGTTCGACATCGGCTTTACCGAACTGCTGCTGGTCGCGGTGGTCGCACTGGTCGTGCTCGGCCCCGAGCGCCTGCCCAAGGCGGCGCGCTTCGCGGGCCTGTGGGTGCGCCGCGCGCGCGCGCAGTGGTATTCGGTGAAGTCCGAACTCGAGCGCGAACTGGCCGCCGAGGAACTCAAGCGCAGCCTGCACGACGCCAGGCTGGCCGCATCCGACCTGCAGAAGACCATGCAGGAGACCGAGGCCGAGGTACAGGCCAAGGTGCGCGCGGCCGAGGCCGAGGCGCGGCGCGAGATCGAGGCCCTGCGCCGGCAGGCGACAGGGGCGCCGGACGAGGCCGCGCCCGACGACGGCGACGACCCTGCCACCGCGGCCGCGAGCCAGCTGCCGCCGCAGGCCGCCCGCGGCGAGGCGTCGGGCGAGCCGGACCAGCCCCCGGGGACGGACGATGGCCGGCAGCGCTGAGCACGACAGCGGCGAGAGCAGCCTGATCGAACACCTGGTCGAGCTGCGCAGCCGCCTGATGCGGGCGCTGGCCGGGCTGGGCCTGGCGCTGGTCGCGCTGCTGCCGTTCGCCAACCGCCTGTACGGCTGGTTCGCCCAGCCGCTGCTCGACAAGCTGCCGCAGGGCGCGCAACTGATCGCGGTGGAGGTCGCCTCCCCGTTCTTCGCGCCGCTGAAGCTGGCGCTGTTCGCGGCGGTGCTGGTGACCATGCCCTGGCTGCTCTACCAGGCCTGGGCCTTCGTCGCGCCCGGACTGTACCGGCGCGAGAAGCGGCTGGCCCTGCCGCTGCTGGTTTCGGCGGTGGCGCTGTTCTACGCCGGCTGCGCGTTCGCGTTCTTCGTGGTGCTGCCGTCGGTGTTCGGCTTCCTCACCGCGATCACCCCCGATGGCGTGGCGATGATGACCGACATCAACGCCTACCTGAACTTCGTGCTGGTGATCTTCCTGGCCTTCGGCATCAGCTTCGAGCTGCCGGTGGCCCTGGTGATCCTGGTGCTGCTGGGCTGGGTGACGCCCGACCAGCTGCGCGAATGGCGCGGGTACTCGATCGTCGGCGTGTTCATCCTGGCCGCGGTCATCACCCCGCCCGACGTGGTCTCGCAGCTGATGCTGGCGATCCCGATGTGCCTGCTCTACGAGGCCGGCATCATCGCCGCACGGCTGCTGGCGCCGCGGCGCGAGCCCGGAGCCGCGGACGAGGCATGAGCACCGCGCCGGCGGGCCTGCTGCGGCGCTACGCGGCCTGGTCGCTGGACATGGCGCTGCTGTCGGCCGTGGCCATGCTGGCCAGCCTGGACCGTATCCGCGAGGCGGCGGCCCGCGCCTGCGGGGCCTTCGAGGCCCTGGTCGCGGCAATGGCGCGCTCGATGCTCGACGTGCTGGCGCAGGGCGGCACGCCCTGGGAACTGGCGCGGGACTGGCTGGCCGATGCGGGCTCCAGGGGTCTGGTGTCCGCCCTGGTCGATGCCGTCGGCGATGCGGTGTTCGTCCCGCTGCTGCTGCTCGCCCTGCTGGCGCTGGCCTGGTCGACGCTGTGGGAAGGCTCGGCGCGACAGGCGACGCCGGGCAAGCAGGCGCTCGGCCTGCGCGTGGTCGATGCCGCGGGCGGGAGCCCGGGCGTTGCGCGCGCGGCGGGTCGCCACCTCGCCGGCGCGCTGTCCTGGCTGACGCTCAATATCGGCCACCTGCTGGCGATGGCGCCGCCGCAGTACCAGGCGCTGCACGACCGCATCGCCGGGACCCGCGTGCTGGGGGTCCGGCCGGATGCGGCGCTGCCCGGCTGGGCATGGGCCTGGCTCGCGCTGCAGGCGCTGGCGGCCCTGGCCGCACTGGCGTGGCTGTTCGCCGCGATGCAGGCGGCGATGCAGCGCGCGCTCGACGCGCTGCTGCTGTTCTAGCCGCGCCGCGGGCGGCGGACGCCGAGGCGACGCCGTCAGAGTTCGACCAGGTGGTCCGGCAGCGGCGGCGGCGCGACCGGCTCGGCGCAGATGTCGCGCCACATGTGGTACATCACGCCGAACATCACCACGTACATCAGCAGGATCATGCCGAGGTAGACCGGCGCGACCAGCAGCGCGCCCAGCGCCGGATGCACCAGGCCGCCGACCAGCATGAGCACGCCGCCCACCAGGGTCACCACCAGGGTCAGCGCGAGCAGCGCGACGATCGCCAGCGCCGACATCACCACGATCGGCAGCAGGTTCTTGAGTGCGCCGGCGAGGCCGTCGCCGATCGCCGCCAGCACGCCGCGGCCGCCCAGCGCGACCTGGCCGAAGCCGATCGCATAGGCGCCGCCGAGGAACAGGCCGAACAGCAGGCCCAGCGCCATCACCATCCCCAGGCCCGGCGGCGGCGCCGGGATGTCGTCCGGCTGCACCGGCTTGCCGCCGGCGTCCACGGTCAGCTGCACCAGTTGCATGTACCACTCCGGCAGGTCCTGGCCGAAGCTGCCGACGATGGTGCCGAACACCAGCAGGTAGAGCGCGGTCATCAGCAGTCCGAAGCCGACCAGGCGACCCGCGCCGTGGCCCGCGCGGAACGGCTCGAACACTCCGCCGACGCTGGCCGGACGGCCGCGCTCGACGGCATCGATCACGCGCAGCACGCCGCCGATCAGCAGCGGGAACACGATCAGCGAGGCCAGGGTGCTCAGCCCGGCGACGGTGAGCAGGGCGGTCGGCTGCCCGCCCAGCCGCGGCTGCAGGATCATCTGCATCACGCTCGGCAGGACCGCCAGCAGGGCCACGACCGCGATCGCGCCGATCACCGCCTTCGGGTTCCCGCGCCCCAGGTTGAGCGCCCGCGCCAGCCACGACCAACCGGTGGCCGGACCCATTGCCCGCGTCGACATGACTGCCCTGCTTTGCCTTCGAAGTGGCCCTGCCACGATGGCGGACATGCTACTGCATCGGCCGCGCGCAGCCCCGGGGAACGCGCGCGGCCGCAGCGTTCCCGGCGCGGCGTCGCGCCCTTCGCGGCTTTTCTTCGCCCGCAGGGGAACGTTGATGGGCGACGCGACGCGGCGAGGATCCGGAAAGTCGGCGCCGGCGCGCGCGACGACTTGATGGTCTCCCAGCCAGCCCCTCCTCCGCAGGCGGGAGTGGGAAGACAGGCGGTTTGAAGCCAAGCGGCACGCGCAACTTCGCGCCTCTGCCCCTTCCCCCGCTTGCGTGGGAAGGTTGGGATGGGGACGCGACGCCGCGAGGATGCGGAAGTCGGCACCGGCGCGCGCGGCAACTGATGCGCCCCCGCCCCCGCAGGCAGAGAAGGGTGAAGACGGACGGTTTGAAGCCAAGCTGCACGCGCAGCTTCGCGCCTCTGCCCCTTCCCCCGCTTGCGGGGGAAGGCTGGGATGGGGGACGTGACGCCGCGAGGATGCGGAAGTGGGCGCCTGCGCGCGCGGCAACTGATGCGCCCCGCCCCTCGCCCGCAGGCGGAGGAGGGTGATGACGGACGGTTTGAAGCCAAGCGCACGCGCAACTTCGCGCCCCTGCCCCTTCCCATTCCCCCGCTTGCGGGGGAAGGTTGGGATGGGGACGCGACGCCGAGGATCCAGAAGTGGGCGCCGACACGCGGCGACCTGGCAGACCCCCACCCCAGCCCTCCCGCGAGCGGGGAGGGAGGAAAACGTGCGGCGGAAGGAGCTGAGCGCTCAACCGCTGCCTGAGCCGGCGGTTGCCTCGCCTGACCACTGCCTCATTCGGCCGGCGGCAGCACCGCCAGCACTTCCTCGACCGTGGTCACGCCCTGCGCGACTTTCTCGGCCCCGGCCATCCGCAGCGTGCGCAGGCCCTCGCCGACCGCGGCGCGGGCGAAGCCCGCCAGCTCCATGTCCGGACGGATCCGGGCACGCAACAGCGCACTCACCGGCATCAGTTCGTACAGGCCCACGCGCCCCAGGTAGCCGGTGTTGCGGCACTCCAGGCAACCGACCGGGCCGTTGGCGGACGCGGGCACCGGCGGCGGGTGCGGCCCGGGCAGCAACGCGTGCCAGGCCTCGGGGCTGGGCGGCCTAGGCACCTTGCAGTGCGGGCACAGCGTGCGGACCAGGCGCTGGGCGAGCACGCCATTGAGCGTGGAGGCGATCAGGTAATGCGGCAGGCCGAGGTCGAGCAGGCGGGTGATCGCCGAAGGCGCGTCGTTGGTGTGCAGGGTCGAGAGCACCAGGTGGCCGGTGAGCGAGGCCTGCACCGCCATCTGCGCGGTGTCCAGGTCGCGGATCTCGCCGATCATGATGATGTCGGGATCCTGGCGCAGCAGGGTGCGCACGCCCTGGGCGAAGCCCAGGTCGATCGCGTGGTGCACCTGCATCTGGTTGAGCTCGGGCGCGATCATCTCGATCGGGTCCTCGACCGTGCAGACGTTGACGTCGCTGGTCGCCAGCCGCTTGAGCGTGGAATACAGCGTGGTGGTCTTGCCCGAACCGGTGGGGCCGGTGACCAGCACGATGCCGTGCGGCCGGCCGGTGAGCTCCTGCCAGGTGGCGGCCTCGCCGGCGTCGAAGCCCAGCTGCTCGATGCTCTTGAACGCGGTGTCGGGGTCGAAGATGCGCATCACGCACTTCTCGCCGAAGGCCGTGGGCATGGTCGACAGGCGCATCTCCACCTCGCGCCCGCCCGGCGAGCGGGTCTTGATGCGCCCGTCCTGCGGCCGCCGGCGCTCGGCCAGGTCCATGCGCCCGAGCACCTTGATGCGCGAGACCACCGCGGTCATCACCGCCGGCGGCATCTCGAACACCTTGTGCAGCACGCCGTCGATGCGGAAACGCACCCGGCCCACGTCGCGGCGCGGTTCGAGGTGGATGTCGGAGGCGCGCTGCTCGTAGGCGTACTGCAGCAGCCAGTCGACGATGTTGACGATGTGGTGGTCGTCGGCATTGACGTCGCCGGCGCGGCCGAGTTCGACCAGCTGCTCGAAGCTCGGCGCCGCCGTGGCTTTGTCGCCATCGGCATGCGCGCCGCGCACCGAGCGGGTGACGCCGAAGAACTCCATCGTGTAGCGGTGCAGGTCGAGCGGGTTGGCCACCACCAGCTCGATCTCGCGGCGCAGCAGGCGCTGCACGTCGGCCACCCAGTCCACCGCCAGCGGTTCGCTGGTGGCGACGCGCACGCGGTCGGCCAGCACCTCCACCGGCAGGATCCGGTGGCGGCGCGCGTAGGCGTGGGACACCAGGTCGGTGACCTCGCCCACCCGGATCTTCGTCGGATCGATGCGCAGGTAGGGGCGGCCACTTGCAGCGGCGAGCCATTCGGTCAGCGCCTCCAGCCCCAGCTCGCTGCCCGGGCGCTGTGCCGAGGGCAGCTTGAGGTTGGCCAGCAGCACCAGCGGGTGCACGGCGTCGAGCCCGCGCACGTGGCGCGCGCTGGCGCGCGCGTGTTCGGCTTCCTTCGGCGCGAGCAGGCCGTCGGCCACCAGCGCGGCGACCACCGGCTCGATCGCCAGGCGGCCGGGCGGCAGGCGCGCGGCGGTCGGCGCGGAGCGGCTGGCGAGCGGTTCGTTCAACGCGGCTCCGTGGCCGGAAACGCCGGCCGTTGCGGGGTCCGCCGCTATACTAGCGCGCCGCGCGAACGCGCCGACCCTCCGCGCCATGACCGGACCCACGTTCCAGGAACTGATCACCCGCCTCAACGCCTATTGGGCGGCGCAGGGCTGCGTGCTCATCCAGCCGCTCGACCTCGAGGTCGGCGCGGGCACCTTCCACCCGGCCACCTTCCTGCGCGCGCTCGGCCCCGAGCCGTGGAACGCGGCCTACGTGCAGCCCTCGCGCCGCCCCACCGACGGCCGCTACGGCGAGAACCCCAACCGCCTGCAGCACTACTACCAGTACCAGGTGGCGATGAAGCCCAGCCCGGACAACATCGTCGAGCTGTACTTCGGCTCGCTCAAGGAGCTGGGCATCGATCCGCTGGTGCACGACCTGCGCCTGGTCGAGGACAACTGGGAATCGCCGACGCTGGGCGCCTGGGGCCTGGGCTGGGAAGTCTGGCTCAACGGCATGGAAGTCACCCAGTTCACCTACTTCCAGCAGGCCGGCGGCCTGGAGTGCAGGCCGGTGCTGGGCGAGATCACCTACGGCCTCGAGCGGCTGTGCATGTACCTGCAGAACTGCGACAACGTCTACGACCTGGTGTGGACGGTCGGCCCGCAGGGCGTGGTCACCTACGGCGACGTGTTCCTGCAGAACGAGCGCGAGCAGAGCGCGTACAACTTCGAGCACGCCGACGTCGCCGAACTGTTCCACCGCTTCGACGCCTGCGAGGCCGAGGCGCTGAAGCTGGTCGAAGCCGGCCTGCCGCTGCCCGCCTACGACCAGGTATGCAAGGCCAGCCACAGCTTCAACCTGCTCGACGCGCGCCGCGCGATCTCCGTCACCGAGCGCCAGCGCTACATCCTGCGCGTGCGCAGGCTGGCGCAGTCGGTGGCGCAGGCGTACTTCGAGCAGCGCGAAAAGCTGGGCTTCCCCGGCCTGAGGAAGGACGCGCCCTCCGCGCAGCAGGCCGCGCCGTGATCCTGATCGGCATGTACGACTCGTCCTACACGCGTCGCGTGGCGATCGCCATGGCGCTGTACGGCATCGAGTTCGAGCACCGCGCCTGGTCGGTGGGCCGCGACTTCCACCGCATCCGCGAGTACAACCCGCTCGGGCGCGCCCCGACCCTGGTGCTGGACGACGGCGAGGTGCTCACCGAATCGACGATGATCCTCGACTACCTCGACGACCGCGTCGGCCCCGGGCGGGCGCTGCTGCCGGCCACCGGCCGGGCCCGGCGCGACGCCCAGCGCCTGGTCGCGCTGGCGACCGGCGCCATCGACAAGGCGATCCTGATCGCGCTCGAGCGCATCTTCCGCCCGGTGGAACAGCACAGCGAGGCCTGGCTGTCGCGCTGCCGCGTGCAGGTCGAGGGCGCACTGGGCGAGCTCGAACGCGCCTGCGCTTCGCGCGCTGGCGCGCCCTGGCTGGTCGGCGACGCCATGACCCACGCCGATATCGCGGTGGCCTGCTACGTCACGCACTTGCGCGAGGCGATTCCGCTCGACCTGGCGCCTTGGCCCGCGTTGCGCGCGCACGTGGACCGCTGCGAGGCGCTGGAGGTGTTCCGCAAGCACTACAGCCCCTTCTCCGCCCCCACCGTACAGGCCACGCCCGCATGAGTACCGCCCCGATGCTGCCGCTGCTGATCGAACTCGGCACCGAGGAGCTGCCGGTCAAGGCGCTGCCGGGCCTGGCGCAGGCGTTCTTCGACGGCGTGCTGGCGGCGCTGGACAAGCGCGGCATCGCGGTCGAGCGCGCCGATGCGAAGCCGCTGTACACCCCGCGCCGGCTGGCGGTGCTGCTGCCGGGCGTCGCGGTCGAACAGCCGGAGCAGCGTTCGGAAGTGCTCGGCCCCTATCTCAACATCGCGCTCGATGCCGACGGCCAGCCCACGCGCGCGCTGCAGGGCTTCGCGGCCAAGGCCGGCGTGGACTGGTCGGCGCTGGACAAGACCACCGACGCCAAGGGCGAGCGCTTCGTGCATCGCGCGGTCACCCCGGGCGCGACCACCGCGTCGCTGCTGCCGGAGGTGGTGCGCGAGGCGATCGCGGCGATGCCGATCCCCAAGCCGATGCGCTGGGGCGACCATGACTACGCCTTCGCGCGGCCGGTGCTCTGGCTGGTGATGCTGCTGGGCAAGGACGTGGTCGATGGCGAGGTCTTCGGCGTGCGCGCCGACCGCATGAGCCGCGGACACCGCTTCCTGCACGACAAGCAGGTGTGGCTGTCCACGCCCGCCGACTACGTCGAATCGCTGCGCAGCGCGAAGGTGCTGGTCGACGCGGACGAGCGCCGCGCGCGCATCGTCGAGCAGGTCGAGGCCGCCGCCGCGGCCGCCGGCGGCAGCGCGCGCATCGACGCCGACAACCTCGAGCAGGTGGTCTGCCTCAACGAATGGCCGCGCGCGGTGTCCTGCACCTTCGAGGAGGAATTCCTCGCCGTGCCGCAGGAAGCGCTGGTGGCGACGATGGAAGCCAACCAGAAGTTCTTCCCGGTGCTCGACGGCGAGGGCCGGCTGACCGCCCGCTTCATCGGCATCGCCAACGTCGATCCGAAGGACGACAGCGAGATCCGCAAGGGCTACGAGCGCGTGATCCGGCCACGCTTCGCCGACGCCAAGTTCTTCTTCGTCGAGGACATGAAGCAGGGCCTGGAAGCGATGAACGCCGGCCTGGCGACCGTGACCTACCAGGCCAGGCTCGGCACCTTGGCCGACAAGGTCGCGCGCGTCACCGCGCTGGCCGAGGCGATCGCGCCGCAGGTGGGCGTGGACCCGGCGCTGGCGCGGCGCGCGGCGGGCCTGTCCAAGGCCGACCTGCAGTCGCGCCTGGTGGGCGAGTTCCCGGAGCTGCAGGGCATCGCCGGCCGCCACTATGCGATGCAGGATGCGGCGCTGGCCGACCTGGCGCACGCCGACCGCGTCGCGCTGGCCGACGCCATCGACCAAGCCTGGCAGCCGCGCTTCGCCGCCGACGACATCGCCGCTTCGCCGCTGGGCCGGGTGCTGGCCATCGCCGAGCGCCTGGATACGCTGGCCGGTGGCTTCGCCGCGGGGCTCAAGCCGACCGGCAACAAGGATCCGTTCGCGCTGCGCCGCAATGCGCTGGGGCTGGCGCGGACAGTGATAGAGAGCGGCTTCGACCTGGACCTGCGGGCTCTGCTCACCGATGCAGCAACAGCGGCGATGGAAGCCGTTCGCCGTGCAGCAGTGCTGGCTAAGGCCGCTGCAGCACGAGAAGCGCAATCCGCGGGCGCAGACGTTTCGCCGGTACAGATCCAGACCGGTCATGTCGCGCTGGAGGATGTGATCGAGCTCTACGACTTCATCCTCGACCGCCTGCGCGGCTACTACGCCGAGCAGGGCGTGCCGGCGCAGCACTTCAGCGCGGTCGCCGCACTGAAGCCGGCGTCGCTGACCGACTTCGACCGCCGCATCAAGGCGATCGGTCGCTTCGCCGCCCTGCCCGAGGCAGAAGCCCTGGCCGCGGCCAACAAGCGCATCGGCAACATCCTGCGCAAGGCCGAGGGCGAGATTCCATCGGGCGAGGACCGCGCGCTACTCCGGGAGCCGGCCGAGATCGCCCTGGCCGATGCGGTGGAAGCGGCGTACCGCGACACCGATGCAACGCTGGCGCAGGGCGATTACGCCGCGGCGCTCGAGCGCCTGGCGCAGCTGCGCCCCCAGGTCGATGCGTTCTTCGACGACGTGATGGTGAACGTCGAGGACGAGGCCGTGCGCCGCAACCGTTTGGCCCTGCTGGCGCGCCTGGCGTCGCGGCTGGGCAGCGTGGCTGCGATCGAGCATCTGTCGGCCTGAGCGCTACGCGGCACATCCCGCGCCTGCACCCCGTCCCTCCCCCGCAAGCGGGGGAGGGAGCAGAGCGCAGCGCGCATGGAATCCCGCGGCACACGAGCACCCATTGCAGGTGGTGCCCGCACCTGCGTGTTCTGATGCTCGGCAGGTAGGCGCCCCGACGCAGGCCGCTTTCACGCGAACGTTTGTGCACGGACAGACTCGGTCAAACCGGGGACGGCTTGCCGGACCCGAGGCCAGGGGCCGAGGCCTGCAGTGTGCACGCGACGCCCATTCGAAATCGATCCAAGCGATCCAAGCGATCCGGTCGATCCGGTCGATCCGGTCGATGCGGTCGATGCGGGCAATGCCGGCAATGCGGGCGACCCAGGCAATGCGGGCAATGCGGGCAATGCGGGCAACGCGGGCATTGGAACAGGCTTGGCAGGCCGGCGTGCAGCGGCGCCTCGTTGGCGCATGACCCCGCGCAGCTCCGAGCCCTCCCCCGCCTGCGGGGGAGGGTTGGGTGGGGGCCAGCCGGAGCCTCGCACGCGATGCGGCAGCGTTCCAGCCCGGATCCGTTAAACGTCTTTCAACGCCCCTTCGGTATCCTTCGCCGATGCGACTCCCCCGCCGCGTTGCCGCCCTCGCCGCCGTCCTGTTCCTGTCCTCCGCCACCGCGCATGCGGTGACCGTGGGCGAGGTACGCATCCTCGGCCTGGACGAGGAGATGGAGGCCAACGTGCGCGTGTCGCTGTCGCTGGTGGATGCCGCCGGCCAGGACGTGAGCGGCCGGCGCATGGGTTACCTGGTGCGGGCGGCCGAGGACGAGACCCGCGAGGCGCTGGAACCGTTCGGCTTCTACTCCCCGCAGATCGAGGTCGAGCGGACCCGCGACAACGGCAGCGTCTCGGTGACCATCCGCGTCGAGCCCGGCGAGCCGGTGCGCGTGCGCAACTCCGACATCGCGATCATCGGCGAAGGCTCGCAGGACCGCTACCTGCAGGCGGACCTGGACGACTTCATTCCCTCGCCCGGCGCCACCTTCAACCACGCCGACTACGAGGCCAGCAAGATCCGCATCAGCCGCCGCCTCACCGAACGCGGCTACTTCGACGCGGATTTCTCCTCGCGCCGGGTCGAGGTCACGCGCGCGGAGAACGCCGCCGACATCGAACTGGTCTGGACCAGCGGCATCCGCTACGACATGGGCCCGACGATCTTCGAGCAGACCCGCCCGGTCATCCGCGACGAGCTGCTCGAGAACCTCGTGTACTGGAAGGAAGGCGACTACTACCACCAGGGCCGCATCGACCGGCTGCGCACCTCGCTGGCGCGGCTGGACTACTTCGGCGACATCGAGATCACGCCCGATCCGGCGCAGGCCGTCGATGGCCGCGTGCCGGTGACGGTGAAGCTCACCCCGGCCAAGCGCAACATCTACACCGCCGGCCTGAGCTACGGCACCGACAGCGGTCCCGGCGTGCGACTGGGACTGGAGCGGCGCTACGTCAACACGCGCGGACACAAGGCGCTGTCGCAGCTGGACTACGCGCAGAAGCGCAAGACGCTGACCCTGCAGTACCGTATTCCCGCCTTCGCCTGGCGCGACGGCTGGTACACGATCAGCGCGCAGGGCTACGACGAACAGACCGACTACATCGACACGCGCCGGATCGAGCTGGTCGGCAGCCGCAGCGGCCAGTACAGCCGCCAGGTGGACCTGACCGCTTCGCTGCACGTGCTGCGCGAACGCTGGGCGTACTCCACCGAGGACGACGAGGACCCGACGACGCCGCTGGCCTACCGCTATGCGACCTTTACCTATCCGTCGGTGCGCGCGGACTACGTCAACGTCGACGACCGCATTTTCCCGACCAGTGGCGCCGGCGGTTCGCTGGTGCTGCGCAGCGGCGTCGAAGGCGTCGGCTCGGACGCGAGCTTCGCCCAGATCCACGCGCGCGCCAGCACGTTCAAGGGACTCGGCGACAACGCGCGCCTGATCCTGCGCGCCGAGGCCGGCTACACCACCACCAGCGCGCTGGTGGACATGCCGCCGAGCCTTCGCTTCTACGCCGGCGGCGACCGCAGCATCCGCGGCTACGAATGGCGCGAGGTCGGCCCGCGCATCACCCGCTACGAGGAAGACGGGGACGGCAACCTGCGCGAGACCGGCTACCTCGCCACCGGCGCGCGCAACGTGCTGACCGCCAGCGTGGAGTACGAGCGCTATTTCTACGGCAACTGGGGCGCGGCGGTATTCGTCGACAGCGGCAGCGCCTTCGACGGCAGCTCGCCGGACTGGCATACCGGCGTGGGCATCGGCGCGCGTTTCCGTTCCCCGGTGGGTCCGGTCAAGGTGGACCTGGCACGCGGCCTGGACGACCCCGACTCGCCGTTCACGGTGGGCCTGAGCATCGGCGCGGAGTTCTGAGATGGCCTTTCCCCGCCGGTCGCGACTGCCCGACGACATCAGCCCCGAGGAGCGCGAACGGCGCATCGCCGAACTGCGCGAGCGCAGGCGACGCCGCCTGCGCGTGCTCGCCGTCCGCAGCGCACTGGCCACCGGCGCGCTGGCGGTGCTGGGCGCGGTGTTGCTGTACTGGCTGCTGACCACGTTCGGTGGCCGCGACTTCCTGCTCGCGCGCATCGTGGCGGCGCTGCCCGCCGGCACCGAACTCACCTGGGCGCGCGCCGAGGGCCCGGCTTCCGGCCCGCTGGTCCTGCACGACGTGCGCTACGTGCAGCGCGGCTGCCCCGACGTGGACGGCGAGCCCGTGCCCTACGGCCAGTGCGAACACCCGACCGTGCTCACCTTCGGCGCGCACCGCGTGGTGCTCGACCCCGCGATCACCCCGCTGATCGGCCGGCGCCTGCGCCTGGACGCGCTGGACGTGGAAGGGGCCGCGCTGGACCTGCCCGAGCCAGCGGACACACCGTTCGAACTCCCGACCTGGCCGGAAGTGCTGCCGCGCATCGACCTGCCGCTGTCGCTGCAGGCCGACACCATCCGCGTCGACGGCCTGCACGTGACCCGCACGGGCCAGCCGCTGATCGACATCGCCAGCATCCGCGGCGGCCTCGACGCGCGCCAGGGCGAGCTGCGCATCGCCAGCCTGGTGATCGACAGCGACCGTGGCCGCTTCGCCGCCGACGGCGTGTACGCCCCGGACGACAACTACCGCACCGACCTCACCGCCAGCGCGCTGCTGCCGGCCTCGTTCCCGCGGCCGCGGCCGCGCATCGGCCTGGTGGCGCGCGGCGACCTCGACCTGATGGACGTGGCCGTCGTCGGCCATGCGCCCGACCCGCTGCGGCTGGCGCTGGCGCTGCGCGGCAGGCAGTGGAGCCTGCGCGCGGACTCCAACGCCTTCGACCCGGCCCTGCTCACCGGCGGCGAAGCGGGCGAGCCGATGGCGTTCTCGCTGCAGGCCGACGGTATCGGCGGCGCGGCCGATGCGCGCGGCGAACTGCGCCGCGGCACGCTGCACGCGGTGCTGCAGCCTTCGAAGCTCAAGCTGGAGGAGCAGGTACTGGACCTGCAGCCGCTGGTGCTGGACGTGTTCGACGGCCGCATCACCGCGCGCGGCCGCGGCGATTTCAGCGAGCCGCGCGCGGCGGATTTCCGCTTCGCGGTCAACGCGCGCGGGCTGCGCCTGGGCGGCGACCCGCAGGCGCACGATCCCGAACCGGCCGATCCGGCGCCGGCGGTCGGCATCGACGCCGACCTCGGCATCGCCGGCACCAGCCGCGCCTGGGCGGTGATCGGCAAGGCGGATCTGGCGCGCGACGAACTGCGCGCCCAGGTCGAACTCGACGGCCGCGGCGACCTGGAGACGCTGCGCCTGGCCGCCCTGCGCGCCACGACGCCTGGCGGGCGACTGGATGCGACCGGCGAGGTCGGCTGGGCGCCGGCGCTGCGCTGGGACCTCGACGCCACGCTGGCCGGCTTCGACCCGGGCTATTTCGTGCCCGCCTTCGACGGCGCCATCGACGGCCGCATCGCCAGCCGCGGTAGCCTGCCCGACGACGGCGGCCTCGAGCTCGACGTGCAGGCGAGCGAACTAGGCGGGCAGCTGCGCGGGCGCCGCATCGCCGGGCAGGCCACGTTCGCCATGCACGGTCCGGCGACCGGGCAGACCCGCACCGACTACGAGGGCGAGGCGGCGCTCACCATCGGCGGCAGCCGCGTCGATGCGCGCGGCACGCTGGCCGAGCGCCTCGAACTCGATGCACGCTTCTCCCCGCTGGACCTGGCCGACCTGTTGCCGGAGGCGGCCGGCCGCCTGAGCGGCACGCTGCAGGCCCGTGGCGCGCGCGAGACTCCCGACCTGGAAGCCGATCTCGAAGGCAGCGGCCTGCGCTGGGGCGATTACGCGGCGGCGTCGCTGTCGGTCCGCGGGCGCCTGCCCTGGTCGCAGGGCGGCGGCGACCTGGTGCTGGAAGGCAGCGGCTTCCAGGCCGGGGTCGCACTGGACCAGGCCCGTGTCCACGCGCGCGGCGCGGTCGAGAACCTGGCGCTGGATGCGCAGGCGCGCAGCGGCGAACTCGGCACGCTGGCGCTGCAGGGCAGCGCGCGCCGCGATGGCCCGGGCTGGGGCGGCGCGCTGGACGGCCTGCAGCTGCAGCTGGTGCGCGGTCCGGCCTGGCGGCTGCAGGCGCCGGCGCGCTGGAGCCAGCGCGGCGCCGCGTTCACCCTGTCGCGCAGCTGCCTGGGCGCGGAGGGTGGCGGCGCGCTGTGCGCCGAGGCCGACTGGCCGCGCCGCGGGGTGTCGGTCGCGGGCCTGGGCCTGCCGCTGACCCTGGTGACGCCATGGCTGCCCGAGCGCGAGGGCGGACGCCCGTGGGTGCTGCGCGGCGACGTCGATTTCGAAGGCCGGCTGCGACCGGCCGGCCGCGCCTGGGCCGGCGAACTCGACCTGCGATCGGCCGACGGCGGCCTGCGCAACAGCGCGCGCTCGCGCAACGACCTGCTGGGCTATCGCGACCTGCGCCTGCAGGCCGACTTCAACGCGGCCCGCATCGAAGCCAGCCTGTCCACGGTGTTCAACGAGGACGGCCACGTCCGCGCGCGCGTCTCCACCGGCTGGGACGCGTCCTCGCCGCTGGCCGGCGAGCTCAGCGCCGAAACCGACGAGCTCACCTGGCTCGAGCTGTTCTCGCCCGACATCGTCGAGCCGGCCGGCCGCCTGACCGCCGACCTGCAGCTCGGCGGCCGGCGCGCGACGCCCACGCTCGGCGGGCAGGCGCGCCTGAGCGGGTTCAGCACCGAACTGCCCGCGCTCGGCATCCTGCTCGAATCGGGCGACGTCTCGCTGGACGCGCAGGACGACGGGAGCGCCCGCATCGGCGGCAGCGTGCTGTCGGGCGGCGGGCGCCTGGCCATCGACGGCAGCCTCAACTGGCGCGACGCGCGCGCGCCCCTGCTGCTGCGCCTGACCGGCGATGACGTGGTGGCTTCCAACACGCGCGACCTGCGCATCGTCGCCGACCCGGACATCGAGCTGCGCTACGCCGCGGGCCAGCCGCTGACCGTGACCGGTACCGTGGCCGTGCCCAGCGCGCTGATCGACCTCGAGCGCCTGGACCAGGGCGTATCGACCTCGCCCGACGTGGTGGTGCTCGATCCGGTCGATCCCGACGACGGGCCCGGATCCCCGCTGCAGCTCGACCTCACCCTGGCGATGGGCGAGGACGTGCGCCTGCGCGGCTTCGGCCTGGACGGCACGCTCGGCGGCAGCATGCGCGTGCGCGCCTACCCGGGCCGCGAGATGACCGGCAGCGGCACGCTCGAGGTCGGCGGCCGCTATACCGCCTACGGGCAGAAGCTGCAGGTCACGCGTGGCAGGCTGACCTTCGATGGCCCGGTGTCCGACCCGCGCCTGGACATCCGCGCAGAACGCCGCATCGAGGCCGAAGACGTCACCGCCGGCATCAGCGTCACCGGCCGCGCCTCGGCGCCGCAGGCGGACGTGTGGACCGACCCGGCCAGTGACAACTCGCAGGCGCTCTCCTACCTCGCGCTTGGCCGTCCGCTGTCCAACCTGTCGAGCGCCGAGGGACGCCAGCTCGACGCGGCGTCGGCAGCGCTCACCGCCGGCGGCAGCATGCTCGCCGGCCAGCTCGGCGCAAAGCTGGGGCTGGACGATGCGGGCGTGTCGGAATCGCGCGCGCTTGGCGGCAGCGTGCTGGGCATCGGCAAGCAGCTCTCCCCGCGCCTGTACGTCGGCTTCGGCGTGTCGCTGCTCGGTACCGGCCAGGTGCTGACGCTGAAGTACCTGCTGCGCCGCGGCTTCGACATCGAAATCGAATCGAGCACGCTGGAAAGCCGCGGCTCGGTGAACTACCGGCACGAAAGCGACTGAGGCGGGGTCGCCTCGGCGGCGCTGCTTGCGATGGATACAAGGCAGGCGCGACCGCGCGGGTCGCGCCTGCGCAACCTCAGGCGGCCGAGCGCTTCTGCCCGGCGTGCCTGCCCTCGTCGATCTCCTCGACCAGCTTGGCGCAGAAGGCCGGCAGGTCGTCGGGCGTGCGGCTGGTGACCAGGCCCTGGTCGACCACGACTTCCTCGTCCTCCCACTTCGCGCCGGCATTCTCGAGGTCGCGGCGGATGTTGGGCACCGAGGTCACGGTGCGGCCTTCCAGCACGCCGGCGTTGGCCAGCACCCACGGGCCATGGCAGATCGCGGCGACCGGCTTGCCTGCCTCGAAGAAGGCACGGGTGAAGGCCAGCGCCTGCTCGTCCACGCGCAGCGCGTCGGGATTGAACAGGCCGCCGGGGATCACCAGCGCGTCGTATTTGCCGGCGTCGGCGTTGGCCAGTTCGACGTCGACCTTCACCTGCTCGCCCTTGTCGAAATGCTCGAAACCCTGCACGTGGCCGCCCTTGGGCGAGACCACGTCGACCTGCGCCTCGTGCTCCTTCAGCGCCTTCAGCGGCTCCAGCAGTTCGGACTGCTCGAACCCGTCGGCGGCGAGGATGGCGACGCGTTTTCCGGAAAGATGGCTCATCGATGCGCTCCTGCGGGGAAGTGAGCCCGCACGCTAGCGCCCGGCGCGCTCAGGCGCCGCGAAGGAAACGTCTCGCTTGCGTCAAGGGACCGCGTCAGCTGCGGCGCGGCAGCGCCGCCAGGATCGCCCAGAGGCCGCCCACGCCGGCCACCCACGACGACAGCGGCACGCCGGCGAACGCGGGGCCGCCGGCTTCCAGCGCGTACAGCACCGCGGCCACCACCAGCAGGCCGACGCCGAGGATGGCGGCGACCATGCGCCGCTGCAGCGCCTGCAGGGTGCGGGTGATGTCGACCACGTCCTGCGAGCGCATGCGCAGCTCGTGGCGGCCTTCCACCTGCTGCTGCAGCCAGGCGTGCAGCAGGCGCGGCATCTCCGGGGCGCGGGTCATCAGTTCGGGCAGCTGCCGGCGGAACTCGGAGGCCAGGCGACGCGGGCTGTAGCGTTCGACCAGGATGCGTTCGAGCACCGGGCGGGCGACCGCCCAGATGTCGATCTTCGGGTCGAGCAGGCGGCCGATGCCCTCGATGGTGAGCAGGGTCTTCTGCAGCAGGATCAGCTGCGGCTGCAGGGTGAGCTCGTAGCGCTGGGCGGTGCGGAACAGCTTGCCCAGCACCTCGCCCAGCGAGATCTCCGACAGCGGCCGGGTGAAGTACGGCTCGCAGACCGAGCGCACCGCCGCCTCGAGTTCGTCGATGCGGATGTGCGCGGGCATCCAGCCGGCCTGCAGGTGCAGCTCGGCGATGCGCCGGTAGTCGCGGTTGAAGATCGCCATGAAGTTCTCGGCGAGGTAGTACTGGTCCTCGCTGGAGAGCTGGCCCATGATCCCGAAGTCCAGGGCGATGAAGCGCGGATCGGCCTTGCGCTCGGGATCGACCCAGATGTTGCCGGCGTGGGCGTCGGCGTGGAAGAAGTTGTCGCGGAACACCTGGGTGTAGAACACGCGCACGCCCTTGGCCGCCAGCGCGCGGCGGTCGATGCCGGCCGCGTCCAGCGCGGCGACATCGTCGCTGTTGATGCCGTGCACGCGCTCCAGGGTGAGCACGTTGTCGGTGGTGTGCGACCAGATCGGTTCGGGCACGTACAGGTCGGGCGAGGCCAGCCAGAAGCGGCGCATCACCGAGGCGTTGGCGCCTTCCCGCTGCAGGTCGATCTCCGCCGCCAGGGTGTTCTCGATCTCGGCGACCACCTCGCGCGGGCGGATCTTGTCGGCGTTGGGATGGGTGCGGTCGACCAGGCCGGCGAGGCTGCGCAGCAGGGCGATGTCGCCGGCGATCTGGCGATCGATGCCCGGGCGCAGCACCTTGACCACCACCTCGCGGCCCGGCATGCCGTTCGCCGCGTGCATCCGCGCGGCATGTACCTGGGCGATCGAGGCCGAGGCCAGCGGGACGGTGTCGAAGCTGGCGAACAGTCCGGCGATCGGCGCACCCAGCGCCTTTTCCACGATCAGCCGCGCAGCGTCGCCGTCGAACGGCGCCACCTGGTCCTGCAGCAGGGCCAGCTCGTCGACGATGTCGGGCGGCAGCAGGTCGCGGCGGGTGGACAGGATCTGGCCGAACTTGACGAAGATCGGCCCCAGCTCCTGCAGCGCCAGGCGCAGGCGCGCGCCGCGCGGCTGCGCGGCGATGGCCGCCGAGGCCCGTGGAACGAACGGCCGCATCAGCTTCAGCCAGCGCTCGGCGGGCGTGCCGTCGAGCAGCGCATCGAGCCGGTAGCGCAGCAGCACGCGGCCGATGCGCGCCGCGCGCAGCACGCTGCTGCTCAAACCGTGCCCCCGGTCGACAGACGCGACACCCGCGCGGCGAGGCGGTCGACGTCGTCGCGCAGGCCATCGACGTCGTCGAGGAAGGCCTCCAGCTCCGCGCGCGGCACCACGTCGCGCGATTCCTCGGTGACATACGCAGCGGCGCTGCGCGCCAGTTCTCCGCCGACGCCGCGCATCTGGCGCAGCCCGCCCGCGATCGCGCCGGCGACCTGCACGCCGATCACCTCGCCGAACACGCGGACGAAGGGCTGCTGCCAGTCCGGATCGAAACGCTCGGCCAGCCGCTGCAGCTGCCGCGCCAGTTCGGCATCGCCGGAGACGCGAACGCGGCCCACGGCCGGTGCGTCGTCGCGGCGCAGGAACGGCAGTTGGGCCAGCATGCCGGCCAGGGTGGAACGCACCGCCAGGTCGGGTTCGCCCGTGCCGTCGACCGGGCCGACGGCGAGCCGTTCGCCCTCCACGCGCAGGCGCATCGCCAGCGGCGGCGAGGCCAGGCTCAGTTCGACGACGCGGCCGTCGAGCCGGGCCAGGGCCTCGCGCGTGTCCGCGTCCAGGGCCAGGGCGCGGTTGAGCGCCAGCTCCAGCGCGCGACCGGCGATGGGCTTGAGCACGTTGAAGGGAGAGGAGGAGTCGCTGGCCATGCGCGGCATTGTACGGCGGGGCGGGTGGCGGGACGCGACGCCCGCCCACGAAAAAGCCCGCCGTGCGGCGGGCTTGGTCGCGGTGCGTCGCGGACCGGCTAGACCCGCTTGCCGCGCAGCAGCGAGATGATGGCCAGGATCACGAACACCACGAACAGGATCCAGGCGATGTTGGTGGCGGCGCCGGCGATGCCGCTGAAGCCGAGCACGGCGGCAATGAGCGCGATGACGAAGAAGATGATGGCGTAGCGAAGCATGATGTGCGTCTCCGTGGCGTGGCCCGTCCGGGCCGTGGAATGGGGGCACGGGGAACGCTAAGGCAGGTCCGGTCGCGGGCCGGTGAGGCCGGGGTGATGCCGTCGTGAACTCAGCCAGCCGGCGGACCTTGGCGCCAGGCGGCCTCGAGCCGGCGCAGGCCTTCGGCGATCGATACCTTCGGCACGTAACCGAAATCGCGGCGCGCCGGCTCCATCGAGTACCAGTGGCTGGTGCTCAGCTGCTCGGCCAGGAACCGCGTCATCGGCGGTTCGCCCTGCAGCCGCAGCAGCGGCCACAGGGTCTCGCAGGCCGCGCCGATGGCGTAGGCCAGCCCGAACGGGATGGTGCCGTCCACCCGCGGCGCGCCTGCGGCGGCCAGCAGCGCATTGACGATCTCCCGGGTCGGCATCGGCTCGCCGTTGCTGATGAAGTAGGCGCGTCCGGCACAGGCAGCACCCGGGGCGAGGTGCTCGAACGCATCGAAGTGCGCCTGCGCGGCGTTGTCGATATAGGTCGTGTCGATGCGGTTGCTGCCGTCGCCGACCAGCCGCAGCCGACCCTGCCGCGCGCGCTCCACCAGACGCGGCAGGATCTGCTGGTCGCCCGGACCCCAGATCAGGCGCGGCCGCAGCGCAACCGTCGCAAGGCGCGCGCCGCCCGCCAGCTCGCGACCATTGGCGGCCAGCACGTCCTTCTCGGCAATGGTCTTGGTGGCGGCGTACGGCGCCTTGAAGCCTTCGCCGTAAGGCACGCTGTCGGCGGTGCCGCCTTCCACCGGATGGGTCTTGCGGTGGGTGACGCTGGGCGTGGATGTGTAGACCAGCCGGTCGATGCCGTGGGCGGCGCAGGCCTTGAGCACGTTGCGGGTGCCGACCACGTTGGCCTGGTGGTAGCTCTCGTAGCTCCCCCAGGCGCCCGCCTTGGCGGCGTTGTGGAAGATCGCGTCCATGCCCGCCGCGGCCCCGCGCACCGCGTCGGCGGAGGCAAGGTCGCCCTGTACCTGGCGTACGCCGAGCGCGTCGAGCGCGGGATAGCGGCCGCGGTTGAAGCTGGCCACTTCGTGGCCGCGTTCGACCAGGCCGCGGCACAGCGCCTGTCCGAGGAAGCCGCCGCCGCCGGTGACGAGGATCTTCATGCCTGGCTCCCGATGCGCGCGGCCGCCCACCGCGCCAGGGTTTCGCGGCCGATCTTGGCGTTGTGGCGGATGTCGACCGGAAAGCGCGGGTGGAACAGGATCGTCTCCAGCCCAGCGGTATGCGCATGGCCCGCGCCAATCTCGCGCAGCTCGCGCGCGATGCGCGGCTGCTGCGCGACGGCAACGCCCTGGCGCAGCTCGACGCAGAGCACCGGCCGCTGCGCACCCGCCGCACCGACGCCAACCAGCGCCGTGCGGCGCACGTCCGGATGCACGTTGAACACCGGCTCGACCTGCTCGGTGTAGAGCGGACCATCGGCCGACTCGACCCGGTGCGACTTGCGCCCACAGAACCACAGCCGGCCTTCCGCGTCGAACCAGCCGAGATCGCCCATGCGATGGACCACGCGCCCGCTGCCGTCGGGGAGGCGCTCGTGGATCTTGGCCAGCCGCGTCTGCGCCTCGCGGTTGAAATAGCTGTCGGTCGCGCTGGGGCCGGCCACGGTGATCTCGCCCACCTCACCGGGCGCCACCAGCAACGCGTCCGACCACTCCGCGATCGCCGCGTCGCCGATGCGGATCAGGCGCACCTCGTTCGGCGCCACCGGGCGGCCCACGCAGGTGCCGGCGCCCTGCTCGGTGCGAGCGCGCAGCGCCAGCAGTTCGCGGCCCTCGATGACCGCCACCGGAAGGCATTCCGTCGCGCCATAGGGCGTCCAGAAGCGCGCGCCGTCCGGCAGCAGTTCCAGCATCCGGGCGACCACGTCCGGCGGTACCGGCGCGCCGGCCGAGGTCACGCGGCGCAGCGTCGGCAGCGGCGCGCCATGGTCGGCCAGCACCCGCATCAGGGCCGGCGACCCGAACAGCTGGTCGGCCCCGAACCGGTCGATCGCGGCATGCAGCTTGCGCGGGTCGGCCGACGCGGGGCGGGTGGGATCCATGTCCGGGATGATCGAGGTCAGTCCCAGCGCGGGATCGAACAGGGCGAACGGCGGGAAGGTCGGGAAATCGACGCCACCGGCCTCGATGCCAAAGGCCCCGCGGAGCATGTCGATCTGCGCGACGAAATGCCGGTGCCGGTAGACCACGCCCTTGGGCACGCCGGTCGAGCCGCTGGTGAACAGGATCGCGGCGACCTCGTCGGGCGCGGTGTCGCTCAGCTGCGGGCCCGCGCCGGCGCCCGCGCGCTCGACCTCGTCCAGGGTGGCATCTGCCAGCAGCGCGCGGCGCCCGGTGGTGATGCGCACCTTCGCCGACTTCGCCCAGCCCAGCAGCACCCGCGCCAGCTGCGCCAGCGGGATCCCGATGAAGGCTTCGGCCTGCGCCTCGTCCAGGCACTGGCGCAGCGCACGCCTGTCGATGCCCGGATCCACCAGCACCGGAACCGCGCCGGCCTTGAACAGGGCGAACATCAGCAGGAAGAACTCGGGCGTGGGCCGTACCATCAGCACCGTGCGGGTGCCGCGCACGATGCCGCGGCGGGCCAGGCCGGCGGCGATGGCGTCGCTGCGGGCATCGAGTTCGCCATAGCGCAGCGAGACCGCGTAGTCGCCGCGCGGGCCGGGGCAGCGCATGGCGACGCGTTCCGGCGCCTCGGCGGCCAGCCGCGGCAGGGCGGCGGCGATGTTGCAGGGAGCGGTCATGGCGCGATTATCGCCGACTGGCGCGCGCGGCCTGCGGGTGGCCCGCGGCGCAGGCGCGCCGCCCTGGCCCCCTGCTGCCCGGTGCGTCGGCCCCGTCCTGCGGTCGGCGCGCAGTCTCGGCCGCGTGGCCAACGCGCAGCCGCCAGCCACGGGACGCACTGCCTGCGCATGGACGTTCCGCCGCCGGCGTCCGACAATCGCGCCGCCCTTGCGCTCCAAGAGGAACAGGACCCGATGGACCCGGCTTTCAACGAACGCCTGCGCGCCGAGCACGCCGCGGCCTGGACGCGGGCGGTCGAGCACCGCTTCGTGCGCGAGCTGTGCAGCGGCCGCATCGCCGACGCGCACATGGCGCGCTACCTGGTGCAGGACCACCGCTTCATCGACGCCTTCGTGACCCTGCTGGGCGCGGCCATCGCCAGCGCCGACAGCTTCGCCGCGCGGCTGCGCCTGGGCCGCTTCGCCGGCATGGTCTGCAGCGAGGAGAACGACTACTTCCTGCGCGCGTTCGAGGCGCTGGGCGTGGACGAGGCCGCGCGCGCCGCCCCGCCGGACGCCGCGCCCACGGCCGGCTTCAAGGCGCTGATGCGCGAGGCCGCGGCGACGCGCTCGTATGCCGCCGCGCTGGCGGTACTCAACGTCGCCGAAGGCCTGTACCTGGACTGGGCGCAGCGCGCGCCGCGGCCGCTGCCCGCCGGTTTCGTGCACGCCGAGTGGATCACCCTGCACGACAACCCGTTCTTCGAGGACTTCGTCGCCTTCCTGCGCCGCGAACTCGACCGCGTCGGCCCGGCCGAGGAAGCGCTGGCGCGCGACTTCTTCGCCCGTGCGGTGGCGCTGGAGCTGGCGTTCTTCGACGCCGTGTACGCGGAGGCCGGCTGATGTCCCTGCTCGAACGCCTCAAGCAGGCGGCCGCCGCCGACTGGAACGCCTATGTCGACCACGCCTTCGTGCGCGGCCTCGGCGACGGCAGCCTGCCGGCCGACTGCTTCCGCCATTACCTGGTGCAGGACTACCTGTTCCTGATCCAGTTCGCGCGCGCGCACGCGCTGGCCGCGTGCAAGTCCCGCAGCCTGTCCGACATGCGCGCGGCCAAGGACGGGCTGGCCGCGATCGTGGACGTGGAAATGCACCTGCACCTGCGCCTGTGCGAACGCTGGGGCCTGTCGGCCGCCGACGTGGAGGCCACGCCGGAGCACGCCGCGACCGTCGCCTACACGCGCTGGGTGCTGGACATCGGCATGTCCGGCGACCTGCTCGACCTGCAGGTCGCGCTGACCCCCTGCACCCTGGGCTATGCCGAGATCGGACGACGGCTGGCGCCGGCTGGCGCGACCGCGCTCGCTCCGGACCACCCCTACCGCGAATGGATCGCGGAATACGCCGGCGACGCGTTCCAGGCCGTGGCGGCAGGCGCCAACGCGTGGCTGGACGACCTCGACCGGCGCTACGGCAGCCAGGCGCGGTTCCCCGAACTGGTGGCGATCTTCGCCAAGGCCGCGCGCCTGGAGGCCGGCTTCTGGCAGATGGGCCTGGACGCGCGCTGACCCTCTTGCGCGCTGCCGGGGTGGATTGGAAGAATCCGCGTCCCTGCCCGTCCGCGCCCCTCCGATGCCCCACCCCTGCCTGAGCTGTGGCGCCTGCTGTACGCAGTTCCGGGTGGCCTTCCACTGGATGGAATCGGACGAGTTCAGCGAAGGCGGCGTGCCTGCCGCCCTGACCGAGCGCCTGGACGCGCACCGGCTGTGCATGCGCGGCACCTACAGCACGCCCGTGCACTGCGTGGCACTGGACGCGCGCATCGGCGAATACTCGCGCTGCACGATCCATTCCAACCGGCCGTCGGTCTGCCGCCAGGTGGACGCCTCCTGGGAGTACGGCGCACCGAGCGCCCAGTGCGACAAGGCGCGCCTGGCGCATGGCCTGGCGCCGCTCACGCTCGCCGACTGGCGCTGGCGCGACGCCGCCGACAACGACGACTGCCCCGACGACAACGGGAGCAGCCCGCCCACGCCGCGGCTGCCGCCGGTGGCGGCCTGAGCGACGCGGCGCTTCGGCGCCGCCGCGCCGGCGAGCGGCTACAGCGGGTGGCGCTCGAGGAAGGCGCGCACCGCCGGCACCAGCACCTCGTGTTTGTCCTCGAGCACGTAATGGCCGGCGTCGTCGAAGGCCATCACCTCGGCATCGGGCAGGTCGCGGCGGAAGCGCGCCAGGAAATGGTGGTCGAATACGAAGTCCTTCAGCCCCCAGCCGATGAAGGCGGGCCGGTCCGCGTAGCCGGGCAGCGCGCGGCCCGCCGCCTCGAGCAGCGGCCAGGCGCGGTCGGCGGGCGACAGCGGGATGTCCTGCATGAAGCGCACCGTGGAGATGCGGTTCTTCCACGAGTCGTAGGGCGCCACGTAGGCGCGGCGCACGTCGGCGGGCATGCGCCGCTCCACGCCCAGCCAGGACGCGCCGGCGGAAAACGCGTTGAAGCCACGGATCGCCAGTTCGCCGACGTTGTAGTCGCGGCCCAGCGCGATCTGCCAGGGCATCGCCTTGTCCGCCGGCATCGGGAACGCGGCGGTATTGAGCACCACCAGCCGGCGCACCTGCGGCATGCACGAGAGCGCCCAGCCGAAGCCGATCATTCCGCCCCAGTCGTGCACCGCCAGGGTCACGGGTCCGTCCACGCCCAGATGCGCGAGCAGCGCCTGCAGATCGTCCACCCGCGACTGCAGCGTGTAGTCGTAGCGCGGCAGCGCGCGGTCCGCGTCGTCGGGTTTGTCGGACAGGCCCATGCCGATGTGGTCGGGCACGATGCAGCGGTAGCGGTCGCGCAGCCCGCGCACCAGGTGGCGCCAGTAATAGCTCCACGACGGGTTGCCGTGGACCATGACCACGACCTCGCCCTCGCGCGGGCCTTCGTCGAGGTAGTGCATGCGGATGCCCGGCCGCACTTCGAGGTGGTGGCTGGCGAAGTCGTAGTCGGGAAAGCGCACGGGACAGGTCGCGGAGTTCGGGCGCGCATTGTAAGCGGCGGCTCGCGCGGGCCGGCCACGCTCACATGGCTGAACAGGCCCGGCCCTGTCGGGCCTGCCCCCTCCGGTATGCTGGCACGATGATCCCCACCCCCCTTCCGATTCCGGCGGCGCCCGGCCCCGGTCCCGCGCATGCGCGCCTGCGGGCCGCCACTGCGGAACTGCACGCCGGGATCGACGGCCTGTTCGGCAATGGTCTCGATTCGCCGGGCCATTACCGGCGTTACGTGCTGGGCATGCACCGTTTCACGGTGGACTTCGAGATCGCCACCGATGCGCTGCCGCAGCAGTCGGCCTGGCTGGCGAACGATCTGACCTGGCTGGCGCTCGATCCCCTGGCCGCACAGGGCGTGCAGCACACGGCTGCGGACGCGGCCACGCGGCTGGGCTGGCGATACGTCATGGCCGGCAGCAGCATGGGTGCGCGCGGGCTGCTGCGCGATGCCCGGCGCCTGGGCCATGGCGAGGGCCGGGGTGCGACCTTCCTGTCGCGGCACGCGGCCTCGGACGATTGGGCCCGCCTGCGCGCGTCCCTGCAGGACTTCGATGCGGACGATGCGCCGCGCATGGCCAGTGCGGAGGCCGGCGCGCGCGCGGCGTTCGCGCTGGTGCGCACCTGCTTCGAACGCAGCTTCGACCGCATTCCCTCCACTGCCGAGACCGCATCTGCCGATGACCCCTGAACTGGAACGCGCCCTGCAGAGCTGCGCCAGCGAACCGATCCACCTGTCCGGCGCCATCCAGCCCCACGGCTACCTGATCAGCTGCCGCCTGCCCGACTGGTCGATCCACCACGTCTCGGCCAACATCGAGGCGCTGACCGGCGCGGCGCCGGAGGACATGCTGCGCCACTCGCTGCGCGAGTTCATCACCGGCGACGTCATCCAGACCATCGCCGAGACCGTGGGCTTCGCCGATCCGGGCGCGCCCGCGCAGCGCGCCGCGGTGGCCAACATCGGCCCGATGGCCACGCTGTGCGAAGTCAGCGTGCACGCCATCGACGGACTGGTCCACATCGAGATCGAACCGCAGCAGCGCGGCGCCGGCGACCGTTCGCCGACCGTGGTGGCGCAGGCGATGATCGCGCGCGTGGCCGCCGGCAGCGAGGACGAGGGCGCGTTCCGCCAGCGCGTGGTCGAGCAGGTGCGCCTGCTGACCGGCTACGACCGGGTGATGGTCTACCGCTTCCGCCACGACGATTCTGGCGAGGTGGTGGCCGAGGCGCGCGACGAGGACATGCCCTCCTACCTCGGCCTGCGCTATCCGGCCTCGGATATCCCGGCGCAGGCGCGCCGGCTGTACCTGCACAACCGCATCCGCGTGATCCCCGACGCGCGCTATGCGCCGGTGCCGGTGCTGCCCGACCGGAGCGCGGGCGGCCAGCCGCTGGACCTGAGCCAGATGTCGCTGCGCAGCGTCTCGCCGGTGCACCTGGAGTACCTGGCCAACATGGGCGTGGCCGCGTCGATGTCGATCTCGATCGTCGCCGGCGGCCGCCTGTGGGGTCTGATCGCCTGCCACCATCGCGAGGTGCGCCACGTGCCGCCGGGCGTGCGCGCGGCGGCGGACCTGTTCGGACTGTTCGTCTCGATGCGCGTGGCCGCGCGCGAACAGCAGGAGGCCACGCGACTGGAGGACGAGGCGCGCGCGGTGCGCGATGCGCTGGCGCTGCGGCTGTCGCGGGCCGCGTCCGGCCGCGCCGCGCTGCAGGACGAACTGGAACTGGTGCGGCGCACCGTGCCGTCGGACGGCGTGGCGCTGCTGCGGGACGGACAATGGCGCACGGCCGGTCGCACGCCGCCCAGCGCCTGCATCGCCGGCGTCCAGGCCTGGCTGGCGCAGGCGACCGGCGCCGGCGCTCCGGTCGCGACGGCGCGCGCCGCCGACTGGAGCACGCAGGACGGTTCCACCGACGGGATCGCGGGGGTTCTAGCGCTGCCGCTGGATCCGGTGCGCGGCGAGTGGCTGCTGTTCTTCCGCTGCGAGGAAGTGGAGGACGTGCGCTGGGCCGGCCCTCCGGACGAGCCTTTCGTGATCGACAAGGACGGAACGCGCATCGGTCCGCGCAAGAGCTTCGCGGCCTGGAACGAGACCGTGCGTGGGGCCAGCGAACCCTGGAACGACGCGGCGCTGCGCATGGCCGCGCGCCTGCAGCTGGTGCTGCGCGACCACTTCCGCGATCCCGGCGCGACCGGACGCGTGGTGGAGGAGCTGCGCGCCCGCCGCGGCCACCTCGACGTGCACGAGCATCGCAGCCGGCTGCAGCAGATGTCCGAGCTGCTGGAAAGCCTGGTGCACGTGAGCCCGGTCGAGACCGTGGCCCTGGCCGAGCGGATCTCGCAGCTGGAGGAGGACCTGCAGCGGCTGGTGATGGCTTCCGGCCACGCGCGCGACCCGCTGGCGACGGCGGAGTAGACGCGCGCCGCAGGGCGGCGATCAGCCGCCTGCGGAAGCGATGCCCGGATGCAGCTCGCAGGGCCATGGATCCTGCGCAAGCCTCGCCGCGACCGCGTCGAACGGCGCCACGCGGAATCCGTCGCCCGGGCGCAACCACACGGCGTGGCGACCGGCCGCGGCATGGGCGCGCACCTGCTGGCCTGCCGCAGCCGGCGCGTCGGCCACCGGTTCGCGCGCGGCGTCCTTGCGCGCCAGCGCCAGCACGGCGTCCGACACGGCCGGATCGACCACCAGCACGTCGGCCAGGTTCATCGCCCGCAGCGCGGCGAGGCTGAGCTGGCCGGGATCGCCGGGGCCGGCGCCCACCAGGCTGATGCGGCCGCCGCCGGCCGGATGCCTCGACTCGAGCAGCGCCAGGAAGGCGGCCTCGGCATCGGCTTCGCGGCCGGCGCGCAGCAGCGCCGGCACGGCACCGTCGATGACCGCGTCGAACCAGCGCCGGCGCCGGGCCAGGTCCGGCAGGCGTTCGCGGATCGCGGCGCGATGCCGGGCGAAGAGCCTCGCCAACGGCCCCAGCGCGGGGTCGAGTCCGGCCTCCAGCCGTTCGCGCAGGCGCCGCGCCAGCATCGGCGCCGCGCCACCCGAGGAGATCGCCAGCTGCAGCGGGGCGCGATCGATCACCGCCGGCACCTGGAAGCTCGACAGCCCCGCATCGTCCACCACGTTGACGAACACGCGGCGCGCCTCCGCCAGCGCCGCCAGCCTCGCGTTGAATCCGGCATCGTCGGTCGCCACCACCAGCAGCTGCGCCTGCGCCAGCCAGGCCTCGTCGAAATCGCCCTCGAGCCGCTCGAGGCAGCCCTGCGCCTGCAGCGCGACCAGTTGCGGATGCAACTCATGGGCGTGCACCCGCACCCGCGCGCCGGCCTGCAGCAGCGCCTCGATCTTGCGCAGCGCCACCTCGCCGCCGCCCACCACCAGCACCTCGCGACCGGCCAGGTCGACGAACATCGGGTACAGCGGCATCGCGGCCTCCTTGGCAATCCGCGCCGGTTGCGCTTATGTTGCAAGGCAACATAGCGCCATCCCTCCCTCCCCGCCAGCTGTCGAGACGCGCATGCCGCGCATCCTGCTGATCAACGACACCGCCAAGCCGATCGGTGAGCTGCGCGCGGCCCTGGTCGAGGCCGGGCACGAGGTGCTGGACGGAATCGAGGGCGCCGCCGCGCTGCTGCGTGCGGTGGAGACGCATCGTCCCGACGTGGTGATCCTCGACGTCGACTCGCCCTCGCGCGACACGCTCGAACAGCTGGCGATGCTGCACCGGCACGCGCCCAGGCCGGTGGTGATGTTCTCGGCCAATGACGACGAGCAGCTGATCCGCGCGGCGGTCGGCGCCGGCGTGGCCGCCTACGTGGTCGATGGCCTGGCGCCCTCGCGGCTGCGCCCGATCGTGCAGCTGGCGCTGGCCCGGTTCGAGCAGGAAGCGCAGCTGCGCCAGCAGCTCGAAGGCGTGCAGCAGCAGCTGCAGGACCGCAAGACGATCGAACAGGCCAAGGGCCTTCTGATGGAGAAGCGCGGCATGAGCGAACGCGAGGCCTACGCCGCCCTGCGCCAGCAGGCGATGCGGCAGAACCTGAAGCTGGCCGAGCTGGCGCGGCGCATCGTGGCCATGGCGGACCTGATCGGATGAGCCGCCCCCACGCCACGCCGCGCACGCTGCGCGTGGGCTACATGCCGCTGGTGGACTGCGCGCCGCTGGTGGCCGCGGTCCGGCTGGGGCTCGACCGTCGCCATGGCCTGCAGCTGGAACTGCTGCGCCAGGGCTCGTGGGCGGCGGTGCGCGACAAGCTGCTGTCGGGCGAGCTGGATGCCGCGCACGCGCTGGCCGGCATGGTCTACGGCATCGAGACCGGCATCGGCGGCCCGCGCGGGCAGATGGCGGTGCTGATGGTGCTCAACCAGAACGGCCAGGCGATCGTGCTGGCGCCGGGCCCGGCGCAGGCGCTGGCCGACGGCGCGCCGCTGCGCGAGGCGCTGCAGGTGGACGCGCGCGCGCCGCGGCTGGCGCAGACCTTCCCCACCGGCACCCACGCCATGTGGCTGTACTACTGGCTGGCCGCGCAGGGTATCGATCCGCTGCACCAGGCCCGGGCGCTGACCCTGTCGCCGTCGGACATGCCCGCGGCGCTGGCCCGCGGCGAGATCGACGGCTACTGCGCCGGCGAGCCCTGGGCCGCCCAGGCCGAGGCCACCGGCGCCGGCGTGCGGGTGATCCGCAGCGACCGGATCTGGCCCGGGCATCCGGAAAAGGTGCTGGCCTGCCGCCGCAGCTTCGCCGCGCTCGAGCCGGAGGTGGCCACCGCGCTGGCGGCCGCGGTGCTGGAGGCCTGCCGCTGGCTCGACGAGGACCCACAACACCGGGTCCAGGCCGCGTACTGGCTGGCCGAGGGCATGATCGACCTGCCGCCCGGGCACCTGGCCGAATGCCTGCTGGCCGGCGGCAGCGGCCTGCGCTTCCATGGCGATGGCGCGGTCAACTTCCCGTGGCTGTCGGACGGGCGCTGGTTCCTGCACCAGTTCCGCCGCTGGGGCTGGCTGTCTCCGGACGCGGCCGAGGACGACGCCCTGCTGGCCGAGGTCCACCGCATCGACGGCTACCGGCTGGCCGCCCTGCAGGCCGGGGTGCCGCTGCCGCGCGGGGATAGCCGGACCAGCATCCTGTTCGACGGGATGCGCTGGGAGTAGGGCGACTTCCCGCGCCACGCGCAGCACCATTTCTGTGCATTAATATCCCCAAATTGGTGCAAAACGGCGGGTGCAGGCGTTTCCGGAGACGGTCGCCTTCGGGCCAATCCGCGACAACCGCTTGATCCTCCGGCAATTCTTCGGCCAGGGGACGGATGCCGACACGCTGGCACGCGTGTTGCGATGCAATAAACGTCGGACGCAATGGCGCGCCCGGCCTCCCTTCCCGACCGACCGCCAACGACGGCAGCCCGGTCGCCGACAACGGCGTCTCTCCGGCCCACACCGGAGGACGCCGTTTTTCGTTTCGCCCTCCCCTCCCCGGCCGCGCCACCGGCGACGGCCCTCCTCCAAGGAGCGTGTACGGATGAACCGATCGTTCTGGCAGGCCGGCCATACGCCCACCCTGCTGTCGGCTTTCCTCTACTTCGACCTGAGCTTCATGGTCTGGTACCTGCTCGGTCCGATGCAGGTGCAGATCGCGGACGCCCTGCTGCTTGACACCCAGCAGCGCGCGCTGATGGTGGCGGTGCCGATCCTGTGCGGCGCGGTGCTGCGGCTGTTCCTGGGCCTGCTCGCCGACCGCATCGGCGCCAAGCGCACCGGGCTGCTCGCCCAGGCGCTGGTGATCGGCGCCCTGCTGGTCGCGTGGCGGCTGGGCGTGCACAGCTTCGGCCAGGTGCTGCTGCTCGGCCTGGCACTCGGCGTGGCCGGCGCCTCGTTCGCGGTGGCGCTGCCGCTGGCCTCGCGCTGGTATCCGCCCGAGCACCAGGGCACGGCGATGGGCATCGCCGGCGCCGGCAATTCAGGCACGGTGCTGGCCGCGCTGTTCGCGCCGGCGCTGGCGGCCGCGCTCGGCTTCCGCAACGTGTTCGGGCTGGCCTGCATCCCGCTGGTCGCGGTGCTGGTGGTATTCGCGCTGTGCGCCAAGGACGCGCCGGTGCCGGTGGCGCGCAAGCGACTGCGCGACTACGCGCAGGTGCTGGTGGGCAACCGCGACTCGTGGTGGTTCATGTGCTTCTACGCCATCACCTTCGGCGGCTTCGCCGGTTTCGCCAGCGCGCTGCCGGGCTACTTCCACGACCAGTTCGGCTTCGAACCCAGGCTCGCCGGCTGGGCCACCGCCGCCTGCGTGCTGGCCGGTTCGGTGATGCGTCCGGTCGGCGGCGTGATCGCCGACCGCATCGGCGGCACCCGCACCCTGCTCGCGGTCTATCTCTCGGTCGCGGGCCTGGTGGCCGGCGCGGCGCTGGGCCTGGGCGGCGCGGTGGGCGTGGTCGCGCTGTTCGTGCTCACCCTGCTGTGCCTGGGCGCCGGCAACGGCGCGGTGTTCCAGCTGGTGCCGCAGCGCTTTGGCCGCGACATCGGGCTGATGACGGGGCTGATCGGCATGGCGGGCGGCGTCGGCGGCTTCCTGCTTGCCGCGGGCCTGGGCGTGGTCAAACAGCAGTCCGGCAGCTATGCGCCCGGCCTGTGGCTGTTCGTGGCGATCAGCCTCGCGGCCTGGACGCTGCTGTGGAGCGTCAAGCAGCAGTGGCGCAGCCAGTGGCTGGCGCTCGGCGCCGCGCGCATCTGACCCGGAGACGACGATGAAACAACCCCGCCTGGTGGTGGTCGGCAACGGCATGGCCGGCGTCCGCACGCTGGAAGAGCTGCTCAAGCTGGTGCCCGGGATGTACGACATCACCGTGTTCGGCGCCGAGCCGCATCCCAACTACAACCGCATCCTGCTCTCGCCGGTGCTGGCCGGCGAGCAGGACTTCGACGACATCGTGCTCAATCCGCTGTCCTGGTACGCGGACAACGGCATCCGCCTGCACCTGGGCAAGCAGGTGACGCGCATCGACCGGGTGCATCGCCGCGTCATCGCCGCCGACGGCACCGAGGCGTCCTACGACCGCCTGCTGCTGGCCACCGGCTCGCTGCCCTTCATCCTGCCGATCCCGGGCAAGGACCTGAAGGGGGTGATCGGCTACCGCGACATCCACGACACGCAGGCGATGATCGACGCGGCGAAGGTCAAGCGCCATGCGGTGGTGATCGGCGGCGGCCTGCTCGGACTGGAAGCGGCCAACGGGCTGATGCTGCGCGGCATGGACGTCACCGTGGTGCACTTGGCCGGCTGGCTGCTCGAACGCCAGCTCGATCCGGTGGCCGGCGCGCTGCTGGAAAAATCCCTGGTCGAGCGCGGGCTGACGTTCCGGCTCAACACCTCGACCAGCGAGTTGCTGGGCAACGATGCCGGCGAAGTCGTCGGCGTGCGCTTCTCCGACGGCAGCGAAGTCCCGGCGGACCTGGTGGTGATGGCCGCCGGCATCCGCCCCAATACCGCGCTGGCGCAGGAGGCCGGCATCCACTGCAACCGCGGCATCGTGGTCAACGATTCGCTGCAGACCTTCGACCCGCGCGTCTATGCGGTCGGCGAGTGCGCCGCGCACCGCGGCATCGCCTACGGCCTGGTGGCGCCGCTGTTCGAGCAGGCCAAGGTCTGCGCCAACCACCTGGCCACCTACGGCATCGGCATCTACAAGGGTTCGGCGGTCTCGACCAAGCTCAAGGTCACCGGCATCGACCTGTTCTCGGCCGGCGAGTTCATGGGTGGCGACGGCACCGAGGAGATCGTGCTCAGCGATCCGGCCGGGGGCCTGTACAAGAAGCTCGTCATCCGCGACGACAAACTGGTGGGCGCCTGCCTCTACGGCGACACCGGCGATGGCGCCTGGTACTTCAAGCAGATCAAGGACGGCGTGGCGATCGGCGACCGCCGCGACACCCTGGCCTTCGGCGAGACCGCGCTGGGCGATGCGGGCACGGGCGGCCAGGACCGCGCCGCGAGCATGGGCGACGCCGACGAAGTCTGCGGCTGCAACGGCGTGTGCAAGGGCACGATCGTCAAGGCGGTGCGCGAGCAGGGCCTGTTCACCGTGGACGAGGTGAAGAAGCACACCAAGGCGGCCAGTTCCTGCGGCTCGTGCACCGGCCTGGTCGAGCAGATCCTGATGAACTGCCTCGGCTCCAACTTCCAGGAGACGCCCAAGACCAAGGCGGTATGCGGCTGCACCGACCGCACCCATGGCGAGGTGCGCCAGGCCATCCGCGAGCACCACCTGGTCAGCCATGCCCAGGCCTATGCTTTCATGGAGTGGCGCACGCCCAACGGCTGCGCCACCTGCCGGCCGGCGATCAACTACTACATGCTCTCGACCTGGCCGCGCGAGGCGGTCGACGACCCGCAGAGTCGTTTCATCAACGAGCGCGCCCACGCCAACATCCAGAAGGACGGCACCTTCTCGGTGATTCCGCAGATGAAGGGCGGCGTGACCAACGCCTCCGAGCTGCGCCGCATCGCCGACGTCGCCGACAAGTACGCGGTGCCGATGGTGAAGGTCACCGGCGGCCAGCGCATCGACCTGCTCGGGGTGAAGAAGGAAGACCTGGTGGACGTGTGGCGCGACCTCGGCATGAAGTCCGGCCATGCCTACGGCAAGTCGATCCGCACGGTGAAGACCTGCGTGGGCAGCGAGTTCTGCCGCTTCGGCACCCAGAACAGCACGCAGATGGGCATCGACCTGGAAACCATGCTGGCCAACATGTGGAGCCCGCACAAGGTGAAGCTGGCCGTCTCCGGCTGTCCGCGCAACTGCGCCGAGTCCGGGATCAAGGACGTGGGCATCATCGCGGTCGATTCGGGCTGGGAGATCCATGTCGGCGGCAACGGCGGCATCCGCACCGAGGTGGCGCGCTTCCTGTGCAAGGTCAGGACCGCGGACGAGGTGAAGGAGTACACCGGCGCCTTCCTGCAGCTGTACCGCGAGGAGGCCTATTACCTCGACCGCACCGTGCACTACATCGAGCGCGTCGGCCTGGACTACATCAAGCGCAAGGTGGTCGAGGACGCCGGCAGCCGCCGCGCGCTGTACGAGCGGCTGCTGTTCGCGCTCGAGGGCCTGCCCGATCCCTGGGCCGCACGCATCGCCGGCGCGAAGCCACGCGAGTACGCACCGCTGACGCTGGCCGGCGACGCGAGCCCGCGACCCATCGCCGTCGCCCTGGAGGACTGAGCATGGAAACCGCACCTCCCTGGGTCCACGTCTGCGCGATCGACGAGATCCCCGTGCTCGGCGCGCGCGTGCTGCGCCGTCCCGGCGGCGGTGACATCGCTCTGTTCCGTCCGGCCGTCGACCGCGTGTTCGCGCTCACCGACCGCTGCCCGCACAGGGGCGGGCCGCTGTCGCAGGGGATCGTCGCCGGCGATACCGTGACCTGCCCGCTGCACGGCTGGAACATCGCGCTCGACAGCGGCCAGGCCTGCGCGCCGGACGTGGGCTGCGCCCGGCGCCACGCGGTGGAACTGCGCGGGGGCGAGGTCTGGCTGTCGCTCGCCCCGGAAGTCACCGCCGCGACCGACGTCGACGCGGGCGTGGCCGCCTGATGGACGGCGGCCACGCCCTGCAGCCGCAGGCGCGCACCACGCGCTCGACCTGCTGCTACTGCGGCGTGGGCTGCGGCGTGCTGGTGCACAGCCGCAGCGACGCGGATGGGCGCGAGATCATCACCGGCGTCGAAGGCGATCCGGCGCACCCGGCCAACTTCGGGCGCCTGTGCAGCAAGGGCCGGACCCTCGCCGAAAGCGCACGCAGCCTGCAGGGGCGGATCCTGCAGCCGGAGCTGCGCGCCACCCGCGGCGAGGCACGTCGCCCCGTGGACTGGGGCCTGGCGCTGGACACCGTGGCCGAGCGCCTGGCGCGCATCGTGGAGCGCCACGGGCCGGACGCGGTGGCCTTCTATCTGTCCGGGCAGCTGCTGACCGAGGACTACTACGTTTTCAACAAGCTGGCCAAGGGCCTGCTCGGCACCGCCAACATCGACACCAATTCGCGCCTGTGCATGTCGAGCGCGGTCGCGGGCTACAAGCTCGCCTTCGGCGCCGACGGTCCACCCACCTGCTACGAGGACCTGGAGCACGCGAAGACCGTGCTGTTCGCCGGCAGCAATGCTGCCTACGCGCATCCGGTGCTGTTCCGCCGGCTGGAAGAGGCCAGGGCGCGCGACCCGCAGGTGCGCTGGATCGTGGCCGATCCACGCCGCACCGATACCGCCGCCATGGCCGACCTGCACCTGGCGATCCAGCCGGGCACCGACGTCGCGCTGTTCAACGGCATGCTCCACCACCTGGTCTGGGAAGGGCTGCTGGACCAGGACTTCATTGCCGCGCATACGAGCGGCTTCGGCGAGCTCAAGCAGCTGCTGCGCGAGTACACGCCACGCATGTCGGCCGAACTCTGCGGCATCGAGGTCCAGGACCTGGTGACCGCGGCCGAATGGTTCGGCCGCAGCCCCGCGGCGCTGTCGCTGTACTGCATGGGCCTGAACCAGTCCGCGCACGGCACCGACAAGAACCTGGCCCTGATCCAGCTGCACCTGGCCACGCGCCAGCTCGGGCGCCCGGGCGCGGGACCGTTCTCGCTCACCGGCCAGCCCAACGCCATGGGCGGGCGCGAGGTCGGCGGCATGGCGACGATGCTGGCCGCGCATCGCGAGCTCGAGGATCCCGCGCACCGCGCCGAGGTCGAAGCGCTGTGGTCGCTGGCGCCGGGCACGCTGCCGGCGAAACCGGGCCTGGCCGCGGTGGAACTGTTCGACGCGCTGCACAGCGACAAGGTCAAGGCGGTCTGGATCGCCTGCACCAATCCCGCGCATTCGATGCCCGACATCGGCCGCGTGCGCGAGGCGCTGCAGCGCGCCGAGTACGTCATCGTGCAGGAATGCTACGCCGGCACCGACACCGTGCCCTACGCCGACGCGCTGCTGCCGGCGAGCACGTGGGGCGAGAAGGACGGCACGGTGACCAACTCCGAGCGCCGCATCTCGCGCGTGCGCGCGGCGGTGGCGGCGCCCGGACAGGCGAAACCGGACTGGTGGATCGCGCGCGAGGTCGCGCGGCGGCTGGAAGCGAGGCTGGCATCCCCGGGCGCGGCGCCGCTGTTCGAGGCCGACACGCCGGAGCGCCTGTTCGACGAGCACCGCGCGCTCACCGTGGGCCGCGACCTCGACATCGGCGGCCTGGACTACGCGGTGCTCGAACGCGAGGGGCCGCAGCAGTGGCCGTTCCCCGCCGACGCCGCAGGCGCGCAGGCGCGGCGCTACGTGGACGGCGCATTCGCCACCGCCGACGGGCGTGCGCGCTTCCATCCCACCCCATACCGCCCGGTCGTGGAGCAGACCTCGGCGCGTTTCCCGCTGCGCATGATCACCGGCCGCCTGCGCGACCAGTGGCACGGCATGTCGCGCAGCGGGCGCGTGCCGGCGCTGTTCGCGCACAGCCCGGATCCCGCGCTGCGCATGCATCCGGAAGATGCCGCCCGCCGCGCACTCGTCGCCGGCGAGCTGGTGCGGATCGCCAGCAAGCGCGGCGAACTGGTGCTGCCGCTGGAACTGTCGGACGAGGTGGCGTCGGGCACGGTCTTCGCTGCCATGCACTGGAGCGGCCAGTATCTGTCCAGCGGCGGCGTCAACGAGGTCAGCCTGCCGGCGGTGGACGCGCGCTCGCGCCAGCCCGAGCTCAAGCACGCGGCGGTGCGGGTGGAGAAGGCCGCGTTCGGCTGGCACCTGCTGGCCGCGCGTCGCGGCGACGTCCTCGCCATACGCGAGGCCCTGCAGCCGCTGCTGCGCGAGTGCGGCTACGCCGGGCTGTCGCTGCATCCCGTGGCCGCGCGCCATGCGGCCGCCGACGACAGCGCAGGCGAAAGCGCGGCGGCGTGGATCGTGCTCCGCGCCGCCGCGCCCGCGCCGATGTCGCCGGAGTGGATGGCGGTCCTCGACCAGGCACTGATGCTGGCATCCGGGCCCGACACGCTCGAGTACCGCGACGCGCGCCGGGGTCTGCTCAGGCGCGTGGCCTGGCGCGGCGCGGGCGACGACAGCCGCATCGACGGCCTGCTGTGGAGCGGGCCCGCCCCCGGCGGCGACGCCGTGCTGCAGGCGGCGCTGTCCGGCCGGTCGTGGCAGGGGCCACGGCTGGCGGCCTTCTCGACCCTGGCCGCGGCTCCGCGCGACCCCGTCGTCTGCAGCTGCCGCCAGGTCACCGAATCGGCGATCCGCGCCGAGATCGGCAGGGGCGCCGACGTGGCCCGGCTCCAGGACGTCCTCGGCTGCGGCAGCGTCTGCGGCTCCTGCATTCCACAGCTGGTGCGGCTCGCGCGCCGGCCCGCCATCGCCTGAGATCCCGGAGGCCAGCCATGCCCGCGACCACGACTCCGCAGCCGCCACGCCGCATCCCGCAGGAGGTCGTGCTGCTCTCGGCCGGCCCCGGCGATCTCGAACTGCTCACGCTCAAGGCCGTGCGCGCGCTGGCGGCGGCCGAGGTACTGCTGCTCGACGAACTGGTCGACCCGGCCATCGTCGAGCTCGCGCCGCGGGCGCGCGTGGTGCGCGTGGGCAAGCGCGGCGGCTGCCGTTCCACGCCGCAGGACTTCATCTGCCGGCTGATGCGCCGCTGCGCACTGCAGGGCCAGCGCGTGGTCCGGGTGAAGGGCGGCGATGCGCTGATGTTCGGCCGCGCCGGCGAGGAGATCGCCTTCCTGCGCGCGGCCGGGGTCCCGGTGCGCATCGTCAACGGCGTCAGTGCCGCCTTCGCCGCCGCCGCCGCACTGGGCGTCTCGCTCACCCATCGCGATCACTGCCACGGCGTCACCTTCGTCACCGCCCATACCGCCGACCATGGCGAGCCGGACTGGGCCGCGCTCTGCGCCACCGGCACCACGCTGGCGATCTACATGGGCATGCGCCGCATCGATGGGCTGGCCCACGCGCTGCAGCGGCACCTGCCCGCGGACACCCCCGCGGCCATCGTGCAGGCCGCCAGCCAGGCCGGCGAAACCCGCGTACTGACGACGCTGGCACAGCTCGCCGCCGCCGCCGGGCCGCGCCACGGGGCGCCCGGCGTGATCCTGGTGGGACGTGCACTGGCACTGGCACGGGTCCAGGCGCCGGACGCCCCGGAGGCCGCGGTCGCACCCCTGCCGCACGCGCTGGCGTGCTCCTGACGGGCCTGCCGCCCGGCCCGGACGGATCCGCAGGGACGGACACGGCATCGCATGGCCGGCATCCGCCCGCGCGCGCCACTGCCCGCTTCCGGCCGGATGGCGCGGACCCTCGCGACGCACACGTCCGGAAGACCGTGACGCGGGACCGCGGAATCCGCGGTACGCAGCCGACGCGCCACGCATGGGCGCGGTTTGATGCCGATCAATGCACGCGTTGCGTGCCAGTGCGACGGTGGCGATCCATTCCCCGCGGAAGACCCCGATGACAACGAACCTCGCAGGCCGGACGGCCCTGGTCACCGGCGGCGCGCGCGGCATCGGCGCGGCGATCGTGCGCCGGCTGCACGCCGATGGCGCCAGCGTGGCCATCACCGACGTCCTGGTGGACGAGGGACGCGCGCTCGCCGCCAGCCTGGGCGAACGCGCTGCGTTCTTCGAGCACGACGTGGCCTCCGACGCCGCCTGGCATGCCACCGTCGCCGCGACACGCGAGGCGTTCGGCGGCCTGCACATCCTGGTCAACAACGCCGGCATCTACGAACCCGGCAGCATCGCCGAGGCCGACCTGGCCGGCGTCGAGCGCCAGATCCGGGTCAACCAGCTCGGCACCTTCCTGGGCATGCGCCATGCGCAGGCGCCGATGCGCGAGGCCGGCGGCGGCTGCATCGTCAACATCAGCTCGATCGCCGGCCTGCTGGGCTTCCCGGGTGCGGCCGCCTACGTGGGCACCAAGTGGGCGGTACGCGGCATGACCAAGACCGCGGCGGTCGAGTTCGCGCCCGACCGCATCCGCGTCAACTCGGTGCATCCGGGCTTCATCGAGACTCCGATGATCGGGAAGAACAGCGCCGAGGCCAACCGGGCCGGCATCGAGGCCACGCCGCTCAAGCGCATCGGCCAGCCGGACGAGATCGCCGCCGCGGTGGCCTGGCTCGTCGGCGCCGATGCCGGATTCGTCACCGGCGCCGAACTGACCGTCGACGGCGGCTGGGTGCTCTGACGCGGCCGCTGCGCGGGCCAGGGCGCCCGGCAGGGACTACCATGCACGCCCCGCCGCCGAACGCCGCCGCCATGTCCACGCCCCCGCCCTACCTCGACGACGCCCAGATCGAACGCCTGGCCGAGCTGCTGGAGCAGCGCGCGGTGCCGTTCAAGGGTTTCAACCTGGAGGCGCTGGACGGCTTCCTGTCCGCGCTGGTGGTGTCGCCGTCGACGGTTCCGGCCGGCGAATGGCAGCCGCTGGTCTGGGGCGGCAAGCCACCGCGCTGGGACAGCCCGGAGGAGGCCGCCGAAGTCGAGCGCCTGCTGATGGGCCACTGGAACATGTGCTCCGCACGCGTCCGCCACGGCGAGGACGACCTGCCAGACCACCTGGCGCCACTGATGTGGCTGCCCGAGGACCCCGAACTCTCCGGCGAGGAGGCGCTGCACGAGGACGAGCTCGACGTCGGCCACGACTGGGCGCTGGGCTTCTTCGAGGGCGTGGCGCTGCGCGAGGCCGAGTGGGATCGCTGGCTGGACGAGAACGACTGGATGGAAGAGATCTTCGACCACCTCGACCGGCTCGCCAGCGGCGAGGCCATCAACGGCGACGACCCGACCGCAACCCCCACGCCCGTCGGTTACCGCGAGCGCCTCGCGGTCGTCCTGTCGCTGCCGGGCATGCTGGCCGACCTCCACCACCACCGCATCGACGCGCTCACCCCGCGCACCCCGATCCGCCGCGAGGACGAGCCCGGCCGCAACGACCCCTGCCCCTGCGGCAGCGGCAGGAAGCACAAGAAGTGCTGCGGGACGCATTGAGGGGCGGCGCGGGCTGAGCACGCGGCTGCGCGCGGCGCAGCGCGTTGTCCGGACACGACAAGGGCCGGACAGGCCGGCCCTTGCGTCAACCGCCGACGGCGGGAATCACCACACCACTTCGGCCATCGAGCAGTTCAGGCCCGAGCCGATCCCGAGCAGGGCCACGCGGTCGCCCTTCTTCAGCCGGCCGGCTTCGCGCAGCTTGGACAGCACGATCGGCACCGAGGCCGGACCGATGTTGCCGTGCTCGCCGAAGATGGTCAGCACCTTCTTCGGGTCGATGCCGATGGCCTTGGTGAAGGCCGCGGTGTGCACCTTGCTGACCTGGTGGATCACGAACTGGTCCATCTCCTCGGCCACCCAGCCCAGCGCCTGCTTGGCCGCGCCGAAGGTCTTCTGCGCCAGCTTGATGCCCTCGATCAGCAGCATGCGGGTGTCGGTGATCATGCCGTCGAGGTTGCCGCGGCAGAGCTTGTTCCACTCGGTCGCGGCGCGGGTCACGCCACCCTTGTAGCGCGGCGCGCCCGGGGCGAGTTCGGCGCGCGCCAGCACCATGGCGGCGGCGCCGGAGCCGAGCGTCAGCGTGGCCAGCTCGTTGCGGAACTGCTCCTCGGTGGCGTCTTCGCGGGTCAGGCGCTCGAGGGTCTTCTCGTAGGCCAGGTTGGCGGTTTCGCCGTCGACGATCAGGGCGTAGTCGATCTCGCCGCGCTCGATCATCCGGCTGGCGATGTCCATGCCGTTGATGAAGGCCAGGCAGGCGTTGGCCACGTCGAAGTTCTGGCAGGTGTCGGGCAGGCCGAGGTTGCCCGAGACGATCGAGGCGGTGGACGGCTCGAGGTAGTCGCGGCTCACCGAGGTGTTGACCAGCAGGCCGACCTTGTCCGGGTCGATGCCGGCGTCGGCCAGCGCCTTCACGCCGGCGAGGGTCGCCACGTCGGAGGCCTGGACGTCTTCTTCCCACAGGTAGCGCGCGTGGATGCCGGCCACGTCGCCCAGCACGTCGATGCGGATGCCGAGCCGTTCCAGGGTCGGCTTCAGCCGGTCATTGATCTCCGCCGAAGACAGGCGGCGCGGCGCGTCGATGTGGGCCAGGCCGGCAATGGCGACGTGTTGGAAGAGCATGGGCTGGGCAGCCGGTAACGGATACGGAGCCGTATAGGTTACCGCCTTCGGGACCCCGAATCATGGAACTGGCTGAATGGCCGGGCCGAACCGGGACGCGCGGCCGGGTTTCGGCGGCGCCCGCCGACCGTGCCTCAGCGCCCGCAGCGCCAGGCCGCGAAGCGCTGGTGGCCGCCGCTGGGGTCGTCGAGCGGGTGGATGGTGTCGGCCTGCAGGCCGGGTGCCTCGTTGCGGGCGAGGGTCTCCAGCTCGTCGCGCACCTTGATCGGGTTGCGCTCGATGAAGGCGATCGAATGCTTCACCGAGACTTCCACCTCGCCGCGCTTCTCGCAGCCCTGCGGCTCGGCGCTGGCGACCCGCACCGCGCTGGCGCCGGGCGCCATGTGCACCCAGGTGCAGCCGGACAGGGCCAGGGTCAGGGCCAGCGGGACGGTCAAAGACAGGCGCATCGGGGCTTCCTCGTGGAGGTCGTCGGGACGGAACCGCGGCCATTGTGGCGGCCACGGGCTGCAGCGGGAGGGGCGCACCGGCACCGGTAGCGCGTCCGTTCATCTCGCCGGCGCCGGCGTCCCGCAGGCCGGCGCCCCCCCGGGGGGGCGCCGCGCGCCGGGTCATTCGACCGGCTTGCCGTCCGCGTCGATCACCTGCACGGTGCCCAGCTCCAGCGCGCGCACCGGCGCCTCGGTCTGGGCCAGGTCGCCGACCACCACCCAGGTCAGCGCCCCGGGCCGGATGGTCTTCGCGGCCTCGGCCAGCTGCGCGGCGGTGGCCGCCTCGACCTCGGCCTTGCGCCGCACGACGTAGTCGTCCGGGCGACCGAAGCGCACGATTCCGCCGATCGCGCCCATCACCGACCACGCCGTCTCGTAGGCGCCGGGCAGGCTGAGGGTCTGGATCGCCTTGACCCGCTCGACCTCGGCCTCGTCCGGCGGCCGCTGGCCAGTGGCGAACTCGCCGACCTCGCGCTGGATCTCGGCCATGGCATCGGCGGTACGGTCGATCTGCACCGGTGCCGAGACCATCCAGCGGCGCTGGCCCAGCGCGCCACCCACGGAACTGCGGGCGCCGTAGGACCAGTGCTTGTCCTCGCGCAGGTTCATGTTCAGGCGCGCGGTGAAGTCGCCGCCGATCACGCCGTTGGCCAGCTCGACGCGCACCGCGCCGGGGTCGCGGCTGCCCGGCACCAGCTGCGCGGCGAAGATGTTGGCCTGCACTGCGCCCGGCTGGTCGATCAGGTACACGCGCGGCGCCTGCGGCAGCGCGACCTCGGGCACCGCGACCGGGGCCGGCGCCGGACCTTCGCCGCGCCAGTCGCCGAAGTGGCGCTCGAGCAGCGGCACGATCTCGGCCAGCGTGGTGTCGCCGACCACGATGACGGTGGCGTTCTCCGGCCGCACCCAGCGCTGGTGGAAGGCCAGCAGGTCGTCGCGGCCGAGCGCGGCGATGGACGCCTCGGTGCCGCTGCCGGGGGCGCCGTAGGGGTGATCGGCGCCGTAGAGCAGCGCCGGGAGCACGCGCATCGCCGCACCGGCCGGCTGCGCCTTCTGCTGCGCGATGCCGGCGATCCAGGTGGCGCGGACGCGGTCGATCTCGCCCTGGTCGAAGTTCGGCCGGCGCAGCATGTCGGCGAACAGCCCCAGCGACTCGTCGAGGTTTTCCTTCAGCGCCGACAGGAAGGCATTGCCGCCGTCCTGCGCGGCGCCGGCGCCGAGGCTCGCGCCCAGGCTCTCGGCCCGGTTGGCGAAGTCGAGCGAGCCGATGCCGGCCGCGCCCTCGTCGAGCAGGTCCATGGCGAAGTCGGCCAGGCCTTCCTTGCCGGCCGGATCGCTGCTGTAGCCGCCGTGGAATTCGTAGCTCAGCTGCACCACCGGGATGTCGTGGCGCTCGGCCAGCACCACTTGGGTGCCGTTGCCCAGCGTGGCGCGCTGCAGCGCCGGGAACTTGAGTTCGGGAAACTCGGTGGTGCGCGGCACGCCCTGGCTGCGGTCCACCGCCGGCGCGGCGGCGCGGTAGCGGGGATCGGGCTTGGGCAGGTCGAACGGCGCCGGGGTCACCGCCGGCTCTTCGGCCAGCGCGGTGCGCTCGCCGGGCTCGACCACGATGGTATGGCTGCCCTCGCCGAGCCACTTGCGGCCGACCGCGCGGATGTCGTCCGCGGTGGTGGCCGCGTAATTGGCCAGCTGGGTGCGGAAGCAGCCCGGATCGCCTTCGAACACGGTGCACTCGGCCAGCACGTCGGCCTTGCCGCCAAAGCCGCCGATGCGCTCCACGCCGCGGATGAAGCCGGCGCGGATCATGGTGCGCGCCCGCTCGAGCTCGTCCGCGGTCGGTCCCTCGGCCACCAGCCGGGCGATCTCCTCGTCGATGATCGCCTCCACGCGCGCCGGGTCCACGCCCTGCTTCACCGTGGCGACGATGTAGAAGTTCGAGCCCAGCTGCGACGGGCCCGCCATCGCGCTGATGTTGTCGACCAGCTTCTCGCCGTGCAGCAGGCGGGTGTCAAGGCGCGAGGACTTCGCCCCGCCCAGCACGTAGCCCAGCACCTGCAGCTGGTCGAGTTCGACGTTGCCTGCCTCGGGCACGTTCCAGACGCGGTAGATGCGCGGCTGCGGCACCTTGTCCTGCATCACCTCGCGGGTGGACTGCGCGCGCCTGGCGACGTCGACCCCGGGCTGCGCCATGGTCGGCCCGGCGGGGATGTGGCCGAAGTATTTCGCGACCTTTTCCTTCGCCGTGGCCACGTCGATGTCGCCGGCCAGCACCAGCACCGCGTTGTTGGGGCCGTACCAGGCGTGGAACCACTGCTTCACGTCGTCCAGCGAGGCGGCGTTGAGGTCGTTCATCGAGCCGATCACGCTGTGCGCGTACGGATGGCCCGGCCGGTACAGCGCGCGCGTCATCCTTTCCCAGACCTGGCCGTAGGGCTGGTTCTCGCGCTGGCGCTTCTCGTTCTGCACCACGCCGCGCTGCTCGTCGAGCGCGGCCTGGTCGATCGCGCCGAGCAGGTGGCCCATGCGGTCCGACTCCATCCACAGCGCCATGTCCAGCGCGGTCGTCGGCACGTTCTGGAAGTAGTTGGTGCGGTCGGTGTTGGTGGTGCCGTTCTGGTCGGTGGCGCCGACCGCGCGGAAGGGGTCGAAGAACTCGCCGGGGTGGTGTTCGCTGGCCTGGAACATCAGGTGTTCGAACAGGTGGGCGAAGCCGCTGCGCCCGGCCGGCTCGTCCTTGCTGCCCACGTGGTACCAGATGTTGACCGCCACGATCGGGGCCTTGCGGTCGGTGTGCACCACCACGCGCAGGCCGTTGGGCAGGGTGAAGCCGTCGTAGGCGATGTCGACGGCCGGCGCGTCGACGGCCGCCGCGGCGGGCAGCGCGACCAGTCCGGTGCCGAGCGCCAGCCCGAGGGCGGCGGACAGCAGGGCGCGACGCGCGGGCTGGCGGTTCTGGGTCTTCGGCGGCATGCGATGGCTCTTGGTCCGGGTGACCCTCCATCTTATCCGCGGGCTCCGGGGGCCTCCCGGGCCGGAAGTCCCACCACGCCGCCTGAACCCGCGCCGGGGCAAACTGGGCCCATGTCCTTCCGCCATGCCCTGGTGACCGGCGCCAACCGCGGCCTCGGGCTCGAATTCGTCCGCCAGCTGCTGGCTGCCGGGAGCCACGTGGTCGCCACCTGTCGCCACCCCGGCCGCGCCACCGCGCTCAACACCCTGGCCGGCGAGCACCCCGGACGCCTGCACGTGCTGCCGCTGGACGTGGCCACGCCGAAGTCGCAGGACGAACTGGCCCGCGAACTGCCCTTGGTGCTGGGCGAGGACGGCCGCCTCGACCTGCTGGTCAACAACGCCGGCGTGCTGCATTCGGGCGAGCGCTTCGGCCGGCTGGGCCTGGCCAACCTCGAGGACAGCTTCCGCACCAACGCCGCCGGCCCGCTGCTGCTGGTGCAGGCGCTGGCGCCGCTGCTGGCCGGGGGCGCGCGCGTGGCCAACCTGTCATCGGAACTGGGCTCGATCGGCGCCACCAGCCGGTTCGGCACGCCCAGCTACAACATGAGCAAGGCCGCCCAGAACATGGCGACCGCGCTGCTGGCCCATGCCCTGCGCGAGCGCGGGATCGTGGTGGTCGCGCTGCATCCGGGCTGGGTGCGCACCGACATGGGCGGCGAAGGCGCGAGCCTGGCGCCGGCGGAGTCGGCGGCGGGGCTGCTGCGCGCGATCGCGGGCCTGGCGCCGGACGACAGCGGCCGCTTCCTCGACTGGCGCGGCCGCCCCCTGCCCTGGTGAGGCCGCCGGCTGGGCGACAATACCGCCAGCCCGCCCACGCCGTCGCCCGTGTTCGACCTGCTGCTGTACCAGCCCGAGATCCCGCCCAACACCGGCAACGTCATCCGGCTGTGCGCCAACACCGGCGCGCGCCTGCACCTGATCCGCCCGCTGGGCTTCGACCTCGAGGACCGCAACCTGCGCCGGGCCGGGCTGGACTACCACGAATACGCGAGCCTGCAGGTGCACGACTCGCTGGACGCGGCGCTGGCGGCGATCGCGCCGCCGCGGCTGTTCGCGCTGAGCACGCGCAACAGCCAGCGCTATGACCAGCCGCGGTACCGCCCCGGCGACGCCTTCCTGTTCGGCCCCGAGACGCGCGGCCTGCCCGACGAGGTGCTGGCGCGCATCCCGGACGGCCAGCGCCTGCGCCTGCCGATGCGCCCGGGCAACCGCAGCCTCAACCTGTCCAACGCCGTGGCGGTGGTGGCGTTCGAGGCCTGGCGGCAGTCGGGGTTCGAGGGCGGGAGCTGATGGCCGCGGCCGGCCCTGCGCACGGCAGCGCGCTGCAATCCGCATAGACCGGGTCGCTCCGAACACGGGCGGGTTGCCGGTCCGCTCCGCAGAAGGCAGCGGGAACGCCTCGCTCCGCATCGACGCCTGCACCGCTGCCCGGCGCGGAAACGTGCATAATCTCCGCGCACGGCGGATCGCGGGCCCGCGCCGGCTGCTGCGTGTACATGGAGATGCCCCCATCGACGCCATCCTGCCGCCCGCGCAGCTTCAGAGCCTGTTCGATCCGCTGCCGGACGTGGTGTTCTTCGTCAAGGACACGCAGTGCCGCTACGTGCACGTCAACCAGACCCTGATCCAGCGGCTGGGCCAGCGCCGGCGCGAGGACATCATCGGCAGGAGCGTGCTGGAGCTGTATCCGCCCAGCCTGTCGGCGACCTACATCGCCCAGGACCAGCGGGTGGTGGACGGCGAGGTGATCGAGAACCTGCTGGAGCTGCAGCTCTATCCCAACCGCAGGCCGGGCTGGTGCCTGACCTTCAAGCAGCCGCTGCGCCGGGACGGGCGGATCGTCGGCCTGGTCGGCATCTCCCGCGACCTCGGCCAGCCCGACAGCCTGCATTCGTCCTATGCCCGCCTGCAGCAGGCGGTGGCGCACATGCAGGCACACTTCCACGAGCCGCTGAGGGTGCAGACCCTGGCGACCATCGCCGACGTCTCGGTGTCGCAGCTCGAGCGCCTGTTCAAGCGCGTGTTCCAGATCACCCCGCAGCAGATGCTGACCAAGCTGCGCATCGAAACCGCGATGCGCATGCTCCACACCGGGGCCAGCATCGCCGAGATCGGCCAGGCCTGCGGGTTTTCCGACCAGAGCGCCTTCGCGCGCCAGTTCAAGTGCACCGTCGGCATGCCACCGCGCGACTATCGGGCGATGTCGCGCGCCTGAGCGGTGCGCCCTGCGCGCGTGCATGGTCCAAGCGTAAGGTTTCCTGAACCATTGGGTTCAGTATTCAGCCATGGTTGCGGGCCGCTGCCCAGAATCCGCGTGCCGCCCCGGCTGGAACCGTTTTCCCCGACGGTTGCTCCCTCCCCTCCCACCGGGGCGGCCCTTTTTCCTGATCGATGCGAATCACGAGAACAAGCCGATGAAGCGCTCCCTGCTTGCCGCCACCCTTGCCGCCGCGCTCCCGTTCGCGGCCACCGCCGCCGACGGCGTGTCCTACAACTACGTCGAGGCCGGCTACGCCGCCACCAACCTCAGCGACGGCCTGCCCGACGCCGACGGCTTCGCCACCCGCGCCTCGATCGCGTTCCACCCCAACTTCCACGTGTTCGGCGATTACGCCAACCAGGAGTTCGACAACAGCAGCCTCGACGTCGACCAGTGGCGCGTCGGCCTGGGCTACCACCACGAGATCTCGCCGCGCGCCGACCTGCTCACCCGCGTGGCCTACGAGAAGGTCGATTTCGGCAGCCTCGGCGACAGCGACGGCTGGAGCGTCGAAGCCGGCGCGCGCGGCGCCCTGGCACGCAATTTCGAAGGCTATGCGCTGGCCGGCTACCAGGACGGCGACCAGGTCGACGGCGACTTCTACGGCCGCCTCGGCGCCACCGTGAAGTTCAACCAGAACTGGGGCCTCAACGGCGACGTGAAGTTCAGCGACGGCGACACGGCCTGGTTCGTCGGACCGCGGTTCACCTGGTAAGGGCTGGAAACGGGCGCCTGCGCCCCCATCCAGTCAACAGCGACGTCGCCCTCCCCTCTCTCCCGACGTCGCACGTGGCCCGACCGGAAACGGTCGGGCTTTTTTTCGGCCCGGCTTGGGCCTGCAGGGCTCAGCGCCCGCCGGTCTCGAACAGCGCGTCGGGATACTCGGGCTTGCGCTCGCGCGCCATCAGCCGGGCCAGGCCTTCGGCGGGCGTGATGTCGCCATGCAGGACGTCGCGCACATTGCTGGAGATCGGAAGCTCCAGCCCGTAACGCTCGGCCAGGCGCATCACCTCGTCGGCGGTCTGCACCGACTCGACCACCTGGCCGATCTCGCGCACGGCCTCGGCCACGCTCTGGCCGCGGCCCAGGGCCAGGCCCAGGCGACGGTTGCGCGACAGGTCGCCGGTGCAGGTCAGCACCAGGTCGCCGAGGCCGGCCAGGCCCATCAGCGTCTCGGGGCGGCCGCCGATCGCGGCATTGAGCCGCAGCATCTCGTTGAGGCCGCGGGTGATCAGGCCGGTGCGGGCATTGAGGCCCAGCTCCATGCCGTCGGCCACGCCGGTCGCCACCGCCAGCACGTTCTTCATCGCGCCGCCGAGTTCCGCGCCGCGCATGTCGCTGCCGGTGTAGGCGCGGAATTCCGGCCCGTGCAGCACGTCGGCGACCTGCTGCACGAAGGCCGCATCGTCGCCCTGCACCGTCACCGCGGTCGGCAGACCGAGGGTGACCTCCTTGGCGAACGAAGGGCCGGTGACCACCGCCAGCGGCACGTCCTCGCCCAGCAGCTCGCCCGCGACCTCGTGCAGGAACCGGCCGGACCCGGGCTCGAAACCCTTGGCCGCCCAGGCCACGCCACCGTGCGCGGGGCGCAGCGGCGCCAGCGCGCGCAGGGTTTCGGTGAACGCGTGCGACGGCACCACCACCAGCACCAGGTCGGCATCGCGCACGGCGAGGGCCAGGTCGGTGGTGGCGCGCAGCGCCCCGGGCAGCGGGATGCCCGGCAGGTAGTGCGGATTTTCGTGGCGCCGGTCGATCGCCTCGGCGACCGCCGCGTCACGGCCCCACAAGATCGTGGGATGGCCGTGGCGGGCGATCAGCGATGCGAGCGCCGTGCCCCAGGAGCCCGCCCCGAGGACCGCGACCCGGGGGGACGTGCGTTGCTGGATCAAGCGTTGCCCGCCGTCTCGCTGTTGGCTAGGTCGCCGCCGGCCTGTTGCGACTGGCGCTGGCGCAGGCCCTCGGCGTACAGCGCGTCGAAGTTGATCGGCTGCAGCAGGAACGGGGCGAAGCCGCCGGCCTGGATCAGGTCGCCGATCAGCTGGCGCGCATAGGGATACAGCACGTTCGGGCACTGGGTGCCGAGCAGGGCATCGGTGACGTTGGGCTCGAAGCCGGCCAGGCCGAACACGCCCGCCTGCTGCACTTCGACCATGTACACCGCATTGGCGTCGCCTTCGCCGGCGGTGCAGGTCAGGGTCACGCCCAGCACCACCTCGAACGCGTTCTCGCCCAGCCGCTGCACGCGCTGGTTGAGGTTCATGTTGATCTGCGGCTGGGTCTGTTCGTTGAACACGAACGGAGCCTTGGGCGACTCAAACGAGACGTCCTTGACGTAGATCTTCTCGACGCTGAACTGCGGGCCGTTGGCCTGCTGCGCGGGCTCGGCGCCACCGTTGAGGGCTTGGTCGGACATCCTGCTACTGCTCCGGTAAATGGGCGGAAAGGGGCGATTATCGCACCTGGAGGGTTCAGCCGCGGCCCTTGGCCAGCGGCAGGTCGGCCTGTTGCCAGCTGCCGATGCCGCCGTCGAGCACGAACACGCGCTCGAAACCGGCCTTCTTCAGCCGCTTGGCGGCCTCGCCGGCGCTCTGGCCGGTCTTGCAGACCAGCACCACCGGCAGCGCCCTGGCCGAAGCCAGGCGCTTGTTCTCGGGATCGAACTGGCTCATCAGCACGTTCTTCGAGCCGGGGATGTGTCCCTTCTCGAAATCGGCGATCGCGCGCAGGTCCACGACCAGGGCGTTGTCGCGGTTGACCAGGGCGGTCACCTCGGCCGGGCGGACGACCTTGTAGCTGCGCAGCAGGCGCGCGATCTCGGTCGCGACGATCGCGGCGGTCAGGCCCACGAAGGCCAGCGCGAGCATCTGGTTGCGGCCGGCGAAGGCCATCAGTTCCTGGAAGTCCACGGCGGATCGGCTGTGCGGAAGGGGACGGGATTGTCGCACAGGGCCGCGCGGACGGCCCCGGCGGCTACTCGCCCGCCCAGAAGTCCGGCAGTCCGCCCTCGATCCACCAGCGCTTGCGCTGCGCGTCGTAGCGCCAGCGCTCGGTGTAGCGCAGGGTGCGCTCGGCCATGGTGTGGCGGTTGATCACCCCGATCTCGATCTCGCGCAGCGCTTCCGACTCGCCGGGGCTGGAGGCCAGGTCGCGGTAGTGCGAGACCTGCACCTGGCGGTAGCGCTCCAGCTGCAGGTCGGTCAGCGGATGCGCCTCGCGCCAGTCGGGGTCGACCAGGTTCCAGGCGCCCTCGAAGTCGCCCCAGCGGATCGCGGCCGACCAGGAATACTGGGCGCGCTGCAGTTCGGACATCTCCTTGCCGGTGCTGGCGCAGGCCGCCAGCAGCAGCGCCACGCAACCCGTCACCACCAGCCGCCATCCGCGCATCGTCGTCCTCCCCGTGGGCGCGGGCATGCTAGCAGCCGGGCGCGCGCCGCTCATCCGCGCCGCAGGATCGCCGCGTAGCGCGAGGTGGCCGTGGCCGCCGGCGCGCCGTCGCCCAGCAGGACCTGTGCGTGCACGGTGGTGCGCGCGCGGCCGCGGCTGCGCAGGGTGGACAGGAACCCGGCCCAGTCCCGGTCGTCGTCGAGCCAGGCTTCGACCAGCAGGTCCTCGCGCAGCGGAGTGAGGTAGCGCAACTGGCTGTCGGCCACGTAGACCTCCGCGTCCAGCCCGGCATGCTCGACCTGCAGCGTGGTCAGCCCCCAGGCGGCGAGCGTCATCATCGACGCCAGGCTGCCGCCGAACGCGCTGCCCTTGTCGTTGACGTTGGCCGCGAGCGGCGCCCGCAGCCGCAGCCGGCCGGCGACGAATCCCTCCACGCTCGGCTGCAGCGCGCGTGCCGGCGGCATCGCCAGCAGGTGCGACTGGAGGGCGTGCAGGGCGGTTGGGGCGAGGACAGGCATGCGGCCGGGACATCCGTGTGGAGGGGAGCGCTTGCGACACGCCAGGGCAGCGACCAAGCTGGCCGGCATGAAACACGGCACCCCCGCACTCAAGCAGCCCGCATGCTACGTGATCTCGCTGCGACCCGTGGGCGGGCACGACGCGATGCGGCGCGCCGCGGCCGCGCACGGCATGCGCGTGCTGGCGCTGTCGCCGTGGCGGATCGAAGCGCGCGACGACGACGCCACGCGCGATGCGCTGTCGGCGGCGCTGGCGGCCGACGTGGTGCTGTTTACCAGCCCGGCTGCGGCGCGCGCGGCGGCGGCGCTGCAGCCGCTGCGCGACAGGCCCGGACAACCCTGGGTCGCGGTGGGCGCCGGCACGGCCGCGGCGCTGCGCCGGGCCGGCGTGCGCGGGGTGGCGGCGCCGTCGCGAATGGACAGCGAGGGCCTGCTGGCCCTGCCGGCCCTGCAGCGGCTGGACGGCCGCAGCGTGGGCATGGTCACCGCGCCGGGTGGACGCGGACTGATCGCCCCGGCGCTGGCGGCGCGCGGCGCGCGCGTGCTGCGCGCCGAGGTGTACGCGCGGGTCCCGGTGCCGCCCTCGCCCGCCGCCCTGGCGCGGCTGCGCGCGCTGGACCGCCCGGCCTGCCTGGCCCTGAGCAGCGGCGAAGCGCTGCAGCGCATGCTGCAGACCCTGCCCGGCGACCTGCTCGACCGGTTGCGCCAGGCCCGCGTGCTGGCGGCCAGCCAGCGGCTGGCCGACCTGGCGCGCGAGGCCGGGTTCGTCGACGTGCGGGTCGCCACCGATGCGCGGCCGGCCTCGCTGCTGGCGGCCGCCATGCCGCGAGGATGACGTTCAAGCTCCGATAGCATGCGCAGCCCCCCGGTCCCCCTTTCTCGATGAACGCCCCGCCTGCCTCCCTTCCACCGTCGCGGCCCCGCCGCGGTGGCGCCCTCGCATGGGCCCTGCTCGCCATGGTCGCCGTGCTGGCGCTGGGCGCCTGCGCGGCCTGGCGCTGGAACGCGATCCGCGTCGCCGATGCGCAGGCGGTCGCGGCCGAGCGCCTGCGCGTCGAGGCCCTGGAACAGCGCATGGATGCCCTGCGCCGCGACCAGCGCGCGCAGACCGCGCGCCTGCAGCAGGCCGAGGCCACCAACCGCCTGCTGCGCGAGGAGCTGATCGGCCTGGGCCAGCGCGCGGCGCTCCTGGACGAGACCGTGCAGAAGCTCGCGGACCCGGCCACCGATGCCGGGCAGTCGCTGCGGCTGGACGAAGTGGAACTGCTGCTCGCACAAGGCCAGCAGCGGCTGCTGCTCTCCGGCGACCTGGACGGCGCGCGGCGCGCCTATGCGCTGGCCGCGCAGCTGCTCGACGGCATCGTCGACCATGCGCGCCTCGACCTGCGCCAGGCCCTGGCCCAGGAGCGCGCCGCGCTCGACGCCCTTGGCGAGGACCCCGGAGTCGCCGCCGCGCGCCGCCTGGATGCGTTCGCAGCGGCGCTGCCGGCCCTCCCGCAGCGATCGGCACCCGCCGCCGGGGAAGCCGCATGGTGGGATCGGCTGCTGTCGCGCCTGGTGCAGGTGCGCCCCAGCGGTGAGGCGCAAGCCCTCGCCCCCGACGAGCGCGTCGCCGGCCTGGCCGCCCTGCAGCTGGAGCTCGCCCTGGCGCGCGCGGCGATCGAGCGGCGCGACGTGCAGGCCTGGCGCGCCGCGCTGGCGCGCGCGGACGAGTGGGTCCTGCGGTTGTGGCCGGAGTCGGCAGGGCGCGCGGCACGGCGGGGCGACCTGCGCGCACTGCAGGCCCACCCGCTCTCGCCGCAGGTGCCTGCGCTGGGCAGCACGCTCGGCCAGCTGCGCCGGCTGCGCCAGGCCTGAGCGCTCCATTCAGCATGTCCACGCCGCCTCAACGCCCACCACGCGAGGCTGGGCGCCGACCGGGACGCTCCCACGACGAGGATCCTGCCCCATGACCCTGTTCCGCACCCTGCTGCTCTGGCTCGTGCTGGCGCTGGCCGGTGCCCTGGCCGCGCAACTGCTGCTGGCCCAGGACCCGGGCTACGTGCTCGTGCGCTGGCGTGGCTACGACTACACCACCACCGTCCTGATCGCGATCGGCGTCCTGTTCGCCGCGGCGTTCGCGGTGTGGCTGCTCTGGACCCTGCTGTCGTTGCCGTTCCGCGCCTGGGGCCGGCATCGCGACAGCCGCGTGCGTGCGCGCATCGGGCACGGCCTGGAAGCGCTGCACCAGGGGCACTGGTCGCGCGCCGAGAAGGAACTGGCGCTCGCGGCCGAAGACGAGCGCGTGGAGTCGGCGGCGCGCCTGGGCGCGGCCGAAGCCGCCGTCGCGCGGGGCGACCATGCCGCCGCGCGCACGCACCTGGCGGGATTCGGCGATCGCCATGCCGCACTGCGCGCCATCGCCACCGCCGAGCTCGCGCTGCGCGAGCAGCGTCCGACCGACGCGCTGGTGGCGCTGGATGCACCGGCCGCGCAGCCGCTGCCGCCGCGCGGCCTGGCGCTGCGCGCCGAGGCGCTGGCGGCCAACGGCCAGGCCGCGGAGGCCTGGGGCCTGCTGGGCGCGCTGCGCCAGCAGAACGCCTGGCCGCAGGCCCTGCTCGACGAACGCGAGCAACGCTGGGCGGAAGCGTCGCTGCGCGAGGCGGCCGACACCAATGCCTTGGCCGAGCGCTGGGACGCCCTGCCCAAGACGCTGCGCACCGATCCGGTGGTGGTCGATGCCTATGCCACCCGCGCCGCCGCCTTCGGCTGGGACGACGCGGCCACGCGCAGCATCGAGCAGGCGCTGGACGCGCGCTGGGACGAACACCTCGCGACCCGCTACGGCCAGTTGCCGGTCGGCCGGCTCGAGCACCGGCGCGGCCAGGCCGAGCGCTGGCTCAAGGCCCACCCGGGCAGCCCGGCCCTGCTGGGCACGCTGGCGCGCCTGGCACAGGACGCGGGCGACTGGCCGCAGGCCGAAGCCCTGCTGCACCGCGCCCTGGCGCAGGGCGGCGGCAGCGAGGCCTGGGAGGCGCTGGGCGACGGCTACGCGCGCAGCGGCGACGAGTACCGCGCCCGCCAGTGCTACGCCAATGCCCTCGCCGCCGGCCGCGGGCAGGCGGTGGTGCCGCTGCCGCCGCGCGAGATGCACCAGCGCATCGCCGACGAGGCGCTGGTCGAGGATCGCGACGAGCACGGGCTGCCGCGACTGCGCGAGTGACCGCTCAGCCTTCGTCGAGTTCCGCCCAACGCGCGTAGGCCGCGTCGAGTTCGGCCTGCAGCCTCGCCAGCTCCGCGTTGGCGGCGAGGATGGCCGCACTGTCCTGCTGGAAATAGGCCGGGTCGTTCATCGCCTCGCCGCGCGCCGCGATGTCCGCCTCCAGCTGCTCGATCCGCCCCGGCAACTGCTCCAGCTCCCGGGATTCCTTGAAGCCGAGCTTGCGCCTGGCCCGGGCCGCGCCGGTCGCGACCGGCGCCACGACCGCCTCCCTGGGCGCTGCCGGGGGCGCTTTCGTCCCCGGCGCGGGCCGCTGGCGCAGCCAGTCGGCATAGCCGCCGACGTATTCGCCCAGTCGCCCCTCGCCTTCCAGCACCAGGGTGCTGGTGACCACGTTGTCTAGGAAGTCGCGGTCGTGGCTGACCAGCAGCAGGGTGCCCTTGTAGTCGAGCAGCAGCTCCTCGAGCAGCTCGAGCGTTTCCACGTCCAAGTCGTTGGTGGGTTCGTCCATCACCAGCAGGTTGGACGGCTGCGCGAACAGCCGCGCCAGCAGCAGGCGGTTGCGCTCGCCGCCGGACAGGCGGGTGATCGGCGCGCGTGCGCGCTCGGGCGTGAACAGGAAATCCTGCAGGTAACCGATCACGTGCTTGCGCGCGCCGTTGACCTCGACGAACTCGCGTCCTTCGGCCACGTTCTCCAGCGCGTTGAGCGACTCGTCGAGCTGGCTGCGGTGCTGGTCGAAATAGGCGATCTGCAGTCCGGTGCCGAGCTTGACCTCGCCCGCCTGCGGCGCGAGTTCGCCCAGCAGGATGCGCAGCAGGGTCGACTTGCCGGCGCCGTTGGGCCCGATCAGGCCGACCCGGTCGCCGCGCATGATCGTGGTCGAGACGTCGTCGAGCAGCACGCGCCCGCCGTAGGCGTGGCGGATGCCGCGCGCCTCCACCACCTTGCGGCCCGAGGCCTGCGCGGCGGCCGCTTCCATCCGCACGTTCCCGGCGAGCTCGCGGCGCTGCGCGCGTTCGCGGCGCATCGCCTTGAGCGCGGTGACGCGGCCCTCGTTGCGGGTGCGGCGCGCCTTGATGCCCTGGCGGATCCACACTTCCTCCTGCGCCAGCAGCTTGTCGAAGCGCGCGTTCTCCATCGCCTCGGCATGCAGGCGCTCCTCGCGCCGGCGCAGGTAGTTGTCGTAGTCGCCGGGCCAGCTGGTGAGCTGGCCGCGATCGATCTCGACGATGCGCGTGGCCAGCGCGCGCAGGAAACTGCGGTCGTGGGTGACGAACAGCAGGCTGCCGGGGAACGACTTGAGGAAGCCCTCCAGCCAGGCGATCGACTCGATGTCGAGGTGGTTGGTGGGCTCGTCCAGCAGCAGGATGTCGGGCTTGCGCACCAGCGCCTGGCCCAGCAGCACGCGGCGCTTCATGCCGCCGGACAGGGCGGCGAAGTCGGCGTCGCCGGGCAGTTCCAGCTGTTCGATCACCTGCCCGATGCGGCGGTCCAGGTCCCAGCCGTGCTGCGCCTCGATCCGCGCTTGCGCCTCGCCCATCGCCGTCATGTCGCCGGCATCGAGCGCGTGGTGGTAGCGCGCCAGCAGTTCGCCCAGCTCACCCAGGCCACGGGCGACCACGTCGAACACGGTGCCCGCGGCGTCGCCCGGCACTTCCTGTGCCATGCGCGCGACCACCACGCCCGACTGCAGGCGCACTTCGCCGTCGTCGGGCTTCAGCTCGCCCGCGATCAGGCGCATCAGGGTGGACTTGCCGGCGCCGTTGCGGCCGACGATGCAGACGCGCTCGCCGGATTCGATGGACAGGTCGACGTGTTCGAGCAGCAGCGGGCCGCCGACGCCGTAGTCGACGCGCTGGAGTTGGAGGAGGGACATGCCGGCGATTCTACCGGGGCGGCCCGTGCCGCAGGTGCACGGTGGTGCCGCTTCCGGCCGGTTCCGCCGCGTCGCGTACGCTATTGCGACGCCCCCGCGCAACGGCCTCCGCATGCTCCATACCGACCTCGCCACCCGTGCCTACAACCAGGGCTGGCGCCTGGACCCCATCGTCCGCAGCCTGCTGGACACCGATTTCTACAAGCTGCTGATGCTGCAGATGATCTGGCGGCGCCATCCGCAGGTGGATGCCACCTTCGAACTGATCAACCGCAGCCGCACGGTGCGCCTGGCCGACGTCATCCCGGAAAGCGAACTGCGCGCCCAGCTCGACCACGTGCGCAGCCTGCGCTTCACCCGGCGCGAACTGATCTGGCTGGCGGGCAACACCTTCTACGGCCGGGAGCAGATGTTCGCGCCGGAGTTCCTGGCCTGGCTGGCGCAGGTGCAGCTGCCCGACTACGAGCTGTCCCGGCAGGATGGCCAGTACCTGCTGCGCTTCCACGGGCCGTGGATGCTGACCACGCTGTGGGAGATCCCGGCGCTGGCGATCGTCAACGAGCTGCGCGTGCGCTCGACCCTGCAGGGCCGCGGCCGCTTCGCGCTCGATGTCACCTATGCGCGCGCCAAGGCCAGGCTCTGGGACAAGCTCGAGCGGCTGCGCCGGCTGCCGGACCTGGTGCTGTCGGACTTCGGCACGCGCCGCCGGCACTCCTTCCTGTGGCAGCGCTGGTGCGTGGAGGCGCTGAAGGAGGGCCTCGGCGAACGCTTCATCGGCACCTCGAACGTGCTGATCGCGATGGAGAGCGACCTCGAGGCGATCGGCACCAACGCGCACGAACTGCCGATGGTGATGGCGGCGCTGGCCGACGGCGACGAGGCGCTGCGCGCCGCGCCCTACCGCGTGCTCGACGACTGGCGCGAGCTGTATTCGGGCAACCTGCTGGTGGTGCTGCCCGATGCCTTCGGCACTGCCGCCTTCCTGCGCGACGCGCCGGACTGGGTGGCCGACTGGACCGGCTTCCGCCCCGACAGCCTGCCGCCGATCGAGGCCGGCGAGCAGGTGCTGCGCTTCTGGCGCGAACGCGGTCGCGACCCGCGCGAGAAGCTGCTGATCTTCTCCGACGGCATGGACGTGGATTCGATCGAGCGCACCTACCACCACTTCCACGGCAAGGTTCGCATGAGCTTCGGCTGGGGCACCAACCTCACCAACGACTTCCGCGGCTGCGCGCCGTTCGCCAGCGACCAGCTCGATCCGATCTCGCTGGTCTGCAAGGTGACCTCGGCCAACGGCCGCCCGGCGGTGAAGCTCTCGGACAACCCGGCCAAGGCCACCGGCGACCCGGCCGAGATCGCGCGCTACCTGCGCGTGTTCGGCGGCGAGGGGCGCAGCGAGGCGCCGGTCGTGGTCTAACGCGGCGCGCGGCGCCGGTCAGCGTTCCAGGATCGCGACCACGCCCATGCCGCCGGCGGTGCAGATCGAGACCAGGGCGCGGCCGCCGCCGCGTTCCTTGAGCTGCTTGGCGGCGGTGGCGACGATGCGCGCGCCGGTCGCGGCGAAGGGATGGCCCGCGGCCAGCGAGGAGCCGACCGGGTTCATCTTCTCCGGGTCGATGCGGCCCAGCGGCGCATCCAGGCCCAGGCGGCTGCGACAGTAGTCCTCGCTCTCCCAGGCGCGCAGGGTGCACAGCACCTGGGCGGCAAAGGCTTCGTGGATCTCGTAGAGGTCGAAGTCCTGCAGGGTGAGGCCGTTGCGCGCCAGCATCTCGGCCACGGCCACGGTCGGAGCCATCAGCAGGCCTTCGCCATGCACGAAGTCCACCGCCGAAACGTGCACGTCGCGGATGTGGCACAGCACCTCGTGGCCATGCGCGGCGGCCCAGGCGTCGCTGGCCAGCAGGCAGGCGGCGGCGCCGTCGGTGAGCGGAGTCGAGTTGGCGGCGGTCAGCGTGCCGCGGCCGGAGATACGGTCGAACGCGGGCTTGAGCGTGGCCAGCTTCTCCAGCGAGGTGTCCGGGCGCAGGATATTGTCGCGCGAGACGCCGCGGAAGCTCACCACCAGGTCGTCGAAGAAGCCGCGCTCGTAGGCGGCGGCGAGCTTGCGGTGCGAGGCCACGGCGAGCTCGTCCTGCGAGTCGCGCGCGATGTTCCACTCCTTGGCCATGTCCTCGCAGTGCTCGCCCATCGACTTGCCGGTGCGCGGCTCGGCCACGCCGGGGAAGTCGGGCTTGAGCTCGCGCAGGCGGAAGCCCTTGAACGCGGCCAGCTTGTCCTTCGTCGTCTTGGCCGCGTTGGCGGCGAGCAGGCGGCGGCGCAGCGACTTGCCATAGACGATCGGCACGTCGGAGGTGGTGTCCGAGCCGCCGCCGATGCCCGACTCGATCTGGCCGGTCGCGATCTTGGTCGCGATCAGGTTGATGGTGTCGAGCGAGGTGCCGCAGGCGCGCTGCAGGGTGATGCCGGGGGTCAGGGCCGACAGGCCCGACGAGAGCGCGGCTTCGCGGCCGAGGTTCCAGTCCGACGCGTGCTTGATCACCGCCCCCATCGCGACCTCGCCCAGCTGCTGGCCGTGCAGGCCGAACTTCTCGACCAGGGCACCGAGCGTGCGCACCGACATGCCGAGGTTGCCGACGTCCGCGTAGGCGGTGTTCTGGCGGCAGAACGGAATGCGGACGCCGCCCAGCACGGCGACGGGACGACCTTGCAGCATCGTGGGGACCTCTTCCGGTGCGGGCCCGTCAACCGGCGACAGGCATAATCGACGAGTCTAACGTACCGTGGCGAATGGCCCCATGAACACCGAGCACATGGTCGCCTCCGGCGACGCCCGCCTGCCCGACGGCGCAGTCGCCGGCCTGCTGGCGCTGGAACTCGCGCCGGGCACCGGCGTCGGCCGGCCCGCACTGGTGCAGGACGAGGCGGCGCGACTGGCGGGCCTGGTCGGTCGCGACCTCGCGGCCCTGGTCCCCGGCGCGCGCGATCTCGACCTGTGCCTGGCGGCCGCGCATTTCGATCCGGCCGAGGCGCTGCGCCCGGGCTGGCCGCTGCATCGGCGGCTGTCCGAGCTGCATGCGCGCGCGCCCGGCGGCGGCGGCGCGCCCCGCATCATCGCCCTGGGCGCCGATGCGCGCGGCGAGGTACCGCAGCCGCTGGCCGCCGACCCGGCCCTGCTCGGCGGCAACCTGCGCGTGCTGCCGTTCCTGTTGCACGGCGCTCCGGCGACGGCACGCAGCGTGGCCGACGCGTTCGAGGCGCAGCTGCTGGACACCGGCATGGCCCAGGCCGATACCGCCCTGCTGCTGCAGGACGCGTTCGGTGCGCGGGTGGAGCACGCGCGCTACCTGACCCTGCACGACCTGGCGGCGATGGTCGCCCTGCAGTACGAGCACCTGGGGCTGTCGCCGCTGTGGCCGCTGATCGAAACGGCCCTCCTGTCGCCGCAGCACGAGGCGCTGCTGGACGCGGGTCCGGAACCGGTGCTGCGCTACACCGCCGGCGAGGTGCGCATGGCGCTGTTCGCGCCCGCCGCCTGGCGCGAACGGTACCAGCCCGATACCGACGACACCGACCGGCTGCGCCGCCTGTTCGCGCATTTCGAGACGCGCCAGCGGCAGTTCGCGGCGGTGCTCGGCGCACATGGCATCGACGTGGTGTTCGTGGAGGCCGCTGCGGCCGTGGACGCGCGCGCGCTTTAGCCCTTGCCCGGGCCGTCATCCAGCCCGCCGGGTCCCGCACGCGGCTGCCCGCGCCGCGTGCGCGGAGCGGGCCGTCGCAGCGGCGGCCCGGACAGGCCGGGTCGGTTACTGCGCCGCGATCACGCCGCAGGCAAGCCGGCCGCCCGCGTTGCCGGTGGGCTGGGTGGTGTAGTCGTCCGGATCGGCGTGGACGATCACGCCCTTGCCCACGATGTCGCCCGCGCCGCCATCGCCCAGGCTCACGCCCTGCAGCAGCGTGTCGACGGTGGCCACGCCCTGGTCGTTCGCGCTGATGTTGTCGCTGTCGCCGGCGTGGTGCTCGCCCTGGCCGACGCGGCCGTGGGCGGTGGACGCCGGGTTGAAATGGCCACCGGCGCTGCTGCCGTCCGGCGCGCTGCAGTCGCCGTTCTCGTGCACGTGGAAGCCGTGCGCGCCGGCGCCGGGCAGGCCGGTGACCTCGCCGGTGACGCGCACCCCGCCGTCGACCGCGGCGAACGAGAGCGTGCCGGCCACCTGGCTGCCTTGGGTCGGGGCGAGCGTCGCACGGGCCCCCGCCGCGAGTTCGTCGGCATCACGCATGGTGTCCGCAGGATCCGGCATGGCGGCCTCCTCGACCCTCTCCGGGTCGCCGCCTTGCGGGGACTGCGCCTCGGTGGCGGCGGTCGGGCTGGGCGGCTCGGGGTCCTGGGGTTGGCAGGCGGCCAGCAGCAGGGCGGCGGGCAGCACCAGGAGGCTGGGATAACGCATGACGTGGTCTCCTCGGACGCGACAGAACGTCGAGCCTAGCCGGCAACTCATTCGGCGGCGGTGACGACCCCGCAGGCCACCCGCGCGCTGATCGCACCGGGCGTGGCGCCCAGCACCAGCAACGAGCGGCCGAGGATGTCGTTGTCGGACCCGCCGCCCAGCACCGCCCCGCGCACCACCAGGTCCACCGTGGCCACGCCGTCGGGCCCGGCGACGATGCGCCCCGGCGAGGCCCCGACCGCGCCGTCCTGGCGGGCACCGGCCAGCGGGTCGTAGTAGCGGCCGGCGCTGCGCGCATCGACCGCGCTGCAGTCGCCGCGCTCATGGACCTGCAGGCCATGGGCGCCGTTGCGGACCAGGCCGCCGACCTGGCCGCGCATGCGCACGCCCTCGGCGACCGGCTGCAGCAGCAGCCGCCCGCTCACCAGGCTGCCCGACGCGGAGGCCAGGTTGGCCACCGCGCGCGGGACCGTACCGGCCTCGGCGATCTGCCGCGGCGGCGCAGGCGCCGCGGCGGGCGGTGCGGGTGGGGGCGAGGAGGCGCAGGCGGCCAGCAGGGCCGAAGCGGTGGCGGCCAGCAGCGGGCCGCGGACATGGGGCGATCTGGACATGGACAGGACAGGCGACGCGGGAAGGGATGGGACCGCCCGCGTCGCGCCAGGTTCAACTCCGGCGCGGGCGGCGGCTGGCGCCGAGTTTGCGGGTGACGGTGTTGCGGCCGAGTCCAAGCCGCGTCGCGGCCTCGGTGCGGCGCCCGCCGGTGTGCTCCAGCGCCGCTTCCAGCAGGGCCCGGTCGAAGCGCTCGCGGGCCTGCGCGTGCAGGTCGCTGGCGCCCGCGGCGAGCTGGTCGCGCGCCCAGGCGCGCAGCGCGGCGTCCCAGTCGCCGCCGCCGGCCTCGCGGGCCGAGGACAGCATGCCGTCGAGGTCCGAGGTGGTGATCGTATCCGCCGGCGCCAGCGCCGCCAGCCGCCAGCACAGGTTCTCCAGCTCGCGCACGTTGCCCGGCCAGTCGTGCGCCAGCAGGCGCTCGGTGGCGGCCTGGGAGAAGCGCTTGGGCGCGGCACCGAAGCGCTCGGCGGCGCCGTGCAGGAAGCGCTCGGCCAGCGCCGGCACGTCGCTGCGGCGCTCGCGCAGCGGCGGCAGGCGCAGGCGCACCACGTCCAGCCGGTGCAGCAGGTCGGCGCGGAAGCGGCCTTCCTCCACCAGCGCCTCGAGGTGCTGGTGGGTGGCCGCGATCACGCGCACGTCGACCCGGATCAGCTCGCGCCCGCCGACGCGGAAGAATTCGCCTTCGGCCAGCACCCGCAGCAGGCGGGTCTGCAGCGAGGCCGGCATGTCGCCGATCTCGTCCAGGAACAGGGTGCCGCCGTCGGCCTGCTCGAAGCGGCCGATGTGGCGGCGCGTGGCGCCGGTGAAGGCGCCGGCCTCGTGCCCGAACAGTTCGCTTTCCAGCAGCTCGGCCGGGATCGCGGCGGTGTTGAGCGCGACGAAGGGCTGGCGCGCGCGCGGCGACTCGCGGTGCAGCGCGCGCGCCACCAGCTCCTTGCCGGTGCCGGTCTCGCCGGTGACCAGCACGCTCAGCGGCGCCTGCGCCAGCCGGCCGATCGCCCGGAACAGCTGGCGCATGGCCGGCGAATCGCCGACCAGCACGTCGCCGGCGGGCTCGACCTCGGGTGCCGCGGTGGCATCGGCCTCGGCGCGTTCGCCCAGCACCCGCGCCGCCAGGCCCACCGCCTCGTCCAGGTCGAAGGGCTTGGACAGGAATTCGTAGGCGCCGCCGCGGAACGCGCCCGCGGTGCTGGCCACGTCGGTATAGGCCGACATCACCACCACCGGCAGCTCCGGATGGCGCTGCTTGATCCGCTCCAGCAGCTTGAGCCCGTCCTCGCCCGGCATGCGGACGTCGGTGAACAGCAGCTGCGGCGCCGGCCGCGCGTCGAGCGCCGACAGCGCGGCATCGGCCGAGTCGAAGCCCGAGACCACATAGCCCGCGTCGCTGAGCGCGGTCGCCAGCACGAACCGCACCGAGCGGTCGTCGTCGACCACCCACACCGTGGCGGAATCACCCGTCATGTCGTTGCGACCTCACTGCACTGCCCCTTCGCTGGCTGGATCGGAGTCGCCGTCGCCGCCGTCCGGGGACAGCGGCAGCAGCAGGGTGAACACGGTATGGCCCGGTCGCGAGCGGTAGGCCAGCGAACCGCGGTGCTCGCGCGCCACCTGCTGCGCCATCGCCAGTCCCAGGCCGCTGCCGTCGGCGCGCCCGGAGACCAGCGGCAGGAAGATCTGCTCGGCCAGCGCTTCGGGTACGCCGCGGCCGTCGTCGACGATCTCCATGCGCAGCGCCAGCGGATGCACCTGCTCGCCGATGCGCACGCCGAATTCGGCGCGGGTGCGCAGGCTGACGTTGGCCGCGCCGGCCTGGATGGCATTGCGCACCAGGTTCCAGACCGCCTGCACCAGCCGGTCGGGATCGCCGAGCAGCGGCGGCAGGCTCGGGTCGTAGTCGCGCGCCAGGCGCACCGCCCAGCCGGCCTCCTGTTCGGCCAGGCGCACCACCTGCTCGAGCACGCCGTGGATGTTGAGCGGCTGGTGCGGATGCGGCGGCGCCGGCGAGAGCAGCTGGTCGACCAGTTGGGTCAGGCGCTGCACTTCCGCCCCGATCAGGTCCACGAGCTCGCGCGCGTCGGCGTCGACGCCGCGCCGCGACAGCAGCTGCGCGGCGCCCTTGAGCCCGGCCAGCGGGTTGCGCAGCTCGTGCGCCAGGCCCTTGAGCGCGGCCGACAGCGCCAGCGGCAGCGCGCGGGTCGGGTCCTCGCCGGGGAACTCGTCGACCGGATGCGCCTCGAGCAGCAGCCCGCCATCGGCCTCGCGGGTGAGCCAGACGTCGGCGAAGCGCGGCTCGCCGCCGAGGAAGGCCAGCGCTACCCGCCGCAGGCGGCGCGGTCCCTCGGCGTCGTCCAGCTGGTGCAGCGCATTGCGCAGGCTGTCGCCCTCGGCCTCCAGCGCCACCAGCGGCTGGTCGGGCAGGCGCTTCTGGCTCACCCCCAGCCAGCGCGCGAAGGCCTGGTTGCACCACGCGACACGGCCGTGGCGATCGGCCCGCAGCACGGGCGTGACCAGCGGGTCGAGGGCAGGATCGAATGCGGGCGGCGACATTGCACCAATATAGGGCACTCTTCGCGTGCGACGGACCGCGCCATGAAGCCGCGGCTTCCACGGGATACCCTTCGGCCATGAACCTCGGCGACAACGACACCAGCGGCGTCCCGCTCGATCCGGTGACCTCGCTGTACCGGCTCGGCGCGGGCGGGCCCAGCCTGACCGCCGCGCTGGCCGGCGCGCGCGCCAGCCGCCGCAGCCTGGCGGTGCTGCATGTCGACATCGACATGCTTCAGCTGATCAACGTCAACATGGGCGAGGCGGTCGGCGACCAGGTGCTGGCGGCGGTGGCGCAGCGCCTGCGCAAGGCGATGCCGCACGGCGGAACGCTGTGGCGGCTGTCGAGCGACGAGTTCGTCGCCTGCCTGGCCTACCGCGAGCACGAGACCAACGGCGAGGCGCTGGCCGACCTGTTCCGCGACGCGCTGGAGGCGCCGCTGTCGATCCCGCCGTACACGCTGCCGGTGACGGTCTCGATCGGCATCGCGGTGTTCCCCGAACACGGCAGCGACGCGGCGGCCCTGCTGGCCAGCGCCGAGCGCGCGCTGCTGGAGATCAAGCGCGGCGGCCACAACAACGTCGGCCTGTACTCGGGGGTCGCGGCCAAGACCAACTCCGACGGCGGCTTCGCCGAACGCTTCGTCGAGGCGCTCGACAAGAACGAGATGCGGCTGTACTTCCAGCCGCAGGTGGCCGCGCAGGACGGCGGCCTGGTCGGCTTCAGCGCGCTGCTGCGCTGGGACTCGCCGCACCACGGCCTGCTGCGGCCCAACCGCTTCCTGGGCCGGGTCGAACGCGCCGGCCTGTCGAGCCAGCTCGGGCTGTGGGTGATCGACGCGGCGATGCGCCAGCTGGTGGAGTGGCGCGAGCGCGGCCTGGACTACCTCACCCTGTCGGTCTACATCGACAGCATCCTGCTCGCGCGCGAGGACTGCCTGGACGTGATCGGCGAGCGCCTGCACCGCCACCAGCTGCGCGGCAGCGCGTTCGAGTTCGAATTGCCCGAGAGCGCGCTGGCCCTGGACGCGCACCGCATCCACGACACCCTGGGCGGCCTGCGCGCACTGGGCACCACGCTGGCGGTGCAGGACTTCGGCATGGGCGGGCTGAGCTTCGCGGCGCTGGCGCAGTACCCGCTGGACCGGCTCAAGATCGGCCGCGGCTTCATCCGCAACGTCGACAGCGACCCGCGCAGCGCGGCGATCGTGCGCGGCATCATCGCCATGGGCCACCGGCTCGGCATGAAGCTGACCGCCAAGGGCGTGGAGACCGAGGCCGAGCTCGGCTTCCTGCGCCGCAACCATTGCGACTTCTTCCTCGGCCACCTGTTCAGCCCGGCGCTGCCGGCCGAGGTGCTCGACCCGCTGGTGCAGCGCCGCTTCCTGCTGCCCTCGGCGTTCGCCGCCACGCGGCCCGAGCGCACCCTGCTGCTGCTCGACGACGAGGAGAACATGCTGCGCTCGCTGGTGCGCCTGTTCCGCCGCGACGGCTACAAGGTGCTCACCGCCAACAGCGTGCGCGAGGCCTTCGACCTGCTGGCCAGCAACACCGTGCAGGTGATCGTCTCCGACCAGCGCATGCCGGACATGAGCGGCACCGAGTTCCTGGCCAAGGTGCGCGAGCTGTACCCGGACACGGTGCGCATGGTGCTGTCGGGCTACACCGACCTGGCCACCATCACCGAGGCGATCAACCGCGGTTCGATCTACCGGTTCCTGACCAAGCCCTGGAACGACGACGAACTGCGCGGCCACATCGCCGACGCGTTCCGGTCGCACGAGCGGCACCGCGAAGGCGAATACCCGGGTTACTGAACCGGCGCATCCGTCCCGCGCGGCTGCTCCACCGGCAGCACCAGGCGGAAGGTGCTGCCCACGCCGACCTCGCTGCTGACCTCGATGCGGCCGTGGTGCTTGGACACGATGCTGTAGGCGATCGCCAGGCCCAAGCCCGTGCCGCGCCCGATCGGCTTGCTGGTGAAGAACGGATCGAAGATCCGCGGCAGCGACTCGGGCGGGATGCCGCAGCCGCTGTCGGCGACGCTGATCCAGGCCTCGCCGTCCTCGGCGCCGGTGGTGATGTCGATGGTGCCGCGGTGCTCGATCGCCTGGCCGGCATTGATCAGCAGGCACATCAGCACCTGGTTGATCTCCGACAGGTGGCATTCGACCAGCGGCAGCTGGCCGTAGTGCTTCTCCACCCGCACCTTGTACTTGAGGTCGTTCCAGACGATGTTGAGGGTGGACTCCAGGCCCTTGTGCAGGTCCGAGGGCCGCATCGGTTCGCCGCGGCCGACGTAGGAGAACTCCTTGAGGTCCTGCACGATCTTGGTGACGCGCTCGATGCCCTCGCGCGACTCGGCCATCAGCTTGGGCAGGTCGCCGACGATGAAGTCGATGTCGAGGCGGTCGCGCTGCTCGCGCACGTTGCCGCGCGCGGCGGCCGGGTCGTCGGCCTGCAGCGCCTCGTCCTGGCATTCGATCAGCGACAGCAGCGCGCCCATGTACTCCTGCAGCGTGCCCAGGTTGGAGTGCACGTAGCCGATCGGGTTGTTGATCTCGTGCGCGACGCCGGCCGCGAGCAGGCCGATGGAGGCCATCTTTTCCGACTGCAGCAGCTGTTCCTGGGTGCCGGCGAGGCGGCGGTGCGCGGCCTGCAGCTCGTCGTGGCGCTGCTGCAGCTCGGCCTGGCGCGCGTTGCGCGCCGAGACATCGACGAAGGTGACCAGGTTGAGGTCGACGCCGTCGCCCTGGCCGAGGCCGTTGCGCACCACGATCTCCAGGATGACGTCGGCCGGGGTGGCGACCTCGCCGGCCCAGCGGCCGCTGGCGCGCGACTGCGTCCAGGCCTCGTCGGGCAGCAGGTCGAGCAGGGCGCCGATGTCCTGCCCGGGGAGGGCGCGCGCGGCCAGCGCGCGCGCCGAGGCGTTGATGTTGAGCGGGCGGCGGTCGCCGTCCAGCAGGATCACGGCGTTCTCGGTGGTGCGGAACGCCCAGTCGATGCTGCCCGCGGCCGGGGCCGGAGGCGGCTGCTGGTGCCGGTCGTCGTCGTGTCCGCTCATCCCACTCCCAGACAGCGGGCCTGGGGTCGGGCGCCCTGCTGTCCACGTGCATCGTACACGCCGGCCGACTCGACGCGGCCGATGTGGCGCAGCGCCCAGCCCACCTCGCGGCGGCGGCGCGAGAGCAGCACGCCGTTGGCCTGGTTCTGCTGGCGCAGCGCTTCCAGCCGCGCCGCGGCTTCCACGCCCGGGCGTGCGGATTCGGCGCGCCGCAGCGCTTCGAGCTTGGCGGCGGTCGACGCCAGCAGGGCGTCGACGTCGTTGTCCAGCAGGGCCCGGCGCTCGGCGTCCAGCGCGCGTTCGAGCGCCTCGAGTGGATGGTCGGCGGCGAGCGCGGTCTCCATCGTCAGCCGCCCAGCTGGTGCTCGAGGTCGAGCATGCGCGAGGCCACGGCCTGCGCGTCGACGCGGTAGCTGCCGTCGGCGATGGCCGCGCGCAGCGCGTTCACCCGCGCCACGTCGATGCCGGCGGGGCCGGCGCCGAGCTCGCGCTCGAGCGCCTGCAGTCCTTCGGCTTCGCCGGTCAGGCGCACGCTCTCGGTCGCCGCCACGGGCGCGCCGCGCTCGGCGCTGCCCGCACGGCTGCTCGCCAGCGGCCGGCTGGTCAATTCGGTGGGGCGTGCGAGGGGCACGCTGCCGTCGATCTTGTGGGTCATGGCCCGCTCCTGGGGGTGCCTGGTCGAGCACTGTAACGGCACCCCCGCCAGGAACTTGAACCCGGACACAGATTGCGTCGCCGGGCGGTCATGGCAGCAGTTCGACGACGCCCTCGGCCACCAGCCGGCCGCGCAGGACGCGGCGCGAGGAGGCATTCTCCACGCCGATGCGGCCACCGGCCTGGGCCGGCCCCAGCGCCCGCCCCGGCACCCGCACCTCGACGCCGTCGGTCCGCGAGACCAGGACCACCGGGTCGCCCCGCCGCAGCGGCGCGCCCAGCGACAGGTCGTGCTCGGTCGGCACCACGCCTGGGGCCAGCGCGCGGCTGGGGACGCGGCCGACCAGGTCGGCCGGATCGGCGAAGGTGGCGCCGGCGGCGCCGCCGATGTCGCGGCGCTGCACCACCAGCTGGTCGGCGGTGATCGGCACTCCGCTGGCCGCCGGGGTGCGGAGCACCACCACCTCGGCCTCGCGGCGCACCCGCACCGGCACGTACAGTCGCCAGCCCGGGCTGTCGTCGCAGCGCACCTGGGCCGTTGTCGGCCCGGTGGCGACGGCCTGCAGCGGCTGGCTGCAGCGCACCATCCGCAGCGATGGCGCCAGCACCGCCTCGGCCGAGGCCGCATCGCCCGCACCCAGCGCGGCCACCGCCGCCTCGGCGATCGACTCCAGCGGCTGTACTGCGGCTGCGCCGGCCTGCGCCGCGGCCATGGCCGGTCCAGCCAGGGCCAGAAGCAGCGCAAGACAAGCCTGCGGGATTCGGCGACTGCCTTCGCAGCGCGCCACGATGTCGGCGACGGACACGGATCGCTCCTGTCGGTGGGTCTCCTGCACGGCCGCTGCAAGCGGCGTGCCGTGGGTGTCGCGCGGCTTGTGGTTGCGACGCATGGAGGACCGCAGATGACGTGCGCCGCGCGCGTCCTGCTCCTCCCCCGCATCGCGGGGGAGGGTTGGGGTGGGGGCCGGCAGGTCGCCGCGCCCCATCCGCGCGCCTGCGGCGCGCGCCCCCATCCCGGCCTTCCCCCCGCGAGCGGGGGAAGGGGCAGAGCGCGGGACTCGAGGAAATCTGGGAGACATCGGGCATTGCCCCCTCCCCCAACTGCGGGGGAGGGTTGGGGTGGGGGCCGGCAGGTCGCCGCGCCCCATCCGCGCGCCTGCGGCGCGCGCCCCCATCCCGGCCTTCCCCCGCGAGCGGGGGAAGGGGCAGAGCGATGGACTCGAGAAAATGTGGAAGACATCGCGCATGGCTCCCAGCCCCGCCTGCGGGGGAGGGCTGGGGTGGGGGCCGGCAGGCCGCCGCGTCCGGTCCGCGCGCCTGCGGCGCGCCCCCATCCCGGCCTTCCCCCGCGGGCGGGGGAAGGGGCGAGAGCGCGGGACTCGAGGAAATGTGGGGGACATCGCGTTGCCCCCTCCCCCAGGTGCGGGGAGAGCCGCAACGCCGGGCTCAAGATCCCCGCCGCGCGGCCGACACCCTGTCCCATGAGCCAGGACCTGCTTGACCGCATCGACCAGCGCACCCGCCTGGCCGGCCACAACCGGCTGGCCCTGCTGCTGTTCCGGCTGGGCAGCCGTCAGCTTTTTGGCGTCAACGTGTTCAAGGTCAAGGAAGTGCTGCAGCGCCCGCCGCTGTTCACCCTGCCGCAGCTGCCCAAGGCCTTCGCCGGCGCCGCCGACGTGCGCGGACGCAGCGTGCCCGTGCTGGACCTGGCGCGCGCCATCGGCCACCGCGACGGCGACGTGGACGAACCGCGCTACCTGGTGGTGACCGAATTCAACCGGACCGTGCAGGGCTTCCTCGTCGCCGGGGTGGACCGCATCGTCAACATCGCGGTCGAGCACATCCAGCCGCCGCCCGACCTCGGCGGCGAGAACCACTACCTCACCGGCGTGGCCCGCCACCAGGGCGAGCTGATCCAGCTGATCGACGTGGAAAGCGTGCTGGCCGAATCGGCCCCGCGCGCCAGCGACCTGGGCACGCTCACGCCGGTGTCCACCAACGGCGGCCCGCGCCAGGTGCTGGTGGTGGACGACTCGCGCGTGGCCCGCAACCAGATCCGGGTGGTGCTCGAGCAGCTGGGCCTGGAGGCCGTGCAGCTGTCGGACGGGCGCCAGGCGCTGGACCACCTGCAGGCGCTGGTCCGCAACGGCGAACCGCCGGGCGAGCGCTATGCCATGGTCATCTCCGACATCGAGATGCCGGCGATGGACGGCTACACCCTGACGACGGAAATCCGTCGCGACCCCGCCCTGCGCGGCCTGTTCGTGCTGCTGCACACCTCGCTGTCGGGCGTGTTCAACCAGGCCATGGTCGAGCGCGTCGGCGCCGACGACTTCGTGCCCAAGTACTCCGAGCGCGAGCTGGCGCAGCGCGTCAGCGCGCGCATGGGCGCCTTCCACTAGCCGCCTGCGGCACGCGCAACCGGTTGATCCGGAAGGCCCTCGCCCCGCGTAGGCGGTGGCTTTGGCGCGCCCTGCCGGATCCGCCGGACTTGGGGCCGCAACGCGGCCAGGCGCGGACCGGGACCTCCCCCGCAGCCGCCAGCGGACCCCCTCTGGCACGCCGCTTGCCTGCCTTACCGGGCGTATCCGCCCCCGGAGGGCCCATGTCCGACTTCCTTGGCATCCACGGCACCGCGCTCGCCCTGCGCGAGCAGCGCCTGCAGTTGCTCAGCGCCAATATCGCCAACGCCGACACCCCCGGCTACCAGGCCCGGGACCTGGACTTCAACGGCGCCCTGTCCGCGGCGCTGCATCCGGCCTCGGCCGCGGGCGGCGACCCGATCACCGCCGCCGGCGAGGCCGCGCGCTTCGCCCGGCCGTCCTCGCAGCCCAGTCTCGACGGCAACACCGTCGACGGCGACCGCGAGAACGCGATCTTCGCCCAGGCCACCCTCGAATACCGCGCGTCGATGTCGTTCGTCGAGTCGAAGGTGCGCGGGATGCTGACCGCGATCACCGGCCAGTAAGCCGCGACAGGAGCCCGCCATGAGCAATCTCCCGATCTTCGACGTCGCCGGTTCGGCGATGAACGCGCAGTCGGTGCGACTGTCCACCATCGCCTCCAACCTGGCCAACGCCAACTCGGTGTCGGGCAACCCGGACGAGGTGTTCCGCGCCAAGCAGCCGGTGTTCTCGGCCATCCCGATCGACGGCAATCCGGCCCTGGCCGGCGTGCGCGTGGACGAGGTGCTCGACAGCAGCGCCGCGCCGCTGCGCCGCTACGAGCCCGGCCATCCGCTCGCCGACGGCCAGGGCTACGTGTACGCGCCCGACATCGACCCGGTGACGCAGATGGTCGACCTGATCTCGGCCTCGCGCAGCTACCAGGCCAACGTCGAGGTCTTCAACGCCGCCAAGGAACTCGCCGTGGCCACCCTGAACATGGGCCGCTGAGCGCGCCCTCCCGAGGATTCCCGATGACCACGATCTCCGGCACCGACTACGCTTCGCTCGGCCTCGGCCAGCAGCAGGCCACGCGCAGCACCTCGCTCGGCCAGGCCGACTTCCTGCACCTGATGACCGAGCAGCTCAAGAACCAGGATCCGCTCAAGCCGCTCGACAACAACCAGTTCCTCGGCCAGCTGGCGCAGTTCTCCACCGTGCAGGGCATCGATTCGATGCAGGGCGCGATGGCCGCCATGGCCAGCGTGATGGAGTCCGACCAGACCCTGCGCGCGGCCGCCCTGGTCGGCCACGAGGCGCTGGTCTCGGTCGACGCGGTGCCGCTGCAGCGCGGCGCCGGCCTGCGCGGCGAGGTGGTCGCCGCCGCGGCCGGGCCGGTCACCATGGACGTGGTCGATGCCAACGGCGTGCGCGTGCGGCGGATGACCGTGGAGGCCGCCGACAAGGGCGCCACCGCCTTCGAATGGGACGGCCTCGACGAGGCCGGCAATCCGGCCACCGCCGGCACCTACAGCTTCCGCGCCGTCAGCGGCGCCACCGATCCTTCCGCCAAGGACGCCGAACTGCTGCCGATCCGCGCCAACGCGCGCGTGGACAGCGTTTCGATCGAACCGGGCGGCCTGTACCTCAACCTCGCCGGAATGGGCAGCGTCCCGCTCTCGGCGGTCCACCGCATCGGCTGACCAACGCCGTCCCCAGCACGCCTTCCCGAAGGAGCACACCATGAGTTTCCTGATCTCGCTGAGCGGGATGAACGCAGCGTCGTCCGACCTCAACATCACCTCCAACAACATCGCCAACGCCAACAGCACCGGCTTCAAGCAGTCGCGCGGCGAGTTCGGCGACGTGTTCGCCGCCACCGCGCACGGCCTGTCCAACAACACCATCGGCGCCGGCGTGCGCCTGCAGCGCGTGGCCCAGCAGTTCGCCCAGGGCAACGTGGACTACACCGGCAAATCGCTGGACATGGCGTTGACCGGCGAGGGATTCTTCACCCTGTCCGGCAGCAGCGGCGTTTCCTACTCGCGCGCCGGCAACTTCGGCGCCGACCGCGAAGGCTACGTGGTCAACCCGACCGGCCAGCGCCTGCAGGTGTTCCTGCCCAACGCCAGCGGCGACGGTTTCGACACCGGCCGCATGAGCGACCTGCGCCTGGCCACCGGCGACGCCCCGCCGCGCGCCACCGAGCACGTCTCGCTGGGCCTGAACCTGCCCGGTAACGCCGCGCCGCCGACCGCCACGCCGTTCGACGCCAACGACCCGGAAAGCTACAACCACACCACCTCGGTGACGGTGTACGACTCGCTGGGCGCGCCGCACTCGCAGTCGATGTACTTCGTGCGCACCGCCAATCCCAACGAATGGCAGGTCCATACCCGCATCGACGGCGTCGACGTGGGCGGCCCGCAGACCCTGCAGTACTCCAACACCGGCACCCTGGTCGCGCCCGCCAACGGCGAGATCACGCTGCCGACCCACACCATCCCCGGCGGCGCCGCGGCGCTGGACCTGACCCTGGACCTGGAGCGCTCGACCCAGTACGGCGACCGTTTCGGCGTGTCCGCGCTGGTCCAGGACGGCCACGCCACCGGCCGCCTGAGCAGCATCGAAGTCTCGGCCGAGGGCGTGGTCGCCGCGCGCTACAGCAATGGCGTGTCCACCCCGCTGGGCCAGGTGGCCCTGACCAACTTCGCCAACCCGCAGGGCCTGCAGCCGATCGGCGACAACGCCTGGGCCGAGACCCACGGCTCGGGCCTGGCGCGCCGCGGCGCGGCAGGCACCGCCGAGTTCGGCATGGTCCAGGGCGGCGCGCTGGAGGCCTCCAACGTCAACCTCACCGAGCAACTGGTGAACATGATCACCGCGCAGCGCAACTTCCAGGCCAACGCGCAGATGATCCAGGCGCAGGACGCCCTCACCCAGACGGTGATCAACATCCGCTGATCCACGGCGCGCCGGCGCTCGCCGGCGACGCACGCGGCGCCGCCGCGGCACGGATGTTGCAGCGGCACCGGCGGGGCGCGACGCGCGCTCCGCCGACCGCCACACCGAGGCCCGCATGGACAAGTCCCTCTACATCGCGATGACCGGCGCCAGCGCGACGCTGCGCGGGCAGTCGACCGTCGCCCACAACCTGGCCAACGCCGACACCACCGGCTTCCAGGCCGCCCTCGGCGGCACCGTCGCGGTGCCGGTGGAAGGCCCCGGGCTGGCTTCGCGCGTGGCCACCGTGCAGCGCAACCTCGGCGTGAGCGACGCGCCCGGCGCGCGCACCACCACCGGCAACCCCCTGGACGTGGCGCTGGCGCCCGGCCACTGGCTGGCGGTGCAGGATGCGGGCGGCGGCGTGGCCTATACCCGCGCCGGCGACCTCAAGCTCAATCCCAACGGCCTGCTGACCACCGCCAGCGGGCTGCAGGTGCTCGACGCCGGCGGCGCGCCGATGGCGCTGCCGCCGTTCGACGCGATCGAGATCGGCGGCGACGGCACCGTGTCGCTGGTCCCGCAGGGCCAGCCCATGGCCACCATGGCCGAGGCCGGCCGCCTGCGCGTGGTGGCCGCGGACACGCGCGCGATGGTGCGCGGCGACGACGGCCTGATGCGCCCGGCGCCCGGCACCGAACCGGCGCCCGCGGCAGGCAACGTCCTGGTCGCCGGGGTGCGCGAGGGCAGCAACGTCGATGCGGCCGGGATGCTGGTCTCGATGATCGAGCTGGCGCGGCAGTTCGAGATGCAGGTACGGGTCTTGCAGAGCGGTGACGAGACCGCGCGCATGGCCAACACCCTGCTGTCCACGCGCTGATCGCGCCCACCTTCACCGACGGAATCCCGCCATGACCCAGGCTCTATGGATCGCCAAGACCGGCCTCGACGCGCAGCAGACGCGCATGGCGGTCATCTCCAACAACCTCGCCAACACCAACACCACCGGCTTCAAGCGCGACCGCGCCAGCTTCGAGGACCTGCTGTACCAGACCACCCGCCAGCCGGGCGGCGCCACCTCCGAACAGACCAGCCTGCCCACCGGCCTGCAGGTCGGCACCGGCGTGCGCGTGGCCGCGACCTCCAAAGAATTCGCCCAGGGCAGCCTCGGCCAGACCGGCGGCGCGCTGGACGTGGCGATCAACGGCCGCGGCTTCTTCGAGGTGCTGCTGCCCGACGGCAGCACCGCCTACACCCGCGACGGCAGCTTCAAGGTCAACGCCCAGGCCGAGCTGGTCACCAACTCCGGCTTCCCGGTGCAGCCGGGCCTGCAGCTGCCCGAGGGCGCGCAGTCGATCACCATCGGCGCCGACGGCACCGTGAGCGTGCAGCTGGCCGGGCAGGCCGAGCCGGTGCAGGTCGGCGCGCTGACCATCGCCGATTTCGTCAATCCCGCCGGCCTGCAGGCCAAGGGCGAGAACCTGTTCGTGGAAACCGGCGCCAGCGGCCCGGCGCAGAGCGGCGCGCCCGGCGAGAACGGCACCGGCCTGCTGGTGCAGGGTTCGCTGGAAGGCTCCAACGTCAACGTGGTCGAAGAGCTGGTGTCGATGATCGAGACCCAGCGCGCCTACGAAACCAATGCCAAGGCGATCTCGACCATCGATTCGATGCTCGCCTACCTCAACAACAAGCTGTGAGCGCGGCCATGAAGGCACTCCTGAGCATGGGCCTGGTGCTGGCCCTGGGCGGCTGCGCCGCGACCCTGGGCGATACCCGCCCCTTCCCGGCCCACGCCACGCCGGCGCACGCGGCCGCGCCCGGCGGCTACGCGGCCATGCCCGCGGCGCCCGTGGCCGGCGACGGCGGCGGCTCGATCTACGCCTCGGCCGGCGGCGGCCACCGCGGCATGTCGCTGTTCCAGGACAACAAGGCGCGCGGCGTCGGCGACCTGCTGACCATCGTGCTGGTGGAGAACACCCGCGCCCGCACCAACGCCACCACCGCGGTGAGCAAGGAGAGCGGCGTGGACGTGGCCGCGCCGACCATCTTCGGCCAGGACATCACCTACAACGGCCGCCCGCTGCTGCAGGCCGGCATCGAGGGCACGCGCGACTTCGCCGGCCGCGGCGACAGCGCCCAGAGCAACCAGCTGGCCGGCAACATCACGGTGCGCGTGGTCGAGGACCTGGGCAACGGCAACCTGCGCGTGGCCGGCGAGAAGCAGATGCGCCTGAACCAGGGCGACGAGCTGGTGCAGATTCAAGGCCTGGTGCGCGTGGCCGATATCGGTCCCGACAACCGCATCAGCTCCGACCGCGTGGCCGACGCCCAGATCCTGTACGGCGGCCGCGGCACCCTGGCGCGCTCCAATGCCATGGGCTGGCTGGCGCGGTTCTTCAATTCCGCCGCATTCCCGTACTGAGGCCGCGACCATGCAGACATCGATCGCGACCCGCCTGCTCCCCGCCCTGGCCTGCGTGCTGGCCCTGGTGCTGGGCAGCGCGCCCGCGCCGGCCCAGGCCGAGCGCATCAAGGACCTGGCCCAGGTGGCCGGCGTGCGCGGCAACCCGCTGGTCGGCTACGGCCTGGTGGTGGGCCTGGACGGCAGCGGCGACCGCACCAGCCAGACGCCCTTCACCGTGCAGAGCCTGAAGACCATGCTCGACCAGCTCGGCGTGACCATCCCGCCGGGCGTCAATCCGCAGCTCAAGAACGTGGCCGCGGTGGCGATCCAGGCCGAACTGCCGCCCTTCGCCAAGCCCGGCCAGACCATCGACATCACCGTGTCCTCGATCGGCAATGCCGGTTCGCTGCGCGGCGGCAGCCTGCTGATGGCGCCGCTCAAGGGCGCCGACGGCCAGGTCTACGCAATCGCCCAAGGCACCCTGGTGGTCAGCGGCTTCGGCGCTTCCGGGCGCGACGGCTCGCGCATCTCCACCAACGCGCCCAACGGCGGCAGCATCCCCAACGGCGCCATCGTCGAGCGCGCCGCGCCGGGCGCCGCCGCCAGCGACGTGGTCACCCTCAACCTGCGCCAGTCCGACTTCACCACCGCCGCGCGCATCGTCGGCGCGATCGACAGCGCCTTCGGCCCGGGCCGCGCCCGCGCGCTCGACGGCGTCACCATCGAAGTGACGCCGCCGGCCGGCGACCGTGTCGGTTTCCTGGCCCGGCTCGAATCGCTGGACGTCACGCCGGGCACGGCCGCGGCCAAGGTCATCGTCAACGCCCGCACCGGCACCGTGGTGATGGGCGGCGAGGTGTCGGTGCTGCCGGCGGCGGTCTCGCACGGCTCGCTCACCGTCTCGGTCACCGAGAGCGTGCAGGTCAGCCAGCCCGGCGCGTTCGGCCGCGGCGGCACCGTGGTCGCGCCGCAGTCCGCGCTGGAAGTGAGCCAGGACGGCGGCCGCATGTTCCTGTTCGAAGGCGGTTCGTCGCTGGAATCGATCGTGCGCGCGGTCAACGCCGTCGGCGCGGCGCCCGGCGACATCGTCGCCATCCTCGAGGCGCTCAAGCGCGCCGGCGCGCTGCGCGCCGAGCTTGAGGTGATATGACGTGAAGCCGGGAACGGCGAATCGGGAATCGGGAACCGGTCCGTCGCCGGTTCCCGTCGCCGTTTCCGCGTCCGCAGCGCTGGCCGGGCACGTGGCTTGCATCCATGCCGGCATGCGCTGGTTTGCCGCCGTTTCGACCCTCTCCAACCGGATGCCGCAGGCATCCGGTCCGGCGCCTCGATTCCCGATTCCCCGTTCGCGATTCCCGGCCGCCTGATGCGCCTTCCCGCCACCAACGCATTCGATCTCGCGCCCGCGCAGGCCACGCCGCGCGCGGACGTGGAGAAGGCGGCGCGCGAGCTGGAGACGCAGTTCGCGCACATGCTGATCAAGTCCATGCGCAGCGCCTCGCCGGGCAATGCGATGGGCGGCGACACGCGCTACCGCGACATGTACGACCAGCAGCTGGCGCGCGAACTGTCCAGGGGCCGCGGCCTGGGCCTGGCGCCGATGATCATGCGCCAGCTCGAGCAGCGCGGCGGCGGCGCCACTGCGCCGGCCGGCGCCATGCCGCTGTCGGCGCCCGCCGCCGGCGCCGCGCCGATTCCGCTTTCCCCTGCGTCAGCGACGGCAGGGATGCTGCCGCTGGCGCCCACCCGCTCCGGCGTGTCGATGCCGGGCATGGACCTGCACGCCTACGCCGCGCCCGCGCCGTCGCAGCGCAGGCCCGATTTCGCCGCCGGCGACGACGCGCCGTTCGACGCCAGCTCGCCCGAGGCCTTCGTGCACTCGATCTGGCCGCAGGCGCAGAAGGCCGCCGCCGAGCTCGGCGTGCCGGCCAAGGCGCTGGTGGCGCAGGCCGCGCTGGAAACCGGCTGGGGCCGGCGCCTGGCCGGACGCAAGGACGCTTCCTCGCTGAACCTGTTCGGGATCAAGGCCACCGGCGGCTGGAAGGGCGATCGCGTCAGCGCGCGTACCCATGAATTCGTCGGCGGCCAGCGCGTGGACGAGCGCGCCGAATTCCGCGCCTACGGTTCGGTGGCCGAAAGCTTCGCCGACTACACCCGGCTGATCGGCAAGGAGCGCTACGCCGCCGCACGCGGCACCGGCAACGACGTGCACCGCTTCGCCAGCGCGCTGCAGAAGGCCGGCTACGCCACCGATCCGTCGTACGCGGCCAAGATCACCGCGATCGCCAACGGCGCCACCCTCAACCGTGCGCTGGCCTCGCTGCCGGTGCGCGCCGACGCTCCGGTGCAGTACGCCGCCGCCCCGGCCGCGCAGCCCGCCGCCGTCGCCACCTATGCCGCGGCGCTCGCCGCCGTTCCCAGGGGATAAGCCATGACCGGCATGCTCAGCTCCGGCACCTCCGCGCTGCTCGCGTTCCAGCGCGCGCTGGGCACCGTCAGCCACAACGTGGCCAATGCCTCGACGCCCGGCTACAGCCGCCAGCGCGTCGAACTGGCCGCGCGCCCGGCCCAGCCCGAGGGCGGCAGCTGGGTGGGCCAGGGCGTGCAGGTGGCCGCGCTGCAGCGGCTCGCCGACGGCCTGGTGTTTGCGCGCCAGGTCGACAGCAGCGGCGAGCTCGGCCGGCTGTCGCAGCTGTCGTCGCTGTCTGGCCGCGTGGACGCGCTGGTGTCCGACCCGGCCACCGGCCTGACCGCCCACTGGTCGTCGTTCTTCAACGCCGCCGACGCGGTGGCCGCTGAACCCGGATCGACCGTGTCGCGCGGCCAGCTGCTGTCCAGCGGCGAGCAGCTGGCCGCGCGCTGGCGCGCGCTCGACGGCCAGCTCGCCGTCCTCGACCAGGAGTCGGGCCAGCGCCTGCAGTCCACCATCGCCGACGCCAACCAGCTGGCGCAGGAGATCGCCGGACTCAATCGCGAGATCCACGCCGGCGGCCGCAACGCGTCGCCCGACCTGCTCGACGCCCGGGCCCTGCGCATCGAGCGCCTGGCCGGCCTGGTGGGTGCCGAAGCGATCGCGCAGGACGACGGCTCGCTCAACGTGTTCACCGTCGGCGGCCAGCCGCTGGTGCTGGGCGCACAGGCGATGCAGCTGTCCAGCGTGCCCGATCCCTACCGGCCCGACCGGCAGCTGCTGGCGGTGGACGGGCCTGGCGGCAAGACGCGCCTGTCCTCGGCCGGCGTGTCCGGCGAACTGGGCGGCGTGCTCGAATTCCGCGAGCGCGTACTCGATCCGGCGCGCGCCGAGCTCGGCCGCCTGGCCGCGACCTTCGCCAGCGCGTTCAATGCCGCGCATCGCGCGGGCGTGGACTACGACGGCGCGCCCGGCGCCGACTTCTTCAGCCTGGCCCCGCCGCGGGCGGACGCGCATACCGGCAATACGGGCAGCGCGAGCATCGCCGCGCGCGTCACCGACCCGGGGGCGCTCAAGGCCCAGGACCTGGTGCTGCGCTTCGACGGCGCCTGGTCGGCCACCCGCGCCGATACCGGCGAAGCGGTGGCGCTGGCGGGCAGCGGCACGGCCGCCGACCCGTTCCGCGTCGCCGGCATGGCCTTCGAGGTCGGCGGCACCCCGGCGCCCGGCGACAGCTTCATGCTGCGCCCCGCCGCCGATGCGGCCGCCAGCCTGCGCGTGGCGCTGACCAGCACCTCCCAGATCGCCGCGGCCTCGCCGCTGCAGGGCGCGGCCGACCCGGCCAACCTCGGCACCGCCCGCGTCGCACAGGCGCAGGTCACCAGCGCGGGCGCGTTCGCCGGCTTCGCCGGTGCCGCCATCGAGTTCATCGACGGCAACCAGTACACCATCGACGGCAACGGCCCCTTCGCCTGGACGCCGGGGACCGCGATCTCGGATCCGGCCGCGGGCTGGTCGCTGACCCTCGAGGGCGCGCCCGCCGCCGGCGACCGTTTCTCGCTGGCGCCGACGCCGCCGCGATCGACCGACAACGGCAACGCGCGCACGCTCGGCAACCTCGACCAGACCGGCGTGCTCGACGGCGGCAGCCAGTCGTTCACCGCCGGCCTGACCCAGCTGACCGCGCGCGTGGGCACCGATGCGCGCCACGCCAACCTGGGCCACGAGGCGCAGACCGCGATCCACGCGCAGGCCGCCGCCGAACGCGAGTCGATCAGTGGCGTGAACCTCGACGAGGAGGCGGCCGACCTGATGCGCTTCCAGCAGTCCTACCAGGCCGCGGCCCAGATCATCGCCACCGCCGACACCATGTTCCAGACCCTGCTGTCGGCCGTGCGCCGCTAAGGACCGACCATGAGCGTACTCCGCATGTCCACCGCCGCCCTGCATGCCCAGGGCCTGCAGGGCCTGATGCAGCAGCAGCAGAAGGTCGCGCGCACCCAGCAGGAGCTGGTGAGCAACACCCGCCTGCTGCGCGCCGCCGACAATCCTGCGGGCATGGCGCGCGCGCAGGGCCTGGACCACGCGCTGGCCTCGCTGCAGCAGCAGGACCGCAATGCCAGTCTGGTGCAGCACCGCCTGCGTACCCAGGAATCGGCGCTGGCCGACGCCGGCAGCCAGCTCGACCGCGCGCGCCAGCTCGCCCTGCAGGCCAACAGTGGTTCGCTGTCGGCCGAGGACCGCGCCTCGATCGCGGCCGAGCTGCGCGCCGTGCGCAGCGAGCTGCTCGCCATCGCCAACCGCGAGGACGGCAACGGGCGGCGCCTGTTCTCGGGTACCCGCGACGGCGTCATTCCGTTCGCCGACAATGCCGGCGTGGTGACCTACGCCGGCGACGACGGACGCAACACCATCGAGATCGGGCCCGACCAGTGGGTCCTCGACGGCGATCCCGGCAGCGAGGTGTTCCTGCGCGTGCGCACCGGCGACGGAATCGTCCGCGGCAGCGCCGCGGCCGGCAACACCGGCAACGGCGTCCTGCAGTCGAGCGGGGTGACCGACCATGCCGCCTGGGGCCGGCAGGCCCTGCAGGTGGAGTTCACCGCCGCCGACACCTGGCGCGTGGTCGACGGGGCGGGCACCCAGCTCGCCACCGGCACCTATGCCACCGGCGCGACCATCAGCGCCGGCGGGCTCCAGCTCACCATCACCGGCACGCCGGCGCCCGGCGACAGCTTCGCCATCGAACCGGCGCCGACCCGCGACGTCTTCTCCACGCTGCAGAACCTGGCCGACGCGCTCGAGGCGCCCGCCGCCAGCGACGTGGAGCGCGCGCGCCGGGAGAACCTCATCGGCGCTGCGGTGGGCGACATCGCCACGGCGCAGGACCACATGCTGGGACTGCGCTCGGGCGTGGGCACGCGCCTGTCGGCGATCGATACCGCCGACGACGTGCGCGGCGCCACCGACCTGACACTGCAGGAATCGCTGTCGGACCTGCGCGACGTCGATGTCGCCGAAGCCGCCAGCCGCCTGGCGCTGCAGCTGACCGCGCTGGAAGCGGCGCAGAAGACGATGCTGCGCGTGCAGGGCCTCTCCCTGTTCGACCGCCTGTAGGAATTTTTCCCGAAGGCGGGAAACGGCCCTAAAGCTTGACAGCGGCGCGCCGTTACCTCTACCAGCAGCGGCGAGGACCAATCCCGGTCACACCCTGCGAACGCCGGCCCCGCCTCTCGTCGCCGCCGGACCCAACTTCCCAGGAGATGTCCCAATGTCCTCTGTCATCAACACCAACGTGATGTCGCTCAACGCGCAGCGCAACCTGACCTCGTCCAGCGCGCAGCTCGCCACCAGCCTGCAGCGCCTGTCGTCGGGCATGCGCATCAACAGCGCCAAGGACGACGCCGCCGGCCTCGCGATCTCGCAGCGCTTCACCACCCAGATCCGCGGCATGGACGTGGCCGCCCGCAACGCCAACGACGGCATCTCGCTGGCGCAGACCGCCGAAGGCGCGATGACCGAGATCGGCAACAACCTGCAGCGTATCCGCGAGCTGGCCGTGCAGTCGCGCAACGCGACCAACTCCGCGAGCGACCGCGCCGCGCTGGACAAGGAAGCGCAGGCGCTGAAGGCCGAGATCAACCGCGTCGCCAGCCAGACCAACTTCAACGGCGTCAAGCTGCTCGACGGCTCGTTCAACAACCAGGTGTTCCAGGTCGGCGCCAACCAGGGCGAGACGATCACGGTTTCCTCCATCGTCAACGCCAACTCCAGCGCCCTGGGTTCCTATCAGCGCGCCACCGTCACCGGCAACGCCGCGACCGCGTTCACCGCGATCGATGCCGGCGACCTGACGATCAACGGCACCTCGGTCGGCCCGATCGCCGCCGATGCATCGGCCACTGCGCGCGCCGCCAGCGTGCGCGACGCGATCAACTCGGTCTCCGACACCACCGGCGTCTACGCGGTCAACGACACCGCGACCACGATCACCCTGGTCTCGACCACCGCCGACATCGCCGTGGCCCACGCCGGCCCCAGCTCGACCGCGGCCACCACCGGCCTGGCCGCGGGCACCAACGCGCGCGCCACCTCCACCGGTTTCGACAGCCTCGACATCTCCACCGCCTCGGGCGCCGATGCTGCGATGCAGTCGATGACCGCCGCCCTGGACGCGATCAACACCGCGCGCGCCTCGATGGGTGCGATCCAGAACCGCTTCACCTCGGTCGTGGCCAACCTGTCGACCACCTCGGAGAACCTGTCGGCCGCCCGCAGCCGGATCCAGGACGCCGACTTCGCCAAGGAATCGGCGCAGCTCTCGCGCAACCAGATCCTGCAGCAGGCCGGCACCGCGATGCTGGCCCAGGCCAACCAGGCCACGCAGGGCGTGCTGAGCCTGCTCCGCTGACCGGCCGCCGCGAGGCGTCGCCCCAGGCGCGCCTCGCGGCTGACCGCGACAACGCGCATCCGCCGTCCGCGGCGGTGCGCAACGGTTCGGACGGGCCCGCCAACGCGGCCCGTCCAGTTTCGAGGCTCCACCCAGAATTCCCATTCCGCCGAGGATCGCGCCATGCGCCCTGGACCTGCCCCACAGCAGTGCACTGAACGCCGCGGCCCGCGCCAGGCGGACGGCGCCACGGGGGCCCACGCGCCATGACCACCATCGGCTCGGCGGGCAAGCTCGACGTGATGACGATGGTCGCGCAGCTGGTCGCCGCCGAACGCGCGCCGACCGACGCGCGGCTGGATCGCAGCGAGCGCCAGATCAACGCCCAGATCTCCGCCATCGGCACCCTGCGCAGCGCGTTCTCGGGGCTGCGCACCGCGGTCGAGGCTCTCGGGGCGCGCGACGCCGCCCAGGCCCGCAAGGTCACGGTCCCGGACGGCGCGGGCTTCACCGCCACCGCCTCCACCGGCGCGGCGACCGGGCGCTACGGCGTCGAAGTGCTGGCCCTGGCGACCGCGCACAAGCTCGCCTCCGGCGCATTCGCCAGGCCCGATACAACGGTCGGCACCGGCCAGTTGACGATCAGCGCCGGCGACGCCACCCTCACCATCGACATCGACGAGGACAACGCCAGCCTCACCGGCATCCGCGACGCCATCAACGCGCAGGCGGGCGGGCGCATCGTGTCGGCCAGCATCGTGGTCGGCGACGATGGCGCGCACCTGGTCCTCAACGCGGTCGGCACCGGCACCGCCCATGCCCTGACCGTGGCCGCCAGCGGCGGCGACGGGGGCCTGGCGGCGCTGGCCTATGGCCCTCCGGGGACCTCCCCGATGTCCGAGCTGACGGCGGCCGCGGATGCGCGCGTCCGCGTGGACGGCTTCGAGCGCACCCACTCGGGCAATACGATCGAAGACCTGGTCGCAGGCGTCAGCCTCACCCTGACCAGGGCCGAACCCGGCGTGGTCCACCAGCTCGGGATCGACAGCGACGGCAGCGCGCAGCGCAACGCCGCCAAGAACTTCGTCAACGCGTACAACGCCGCGCTGGCCTCGATCGCCACCACCACCGCCTACAACACCTCCACCCAGGTCGCCGCCGCGCTCAACGGCGACGCCATGACCCGCAACGCGGCGCGTGAGCTGCGCGACACGGTCAGCAGCAACGTGATGGACCTCAAGGCGATGGGCATCACCATCGCCAAGGACGGAACGCTCAAGCTGGACGAGACCGCGTTCGACGCGGGCCTGGCCAAGGACCCGACGCTGACCTCGCGCCTGTTCGGCACCGGCACCGACAGCATGGCAGGCAAGCTCGACGCCACCCTGGACCGCCTGCTCGACCCCGAGGGGCTGCTCGCCTCGCGCAGCGAGAACCTGAGCACGCGCAGCAAGGCGCTGGCCAGCCAGCGCAGCGCGCTCGACTTCCGCATGAGCCAGGCCGAGGTGCGCTACCGCACCCAGTTCACCGCGCTCGATGTCCTGCTGACCAGCCTGCAGACCAGCAGCGACTACCTCGCCCAGCAGATCGCCGCCCTTCCGAAGCCAGACTGACATGAACGCCCGCATCCTCGCCAACCAGTACCGGCAGACCGACGTGGCAAGCGCGACGCTGGAAGCCAGCCCGCACCGGCTGATCGCGCTGCTGCTCGCCGGCGCCCGTGAGCGTGCGCGCCTGGCCGCGGCCTGTCTCGAACGCGGCGACCTGCCGCGCAAGTCGCAGGCGATCAGCGACGCCAGCGCCATCATCGGCGGACTCAACGGCGCGCTGAACATGGAAGCCGGCGGCGAGATCGCGGATGGCCTGCAGGCGCTCTACGACTATGCGCAACGCCGCCTGCTCGCGGCCAATGCCAACAACGATCCGGCGCCCCTGCTTGAGGTCGACGACCTGCTGGGCGACATCGAGTCGGCCTGGCTGGCGATCGCGCCGCCGGAGGCCGCGTGATCCCGGTGCTGCCCGCCGCCGAGGTCCGCGCGGCCATTGCCGGCGAGGACTGGGACCGCGCCAGCGCGCTGCTGGACGCGCACGGCCAGGCGGTGGCGCAGGCCCTGGCCAAGGTCGATTTCTCCAAGACGCCGCATGCGCCCTGGCTGGAGCTGCTCGACGCCCAGCACGCGCTCACCGAAGAGATCCGCGCCGCCCGCGACGACGTCGCGCGCGCGCTCGACAAGCTCAACAGCGACCAGCGCGGCGCCCGCGCCTGGCAGCAGGCCCTGGCATGAATCCGGCCGAGGCGGAACGGCTGCTGTTCGGCGAGACCCTCGCCTGCGAGGAGCTGCGCCCGGCCGCATTCGTGCCGCGCGCCGACCAGCCCCGTCCCGTCCTGGCCGCCAGCGGCGAAGCGCTGCTGCGCGCGCTGGCCGTGGTCGAGGACGGCCCGCGCCCGGAAGAACCTGAATCCGGCGACCACGCCCTGCCGCGCATCGAAGCCAAGCTCGACCTGCTGACCACCCTGGTCGCCGGCCTGTGCCGCATGGACGAGGATCCGGCGCGCGCCCTGCGCTGGTCCGCGAAGGGCGCGAGCCTGGTGCTCGACGAGGCGCCCGCGTCCGGTGCCAGCGGGTTGTTCCGCGTGCGCCCGGCCGACTGGCTGCCCTCGACCCTGCTGCTGCCGGCGACCGCGATCGCCAGCGCGGTCGAAGCCCCGGGCACCCGGGTGTGGCTGCGGTTCGAAGCCCTGCCGGCCCCGCTCGAGGCCGCGCTGGAACGGCACCTGTTCCGGATCCACCGCCGCGCGGTGGCGGAAAGCCGGCGCCCTCGCCCCACCGAGTGAGCAATCTGTCACACTTCTTGGCGGACTGCACACAGGGGACCGCGCCCGCCGCTATGGTGGCGCTGGCGGGACAAGGGGTGTGATGCATTGCTGAAAGTGCTGATCTGCGATGACCACACGCTGGTGCGGGCGGGCCTGCGCCGGTTGCTCGACTCGTTCGGGGACATCGAGGTGGTGGCCGAGGCCAGCAGCGCCGACGAGGCGGTGATCCGCGCGCGCGAGACCCTGCCGCACATCATCCTGCTCGACCTCTCCATGCCGGGCCGCAGCGGTTTCGACGCCCTAGCCGAACTGCGCCGCACCAGCCCCGAATGCGCGGTCGTGATCATGTCCATGCACGACGACGCCCTGCATGTACGCGAGGCGCTGGCGCGCGGCGCGCTCGGCTTCGTGGTCAAGGAAGCCGCGCCGGCGGAGCTGGAGATCGCCGTGCGCGCCGCCGCCGCCGGACGCACCTACCTCAGTCCCCAGGTTTCGGCACCGCAATTGCAGGGCTACCGCAACGGCAGCCGCGGCGAAGGCAATGTCGACGCCCTGCCGCGGCGCCAGCGCGAGATCCTCGACGCGCTGGGCGCCGGCCGCACCACCAAGCAGATCGCCGGCGACCTTGGCATCAGCGTCAAGACGGTGGAAACCCACCGGGCGCGGATGATGGAAGCCCTGGGCTGCCGCAACGCGGGCGAGCTGCTGCGCATCGCCATGCGCCTGCACGACCGCCCCTGAGCGGTCGGCAGTTTTGGACCCGCGGCGTCACATCGGGCCGGGGCGGGTCGGAAACCTGACGCAATGTCGGGGTTTCCCCGACACCGGGGCGGGAATTCCCTGATCCGGAGCCGGGTTCGCCCTGATTCGGCTTCCGTCACGCGGCGATCACGATGGCCCCCATCGCCGGCGGCATGCCGGCGCACGGGGAGTCGACGATGAAAGCCAACTTGCGCGTCGGGATGAGCCAGGGCGTCAACCTGACGCCGCAGCTGCTGCAGTCGATCCGGCTGCTGCAGCTCACCGCCCCGCAGCTGGAGCTGGAGCTGCGCCAAGCCCTGGAGCGCAACCCGCTGCTGGAGCAGGAAGAGCCCGAGGACGAGGCCGCCGAGGACACCGCCGCCGAAGCGGCCGCGCTCGACGCCGCCGCCTGGGACGAACTGCCCGATCCGGCCTTCCTGTCCGGCGGCAGCGCCGGCGCCGGCGGCGACGAGGACGGCATGCTGCGCATCGCCGACGGCGAATCCAGCGATCCGCGCCTGCGCCTGCTCAGGCTGCTGGCCCTGCACTGGGATGCGCGCGACCTGCCGGTCGCCGCCTGGTGGCTGGACCAGTGCGACGACCGCGGCTATCTCGAACAGCCCCTCGACGTCCTGCTCGACGCCGCCCGCGACGCCTTCCCTGCCCGCGCCGACGACGTCGGCATGCTCCGCCAGCGGCTGCTGCACGGCGACTGGCCGGGCATGGCCGCCGCCGATCCGGCCGAATGCCTGGCCGCGCAGCTGCGCGCCCTGCCGGCGGACGCCACCCGCGACCTGGCCCGGCGCATCGTCGCCGGCCACCTCGACCTGCTGGCCACGCACGACGCCGGTCGCCTGGCCGCCGCCACCGGCGCCCCGATCGACGACGTACGTGCGGCCATGGCGATGATCCTGGCCCTGCGTCCGCACCCGGTGCAGGCGCCCGCGGCCGACGTGCATGAGCACATCGTCCCGGACGTGGTGGTCCGGCACGCCGGCGGCGCCTGGCGCGTGGCCCTCAACCGCCGCGGCGCGCCGCAGCTGCGCATCGCCGCGCACTGCGAACGCGCCCTGGCCGGCAGCCAGCACACCGCCCTGCGCGGCCTGCTGGAGGAAGCCCGCTGGCTGGTGCGCGGCGTGGCGATGCGCAACGACACCCTGCTGCGCACCGCGCAGGTGCTGGTCGAGCGCCAGAGCGCGTTCCTGGCGCAGGGCCCGGAGGCGATCGTGCCGCTGACCCTGCGCGAGGTGGCCGACGCCATCGGCGTGCACGAGTCCACCATCTCGCGCATCGTCAGCGGCAAGTACATCCAGACCCCGCGCGGCACCTTCGAGCTCAAGCGCATGTTCGCCGTGCGCCTGGAAGGCGCCGAGATCGCCGGCACCGCGGTCAAGGCGATGGTCAAGCGCCTGATCGACGCCGAACCGGCCCACGCGCCACTGGCCGACGACGTGATCGCCGGCCTGCTGGCCCGCCAGGGCGTGCGCATCGCGCGCCGCACCGTGGCCAAGTACCGCGACCAGCTGGCGATCGGGCCGGCGCGGGCGCGCCAGCGCCTGGCCACGCGCCAGGCCCGACAGGAGTGTGTGTGATGCGACAGATCTCGGTGCTGCTGGTCGACGACCATGCCGGCTTCATTTCCGCGGCCATGCGCCACTTCCGCCGCCTGCCCTGGCTGACCGTGGCCGGCACCGCCGGCAACGGCGTCGAGGCCATCGCCCAGTGCGAGGTGCTGCGCCCGGACGTGGTGCTGATGGACCTGGCCATGCCCGAGATGGGCGGGCTGCAGGCCACGCGCCTGATCAAGGCGCAGGACAACCCGCCCTACATCGTCATCGCCAGCCACTTCGACGACGGCGAGCACCGCGAGCACGCGCTGCGCGCCGGCGCCGACGCCTTCGTCAGCAAGCTGGCCTACATCCACGAGGTGCTGCCGCTGCTGGAAGCCTTCGCGGGCGTGGACGGCGCCGCCGCGGAGGCCTCGGCATGAGCGAGTCGCGCATCCTGGTCGTCGACCGCGACGATGCCCGCGCCGAACGCGTGGCCACCCTGCTCGAGTTCATGGACTTCAACCCGCGCATCGTCGACGACGCGGCGGACATCGACCTGGCGCGCGCGCGCGCCAGCGACTGGGTCGCGATCGTGGTCGGCGACGTCGGCGACGGTGCGTCCTGGCAGGCCTTCGCCACCTGGCTGGCGAAGCAGTCGCTGCACCCGCCGGTGCTTGAACTACCCGGCCACGCCGCCGACGCGGCCTGGCGCGGCAGCCTGCATCCGCAGTCGGTGTGGCCGCTGGCCTTCCCGATCCGCCGCGCCCAGCTGCAGGAGGCGCTGCGCCGCGCCAGCCTCAAGCGCCTGGAGGAGGACGCGCGCCGCGACGTGCCGAGCGTCGGCCCGACCGGCCGCAGCGCCGCCGCGCTCCAGCTCAACCGCATGATCGACCAGGTCGCCCCGCACGACACCACCGTGCTGATCCTGGGCGAGTCGGGCACCGGCAAGGAGGTCGCCGCGCGCGCCCTGCACGCGCGTTCGTCGCGCCACGACAAGCCGTTCGTGGCGATCAACTGCGGCGCGATCCCGCCCGACCTGCTGGAAAGCGAACTGTTCGGCCACGAGAAGGGCGCGTTCACCGGCGCGCTGACCCAGCGCAAGGGCCGCTTCGAGATGGCCGAAGGCGGCACCCTGCTGCTCGACGAGATCGGCGACATGAGCCTGCCGATGCAGGTCAAGCTGCTGCGCGTGCTGCAGGAGCGCTGCTTCGAGCGCGTCGGCGGCACCACCACCATCAAGTGCGACGTGCGGGTGATCGCCGCCACCCACCGCAACCTCGAGGACCGCATCGCCAGCGGCGATTTCCGCGAGGACCTGTTCTACCGCCTCAACGTGTTCCCGATCGAGATGCCGGCGCTGCGCGAACGCGGCGAGGACCTGCCCGACCTGGTCGCCGCCATCACCCGCCAGCTGGCCGAGGCCGGCCGCGGCCAGGTGGCGCTGGCCTCCGACGCGATCGCCGCGCTGCGCCACTACGCCTGGCCGGGCAACGTGCGCGAGCTGAGCAACCTGCTCGAGCGCCTGGCGGTGCTGCATCCGGGCGGCAACGTGCGCGCGGCCGACCTGCCGGCGCGCTACCGCGCCGCCGCGGCCGCCGCCGGCGAGGTGTTCGATCCGCCGCAGGAGCCGGCCCAGGTCCAGGCCCCGCCCGCCGCGGCGGCGCAGGACCCGGCCAAGCTGTCGCCGACCACCACCCTGCCGCCGCAGGGCATCGACCTGCGCGGGCACATGGCCGGGATCGAGCTGGAGCTGCTGCGCGCGGCGCTGGAGCAGTCCGGCGGCGTGGTCGCCCATGCCGCGCCGCTGCTGGGCCTGCGCCGCACCACCCTGGTGGAGAAGCTGCGCAAGTACGGCATCGACCGCGAGGGCGGCGGCGACCGCCAGGCGGCGGGTTTCTGACGCGCGCGTGGCACGGGACTTGCCTGAGCCTGCGCAGACCGACCGGCAGCCGACGCGATGACCGACGCCATCTCCTCCATCCTTTCGCAGATCCGCGCGCACGAGATGCGCGCCGGCGGCCTGCGGGGCGATGTCGCGCCTTCCGACGCGATCGACGTCGGTGGCGCGGGCAAGGCGCAGCAGGTCCCGGGCTTCGCCGAGACCCTGTCCAACACCCTGGACAAGGTCAGCGCCACCCAGGCCCGCGCGGCCGACCTGCAGCAGGCCTTCGAGCTGGGCGACCCGCGCGCCGACCTGGCCCGGGTGATGGTGGCCATGCAGCAGTCGCAGGTCGCCTTCCGGGCCACGGTGGAAGTGCGCAACCGGCTGGTCCAGGCCTACCAGGACGTGATGAACATGCCGATCTGACCGGCACCGCAGCTCCCTGATCCGACCCGTTCCTTCCGTCCACCGTTCCACTCTCCGGCACCGACATGAGCGTGATCGCACTTCCCGACGCCACCGCCAACCTGCGCGACATCGGCCGCATCCCGGCGGTCCGCCAGCTGGGCCTGCTGGCGATGCTGGCCGCGGCCATCGCGGTGGGGCTGTGGCTGTTCTTCTGGAGCCAGAAGCCGGACTTCGTGCCGGTGCAGGGCGGGCTGGACGCGAAGTCCACCGCCGAGGCCTCGGAGCTGCTGGGCGCCGCGCGCATCCCGTTCAAGCTCGATCCGGCCACCGGCGCGCTGGCGGTGCCGCTCGACCGGGTCGGCGAAGCGCGCATGGCGCTGGCCGCGGCCGGCCTGCCGGCGCCGCAGGGCAACGGCTTCGAGAGCATCCAGGGCGACCAGGGCTTCGGCACCAGCCAGTTCATCGAGAGCGCGCGCTACCAGCACGCCCAGGAGATCGAGCTGGCCCGCACCATCGCCAACCTGCGCCCGGTGCGCGAGGCGCGCGTGCACCTGGCCCTGCCCAAGCCCAGCGCCTTCACCCGCCAGCGCGAGCCGGCCAGCGCCTCGGTGGTGCTGCAGCTGCGCGCCGGCAGCACCCTCGAGCAGGGCCAGGTCAACGCGATCGTGCACCTGGTCGCCTCCAGCATCCCCGGCCTGCCGGCCGAGAACGTCACCGTGGTCGACCAGACCGGCCGCATGCTGTCCAACGCCGATCCGCACAGCGAGGACGCGATTGGCGCCAAGCAGTTCGAGCAGCAGCGCCGCCAGGAAGCGGTGTACGTGCAGCGCATCGAGGAACTGCTCGAGCCGATGACCGGCCCGGGCCGGATCAGCGCCAAGGTCAGCGTGGACATGGACTTCGCCCAGACCGAGGAGGCCAGCGAGCGCTACGGCCCGCAGCCGGCGATCGTGCGCAGCGAACAGGTCTCCGAGTCGTCCACCAGCGGCGGCGGCGCCATCGCCCAGGGCGTGCCCGGCAGCGCCAGCAACAGTCCCGACGCCACCGCCGCGGCCGCCGAACCGGCGCCGCCGGGCCCGGGCAGCCGCAGCGCGGTGCGCAACTACGAGATCGACCGCACCCTGACCCATACCCGCCAGGCGCCCGGCCGCATCCGCCGCGTCACCGCCGCGGTGCTGGTCGACCACCTGGCCACGGCCGCGGCCGCCGGCAGCAACGCCGCGCCGCAGGGTCGCGCGCTCAGCGCCGAGGAACTGGCCCGCATCGAGACCCTGGTGCAACAGGCGATCGGCTTCGACGCCGCCCGCGGCGACGTGGTCTCGGTGGTCAACGCGCCGTTCGCGCGCGGCCTGGAGGAGACGCCGATCGAGGGCCCGCCGCTGTGGGAGCATCCGCGCGCCCGCGAGTTCGCGCGCCTGGTGTTCGGCGGACTGGCCGTGCTGCTGCTGATCTTCACCGTCCTGCGTCCGGCCACCCGCCAGCTGCTGGCGCCCAAGGCGGCGCCGGCCGCCGCCAACGCCACCCTGCTGCCGCCCGCCGAAGAGGACGAGGACGTGCCGGTGAGCCTGTCCGGCCAGCCGCAGGCGATGCCGCTGTCGGCCCCGGCCCCGGCCGCGTCGATGGAGCTCGACGACAAGCTCGAGATCGCGCGCACCGCGGTCAGCACCGACCCCAAGCGCGTCGCCCAGGTGGTCCGCGACATGGTGGCCTCCGATGGCTGATCCCGTCGCCAACCTGACCGGCGTGCAGCGCGCGGCGATCGTCCTGCTTTCGCTGGGCGAGCAGCAGGCCGCCGAGGTGCTCAAGCACATGGGCGCGCGCGAGGTGCAGAAGCTCGGCGTGGCGATGACCACGCTCGGCGAGGTCGGCCGCGACGCGGTGGCGCGCGTGTTCGACGAATTCATCGAGGTGCTGGCCCGTCCCGGCGGCATCGGCAGCGGCGCCGACGACTACGTGCGCGCGGTGCTGACCCAGGCGCTGGGCGAGGAGCGCGCCAGCAGCCTGATCGACCGGATCCTGGCCGGCCGCAACACCACCGGCCTAGACACGCTGAAGTGGATGGACCCGCGCGCGATCGCCGAGCTGGTGCGCAACGAGCATCCGCAGATCATCGCCATCGTGATGGCGCACCTGGACGGCGACCAGGCCGCCGAGGTGCTCAAGTGCCTGCCCGAGCGCGCGCGCGTGGACGTGCTGCTGCGCCTGGCCACGCTCGACGGCATCCCGCCGCATGCGCTCAACGAGCTCAACGACGTGATGGCGCGCCAGTTCGCCGGCAGCCAGAGCATCAAGTCCTCGTCGGTGGGCGGGGTCAAGGTGGCGGCCAACATCCTCAACTTCATGGACTCCGGGCAGGACGAGGCGCTGCTGGGCGCGATCGGCGAGGTCGACAGCGAGCTCGGCACCCGCATCCGCGACCTGATGTTCGTGTTCGACAACCTCGCCGACCTCGACGACCGCGCGGTGCAGGCGGTGCTGCGCGAGATCTCCAGCGAGCAGCTGGCCCTGGCCCTGCGCGGCGCCGACGCCCGCGTGCGCGAGAAGATCACCGGCAACATGTCGCAGCGCGCGGCCGAGATCCTGCTCGAGGACATGGAGGCGCGCGGACCGGTGCGCCTGGCCGAGGTCGAGGCGGCGCAGAAGGACATCCTCGGCGTGGTCCGGCGCATGGCCGATAACGGCGACATCCAGATCGCGGCCAAGGCCGAGGTGCTGATTTGAGCGCCATGGCCGCGATGTCGGCCGACGATCCGCGCCTGGCGACGGGCGTGGTGCGCTGGCATGCGCCCGGCCTGGTGCTGGCCGCGCCCGAACCCGAACCCGAACCCGAGGCGGAGCACGACCCGCTGCCGGCCCTGCCCAGCGTCGAGGAACTGCAGGCGCTCGAGCGCGCCGCGCGCGAGGAAGGCTACGCCCGCGGCCACGCCGAGGGCCTGGCCGCGGGCCAGGCCGAAGTGCGGCGCATGGTGGCGCAGATCGAGGGCGTGCTCGACGGATTCACCCGGCCGCTGGCGCGCCTGGACGGCGAGGTCGCCGATGCCCTGGCCGACCTGGCCGTGCGCATCGCCGGCAGCCTGCTCGGCCGCGCCTACCGGATCGATCCCACCCTGCTCGCCGACCTGGTGCGCGAGGCGCTGGAGGCCGTCGGCAGCGATACCCGCGAGCTGGAGCTGCGCCTGCACGGCGACGATTTCGGGGTACTGGCCCCGCACCTGGCCGGCCTGGACGGCGTGCGCCTGGGCATCGACGGCACACTGGGCCGCGGCGAGCTGCGCCTGCACAGCGAGAGCGTGCGCATCGACGGCACCATCGGCGCGCGCCTGCAGGCCGTGCTGGAAGCCACCCTGGCCTCGAGCGAGGGCGGCGCATGAGCAGCGTCGCCGCCGCCCACTGGCAGGAAGCGCGCAACCTGCGCCTGGCCGCGCGCCTGCAGGCCGCCAATCCCAATCCGCCCTCGCTGGGCCTGGCGCGCGAGGGCGTGCTGCGCCGCGCGGTGGGCCTGACCCTGGAGGCGTCCGGCTGCAGTGCGCCGCTGGGCTCGCGCTGCAAGGTGGAAACCGCCGGCGGGCGCTGGGTCGATGCCGAAGTCGTCGGCTTCGCCGGCGACCGCACCTTCCTGATGCCCACCGCCGACCTCGAGGGCCTGCTGCCCAACGCGCGCGTGGTGCCCTCGCGCCGGCGCGGCGAGGTCGCGGTCGGCGAGGGCCTGCTGGGCCGCGTGATCGACAGCGACGGCGTGCCGCTGGACGGGCGCGGCCCGATCCGCGCCGAGCAGTGGGTCGGCCTGGCCGGCGCGGCGATCAATCCGCTGATGCGCGAACCCATCACCCGCTCGCTCGACGTCGGCGTGCGCGCGATCAACGCCCTGCTGCCGATCGGCCGCGGCCAGCGCGTGGGCCTGTTCGCAGGCTCGGGCGTGGGCAAGTCGACCCTGCTGGGGATGATGACCCGCTTCACCGCGGCCGACGTGATCGTGGTGGGGCTGATCGGCGAACGCGGCCGCGAAGTGCGCGATTTCGTCGAGAGCACCCTGGGCGAGGAAGGCCTGCGCCGCGCCGTCGTCGTCGCCACGCCGGCCGACCGGCCGCCGCTGGCGCGCCTGCACGGCGCGCTGCGCGCCACCGCCATCGCCGAGTACTACCGCGACCAGGGCCTGCACGTGCTGCTGCTGATGGATTCGCTGACCCGCTTCGCCCATGCGCAGCGCGAGATCGGCCTGTCGGTGGGCGAGCCGCCGACCACCCGCGGCTATCCGCCGAGCGTGTTCGCCAAGCTGCCGCAGCTGGTCGAACGCGCCGGCAACGGCGCCGACGGCCGCGGCTCGATCACCGCGTTCTACACCGTGCTCACCGAGGGCGACGACCAGCAGGAGCCGATCGCCGACGCCGCGCGCGCCATCCTCGACGGCCACATCGTGCTCACCCGCCGCATCGCCGATGCCGGCCAGTACCCGGCGATCGACGTCGAGGTCTCGGTCAGTCGCGTCATGCAGGAGATCACCGACGCGCCCTGGCGCGAGCGGATCCGCAAGCTCAAGCGGCTGATGGCCGCGCATTCGGCGCAGCGCGACCTGATCGCGATCGGCGCCTACCAGCGCGGCAGCGATCCGGTGGTCGACGAGGCCGTGGCGCGCTGGCCGGCGATCCAGGCCTTCCTCGGCCAGGACGTGGCCGAGGCCGCGGATGTCGAATCCAGCCGCGCCGCGCTCGCCGCCCTGCTCGACGACGGCCCCGCCCGCGGCGCCGTCCAACCTGCTTCCCAGGAGTCCTGATCCAGATGCGCTCGCAACGGCTCGATCCGCTGCTCAAGATCATGCAGCAGCGCCAGGATGCGGTGGCGCGCGAGGTCGCCGACCGCGACCGCGTGCTCGGCGAACAGGAACAGCGCCTGGAGGCGCTGCGCCGGTACGCCGAGGAATACGCGGCGGCGCCGGCCGAGGCCTCGATCTCGCCGGCGCTGCTGGTCAACCGCCTGGCGTTCCGCGAGCGGCTCAACGCCGCGGTGGTGCAGCAGGCCGGCATCGTCGACCAGAGCCGGCAGCTCAGCGATGTCGAACGGGCGCGGCTGATGCTGGCCAGCCGCGAGACCAAGGTGCTCGAGCAGCTCGCCGACAGCTACCGCGCGCAGGAGAGCAAGGCCGCCGAACAGCGCGTGCAGCGCGAGATGGACGACCTCGGCGGCCGCCGCGCGCGCATGGCCGCGCTGGCCGCCAAGGACGGCCAGGGCGCATGATCGGCGCGGCGCTCCCGGGCATGACCACGACCCCGTCCGCCGTGCCGCCGCAGGCAGCGAACCCGCCTGCGGGCGCGGGCGCTGGCGACACGGATCCGTTGGCGCAGTCGAACGTCGCCGCTGCGGGCAACCCGGCCGGGCGCGGCACCGTTGCGACCGCCCAGGGCCGCCCCGGCGCGGAACGCGACGACACCGCCACGCCGTCGGCCTTTGCCGAGCTGCTCACGCAGTCGCCCCTTGCCGCGCCGCCTCCCGCGCCAGCGCCGGCCCCGGCGCCTGCCGCAGCCGGGGCCGAGGGCGTCGAGACCAGCGCCGACGCGCCCGCCAGCCTGCTCGCCCTGCTCGATGGCAGCTGGAACGCGCCTCGCGCGGCGATGGATGCGCCGCCGCAGGGCCCGCCTGTTACGCAGGCCGGGCCGGCGCGGGGAATCCAGCTGCCCTCCGACCTGGCCAAGGCCGCGGCCGCGGTCGGCCAGCCTGCACCGCAGTCGGGCCCGGACGCAGCGGGCGATGCTCCGGCCGGTTCCGCGGCGCTGTTCGCCGCCGAGCTGGCGACCGCGGCGGCGTCGAGCGAGGCGCCCGCGAGCGTCCGCGACGCGGCCGCCGCCCAGCCGGGCGCGGCGATCGAATCGGCCGCGGCGCCCGCGCCGGCGGCCCCCGCGCGGACGGCGGCCGCACCGCAGCTGCCGCCGCTGCAGATGCCGGCCGATCCGGGCGCCGGCTTCGACGATGGCCTCGGCACCCGCGTGGTGTGGATGGCCGAACAGCGCCTGGGGCATGCCGAGATCCGGCTCAATCCGGAACACATCGGGCCGATCGAGGTGCGGGTGGAGCTGGACGGCGAGCAGGTCCGCGCCGAATTCCACAGCGCCCATGCGGAGGTGCGCCAGGCCATCGAAGGCAGCCTGCCGCGCCTGCGCGAACTGCTGGGCCAGCACGGCCTGCAGCTGGGCCACGCCAATGTCGGCCAGGGCCAGGCGGGGCGCGAGGGTGGCGATGCACGCGCGAACGCTTCCGCCCGTGGCGGCGATGCCGGCGGGTCCGGCGAGGACCTGCAGCCGCGTCCGGCGCCGGTTCGCGCGCGCGGGCTGGTGGACGAGTACGCCTGAGGGCGCGGCACGGCCGTCGGTCACGACGCGGTGAGCCGCTGATCGCGCCTCTGGCGAAGCCCCCATCCCGGCCTTCCCCCGCGAGCGGGGGAAGGAGCAGGGCGTCAGGCGCGACGCACGACGGGCGACGGGCGACGGGCGACGGGCAACGGGTTGCGGGTTGCGGCTAGCGGCTTGGAGCTTGGAGCTTGGGGCTTGGAGCTTGGAGCTTGGCGCTTGGGGCTTGGGGCTTGGGGCTTGGGGCTTGGGGCTTGGGGCTTGGGGCTTGGGGCTTGGAGCTTGGAGCTTGGAGCTCGGAGCTTGCGGCTTGCGTGTCAGGTTTGCGGGCCCCGGGCGAGGAACAGGACGCGGGGCGAGGGCGGGACGCGGGCGAGGCCTGCGCTTCGGCTGCGCCCGGCTCCCTCCCCCGCTTAAGGGTGTTCATCGCGCGCGGTACCGCCGCGCGGACGACCCGAACACCCGGCGCTGGGCCGCACCTCCCTCCCCCGCTTGCGGGGGAGGGTCGGGGTGGGGGCAGGCAGGTCGCCGCGCGATCGCCAGTCGCGCGCGCGGCATTCGCCTCGATCATCCCGCCGCCATGCCCCTGCCGACCGACCGCCCTCCTTCCGCCCCCGACTCCGACGCTTCGCACCCGTCAATCGACCGGCACCCGGCCAACCCGGCGCCCCGTCAAAACCCCGTCATCGCCGCGGCACGGCGATTGCATCCCCCCGGCATCCACCGCCGGAGTCGACGTTCGTGCCAGCCCCTGCCCCTGCCCTCCAGCCCGCCCAGGCACCGCGCCGCGGCTGGGCCATGCCGCTGATCCTCGTCCTGCTCGCCGGCGCCGGCGCCGGCGGCGGGGTCTGGTGGTGGTCCCAGAAGCAGCAGGCCGCCGCGGCCGAGGCCACTGAAGCGGCGGCCAAGCCCACCCGCCAGCCCGCCCAGTACGTGCCGGTCGAGCCCTCGTTCGTGGTCAACCTGGCCGATCCGGAAGGCAACCGCTACCTGCAGGCCGACGTGCAGGTGGTGACCCGCGATGCCGCCACGCTCGCCGCCGTCGAGGCGCACCTGCCCTCGATCCGCAACCGCCTGCTGCTGCTGTTCGGCCAGCAGGAGTCGCGGCAGCTGGCGCAGCGCGCCGGCAAGGAGCGCCTGCAGGCCGCGGCCCGCGACGAGGTGCGCGCGCTGCTCAAGGCCGAAGGCGGGCCGGACAAGGTCGAGGCGGTGATCTTCACGAGCCTGGTGACCCAGTAATGAGCGCCGACCTGCTGTCCCAGGACGAGATCGACGCCCTGCTGCACGGCGTCGACAGCGGCGCGGTCGAAACCGAACCGCCGCCGGCGCCGGGCGAGGCTCGCGCCTACGACTTCGCCAGCCAGGACCGCATCGTCCGCGGCAAGCTGCCGACGCTGGAGATGATCAACGAGCGCTTCGCCCGCACCTGGCGCGTGGGGCTGTTCAACCTGCTGCGCCGCTCGGCCGACCTGTCGGTGCGCGGCATCGACCTGCTGCGCTTCGGCGAGTACATGCACTCGCTGCAGGTGCCGACCAACCTCAACCTGGTGAAGATGAAGCCGCTGCGCGGCACCGCCATCATCACCTTCGAACCGCGGCTGGTGTTCACCGTGGTCGACAACTTCTTCGGCGGCAACGGCAAGTTCCACACCCGCATCGAGGGCCGCGAGTTCACGCCCACCGAGATGCGCGTGATCCAGCTGCTGCTGCGCCAGACCTTCGCCGACCTGGTCGACGCCTGGGCGCCGGTGATGCCGGTGGAGTTCGAATACATGAACTCCGAGGTCAACCCGCACTTCGCCAACATCATCAGCCCGCGCGAGTACATCGTGGTCAGCCGCTTCCACGTCGAGCTCGAGGGCGGCGGCGGCGAGCTGCACGTGGCCTTCCCCTACGCAATGCTCGAGCCGATCCGCGAGCAGCTCGACGCCGGCGTGCAGTCCGACCGCATCGAGAAGGACGAAGGCTGGACCCGCGCCATGCGCAACCAGCTCAAGGACGCCGAGGTGGAAGTGAGCTCGGTGATCGCCCAGCGCCAGATCAGCCTGCGCGAGCTCTCGCGCCTGCGCGTGGGCGACGTGATCCCGATCGAACTGGCACGCCTCGTGCAGCTGCGCGTGGAGCAGATGCCGGTGTTTACCGGCGAGTTCGGCATCCACAACGGCAAGAACGCCATCAAGGTCACGCAGGTGCACGCCGCGCGGGCCGTTCCCACCCTCGATTCCCTGAGCGATACGCCATGAACAACAACGACGCCGCGGCGCTGGCCGCCTTCGACCCGCTCACCGAAGAGGCCGGCCAGGGCGCCGGGCCCGACCTCAACCTCGACGTCATCCTCGACGTGCCGGTCTCGCTGTCGCTGGAAGTCGGGCGCGCGCGCATCCCGATCCGCAACCTGCTGCAGCTCAACCAGGGCTCGGTGGTCGAGCTCGAGCGCGGCGCCGGCGAACCGCTGGACGTGTACGTCAACGGCACCCTGATCGCGCAGGGCGAGGTGGTCGTGGTCAACGACCGCTTCGGCGTACGCCTGACCGACGTGGTCAGCCCCTCCGAGCGGATCAAGAGGCTGCGATGAGCGCACTGTCGCTGCCGCTGGCCGTCGCCGGATCGGCGGGCGCGGTGCCCGCCGCGGCCCAGGCCGCGAACGGCGCCGCGGAAGCCGCGATCGCGCCAGCGCCCGCGACGGCCGCAACCGGCCAGGCGGCCACGACCCAGGCTGCGGTCGCGTCCGCGGCGCCCGCGGGCGCGCCGTCGTCCGGCGCGCGCGTAGCCGGCATCGCCCAGCCGTCCACGCCCGCGCAGGCGCCGCAGTCTCCGGCCACGGCCGGCAGCCTCGGCGGCGCGGTGTTCGCGCTGGTGCTGGTGGTCGGCCTGATCCTGCTGCTGTCGTGGCTGGCGCGGCGCATGCCCGGCCTGGGCGCCGGCGGCGGCGGCGCCGGTTCCGCGCTGCGCATCGTCGGCTCGCTGGCGCTGGGCCCGCGCGACCGGCTGGTGGTGGTCGAGGTCGGCGAGACCCAGCTGCTGCTGGGCGTCGGCAGCGGCGGCACCCGCACCCTGCACACGCTCGAGCAGCCGCTGCCCGAGGCCGCGGCGAAATCCACCCCTGCCTTCGCACAGCTGCTCGCACAGCATTTCGGAAAGAAGCCATGACCCGCCTGCGCGCCCTGTGTGGCGCCCTCTCCGCCCGCCGCGCCCTGCTGCCCGCCTGGCTGCTCGGCGTCCTGCTGGCCTTCGCCCTGGCGCCATCGCTGGCACTGGCCCAGGCCGCGCCCGCCGCGCCGGCGGCCGCCCCGGCCGCGCCCTCGCAGCCGCTGCCGGACGTGGAAGTCGGCAACATCGGCGGACAGCCGGTGAGCCTGCCGCTGCAGGTGCTGGCGCTGATGACCGGCATCACCCTGCTGCCGGCGGCGCTGCTGGGCGTGACCGCCTTCACCCGCATCATCATCGTGCTGGCGCTGCTGCGCCAGGCGCTGGGCACCGGGCAGACGCCGAGCAACCAGGTGCTGCTGGCGCTGGCGCTGTTCCTGACCGCGATGGTGATGACGCCGGTGTTCGACCAGGCCTGGGCGGCCGGCATCGCGCCCTACCTGGACGGCAGCATGGAGTTCCGCGCGGCGTGGGCGGCGGCGTCCGAACCGTTCCGCGGCTTCATGCTGGCGCAGGTGCGCGAGACCGACCTGATGACCTTCGCCGGCCTGTCGCAGACCGGGCCCTACGCCACGCCGCAGGACGTGCCCTTCGGCGTGCTGGCCGCCTCGTTCCTCACCAGCGAGCTCAAGACCGCGTTCGAGATCGCGTTCCTGGTCTACATCCCGTTCGTGATCATCGACCTGGTGGTGGCCAGCGTGCTGATGTCGATGGGCATGATGATGCTCTCGCCGATGCTGATCTCGGCGCCGTTCAAGATCCTGCTGTTCGTGCTGGTGGACGGCTGGGTGCTGGTGGTCGGCTCGCTGGCCGCCAGCTTCAATCCCGTCTGAGGGCGCCGCGATGACTCCGGAAACCGCGCTCGAGGAGATTTCCCGCGGCCTGCAGATGGCGCTCACCCTCGGCGGCCCGGCGCTGGTCGCGGTGCTGGTGGTGGGCGTGGCCGTCGGCGTGCTGCAGGCGGCCACCCAGATCAACGAGCCGACCATCCCGTTCGTGGTCAAGGTGGTCGGCCTGGTGGTGGTGATGGCGGCGACCGGGCATTTCCTGCTCGGCCGCCTGGTCGCCTTCACCGCCGACCTGTTCCACCGCATTCCCCACCTGATCGGGTAAACCGCGGTGGAAACCGTCTCGCTCGCAGCGCTCGCCGGCGTCGACCTGTTCGGCATGCTGGCCACGGTGCTGTGGTACGCGCTGCGCATCGGCGCGGCGCTGCAGGTGCTGCCGGTGATCGGCGGCCGCGGGATCCCGGTGCGGGCGCGGCTGATCGTGACCATCGCGCTGTCGGCGGCGCTGTCGAGCGTGCTGCCCGCACCGCCGCCCATGGGCGTGGACGCGGCCACCGCGCTGGCGGTGCTGCGCGAGTTCAGCGTCGGCGTGGCGATCGGGATGATGCTGCGGCTGGCCTTCGAGGCCGGGCGCCTGGCCGGCGAACTGGTCAGCCAGGGCATGGGCCTGTCGTTCGCGACCATGGCCGATCCGCTGAACGGCGCGCCCTCGCCGGTGCTGTCGCAGTGGTTCTACATCGCCTTCGCCCTGCTGTTCTTCGTGACCGACGGCCACCTGGCCCTGGTCTCGCTGCTGGCCGACAGCTACGGCGGCCTGCCGGTGGGCGCGTCGCTGCCCGACCTGCCCGCGCTGCTGTCGGCGGTGCCGATGTTCTTCGCCGCCTGCCTGCGCGCCGGCGCGCTGCTGGCGCTGCCGGTGATGATGGCGCTGCTGGCGGTCAACATCGCCTTCGGCGTGCTGGCGCGCGCCGCTTCCCAGCTCAACCCGATCCAGATCGGCCTGCCGACCTCGCTGCTGGTCGGCCTGACCCTGCTGATGCTGCTGATGCGCGAGCTGTCCGCGCCGGTCGGGCGGCTGTTCGAGGACGCCTTCGCCGCCGCGCGCGCACTGACCGGGTGAGCCGATGAGCGAGACCTCGAAGGAAGACCGCACAGAACAGCCAAGCGAAAAACGGCTGCGCGAGGCCCGCGAGAAGGGCCAGGTGCCGCGCTCGCGCGAACTGGGCAATGTCGCCGTGCTGGGCTGCGCGGTGATCGCGCTCAAGGCCACCGGCGGCAACGTCGGCGCGGCCTCGCGCGACTGGCTGCGGCAGGCGCTGAGCTTCGACCGCACCCTGCTCGACTCCCCGGAACTGCTGCTGCCGCATGCGGGCAGGCTGCTGCTGGAGCTGATGCTCCCGCTGCTGCCGCTGATCCTCACCGCACTGGTGGCCTGCGCGATCGCGCCGGCGGCGATGGGCGGACTGCGCTTCGCCGGCAAGGCGCTGGCGCCTGACTTCGCCCGGCTCAACCCGGGCAAGGGCCTGGCGCGCCTGTACAGCGCCGAGAGCCTGGCCGAGCTGCTGCGCTCGCTGCTGCGCGTGGCCCTGATCGGCGGCATCGGCGGCTGGGTGGTATGGCGCGCGTTCTCGGCCCTGCTGGCCATGCCGCAGGCCTCGCTGGAGGCCTCGGTGGCCGGCGGCGTGGACCTGGCCCTGACCGCGCTGCTGGCGATGGTCGGCGCGCTGGCGCTGCTGGCCGCGATCGACGTGCCCTGGCAGCACCACCAGCACCGCAGCAAGCTGAAGATGACCAAGCAGGAGCTGCGCGACGAGGCCAAGGAAATGGAGGGCAACCCGGAGGTCAAGGCGCGCGTGCGGCAGGTCGCGCGGCAGATGTCGCAGCGGCGGATGATGGACGCGGTGCCGGCGGCCGACGTGGTGGTGATGAACCCCACCCACTACGCCGTGGCGCTGAAGTACGGGCCCGGCATGCGCGCGCCCACCGTGGTCGCCAAGGGCGTGGACGAGCTGGCGCTGGCGATCCGCGCCCTGGCCGAGCAGCACCGGGTGGCGGTGGTCGAGGCGCCGCCGCTGGCACGCGCCTTGTATAGGCAGTCGCAGCTCGACCAGGAAATCCCGGTGAAACTGTACGCGGCCGTCGCCCAGGTGCTGTCCTACGTCTACCAGCTGCGCGCCTGGATCCCCGGCCGTGGCCCGATGCCGGAGATGGCCGAGGTCGACGTGGGCGCCGACGGCGCGCCCGATCCGGTCGACGGCGACGGAAGTCCGGCACGATGAGCGCGCTGCCCGGCCGCGGTTCGGCGATCGTCTCCAGCCTGCGCAGCGGCGCCGCCGCGCCGGTGGTGGTGCTGGCGCTGCTGGCGATGGTGATCGTGCCGCTGGCGCCGATCGTGCTCGACGCGCTGTTCACCATCAACATCGCGCTGTCGCTGGTGGTGATGCTGGCGGTGGTGTACGTGCGCCGGCCGCTGGAGTTCTCGATCTTCCCCAGCGTGCTGCTGCTGGTCACCCTGCTGCGCCTGGCGCTCAACGTCGCCTCGACCCGCGTGGTGCTGCTGCACGGGCACGAGGGCAGCGCCGCGGCCGGCCACGTGATCGAATCCTTCGCCGAGTTCGTGATCGGCGGCAGCTATGCGGTCGGCATCGTGGTGTTCGCGATCCTGACCATCGTCAACTTCGTGGTGGTCACCAAGGGCGCGGGCCGCATCTCCGAGGTGTCGGCGCGCTTCATCCTCGACGCCCTGCCCGGCAAGCAGATGGCGATCGACGCCGACCTCAACGCCGGCCTGCTCACCCGCGAGGACGCCAAGGCCCGCCGCCAGGAAGTGCGCGAGGAGGCCGACTTCTACGGCTCGATGGACGGCGCCAGCAAATTCGTCCGCGGCGACGCCATCGCCGGCATCCTGATCCTGGTGATCAACCTGGTCGGCGGCATCCTGATCGGGCTGATGTCGCACGGCATGTCCTTCGCCGAGGCGGCGCAGACCTACACCACCCTGGCCATCGGCGACGGCCTGGTGGCGCAGCTGCCGGCGCTGCTGATCGCGGTCGCCACCGCGATGCTGGTCACCCGCTCCACCGGCGAGCAGGAGATGGGCGAGACCGTGTCGAAGCAGGTCTTCGGCCACCAGCGCGCGCTCACCGTGGCGGCGGCGCTGATGGGCCTGATCGGCATCGTGCCGGGCATGCCCAACCTGCCGTTCCTGCTGCTGGCCGCGATCCTGGGCTATGCCGCATGGAAACTGCGCAAGGCGCCGCCCGCCGCAGAGGAATCGGAGGCCGCCGGCGCCGCGGGCGCGGGCGCGGCGCCAGGCCCCATGGCCGAGCTGAGCTGGGACGAGATCCGCCCGGTCGAGCCGCTGGCGCTGGAGGTGGGCTACCGCCTGATCCCGCTGGTCGACCAGGCCCAGGGCGGGCAGCTGCTGGCGCGGCTGAAGGGCGTGCGCCGCAAGCTCACCCAGGACCTGGGCTTCCTGATCCCGGCCGTGCACGTGCGCGACAACCTCGAGCTGGCGCCGGGCCAGTACCGCCTGCTGGTGCATGGCGTGCCGGTGGCCACCGGCGAACTGGTGCCCGACCGCGAGCTGGCGCTGGACCCGGGCCGGGTGTTCGGACCGCTCGACGGCATTCCCGGCAAGGATCCGGCCTTCGGACTGGACGCAGTGTGGATCGTGCCCAGCCAGCGGGCCCATGCCGAATCGCTGGGCTACACCGTGGTCGACGCCTCCACGGTGGCGGCCACCCACCTCTCGCACGTGGTGCGCGAGCGCGCCTCGGAGCTGCTTGGCCACGACGAGGTGCAGAACCTGCTGGCGGCGCTCGGCCGCAGCGTGCCCAAGCTGGTCGAGGACCTGGTGCCCAAGCTGCTGCCGCTGTCGGTGGTGGTGAAGGTGCTGCAGTCGCTGCTGGCCGACCGCGTGCCGGTGCGGCAGATGCGGCAGATCGTGGAGACCCTGATCGAGCATGGCGCCCATACCCAGGACCCGGCCGCGCTGACCGCCGCGGTGCGCGTGGCGCTGGGCCGCTTCATCGTGCAGGAGCTCAACGGCATGGCCCCGGAGCTGCCGGTCTACACGCTGGCGCCGGCACTGGAGCGGGTGCTGCAGGATTCGGTGAGCGGCCAGGGCGCGGCGCTGGAGCCGGGCCTGGCCGAACGCCTGCACCAGAACCTGGGCGACTGCGTGAGCCGGCAGGAAAGCCGCGGCGAACCGGCGGTGCTGCTGGTACCCGGCGGCGTGCGCGCGGCGGTCGCCAGGCTGGTGCGCCACAGCGTGCCTTCGCTGGCGGTATTGGCCTACGCAGAGGTGCCGGAAGACAAGCGCCTGCGGCTGGTGGGCTCGGTTGGCTGAGGTCGGCTGAGGTCGGCTGAGGACGGCGGCGGCCAGCGCCACCGGCGATAGACCTTCGCCTCGCTTCCTTCCCCCGCTTGCGGGGGAAGGCCGGGATGGGGGCGCGCGCGCAGCGCGCGGAATGACGGCGCGGCGACCTGCGGGCCCCCACCCCAACCCTCCCCCGCAGGCGGGGGAGGGAGCAAAAAAAACCGGCGGCCCGTCGTGGCGCCCCGTCTCGAATACGACTCCTTCCCCCGCTCGCGGGGGAAGGCCGGGATGGGGGCGCACGCGCAGCGCGCGGAATGCCGGCGCGGCGACCTGCGGGCCCCCACCCCAGCCCTCCCCCGCAGGCGGGGGAGGGAGAGAAAGCGGCGGCGAGCCGTCAGGCGAATGGCAACGAAGTGCAGCTCCCTTCCGCCGCAGGTGGCGGAGGGAAGCGAAGAGCGGTGGCGACGCGTCGCGGCGCACGGCCGCGAAGCACACCTCCTTCCCCCGCTTGCGGGGGAAGGCCGGGATGGGGGCGCGCGCCAAGCGCGCGTTGGGCCGACGCGGCGATCTGCTGGCCCCCACCCCAACCCTCCCCCGCAGGCGGGGAAGCGAGCCAAGGGCAGGCGGAACACCTTCTCCCGCGACCGGGGAGGGAGCCAGGCGGGGCCGTCCCGGGCCGCCGGATGAAGCCGGATTCCCGTCGCCAGGGGCGCGCCAAGCTTCCGACGCAGGTCGGCGGCATTTCAGGCCCGGCTCTTGCAGGGACAGGCCCGAGCACTCCGAACCGGGCTTTTCGACATGCGAATCAAGCGCTTCACCGCCCCCGACATGCGCACCGCCCTGCGCATGGTCCGCGACGAACAGGGACCCGATGCGGTGATCCTGTCCACCCGTCCCGGCGCAGGCGGCGCCGGCATCGAGGTGGTGGCCGCGACCGATTACGACGAGGCCCTGGTGGCGCAGGCGCTGCGCGCCGCCGCTCCGGCTGCCGAGGAGGCGCCGGCCCGGCCCGCGGCCAACGCGCAGCCTGCCGCGAATGCGGTCCCCGACGGTGCGCCGCGCGAATCGCTGATGTCGCGGGCCCGCGCCGTGTTCCGGATCGGCGATGCCCCGGCCCCGGCCGCCCGTGCCGCCGAGGACCCGACGCTCGCCGAACTCACCGGCCAAGCGCGCAGGCGCCCGGCTTCCCCGGCCGCCGCCCGGCCCCAGGCTGCGCAGCCGGCCGGCACGCGGTCGCGCACGCCGGCGTCCGGGGCCATCCCGGCGAGCTCCGAGGCGCCGGACGCACCGGCTTCGCCCGCCCGCGACCATGCAGCCGCCTCCGCACCGATGCCTGCGGCCGCGCCGGCATCGCCCGCCGCAGCGACCGCGCCCGCACCGGCGCCTGTGCCGACGCCCAGCCGCTTCGACGAGATGATGGCCGCGCTGGATGGCCGCGCCGGCGAACGGGGCGGCACGCGCGCAGCCGGCGAGGCCGAAGACTTCGTGCCGCTGCTGCCGGACATCCCCATGCCGCTGCGCCCCGGCGCCGACGAGGAGGCCCCGGTCGCGCCGCTCGCGCCCACGCCCGCCGCCGCCGCGTTCGACCCGATGCCGGCGCAGGCACTGGCCGCCCTGGCCGTTCCTGCGGCCCAGGCCGCTCCGGCTGCCCACGCCGCTTACGCAGCTCCCGAGGACCTGCCGGGCATGGCGGCTCCGGTCGTCCTGGCGGCGCCGGCGGCTTCGGCACCTTCGGCGGCTCCGACTGCTCCGACTGCTTCGGCTGCTTCGGCTGCTTCGGCTGCTCCGGCTGCTCCGGCTGCTGCGACTGCTGCGACTGCTGCGGCTGCTCCGGCTGTTCCGACCTCGCCAGCGATTCCCGCTGCTCCCGCCACCCGGGTCATCCAGGCGGCTCCGGCCCCCTGCGTCGCGCCCGTCGCCCCGATCGCCGCAGCCGCCCCGATGGCCCCGGCCGCCCAGGCTGGCGCCGACGCGATCCTCCCGGCCGCTCCCGCCGCCGCCTCCGGGCCCGTCCTCGCCGACGCCGCCGTCCCCGCGCAGGCCCAGCCCACCGCCCCGCGCAGCCTGCAGGTGGTGGCCACCGCCGAGACCGATCCGGCCATCCTCGCCATGCGCGAGGAGATGGCGCGCATGCGCCAGCTGATGGAAACCCAGATGGAGCAGCTCTCGCTCGAGCGCCTGCGCGGGTCGCCGGCGCGGGCTGCGGTGCTCGACGCGCTGGCCGCCTACGGCTGCGAGGAGTCGCTGGCCCAGGCCGTGGCCGAGCGCATCGACCCGCGCCTGCCGGTCGACCGGATCCAGGTGCCGATGCTGGCCGAGCTGGCCAACATGCTGGGCACCCTGCACAGCGAGCCGCTGGAGGACGGCGGGGTGATCGCCCTGGTCGGCCCGACCGGCGCCGGCAAGACCACCACCGCGGCCAAGCTGGCCGCGCGCTTCGCCGCCCGCCACCGCGCCCGCGACGTGGCCCTGGTGACCACCGACTGCCAGCGCCCCGGCGCCCGCGAGCAGCTGCAGGCACACGGCCGGCGCCTCGGCATCACCGTGTGCGAGGCGGAAGGGCCGGAGCGCCTGCAGGACACCCTGGCGCAGCTGGTCGACTACCCGCTGGTGCTGGTCGACACCGCCGGCCACGCCGTGCGCGACCGCGCCGTGTTCAGCCAGATCCTGTGGCTGCGCGCGGCCAAGCGCGTGCGCAGCCTGCTGGTGCTGCCGGCCAACGCCCACCCGCACGACCTGGGCGAGGTGATCCGCCGCTACCGACCGGCCAAGCCCGAGGGCGTGGTGCTGACCAAGCTCGACGAGACCGGCCGCCTGGGTTCGGCCCTCTCGGTCCTGGCCCGCCACGGCCTGGGACTTGCCTATACCGCCCAGGGCCAGGAGGTGCCGTCCGACCTCGAGGCCGCCGACGCCACCCGTCTCGTCCAGTCACTGGAGAAATCCCGCCGTGCTGCCGATAACCCCCTCGCCACCGAGGACCACCATGCAGTCGCCTGACCCCATCGCACCCGTTTCCACCGCCGACCGCACGCCCGGTCCGGTCCGGGTGATCGCCGTCGCCAGCGGCAAGGGCGGCGTCGGCAAGACGTCGGTCTCGGTCAACCTGGCCACCGCCCTGGTCAACGCCGGCCAGCGCACCCTGCTGCTCGACACCGACCTGGGCCTGGCCAACGTCGACGTGATGCTCGGCCTGGCGCCGCGCCACACCCTGGCCGACGTGTTCGCCGACCGCTGCGAGCTGCGCGACACCGTGATCGAGGCCGCCAGCGGCCTGCTGGTGGTGCCGGCGGCCTCGGGCAAGCGCCACATGACCGAACTCACCCCGGCCCAGCACGTGGGCCTGGTGCACGCGTTCTCGCAGCTCGACCTCGACCTCGACGCGATGGTGGTGGACAACGCCGCCGGCATCGCCGACGGCGTGCTGACCTTCTGCCAGGCCGCGCAGGACGTGATCGTGGTGGTCTGCGACGAGCCCGCTTCGGTTACCGACGCCTACGCCCTGATCAAGGTGCTCAGCCGCGACCGCGGCGTGAACCGGGTGCAGGTGCTTGCCAACCAGGTGCAGAACCCGGCCGAGGGTCGCCAGCTGTTCGAGAAGCTGCAGCGCGTGAGCGCGCGCTTCCTCGACGTGACCCTGAATTACCTGGGCGCGATCCCGCGCGACGAGTGGCTGCGCCGCGCGGTGCAGCGCCAGGAAGCGGTGGTCGATGCGTTCCCGTCGGCGCCTTCCTCGGTGGCCTTCCGCGACATCGCCCGCCGCTCGCGGCAGTGGCAATCGCCGCCCGGCGCGCGCGGGCACGTCGAATTCTTCCTCGAGCGCCTGGTGTCGGCCCCGGCCGCCGCCACGCGGGGAGCGGCCGCATGAACGCCACCGCGACCGCCCACTACCGCGCCAACCAGCAGGGATCGGCCGCCGAGATCGTCGAGAAGCACGGCGAACTGGTGCGCCGCATCGCCCACCACCTCGCCGCGCGGCTGCCGGCGAGCGTGGAGATCGACGACCTGATCCAGGCCGGCATGCTCGGCCTGATCGACGCGGCCCGCAATTTCCAGTCCGACCAGGGCGCGGCGTTCGAGACCTACGCCTCGATCCGCATCCGCGGCGCGATGATCGACGAGATCCGGCGCGGCGACTGGGTGCCGCGCTCGGTACACCGCCGCTACCGCGACATCGTCGCCGCCACCCGCGAGGTCGAGCAGCGCACCGGCCAGGCCGCCACCGCGCAGCAGGTGGCCGCGGCGATGGAGGTGCCGCTGGACGAGTACTACGCCATGGTCGAGAACGCCGCGCGCGGCCAGCTGGTCAGCCTGGACGCGCACATGGACGAGCACGACGGCGAGCCGCGCCTGGCCGGCGACAGCAACGCCAGCCCCGCGCGCGAGTTCGAACAGGCCGCCTTCCGCGACGCGCTGGCCGAGGCCATCGAGGCGCTGCCCGAACGCGAGCGCCTGGTGCTGTCGCTGTACTACGAGCAGGAACTCAACCTGCGCGAGATCGGCGCGGTGCTGGGCGTGAGCGAATCGCGCGCCTGCCAGATCCACGGCCAGGCCGCCGTGCGCCTGCGCGCACGCCTGGCCGACTGGCGCCGCGACGACGGCGAAGACGACGACTACCTGCCCTGAGCACAACCGGTGCGGCCCCCGCACGCAACCAAGAGGTCCGCATGGACAAGAACATCCGCATCCTGATCGTCGACGACTTCTCGACCATGCGTCGCATCGTCAAGAACCTGCTCAACGACCTGGGCTTCTTCAACACCACCGAGGCCGACGACGGCAGCACCGCCCTGGTGGAGCTGCGCAAGGGTCCGTTCGACCTGGTGATCACCGACTGGAACATGCCCGGCATGCCCGGCATCGACCTGCTCAAGGCGATCCGCGCCGACGCCGCGCTGGCCAAGACCCCGGTGCTGATGGTGACCGCCGAGGCCAAGCGCGAGCAGATCATCGAGGCCGCGCAGGCCGGCGTGAACGGCTACGTGATCAAGCCCTTCACCGCGGCCACGCTGAGCGACAAGCTCGAGAAGGTGTTCGAGCGCCTCGGGGCCGCCGCATGAGCGTGGCGCCCGCCGATGCCGCGGGCGACGCGGCCGCCGAGCGCGCCGCGCTGGTCGACTGCCTGCACGGCGCGCTGGCCGCGCTGGAGCAGGACGACGATGCCGGCTGGCGCAGCGCGGTCGATGCCCTCATCCAGTGGCGCAGCCAGCCGCTGGTGCGCGGCCTGGTCAAGCTGGCCCGCGAGCTGGAACAGGCGCTGGGCACCGGCAGCGGCGGCGGCTCGCTGGCCGAGGCCTGCCTGCGCCTGGAGCACGTGGTCAAGGTCACCGAAGAGGCCAGCCACCACACCCTGGACCTAATCCAGGAGTGCGCCGGCCTGCTCGCCACCCTGCCCGGTGCCGCGCCCGAGGCGCATGCCGCCGCGGTGGCGGGCATCCGCAGCCGGCTCTCCGAGATGACCGCGGCGCAGGGCTACCAGGACCTCACCGGCCAGATCATCCGCCGCGTGGTGGAGCTGGTGCGCACCGTCGACGCCGGCCTGGGCGAGGTCACGCCCGCCGGCGACCGGCCGCTGCACCTGTCCAGCCACGGCCACGGCCCGTCGATCCAGGGCCTGGACGCGCCCGCGGCCAGCCAGGACGACGCCAACAGCCTGCTGTCGTCGCTGGGGCTGTAGCGCATGTCTTCGGTCGCCTCCGACATCTGCGCCGACTTCCTGGTCGAGGTCGGCGAGATCCTCGACCAGCTCGGCGAGCAGATGGTCGCGCTCGAGGGCGCGCCCGCCGACCGCGAATGCCTCAATGCGGTGTTCCGCGGTTTCCACACCATCAAGGGCGGCGCCGGCTTCCTCGACTTCACCACCATGGTGGCGGTCTGCCACGCGGTGGAGGACCGCCTCAACGCCGCGCGCGACGGCAGCGCGCCGCTCGATCCGGCCGCCTTCGACGGCGTGCAGCAGGGCATCGACCTGCTGGTGGACATGCTGCACGCGATTTCCGCCGGCAGCGAACCCGAACCCGCGCCCGAGTCGCTGCTGGCCGCGCTGCGCGCGGGCGCCGCGCCCGCGGCCGCGCCTGTGCCTGCTACGGTCGCGCCAGCCGCGGTGCCGGCCGCGGCGGCCGCCGCCGCGGGCGACTCGATCGACGATCTCGATTTCGAAGCCCTGCTCGACAGCCTGCACGGCGCGGGCGGCATTCCCGGCGCGCCGCCCGCGGAAGCGCCTGCACCCACGCCGGCACCGGCACCGGCGCCGGCGCCCAGGCCTGCACCGCGCCCCGCAGCCGCGCCGCGCGCGCAGGCGGCCGCGCCGGAGCCGCCGGACGTCACCGTGCGCGTGGACGTGCGCCGGCTCGACGCCATGGTCAACCTGGTCGGCGAACTGGTGCTGGCCCGCAACCGCCTCAAGACCCTCCGCCCGCGGCTGCGCGACGACGACCTCGATCGCGCCGTGGCCGCGCTCGACGTCGCCACCTCGCGCCTGCAGGGCGCGGTGATGACGGCGCGCATGCAGCCGGTGGGCCGCGTGTTCGCGCGCTTCCCCAAGCTGGCCCGCGACGTGGCGCGCCAGCTCGACAAGCAGGTGCATCTGGAAGTCACCGGTGCGGAGACCGAACTCGACCGCAACCTGGTCGAGGCCCTGGCCGACCCGCTGGTGCATCTGGTGCGCAACGCCATCGACCACGGCATCGAGATGCCCGAGGCGCGGCGCCGCGCCGGCAAGCCCGAACTGGGCACCGTGCGCATCAGCGCGCAGCAGGAGGGCGACCACGTCGCCATCGAGGTGCGCGACGACGGCGCCGGCATCGATCCGGACCGGATCCGCCGCAAGGCGGTGGAAAAGGGCCTGATCGACGAGGACGCCTCCGCGCGCCTGTCGGCCGAGGAATGCCTGCAGCTGCTGTTCCTGCCCGGCTTCTCCACCCGCGACGCGGTCAGCGACCTGTCCGGGCGCGGCGTGGGCATGGACGTGGTGCAGTCGCGCATCCGCGAACTCGCCGGCACCGTGCAGATCCATTCCGAACCCGGCGCCGGTTCGCGCTTCGCGATCCGCGTGCCGCTGACCCTGGCGATCCTGCCGACCCTGCTGGTGGAGGTGGACGACGACGTCTACGCGCTGCCGCTGGTGCGCGTGGTCGAGGTGCTCTCGCACGATCCAGGCAAGGCGCTGTGGATCGACGGCCAGCGCGTGCTCGACCTGCGCCAGCAGCCGCTGCCGCTGCTGGGCCTGCGCGACTGGCTGGGGATGGCGCCCGCGCCGCTGCGCGATTCGACCTGCGTGGTGCTGCAGTCGGGAGAGCAGCGCTACTGCCTGGCCGTCGACCGCGTGCGCGGCCGCGAGGAAGTGGTGATCAAGGCGCTGCCGCCGACCCTGCGCGGCCTGCCCGGCTATGCCGGCGCCAGCCTCATCGGCGATGGCCGCATGGCCCTGATCCTGGACGTGGACGCGCTGCCCGGCGGCGGCGGACGCGCCCGCACCGCGTTCAAGTAACCCAGGCAAGGACCGTTAAACAGGCCATGGACAGACTCAGCGTCATCGGTACCGTGCTCGCCCTGGTCGCCCTGGTCGGCGGCGCCGTGCTCAAGGGCGCGGGCCTGGCCGGACTGTGGTCGCCGGCGGCCTTCATCATCGTGATCGTCGGCACCCTGGCCGCGATCCTGCTGCAGACCTCGCTGGGCACCTTCATGCGCGCGATGAAGATGCTGGCCTGGGTCTACAAGCCGCCGGCGCACGACCATGCCGCGGTGATCGCGCAGATCGTCGAGTGGTCGACCATCGCCCGCAAGCAGGGCCTGCTGGGCCTGGAGTCTCAGGTGGCCGCGCAGACCGACCCCTTCCTGGGCAAGGGCCTGCAGATGGTGGTCGACGGCGTGGAGCCCGAGTCGATCCGGCAGATGCTGGAGATCGAACTGCACGGGCAGAGTTCGCGCGACCTGGCCGCGGCCAAGGTGTACGAGGGCATGGGCATCTACGCGCCCACGCTGGGCATCGTCGGCGCCGTGCTGGGCCTGATGGCGGTGATGAAGAACCTCGCCGACCCGAGCAAGCTCGGCCACGGCATCGCCGCGGCGTTCACCGCGACCATCTACGGCATCGGTTCGGCCAACCTGGCCCTGCTGCCGATCGGCAACAAGCTCAAGACCCTGATCAACGCGCGGACGCTCGAGCGCGAGATGATCGTGGAAGGACTGATCGCGATCGCGCAGGGCGAGAATCCCCGCAACATCGAAGCGCGCCTCAACGGCTACGTGCACTGAGCCATGGCGCGCAGGCACCAGCACGAGGAACACCAGAACCACGAGGCGTGGGCCGTGCCCTACGGCGACCTCATGACCCTGCTGCTGGCCTTCTTCGTGGTGATGTACGCGATCTCCTCGATCAACGAGGGCAAGTACCGCGCGGTCTCCGACGCTCTGTCCTCGGCCTTCGGCGGGCCGCCGCGCTCGATCACCCCGATCCAGCTGGGCCAGACCCAGCTGCGCGGTTCCTCGTTCGACCGCCCGTCCCTGCTCACCCCGGGCGCCAAGGCCGGACCGACCGCGACCGCGCCGGTGAGCCAGGTCCGCGTGCGGCAGATGCTGGACGCGCCGCTGGGCGGGCAGGCCGCGCTGGCCGCGCGCCGGGCGGCCGAAACCGCGGCGATGGACGCTTCGCTGCGGGGCCAGTCGCAGCTGAGCACGCTGGGCCGGCGCATCCAGGAGGCGCTGTCGGAACTGGTGCGCCAGCAGCTGGTCACGGTGCGCCGCGGCCGCACCTTCCTCGAGGTCGAGATCCAGAGCGACATCCTGTTCGCCAGCGGCGTGGCCGTGCCCAGCCCGGTGGCGACGGCCACCGTGCGCAAGCTCGGACAGGTGCTGCGCGGCGAGCCCAACTCGGTGCGCGTGGAGGGCTACACGGACAACATGCCGATCCGCACCTCCGCGTTCCCGTCCAACTGGGAACTGTCCACCGCCCGCGCCGCCAGCGTGGTGCACGTGCTGGCGGACGAAGGCGTCGATCCCGGTCGCCTCGCCGTGGTCGGCTTCGGCGAGCACCAGCCGGTGGCCGACAACGCCACCGTCGAGGGCCGCAACGCCAATCGCCGCGTGCTGCTGGTGATCCTGGCCGCGCCCGACGGCCCCGACGCCGTGCCCGAGCGCGGCCCGACCATCGCCATGGACGCCGCGCCGGCCCCCGGCGCCGACGCCGACGCCGCGCCGCCGGTGGCGGAGGCGCCGCCCGCCTCGACCGACGGCACCACCGTGCTGGGCGCGGCCAGCTTCACTCCGACCACCCACAACCCGGGAGCAGGCTGACATGCAGGTCTGGGCCATCGCCAACCAGAAAGGTGGGGTCGGCAAGACCACGACCACGCTGTGCCTCGCCCGTGGACTGGCGCAGGACGGCCGCCGCGTGCTGCTGGTCGACCTGGATCCGCACGCGTCGCTGACGCGCGCGTTCTCGGTCCCGGCCGACCCGCCGCCCGCCGGCACCCACGACCTGTTCGTGGGCAGCGGCGCCTCGCTCGCCGCGCTGGCCCGCCGCACCGACGTGCCCGGGCTGGAGATGGTCGCCGCGCAGCCGGCGCTGGCCACCCTGGAGCGGCGCAGTTCCGCGCAACCGGGCCTGGGCCTGGCGCTGGGCCGGGCCCTGCACGCGGTGCACGCCAGCTACGACGAGGTGCTGCTGGACTGCCCGCCCACCCTGGGCCTGCTGATGGTCAACGCACTGGCCGCCGCCGACCGCCTGGTGGTGCCGACCCAGACCGATCCGCTGGCCCTGCACGGGCTGGCCGACATGCTGCGCACCGCGGCCATGGTCGAGCGCTCGCGGCGCCGGCCGCTGACCCAGCACGTGCTGCCGACCCTGTACGACCGCCGCACGCGCTCGGGCGTGCAGAGCCTGGAGCAGCTGCACGCCCAGTACGAAGGCCGCGTCTGGCCCAGCGCGGTGCCCATGGACACGCGCCTGCGCGACGCGCAGGCGTTGACCACGGAGGCCGGCGCCGGCGGCCGCGGCGTCGAGGCCTACGGGCGCGCGCTGGAGTGGCTGCTGGCGCAGGACCAGTCGTCGCAAAGGCGCGCGGCATGACCCCGGAGTTTTCCGACGACGTGATCGACTACGTCGACGCCCTGCTCGACGATTCGCATGCCGGTGGCGCGGCGCCGGCGCAGCCCGTCGCGCCCGCGGCGCCCGAAGCCGCGGCGGGCGCGGACGCAGGGCTCGAGCGCGGGCCGGGCGCGGACGCTGCGCCTTCGCCTGCAACTGCAACTGCAACTGCGACTGCGACTGCACCTGCACCTGCACCTGCACCTGCGCCTTCGCCGGAGCCGGAGCCGGAGCCCGATCTCGCCGCCGCCGCTGGCCCCGCCGCCGGCGCGATGGCGCCCGCCCCCATCCCCGCGCCGCCCCCGGTCTCAGATTCCGCCATGCCTGCCGTCCTTCCCGCCGCGGCCGCGTCGGCGCCGCCCACGCCGCCGCTGGCGACCCTGCCGCCGCCGGCCAGCGTGATCGCGCAGGCCTCTCGCTGGCTGCGGGTGATGGTGGGCCGCGACAGCTACGCGCTGGAGCTGCTGCGCGTGCAGGAAGTGGTGCGCCTGGTCCCGATCGTGGCCATGCGCGGCGCGCAGCCGGCGGTGCTGGGCGTGATGAACCTGCGCGGGCGCATCGTGCCCGTGTTCGACCTCGGCCTGTGGCTCGGCACCGGGCACGTGGACGCGGACGAGCACAGCCGGATCGTGGTCGTCGAACGCGACGACGAGCTGATCGGCGTGCTGGTGAGCGCCGTGGAGGACGTGGTGACGCTCGGCCGCGACCGCATCGAACCGCCGCTGCAGGGCAGCGCGCCGGGCGTGATCCTGGGCGTGGCGCGGGTCGGCGCCGCACCGACGGTGCTGTTCGACGCCTACGCGCTCTACGGCTGAGACGCGCGCTCAAGTCGCGGGCCGGAGCGCCGTTAATGCTCAGGACCGCTTCCCACGTGGCAAGTCCATGACCCACCTGACGCTCCAAACCGACCTCGGGATCGAGCGCGTCGCCGAACTGCAGGCGGCGCTCCAGCCGCACCTCGAGGCCGAGGCCCCGCTCGAACTCGCCGGCGACCGCGTCGAACGCGTGCACGCCGCCGGCCTGCAGCTGCTGCACGCTTTCGTCCGCGACCGCGCCGCGCGCGGCCAGCGCACCACCATCACCCAGGCTTCGCCGACCCTGGCCGCCGCGGCGCGCCAGCTCGCGCTCGCCGTGAGCCTGGGCGTCGACGACGCGCCGGCCGACACCATTCCTTCCAACGGAGCAACTGCATGAGCGCCAAGCAACTGCTCGTCGTCGACGATTCGACCTCGATGCGCCAGATGGTCGCCTTCGCCCTGACCTCGGGCGGTTTCGAAGTCAGCGAGGCCGAGGACGGCCAGGCCGCGCTCGAGCTGGCGCGCACGCGGGCGTTCCACGCCGTGGTCACCGACGTCAACATGCCGCGCATGGACGGCATCTCGCTAATCCGCGAGCTGCGCCAGCTGCCCGACTACCGCTTCACCCCGCTGCTGATGCTCACCACCGAATCCGGCGGCGACAAGAAGATGGAAGGCAAGGCCGCCGGCGCCACCGGCTGGCTGGTCAAGCCCTTCGATCCCGAGCAGCTGCTCGCCACCGTGCGCAAGGTCCTGAGCTGAGCCATGGACATCACCCGCTTCCATGCCGCGTTCTTCGAAGAAAGCCGCGAAGGCCTCGATGCCATGGAGAGCGGCCTGCTGTCGCTCGAGTCCGGCGCGGGTGCGGCCGATGGCGAAACGATCAACGTCATCTTCCGCGCCGCGCACTCGATCAAGGGCGGGGCGGCGACGTTCGGCTTCACCAGCGTCACCGACCTGACCCACCTGCTGGAAACGCTGCTCGACGAGGCCCGCGCCGGTCGCCGCGTGCTGGACCCGGCCGCCATCGGCGCGCTGCTGGCCTCGGTGGACGTGCTGCGCAGCCTGCTCGCGGCCTGCGAACACGGCAGCGCGATCGACGCCGCCGCGCTGGCCGCCGCGCGCGCCGGGCTCGATGCCCTGCTCGCGGGCGAGGCGCCCGCCGCATCCGCGGCCGCCGGCACCGATGCCGGTGCGCCCGCGCCCGTCCAGGGCGACTGGCGCATCGCCTTCGCGCCCGCACCGTCGATGTTCATGACCGGCAACGACCCGCTGCGGATCCTCCGCGAGCTCGCCAGCCACGGCGAACTGGGCGTGGAATGCATCGACGAGCGCCTGCCCGCGTTCTCCGAGATGGACCCGTTCGAGGCCTACCTGGCCTGGAACCTGACCCTGCCCGGCAGCGTGCCGCGCGAGGCGATCGACGAGGCCTTCGCCTGGGTCGCCGACGAGTGCACGCTCGGCATCGAGGCCGGCACCCTGGCCCCGGCACCGGTGGTCGAGGCCGCGCCGCTGCCGCTGGCGCCAGCCGCCGCGGCCGCCCCGGTGCAGGCAGCGGCGGCCGCCGACCCTGTCGCCGCGGTCTCGCGCCGCAGCGGCGATACCGACAATTCGATCCGCGTGGCCGTGTCCAAGGTCGACGCGCTGATCAACCTGGTCGGCGAACTGGTGATCACCCAGGCCATGTTGCGCCAGCGCTCCGAGCACCTGGACCCGGTCGCCAACGAGGCGCTGATGTCGGGCCTGGTGCAGCTGGAGCGCAACACCCGCGACCTGCAGGAATCGGTGATGGGCGTGCGCATGCTGCCCGTCGACTTCGCCTTCAGCCGCTTCCCGCGCATGGTCCGCGACATCGCCGCGCGCCTGGGCAAGAAGGTGCAGCTGCGCACCCACGGCGAGGCCACCGAGCTGGACAAGGGCGTGATCGAGAAGATCGTCGATCCGCTGGTGCACCTGGTGCGCAACGCCATCGACCACGGCCTCGAGCTTCCCGAGGAGCGCCGCGCCGCGGGCAAGGACGAGACCGGCACGCTCAGCCTGAGCGCCGCCCACCAGGGCGCCAACATCGTCATCGAGATCGGCGACGACGGCCGCGGCCTGAGCCGCGAGCGGATCCTGCGCAAGGCGGCCGAGCGCGGCATCCCCATGCCCGACAACCCCACCGACGCCCAGGTCTGGGACCTGGTGTTCGCGCCGGGCTTCTCCACCGCCGACACCCTCACCGACCTGTCCGGCCGCGGCGTGGGCATGGACGTGGTGCGCAAGAACATCGCCGCCCTCGGCGGCCAGGTCGAGATCCGCAGCCGCGCCGGCCACGGTACGACGGTGGTGATCCGCCTGCCGCTGACCATGGCCATCGTCGACGGCATGTCGGTGGCGGTGGGCGGCGAGGTGTTCATCGTGCCGCTGAGCATGGTGATCGAATCGCTGCTGCCCAGCCCCGCCGACGTGCGCACCATCGCCGGCGAGGCGCGCGTGCTGCGCGTGCGCGAGGACTACCTGCCGCTGGTCGACCTGGCCGGCCAGTACGGCCTGCCCGCCTCGCGCGCCGAAGGCGACGAAGCGCCGCAGCGCATCGCGGTGGTGGTCGAGGCCGACGGCCGCCGCCTGGCGCTGGAGGTCGACGAACTGCTCGGCCAGCAGCAGGTCGTGGTCAAGAACCTCGAGAGCAACTACAAGCGCATCGCCGGCGTGTCCGGCGCCACCATCCTGGGCGACGGCCGCGTCGCGCTGATCGTCGACGCGGGCGGGCTCGCCCAGTCCGCGCCGCTGCCGGCCGCCGCCTGAGCACCCCAGCCCCCTCCGTCACGACTTTCCGAAGGACCGCACCATGTCCCAGCCCGTCCAGGCCAACCACGACACCTCTGCCGGCAACGCCGACGCCGGCACCGGCGAATTCCTGACCTTCGTCCTGGGCGAGGAGGAATACGGCGTCGACATCCTGCGCGTGCAGGAGATCCGCAGCTACGACGCGGTGACCCGCCTGCCGGACGCGCCGGACTACATCAAGGGCGTGATCAACCTGCGCGGCATCATCGTGCCGGTGGTGGACATGCGCCTGAAGTTCCGCCTCGCCAAGGCCGAGTACAACGCGCTGACGGTGATGATCGTGCTCAACGTCGGCGGCCGCGTGGTGGGCATGGTGGTCGACAGCGTGTCCGACGTGGTGCGGCTGTCCGGCGAGCAGGTGCGCTCGGTGCCGGAGATCGGCGCCACCATCGACCGCCAGTTCCTGACCGGCATCGGCACGCTCGACGAGCGCATGCTGATCCTGCTCGACATCGAGCGCCTGATGGGCCACGAGACCATGGGCCTGGTCGCCGCCGAAGCCGCCTGAGCCCAGGCCGATACGGCACTGCCGCGGCCGGCGACGGCCGCGGATCGCCGCTCCCCCGGAAGTCGAAATGCGCAACAACCAACCCGTCAGCCAGCGCGAATACCTGCTGGAGGACGATGAACCGCTCGTCTCGCGGACCGACCGCCGGGGCGTGATCGTCTACGCGAACGCCGCATTCACGCGGGTCAGCGGCTTCTCCGAGGCCGAACTGCTCGGCCAGCAGCACAATATCGTGCGCCACCCGGACATGCCGCCGGCCGCCTTCGCCGACCTGTGGCGCACGCTGCAGGCCGGGCGCCCGTGGGTGGGCATGGTCAAGAACCGGCGCAAGAACGGCGACCACTACTGGGTGATGGCCCACGTCACCCCCTATTACGAAGGGGCCGACCACGTCGGCTACATGTCGGTGCGGCGCCGCCCGAGCCGTGCCGAAGTGGACGCGGCCGAGCGCGACTACGCGGCCATCCGCGCCGGCACCAGCCGGCTGCGCGTCCGCCACGGCGCGCGCGTCGCGCCCGACCTGCTGCGTTCCCTCAATCCGCTGTGGCGCCTGAGCCTGCGCCAGCGCCTGATGCTGGCCGCCGCCGGCGTCGGCGCGCTCGGCCTGGCGCTGGTGCTGCTGGCCTCGAGCGGCACGCCGCTGCCGGTGCTGTACGCCCTGGTGGCCGGCTCGACCGTGGCCGCCGGCTATTCGGCCTGGTGGCTGTGCAACGACGTCGTCGGGCGCCTCGATACCGCGGTCGGGCACCTGCGCGACTTCGCCACCGGCCACTACGCCCGCGACATCGCGATCGACCGCAACGACGAGGTCGGCGGCGTGCTGCTGGGCCTGAAGTCGATGCAGGTGCGCCTGGGCTTCGAGATCGAGGATCGCCGCCGCCGCGCCGAACAGATGGCGCGCGTGCAGTGCGCGCTCGACTCGGCCGCCGCCAGCGTGCTGGTGGCCGACGATGCGCATGCGATCGTCTACGCCAACCCGGCGGCGCGGGCGATGCTCGCCGCGGCCGAGGCCGACGTGCGCGCCAGCTGCCCCGGCTTCGCCAGCGCGACGCTCGGCGGCAGCGCGCTGTACGCGCTCGATCCCGATCCGCAGGCGCAGCAGGCGCGGCTGGCGGCGCTGTCGTCGGCCGAGCCCTATCGCGTGGTGCTGGGCGCCCGCACCTTCGACGTGACCGTGACTCCGGTAACCGGCGAGTCCGGCGCGCGCCTGGGCACGGTGGCCGAATGGCGCGACCGTACCGTCGAGCTCGCGCTGGAGCGCCAGGTCGAGACCGTGGTCGCCGCCGCGGCGGATGGCGATTTCAGCCAGCGCCTCGACCTGCGCGGCGCCAGCGGCTTCATCCATGCGGTGGGCACCGGCCTGGAGCGGCTGATGCTCGCCACCGAGCACAGCCTGCGCGAGACCGCCACCGTGCTCGACGCGCTCGCGCACGGCGACCTGCGCCCGCGCATCACCAGCGAGATGCGCGGCCTGTTCGGCGAAATGAAGGCCGGCACCAACGCCGCCGTCGACCAGCTGGCGCGGCTGGTCGGCGAGATCCAGGATGCCACCCGCACCATCGGCCAGGCCGCCGCCGAGATCGCCAGCGGCAACATGGACCTGTCCACCCGCACCGGCCAGCAGGCGGCCAGCCTGCAGGAAACCGCCAGCTCGATGGAGCAGCTGACCACGGCCGTGCGCCGCAACGCCGAAAGCGCGCGGCAGGCCGACGAGCTGGCGCGCGGCGCCGGCGACGTGGCCGCGGACGGCGGCCGGGTGGTGGCCGAGGTGGTGGCGACGATGGCCGAGATCAGCGCGTCGTCCGCGCGCATCGCCGACATCGTCGGCGTGATCGACGGCATCGCCTTCCAGACCAACATCCTGTCGCTCAACGCCGCGGTGGAAGCCGCGCGCGCGGGCGAGGAAGGACGCGGCTTCGCGGTGGTCGCCGCCGAAGTGCGCAACCTGGCGCTGCGCTCGGCCGAGGCCGCGCGCGAGATCCGGGCACTGATCGCCGACTCGACCGGGAAGGTCGGGGCCGGCGCCGAGCGCGTCGACCGCGCCGGCCGCACCATGGCCGGCATCGTGGACGCGGTGCAGCGGGTGACCGCGATCATGGGCGGCATCACCGCCGCCTCGCGCGAACAGTCCGCCGGCATCGACCAGGTCAACCGCGCGGTCATCCAGCTCGACGACGCCACCCAGCAAAATGCCGCGCTGGTGGAAGAGGCCTCGGCCGCCGCGCACAGCCTGCAGGACCAGGCGGCCCACCTCGCCGCCGCCGCCGCGACGTTCCGCCTGCAGGACGACGCCCGCGCGATCGCGGCACCGGCGCGGGGCGACGCCCGGGCCCGGTCCCGCACGGAGGAACTCGCGGACGCCACCGCCTGAGCCACTGCCCCGTCTCTTCTGCCGTGCGCCAGCCGCGCGGGCGGGTGCGCCGCCCGCCCGGCGCCCGGCACCCCAGCGTGCGCCCGGCCACGTTCGCCGGCGCTCGTACCGCAGGCGGCTCAAGCGCGAACCCGCACCGCCGACAACGCGTCAACCGGCATCACGTGCTGCGGACCGTCCTGGCGGGATCATCGCCGGGCGCCACGGGCGCGCTGCCTCCACCTTCGCCAATGCCCGGCGCCACCGCCCGGCCAGGACTCCACGTGCGCATCCAGACCCTGCTCCTCGCTTCCTCGCTCCTCGCCGCCGCCGGCGCCACCCACGCCGCCGACTGGCGCAACATCTCGCTCAAGACGCCGCTGGGCGAGCGGCACGAACTCGCGTTCAGCGCCAACTGGGCCTGGGACCACAACGGCTTCGGCCACCTCGGCCAGGGCATCGATGCGGCCGCATTCGACGACGACAGCGGGTTCCGCCGCCGCGAAGTCGGCGTCTCGCTGCGGCGCAAGGATCATTACGAGTTCGGGGTGCAGCGCGACCTCGAGGCGGACACCTGGATGGACGTGGCGCTCAAGCTCGATTCCAAGGGCCTGCTCGGCCGCGACGTGGGCAGCCTGCGGCTGGGCCAGTTCAAGACCCCGGTCGGCTTCGACGGCGTCGGTTCTTCGCGCAATGCGCCGTTCCTGGAATCGGCGCTGCCGGTGCAGGCGGTCTACGCCGGCCGCCGGATCGGTGCGGAGTGGGCCTTGCAGCGGCCGGCCTGGCTGGCCAGCGTGGCCTGGTTCGACGGCGGCGACCTGGAAGGCGGCAACGAAGGCACCACCCTGGCCGCGCGCACCGCCTGGCGCCCGCGCAATGCGTCGGGCGACGTGCTGCACCTGGGCGTCGCCGGCAGCATCGAGCGTCCCGACAGCCATGCGCTGCGCCTGCGGGCGCGCCCGGAAGTCGGACTGACCGACGTGCGCCTGGTCGACACCGGCAGCCTGGCCGGCGTCGACACCATCCACCGCCTCGGCCTGGAAGGGCTGTGGATCCACGGGCCCTGGTCGCTGCAGGGTGAGGTGCTCGAGGTGCGCGCCGAGCGCGATGCCGGGCTGCAGGACGTGGCCGGCCGCGGCGGCTACCTGTTCGGCAGCTGGGTGGTGAGCGGCGAATCGCGCGGCTACAACGGCCATGCCACCAACGTGGTCCCCGCCTCGACCTCGGCGCTGGAACTGCTGCTGCGCTACAGCCGGCTCGACCTGGACGACGGCGCGGTGCGCGGCGGCCGCCAGGCCGACTGGACGCTCGGCGCGAACTGGTACCTGGGGCGCAACTTCAAGCTGCAGGCCAACTACGTGTTCGCCCGCGCGCGGCGCGACGGCGTGCTGCGGGACCCCGAGGCGTTCGGCCTGCGCGCGCAGTTCCATTTCTGAGGCGCGCCGCGCGGCGCGTCGGCCTCCGATCCCCGGCCGGCCGTGACCGGCGTCTCCTGGCGATGCGGCCGCTCCTCTGGGGTGGCCATCGCGTCTCAAGCCTGAACACAGCGTGCCGTTATCTGGGGCCAATCAACCTCAAGGCACCCGGATGTTCGCATCACTCAGTATCGGCAAGCGTCTGGGCATCGGCTTCGCCGCCCTCGCGCTCCTCATCGTGGTCATGGGCGGTTTCGCCGCCCAGCGCATGGGCACCGCCCAGGGCGTCGTCCTCGACCTGACCCATGAATCGGTCCCGGCCGTGCGCGAGCTCGGGGCGATGGCCACCGCGCTGGCCGAGTACCGCGTCAGCGAGCGAGGCCTGGTCAGCAGCCTCGGCGACGAAGCGAAGATGCAGGAATACGGCGGCGAGCTGGTCGCCGGGCGCAAGTCGTTCGAGGAGATGACCGGCGCCTTCGCGACCCGCGTGCAGGGCGACGCCGAACGCGCCGCGTACGACGCAGTGCTGGCCCGGGCCGCGGCCTACTTCGACAACAGTGCGCTGCTGCGCTCGGCACTGGAGTCCGGCGATCCGGGCCCGGTCGCCGCCGCGGGCGACCTGCGCCAGGCCACCGCCGACGCGGTGGCGGCCCTGCTGCAGCAGAACCTGGACGACCTCGACGCCGCCGTCGCGCGCCAGGAGGCCGGCTACGTGTCCAACCTGTGGGCGATCGGCATGCTGCTGGTCGTGGCCCTGCTGATCGCCACCGCCGCGGCGCTGCTGATCACCCGTTCGATCGTGCGTCCGCTGGCCGAGGTGATGGCCACCGCCAACGCGGTCGCGCGCGGCGACCTCGACCGCCCGATCAGCGTGTCCGAACGCAGCGAGCTCGGTGCGCTCGCCGACTCCATGCGGCAGATGGTCGGCACGCTCAACCGCTACGTCGGCGCGCAGCGCGACATGAAGTCCGCGCACGACGCGGGCGCCATCGGCCATCGCCTGGCGGCGGACGAGTTCCCCGGGGCCTACGGCGCGATGGCGGCGGGCGTCAACGACCTGGTCGCCTCGCACATCGCGCTCAACCGCGAGGTCGTGGACACCGTGGCCCGCTACGCCAGCGGCGACCTGTCGCGCGACATCGAGCGGCTGCCCGGCGAGAAGGCCCGCATCACCGAGGCCATCGACGCGGTCAAGCGCTCGATGCTCGACTCCAACGCCGAGGTCCGGCGCGTGGTCGAGGCAGCGGTCGCCGGCGACTTCGCCCAGCGCGGCGACGCCGAACGCTTCGAGTTCGCCTACCGCGAGCTGATCGAACAGCTCAACCGCCTGATGGCCGCCACCGACGCCAGCCTCACCGAGGTCGGCAGCCTGCTCGCGGCCGTCGCCGAGGGCGACCTCACCCGCCAGGCCGACACCAGCCTGCCCGGCCAGTTCGGCAAGCTCGCCGCCGACGCCAACGGCACCGTGCACAAGCTGGCCGAGGTCGTGGCCCAGATCCGCAGCGGCAGCGACGCGATCAACTCCGCCGCTTCCGAGATCGCCGCCGGCAACGACGACCTCTCGCGCCGCACCGAACAGCAGGCCGCCGCGCTGGAGGAGACCGCCTCGTCGATGGAGGAGCTCACCTCGACCGTGCGCCAGACCGCCGACAACGCCCGCCAGGCCAACCAGCTGGCGATCGGCGCGGTCGACGTGGCCTCGCGCGGCGGCGAGGTGGTGGGCAAGGTGGTCGAGACCATGTCGGCGATCACCGAATCGTCCAACCGCATCGGCGACATCATCGGGGTGATCGACGGCATCGCCTTCCAGACCAACATCCTGGCGCTCAACGCCGCGGTGGAAGCCGCGCGCGCGGGCGAGCAGGGCCGCGGCTTCGCGGTGGTCGCGGCCGAGGTGCGCTCGCTGGCGCAGCGCTCGGCCGGTGCGGCCAAGGAGATCAAGCAGCTGATCACGGATTCGACCGACAAGGTGCGCCACGGCAACGAGCTGGTCGGCGAGGCCGGCCGCACCATGGGCGAGATCGTGACCAACGCGCGCAAGGTGACCGACATCATCGCCGACATCTCGGCGGCCTCGCAGGAGCAGAGCGCGGGCATCGAGCAGATCAACCAGGCCATCACCCAGATGGACGAGGGCACGCAGCAGAACGCGGCCCTGGTGGAGGAAGCCACCGCCGCCGCGCGCAGCATGGAGCAGCAGGCCGGGCAGCTGGTGCAGACGGTGGCGGTGTTCCGCATGCAGGACACGCCCGCCGGCCAGCCCGCCGCCCCTGCCCCTGCGCCCAGGGCCGTGCGCAGCAGCCCGGCGCCGGTCCGGCCGGCTCCCGCGAGGCGGCTTGCCGCGGCGGCGGCCCCGGCGCTCGCCGCCGAGGCCGCGGGCGACTGGCAGGAGTTCTGATCCCGCCAGGCGGACACCCGGGGAACGGGCGGCTTCGGCCGCCCTTTCCCGTTGCGCGCCGCCGCGCCTGCTCAACTCCCGGGTCCGACGGCCGATACCGCGGTAACGGACCCCAGCGGCCTGGACGATGCCTGTCGCCGACGAACTCTCGCACCTCGTGGACGACGAGGAACATTCCCGGTTCGCGCTGCGCGAACCCGGCGAGATCGCGGCCGTGCTGCGGGCGCTGGTGGACGCGCGCTCGCTGATCACCACCAGCCTGCTGCCGGGCGGATTCGCCTGCCCCACCGCGCTGCTGGCGGTGCACGACGACGGCACCCTGGTGCTGGACGGCAACCGCGACGAGGCGATGAACCGGCGCATGGCCGCCGCCAGCCGGATGGTCTGCAGCGCGCAGCTCGACCTGGTGCCCATCCGCTTCCGCCTCTCGAGTCCGGCGCGGATCGTCCACGAGGACTACGTCGCCTTCTCCGTGCCCTGGCCGAAGGCGCTGCTGCGCATGCAGCGCCGCGAAACCTACCGGCTCTCGGCTTCGGCCACCGCGCCGGCCACCGTCCACGTTGGCGACGCCGACCATGCGCCGGACCCGGACCACCCCGGCCTGCGCGTGCTCGACATCAGCGGCGGCGGCGTGGCCCTCGCCATCCCCGAGGACGCCAGGACGCTGTTCCAGCCCGCCGCGCGGATCCCCGCCTGCCTGCTGCGCCTGGGCGACGCGCCGCCGTTCGCGGTCGCGCTCGAGGTGGTCTACAGCCGTCCGCACGAGGCCCCCGGCACCACGCAGTGGCGCGCCGGCTGCCGCTTCGTCGGCCTGCCGGCGGCGATGGAGCAACAGGTCATGCAGTACATCTTCCAGATCGAGCGGCAGCGCAACGCGCGCCTGCGCCGCGGCGGTTGAGCCCGCGCGACGCGGCTGGTGCAAACACTCAAGTTTCCGGAGCGGCGGCCGCTATCGGCTCCACAGACGTGCGCCGAGGCGCGTACCAGGCATCCCCACCGGAGTAGACCCATGATTTCCAAGAGCCCCCGTCCCCTGACCGTCCTGCTGCTCGCCGGCTGCGCGTCCACCGCCTTCGCCCAGGACGCGATCCGTCCCGAGCAGGCCGCGCGCCACGTCGGCCAGAACGGCATGGTCTGCGGCAAGGTCGAGAAGACCCGCTACGCCGAGAACTCCGAAGGCCAGCCGACCTTCCTGCATATGGGCGGCGCGTTCCCGCGGCACACGTTCTCCGCGCGCATCCCGCAGGACCAGCGCGACAAGTTCCGCCCCTCGCCCGAGGAGCTGGAAGGCAAGGATGTGTGCGTGGTCGGCACCATCCAGCGCGACGCCAGCCGCGCTGAGATCGCGGTGCGCGCGCCCGGCGACATCAAGCTCGCGACGATCAAGTGACCGTTCGGCCCGGCGCGCAGGCGACCGGGCCGCTTCGTTTCATCAGGGGGGATGACCCAATGCAGTGGTTCTCGAATCTCAAGCTCACGCCGAAGCTGATGCTGGCCTTCGGCGTGGTGTTGCTCATCATGTTCGGCCAGGGCATCGGCGCCTACATCGGCCTGCGCTCGATGAACCGCGTCACCAGCGAACTGGCCGGTGACGTGTTGCCGAGCGTCACCCTGGTCGGCGAGACCCGCGCGCTGCTGGGCGAGTACCGGAGCGCGTCCTACAACGGCCTGGTCCGCGCCAGCGCGGCGGCCAAGCAGGAAGCGCGCGAGCGCGCGGTCCGCATCGACGCGCAGCTGGCCGAGAACCTCAAGGCTTACGAGCAGTACGCCAACACCAGCGAGGAGAAACGCCTGCTGGCCGAGCTCGCCGCCGCATGGGACGCCGCGCGTGCATCGTACGCCTCGGTCAACGAGATGCTCGACCTGGAGCTCCCCGACGACGCCACCGACACCTTCATCGGCGAGACCAGCCGCCTGCACGACGCCACCGGCGCCGCGCTGGCGGCGCTTGCGGACGACGCCAACCGCGTCGCCGCCGCGGCCACCAGCCGCGCGCACAACACCTACGCCAGCTCCAACCTGATGCTGGTGACCCTGCTGCTGGCGGGCATCGGCGTCGGCCTGGCGGTGGCCTGGCTGATGGCGCGCAGCCTGACCCGCGCCACCCGCGAGGCCGCCCGCGTCGCCAGCGACGTGGCCGCGGGCAAGCTCGACAGCCACATCGACGGTGGCGGCGCCGACGAGATCGGCGACCTGTTGCGGGCGATGCAGCGCATGCAGCACGACCTGCGCGAGCGCATCGAGCGCGACCAGGCCATCGCCAGCGAGAACCTGCGCATCCGCACCGCGCTCGACAGCTCGGGCACCAGCGTGATGATCACCGACCCGGAGCGCACCATCATCTACGCCAACGCGGCGGTCAACGAGCTGCTGCAGCAGCACGAAGACGAGATCCGCACGCAGCTTCCGGAGTTCCAGTTCGACCAGCTGGTCGGGACCCGCGTCGATGCCTACCAGGACGACCCCGAGGAGTTCGGCCAGGCCCTGGCGCGGACCAGCGGCGTCCATCTGTGCGAGATCTCGATGGGAGACGCGCACTTCGGCCAGAGCGTGGCCCGTGTCCAGGACGGCGACGGCACTCTGCTCGGGTACGTGGTCGAGCTGCGTGACCGCACCCAGCAGGTGCATGTCGAAGTCGAGCTGGGCCGCGTCGTCCAGGCCGCTGCCGAGGGCGATCTCTCGCAGCGCATCGGCATCGAGGGCAAGCAGGGCTTCTACCTGCAGCTCGCCACCCGGCTCAACGACCTGCTCGACGCCAACGCCACCAGCCTGGAGCAGTTCTCCCGGGTACTGGGCGCGCTGGCCGAAGGCAACCTCACCGCGCGCATGGAGGGCGAGTTCCAGGGCGTGTTCGCGACCATGCGCGACGACGCCAACCGCACCGTCGAAGGGCTGGCCGAGATCGTCCGCCAGATCCGCAGCGGCAGCGACGCGATCAACGCCTCGGCCGGCGAGATCTCGTCGGGCAACGACGACCTGTCGCGCCGCACCGAGCAGCAGGCCGCCGCGCTGGAGGAAACCGCCTCGTCGATGGAGGAGCTCACCTCGACCGTGCGCCAGACCGCCGACAACGCCCGCCAGGCCAACCAGCTGGCGATCGGCGCGGTCGACGTCGCCGCCCAGGGCGGCGAGGTGGTCGGCAAGGTGGTGGAGACCATGTCCGCGATTTCCGAATCCTCGGGCCGCATCGCCGACATCATCGGGGTGATCGACGGCATCGCCTTCCAGACCAACATCCTGGCGCTCAACGCCGCGGTGGAAGCCGCGCGCGCGGGCGAGCAGGGCCGCGGCTTCGCGGTGGTGGCGGCCGAGGTGCGCTCGCTGGCGCAGCGTTCGGCCGGCGCGGCCAAGGAGATCAAGCAGCTGATCACCGACTCGACCGACAAGGTGCGCCACGGCAACGAGCTGGTCGGCCAGGCCGGCAAGACCATGGGCGAGATCGTGACCAGCATCAAGCGCGTCACCGACATCATCGCCGACATCTCGGCGGCCTCGCAGGAACAGAGCGCGGGCATCGAGCAGATCAACCAGGCCATCACCCAGATGGACGAGGGCACGCAGCAGAACGCGGCCCTGGTGGAGGAAGCCACCGCCGCCGCGCGCAGCATGGAGCAGCAGGCCGGGCAGCTGGTGCAGACCGTGTCCCAGTTCCGTGTCCAGGACGACCGCCCCGTCCGTGCCGCCAGGGCGGCGCCCGCGGCGGGCGGTCGCGTGGTCCAGTTCGCCAGCCAGCCGGCACCGGCAGCCGCCGCCTTGGCCGCGTCCCGGGCCGCGGCCAAGGCCAAGGCCGCGGCCGAAACCGAGGCCGGGGGCGACTGGCAGGAGTTCTGAGCCGGCAGGCTCTCGCAGGCGGACAGGAGGGGCGCTTCGGCGCCCCTTTTTCATGCGTGACGCAGTGCCTGAAACACGGAGCTGCACCCGCGACTGGGACATTTTGTCCAGCGTCCTCGCTCAATCGTGCAGCGCAGCAACCGTTAACCACTGCACGCCAACCCCCGCGTTTCCCGGCAAGCCGGCGCAGGAAGCGGACTCCGTTCCCACAAGGACTTCCCATGCAGTTTCGTGTCATCCCCCTCTCGCTCGCGGCGCTGCTCGCGGCACCGCTCGCGGCCGCCGCGCAGGACGGCGATTCCATGTTCTCGTTCAGCGGTTTCGGCACCGTCGGCGCCGTGCACAACAGCGAGGACCACGCCGATTTCGCGACCGACTTCCAGCCTGACGGCGCGGGCCATTCCGACAGCTGGTCAGCCAACCCGGACAGCCGCCTGGGCGTCCAGGTCGACGCCCGCTTCGGCGAGAACTTCTCCGCCGTCGTGCAGGTGACGAGCCAGTACGACCACCAGGGGTCGTACGAGCCCGACCTCACGCTCGCCCATGTCCGCTACGCATTCAGCCCGGCGCTGTCGCTGCGCCTCGGCCGCCTGGCGCCGCCCATGTTCATGCTCTCGGACTACCGCAAGGTCGGTTACGCGATGCCGTGGCTGCGGCCGCCGGTCGAGGTCTACAACACCTCGCTGGCGGTCGACGGCGCCGAACTCGCCTACAGGTTCAACGTCGGCAACGCCGCCATGACCCTGCAGCTGCTCGGCGGCGACACCCACGCCGGCACGATCTCGCTCGAGGACACCATCGGCCTGGTGGGACGCGTGGAGTTCGGCAGTTCGACCATCTTCGCCGGCTACAACCGCAGTTCGCTGTCGCTCCGTGCCGATCCGGCCGTCGAGTCGCTGCTGGCGCTGTACGCGCCCGTCGCCCCGCAGCTTGCGTCGCGATTCCGCTTCGCCGACAACGACGTGACCTTCTCCTCGCTCGGCTACGCCTACGATCCCGGGACATGGTTCGCACGCGGCGAGGTGACCCGCCTGGGCACCGACGACGGCATGGTCGCGGCCACCACCAACATGTACGCCAGCGCCGGCTGGCGGGTGGGCGCGTGGACGCCCTATGTCACGCTCGGCAAGGTCCGCATCGACAGCGACACCAGCTTGGGTGCAGCCGATCCGGTCGGCGTGGTCAACGCGATCCTGGCCGGCCACAACGAGAACCGCCGCAGCCTCACCGTGGGCACGCGCTGGGACTTCCGCGAGAACTTCGCGCTCAAGCTCGAGGCGTCGCACGTCGATGCCGGCGCCGGCTCCAATGGCGGCCTGACCAACCTGCAGCCCGGCTTCCAGCGCGGGGGCAGCTACAACCTGCTGTCGGCTGCCGTCGACTTCGTGTTCTGAGGACCCGACGATGAAGCTCCGTAACGCTTTCCTGTGCCTGGCCCTGGCCGCACTCCTGCCCGCCGTGGCCCGCGCCGAAGTGGTGGTGGTGGTGTCCGCCAACAGCCCGGTCACCAGCCTCACCGCCGCCCAGGCCTCGCAGATCTTTCTCGCCAAGTCGGTCACCCTTCCCGGCGGCGGCGCGGCGACCCCGATCGACATTGCCAACGGTCCGCTGCGCGACGAGTTCTACGCCAAGGTCACCGGCAAGGATGCCGCCCAGCTCAAGTCCTACTGGGCGCAGTTGACCTTCACCGGCAAGGCCAAGCCGTTCCGCCAGGCGCCCAGCGCCGCCGAGGCGAAAAAGCTGATCGCGGCCTCGCCGTCGGCCATCGGCTACCTCGCTCCCGCCGACGTCGATTCCAGCGTCCGCGTCGTCCTCAAGCCGTGACCCGCCCGGCCGGCGCCCAGCCACGGGCGCCGGCACCGGCGGACCGCGGGCAGCCCATCGCGCCGCGCCCGTCGGGCGTGCGCGCCCGACCTCCACAGGAGGCAATTCCATGTTCGTTTTCCTCAACAACCTCAACGTCGGCAAGCGCCTCGGCACGGGGTTCGGCCTGCTCGTGGTGCTGATGGCGGTGCTTGCGGGCATCGCCTTCGTCGAGATGCGGTCGATCCAGGATCGGCTGGTCGAGATCGTCGACACCAACAACGTCAAGTCGCGCCACCTCAACGCGATGCACCGGGCCAGCGCGGCCACCTCCATGTCGATGCGCAACCTGCTGATCCTGGACGATGTGGACATCATCGCGATGGAGCGCGAATCGCTGCAGGCCGCGCGCCAGCAGTACAGCGACGCCCGGGATGCGCTGTATGCGCTTCCCGCGGACGCGGGAACGCTGGAGATGCGCGAGCGCATCGATGCCGCGCGCGCGGTCAGCCGCGAAGCCAACGACCGGATCGAGGCGCTGGTCCTGGCCGGGGACAAGGCCGGCGCGCGCGACGCACTCATGTCCGAGGGCGGCCCGGCGGCACGCGAGTGGCGCCTGCTGCTCGAGGAGGATCTCCAGTTGCAGGAGACAGCGACCGCGCAGGCGTACGCAGGCGCGGTGGCGGATTACGACGAGGCCAGGCTGTGGCTGCTCGTGGTGGCCGTGATGGCGGTGCTGTTCGCGGTCGGATCGGGCTGGCTGCTGACCCGCAGCATCGTCCGGCCGCTGCAGGAGACCACACGCGTGGCGCGCGACATCGCGCGCGGTCGGCTCGACGGGCAGATCCAGGCCACGGGCCGCGATGAAGTGGCCGTGCTGCTCGGCTCGATGGCGGACATGCAGTCCGGCCTGCAGCGCCTGGTCGATGCCCAGGACGAGATGTCGCGCCAGCACGACGCGGGCGAGATCGACCATCGCATCGCGGAAGACCAGTTCGAAGGTGCGTTCCGCGACATGGCCGCCCAAGTCAACGCGCTCGTGGGCTCGCACATTACGGTCCTGCTCAAGGCCGTGGACATGGTGGGCGCGTACGCCCGCGGCGACCTGTCGGGCACCTTCGAACGGCTGCCAGGCAAGAAGGCCAGTCTCACCCAGGCCGTGGACGGCGTGAAGGCCGGCCTCGAATCGGTGACCGCCGAGATCGGCGGACTGGTGGACGCGGCCGTGGCGGGCGACTTCAGCCGCCGCGGCGACAGCGACCGCTTCGAGTTCGTTTACCGCGAGATGATCGGCAACCTCAACCTGCTGATGCAGAGCGCCGACCGCGGCCTGTCCGAAGTGGGCGCCCTGCTCGCGGCCGTCGCCGAGGGCGACCTGACCCGCCAGGCCGACACCGGCCTGCCCGGCCAGTTCGGCAAGCTCGCCGCCGACGCCAACGGCACCGTGCGCAAGCTGGCCGAGGTCGTGGCCCAGATCCGCAGCGGCAGCGACGCGATCAACTCCGCCGCCTCCGAGATCGCCGCCGGCAACGACGACCTCTCGCGCCGCACCGAACAGCAGGCCGCCGCGTTGGAGGAGACCGCCTCGTCGATGGAGGAGCTCACCTCGACCGTGCGCCAGACCGCCGACAACGCCCGCCAGGCCAACCAGCTGGCGGTCGGCGCGGCCGACGTCGCCGTGCAGGGCGGCGTCATCGCCGAGCGCGTGGTGCACACCATGTCGGCGATCACCGAATCGTCCAACCGCATCGGCGACATCATCGGCGTGATCGACGGCATCGCCTTCCAGACCAACATCCTGGCGCTCAACGCCGCGGTGGAAGCCGCGCGCGCGGGCGAGCAGGGCCGCGGCTTCGCGGTGGTGGCGGCCGAGGTGCGCTCGCTGGCGCAGCGTTCTGCCGGCGCGGCCAAGGAGATCAAGCAGCTGATCACCGACTCCGCCGACAAGGTGCGCCACGGCAACGAGCTGGTCGGCCAGGCCGGGCAGAACATGGGCGAGATCGTCGCCAGCATCAGGCAGGTCACCGACATCATCGCCGACATCTCGGCCGCCTCGCAGGAGCAGAGCGCCGGCATCGAGCAGATCAACCAGGCCGTCACCCAGATGGACGAGGGCACGCAGCAGAACGCCGCGCTGGTGGAGGAAGCCACGGCGGCTGCGCGCAACATGGAGCAGCAGGCCGGGCAGCTGGTGCAGACGGTGGCCAGGTTCCGGATGCAGGGCGACGCCGCGGCGCAGGCCAGCAGGCCGAACGTGCCCCAGGCCGGGGCGCGCCGGGCCGTGGCCCCGCCACCGCCTCGCGCCGCGCCCGCACCGCGCCCCATGCCGAAGCCGGCAGCGGTCGCCGACGCGGCGGGGGACTGGCAGGAGTTCTGATCCCGCCGGCCGGTACTGGCGGCATGCGGATCGTGCGGCTCACCGGCCACGCCAGCATCGCCAACGCGCTGGAGGCCATCAAGCGCGGTGCAGGGAAGGGGCGGCTTCGGCCGCCCCTGTCGCGTCCGGAGACCCGGCAGCGCGCCTGCGTGCGGCGGTCGCCCGGGATCGGCGGTTGATCGCAGGACTGATACGGCCCGCGATCGCCACCGGTGGGGCTCATTTTTCCGGGGCGCCGCCGATAAGCCTTCCAATCGACCACGACGGCGCCGCATGAACGCATTGCTTCCCCGCACTGGAATCTCCCGCGCGCCAGGCCCGGTCGCGGCCCCGCCCTGACTCCCCCCGTCCCCGCCTTCCGCACCCTACGGACGATCCCGCATGCCCCTCCCGCTCGCAGACCGCGCCCCCGCACGGACATGGACGCCTGCCGACACCGGCACGCCTGCACGCCAGCCCAGCACCGGCCAACCGCCCATCGCCCCCGGTGGCGCCGGCTTCGACGCGGTGCTGGCGGTGGCGGCCGGGCTGCTCGACTGCGCCAGCGCCCTGCTCTGGACCATGGAAGACGGTGGGCTGCGCCTGGCCGCCAGCCATGGCCTGCCCGCGCCGCACGCATGGACCGGCAGCCTGCTGCCCACCCTCGTCGACGCCTCGCGCCCGGTCGTGGCGATCGCCGATGCCGCCGCCGACCCGCAGCTGTCGGGCGATCCGCTGGTGACGACCGGCGCCGGCCTGCGCTTCCTGGTCGCCACCGTGCTGTTCGGTCCGGCCGGTGAGCTGCTCGGGGTGCTGGCCGCCGGCGATCCGCGCCCGCGCACCGAAGCGGCCGACGCGCTGGCCGGCCGACTCGCCCCGCTAGCGACGCTGGCCACGCGCCAGTTCGGCGGCGACCTGCTGGCGCGCTGCCGCCAGGTCGCCGAAGCCGGTTTCAGCGCGGTGATCCTGGTCGACGAGCAGGGCGAGACGCTGTTCGCCAACACCGCCGCGCGCGAGCTGTTCGGCCCGGTCGCTTCGCGCGGCCAGATGCTGGACCAGCTGGTACCGGCCGCGCTGCAGCTCGAACCCGAGGCGGTCTCCGCCTGGCTGCTTGCGCCGGCCGGTCCCTCCGGCAGCCTGCGCAGCCTGCGCGAGCTGCGCATCCGCGATTCGCTGGGCGAGCTGCGCACGGTGCAGGCCGCCCGCTGCGCCTGGCACGACGGCAACACCCGCGGCACCGTGCTGGTGCTGCGTGATGCCGGCGACGGCGCGCCGCGGCGCGAGCCCCGCTCCGGGCGGCGCGATGCACTGACCGGCCTGCCCAACCGCGAGGCCCTGTTCGCGACCGTGGACAGCCTGCGCGGCCGCGGCACGCGGCTCGGCGTGGCCCTGCTGGGCCTGGACAACTTCCGCGCCGTCAACGAGGCCCTCGGCCACGTCATCGGCGATACCGTGCTGCAGGTGGTGGCCTCGCGGCTGATGGCGTGGCTGCCGGGCGATGCGCACCTGGCGCGTTTCGGCAGCGACGAGTTCGTGATCCTGTTCCCGGCCGCCGGCGACAACGCGGCAATCGAGCAGCAGCTGCAGTCGCTGCTGCGCGAGATCGCGCGCCCCTGCGAGATCGAACACCAGCGCGTGCACGTGGAAGCCTGCATCGGCGTCGCGTTCGACGATGCCACCGGCGGACACGCCGCCGCCTACGAGGACTGCGGCAGCAGCGGCCTGCTTGCGCTCGCCGCCCTGGCCCTGCGCCATGCCAAGCGCGGCGGCAGCATGCAGCTGCGCCACTTCTCGCCGGCGATGCGCGAGGAGGCGGTCGACCGCCGCCAGCTCGACCTCGAGCTGCGCCGCGCGTTCCGCGACGGCGAATTCGAGCTGCACTACCAGCCGCAGATCGACCTGGCCACCGGCCTGCCCTCGGGTGCCGAGGCGCTGCTGCGCTGGCGCCACCCCGAACGCGGGCTGCTGATGCCAGGCGCCTTCATCGATGCGCTGGGCCGCAGCGCGATCGCGCCGCAGGTCGGCACCTGGATCCTGCAGCAGGCCTGCCACGACGCGTCGCGCTGGCCGCTGGTGGAGGGCCGCCCGCTCAAGGTCGGCGTCAACCTGTTCCCGGCCCAGTTCAACGACGACGCGCTGGTCGCCAAGATCGACGCCGCGCTGGCCGCCAGCGGCCTGCCGCCCGAGCAGCTGGAGATCGAACTCACCGAGACCGTCGCGCTGCGCGACGACGGCGTCGCCGAACGCACCCTGCTGCAGCTGCGCAGCCGCGGCATCCGGGTGTCCTACGACGACTTCGGCACCGGCCACGCCTCGCTGTCGATGCTGCACCGGCTGCCGGTGGACCGGGTCAAGATCGACCGCTCGTTCGTGCGCGACCTGGTCGGCAACCGCGGCGACAAGGCCATCGTCCGCTCGATCACCCTGATCGCGCGCAATTTCGACATGGAGGTGATCGCCGAGGGCGTGGAGACCCGCGACCAGGCGATCCTGCTGCGCGAGTTCGGCTGCCAGGAGGTCCAGGGCTTCCTGTACTCGCAGGCCCTGGCCCAGCACGTGTTCCAGCACTGGGTGAAGCGCCAGCTCGCCGCGCGCGACGACGCCACCATGGCGCTGGAGCACGACCATGCGTGAGCAGGTGCGCGAACAGGCGGTCGAGGAGCGCCCGTTCGCGTTCGACGAACGCGACTTCCGGCGCGTGTGCCGCATGATCCACGCCCGCGCCGGCATCCACCTCGGCGCGCACAAGCGCGACATGGTCTACAGCCGCCTGGCGCGGCGCCTGCGCGCACGCGGCTTCGAGACCTTCAGCGACTACCTGGACATGGTGGAGGACGCGGATGCCGGCGAAGACCAGCATTTCATCAACGCCCTGACCACCAACCTGACCTCGTTCTTCCGCGAGGCGCACCACTTCCCGCTGCTGGCCGCGCAGCTGCAGGCGGCGCCGAGCAGCGGCCAGCCGCTCCGCATCTGGTGCTGCGCCGCGTCCACCGGCGAGGAGCCGTGGTCGCTGGCCATCACCGCCTGCGAGGCATTCGGCACGCTGGCGCCGCCGGTGCGCATCCTCGCCACCGACATCGACACCGCCGTGCTGCAGTCGGCCATGCGCGGGGTGTATCCGCTCGAGCGCATCGAATCGATCGACATCGAGCGCAAGCGCCGCTTCTTCCAGCGCGGCAGCGGCGCCAACGCCGGCCAGTGCCGGGTGCGCCCGGAACTGCGCGCGCTGGTGGAGTTCCGCCCGCTCAACCTGCTCGACGCCGACTACGGCCTCAGGCCCGGCAGCCTGCTCGCGGTGTTCTGCCGCAACGTGATGATCTATTTCGACAAGCCGACCCAGTACGCGGTGCTGCAGCGGATCGCGCCGCTGCTGTCGCCGGACGGGCGGATGTACGCCGGCCATTCGGAGAGCTTCAACCACGCCGCCGACCTGGTCGCGCCCTGCGGCCGCACCGTCTACCGGGCCGTCGCCCGCACGGGTGGCGCATGAACAGCGCGGTCATCGCCCCGCCCGCCGGCAGCTACTACGACGCCACGCTGAAGACGCACGCGATCCGCATCCTGCCCGCGGACTACCTGGCCACGGACCAGCCGGTGGCGCTTGTCACCCTGCTGGGCTCCTGCGTGGCCGCCTGCCTCTACGACCCCGCGCTGGGCCTGGGCGGGATGAACCACTTCATGCTGCCGGGCGGCGACGTCAACGACGCCACCTCCGCGCGCTACGGCGCCAACGCGATGGAACTGCTGATCAACGACATGCTCAAGCGCGGCGCGCGGCGCCAGCGCCTGCTGGCCAAGGTGTTCGGCGGCGGCAACGTGCTGAGTGGATTCCACAGCGATCCGATCGGCACCCGCAACGCCGGCTTCGTGGTCGACTACCTGCGCGCGGAGAACATCCGCGTGGTCGCCAGCGACCTGGGCGACAACCAGGCGCGCAAGGTCTGCTTCTTCGTGCAGACCGGGCGCAGCCTGGTCAAGCGCCTGCCGGCCACGCGCGACGGCGTGGTCGACGCCGAGCGCGCGCTGTACGGCCGCCTGGCGCGTGCGCCGGCCGCCGGCACCGTCGAGCTGTTCTGAACATGGGCACGCGACCGGTCCGCGTCCTGGTGGTGGACGATTCGGCGCTGGTGCGCGCCCTGATGACCGAACTGCTCGGGGCCGCCCCCGGCATCGAGGTGGTCGGCACCGCGGCCGATCCCTACATCGCCCGCGAGAAGATCAAGCAGCTGGCGCCCGACGTGCTGACCCTGGACGTCGAGATGCCGCGCATGGATGGGCTGACCTTCCTGCGCAACCTGATGCGGCTGCGGCCGATGCCCGTGCTGATGGTGTCCTCGCTCACCGAGGCCGGCGCCACGGTGACGCTCGAGGCGCTGGCGCTGGGAGCGGTGGACTTCGTGGCCAAGCCGCGCATCGACGTGGCGCGCGGCCTGGCCGAATACGGCGCGGTGCTGGTGGACAAGGTCAGGCAGGCCGCGCGCGCGCGCGTGGCGCGCATCGCCTCGGCGCCCTCGGGCCGCAAGGAAGGGCCGATCGGCTACCGCACCACCGAGCGGCTGCTGGCGATCGGCGCTTCCACCGGCGGCACCGAAGCGATCCGCGAGGTGCTCGAACAGATGCCGGCCGACGCCCCGGCCACGGTCATCGTCCAGCACATCCCGGCCGCGTTCAGCGGCGCCTTCGCCGAACGCCTCGACCGCCACAGCCGCATGACCGTGGTCGAAGCCACGGACCGGCAGCCGCTGCTGGCCGGCCACGCCTATGTCGCCCCCGGCGGCCGCCACCTGCGCGTGGTGCGCAGCGGCGCGCGCTGGATGTGCCGGCTGGGCGAGGACGACCCGGTGCGCCGCCACCGCCCCAGCGTCGACGTACTGTTCCAGTCGGTGGCCGAGCACGCCGGCCGCAACGCCAGCGCCGCCCTGCTCACCGGCATGGGCGACGACGGCGCCGAGGGCCTGCTGGCGCTGCGCCGCGCCGGCGCGCACACCATCGCCCAGGACGAGGCCACGAGCGTGGTCTGGGGCATGCCCGGGGCGGCGGTCGCCAACGGCGCCGCCCAGGACGTGGTGGCGCTGGAGCAGGTGGCGCAGCGCCTGCTCGCGCTGTCGCGCGGCAGCTAAAGCAGGACGGCCCGCTGCCGTTACCTAGGAAGACCGTTTTCGGCACTCAAGCTCGGGACAGATGATGGATTCGCGCGTATTGCTTCGCCTGGCACCCCCCCTGGTGCTCACCCTGGTCCTTGTGCTGTCCCAGGCACTCGACCTCGCTCCCGCCGTCCGCTGGGGCGCGCTGGCGGCCATGACCCTGGCGTGGCTCGGTTTCGCCTGGACCGTGCTGCGCCCCGGCGCAGGCGACTCGGCCGCACTGCGCGAACAGAGCCGGCTGCTGGAGGAACTGCGCAACTTCATCGGCGCCGAAGTCGAAGGCTCGCGCGGCGAGATCGAACGCACCCGCGAGCTGATCCGCGAATCGGTCGCCAAGCTGGGCACGAGCTTCGACGCGGTCAACCGCCGCTCGCGCCAGCAGAGCGAAGTCGCTTCGCGCATCCTCGACCGCCGCCAGGACGGCGACGGCAGCGGCTCGGACGTGCACCGTTTCGCGGTGCAGGCCAGCCAGCAGATGGAGCAGCTGGTGGAAGCGCTGGAAGCGGTCAGCGGCCAGAGCGGCGCCACCGTGACCCACATCGACGCCATGGCCGAGCACCTGGACGGCATCTTCAGCCTGCTCGAGGACGTGAAGTCGATCGCCGACCAGACCAACCTGCTGGCGCTCAACGCCGCCATCGAAGCGGCCCGCGCCGGCGAGGCCGGCCGCGGCTTCGCGGTGGTCGCCGACGAGGTGCGCAACCTGTCCGAGCGCTCCACCGCCTTCAACGAGCAGATCCGCAAGCTCGCCCACAGCTCGAAGGACTCGATCGCCCGCGTGCGCGAGACCGTCAGCACCATGGCCTCGCGCGACCTGGACCGCAGCCGCGTGGCGCGGATCGAGGCGGCCGCCATGCTCGAGCGCGTGGACGGCATCAACCGCAACCTCGGCAACGGCATGCGCGAGATCGCCGAATGCAGCAAGGCGATCGACGGCTCGGTCGCCGAGGCGGTGCGCTCGCTGCAGTTCGAGGATATCGCCACCCAGGCGCTGGGCGCGGCCAACGTGCATCTCGATCGCCTCGGGGCGATCAACCGCGAGGCCTCCGTGCTGCAGGACCTGCTGCATCGCAGCGGCGGCCAGGGCGGCGCCGACCTGCACCGCGCCCTGTCGCAGATCGGCCAGCGCATCGCGCAGATGCGCGGCGAGTGGGAACGCCCGCCGCACAAGCCGGTCACCCAGCAGTCGATGGACGCGGGCAGCGTCGAACTGTTCTGATCGCGTCGCGTCCGGCCCCGCGGCTGCACGATCGCAGTTGCGGCCCGGCGGCCCCGGCCGGTAGCGTGGCCCCATGCCGATCGACCCCGCCGCCTCACCTCCTCCCGCAGGCCGCAGCCTGCTCGGCCAGTTCACCGGACTGGTGCTGCTGGCGGTGTTCCTTCCGGCGCTGGCGCTGGCCGGCGTCCTGCTCTGGCAGGCCTCCACGTCGGTCCACGCGCAGGGCGCGACACGACTCGCGGCCACCGCGAGCGCCAGTGCGCGCGGGCTCGAAAGCTTCCTCGGCGTGCACCTGGCCGCCATGCAGGTCCTGGCCGACCGGCGCAACGCCACCGGCGACATCGACGACCTGTCGCGCTGGGATTCGGACCTGGCCCGGGTCAACCACTACTACCCCGCCTTCGCCCACCTGCTGGTCACCGATGCCGACGGCCGCGTGCTGACCAGCACCCCGGCGCTGCCGGCCGACGCCATCGGTCCGGTGACAGACCGCGAGTATTTCCAGGTGCCGCGCCGCACCGGCGAACGCCACGTGTCCAACGTCTACCAGGGACGCGGCCCGGGCAACGGCGCGCGCATGGCGATCTCGGTTGCGCTGTACCGCGACGGCCAGTTTGCCGGCGTGCTGGCCGGCTCGATGCGCGCCGACGCCCTGCTGCCGATGGACGAGCTGGACGAGCACGGCTTCGAACTGTTGCTGCTGGACCGCGGACTGAGCGTGCTGCAGTCCAGCGCGGGCCTGCCGCAGCGCCCGCTCGACCGTCTCGACCCGGCGGCCGCGCCGGCGCTGGCGCGGCTGGCGCGCGGCTTCGACGGCGTCCAGGAGCTCGACGCCGTGCTGGCCGGCGGCGAGGATGCGCTGGCCGTGGCCGCGCCGCTCGACAATGGCTGGCGCCTGCTGCTGCTGCAGCCCAGCGGCGTGGTCAAGGCCGAACTGCGGCGCGTCGCGGTGGCGGTGATTGCGCTGCTGGTGCTGGTGGTGGCGGGCGTGCTGGCGGTGGTGGTGGCCAAGATGCGGCGCCTCGGCGGCAGCGTGCGCGCGCTGCTGCAGCGAATGCGCCAGTTCGCGCTCGACGGCGATTCCGCGCAGCTGGCCCCGGCCAACCTGCCGCGCGAGCTGCTGCCGCTGGCCGACGCCATGAACGGGCTCGCGGCGCGCGCACGCGCGTCCTTCCAGCAGGTCAACCGGAGCCTGCAGGAGCAGCGCCGCCTGCGCGAGGAGCTGCAGTCGGTCGCGCAGCGCCTGCTCACCGTGCAGGAGGACGAGCGGCGCACGCTCTCGCGCGAGCTGCACGACGACATCGGGCAGTCGATCACGGCGATCAAGCTTGCGGCGACATCGCTGGCCGACGAGGCGCTGGGCGACGATCCCCAGGTACGGCGCGAAATCCTCGACGAGATCGTCTCGATCGCCGACCAGACCGTGCTCAAGCTGCGCAACCTGTCGCTGCTGCTGCGTCCGCCCCAGCTCGACTCGCTGGGCCTGGAGGCCGCGCTGCGCGGGCAGGTCGCGCTGCTCTCACGCAACAGCGCGCTGCAGGTGCGGCTGGAGGTGGCGCCGCTCGAGGGCCGGCTGCCGGCCGCGACCGAGCTCGCCTGCTTCCGCATCGCCCAGGAAGCACTGACCAACGTCGCGCGCCATGCCGGTGCCACGTGCGTGGAAATCGAGGTCGAGCTGGAGGACGGCGAGTCGGGGCCGTTGCTGGTGCTGCGCGTCTCCGACGACGGCCGCGGCGTCGACGCGTCGCGCCCGGCCGGGCTGGGCCTGGTGACCATGCGCGAGCGCGCCACCCAGATCGGCGGGAGCGTCACCATCGCCCCGCGCCCGGGCGGCGGCACCGTGGTGCGCGCCGAGCTGCCGATGCAGGACGGGGCATGACCCGGACCGGGCGCGCACCGGCCGCGCGAACTGTGCGCGTGGTGGAAGAACGTGCAGCGCGCGCTACGAGCGCCCGTTGCGGCAGGGTATCTTGCGCATCCGACGCATACTGAGGGGGCTTTGCTGTGCAGATCGTGGTGGTAGGGGGCGACGCCGGACACATGGCCGATGTCGGGCGCGAATTGCGCGAACACGACCCGGACTGGCGGCTGGCGCATGCGCCGACGGCGGCCGGGGTCGCCGCGGCGGGCACGGAAGGCGCGCCGGACGTGCTGGTGTGTGCTTCGCGGGTGGGCAACAGCGGCGGCCTGGCCGTGCTGGGCGAGCTGCGCCGGCAGCATCCCGGTGCGGTGCGCATCCTGCTGCTCGAGTCCGACGCCGACCACGACCTGCTCGAGGCCCTGGGCACCAGCCACCGCATCCTCAACGAGCCGCTGGATTCGCTGGCGCTGATCGACGCGATCGAAAGCGTCGTCGAACTGCGCGAACTGCTCGACGATCCGGCGCTCAAGCAGGCGATCGATCGCGTCGGCACCCTGCCCGCCGCGCCGCGCCAGTACCTGGCGCTGACCGCGCTGCTGCGCGACCCGGACTCGACCGCGGCCAAGATCGCCGACGTGGTGGCGCAGGACCCGACCGTGGCCGCGCGCGTGTTGCGCCTGTCCAACTCCGCCTTCTACTCGGGCGGGCGCGAGATCACCGACCTGCGCTCGGCGGTCACGCGCCTGGGCCACAACACGCTGCGCCAGCTGGTGCTGGCCAGCGAGGTGTTCTCCGCCGGCCCCGAGGCCGACGAACTGCGCGACCGCGCCCTGCGCATCTCGCAGCTCGCGGGCAAGCTGCTGGCCGGCCCAAGCGCCGACCTGGCCGCCACCGCCGGCCTGCTGGCCGAAGTCGGACTGCTGTTGCCGCGTACCACCGGCCTCGATCCGGCCACCACCCCCTACAGCACGACCGGCGCCTACCTGCTCGGCCTGTGGGGCCTGCCCGGCCCGATCGTCGAGGCGGTGGCCTTCCACGACCGCCCCGCGCGCGTGCGCGGCAGCTTCTGGGTCGCCGGTGCGGTGCACGTGGCCGCGGCCCTGGTCAACGGCCGCGAGCCCGACCTGGCCTACCTGTCCTCGGTCGGCCAGCTCGACCGCCTGCCGCGCTGGCGCGCGATGGCCGGCGCATCCGAAGCCGAATAGGCGACCGGGCGGCGAGGCGCGGTGGGCGAGTCCGCCGCGCTTGCACAAGGCCACCACGGCGGGCCGGGCAGGCTGTCTGCCCTGTTTCATGCGGGAGCCTCCGCCATGGCCCGACCGATCTGGACCGGCAACCTCAGCTTCGGCCTGCTCAACGTGCCGGTGTCGCTGATGTCGGGTACGCGCAGCAACGACCTCTCGTTCCGCATGCTGGACGCGCGCGACCGCAAGCCGATCCGCTTCGAGCGGGTCAACGCGGACACCGGCGAGGAAGTGCCGTGGAAGGAGATCGTCAAGGCCTTCGAATACGACAAGGGCAGCTACGTCGTGATCGAGAAGACCGATATCGCCGCGGCCTCGCCCGAGACCCACGAGTCCGTGGAGATCGAGGCCTTCGTCGATGCCGAGGCGATCGACATCCGCTATTTCGAGAAACCCTACGTGCTGGTGCCCGGCAAGAAGGCCGAGAAGGGGTACGTGCTGCTGCGCGAGACCCTGCGCAAGGCCGGCAAGATCGGCGTAGCGCGGGTGGTGATCCGCACCCGCGAGTACCTGTCGGCGGTGATGCCGCTGGGCGATGCGCTGGTGCTGATGATGATGCGCTACCCGCAGGAGCTGGTGGATCCGTCCGAGTACAACCTCCCCGAAGGCAACACCGGCGACTACCGCATCAGCGCCAAGGAGCTGGAGATGGCGACACAGCTGGTCGACTCGATGGCGGCGAAGTGGAACCCGGAGGACTACCACGACGAGTTCCGCGAGCGGCTGGCCGCGATCATCCGCAAGCGCATCAAGGACAAGGGCGCGACCACAAAGGTGCTCGAGGAGCCGGCGCCGAGCGAGGACGCGACCACCAACGTGGTCGATTTCGTCTCGCTGCTGCAGAAGAGCCTGGGCGAGAACAAGCGCACGCCGGCCAAGAAGTCGGCGGCGAAAACCACGAAGAAGGCCGCGCCGAAGAAAAAGGCCGCGGCGAAGAAGACGACGAAGAAGCCGGCGAAGGCCCGCAAGGCGGGCTAGGCGCGGAGCGTCAACAGTTTGTGTTGGCTGAGCTGCACTCTGGAGATCGGGACCAGGCCACCGGCGGCGGTGTGACGACGTGCCGGTTGCAGTCGTGCCACCTGTGCTTCGGCGCATTTTCGCGCCGGGATTGGAAGCATGTCGCATCGGCCGACTGGCACGGCGCGGTCTGGATGAAGCGTTCGGTCCTGCCGCTGGTGCGCGGGGTGCGGGTCCGCGTCCGGGTGTGCGGGGCACAGGGCGCGGCAGGCGCCTGCAGGCGCGCGGAAGGCGCAGCGCGATCCGCTGGCGGGCATGCCCCGGGGCACCTCACGCCGCGGCTCCGGTCGGCCACCGCGACCTGGTGCAGGATCCCCATTGCCGTCTGGCCGCATCCGGCGCAATGCCGGCCGCCGCCAGGCGCGAGTGATCGTCGACGGCGACGTGCACCTCGTCCCACCGATGCCCGGTGCCGATGCGACCGGTCGCCGGTCACGCAACGCCCCGGTGATCGATCGGGACCTCCCGCGCCTCCGGGGTCAGCCGGGCAGCCTTGTGCAGGCTGCTTCCGTCGCCGGTTCGGAAACGATCTCTGGCGACGCCAGCATCCTCCCCCGGCCGGAGGGAACAGGCGCTTGAGACCTCACAGCCCGGTGGCGCCTGTTGCCGCGCGCCGCTCAGTCGGTGGCGGTCGCCTGCCCGCTCGCCACCGGCGATGCGCGGCGGCTCAGTGCGTACAGGATGCGCAGGTCTTCGGAATCGAGGGTCCTGGCGTTGTCGCCGCGAAAGCGCATGCGGTAGGAGTGGATCGCCGCTTCCGGGCGGTCGACCGCGTAGCCGACCAGGCGCAGTGCATCGATGGGATCGAACTCCGGCGGCGGCAGGGGCGCGTCCGCATCGGGCCAGATGCCGAAACCGGCGTCGTGCAGGCGTTTCCAGGGGAACAACGGACCCGGGTCGATCTTGCGCCCCGGCGCCAGGTCCGAATGGCCGATCACCGCCGTCTTCGGGATGCGATGGCGCGTGGTCAGGTCCTCGAGCAGGGCGATCACCGCGGCGACCTGCGCGTCGCTGAAGGGCTCGACGCCGTCGTTGTCGATCTCGATGCCGATCGAGGCCGAGTTGAGCTCATGGATCGTGCCCCAGCTGCCGGCGCCGGCATGCCAGGCGCGATGCTCGTCGGACACCAGCTGGTAGATGCGGCCATCCTCGCCGACCAGGTAGTGGGCGCTGACCGGTCCGCCACGGTTGCGCGTACGCAGCGTACGCAGGCTCTGTTCGACCGAGTCCTGCTCGGTGTAGTGCAGCACGATCACCTGGGCGCGGCGGGTGTCGTGGTTGTCCGACGGCACCCAGGTGGCCATCGGGTTACGCGGGGCGGTGTGCTGGCACGCGGCCAGCGCGATGGCGCACGCGGCGGCGCCGAAGAGACGGAGCGGGCGGGTCATGCCCGCATTGCAGCCGCTGGGGGCGGCGAATGCAAGTTCGGGGGCGACGGTTTGCAAGCGCAGTGCACCCGAACTCGTTGCGGCTGCCAAGGCGGGGATCGTGCGGCGTGCCGGGTGGAGACGGGCCCGATCGCCAATGTCCCTAGGCGGTGCCCTCGCACCGCCTCCTCCCTGATTTGGCCATCGGGCCTGCCCCTACCCGCCGCCAGGCGTCCGCGAGCGCCCTTGGCAGCGCCACCACACGTGCGCCGGAGCGCTGTCGTCCCCCAACAAAAAAGCGGGCAGCTTTCGCTGCCCGCTTCACCTCGTGGGGGAGGTGGGTGTGGCTCAGCTCTCGTAGGCGGACTCGCCGTGCGAGACGATGTCCAGGCCCTGGCGCTGGTCCTCGTCGCTCACGCGCAGGCCGACCAGCGCGCGGGTGATGAGGATGGCCACCGCGGTGACCACGGCGCACCACAGGATCGTGAACAGCACGCTGAAAGTCTGCGCCCAGACCTGCGCGCCGATCGTGCCCTCGATGCCGGTGCCGCCCAGCGAGGCATCGCTGAACACGCCGGTCAGCACCGCGCCGACGATGCCGCCGACCGCGTGCACGCCGAACACGTCCGCGGTGTCGTCCACGCGCAGCAGGCGCTTGAGGCCATTGACGCCCCAGACGCAGATCGCGCCGGCGGCCAGGCCGATCACCAGCGCGCCCATCGGGCCCACGGTGCCCGCGGCGGGGGTGATGCCCACCAGGCCGGCGATGGCGCCGGACGCCGCGCCGAGCGCGGAAGGACGGCCCTTGGAGATCGCCTCGACCAGGCTCCACGCCACCACGCCGGCGGCGGTGGCCACCATGGTGTTGATCATCGCCAGCGACGCGATCTCGTTCGCGGCCACGGCCGAGCCGGCGTTGAAGCCGAACCAGCCGACCCACAGCAGCGAGGCGCCGATGAAGGTGAACGGCACGTTGTGCGGCTTGATCGCTTCCTTGCCGAAGCCCAGGCGCCTGCCCAGGAAGTAGGCACCCACGAGCCCCGCGATACCGGCGTTGATGTGGACCACGGTGCCGCCGGCGAAGTCGAGCACGCCCTTGTGCGCCAGGAAGCCGCCGCTCCACACCATGTGCACCATCGGCAGGTAGGCGAAGGTCACCCAGATCGCCGAGAACAGCAGCACCGCCTTGAACTTGATGCGTTCGGCGAACGAACCGACGATCAGGGCGGTGGTGATGCCGGCGAAGGTGGACTGGAACACCACGAACAGCAGTTCCGGCAGCCCGGCCGATTCGCTGCTGGTGGTGATGCCCTTGAGGAAGGCCTTCTCGGTGAACGAGCCGAAGAAGTTGTTGCCTTCGGTGAACGCGGCGCTGTAGCCGTAGGACACCCACAGGATGATGACCATCGAGAACACGACCAGCACCTGCATCAGCACCGACAGCACGTTCTTCGAGCGCACCATGCCGCCGTAGAACAGCGCCAGGCCCGGCACCACCATCAGCAGCACGAGCAGGGTCGAGGTCAACATCCAGGCGATGTTGCCGCTGTCGAAGGCCGGCGCGGCCGCCTCCTCGACGACGGCGGCGGCCACCTCGGCCACTTCGGCCGCGGCGGGATCGACGGCATCCTGGGCGAACGCCGGCATGGCGATCGCGGCCAGCAGGCACAGCAACAGCAGCGCGAACGCCGGGAGACGGCTTCGCGACGCCACGGCGGAGAGCTTCTGGATCTTCATGGGAACTGCCTCCGGAAGTGGGTTAGAGCGCATCGGCGCCAATCTCGCCGGTGCGGATGCGGATGACCTGGTCGAGCGCGACGACGAACACCTTGCCGTCGCCGACCTTGCCGGTGCCCGCGGCGCGGTTGATCGCCTCGAGCGCGGCTTCGAAGGTCTCGTCCGAGACGGCCGCCTCGATCTTGAGCTTGGGCAGGAAATCCACGACGTACTCGGCGCCGCGGTACAGCTCGGTGTGACCCTTCTGGCGGCCGAAGCCCTTGACCTCGGTGACGGTCAATCCGTTCACGCCGGCCTCGGCCAGCGCCTCGCGCACCTCGTCGAGCTTGAACGGGCGGATGATGGCGATGATCAGTTTCATGGTGACTCCTGTGTCGTGGTGCGCGGTCAGAACGACTTCGACAGCGACACCAGCACGGTGTCGTCGGCGCCGCTGATGTCGGTGTCGTGCCACTCCAGGCCGATGGCGAAGCCGTTCTCGAAGCTCTTGCCGCCGGTGACCTTCCAGTAGTCGTAGTCGAGCTCGCCGCCGTAGCCGCTGACCCACTGCTGGCCGTAGCCGGCGCCGACGCTCCAGCCGCCGTCGAACTCCCAGCCCACGCCCAGGTCGAGCGCGCTGCTGCCGTCCGAATCGGGGATGCCGAACAGGTCGGTGGTGGCGTAGGAGTACTTGGCGCTGAGCACGTTCCAGCTCAGGCCGAAGTACAGCTCGAGCGTGTCGACGTCGGTGAAGCCGGCCGGATAGTCGCCCGGGTACCAGTAGTAGTTGGCGCCGACGTCGTAGCCGACGCCGCTGTCGCCGAAGTCGCCGGCGTAGCCGATGAAACCGTCCAGTTCGACCTGGCTGGAGATGTCCGGATCCGAGTCGGACAGCCAGCTGATGCTGCTGCCCCAGGCCCCGGCGTAGAAGCCGCTTTCGTGCTCCCAGGTCACGCCGCCCTGCAGGGCGGGCTTCTCGTTGGTCTGGGTGACGCCACGGAACACGTAGTCGCTGACGACCGTGACCGAGCCCGAGACTTCCGCGGCTGCGTTTCCGGCCAGCAGCAGACCGGTGGACAGGAGTGTGGCAAACGCGATCTTTCGAGACGACATGACAGGCTCCTCATTGGATGGAAAGCCCTCCCCGGTCTTGCGTGCTGCTCGATCCGCCACGCCCGGCATCCCCATGCCCTGGCGCGGTCGCCGGCGCGCACTCTGCGGTGCGTACGACCGGCCACTTGCCTTTCCCGCCTCTTGCTGGATGCCGCTTCCGTGTCGCCGTTCCTCGTCGTGGAAAGTCCGCGGCCCGCGTGGGGGAGGGCCGCACGTCCGGCTCGCCGCCGGACGCGTATCACCGCAGGTTGGCCGCGAAGGCGCGTCGCGCGCCGTTCGCCCCGACCTTCCCCCGCGAACGGGGGAAGGCGGCCCCTGGCATCAGACGCCGTAGTACATCTGGTATTCGAGCGGATGGGTCGCGGCGCGGAAGCGCGTGACCTCCTGCATCTTCAGGTCGATGTAGCCGTCGATGAAGTCGTCGCTCATCACCCCGCCGGCCTTGAGGAAGTCGCGGTCCGCGTCGAGCGCGGCCAGCGCCTGGTCCAGGCTCGAACACACCTGTGGGATCTTCTTCTCCTCCTCCGGCGGCAGGTCGTACAGGTCCTTGTCGGCCGGGCCGCCCGGGTCGATCTGGTTCTTGATGCCGTCCAGGCCGGCCATCATCAGCGCGGTGAAGGTCAGGTAGCCCGACTGCAGCGGATCGGGGAAGCGCACCTCGATGCGGCGCGCCTTGGGGTTGGACACCCACGGGATGCGGCAGCTCGCCGAGCGGTTGCGCGCCGAGTAGGCCAGCATCACCGGCGCCTCGAAGCCCGGCACCAGGCGCTTGTAGCTGTTGGTGCCCGAGTTGGCGAAGGCGTTGATCGCGCGCGCGTGCTTGAAGATGCCGCCGATGTACCACAGCGCCATCTGCGACAGGCCGCCGTAGCCGTCGCCGGAGAACAGGTTCTGACCGCCCTTGGCCAGCGACTGGTGCACGTGCATGCCGCTGCCGTTGTCGCCGACGATCGGCTTGGGCATGAAGGTCGCGGTCTTGCCGTTACGGAAGGCGACGTTGCGGATGACGTACTTGGTCGCGAGCAGCTCGTCGGCCTTCTTCACCAGCGAGTTGAACTTGGTGCCGATCTCGCACTGGCCGGCGGTCGCGACCTCGTGGTGGTGCACCTCGGTCTCGATGCCGATCTGCTCGAGCGTCTTGACCATCTCCGCGCGCAGGTCATGCAGCGAGTCGGTCGGCGGGACCGGGAAGTAGCCGCCCTTGACGCCCGGGCGGTAGCCGCTGTTGCCGCCTTCGTACTCCTTGCCCGTGTTCCAGGCCGCTTCCTCGGACTCGACATGGAAGAACGTGTTGCCCATCTCGTTGGCGAAGCGCACCGAGTCGAAGATGAAGTATTCGGGCTCGGGGCCGAAGAACGCCTGGTCGGCGATGCCGCTGGACTTGAGGTAGGCCTCGGCGCGACGCGCGATGCCGCGCGGATCGCGCGAATAGTCCTGCATCGTCGCCGGGTCGAGGATGTCGCAGGTCAGGTTGAGCGTGGGATCGGCGTAGAACGGATCCAGGTAGGCGGTGGACGCGTCGGGCAGCAGGATCATGTCCGACTCGTTGATGCCCTTCCAGCCGGCGATGGAGGAGCCGTCGAACATCTTGCCCTCCTCGAACAGCGCGGGCTCGACGATGCTCGCCGGGAAGGTGACGTGCTGCTGCACGCCGCGCATGTCCACGAAGCGCAGGTCGACGAATTCGACCTTGTGGTCCTTGATCAGCTTTTCCACGTTTTCGAGCGACATCGGCAACAGCCTCTGGGTTTGCGAAGGGATGGTCACAGTGGAGCAAGCGACGTGCCAACGCGAGCAATTCCCTAAGTCGTTGATTTGCGATGGCAATCGGGACGGACAGAAGATCCGCCGCACGCAATTGGTGAAGACCCTGTGATGGTTGCACCAAGTTGGGGCGACGCTCGCGTCCACGGTCCGCTGGGCTCGACTGCGCGGTCCGCCCCACGTGCAGCCGCCACCCGGCCGGCGGCGCGGAGGGTTTTCGTTATCCTGCCGACCCCCGCCAGAACCGACCCCATGTCCGATCCGCTGTCCGCCCTCCTGCTGGGCATCCTCGAAGGGCTGACCGAGTTCCTGCCGGTGTCGAGCACCGGGCACCTGCTGATCGCGCAGTACTGGCTGGGCGCACGTTCGGACTTCTTCAACATCGTGATCCAGGCCGGCGCGATCCTGGCGATCACGCTCGTGTTCCGCCAGCGCATCTGGCAGCTGGCCACGGGTCTGCGCGAGCGCGACAACCGCGATTACGCGATGAAGCTGGCGGTGGCTTTCCTGGTGACCGCCCTGGTCGGGCTGCCGGTGCGGCTGGCCGGCTGGGAGCTGCCGGAAACGGTGACGCCGGTGGCCTGGGCGCTGATCCTGGGCGGAATCTGGATGATCTTCGCCGAGCGCGTGGCCGAACGCCGCGGCGACAGCGCCGACGTCACCTGGACGGTGGCGGTGCTGGTGGGCCTGGCCCAGGTGGTGGCGGGCGTGTTCCCGGGCACCTCGCGTTCGGCCGCGGCGATCTTCATGGCGATGCTGGCGGGCCTGGGGCGGCGCTCGTCGGCGACCGAGTTCGTGTTCCTGGTCGGCATCCCGACGATGTTCGCCGCCAGCGGCTATGCCTTCCTCGAGCTGTGGAAGGACGGCGGCCTCGGCGGCGAGGCCTGGGGCGACGTGGGCCTGGCCTTCGCCGCGGCCACGGCCACCGGATTCGTGGTGGTGAAGTGGCTGCTGGGCTACATCAAGCGCCACCGCTTCACCGGCTTCGCCGTGTACCGCATCGCGCTCGGCGCGGCCCTGCTGCTGTGGCTGCCGGCCGGGGACTGACCGGCACGCACCCCGGGCCGTGGTCCTGCGGCGCGCCCTGCCCGGCCCCGCTCGCGGAGTCCCGCCGCCGTGTCGAAACGCACCGGCCTGGTTCGTCGTCGATGACGGAGCCGAGCAGGCCATCACCTGCGCGGTGTTTCCGCCCACCACAGGGGCCGCGGCCCCGCGAGGAACACGCATGCCAGCCGTCAACTCCGTCAACTGGTTCGAGATCTACGTCCAGGACATGGCGCGCGCCCGCGCCTTCTACGAGTCCGTCTTCCGGATCCGCCTCGAAGCGCTGAAGCTGCCCGAGGGCAGCGGCGAGGACCTGGAGATGTGGTCGTTCCCGGGCGACATGGAGCGCTATGGCGCCAACGGCGCGCTGTGCCGGATGGCGGGCGTGCCCTCGGGGGCGGGCGGCACCCTGGTCTACTTCGCCTGCGAGGACTGCGGGGCGACCGGCGCGCGGGTCGCGTCCGCCGGCGGACGCGTGCATCGCGAGAAGATGTCGATCGGCGAGTACGGTTTCATCGTCCTGGCCTTCGACACCGAGGGCAACCTGATCGGCCTGCATTCGATGCAGTGATCTCGCGCCCCGCGCGCATCCTTCCGGCATGAGGCCCGCCACGATGATCCATCGCACGACCCGGTCCGCTGCGGCATTGCTGGCGCTTGCGGCGTTCGCCCCCGCCCCAGCGGCCGAGACCGCCTATGCGTTCGACCCGGCGCACACCTTTCCCAGCTTCGAGGCCGACCACCTGGGCGGATTGTCGGTGTGGCGCGGCAAGTTCAACGACACGCACGGCAGCGTGCACCTGGACCGGGACGCCCGTAGCGGTCGGATCGAGGCGGTAGTCGAGATCGCCAGCATCGACTTCGGCCTGGAAGCGATGAATGCGCAGGCGCGCGGGCCATCGCTGTTCGATGCCGCGCGCTGGCCGCAGGCGCGCTACAGCGGACGGCTGACCGGCTTCGTCGACGGCCGTCCGACGCGGGCCGACGGCGAGCTGACCCTGCGTGGCGTCACCCGGCCGCTGTCGCTGGAGATCCGCAGCTTCAAGTGCATGCCGCACCCGGTGCACGGCCGCGAGCTGTGCGGCGCCGATGCGCTGGCCAGCTTCGAGCGCGACGAGTTCGGCATGGACGCCGGCACGGACTACGGCTTCGACATGACGGTGACCCTGCGCATCCAGGTCGAAGCGGTGGCCATCGAGGCGCCGGCCGCGCCCTGAGCGGACCAGTCAGTAGAGGCAGGCCTCCGCACGCGCCTGCAGCAGGGCGCGCTCGCGCGCGTTGCGCGCCATGCCCGCCGCGCGCAAGAACTCGCTGCGCGCCTCGCCTGCCCGACCCAGTTTCTGCAGCAGGTCGCCGCGCACCGCCGGCAGCAGGTGGTAGCCACGCAGCGCAGGCACGTCGGCGAGCGCGTCGACCAGGCCCAGCGCTTCGCCCGGACCGGCATGCATCGATACCGCGACCGCGCGGTTGAGCGCGACCACGGGCGACGGCGCCAGCGCCGCCAGCGCGTCGTAGAGCGCGACGATGCGGCCCCAGTCGGTCGTGTCCACGCTGGAAGCGCGCGCGTGGCAGGCCGCGATCGCCGCCTGCAGCGTGTACGGCCCCGGTGCGGCCGCCAGGCGTTCGGCCTGCACCAGCGCGCGCAGGCCGCGTTCGATCGCCGCGCGGTCCCAGCGGCCGCGATCCTGGTCCTGCAGCAGCACCGGTTCGCCATCGGGGCCGGTGCGCGCCTGCGCGCGCGAGGCCTGCAGTTCCATCAGCGCGAGCAGGCCGAAAGCCTCGGGTTCGCCCGGCGCCAGGCCGACCAGCAGCCGCCCCAGGCGCAGCGCCTCGGCGCACAGCCCCGGCCGCATCCAGTCCTCGCCCGCGGTGGCGGCATAGCCTTCGTTGAACACGAGGTAGACCACGCCCAGCACCGCCGACAGGCGTTCGGGCAGGTCTTCGCGACGGGGCACCTCGAACGGCACGTCGGCCTCGCCGAGGGTGCGCTTGGCTCGCACGATGCGCTGGGCGACGGTGGCCTCGGGCACCAGGAAGGCGCGCGCGATCTCGTCGGTGGTCAGCCCGCACAGCAGGCGCAGGGTCAACGCCGCCTGGGCGTCGCGCGACAGCAGCGGGTGGCAGGCGACGAAGATCAGCCGCAGCAGGTCGTCGCCGATATCGTCGTCGAGCGCCGCCTCGCGCGTGGCGTGCAGTTCGTCGTGGACGCCGTCGAGCTCCTGCGCGATCTGCGCATGCTTGCGCGCAAGCATGGCCTCGCGACGGAGATGGTCCAGCGCGCGGTTCTTGGCGGCGGCCATGAGCCATGCACCGGGATTGTCAGGCTCGCCGCCCGCGGGCCAGCGTTCCAGCGCGCTGACCAGCGCGTCCTGCGCCAGTTCCTCGGCCAGGTCGAGGTTGCGCACCAGCCGCATCAGCGCGGCGATGATCCGCGGGGACTCCGCGCGCCAGACGGCGTCGATGCTGCGGTGCAGGTCGGCGGACATGGGTCCGCATCAGACCACCGGGCGGCGGCGACGCGCAAGCGGCCACGGTCATGCCTCGCGCCGACGCGGACCCGGCTGCGGAGGCACGCGCCGCGTGGGCGAGGCCGGTGACGTGGCCTGCGGCGGGAGCGGCGGCGCCGAGCCGCGCTCGCGCGGCGCGGCCGGGCGGCATGCGCGCCGCAGCAGCAGCGCGAACATGCTCATGCCGGCGTCGACCGCATGCGCACCAGCTCCCGGAGGTGGCCATCCGGATCCCCGAAGCCGTGCGCGTACATGAAGCCATGGTCTTGCGGCGTGCGGTGCGCACGCCCGTCGGCGGAGACGGCACGCGCTGCCAGGTCGTCGACCTCGGCCTCGCGGTGGCAGGACCGCCAGACCAGCACCTCGGCATGGCTGCGCGCATCGGCGATGCGCCGGTCGGTGAACGTCTGGACGAACGGCTCGACCTGCAGCATCACGCGGATGCCGTCGGCGACGACCATCCAGGTCGCGTTGCCGTCGGAGAATCGCGGATCGAAGCGGAAGCCGGGCCCGGTGAAGAAGGCGACCGAAACGGACAGCTCCCTGGCCGGGAGGTTGACGAAGACCTGGCGCGACATGGCGTGTCCCGTGGGGCGGAGGGTGCGACGCGGCCTGCCGCATCGCCTGTCCCGACGACGAGCGGGTGGCACGTGGATCGACACCGGTTCACGCCGCTGCCGCGGATGCCGGCGTAGGCTGGCGCCCCATCCGGGCACCCGCAGGACCGGCAAGGAGATCGCGATGCGCACCGTCATTCCCCTGTTGCCGCTGTTGTTCGCCCTGGCGGCCTGCGCCTCTCCGCCGCCCGGCGCCGCGGCCACCGACCCGGACCCGGCCGGCGCGGTCGATGCGCAGGCGTTGGGCGCGCACGGCTGGCGCCTGGCCTCGGCCACCGACGCCGGCGGACGGCGCATCGACGCGCTGTTCCCCGATGCGGCGGCGCCATTGCGGTTCGCGTTCGCGGACGGGCGGATCGCGGTCAGCGGCGGCTGCAACCGCCTCAGCGCCGCCTACACCCTGGACGGCGGGACGCTGCAGGTCGGACCGGCGGCCCAGACCAAGATGTTCTGCGGCGGCGGCGCGCTGATGGCGGCCGACGAAGCCGTCGCAGCACGACTGCAGGGTGCGCTGTCGGCCAGCCTGCAGGACGGTCGCCTGGTGCTGTCGACCGCGGACGGCGACCGGCTGGTGCTGGAGGCGGCGGCGGGACCGTAGCCGACCCCGCCTTTCCCCGCTCCGATGAGCCGGCCGGCGTCGACGATGCGACGCCCGGTGCATTCGGGTCGCCGCTGGGTCTGCCCGCGCCATGGGCACCCGCTCGGCGGCGCAGTCATCGCCGCGCCCGGCACGGCGCGCGGGTCAGCCGCCCGCGGCGGGATTGAGCGTATAGGTGCCGTAGATCGCGGCTTCGGCCAGCACGTGGCCCTGCATCGCGCGCAGCACGTCACCGGCGCCGAACTTCTCCGGCAGCGGCAGGGTGTCGAGGTCGAGCGCGAACACGCGGAAGAAATAGCGGTGCACGCGCAGGTCGTTGGGCGGCGGATACGGACCGTCGTAGCCGAGATAGTCGCCGCCCATGTCGGCGTCCCCGGCGAACCAGCCGGTGTAGTCGTTCAGGCCCTGGCGCGCGCCCGACGGTCCGGCCGGCGCGCGCTTGCCGCCCCGGTCGATGCCGTCGCTGCAGCTGCCTGCGGCGATCTCGCGCACGGTCGCCGGAATGTCCGCCATGGCCCAGTGCACGAAATCGCCGCGCGGATGCGCCACCGGGATCTCGACGCCGGCTTTCCCGGCGAGCGACGGATCGGTGGGCGCGTCGGTGTCGATGCACAGCAGCGCGAACGAACGCGCGCCCTCGGGCGCGCCGTCCCAGGCCAGGTGCGGATTGCGGTTGCCGCCGAATCCGTCTGCGGCGCCCATGGCGAACTCCGCCGGGATCGGGCCACGGTGCGCGAAGCTGTCGCTGCGGATCTGCATCGCAAGACCTCCCAGAAGGATCAGTCTTCAGGATAGCCCAGCGCCTTGGCCGCGGGCGCCAGCAGGGCGAACGGTTCGGCCAGCACCTGCGCATAGCTGCGCCAGCGCCCCGACGCCAACCGCGTCGGCCCCAACCCGCGCAGGGGCGAGAGCGCTGCACCGACCAGTTCGCCCAAGCGGTGGGCGATCGCCGGAGCGTCCTCGGCGATGTCGTCCATGCGCACCACGCGCAACTGCAGCGGCGGCGCATCGATGAGCGCCGACATTGGCTCGAGCACGCCAGCCAGCCAGCTCGCGGCCGCGGTTGCGGATTGGACGTGGAAACGCTGGTAACTCGTGCCGCGCTGCAGCCAGTCGACCAGCATGTCGCGGGGATCGGCCAGCACCAGCCACAGCGACGCACCGGGGATTGCCGCCAGAACGGGTAGCAGCGCTGGATCCCACCAGGGCAGCCAGTCGATCACCGTCCCGGCATCGGCCTGGCGCGCTGGCAGCGCGGACCGCCAGCCGCCGGCCACGGCCTGCGGCGTCAAGGTGCCCGTCGCAAGCGCCGTCGCAGTGGCGGGCACCTGCAGCGGATCGGCGGGCGGCACTGGCTCCATCCGATCCATCCTCATCCGGGCCGGCAGCGAGCCGTTTAGCGTTCCCACCACGCGCTCCACTCCCGAACCGGGCGGGCCGTACAGGAACACCGGGCCTTGGCCGCCCGTCGCTGGCGACTCCGTCACGGCAGGAACGGTTGCGCCGCTCGCAACGGGCAACGGCAGGGATTGCGCGTCGGCCACCGCCGCCAGCCGCTGCCAGGTCGCCACGGCATCGGCATGACGGCCAGCGCGGTCCTGCGCGCGGCCCAGCCAGCCGAGCACCATGTGCAACGAGCGCTCGTCGCTGACGCCGGGCAGCAGCGACTCGATGTGGGAAACCGCCGCAGCCGGATCCTCAAGGAACAGCGCGTGGATAATCTGAACGTTGGCCTCGAAGTGGAGTGGCTCCCGCGCCACGATGCGATCTGCATGGATGCGCGCGGTGGCCGCATCGCCGGCGCGCGCGGCCAGCCACATCTTCAGCTGCATCGCAGGCACCGATCCCGGAATGGCCGCCTCCCAGCGTTCGGCGATCCCGGCGTAGTCGCCGTCCGCCGGCTCGAACGACAGACGCGCCGACCAGAGGCCGTCGATGTGCGGAGCTGCGGCCAGGGCGTCTTCGATCGTGCGTCGCGCGTCAGCCGCGTCGCCCTGCCGCCGCAGTGCCGCAATGAGGGCGTCGAGCAGCCGCCGGTCCTCCGGCGCGGCCTTCGCGCCGCGCTTGAGCAGCGCCACCGCTTGCTCGATCTGCCCGGCCTGGAGGCGGAGTTCGCCCGCGAAGCGCAGCAGGTCGGCGCTCGCCGCCCCACTGTCCCGCACGCCAGCCTCAAGCACGTCCGCCGCTTCGACGGGGCGGCCCTGCTGTCGGATCGACTCGGCGAGCAGGCGCCGCACCGCATGCGCCCCCGGGAAACGTTCGAGCACGCGGGCGAACGCCTGCTCGGCAAAGGCACCGTGCCCCTGTGCGAGGAAGGCCAGGCCCAGGGTGTAACGCGTCTGCGGATCTTCGGGGGCGACACCGACTGCGTGCACCAGCAGCGCCGAAGCTTCCTGCGGACGCCCACGCTGCAGCAGCACCAGGCCGCGCAATGTCAGCAGGCCCGGGTGGTCGGGCTGCACGCGCATGGCCAGCTGCAGTTGTCGTTCGGCCTGCTCGAGATCGCGGTCCCAAAGCGCCAGCTGTGCCTGGAGAAGGTAGGCCCGCATCTCGTTGGCGTCGAGCGCAAGGCTCTGCGAAAGCGCCGAACGTGCTTCCTCGGCGCGTCGCCCACCGACGAACAGGGTGGCGCGCTGGTAATGCAGACTGGCGTCGTCAGGGGCCAGCGCGAGCGCGCGGTCGAGGCTGACGTGGGCGGCTTCCAGGTCGCCGCTGGCAGCCTGTGCGACCGCGAGCAGGCGCTGGGCCTGCGGGTCCTGCGGCGCCTGCCCGGCCCAGCGGGTGGCCATGGCCAGGCCCTCGGCGGTGCGGCCGCTGCGCAGCGCGGTGATGACGTCTACTTGCATGGGGGAAATCCGTAGCGGGACGATGCGCCCTGGACCGCACATTCTAGGATCTCCGGCCGGCGGAGCCGCGCGCGATCGCTTCCGGCCCGCGTGGGCTAGTGGGGAGCCGACGCCAGTCGCGCCGCCGTCCAGCGCTCGGCGTAGCCGCTGCAGCCCAGGTCCTCGAGGAAGCCGCAGTGTCCGCCCCAGGGCTGGATTTCCACGCGCGTCGCCGCCGGCAGCTCCAGCGTGTGGAAATCGTCGACCGGGATCACCGGGTCGTCCGCGGCCATCAGCACGTGCGCCGGCACCCGCAGCGCGCGCAGGCGGTCGCCCGCGATCGAGTAACCGTCGAAGTAGTTGTCGATCGATCCGAGCCGGGTGTGTCGCCGGACCAGCCAGTCGGTCAGCTCGCGCAGGCCCAGGCGCAGGGTGGCGTCGTCGATGTCCAGCCGGTCCGGGAACAGCGCGCGCTTGCGCAGCAGCGAGCCGCGCCACTTGCGCTGGAAGTAGCGCCGGTACGGCCACGGCCCGGCTTCCATGCGCTGCATGGTCCGGGCCGGATCGATCACCGGGCAGACCGCGGCCACCCGCTCCAGCGGCAGCCCGGCGGCGGGCGCGTGCAGCGCCAGGCGCAGCGCGAAGTTGCCGCCCAGCGAATAGCCGGCCGCCAGCAGCGGCCGGGCCGGGAAGCGGCGCGCGATATCGACCGCCGCGCACACCACCTCGTCGATCCGGCAGGAGTGGAAGATGTCGGGGTTGAGGTGGTGGGTGTCGCCGTGGTCCCGGAAGTTGAGGCGGAACACCTCGTAGCCGCGCGCCAGCAGCTGCGCCGCGGTCAGGCGCATGTAGCTCGACTCGGCGCTGCCCTCCCAGCCGTGCAGCAGCAGGACCAGCCCGCGCGTCCGCGTCCCGGGCACCGCGCTGTGCAGGCCGAGCAGGCGCACGCCGTCGCCGCCGTCGAGCAGGTACGGCCGGGTCGCCGCGCCGGTACGCGCCAGTTCCCGCGCGCCGCGGCGCGCCCGCCAGGCGCTGCTGCCCAGCACGGTCTGCAGGTGCGGGCTGCGCAGCCAGGGTGGCGGCGCGAAGGCCGCCAGGCCGTCGCCCCCGCCGCCCCCGTCCGGATTCATGGGCGCATCGCCTCGACGATGCGCTCGCGGGCGATCTCCGCGATGCGGCGGCGACCCTCGGCGTCGCCGGGCACCACCGCTTCCAGGAACACCACCTCGGCCGGCCGCGACGGCTCGCCGAGCAGGCGCAGGAAGTTGCCGAAGAAGCTCTCCTTCGGCGCGAACGCGACCACGTGCTGGGCACTGCCGCCGGCGCCGTAGCGCAGCGCCACCGGCTGCACCGGCGCGCCGGCCTCGACCGCGGCCAGGAAGATGCGCGCGTGGAACGGGCCGACCGCGCGGCCGTCGCGGGTGCGGCCTTCCGGGAACACGCCGACCGCGCGCCCTTCACGCAGGCGCGCCAGCATCTCGTGCAGCACCCCGCCCAGCGACTCCTGGCTGCCGCGGTGGTGGAAGATCGTCTCGCCGCGCGCCGCCAGCCAGCCCACCAGCGGCCATCCGGCGATCTCGCGCTTGGCCACGAAGCCCATCATCCGCTGGCTGTGCAGCGCGACGATGTCGATCCAGCTGACGTGGTTGGCGACGAACATCACCGCGCCCGGCATCGGCGTGCCGATGCGCCGCACGCGCAGCCCGAACACGCGCATCAGCCCGCCCTGCCACCAGCGCACCACGCGATGCCCGAGGCGCTCGCCGCTGCGCAGGCGCAGGTCGCCGAACGGCCTGGACATCAGGATCAGGATGGCCGGCAGGTGCACCAGCACGTGCCACAACAGGAAGGGGATACGTACCGCGTAACGGAGGAGACGCACGACAGGGTCAGCCAGCAGGACGGGGGGCGTCCGAAGCCGCCCACGATACCCAATGGCGGCCACGCGGGGCCAGCCGCCCCTGCGTCCGGCCCGGCAGGCTCAGGGCCGCGCCACCACCGCCAGGGTCAGGCGCGAGACGCAGACCGGGCGCCCGGCCTCGTCCTCGATGCGGATGTCCCAGACCTGGGTGCTGCGGCCCACGTGCAGCGGCCGCGCGGTGCCGGTGACCGTACCGCTGCGCACGCCACGCAGGTGGTTGGCGTTGATCTCGATGCCGACCACGCCGCAACCCTCGGGCGCGCACAGGCCGCCGGCGCTGCTGCCCAGCGTTTCGGCCAGCAGCGCCGAGGCGCCGCCATGGAGCAGCCCATAGGGCTGGTGGGTGCGCGCGTCCACCGGCATGGTGGCGCGCAGCCAGTCCGGGCCGATGCCGGTGAACACGATGCCCAGCGCCTGGATCGCGGTGTTCCGCGACAGCGCGTTGAGCTGCTCGAGGTCGACGTCGGCGCGGAACGTCCGCGCCGTGCTCACTTGATGCGGAACAGGCTCGGGCGCCAGGCGCGCGAGTACGCGGCGCGGCCATAGCCGCTGCTGCTGCCGTAGCCGATGCCGAAGCCCTCGCCGCCGCGCTGGCGACGCGCGTGCATGCGCTCGACCAGTTCGTCGCGGCGGCTGTCCAGCCAGTCGGTGCGGCCCACGGCCGAAGGCTCGATGCCGCGCTTGGTGGCCTCGCGCTCGCGGTACTCGCAGAAGTCGTCGTAGGCCTCGAGCTCGTGGCGCAGTTCACGCACGCACAGCTCGATCATGATCGCATCGTCGAGGTAGCCGAGCACCTGCACGTGGTCGGGGATCACGTCCTGCGGATCGGCGAAGTAGACCAGCGCCGAGAGCACGTGCTGGCGGTCTTCCTCGTCCAGGTGCCAGCCTTCGTCGCGCACCATGGCGATCATGTCGTCCAGGCGCTCCAGGCGCTCGCGGATGAAGTCCGGCACCCGGACCTGCTGCGCGCCTTCCAGAAGCTTCGATGCCGCCTGCACGACCTCCTCGGGACTCTTGCCGGCCGCCGCCTTGCGCGCGGCTTCAAGCGCACTGGCGAAGTGCTCCAGGTCGTGGTCGTTGAGGTCGATGGTCAGCGAAAGCGACATGGCGGGTCCCGGTGCGGAAAAGATGCGCAGCCTAGGCCCGGCGCGCCGCGCGCGTCAATTGCGGGCGACCGCGTGGCGCATGTCGCGCCAGGCTTTGCGTCGCGATGCAGGCGACGTATCAGGCGAAACGGAAACGGGCGGTGCCGGGCGACGGCGTGTAGCGACGATCGCTGGCGTAGCCGCTGCTGTTGCCGTAGCCGACACCGAAGCCGCGCTCGCGGCGTTCGAAGGCAAGGCGGGGACGCAGGTTGCCCGGGCCGGGAACGCCGGTGCGCGGGACGGAGACGGGGGTGGTGGAGAGCTGGTTCATGGCGACCTCGTGCGGGGGAGTGTGTTGCGGTGTGCTGGTAAAGTAGTACACCAGACCGGCTTCGACATGGGCCGGAAGTCACGGCTCGGGCGATCGGGGCCGCGCACGCCGGAACTTGTTGATTGGGATGGGATCCGGGAGCCCGGGGTTGCAACCTTCGGGCATGACTGACGACACCCCCGCCGAGGCCGGCAGGCAAGCCGGGGGACCCCGGAGCTAGAGAATCGGGGCCAGCCCGGCGCCGAAGGCGGTGAAGATGCGGGTCAGCAGGGTGCGGAAGCCGAGGTTGACCTCGGGGAAGTCGCCCACCGGCTCGTAGCAGGCGCGGAAGCCCGGGTCGGTGGCCGGCAGCGGCTCCGGGCAGGCCGGCCCGGGCTGGAACTCGTAGCTGGTGGCGTAGCGCACCGGCCACAGGTCGAAAACGGGCAGGTGCTCGGAGACCTTGGTCAGCGAGTACTCCAGGCCCGACAGCACGGGCGGCCGGTCGCGCCGGGCGATGGTCCAGGCGTTCTCCGGCGCCATGTCGCGGCGGATGCTGTCGCCCAGCGCGCGCGCGAACGCCGGATCGTCGATGATCACCGCGCTCTCGGTGTTGTAGTCGTCGCCGCGCGGATCGAAGTTGTGGGTACCGACCACGCCGATGCGGTTGTCGATCACCAGCGACTTGGCATGCAGGCCGAAGCGCACGCCGGCGCGCTTGAGCGGCACGCGCTGGTGCACGCCGATGCCGGCGTAGCGCAGCGCGGCGTATTCGCGTTCCAGCGGCGGCGTTCGCCGCTGTCCCTCTTCCGGTTCCGGCTCGACCCGGCCGATGTTGGCGCTGCCGTCCGGGTTCCAGGAGATGTCCACCGCGCCGGTGGCGTCCAGGTCGATGGGCGCGTCCTCCGGAAACGGCTTGAACTCGTGGATCTCGAAGCCGAACTCGCGCAGGTGCCGGCGCTTGTACTTGTAGGACAGCGCGTAGGTGATGAACGAGTCCGTCGCCGCCAGGCTGTTGGTGGAGACGATGACCCGCGGCGGATCGGGCCGCTCGTGCATGCGCCGGAACATGTCCTGGGCCTGGTCGGACAGCACCAGATAGGGCGTCTGCAGCAGCACCTCGTCCTGCGCCGACTCGATCAGCTGGTTGAGCAGCGGGGAGGCATGCACCGCGCTGGCGGCCAGTTCGCGGTCGCGGCGGTGCTTCTGCGGCAGGTCGGCGATGAACAGCACCTCGCCGACCGGGATCGCCGGCTCGACCAGGCGCTCGCGCACCAGGTCCTTGTCGTCGGCCGCGCGCGCCACCGCCTCCACCCGCGCCGGATGCTGGTAGGGCCAGTCCGGCAGCGGCGGCGCGCCCTTGCGCAGCAGGTGGCGGCCGACGTCGTCGAGGCGCTCGACCGGCACGCTCAGCCGCGCGTCCCAGAACGCTTCGAAGTTGGCCGCCATCTCCGCGGTCACCGGGCCGCCGACCAGCACGTCGCGGTCGCGGAAGTTGTATTCGGCGTTCCAGTCGTAATAGTCGTCCTGGTAGTTGCGTCCCCCGGTGATCCCGACCAGGCCGTCGACCAGCAGCAGCTTGCTGTGCATGCGCTGGTTGAGCCGGCGCCAGCAGCAGGCGGCCGCCCAGGCGTACATCGGATAGGTGATGCGGGCACGGTCGAGCACCGGGTTGTAGATGCGGATCTCGAAGTTCGTGTGGGCCGAGGCCAGCGCCGCCAGCGTGTCGACCTGCTTGAGCGCCGACAGCTGGTCGACCAGCATGCGCACGCGCACGCCGCGCCGGACCGCCGCCATCAGCTCGTCGAGCACCAGGTGGCCGGCGTCGTCCTCGTCGAAGATGTAGGTCTGCAGGTCGATGCTGTGGCGCGCGCCGCGGATCAGGTCCAGGCGCGAGACCAGCGCGTCCTGCCCGTAGTCGAGCAGCAGCGCGTAGTGGCGCGGCTGGCCGGGCGCGCTCTCGGCCATCGCGCGCTCGCCCAGCGCGCGCAGCGGCGATGGCTGCGCGCAGGCGTCCTCGGCCTGGCAGGCGACCACGTCCGAGCGCGCCTGCAGCGCGATCGCCGCGGCCTGGTCGCGCTGCAGCGCCGACAGGCTGCCGCAGCCGCCGCAGGCCAGGGCCAGCAGCGCGACGAACGCCCGCAGCACGCTCATGGCGCCGGCGTGGGCCGGGTGCGGATGCGCAGGTTGAACACCACCCGGTCGGACAGGGCGAAGCCCCAGCGGTCCATCGCGTAGTCGCTGCGATACACCACGCCGCTGGCGACGACGTCGCAGTCGATGGTGGGGCGCGCGCAGCTGGCCGGCTCCAGCGTGAACACCTCGCGCCGGCGCACGCCGCGGATGGTCAGCGCGCCGCCGAGCAGCCCGCCCTCGCGCAGCAGGTCTTCGGTGTAGGGGTCGGACACGAACTCGACCCAGGGATGGTGGTCGGCGTCGAAGAACCCGGCGCCGCGGGTGATTTTCGAGTAGCGCGGATGGCCGAGGATCTCGACCTCGCCCGCGGGCAGGCGCAGCCGCACCTGGCGCCGGCGCTCCGAGGTGTCGACGATTTCGCCGCTCCACTCGGGGAAACGGCCTTCCAGCGCCTGGCCCCAGCGCGTCTTGAGCTGGAAGCCGATGCGCGACTGGGCAGGGTCGATCTCGCCGGCGCACGCCGCCGGCATCGCCAGCGCGGTCGCCAGCCCCAGCAGCGCCAGCCACCGCCCGCGCCGGACCACGGGCACGAGGTCGCTCACGGCCACCAGAAGGCGGAGACCGAGGCGATGCCCGGCTCGATGGACGCATCCTCCGGCAGGTGGAGCACCGCCACCGCGGCCGGCGGCATCCCGCGGTAGTCGCCCGACTGGCCGCTGTGCAACAGCGCCAGCAGCCGCTCCAGGCCCGGATTGTGGCCGACCACGAGCAGCCGGTCGACGTCGCGGTGGGCATCGAGCAGGGTCGCCAGCGCGCCCGCCGTGGCCTCGTAGATCCCGTCCTCCAGGCGGCGTTCCACTGCGCCCACCGCCTGGGTCACCACGTCCAGGGTCTCGCGCGTGCGCCGCGACGGCGAGCACAGCGCCAGGTCGGGCACCAGCGACTTGTCGCGCATCCACGCGGCGACCGCCTCGGCCTCGGCAAGGCCCTCGGCCGACAGCGGCCGGTCGAGGTCGGCCTGGCCGGTGCGCGGCGGCTCGGCATGGGCATGCCGCAACAGGATCAGTTCACGCATGGCAGGCGTACTCCAGGGACCGGGTTCAGGCGCGCTTGAGCCATTTGAGCAGGGGCTGCCAGTCGGCCTGGTGATCGCGGACCTGGGCAGAGTTGTAATCGAACAGGCTCTTGCCGAAACCGACCAGCATCACGTAGGCCTGGCTGTCGCGCAGCTGCGCGACCAGCGGATACGGCCACTGCGCGAGCAGGTCCATGGCCTGCTGCGAGGCATTGGTCCACGGCCGCAGACGGTTGCCGACCAGGCCCACCGGCAGCTGGCCGCCGCGCACCCGCGGGTGCCTGGCCAGGGCGTTGAGGAAGGGGACGGTGGCGTCGATGTCCAGCGCCGAAGGCAGCACCGGCACCACCAGTGCGTCGGCATGCTCGAGGTAGACCTCCAGCGCGTCGGCATGGGCGCCGGCCGGCGCGTCCACCACCACCCGCTCGGTGCCCTCGGGAATCGACTTCCAGGCGGTCTTGTGGCGGCTGCTGCCGTCGATCGGCAGCACTGCGCTCTCCAGCACCGAGCGGCGTTCCGCCCAACGCGTGGAAGATCCCTGCGGATCGGCGTCGATGATGACCGTACTGCGTCCTGCCAGGGCGGACTCCGCCGCCAGGTGCGTGGCGATGGTGGTCTTGCCGACACCGCCCTTGGAACTGGCCACCAGCACGGTCTTCATGCACTGCCTCCGCCTCGCGGGAACGAGCCGCGAGCGTACACCGGCGGCGTGGCCGTCGCGACAAGGCCGGTACGTTACTCATGCATCGTCGGCTGCGTTGACAGAAATTTCACAAATGACCGCATCCGCGCCTGCACCGGCCCCGCCACCTTCCCCGCTGGCGAGCGACTCCGGCCAGCGCCTGCACCACCTCGACGCCATGCGCAGCGTGCTGATGCTGCTGGGCGTGGTGCTGCATGCCGCCAATCCCTATCGCGGCGACGGCGGCTGGCTGGTGCACGACCCCGCGGGCAGCACCGCCCTGGGCGCGCTGGTGGTGGCGATCCACGCCTTCCGCATGCCCGCGTTCTTCGTGGTCGCCGGCTACTTCGCGATGCGACTGCTGCGGGGAGGACCCACCGGCGTGTTCCTGCGCGATCGCGCGCGCCGGCTGCTGCTGCCCGCCATGGCGATCCTGCTCAGCTTCAACCTCGCCCAGGTCTGGTTCCTGGCGCCGGCGCATCCGGCCGGCGGCTTCGTGGAGGGCGCCCTGCTGCCCGCACTGCGGCGCGGCGACTGGCTGGGCCACCTGTGGTTCCTGGTCTACCTCGCGGTGTACTGCGTCGCGCTGGCCGCGCTGCGTCCCTGCCTGCGCGCGCTGGCGGCCCGTGGCTTCCAGGGTCCGTCGACCAGCCTGGCCCTGCTGCTGGGCGTCGCGGCGCTGGAGCCGCTGGCCAGCGCCTTCGCCGCGCACCTGCTGCCGACGCTGAACCACGCATTCGGTGGCATCGTCGATCCGATCGAACTGCTCGACAACGCGCCCTACTTCGCGGTCGGCTGCGCGCTGGCAGCCGATCCCGCGCTGCTGCGGCGCTTCGGCTCGGCCGGCCCGGGGCTGTGGCTGGCCGCGCTCGGCGCCGGCGTGGTGCTGGCGCTGCTGCCGCATCCGCATGGCGCGGCCGCGATGGCGGTGGCGGTGGTCGCGCGCACCGTGCTGCACTGGGGCCTGGTGCGCATCGTCTTCGCCGCCTTCAGGCGCTGGGCGGACCGTCCCCGCCCGGCCCTGCGCTACCTCGCCGACGCCAGCTATTCGGTCTACCTGTTCCACCACCTGTTCGTGGTGCTGGCAGCGACCGCGCTGCTGCCGGCGCACCTGCCGGCGACGGCCAAGTTCGCAGTGGTGCTGTCGGTCGCCACCGTCGTGCCGCTGGCCCTGCACCACCTGCTGGTCCGGCGCTCGACCCTGGCCGGCTGGCTGTTCAACGGGCGTCCACGCCGCGCACCCGGCTGACGCGGGGGGCGTCGCCGGCATCTGCTATCGTCGCCCGGCCCCGCCACCGCCCGATGTGCATGAGCGACCTGCAGGACCTCGTGGCGCTGATCCGCGCCGACACACCGCTGATCGTGGTCGAGACCTCCGACGAGATGCGGGTCGTGCAGCTGTTCCGCCAGTCGCTGACCCGCATCTGGCGCGCGCTGTACCGCTGGTCGATCACCGAAGGCCTGCGCCGCATCGACCTGGACGGCGAGGATCCCGCGCAGTTGCCCGCCGATGCCGGCACCACGCTCGGCGCGATCCGCGGCGCCGACCAGCGCGGCGTGTACCTGCTGCTCGATTTCCATCCCTACCTCGGCTACGCCGGCACCCAGCGCCAGCTGCGCGAGATCCTGCAGCGGCGCGACTGCCTCGCCCACACGGTGGTGATGGTGGGACACAAGGTCGAGCTTCCGCCGGAACTCGAGGCCAAGGCCACGCGGTTGCGCCTGCGCCTGCCGGACGCCAACCAGTTGCTCAAGCTGGTGCGCGAGGAAATCGCGGCCTGGCAGCGCGAGAACGACGGCCGCCGGCTCGAGGCCGACGAGGCGGTGGTGCGCCGGATCGTGCGCAACCTGCAGGGCCTGGACGCGATCGACGCGCGCCGCATCGTGCGCCACCTGATCCATTCCGATGGCGCGCTCGGCCCCGACGACCTGCCCGAGCTGGCGCGGCTGAAGTTCGAGCTGCTCAACCGCAGCGGCCACCTGCACTACGAGTACGACACGGCGCGCTTCGCCGACGTCGCCGGCGCGCGCCGGCTCAAGCGCTGGATCGAGCAGCGCCGCCGCGTGTTCGTCGACGGCGATGCGCCGCCCGGGCTCGATCCGCCGCGCGGCATCCTGCTGCTGGGCGTGCAGGGCTGCGGCAAGTCGCTGCTGGCCAAGGCCGTGGCCGGCGGCTTCGGCGTGCCGCTGGTGCGGCTGGACTTCGGCACGCTCTACGCCAAGTACCACGGCGAGACCGAGGCCAACCTGCGCCAGGCCCTGGCCCAGGCCGAGCAGCTGGCGCCGTGCGTGCTGTGGATCGACGAGATCGAGAAGGGCCTGGCCGCGAGCGGTGCCGACGGCGACGGCGGCGTGTCGCGGCGGGTGCTGGGCTACATGCTGACCTGGATGGCGGAGCGCCGCTCGCAGGTGTTCCTGGTCGCCACCGCCAACCAGGTGCAGGAGCTGCCGGCCGAACTGCTGCGCAAGGGCCGCTTCGACGAGATCTTCTTCGTCGACCTGCCCGACGCCGACACGCGCGCGCACGTGTTCGAACTGCACCTGCGCCGCCGGGAACTTCCCGTCGACCGCTTCGATCTGCCCGCCCTGGCCGCGGCGTCGCAGGGCTTTTCCGGCGCGGAGATCGAACAGGCCATCGTCGCCGCGCTGTACGCCGCGCACGCGGAGGATCGAGCCATCGATAACGCCCTGCTGCTGGAAGAGCTGGCGCAGACGCGTCCGCTGTCGGTGCTGATGCGCGAGCAGGTGCAGGCGCTGCGCGACTGGGCGGGCACGCGCACCGTGCCGGCCGACTGAGCCGCGTCAGGCGCGGCGAACCGCCACCCGGCCGCGCCCGCCCACGCGCTCGAAGGTGAAGGCATACATCAACCGGATCGGCACCGCGCGCAGCACCGCATCCTCGCCAGAACAGTCCGGCGCCGGCGTGACGCCCTGTGGGTACTCGCAGATCGCCGCACCGAAGAACGTCCAACGCGACACCGCGTCCAGGGCCGCGGCGACCAGCGCCGGATCCGGCCGCTCGGCGCAGGTGTCGACGCCCGGGGCGTGCGCGGCTTCCGAGACCTGCCCGTCGGCGGTGACCACGAAAGACACGCACACCTCGGTGCGACCGTCGCCGCCGGCGGCGCTTTCCGGGTAGAGCGGCATCGGCTGCTCGATCGACACCGCCATGAGCAGGCCCTGTGTCTCGGACAGCTGCATGCGCGGCGCAGCCGCCGGCAGGACCATGCGCGCATCCACGCTCCCACGTGTGTGGGCGCAACCGGCAAGTGCGGCGGCCATGGAGAAGCCGAGCGCCGCGATATGCCATGCCTTGCCGGTCCCGCTCACCGGCGTGGCGCCTGCCAGCCGGGCGGCGGGTCGGCGGTGACGCCGCCTTGGGCGAGCACGCGTTCGGCCAGCTGCTGCTCGCTGCGGATCCGAGGATCGCGCAGCAGCCGGGCGAACTGCCCAGCGCCGCCGCGGGGCTGCTGTTGCGCCAGGTGCCCCCACTGCAGCATCCGCCAGTCCATCGCCCGCTGCCGTGCGTCGGCCTCGTCGCGCTCGGCCGCGGTGGCGGCCAGCGCGCGCAGCATCGCCAGGCCGGCATGTTCGTCGGCGATGCTGGTGGCGCCGTCGGCCAGCAGCCGGGCCACGTGCAGGCAGCCGCCGCGACGCGCCGGCTGCGCGCGCAGCATCTGCGCGCTGCAGCCTTCGACCAGGGCCGCGTAGTCGGGCATTGCGGCGGCGGCCCATACGGCCATGGCGGACATCGCCGCGGCCTCGTCCAGGTCGAAACCCTCGCCGCCCGCCATCGCCGCCTGCTCGGCAACGCCCGGCGGATGCCGACGCCAGGCCTCCGCGATCCAGCGGACCGCGGGGTACATGCCCGTATCTGCGCGAGTGGCGCCGCGGGCCTGCGCGAGCAGCGCGTCGATGGTGAGCCCGGCATGCAGCAGGGGCGCCAGGTTGTCGGGCTCGGCCGCCTGCCAGCGGCGCGCGGCCTCCAGGCGGATCGGATCGGCCTTGGCTGCGGCGGCGATCAGCAGCTGGTTGGCGATCGCGTCCGCGCCCGCCTTGGCCGCGGCCGCGCGCAGCCAGGCCTGCGCCTGCGCATCGGGTGCTTCGGACGTGGCTTCCGGATTGGCCTGCTGCGCGTCGGCCTGGCGCAGCAGCGCCGCCAGCGCGAGTTCGCGCGCGCCGCCCTCGCGCGCCAGGGCGGCCGCCAGCCCCTGGCTGTGCGCGACGTGCGCGGCCACCTGCTCCGGCGGCGGGCCCCCGCCAGGCTCCTGCGCCTGCGCGGCGGGAAGCAGCAGCAGTACGGCGGCCAGCAGCAGGCGTGGGCTCATGGCGGACGGTCCATTGAAAGTCGGCCACAGCATAGCCGCGCGGGATCGCGGGATCGCGGGATCGTCAGTACCCTGCCGCCTGCCCGTCCTTGCGCGATTCGCTGGCGCCGGTCCAGCCACCGTGCGGATTGGCCATGATCGCCTGGTAGCCGCCATAGGGGCCGTCGGCGAAGCGCACGCTGTGGCCCTTGCGCATCAGTGCGCGCACGGTTTCGTAGGGAAAGCCCGTCTCCAGCTCGATGCGGCCGCCGTCGGCCATCGGCTCGGCCTGCCCGGCCGGCTCGGTGGAGCCGTCGTGCTGGATGCGCGGCGCGTCGCCGGCCTCCTGCAGGTTCATGCCGAAGTCGATCAGGTTGAGCAGGATCTGCACGTGGCCCTGGGGCTGCATCGCGCCGCCCATCACGCCATAGCTCAGCCAGGGCTTGCCGTCCCTGGTCACGAAGGCCGGAATGATGGTGTGGAACGGCCGCTTGCCGGGCGCGAAGCTGTTCGGGTGGCCTTGCTTGAGCACGAACTGCTCGCCGCGGTCCTGCAGGATGAAGCCCAGCCCGGGCGGCGCCATGCCGCTGCCCATGCCGCGGTAGTTGGACTGGATCAGCGAGACCATCATGCCGTCGGCATCGGCGGTGGTCAGGTAGATCGTGTCGCCCTCGTTGAGCTGGGGGATGATGCCCGGCTCGACCGCCGGCATCGCGCGGTCCATCGAGATCAGCTTGCCGCGTTCGCGCGCGTAGGCCTTCGAGATGAGCCGTTCGACCGGGCTGCGGTAGAACTCCGGATCGGCATAGCTCGCCGCGCGATCGGCGAAGGCCAGCTTCTTGGCTTCGGTGAACAGGTGCACGTGCTCGGGGCTGCCGAAGCCGTAGGCCTTGAGGTCGTAGGGCTCGAGCAGGTTGAGGATCTGCAGCGCGGCGATGCCCTGGCCGCTGGGCGGCAGCTCCCACACGTCGTAGCCGCGGTAGCTGGTCGAGACCGGATCGACCCACTCGCCCTCGTGCGCGGCCAGGTCATCAAAGGAGAGGAAGCCGTCGTTGGCCTTGAAATAGGCGTCGATGGTGCGGGCGATCCCGCCCTTGTAGAACGCGTCGCGACCGCCCTCGGCGATCTGCTGCAGGGTATTGGCGAGGTTGGGGTTCTTCCAGGTCTCGCCCCTGCGCGGGGCGCGGCCGTCGATGGTGAACTGTTCGCGGAAGCCCGGCCACTTCGACAGGCGCGGCACCGAACGGTCCCAGTAATAGGCGATGACCTCGTGCACCGGATGGCCGTTGCGCGCGTAGGCGATGGCCGGGGCGAGGTTCTCGGCCATCGTCCGCCTGCCGAAGCGCCCGTGCAGGGCGAACCAGCCGTCGACCGCACCGGGCACCGTGACCGGCAGGGGGCCGTGCGAAGGAACCTCGCTGAGGCCGCGACGCTCGAACTCGGCCAGGCTCAGCGACTTCGGCGAACGCCCGGAGCCGTTGTAGCCGTGCAGCTTCCTGGTCTCCGGATCCCAGACGATCGCGAACAGGTCGCCGCCGATGCCGTTGCCGGTCGGCTCCATCAGGCCGAGCGCGGCGTTGGCGGCGATGGCCGCGTCGACCGCGCTGCCGCCGGCCTTCATCACGTCCAGCGCGATCTGCGTGGCCAGCGGGTGCGAAGTGGCCGCCATCGCGTTTGGCGCGTGCACTTCGCTGCGCGTGGCGAACGTGTGTCCGGTGATGCGGTCGGCAGCGCCGGTCGCCGCCGCGCAGGCGGCCAGCGCGGCGAGGGTGAGGATGCGGGCTGTGCGGCGCAAGGGTCGGGCTCCGTCGGCGATGCGATGCGCGCACCTTAGCGCGGAACCCGCAGGCTGCGGCCTACGGCCAGCTGGGCGGGTCCTCGGCCCACGCCGCGAGCACCTCGGCCAGCGTGGCGCGATCGGCCTCGCTCCAGTCGGGCAGCTGCGCGGCCATGCTGGCCGGATCGCTCCAGCGTTCGGGCCAGGTGCGCACCGCGGCGGCGTACCAGGCCACCGCTTCGGCACGGCGGTCCAGGCGCCACAGCGCCAGCGCCAGCGTCGGCGGCACCCAGTCGTAGCGCACCACCGGGTTGCTGCCGGCCTGCACCCACAGCCCGAGCGCCGCCTCGACGTCGCCGTTACGATAGAGGTCCCAGGCCTGGTTCCACTGCAGCGAACGGCGGCGCTGGCTGCCGGCAGAGGTGGATTCGAGCGCACGCGCATACAGCGCCATGCCCGTCTCGGTGCGACCGCCGGCCATGGACAGGTGCGCCAGCTGGCCGATGGCCTGGTCGGCATTGCGGCCGCCCCGATCCATCAGCCGGACCAGCTGCGCCACCGTCGCATCGTCGTCGCCCTCGATGGCGACGATCGGCCGCGCGGCGGCGTCCTCGTCGAAATAGAACTCGGCCGGCCGCGGCAGCGATTGCGCGGTCGCAACCGGCGCGGACAGCAGAACGAACAGGCCAAGCAGGCCAGCGCGCGCAAGCGCGCGCGAAATGGTGCGCATCGTGATTCCCCCTGTCGGACTTCCACAGCTCCGTGCCCGCATTCTAACCGCCTTGTTCCGGCGACGTGGCCGCAGGAGGTCCGCGCAGGACGCCGGCGGTCGCATTCCGGAGTGGCGTTACGGGTCCGCGCCCCTAGGACACGCCCTAGCTGCCGCAGCGCCGCGCGCGCGGCTAGGGTGACCATGCCATCGGGTATGGAGGCCGACATGGTCAGCGGGATTTCAATGGTTGCCGACTCCGGTACGCGCATGCCGCTGCCGCCGCCTTCGCAGCTCGCGACCGCGACCAGCGCGCAGGCGCCCCTCGGCCCCTGGCGCGCCGAACCTGCCTACCACCCGCAGCTGCAGCCGCCGGGTTCCTCCCCCGCCGGCGGCCCGCAGCCCTCCCAGGCCGGCGGCGCCTACGGGATTCCGCCCGGACGGACGCTGGGCGACATCGCCGGCGGCACGCAGGCGCAGCCCTTCGACGTCACGCTCTCGCAGCTGGCCACCGCGGTCTACGGCACCCGGGGCGATCCGCCGGAGGGCTGGAGCGCGATCAGCGACCAGCAGCTGCAGGACCTGGGCGTGCGCGATCCGCAGGCCTGGCGCCTGCAGTTCCTCGGCGCCAACGACAGCGTGGGCAGCAACGCGCAGGAATTCCGCGCCGAGGTCTATACCGATGGCGAGGGCAACTACGTGCTGTCCTACCGCGGCACCGCCGAAGGCGCCGACGACTGGGACAACAACTTCCGCCAAGGGCTGGGCTACGAGACCCGGGACGGCGACAAGTTCAGCGTCACCGCGGTCAACACCGCGGTCGAGTTCGCGCGCGTGTTCGGCGACAACCCGGGCGGGCAGTCGACCAATCTCGCGATCACCGGGCATTCGCAGGGCGGCGGCCTGGCGTCGGTGGGCGCATTGGCCAGCGGCGTGCCGGCGGTGACCTTCGACGCCTCGGGCATCCATCCCAACACGCTCGATCGCATCGGCATCGATCCGCAGCGCGCGCGCGAGGTCGCCGAGGGCGGGCAGATCCGCGCCTATTCGCTGCAGGACGACGCGCTGACCAAGGCACAGGACAGCTGGATCACCGGCATCGTCGCACCCGATGCGCTGGGGACCCAGATCGTGGTCAAGCCGGCCAGCGCCGACGAGCACAACATGTTCAACAACTATGGTCCGATGGAACTCGACGGCCTCTCGCCGGCGCAGCTGGCGCTGGTCAACGCCGGGGTCGAGGCCGGACGCCATACGCCGTTCCTGCCGATCAATCCGTTGACCGGAGTGGCGACCGGCGTCGCCATCCTCGGCGGCAACCTGGCCTACAGCGCGATCAGCCACAGCCCGAACGCACTGACCGCCGGCATGGTCGAACACCAGCCCTGGCAGGCCGGCTACGAGAATCCGTCCAACCTTGGCCGCGACCTCCAGAACCTGCTGCCCGACGTGGCCAAGGACGACTACGCCCGCAACGTGCACGACTTCGCCACCGATATCGATGCGGTGAAGGCCAACGAATTCGCCGAGGGCCGCTACGTGCAGGGCGGCGTGCGCCTGGCCGGCGACTTCGCCGAAGGCGCCTTCAACTCGGTTGGCGACACCGTGGACGGCTACGCCGACACCCTGGCCGCGAGGATCGATGAACAGGTCGACGGCTGGATCGGCGACGTGCTGTCGGGCGCGGTGGACGGCGGCGGCGACGCGATCGAGTTCGTGGCCGATGCGGGCGGCCAGGCGGTCGAGATGCTCGCCGACGGCGCCGGCTGGGTGGCGCAGGGCGCGGTCAACCTGGTCGGCGGCCTGTTCGGCCGCTGACTTGTGTCGCGCCGGATCGCGGCCGCTTGCGCGGCGCTATGATCGCCGCTCCAATACCGCGCATGCGCCGCACTTTCGCGATCGCGTCCGCGCTGGTCCTATGCCTTGCCGCAGGGTGTGCCCGGCCGTCCATGAGCAACGACGCGTTCTCCAGTCCTGAACTCGCACCGCTGTCAGCGGCGGTGGCGCGCGGCGACGCGGTCGAGATCCGCCGCCAGCTCGAAGGCATCGACGTCGACGCGCCGGGCAGCGACGGCAGCACCCTGCTGCTGGCCGCGATCTCCAAGGGTCAGGCCGCGAGCGTGCAGGCGCTGCTCGAGGGCGGCGCCGATCCGAACCGGGTCGGCCCGCGCGGCGAGACGCCGGTGCATGCGGCGGCATTCTCGGGCAAGCCGGAACTGCTGGAGCTGGTGCTGGCCCACGGCGGCGATCCCGATGCACGCAATCCGGAAACCGGCGCCACGCCGCTGGTGCAGGCCCTGCTCTCGCCCAATCTCACCCAGTACCAGGTGCTGCTGCGCGCGGGCGCCGACCCGGACATCGCCGACCGCAACGGCGACACGCCGCTCCATGTCGCCGCGCGCACCAACAACGGCGGCGCGATCCTCGAACTGCTCGGCAAGGGCGCTTCGCCGCTGGCGCGCAACGGCGGCGGGGCGAGCTTCCAGTCGTATTACTTCGGCTACAACCGCGCCCTCCTCAACGACCGCGCGCTGGGCGAGCGCAAGGCGGTGGCGGACTGGCTCAAGGCCAATGGCGTGCCGCTGGAGGTTTCGGTCGATGCGGCTGACCAGCGGTAGTCGGGAACAGGGATAGGTCGGGGCGCTGCCCCCACCCAGCCCTCCCCCGCAAGCGGGGAGGAGCAAGGCCGCCGCACGACGCCACTTTCCAATACCCGGCGAGAGCTCTGATTCGCGGCGTTCGCCACGGCCGCAAAATGTCTGACCCCCTCCCCCGCTTGCGGGGGAGGGTTGGGGTGGGGGCACCCGAAGCAACGAGCCCATTACCCGCGTACGCGCCGAGCCAAAAAAAAACGGCCGGGCTTGCGCCCGGCCGTCCCGTCCTCCCGACACGTTCCCGCTGCCGCCTCAGGCGGCAACCGCGTGCGAACGCTCGAACTGCTCCTCTTCCGTCGAACCCGTCAGCGCGGTCACGCTCGAGGCGCCGCCCTGGATCACGGTGGTGACGTCGTCGAAGTAGCCCGCGCCGACCTCCTGCTGGTGCGAGACGAAGGTGTAGCCCTTCTCGCGCGCCGCGAACTCCGGCTCCTGCACCTGCTCCACGTAATGCTTCATGCCCTCGCCGCGCGCATAGTCGTGCGCGAACTTGAAGGTGTTGAACCAGTTGATGTGGATACCGGCCAGGGTGATGAACTGGTACTTGTAGCCCAGCGCCGCCAGCTCGTCCTGGAATTTCGCGATGGTGGCGTCGTCCAGGTTCTTCTTCCAGTTGAAGCTTGGCGAGCAGTTGTAGCTCAGCAGCTTACCCGGATGCTTCGCATGCACGGCCTGCGCGAACTCGCGCGCGAAGCCCAGGTCCGGCGTGCCGGTCTCGCACCACACCAGGTCCGCATAGGGCGCATAGGCCACGCCGCGGCTGATCGCCTGCTCCAGGCCGTTCTTCACCTGGTAGAAGCCCTCGGCCGTGCGCTTGCCGGTGACGAAGGGCTGGTCGTTGGCATCGAAGTCCGAGGTCAGCAGGCTGGCGGCCTCGGCGTCGGTGCGCGCCAGCACCACGGTCGGCACGCCCAGCACGTCGGCCGCCAAGCGCGCGGCGACCAGCTTCTGGATCGCCTCCTGGGTGGGGACCAGCACTTTGCCGCCCATGTGGCCGCACTTCTTCACCGCCGCCAGTTGGTCCTCGAAGTGCACCGCCGCGGCGCCGGCGGTGATCATGTTCTTCATCAGTTCGTAGGCGTTGAGCACGCCGCCGAAGCCGGCCTCGCCGTCGGCGACGATCGGCAGGAAGAAGTCGATCGCGTCGGCTTCCTTCATCTTGCCGTCGCAGATCGCCTTCCACTGGATCTCGTCGGCGCGCTGGAAGGTATTGTTGATCCGGCGGACCATGGTCGGCACCGAGTCGTAGGCGTACAGCGACTGGTCCGGGTACATGGTCTCGGACGTGTTGCCGTCGGCCGCCACCTGCCAGCCCGACAGGTACACCGCTTCCAGGCCGGCCTTGGCCTGCTGCATCGCCTGGCCGGCGGAAATCGCGCCGAAGGCGTTGACGTAGCCCTTCTTCGCCTCGCCGTTCACCAGCTTCCACAGCTTCTCGGCGCCGCGTCGGGCGAGCGTGTGCTCGGGCTGCAGGCTGCCGCGCAGGCGCACCACGTCGGCGGCCGAATAGGGGCGCTGGATGCCGGCCCAGCGCGGGTCGGTGGTCCACTGCTGCTGCAGGGCGTCGATCTGTTGCTGGCGGGTATTGCGGTTCATGCGGATGTCCTCGATGCGGAAGTGGGGTGCGCGCGGCGCGTGGCGTGGCGGAGGAATCAGAGGCGTTCGTAGGCCGGGAGGGTCAGGAAGTCCTCCAGCGTCGGCCGGTGGCTGAGCTCTTCGAGCAGGGCGATCGCCTCCGGCACGCGCGTCGCGCCGATCACCGGCTGGCTGGCCAGCCGCGAGGGCAGGCCCAGCAGCACGCGGTCGAACAGGGCCTCGTCGATCACCGTGCCGTCGTCCAGGTGCAGCGGACAGCGTCCACCGTCGGCGGCATGCAGCCACTGCCACAGCTGCGCACGGGCAATCTCGGCGGTGGCCGCGTCCTCCATCAGCCAGTGGATCGGCACGCAGCCGTTGCCGTCGAGCCAGGCGGCGAGGTAGCGCACGCAGACCTCGACGTTGTTCTCGAAGCCGATGCGCGTGATCGTGCCCAGCGAGGGCGTGAGCAGGTCGGCCTGGCCGACGATCACCTCCTCGCGGCCGATGTGCTGCTGGTGCGGCGTCGGCATGCGCTCGTCGAACACTTCGCGCGCGATCGGGATCAGCGCCGGGTGCGCCACCCAGGTGCCGTCGTGCCCGGCGGTCACCTCGCGCAGCTTGTCGGCACGCACCCGTGCCAACGCGCGCTCGTTGGCCTCGGCGTCGTTGTTGATCGGAATCTGCGCGGCCATGCCGCCCATGGCGTGGGCGCCGCGGCGGTGGCAGGTCTGGATCAGCAGTTCGGAATAGGCCCTGAGGAACGGCTGGGTCATGGTCACCTGGCCGCGCTCGGGCAGCACCCGCGAGCGGTGCCCGCGCAGGGTCTTGATGTAGGAGAAGATGTAGTCCCAGCGCCCGCAGTTGAGGCCGGCGATGCGATCGCGCAGCGCGTGCAGGATTTCGTCCATCTCGAGCGCCGCGGGCAGCGTCTCGATCAGCACGGTGACCTTCATCTGTCCCTGCGGCAGGTCCAGCGCGCGCTCGATGTGCGAGAGCACCTGCTGCCACAGCGCGGCCTCCTCCATCGACTGCAGCTTGGGGAGGTAGAAGTAGGGGCCGCGATCCTTCTCCGCCAGCGCGCGCGCGTTGTGCCAGGCGAACAGGCCCAGGTCGAACAGCGAGGCGGACATGCGCTCGCCGTCCACCAGCACGTGCTTCTCGTCCAGGTGCCAGCCGCGCGGGCGCACGATCAGCACCGCGCGCTCGTCCTCGGGGCGCAGCGCGTAGCGCTTGCCGTTGCCCTCGAACGACAGGCTGCCGGCGACCGCGCCGCGCAGGGCGCGCTGTCCGGCGATGACGTTGTCCCAGGTCGGCGCGGTCGAATCCTCGAAGTCGGCCATGTAGCAGCTGGCGCCCGAGTTCAGGGCGTTGATGACCATCTTCGGGTCGACCGGGCCGGTGATCTCGACCCGGCGGTCGAGGAGGGCCACCGGGATCGGCGCCACCTTCCAGTCGCCCTCGCGGATGGCGCGGGTGTCTTCGCGGAAGTCCGGCAGCGCGCCGGCATCGAACTTCGCCTGGCGCTCGCGGCGGGCGGCCAGGCGGGCCTGGCGCTCGGCTTCGAAGCGGCGGTGGAGGCCGGCGAGGAAGGCCTGGGCATCCGCGTCGAGGACGTCGGCGACGGCTGCGGGATCGCGGATTTCGATGGCGGGGGCGATCTGCGAGGGCTTCAGGACGGCGGACATGGCGGGCTCCGGTGGATGTTGCGTTGCAACGCCACCCTCCGCCCCGCTCAATTATTTGACAACTGAGTTTTTTCAATGTAACTCATAAGTTTTCCATATACCGAAGGCGAATCAATGCCTTCCGCTGGCAACTCGACCCCTCGATTCGCCTACAAGGCCGACCGGCTGAAGCCGCTGCGGGCCTTCTGCCAGACCGCGCGGCTTGGATCCGTGTCGCGGGCGGCCGAAGCGCTGTATGTCAGCCAGCCGGCGATCACCCTCCAGCTGCAGGCACTGGAGCGCGAACTGGGCCAGAAGCTGTTCGAGCGCAGCGGCCGCCGGCTGGTGCCGACCCGGGCGGGGGAGGCGCTGTACGAACTGGCGCGACCGCTGGTGGACGGCATCGACACCCTGCCCACCGCCTTCCGCGACGCCCTGCGCGGGCTGGATGCGGGGGAGCTCAACATCGCCGCCAACAGCTCGACCATCCTCTACCTGCTGCCGCGGATCGTGGAGCGCTTCCGCCAGCACCACCCGGACGTGCGCCTGAGCCTGCACAACACGGTCAGCGCCGACGGCACGGACCTGCTGCGCAGCGACTCCGTCGACCTGGTGGTCGGATCGATGCACGACGTGCCCGGCGACCTGGTGTACGAGCCGCTGCACCGCTTCGAGCAGCGGCTGGTGATGCCGCCTGGACACCCGCTGGCCGACAAGCCCGACCTGGGCCTGGCCGACATCGGCCAGTACGGCCTGATCCTGCCGCCCAAGCGCCAGATCACCTGGCGCCTGGTGGACCTGGTGTTCCAGCAGAACCGCGTGCCCTACACCGTGGCGTTGGAGGTGGGCGGCTGGGAGGTGATCAAGCAGTACGTCGCGATGGGCATGGGCATCAGCATCCTGTCCTCGATCTGCCTGACCGAGGCCGACCGCGGCCGCCTGGTCACGCGCCCGCTGGAGCGGTTCTTCCCCGCGCGCAGCTACGGCGTGGTGATGCGCAAGGGCCGCCTGCCGTCGCCGCAGGCGCGTGCGTTCATGGACCTGATCCAGCCCGACCTGTTCCTGCGCCGGGACTACTACGAGAGCGGGCATTCGGAGCGGTGAGCGCGCGATCCTTCGTGCGTGCGCGCCGACCGCCGCCTGTCCCGCCACGCAGGGTCAGCGGGACAGCTCCAGGTCTGCCGGCGAACGGGTCTCCGCGTCGCGGCCGGCCGCATCCAGCTCGTGCAGGCGCGCGTCACCGGCGGCCCGCCACGCGTGCCCGACCGGGCCGTCGAGGAAGTCGAACGACATGCGGCGGATCGCCTCGCCATCCCCCTGCCGCGCCACGGCGAGCAGGCGGTCAACCGCCGATGCCTGTTCCGCGGACATCGCAGCCGCGCGCTCGTCCGGCAGCGGCCCGATCCGCACGCGCTGCCACTGCAGCCCGGCCGCCATCGCCTCGTCGCGCGGCTCGGCATCGCGGCAATCCATGCGGCACAGGGGCGGGGGCGCCAGTTCCTCGACATGGGCGCGCTCCCCCAGCCGCTCGTAAACGCTGGTGCGATAGAAGAACAGATGGTCCTGGGAGCGATGGATGACATCGCGCGCGGGGTCTGGCTGGACCTCGCGCTTGGCCAGGAACGGCTCGCTGGCGAGCGCGTTCAGGTAATCGACCATCAGGTTGCCGCTGCGCGTGGACAGGCCGTCGAGCTCGTAGCCGCCACCGATGTTGCTGTGCGCGCCGGCGACGGCCACGTTGAGGGAGCGGCCGTCGGGGGTCATGCCCGGGTCGGTCACGCGGGTGCCCTGGAACAGGTTGCGTTGCTCGTCCAGCGCGGTGATCTGGAAACTGGACACCACCGACCCCGCCAGGCGCCTGTCGTGGCTGCGCGGCTCCCCGGTCCCCACCGGATCGAACATGCCCACCGCCTGGACCACGGTACCGCCCTCCCGTAGGGCGGGACGGGTGTACTCGACTGCTTCGACCAGGCCGTCGCGGCCGCGCGTGACGATCGCGCCTTCCGGATCCTGGATGCCGCGTTCCTCGACCATCCTGGTGAAGCCTGCCGCCTGCTCGGCGCCGCGGCTGAAGCCGATCGACGCCAGGCGGATGTCGGCCTCGGGATTTTCCCGCAGCCAGCCCTGTGCCTGGGACGCGAACTGCAGGTACATGTCCTCCAGCCGGGCCCGGTAGGTGTGCCCCCGCGCGGCATCCCAGCTTCCGGCGAGGCCACCCTGGGTGCCGACGCCTTCGACATAGCCCGCTCCGATCTCGGTTTCGCCGCCGCGGTGCCGCGTTTCGATCTGCTCGAAAATCCGCGCGACATTGGTATGGTTCTCCGGAGAGTCCCGATACATGCTGTTTGCGGTGCCATCAAAGGCCGCAACGAACAGGCGGTCATCGCCTGAGTTGCGATCGAGCAGGACGGGAGCGGAGAACTCCGCCAACTGCCGCTGCGCATTCTCGTAGGTTGCAAGGTCCACGGCGGTCGCCTGGATTGTCCTTGCGCCGTCGGGATGACGTTCTCCGCCCATCCTGCACCTCCATGTCGCTCAGGGTCGGATCAGTAGGTCCTGCTCCACGCCAGCACTGGCTCGTCGCGGTGCCCGCTGTGCCGGTTGCCCGGCTCCTGCAGTTCCTTGGTCGGGATAAACGCCCGCATGTAGACGTTGATGGTGCGGTCGTTGACTTCGAGGATGATGCCGGGGTTGGTGATCGACACGCCTTCGCGGATCTCTTCCCTCGGTACGTTGTGCAGGATCAGCCTGTCCTTGAAGATCGCGGCAATATCGATCGTGGCCTCGTGCGATACCCCGTCCTTCGAACGCCAACTCACCCGCGCAGGCCCCGGGAACCCGCGTATGCCGAGGTAACCCGCCCTCAGGTTGCCTGGGTACTTGCCTGCGAGTGATTCCGATGAGATCGCCAGATGATCGTCCGGCTCCGTTCGGCTGTAGCCCCCGTACTGGATCGTGCACCCGTAGGTGGAATAGCAGAAGCCACCAAAGTTGTGCTGTACGAACTTCAGCGGCCAGTCGGCCACGGTGTTGTCGGGTCGCGAGGGGTTCCGTGCCGCCGTCGTGCGTTCCGTCATGGCCATCCCCTGGCATCCCGCCGTCACCAGCACGGCGGCCAGCATGGCCGCGAGTGCTCCGTACGAATGCGCCATCCCGGCGCGGCGCGCGCCTGCCTGCGCTTGCATGTCGACCTCCGTGTCGTGCCCCGCAGGCGATCGCCCCACGGGATCTTTCCGCGACGTTAGCGCGTTACGCCATCCGGTACAACGATGTCCCGCGGCGCCGTCCTCACGGCTCCGGCAGCTTTTCGTCCGGCCAGATCGCCACGTGCGGCACGCCGTCGGCGCCGACCCAGCCGCGATACATGCCCGGCGTGTTGTACGGGAACGCGACGCTGCCGTCGGCGCCCAGCACGATCGCGCCGCCGTCGCCGCCGGCGTCCGGGATCAGCCGGTTGATCACCGCCTCGCCGGCGCGGGCGATGCTGTCGCCCGACAGGCGCACGCGCGCGCAGATCTCGTGCGCGGCGGCCGTGCGGATGTAGAACTCGCCCCAGCCGGTGCCCGACACCGCGCAGCGGTCGTCGGCCCAGGTGCCGGCGCCGATGATCGGGGCGTCGCCGACACGGCCGTAGCGCTTGTTGGTCATGCCGCCGGTCGAGGTGCCCGCGGCCAGCAGGCCCTGCGCGTCCAGCGCCACCGCGCCGACGGTGCCGAAATAGGCCTTGGCCGGCGCGTCCGACAGCAGCGCATGCGGCTTGCTGTCGTCGCGCAGCGCCTTCTGCAGCTGCTGCCAGCGCTTCTCGGTGCGGAAGTACGCAGGATCGACCAGGGCGATGCCTTCCTCCCGAGCGAAGCGTTCGGCGCCTTCGCCGACCATCATCACGTGGCGCGAGCGCTCCATGATCGCGCGGGCCAGGGTGATCGGATTGCGCACCCGGTGCAGGCCGGCGGCGGCGCCCGCGCGGCCGGTGGCGCCGTCCATGATCGAGGTGTCGAGTTCGTTCCTGCCGTCGTGGGTGAACACCGCGCCGCGGCCGGCGTTGAACATCGGCGCGTCCTCCAGTGCGACGATCGCGGCGGTCACCGCGTCGAGTGCCGGCTTGCCGGCGACCAGTTCCGCATGGCCGGCGCGCAGCGCCGCTGCCAGTGCGGCCCTGGCGGCGGCTTCCTCTTGCGGCGTGAGGTCGCCGGGCTCGACGCCGGCGCCGCCGTGGATCACCAGGCGCGGCGCGTCCTGGGCGAGCAGGACGCCGCCCTGCACCGCATGGCGGCGCGTCCACATCGGATTCTCGACCTCGCCCGAGGGCAGATGCAGCACCGAGTCGACGCCCACGCCGACCACGTCCACGCGATCCAGCCGCATCGGCGCGTCCTCCTGCTGCGCCTGCGCGAACCCGCCGCGCACCACGGTCGCGCCCGCGCCGGGTGCGGTCGCATAGACGCGCGCGCGACCGTCGGCCTCGACCGCCAGCGCCGCGTCCTCGTCCACCCCCAGGCCGAGCACGGGGCGCCCACCGGAGAGCGTCTCGGCCTTGGCGACGAAGGCGAGCAGGCGGCCGAGCCGGTTGCGCTCGCGGAAGTGGGTGTCGGTCAGCACGCCGCGCAGCTGCGGCAGGTCGAGGAAGCCGGTCTCGATGGTGTTGTCCGGGCCGAGCGGATCGGCGAGCGCGCGCGGGCTGGTCTGGCTGCCGCCATCCATCGCGCCGTAGACGAACTCACCGAGGATGGCGAGCCCCGCGCTGGTGCCGCCGAGTGGCTTGCCGGCGCGCACGTGTTGCTCCAGCGCGCGTTCCACCGGCGTGCCCTTCCAGTAGCGGATGTAGCGGGACTGGTCTCCGCCGGCGATGAAGATCCCGTCTGCCTTGCGCAGCGCCGCCAGCAGCCTGCGGTCGGTCGAGGCCTCGCGGTTCCCGACCACGAAAGTCTCCACCGAGGCCACGCCGCCGACCTCGTCGTGGAACTCGACGCCGATCTCGCCGCCGAGCGAGGCGCGCAGCACCACCACGTGGCCGTTGCCGGCCTTGGCCAGGAACCAGCGCAGCGCCTCGACGTTGCGGTCGCCCCCGCCCATCAGCAGCAGGCCCGGCGCGGGCTGGCCCGGCGTCGGCAGCGCACGGTCGCCGACGAAGTGGCGTTGGTAGTCCGCAGCCGCCGCCGGCAGCGCCAGCAGGCCGAGCGCCGCCAGCAGCAGCGCGCCGATCGCACGTGGTGTCGTCATCCGCTTGTTCCTTCGGCCGCGATGCCGGCCCCTTGCAAAGGAGACGAACCTTGGCGCGATTTCCCTCCGCGGGCAAACGCGCGCGGGTGCGGCGATCGGCTATCGTGCGGCCATGCCCACGCCGCTGGACGACTGGTTCGCACGCGAGATCCTCGTCCACGAGGCGCCGCTGTCGCATTACCTGGCGCGCTGCTGGCCGCACCGCGACGAGATCGCCGACCTGCGCCAGGAGGTCTACGCACGGGTGTACGAGGCCGCGGCACGCGAGCTGCCGCGCCAGCCCAAGGCCTTCCTGTTCACCACGGCGCGCCACCTGGTCACCGACCGGGTGCGGCGCGGAAAGGTGGTCTCGATCGAGCCGATGGGTGATTTCGAGCCCTCGTCCGTCCTGGTGGATGAGGTGTCGCCCGAACGCTGGTGCGGCGGACGGCAGCGGCTGGCGCGGCTGGCAAGGGCATTCGACCGGCTGCCCGACCGCTGCCGCGAGGTGGTGTGGCTGCGCCGGGTCGAACACCTGTCGCAGCGCGAAGTCGCGCAGCGGCTCGGGATCAGCGAGAAGACCGTGGAAAAACACATCGCCAAGGGAATGCGGCTGATCGCCCTGTACTACTACGGCGGCGAGGACGCGGCTGCGCCCGCCGGACTGGCAGCTGACGCCGAGGGCGACGCCGACGCGCCGCGCCAGGCGGACCAGGGCGGCGATGTCCGCTGAGTCGCTCGAGGCCCAGGCCGCCGCGTGGCTGGCGCGGCGCGACGGCCCGGACTGGTCGCCCGCCGAGCAGGCGCGGCTCGAGGCCTGGCTGGCGCAGGACACCCGTCATCGCGTGGCCTGGCTGCGGCTGCAGTCGGCCTGGACCGAGGCCGGACGGCTGGAGGCGCTGGGCGCGGGACTGCCCACGGGCACCGTGCCGGCGCGCGGCTTCTGGCCCGGCGCCGGAACCGCGGCCGCCGGGCCGATCGCGCCGGACCCGGCCGTGCAGCTGCAGGGCCACGTCTTCGCCCGCCGGCGGCCGCAGCCGCGCCCGCGCAGGCGGCTGCGGATCGCCGGGGCCGCGACGCTGGCCGCCTGCGCGCTGGCGCTGGGCTGGGGCTGGCGCGCGTTCGCGCCGGCCGAAGCCGAGCAGCATGCGACCGCGCTGGGGGATGTCCGCCAGCTCGGGCTGGCCGACGGCAGCCGCGCGACCCTGGGCAGCGACAGCCGGATCGAGGTGCGGCTTTCGCGCCGCGAGCGGCACGTGGCCCTGGAACGGGGCGAGGGCTATTTCGAGGCGGCGAAGGATCCGGACCGGCCGTTCGTGGTCGAGGCCGGCACCCGGCGCGTGGTCGCCATCGGCACGCGCTTCGCGGTGCGCCGCGACGACGCCGACCTGCGGGTCGTGGTCACCGAAGGCCTGGTGCGGCTGGAAACCGGCGACGGCACCGCCACGCCCGACACCCTGCTGCCCGCCGGCAGCGTCGCCATCGTCCACCGCGACAGCGTGCTGGTGCGCTCGCTGCCGCTGGACGAGGCCGCGCGCCTGGTCGACTGGCGCAGCGGCCTGCTGGTGTTCCGCGACACCTCGCTGGCCGAGGCCGCCAGCGAGTTCAACCGCTACAACGCCCGCAAGATCGAGATCGGCGACCCGCGCGTGGGCGCGCTGCGCATCGGCGGCAGCTTCCGCTGGGCCAACGCCGAGGGCTTCGTGCGCCTGCTCGAACAGGGCTTCCCGGTGCGGGCCGACTACCGCGACGACCGCATCATCCTCTACGCGCCCTGAGGCGCGGGGGATTCGCGCGCCTCGTTCGTCATCAGACAACAGGAAGGCGCCCTCCGCGCGCCGCTTTGGGGAATCCGCTTGAGACCGCCACGTCCGCTTCGCGTCCTGCTCCTGTCCCTGGCCTGCTCTGCGGCGCTGGCCGCCCACGCGCAGGCGCCCGCCGACGCCCCGGTCGATGTGCCTGCGGGCGAACTGGCCAGCGCACTGGAAGCCTACGCCCGCCAGTCCGGGGTCGAGCTGGTGTACCGCGCCGACCAGATGCGCGGCGTGCGTACCGCCGGCACGCGTGGCCTGCCGCCCGGGCAGGCGCTGCAGGCCCTGCTGCGCGGCAGCGGCTTCAGCGCGCGCGAGGATGCTTCGGGCGCGGTGCTGATCGTGCAGCAGCCGCTGCTGGCGCAGGCCGGCCCGGCGCCCGCCGCGCCTGCCCAGGCCGCGTCCCCGCCGCCGGCCCCGGCGCCCGAACCCGCGGTGGCGGAACTGGAGACGGTGCAGGTCACCGGCTCGCGCATCCCGCGCGCCCAGGTGGAAGGACCGGCGCCGATCACGGTCGTGACCGCGCAGCAGATCCAGGCCGCCGGCCTGACCTCGGTGCCGGACGTGCTGCGCTCGCTCAGCCAGAACAGCGGCACCGTGCAGGGCCAGCAGAACACCACCAGCGCCCAGTCCACGCCCGGCGCGCAGGCGGTCGACCTGCGCGGCCTCGGCCCCAACCACACCCTGGTGCTGGTCAACGGCCGCCGCATCGCCGACTTCCCGCTGCCGCTCAACAGCCGCAGCAACTTCACCGACATCGGCAACATCCCGCTGGGCATGATCGACCGGGTCGAGGTGCTCACCGGCAGCGCCTCGGCCGTGTACGGCTCGGACGCGATGGCGGGCGTGATCAACTTCATCCTCAAGAAGTCGCTCGACGGCACCATCATCGACTACCGCTACGGCGACACCGAACGCGGCGGCGGCGAATCGCACCGCCTCACCCTGACCAGCGGCTTCGAGCGCGGCGCGTTCAGCGGCATCGTCGGCCTGGAGCTGCTCGACAAGCGCCCGCTGTGGGGCTTCGAGCGGGACATCCAGGATTCCACCCTCGACGCGCCCACCGACCGCCGTCGCCTGCCGCGCCTGACCGCGCAGATCCTCAACTGGGAGGACGACACCAACCTCGCGCCGGCCGACGGTTGCGCCGCCATGGCCGGCCTCAACGAGGGCACCACCGGCCTGCACCTGGACCGCTTCGGCGAACCCTACTGCGGCTCCGAGCGCGCCATCGCCTATCGCACCATCACCAACGAGCGCCAGGGCGGCCACGCCTACGGCGCGTTCGAATACCGCCTGTCCGACACGCTGTCGTGGTTCGCCGACGTGCAGCTCGGTCACCAGACCGTGCGCCTGCTGACCGGCACCAACGGCAACGACGTGGCCAGCGACCACATGGGCTGGGAATTCCACGATCCGGCGTCGTACGACAACTACCGCAACAAGATCTTCTACAACGCGCTCACCGGCCAGCGCGAGATCTGGTCGCGCCAGTTCACGCCGGAGGAAACCGGCGGGCTGCGCAACCGCATGAACACCACCACCCAGAAGACCATGGCGCTGACCACCGGCCTCCAGGGCGCCTTCGGCGCGGACTGGAACTGGGAAGCGTCCTGGAACCACTCGCAGTACAAGGCCGACGTGGAGATGCCGCGCATCCTCGCCGCGGCCGCCAACCGGCTCTTCCTGGGCGAGCGGCTGGGCTACAACGAAGACGGCTATGCGGTGTACGCACCCGATCCGGCACGCATGTTCACGCCGCTGACCGAAGCCGAGTTCGCGTCGATCTCGACCATGTCCACCTGGCGCCCGGTGGCGCGCAACGACAGCCTCGCCTTCACCGTCGACACCGCGTCGCTGTTTACGCTGCCGGCGGGCGACGTCGGTTTCGCCGGCGCGATCGAGTACGGCGAACAGGCCTACCGGATCAATCCCGACCCGCTGGCGCTGACCGAGGACGCCTACTACGGGCCGCGTTACGGCGACGGCCGCGGCGAGCGCGAGCGCTGGAGCGCGGCCGGCGAACTGCGCCTGCCGCTGGCCTCGACCCTGCAGGCCAGCCTGGCCGGCCGCTACGACCGCTATTCCTACGGCAACCAGGATCCCGGCAAGTTCACCTGGAGCGGCGGCCTGGAATGGCGCCCCGTGGATACGCTGCTGGTGCGCGGCTCCTACGGCACCGGCTTCCGCGCCCCCGACATGCACTACCTGTTCGCCGGCGAGGATTACTACCGCACCCGCTTCGCCACCGACTACTACGACTGCCGCACCGCCGAACCCGGCGCCACCGACGCCTACTGCTACGACGACGGCAGCTACGACGTGGCCACCTTCGACGTCTACAGCGGCAACATGGCGCTCGAGGTCGAGACCAGCAAGTCGTATTCGGCCGGCTTCGTCTGGTCGCCGCTGCCGGGCTTCGACCTGGCGGTGGACTACTACCGCATCCAGGTCATGAACCAGGTGCAGACCCAGGACCGCGAGCGGCTGCGCAGCGACGAGGCCAGCTGCCGCCTGGGCGTGACCGACAGCGGCCTCCCGGTGGACATCGATTCGCCCACCTGCCAGGACGCCATCGCCCGCGTGGTCCGCGACGCCGACGGGGTGATCACCAGCGTCCGGTTCAGCCCGATCAACATCGCCAGCGAGGAAACCTCGGGCATCGACGTCAGCGCCAACTACCGGCTGACGACCGCGGCCGCGGGCGACTTCCGCTTCAGCGGCAGCTACACCCGCGTACACCGCCACAGCCGCCGCCAGTACCCGGGCGATCCCAGCGAGGACATGCTCGACTACGCGACCTACAGTCCGGCCCTGCCGCGGCACAAGGGCAACCTCGGCCTGGCCTGGGATCGCGGCGCCTGGGGCGCCAGCGTGTTCGGCAGCTACCTCGGGCACGTGCCGAACTACGACGACGACGCCTGGATGCCGGCGACCTGGCGCTTCAACGCCGGCGCGCGCTACGACATCAACGACCACCTGCGCGTCTCGCTGTCGGTCAACAACCTGTTCGACAAGATGCCGCCGAAGGACCCGACCTGGGCGAACTATCCCTACTACGACACCGCCTGGTTCGACAGCGTCGGCCGCAGTTACTTCGTGCAGGTGACCTGGAAGCTCGGCGGTTCGGCACTGTAGGCCGCCACCTACCGTCGTCCCGCCAGCGGACATGGGCCTCCTGCACGCGACGTGGCGTGCAGGGGGCCGAACGACCGGACCTGCAGCCGGACATCCAGTCGACGATCCCTCGCTGCCGTTGTGGAGCGGAGACACACCGGGCAGTCATCGGCGCGCAGCCGCCGGGCAGCGGGTAGACGAGGCGGCGCCCTCTGCCCGATCGCCCGCACACCGCTATGGCCAGCCGCGTCGCGAGGACGGGCGCCTGATGGCGACCGTGAACGGCGGCATCGCCGGGAACGGGTTCTTGCACGCCACAGGTCTGCCCGCGGTCCGCGCGCCCCTGCCCATCGATGGAAACCGGCGCCCGGCGCCCGCCGCTCATTCGGTGCCGCGGTTGCGTCCCTGCCAGGGGCCGTACCAGGCGCGCAGCGCGGCGAGGTCGGCCTCCATGTCGCCGGTGGTGTGGAACGGCTCGCCCAGTCCGATCCGCCGTTCGGGATAATGGAAGTACGCCGGCAGGATGGGCACCTGCGCCTGGTGCGCGATCTTCCAGAAGCCGGTCTTCCAGCGCTCGACGCGCTTGCGCGTGCCTTCCGGCGCCAGCGCGTACCAGATGCGCTCGCTGCGCTGGATCAGCGCGACGGCCTGTCCCACCGTGCCCTGCGGCGCGCTGCGATCGATCGGGATCACGCCCAGCCTGCGCATCAGCGGCGCCAGCGGCCAGCGGAACAGCTGCGCCTTGCCCAGCACGCGGATCTCCAGGCCGAGCGCGAGCTTGGCCGCGAAGCCCCAGACCCCGTCCCAGTTGGACGAATGCGGCGCGGCGATCAGCACCAGCTTCGGCAGGTCGGGGAACTCGCCGGTCAGGCGCCAGCCGCCCAGCCGCAGCACGGTTCGGCCGATCCAGCGGGTCAGCGCGTTGGGCCTGACCCGCGGCGCGCTCGGCGGCAGCGGCGGCACGATGTCGTCGGCGGCGTTCAAGCCGGCACGGTCGCGGTCGATGGCCATCAGTCCCAGTCGCGGCGACCGCGGCCGGTCTTGATCGTGCTGCGCTGGCGCTTCTCGCCCAGGCGCCGCTCCTTCGAGGCGCGCGTCGGCCGCGTGGCCACGCGCGGCGTCGGCGCGCGCAGCCCGGCCTCGATGAAGGCCTGCAGGCGTTCGCGTGCATCCTGGCGGTTGCGGTCCTGGGTGCGGAAGCGCTGCGCCTGGATCACCAGCACGCCTTCGTCGGTGACGCGGCGGTCGCGGCGGGCCAGCAGCCGCGCGCGCACCGGCTCGGGCAGCGAGGGCGAGTTGGCGACATCGAAGCGCAACTCGACCGCAGTGGCCACCTTGTTGACGTTCTGCCCGCCCGCGCCGCTGGCGCGGACGAAGCGTTCGACGATTTCGTTTTCGGGGATCTGGATGTTCATGCCGAGGTGTCGCGCAGGGCCGTGCGTCTAGAATCCACGCTTCCCACCCTGACAAGGACGCCGCAATGTCTCACAGAATCCTGCTCGCCGCCCTCCTCGCCCTGGCCGCCGCCGCCGTCCCCGCGCAGGCGCAGCAGCCGGTCGACGACGCCCGCCTCGACCGCCTGCTCGAGGTCACCCGCGCGCGCCAGACCCTCGACGCCATGCTGCCGCAGGTCGAGGCTTCGCAGCGGCAGATGGTGGCGCAGATGACCGCCGGCCGCGAACTCGACGCCGCCCAGCAGGAGCGCATCGAACGCACCCTCGCGGCGAGCGCGGAATCGGTCCGCAAGGCGCTGGCCTGGGACAACCTGGAGCCGGTGTATCGCGACATCTACCGGCAGACCTTCACCAGCGAGGACATCGACGCCATCATCGGCTTCTACGAGAGCGCGGCGGGACAGCGCATGCTCGACAAGATGCCGGAGCTGATGCAGAACACCATGGCGGCGATGCAGCGCCTGGTGGTGCCGATGCTGCAGGACATGGAGCGCGCGGTGGCGGCCGAGGTGTCCGCCGCGCAGTAACCGGCGCATGGCGGCGCGGGCGCCGCATCGGCGACTCAGCGCGCGGCCGGCGCAGCGGCGCCCGCGTCCGCCGGCGCGTCGGCGGACGGCGGGAACAGCGCCAGCGCCTTCGCGAACTCCCCGTCCGGAGGCGCGTCCACCGCCATCGGCGCGCCGGTGGCGGGATGCACGAACCCCAGCCGCGAGGCGTGCAGCAGCATGCGGTGGATGCCGAGCATGCGGAAGTGGCGGTTGTGGCGTCCGTCGCCATGGCTGGTGTCGCCGATCAGGTGGTGCGAGGCGTGCTTGAGGTGGCGCCGGATCTGGCGGAAACGCCCGGTCTGGGGGCTGGCCCGGAGCAGCGCATAGCGCGAGGTCGGGAACTGCGCCGAGGGCAGCTCGAGTTCGCAGAGGGCCAGGCGCTCGAAGTGCGTGATCGCCGGCTTCTTGAGCGGCTTGCCCGGTCCGCCGTCGAGCGGATGGTCGATGGTGAAACGTGCCTCCGGCCAGCCGCGGCACACCGCCAGATACTGCTTGCCGACCTCGCCGGCCATCAGCGCCTTGCCCAGCGCCGAGGCGGTGTCGCGGTCGAAGGCCAGCAGCAGGCAGCCGCTGGTGGCGCGGTCGAGCCGGTGGACCAGGAACACGGGCCGGCCGAACTGCGCGCGCAGCCGGTCGGCGAGGAAATCGTCCTCGCCGCGCGCCAGCGCACTGTCGTGCACCATCAGGCCGGCGGGCTTGGCGACCACGGCCAGGCGTTCGTCGGCATGCAGGACGACGATCGGCGCGTCGGCCGCGGGCACGGCGTCGTCCGGCGCGGGCGCGCCGGCGTGGCGATCCACTCCGACCGTCATCGCAGGACGCGCAGGCCCTTGAGGTTGGGCGTGCCGCCCGCGACCTCGGTCCACACCACATGGGCCACGCCGTTCGCCAGCGCCAGCTGCGGGAAGCCGGTGGCGCGGCCTTCGCCGGCCACCTGCGCCAGCTCGATGCGCTCAAGCTCGGTGGCGAGGTCGGGGCTGCGGCGGGACAGCCACAGCGACTGCTGTCCAGCCTCCTCGCGCATCCACAGCACCCAGGCCTGCTGCGCATCGAGCGCGATCGCGACGCGACCGAGCACCTCGGCGCCGCGGTCGAGCGTCACCGGCGCGGCGAACGCGTCGCCCGCATCGCCGCTGGCGGCGATCCGCACCTCCGGCTCGCCGGCGGCTTCGGTGTACCAGGCCACCACCACCGACTCGCCCTGCGCGGCCACGTCGGGTCCGTTCACCGGACAGGCCGGCATGGTCCAGCCGTCGACGTGCACCGGCCGCGGCGCGCTCCAGGCGCTGCCGTCGAAACGCGTGGCGAGGATGTCGCGCACTTCGTCCGGCGTGCGCCCGCGGTAGACCAGCAGCGGACCACGCGCGGTCACCGCCACCGCGGTCTGGCAGCAGTCGCAGACGCTGGCGTCGATCTCCGCGTCGAGGTTGCGCTGCAGTCCGGCGTCGAACACCGCCGCGCGCAGGGTCATCGCACCGCCGCCGCCTGCGTGGCCGTCATGGCCCTTGCCGCCTGCGGACGCGGTCTTTCGCCCGTCCAGCCAGGCGATGCCGAGGCTGCCGGCACCCTGCGCCCACATCGAGACGAAGCCGTGCTCGCTGCGGGTGCCGTCGTCGTGCGGCATCACCGGCGCGGCCCAGTTGGCGCCGCCGTCGCGCGAACGCGTGAGCACCACGTCGTAGGCATGGGGCGCATCGCCGCTCTTCTGCAGCCAGTGCGCCCACAGCGCGCCGTCCGGCGTGGCCGCAAGGTGCGGCACGTCGGCCCAGTTCACGAACATCGAGTTGCCCACCGCGACCGTGCTCATCGCGTGCATCCAGCGGCCCCAGGCCGGCTCCCAGGTGCTGAACTGGAAGATGTGGCGGCGGCCCTTCTGCGAATTGATCCAGCCCAGCAGCAGCTTGCCGTCGGGCGCGGCGGCCAGGCTCGGCGAGGCCGAGCCCGGCAGCGTGCTGGGCAGCGTCCAGGCTTCGATCCGGCTCGGCGCGCCCGGATCCGCGGCGGCGATGGCCATCGGCGGGGCTGCGTCGTTGCCGCCACCGCAGCCGGCCAGGGCGACGGCGGCGAGCAGCGCGGTGGCGAGGGCGGGCCGGATCATGCGGTTCTCCTGCGTGGATGCGCGGACGCGGCGGGACGGGCGTCGACGCCCGCGGCGCCTGCGTGCCCGCATTCTCGGGAATGCGCGCGCCGATGGCCAGTCCGGCGCACGCCCGCGGCGGCGATGCCGTAGGCTGCAGGCTGGCCCAGCGGTCGACGCGCATGTTCACCACCGTCGCCAGCTATCTCGATCCAATCCAGGCGCAGATCGCGCGTGGCCTGCTGCTGTCCGAGGGGATCGAGGCGCAGCTTGGCGACGAACACCTGGCGCTGGCGAACTGGGAATGGCGGCTGGCCATCGGCGGCACGCGCCTGCGCGTGGCCGACGCCGACGCCGGCCGCGCACGCGCGGTCCTGCGCGCGCTCGAGGCCGGCGAGTACGCCATCGACGACGACGGTGCGCCGGCCGATCCGCCGCTGCAGGCGCCCGATCGCGAATCGCCGTCCAGCCGCCTGGCCTGGCTGGCGCTGGTACTGCTGGCCCTGCCGCTGCCCTGGCGTCGTCCGGACCAGGGCGACTCGGTTCTCCGCGAAACCTGAGACGGCGGTCCGGCAGCACCCGTCGCGACGCATTGTCAACGGGTTCCGGCACGCGCCCATGGTTGCCACAATCGCCGCCCCGCGGCTGGCGCCGCACGCAGTACGGATCCCATGGCCGAGATGTCCCCGGCGCTCGCGCGCAAGATTTCGCAGACCATCGCCGAGGAGATCGGCGCGAAGCCCGAACAGGCCAGCGCGGCGATCGCCCTGCTCGACGAGGGCGCGACTGTGCCGTTCATCGCGCGCTACCGCAAGGAAGTCACCGGCGGGCTCGACGACACCCAGCTGCGCAACCTCGAGGTGCGCCTGGTCTACCTGCGCGAGCTGGAAGAGCGCCGCGCCGCGATCCTGTCGAGCATCGAGGAGCAGGGCAAGCTGACCGACGCGCTGCGCGCCGACATCGAGGCCGCCGACAGCAAGGCGCGCCTGGAAGACCTGTACCTGCCGTACAAGCAGAAGCGCCGCACCCGCGCCCAGATCGCGCGCGAGGCCGGGCTGGAGCCGCTGGCCGACGGCCTGATCGAGGATCCCAGCCGCGTCCCCGAGGAATTCGCCGCGCAGTTCGTCGACGCCGACAAGGGCGTGGCCGATGCGAAGGCCGCGCTGGAAGGCGCGCGCGCGATCCTGATCGAACGCTGGGGCGAGGATGCGGCACTGATCGGCGAGCTGCGCGAGTGGCTGTGGGCCAACGGCGTGATCCGCGCGAAGGTGGTCGAGGGCAAGGAAGCGGCGGGCGAGAAGTTCCGCGACTACTTCGACCATGCCGAACCGCTGGCGAAGATCCCCTCGCACCGCCTGCTGGCGCTGCTGCGTGGCCGCCGCGAGGAGTTCCTCACCCTCGACCTGGAGCCGGGCAGCGATGCCGAGGCTGGCCACCTCTACGCCGAAGGCCGCGTCGCCCTGCGCGCCGGCATCCGCGACCAGGGCCGCGCCGCCGACACCTGGCTGCGCAACGCCTGCCGCCTGGCCTGGAAGGCCAAGCTGCACCTGCACCTGCTGATCGACCTGTTCGCGCAGGCGCGCGAGCAGGCCGAGGCCGAGGCGATCGCGGTGTTCGGCGACAACCTCAAGGACCTGCTGCTGGCCGCGCCCGCGGGTCCGAAGGCGGTGCTCGGACTCGACCCCGGGCTGCGCACCGGCGTGAAGGTGGCGGTGGTCGATGCCACCGGCAAGCTGGTCGCCACCGACACCATCTATCCGCACGAGCCGCGCCGGCAGTGGGACCAGTCGCTGGCCGCGCTGCGCAAGCTGTGCCAGGCGCATGGCGTGCAGCTGGTCGCGATCGGCAACGGCACCGCCAGCCGCGAGACCGACAAGCTCGCCGGCGACCTGCTCAAGCTTTGCCCCGAGCTGAAGATGCAGAAGATCGTGGTCAGCGAGGCCGGCGCATCGGTGTATTCGGCCTCGGAACTGGCGGCGAAGGAGTTCCCGGGCCTGGACGTGTCGCTGCGCGGCGCGGTCTCCATCGCGCGGCGCCTGCAGGATCCGCTGGCCGAGCTGGTGAAGATCGAACCCAAGGCCATCGGCGTGGGCCAATACCAGCACGACGTCGACCAGTACAGGCTGGCGCGCGCGCTCGATGCGCGCGTGGAGGACTGCGTGAACGCGGTGGGCGTGCACGTCAACACGGCCTCGAGCGCGCTGCTGGCGCGGGTGTCGGGCCTGTCGAGTTCGGTGGCCGAGAACATCGTCGCGCACCGCGACGCCAACGGCCCCTTCAGGCGCCGCAAGGACCTGCTCAAGGTGCCGCGCCTGGGCGAGAAGACCTTCGAACAGTGCGCCGGCTTTTTGCGCATTGCCGACGGCGACGAGCCGCTCGATGCTTCGGGCGTGCACCCGGAAGCCTATCCGGTGGTCGAGCGCATCGTGCAGGCGACCGGCAAGCCGATCCAGGCCATGATCGGCGACAGCGGCTTCGTGCGCACGCTCAAGCCCGCGCAGTTCACCGACGAGCGCTTCGGCGAGCCGACCGTGCGCGACATCCTGAAAGAACTGGAGAAGCCCGGCCGAGACCCGCGCCCCGAGTTCAAGGCCGCGCAGTTCGCCGACGGCGTCGAGGACATCAAGGACCTGCGCGAGGGCATGATCCTCGAGGGCGTGGTGAGCAACGTGGCCGCGTTCGGCGCCTTCGTCGACATCGGCGTGCACCAGGACGGGCTGATCCACATCTCGGCGCTGTCGGACCGGTTCGTCAAGGATCCGCGCGAGGTGGTCAAGGCCGGCGACATCGTCAAGGTCAAGGTGCTGGAGGTGGACGTGGCGCGCAAGCGCATCGCCCTGACGCGTCGCCTCGACGATACGCCCGCGCCGCGCCAGGAACGCGGCGGTGAACGCAACGCCGCCGGTACGCGCGATCCCGCCCGGCGCAATCCGCGCGGCGGCGGCGCGCCGAAGCCGTCCGCGCCGCCGGCCGACAACGCGCTGGCCCAGGCGTTCGCGCGCGCAAGACGCAGCTGACGGCGGCGCCTGCCCGGCGTAGGCGCGCGGCGCAGCGTCAGCCGGCGACGATGCGGTCGCGGCCCTGGCGCTTGGCTTCGTACAGCGCCGCGTCGGCGCGCTGCAGCAGCGCGTCGGCGCCCTCGCGACCGCTGCGCTCGACCACGCCGGCACTGATGGTGCAGGCGATGCTGTCGTCGCCGTCCGGCGCGATCGCCAGCGCCGCCACGTCGTGGCGTGCGCATTCGAGCAGCGAGACCGCCCCGGCCAGCGCGGTCTCGCGCAGCACCACCAGGAATTCCTCGCCGCCCAGGCGCGCCACGAACAGCGACGGCTGGCGCAGCGACGCCTGCAGCTGCCCGGCCACGTGCGCCAGCACGCGATCGCCGCCCTGGTGCCCATAGCGGTCGTTGATGTGCTTGAAGCGGTCCAGGTCGACGATCGCCACGCACAGCGGGGTGTGCGCGGCGTCGGCCTGCTGCAGCGCCATCGCCAGCTGCTGGTCGCCGGCGCGGCGGTTGGGCAGGCCGGTCAGGCTGTCGTGGCTGGCCTGGTGGGCCAGCTGCTCCACCAGCCGCTCGCGCTGGCGCGAGGCTTCCTCCAGTTCCTGGTTCTTCTCCCGCAGCTGCGCGGTGCGCTGCGCCACTTCGGCCTCCAGCTGGCGCGCATGCCGCCGCTGGCGGCGGCCCAGGACGTGGTGCAGCAGGATGAACAGGAGCAGCAGCGTCCCGATTGCCGGCAGCACGGCCCAGGGTCGCGCCCACCAAGGGGCCGCGACCTGCAGCTCGAAGCCGGTCGAGGCCGCCGGCCTGCTCCAGTCGGCGGGCGCGTGCGCCACCTGTACCTCGAAGCGCAGCCGGCCGGCGGGCAGGTTGGTGTAGGTCACCTCGCGCGCCGTGCCGGCGTCGATCCAGTGCGCGTCCACGCCCTGCATGCGGTAGCGGTAGCGCAGGGCGTTGGGCTGGCGCAGGCTCAGGCCCGCGTAGCGAATCTGCACGCGCGAACCCGGCTGCAGCACGCCCGCATCCGCAGGCGCCAGCTCGCGGCCGTCGACCTGCAGCGTGTCGATCACCAGCGGCACGTCGCCGCGCCCCCGCTCCATCACCAGCCCCGGGTCGAACACCGCCACGCCGCTGGCGGTGGGCAGCCATACCTCCCCGTCGGCCAGGCGCCAGCCCGCCGGTGCGCTGCCGCCGTTGGCCTGCCGGCTCGGCATGCCGTCGTCGCGGTCGAAGACCTGCACGTCCAGGCGCGCGCGATCGCCACGGTCCACCGCCTGGAACGAGCGCCGCGGCACTCGCGCCACGCCATGGTTGCCGCTCAACCACAGGTTGCCGTAGGCGTCGTCGAGCAGGCGGAACACGCTGCTGCCGCGCAGGCCCTGCGCCGCGCCGTACTGGCGCCAGCCACCGTCGCGCAGGTGGAGCACGCCGCGGTTGCTGGCCACCCAGGTGCCGCCATCGGCGTCGTGCAGGAAGTCGAAGACCGACTGCGCCGGGAATCCCTGGCCCGGACGCAGCACCACCAGGTGTCCGTCGGGCTCGCGCCAGGCCATGCCGCCCAGCTGGCCGATCCACAGCCGGCCGCCCTCGCTGCGCTGCAGGACGCGCACCGGCAGTGCCGGCAGGCCAGGCAGCGGCTGCGGATCGAAGCGGCCGTCGCGCCAGGCCACCAGGCCGCGCTCGGTGCCGATCCACAGCGTGCCGTCGGGATCCTCCAGCAGCGCGCGCACCTGTTCGGCGGCCAGCGGGTGGTCGCCGGTCGCCAGTGGCCGAACCGGCGCGGGAACACCCGGCCCGACGCGCAGCACGCCGCGGTTGTAGGTGCCGGCCCAGACGCCGCCTCCGGCCGCCGGGGCCAGCGCCAGCACGCTCGACGGCTGTGTGCCCGGCTGCGGGAACAGCAGCTCCGGCCGCGTATCGCGGATGCGGCTCAGGCCCAGCGAGTGGCCGATCCAGACCTGGCCGTCCGCGGTCTGCAGCACGCTGCGGATGTAGTCCGACGGCAGCCCGGGCTGGCGCGCGATACCGCGGACCGGGCCGTCGGCGATCCGGAACAGGCCGTGCGTGGTACCGAACCAGACCAAGCCCTCGCGATCCTGGAACAGCGCGCCGGTGGCATACCCCACCACGCCCTCGCCCTCGCCCCAGCGGTGCCAGCGGCCATCGCGATGGCGCAGCACGACGCTGTCGGTGCCGGCGACCCACAGCGCTCCCGAATCGTCCAGCAGCAGGCCTTCGGCGCGCTCGGGGCGCACCGCCTGCAGGCGGCCCCCGCGGTAGCGCCAGACGCCGTGCTCGCTGGCGATCCAGATGTCCCCGCCAGCGTCGCGCACCAGTCCCCGCACCTCGCCGGCGGGCAGCCCGAGCCGCTCGCCCAGCGCCTCGAGGCGGCCGCCTTGCCAGCGGAACAGGCCGCCGCGCAGGCCGAGCCAGAGGCTGCCGTCGGCCTGGGCAAGCATGCCGTTGACGGTGCGCCCGGCCAGCGACTGGCCACCGGCCACCCGCGTGCAGCGGCCGTCGGACTGCAGGCGATAGAGCCCGTCGCGCGCGGCCAGCCAGGGCAGGCCGTCGACGCCCTGCGCGAGCTGGCTGACCTGGAGCGCGTCGATGTCCCGGCAGGCCGGCCGGGCCGCGCCCACCGCCGGCACCCGCAGCAGCCCGGGACCATCCACCGCCACCAGCATGCTGCCGTCCGCATCCCGCCACAGCCGCCGCGACGGGCGCCGACCCCCGGTGGGATCGTTCAGGCGCGCGACTTCGGAAAAGTCCAGCCCGTCGAAACGGGCGGTGCCCTCCCAGGTGGTGACCCAGAGGAAGCCGTCCGGGCTCTGCCCGATGTCGTGGATCTGGCTGTGCGGCAGGCCGTCGTCGGCGCTCCAGCGGGTGATGGTGTAGCGCTCGGGCGGCAGCTCGGGATCGAGCGCGCACGCCGGCCCGGCCAGCGCCAGCCAGGCGCCGGCCATTGCACAAGCGAGCCGGGCCCGCCATGCGCGCATGGCGGGAATGGATGCAGCCGGTCCTGGCATGCCGCGTACGTGCCCCTGTTCACGTTCCCGCCATTTTACGGCGGGACTGCGCGGCGGCGGCGAGACGCGCGCCGCGTTCCGGTTCACGCCGACGCGCGGTCGGGCGACTATAGGCGCATGTCCAGCGCTTCCGATCCCGCCCGCCGCGCCACGTCGACTCCGCCCGCCGATCCGCGCCCGTTGCCGCCCGAGCCGCCCCTGCCCAGCGACTGCTGCGAAAGCGGCTGCGATCCCTGCGTGCACGACAGCTACAGCGAAGCGTTGCAGCATTACCGCGAGCAACTGGCGCAGTGGCGCAGGCGCAATCCGGACGCGGACTGACGCGCGCGGCGCAGCGTCGTCCGGATCAGGCCGGATTCGACGCCGCGCCGAATTCCTCGAAGGCGGCCAGCGCGTTGGCCGCGTACATCAGCGACGGCCCGCCGCCCATGTAGACGGCCACGCCCAGCATCTCGCGGAACTCCTCCGGCGTCGCGCCCAGGCGCACCAGGGCCTTGGCGTGGAAGCCCAGGCAGGCATCGCAGCGGCTGGCCACGCCGATCGCCATGGCGATCAGTTCCTTGGTCTTCTCGTCGAGCGCGCCGGGCGCGAGCGCGGCACGGCTCAGCGCGCCGAAGCCCTGCATCAGCTCGGCATTGTGGGTGCGCAGCGGGGTCAGGTTCTTCGAGACGGCGCGGGTGAGATCGGTGTAGGAGTCGATGGCGGACATGGAATTCTCCGTGGGTTTTCGTTCGGGTCGGGTGTCGGCACCGCACGCGGCGGGAGCGGGCGCGTGGCGCGGTCGCGATCAGGCGCGGCGCCTGCGTGCCGACGCTGGGCTGCAGTAGATGCCGTGCAGCGTCTCCATGACCGCGGCGGCCGGGCCCGGGGCCAGCGCGTAGTAGATCGTCTGCGCCTCGCGCCGCGTGCGCACCAGGCCTTCCTCGCGCAGCACGGCCAGGTGCTGGGACAGGGCCGACTGGCTCAGGTCGAGCAGCGCGTTGAGCTCGCCGACCGAGCGTTCCCCGCCCGCCAACAGGCACAGCACCTGCAGCCGGCGCTCGTTGGCCAGGGCCTTGAGCAGCTGCGCGGCATCGCCGGCATGGGCCTGCATGGCGGCGAGGTCGAAGTCGGGGCCGGGATTGCGTGCAGGCATGGTCAGGCGTTCGCGGAGGGCCGGGCATTGCGCCATGCCCACGGGCGGACGGCAAGCCGGGAGGCGTGGGCGAAGCGTGGCATCCCAACCGCGGCAGGGGATGGAAACGCGGGATCGGGACGCATGGGCGAGGTCTTCATTTATCAGTTGCATCTAATATAAGCGTTTGCTAATGTGACTGCAAGCCGGGGCTGGTCCTCGACATCGACCGGTTCGAAGGAGGCTGTGTCATGACCCACATCGTGGTGCTGGGCGCGGGCATCGGCGGCATGAGCGTCGCCTACGAACTGCGTGGTGCGCTGGGCAAGGGTGCGGCGATCACCGTGGTCGGCGAAGGCGAGCTGTTCTCGTTCACCCCGTCCAATCCCTGGGTCGCCGTCGGCCGGCGCACGCCGGCCGAGGTGCAGCTGCAGGTGCCGGCGTACCTGGCGCGCCACGGCATCGACTTCGAGCCGGCCGGCGCCGAGCGGGTGGAGCCGGCGCACAACCGCGTCCGCCTGCGCGACGGCCGCGAACTCGGCTACGACCACCTGGTCGTCGCCACCGGCCCGCGGCTGGCGTTCGACGAGGTCCCGGGCCTGGGTCCCGACGGCGGCCACACCCATTCGATCTGCACCACCGCCCACGCCGCGGCCGCCTGGGACGCCTACCAGGCCTTCCTCGAGGCGCCGGGCCCGGTGGTGATCGGCGCAGCCGCCGGGGCCAGCTGCTTCGGTCCGGCCTACGAGTTCGCGATGATCCTCGACCACGACCTGCGCAAGCGCAGGCTGCGCGACAGGGTGCCGATCACCTATGTCACCCCGGAACCCTATGCCGGGCACATGGGCCTGGGCGGCGTCGGCGATTCGAAGGGGCTGATGGAATCGGAATTCCGCCAGCGCCACATCCAGTGGATCACCAACGCGAAGATCACCGAAGTGCGCGACGGTGCGATGGACGTCGTCGAGATGGACGTCGACGGCAAGCCGGCCAGGCAGCACACGCTGCCGTTCCGCTACGCGATGGTGCTGCCCGCGTTCACCGGCGTGGACGCCGTGCGCGGGATCGAGGGGCTGTGCAATCCGCGCGGCTTCGTGCTGATCGACCCGCACCAGCGCAACCCCGCCTTCCCCAACGTGCACGCGCTGGGCGTGTGCGTGGCGATCCCGCCGGTGGAGGCCACGCCGGTGCCGACCGGCGCGCCCAAGACCGGCTTCATGATCGAGTCGATGGTCACCACCATCGCCCGCAACATCCGCGCCGAGCTGGCTGGCGAACCGGCCACCGCGCAGGCCACGTGGAACGCCATCTGCCTGGCGGACATGGGCGATACCGGCATCGCCTTCGTGGCGCTGCCGCAGATGCCGCCGCGCAACGTCACCTGGAGCCGCGGCGGCAAGTGGGTGCACCTGGCCAAGGTCGCCTTCGAAAAGTATTTCCTGATGAAGATGAAATCCGGCCACACCGAGCCGGTGTACGAGAAGTACGTGCTCAGGCTGCTGGGCATCGAACGCACGCGCTGACACACCCCCACCCAAGGAGAACCGCCATGAACCTCGACCGCGCCATCTTCGCCTTCGCCGGCGTGATGATCCTCGGCAGCCTGCTGCTGGCCCACTACGTCTCGCCGATGTGGCTGTGGCTGACCGCCTTCGTCGGCGCCAACCTGCTGCAGTCCAGCATCACCGGCTTCTGCCCCGCCGCCATCGTGTTCCGCAGGTTCGGCGTGCGCAGCGGCTGCGCGTTCCGCTAGGGCTGCGCCATGACCCTGCGCGTTCCCCCTGTCCTGCGCCTGGCGGCGGCGTCGCTGCTGGCGTTCGCGCTCGCCTCCTGTGGGGGCGGCGACGCCGGGTTGCCGCCGCCGCCCGCCATCGACGGCCTGGACACCGTGGTGGTCGAGGGCGGCGACCGCGCCGACGGCCGCGCCTGGGACGGCGTGGTCGAGGCCGTGCGGCACGCCGCGCTCGCCGCGCAGACCAGCGGCCGCGTGGCCGAGGTGCGCCGCGACGTCGGCGACCGCGTGGCCGAGGGCGAACTGCTGGTGCGCCTGACCGCGGTGGAGCAGCAGGCCGGCGTCGACGCCGCGCGCGCGCAGCTGCAGGCCGCCGAGGCCGCGGCCCGCGAGGCCGACGCCAGCCATGCGCGCTACCTGGCGCTGTCGCAGGGCGACTATGTCTCGCGCGCGCAGCTCGACCAGGCGCGTGCGGTCCGCGATTCGGCGCGCGCCGCGCGCGACGCCGCGCGCGCGCAGCTGGCCAACGTCGGCCAGCAGGCCGCCTACACCAGCATCCGCGCACCCTATGCCGGCATCGTCGCCTCGCGCGAGGTCGATCCGGGCGAGAGCGTGGGCATCGGCGCGGTCCTGATGTCGGTGTTCGCGCCCGATGCCCTGCGGATCGAGGTCAGCGTGCCGCAGTCGACGGCGGACGCGATCCGCGCCGACCCGGTGGCCAGCGTGCACCTGCCCGATGGCCGCAGCGCGGAAGCGGCCGACGTGACCGTGTTCCCGGCCGGCGATGCCGCCAGCCACGCCGTGCGCGTGCGCGTGCAGCTGCCGCAGCTCGATCCGGTTCCGTCGCCCGGCAGTACCGCCAAGGTCGCGTTCCCGGCCGTGCCGGGCGCCGCTCATCCGCGCATCCCGGCCGGCGCGGTGCTGCGCCGTGGCGAGGTCACCGCCGCCTACGTGCTGGCCGACGGGCAGCTGACGCTGCGCCAGCTGCGCCTGGGCGCGCAGGTGGGCGACCAGGTCGAGGTGATCGCCGGGCTGGCGGCGGGCGAATCGATCGCCGCCGACCCCGTGGCCGCGATGCAGGCGCTGGCGGCCGCGCGCGGAGCCGGGGACTGACATGGCGGCCCACGACAGCGCACGCCTGGGGCTTGCCGGACGCCTGGCCGCGACCTTCCAGGCCAACCCGCTCACGCCGGTCCTGGCCCTGCTGGGGCTGTTGCTGGGCATCGTCGCGGTGCTGGTCACGCCGCAGGAGGAAGAGCCGCAGATCGACGTGACCATGGCCAACGTGATCGTGCCCTTCCCCGGCGCCGACGCGCGCCAGGTGGAGCAGATGGTGGCCTGGCCGCTGGAGCAGGTGCTCGCGGAGATCGAACAGGTCAAGCACACCTACTCGGTGAGCCGTCCCGGCATGGCGGTGCTGACCGTGGAATTCGAGGTTGGCGTGGCGCGCCAGCCGGCGCTGGTGCGCCTGTACGACAAGGTCTTCTCCAACCAGGACTGGATGCCGCAGGGCCTGGGCATCGGCCAGCCCGTGGTCAAGCCCAAGGGCATCGACGACGTGCCGGTGATGGCGCTGACGCTGTGGACCGACGACCCGGCGCGCTCGGCGCGCGACCTCGCCGCGGTCGCGCACACGCTGGAAACCGAACTCAAGCGCATCCCCGGCACCCGCGACGTGTTCACCATCGGCGCACCCGAGCGGGCGGTGATGGTGGAACTCGATGCCGCGCGCCTGGCCAGCCACGGACTGGCCGTGACCGACCTGGCCGGCACGCTGCAGGCGGCCAACCTCGCACGCCAGGCCGGCGAGCGCATCGGCGTCGACGGCGTGGTCCAGGTCACCTCGGGCAGTTTCCTGGCCGACCGCGACGAAGTCGCCGGCCTGGTGCTGGGCGTCGCCGGCGGCCAGCCGGTGCGGCTCGAGGACGTCGCCCGGGTCAGCGATGCCGCCGACGCGCCGGCGAGCTACGTCTGGCATGGCGCCCCGGCGGGGCGCGACGGTCCGGCCACGGGCACGGCTCCCGCGGTCACGCTGGCGATCGCCAAGAAGCCGGGCAGCAACGCCGCCGACATCACCCGCGCCGCGCGCGAACGCGTACAGGCGCTGCGCGGGCAGCTGATCCCCGACGGCATCGAGGTGCAGGTCACCCGCGACTACGGCGCCACCGCCAGCGACAAGGCGCACACCCTGATCAAGAAGCTGGTGTTCGCCACCGGCTCGGTGGTGCTGCTGGTGCTGTTCGCGCTGGGCCGGCGCGAGGCGCTGGTGATCGGCAGCGCGGTGGTGCTGACCCTGGCCACCACCCTGTTCGCCTCCTGGGCGATGGGCTTCACCCTCAACCGCGTCTCGCTGTTCGCGCTGATCTTCTCGATCGGCATCCTGGTCGACGACGCCATCGTGGTGGTGGAGAACATCCACCGGCACATGGCCCACGGCGGAAAGACCCTGCGCGAGGCGATCCCGCCGGCCGTGGACGAGGTCGGCGGCCCGACCATCCTGGCCACCTTCACCGTGATCGCGGCGCTGATGCCGATGGCCTTCGTCAGCGGCCTGATGGGACCGTACATGCGGCCGATCCCGATCAACGCCTCGGTGGGCATGCTGCTGTCGCTGGCGATCGCTCTGGTGGTCACGCCGTGGCTGTCGCTGAAGCTGCTCAAGGGCCACGTGGCCGCCGGCGCCGGCCAGCACGAGGGCCACGCTGAAGGCACCATGGCCGCGCGCCTGCACCGCCTGTTCGAGCGGCTGATGACGCCCTTCCTGTCCGCCGATCGCGGCGCGCGCCGGCGCCGCTGGCTGTTCGCGGCGATGGCCCTGCTCGTGGTGCTGGCAGCGAGCTTGGCCGGCTTCCGGCTGGTGGTGATGAAGATGCTGCCGTTCGACAACAAGTCCGAACTGCAGATCGTGGTCGACCTGCCCGAAGGCCGCATCCTGGAAGACACCAGCGCGCTGCTGTCGGAGCTGTCGGCGGTGATCGAGCGCGTGCCCGAGGTACGCGACTGGCAGGCCTATGCCGGCACCGCGGCGCCGATCAACTTCAACGGCCTGGTGCGCCAGTACGACCTGCGCGCCGGCGCCAACGTCGGCGACCTGCAGGTGAACCTGGTCGACCGCCGCGAGCGCGACCGCAAGAGCCACGACATCGCCGTGGCGCTGCGCCCGCAGGTCGCCGAGGTCGGGCGCCGCCACGGGGCGTCGGTGAAGGTGGTGGAAGTGCCGCCGGGCCCGCCGGTGCTTTCGCCGATCGTGGCCGAAGTGTATGGACCCGACTACGCGCGACAGCGCGCGATCGGCCGCGCGCTGGAGCAGCGCTTCCTCGCCACCGACGGCATCGTCGACGTCGACAGCAGCGTCGAGGCCGACGCCGCGCGCGAAGTGCTGGCGATCGACCGCGTGCGTGCCGCGCGCCTGGGCGTGTCGCAGGCCGATATCGCCGACACCATCGCTGCCGGCCTGTCCGGCCTGAACGCGAGCCACCTCATCGACGGCAGCTCGAAGTACCCGCGCCCGATCCGGCTGCGCCTGCCGGTGGCCGACCAGGCCACGCTCGACGGCGTGCTGGCGCTGCGCGTGCGCGGCGGCGACGGCCAGCTGGTGCCGCTGTCGGAGCTGGTGCAGCCGCGCACGCAGGCCTGGGACGGCGCCATCCACCACAAGGACCTGCTGCCCGTGGTCTACGTGATGGGCGACGAGAGCAGCGCGACCGACAGCCCGCTGTACGGCATGTTCGACCTGGTCGGACAGCTCGACGAACACGCCGTCGCGGGCCAGCGGCTGTCGCAGCACTACATCGCCCAGCCGGCCGACACCGCCGGCTATGCGGTCAAGTGGGACGGCGAGTGGCAGATCACCTACGAGACCTTCCGCGACATGGGCATCGCCTATGCGGCGGGCATGGTGCTGATCTACCTGCTGGTGGTGGCCTGGTTCCGCAACTACGCGGTGCCGCTGGTGATCATGGCGCCGATCCCGCTGACCGTGATCGGGGTGATGCCGGGACACGCGCTGCTGGGCATGCAGTTCACCGCCACCAGCATGATCGGCATGATCGCGCTGGCCGGCATCATCGTGCGCAACTCGATCCTGCTGGTGGACTTCATCAACCACGAACTGGCGCGCGGGCGCACGCCGGCGCAGGCGGTGGTCGACGCCTGCGCGGTGCGCGCGCAGCCGATCGCGCTGACCGCGCTGGCGGCGATGGGCGGTGCGTTCTTCATCCTCGACGACCCGATCTTCAACGGCCTGGCGATCTCGCTGATCTTCGGCATCCTGGTCTCGACCGTGCTCACGCTGCTTGTCATTCCCCTGCTGTACTACTCGCTGCTCACGCGCAGCCGCCCGACCAAGGCCACGCCATGACACTGCACCTGCCGCTCCGCGCACTCCTGCCCCTGCTCGCCGCGACGGCACTCGCCGCCTGCGCGCACGAGCCGGCGCCCGCCGCATCCACCGCCAGCGCTGCCGCCGCGCCCGCGCAGGCGGCCGGCGATGCGGACGCGACCCGCGCGCGCGCGGCCGCGATGGCGTTCAGTACGCGCCTGCGCGAGCGGCTGCAGGGCGCGATGCAGGCGGGCGGGCCGGTCGCCGCGATCGGGGTCTGCCACGACGACGCGCCACGCATCGCCGCCGACGTGATGGCCACGCACGACGTGCGCCTGGGCCGCGTCGCCGTGCCGGGCCGCAACCGCAATCCCGGCCACGCCGCCGCGGACTGGCAGCGCGCGCCGCTGGACGCGTTCGCACGGGCGGTGGCCGACGGTGCCCCGGCCGGCGAGCAGGTCGCGGTGATCCGCGACGGGCTGCCAGACGGCGTCGCGCTGCGCATGATGCGCGGCATCGCCACCGAACCCGGCTGCCTGGCCTGCCACGGCAGCCATCTCGCGCCGGACGTGCAGGCGGCCCTCGCCGCCCGCTACCCGGACGACGACGCCACCGGCTTCTCGGTCGGCGACCTGCGCGGCGCGCTGTGGGTCGAAGTCCCGGCCGCGGCGCGCTGACCGGCGGCCACAGGAGGACGCATGAGCATCGACAGCCCCATCCGCATCAGCCTCGCGCAGGACGGCGACTACGCCTTCCGCGTGCAGTTCCACGACACCGCGCTCGAACCACTGCTCACCGACGAGTCGCCGCCGCTGGGGCAGGACCAGGGGCCCAACCCCTCGCGCATGCTGCTGGCCGCGGTCGCCAACTGCCTGGTCGCCAGCCTGCTGTTCGCGCTGCGCAAGCAGCGCAACACGCCCGGGCCGCTGACCGCCGAAATCACCGCCGTGCCGCAGCGCAACGCCGAGGGGCGCTGGCGGATCCCGTCGGCGGCCGTGACCCTGCACCTGCCCGGGCACAACGCCGACTACCGCGCGCTGGACCGGGTGCTGGCCCAGTTCGAGGAGTTCTGCGTGGTCACCCAGAGCGTGCGCCAGGGCATCGACGTCGCGGTCACCGTGGTCGACGGCGAGGGCCGCGTGCTGCTGGGCGACAAGAGCTTCGAGGCCGGGTCGTGAGCGCCGCGCTCAAGATCCCCTGCGTCCACTGCGGCGCGCTCAACCAGGTGCCCGAAGCGCGGCTTGGCGACGCTCCCGGCTGCGGCCGTTGCCACCAGCGGCTGTTCGCCGCGCGCCCGGTCGTACTGCACCGCGGCAACTTCGACCTGCACGCCAGCCGTTCGGACCTGCCGCTGCTCGTGGACTTCTGGGCGCCATGGTGCGGCCCCTGCCGGGTGATGGCGCCACACTTCGAAACCGCCGCCGCGCAGCTGGAGCCGCGGATGCGCCTGGGCAAGCTCGACACCCAGGCCGAGCCCGACCTGGGCGCGCGCTTCGACATCCGCAGCATTCCGACGCTGGCGCTGTTCCGCGGCGGCCGCGAGCTGGCACGCGTGTCGGGCGCGCTGCCGGCGGCGGAGATCGTGCGCTGGGCGCGGGAACACGCCGCATGACGCGGATCGTCATCCTCGGCAGCGGCTTCGCCGCGCTCACCACGATCCGCCGCCTGCGAGCGCTCGGCGTGCGCGAACCGGTGACCGTGGTGTCGCCGCGCAACGAGCTGGTCTACCTGCCGAGCCTGATCTGGCTGCCCTCGGGCGAGCGCAGCGGCGAAGACCTGCGCATCCCGCTGGCGCGCTTCTTCGAGCGCCACGCGGTGCACTGGCATCGCGGCAGCGTGCTCGAAGTGGCCGACGGCGGGCGCCGCGTGATGACCGATACCGGGGAAGTGCACGGCGACGTGCTGGTCATCGCCACCGGCGGACGCTACCTGCGCAAGCTGCCGGGCATCGAGCACGCCATCATTCCCTGCGAGGGCATCGAGGCGGCCGAATCGATCCGCGACCGCCTTGCGGCGATGGACGGCGGCACGATCGCCATCGGCTTCGCCAGCAATCCGGACGAACCGGGTGCCGTGCGCGGCGGGCCGATGTTCGAGTTCCTGTTCGGCATCGACACCCTGCTGCGCCGGCAGGGCCGGCGCGAGCGGTTCCGGCTGGTGTTCTTCAACCCGGCGACGCAGCCCGGCCAGCGCCTGGGCGCCGCCGCCGTGGCGAAAATGCTCTCGCGGATGCGGGCGCTGGGCATCGAGACCCACCTGGGCCACAAGCCGCTGCGCTTCGAACCCGGCAGGGTCGTGACCGAAGGCGGCGGATTCGATGCCGACCTGATCCTGTTCATGCCCGGACTCACCGGCCCGGCCTGGCTCGACGGCAGCGCGCTGCCGCGCTCGGCGGGCGGGTTCGTCGCCGCCGATGCGTCGTGCCGGGTGCCGGGCCTGGAGCAGGTGTACGTCGCCGGCGACGCCGGCAGCTACCCGGGACCGGACTGGATGGCCAAGCAGGCGCACCAGGCCGACCTGCAGGCCGACGCGGTCGCCCGCAACATCGCCGCGGAACTGCGCGGCGAGACAGCCGCGCACGGCTTCCGCACCGAACTGGTCTGCATCGTCGATGCGCTCGACAGCGGCATGCTCGTGTACCGCAGCGGCAGGCGCAACCTGGCGCTGCCGCGCATGCGCGTCTTCCATTGGCTCAAGCAGCGCTTCGAGGCCCGCTACCTGAAAGCCTACCGGTGAGCGGCCTGGGTCCGTTCCCGATGCACGCGGTGATCGCCGCGGCGGCCACCATCGTCGGCTGGCTGGTGGTGCGCGCCTGGGCACGGCGACTGCCCGATGCGGCGGCGGCCTGTCCGCACCGGATCGCGGTGGCGTTGTTCGTCGATGCGGTGCTGGTCGGCCTGCTCGCCGCGCGACTGGGCTACGTGCTGCTGTGGTGGCCGGAATACATGGCAGCGCCCAGGTCGATCATCGCCATCGGCGACGGTGGCTTCCTGTGGTGGGCGGGTCTGCCTGCGGCGGCGGCCTTCGCCTGGTGGCGGACCGGGAAGCGGCGACCGCTGCGGCGCCCGCTGCTGGCCGGCATCGCCGCAGGCATGCTGGCCTGGGCCGTGTTCGGCGGCCTGCTGGCGATGATGCAGCGCGCCGCGCCGCCGCTGCCCGCCTTCGAACTGGCGACGCTCGACGGGGAACCGACCACGCTCGCTGCGCTCTCGGGTCGGCCGATGGTGCTGAACCTGTGGGCGACCTGGTGCCCGCCCTGCCGGCGCGAGATGCCGGTGCTGGCCGATGCGCAGCGGCGCTGGCCGGACGTCGTCTTCGTGCTGGCCAACCAGGGCGAGGACCGCGGCACCATCGGCGACTACCTCGATGCCGCCGGGCTGGAACTCGACCATGTCCTGCTCGATCCGCAATCGCAGGCGATGCTGGAAACGGGCACCCGCGGCCTGCCGACGACGCTGTTCTTCGACGCCGACGGCCGCCTGGTCGATACCCACATGGGCGAACTCACCCGGGCCAGCCTGGCCAGCACGCTGCAGAAGCGCTTTGGCATGGCGGCCGGCGCGGCCGCCGCGCCACGGAGCCACTGAAACCACGGCCTTCGGACAAGCCGACGGCGCGGTGCCGCGCGACGGGCCCGCCGGCGTGCGTCATGTCCGCGCCCCCGAATCATCGAGTGCGGTGGCAGGCCGCGGGCCGGCAGGGGTTGATCGGGGTCAAGGACATGCCCCGTGTCGGCGCGCAAACTGGCGCGCATGATCCGGCCCGAAGGAGGCTTGCCATGCGTACCCGTCGCGCCAATCCCGGGTCGCGGTCCATGACCCGCGCCCGTCACCCGCTTGCCGCAGCGATGGTGCTGGTACTGGCGGCCGGCGGCGTCCACGCCGAGGAGTCCTGGAAGACCAGCGGCGACGTGCGCTTCGGTTACGTCGCTTCGGAAACCCGTGCCCGCAGCGGCGCCGAGTCCGACGCCGACAGCCTGCGCGCCCGCCTGCGCCTGCGCCTGCGCGGCGACCTCGGCGGCGGCTGGCACGTCAGCGGCCGCGTCGCGGCCCGGCTCGACAGCGACCAGGACAACGAGGAGTTCTGGATGCGCACCTACGCGCCCGGCCCCGCCGGCCTCGAGGACGGCCAGGCCACGATCGACGAGGCCTACCTCGAATACCGCCCGGCGCAATCGCCCTGGAGCTTCCGCGTCGGACGCTTCCAGGCCGCCTGGGGCCTGGACGACGTGATGAAGAAGTCGCTCGACCAGAACGACAGCCCCAACTTCGACGTCACCTGGACCGACGGCGCCTGGCTGCAGTGGCGCGCCAGCGACGACTGGACCACGCACCTGGTGCTGCGCCACAACGATCGCCGCGGTCCGACCGGCACCCTGCGCCGCCCGCTGGCATTCGATGACGGCGACTCGCGCGTTGGCGTGCTGGCGGTGGCCGAATCGAAGACCGCGATCGGCCCGCTGGTGCAGCGCGTGGTCACGCTCAACTGGCTGCCGTCGGCGCTGCATCCCGACGGCGTCGCGGATCCGCGCACGCAGGACTACCTGGCCGTCACCGCCAAGGCCACCGCGCAGTGGCCGCTGGGAGCGGGCGGCACGAAGCTGCGATTGGGCGGCGAACTGGGCTACGCACCGGACACGCCACGCCGCGAAGCGGTGAATTCCGGTACCGGCAGCGCCGACGGCCTCTCATGGCAGGCCTCGCTCAACTTCATGGACCTCCTGCCCGATCACGACCTCGGGATCGTCTACGGGCGCGTCGCCGACGGCTGGCTGATCTCCAGCGATTTCCGGCCCAACGACGAGCTGCTGGAGGCGCGTTGGGTGTGGCAGCCGTCGAAGGAATGGCAGTTCGACGCGCGCTACCGGCAGCGCGAGGAGATCGACCTGCCGGCGACCGCCGTGCGACCGCGCCGCGACAACGACCTCTACCTGCGCGCGACCTGGAAATTCTGAGCGGCGCCGGCTGCTTGCGCCGTTGCGACTTCGCTGGTGGCACGGGCAACACCCGCGCCCCGCACTCGCCACGCGCGGCAGGCGCATCGCAGCGCCGCGCTGGGCGTCGGCGATCAGGCGCAGCTCATCGGCAGCGACAGGCAACCGTGACGCACGGCAAGGCCACGCGCCGCGGGCGGGGAGATCGCAATCCGGCGTCGATCCTGGCAAGAGGCGTTTGCCGCTTCCCCGCCCCGATGCAGAACGCGCAGCGGTTCAGCGTCCCGCGGCCGCCGGCACGGATCCAACCTCGGCAACCCGCGCACCGGGCCCGCGTCGCGCCAGGTGCACCAGCAGCAGCGAGATCGCCGCCGGCGTCATGCCGGGAATGCGCTGCGCCTGGCCCACCGTCTGCGGGCGCACCCGCGACAGCTTCTGCATGGCCTCGGCCGACAGGCCGCGCACCTGGGTGTAGTCGAAGCCATCGGGAATGGCCGTGGACTCGTTGCGCTGCGCGCGCGCGATCTCCTCGCGCTGGCGCTGCAGGTAGCCGGCGTACTTGGTCTCGATCTCGACCTGTTCGGCGACCTCGGGCGCGACCGGCATCTCCGGCGCGAACGCATCCAGCGACGCCAGTTTCGCGTAGTCCAGTTCGGGCCGCCGCAGCAGGTCGAGCGCGCTGCCCTCGCGGCTCAGTTCGATGCCCAGCGTCGCCGCCGCCTCGCGCGATGCGGCGTTGCCGGGCGAGGCGCGCAGCGCACCCAGGCGCCGCGTCTCGCCCTCGATCGCCTCGCGCTTGGCCTCGAACCGCGTCCAGCGCGCGTCGTCCACCAGTCCGAGCTCGCGACCGACCGGCGTCAGCCGCAGGTCGGCATTGTCTTCGCGCAGCTGCAGGCGGTACTCGGCGCGCGAGGTGAACATCCGGTAGGGTTCGGAGGTGCCGTGGGTGATCAGGTCGTCGACCAGCACGCCCAGGTAGGCCTGGTCGCGACGCGGCGACCACGGCGCCAGGTCGCGCACGAAGCGCGCGGCGTTGACGCCGGCCAGCAGGCCCTGCGCCGCGGCCTCCTCGTAGCCGGTGGTGCCATTGATCTGGCCGGCGAAGAACAGGCCCGACACCGCCTTGGTCTCGAGCGAGGTGCGCAGGCCGCGCGGGTCGAAGAAGTCGTACTCGATCGCGTAGCCGGGGCGGGTGATGTGCGCCTGGCCGAAGCCTTCGATCGAGCGCACCAGCTCCAGCTGCACGTCGAACGGCAGCGAGGTGGAGATGCCGTTGGGATAGATCTCCACCACGTCCAGCCCCTCGGGCTCGACGAACACCTGGTGGCTGGCCTTCTCGGCGAAGCGCACCACCTTGTCCTCGATGCTCGGGCAATAGCGCGGGCCGATGCCCTCGATCTGGCCCGAATACAGCGGCGAGCGGTGCAGCGCGGCGCGGATGATCTCGTGCGTGCGTCCGGTGGTCTGGGTGATCCAGCACGGCACCTGGCGCGGATGGTCCTCGCGCGATCCCATGAACGAGAACACCGGACGCGGGTCGTCGCCGGGCTGCGGCTGCATCACCGAATAGTCGAGCGTGCGGCCGTCGATGCGCGGCGGCGTGCCGGTCTTGAGCCGGTCCACGACGAACGGCCGCTCGCGCAGTCGCGCGGCCAGGGTGGTCGCGGGCGGATCGCCCATGCGGCCGGCGGCGTAGCGGGTCTCGCCAATGTGGATCTTGCCGGCCAGGAAGGTGCCCGCGGTGAGCACCACCGCCCGCGCGTCGAAGCGCAGGCCGGTGTTGGTGATCGCGCCGCGCACCGCGTCGCCCTCCATCACGAGGTCGTCGACCGCCGCCTGGAACACGGTGAGGTTGGGCTGGTGTTCGACCACGCGCCGGACGAAGGCGCGGTACAGCGCGCGGTCGGCCTGCGCCCGCGTGGCGCGCACCGCCGGACCCTTGGACGCGTTGAGCCGGCGCCACTGGATGCCGGCCGCATCGGCCGCCCGGGCCATGATGCCGCCCAGCGCGTCGATCTCGCGCACCAGGTGGCCCTTGCCGATCCCGCCGATCGCCGGATTGCAGCTCATCGCGCCGACCGTATCGATGCTGTGGGTGAGCAGCAGGGTGCGCGCACCGGCGCGCGCCGACGCCAGCGCGGCCTCGGTGCCGGCATGGCCGCCGCCGATCACGATGACGTCGTAGCGATGGAAGTCTCGGTTCATGGGGTCGTTGGCGCCGGCAGGCGCGGAAAGCTGCGGCATGTTCCGGCCCGCTGGCGGGCGCTGCAAGTGTGCCCGCCTGCGCAGGTGGCGGGCGGCCGGGCCGTCGCCGCGCCGGGCGAGGCAGGTCGTGGCGGAAGGTTGGCACGCTTCCTGCGACCCTGTTTCCTGCACCCGGGCTGGCAAGCGTCTTGGGGGGCGCGGCCGGAGATTGGAACAGGGCTGGCCAAGCACAACCCGGGGAAGCAAAGGGGCCGGATGTCGGGGGACATCCGGCCCCATTCTTTTCTGGCGCCCCGCGGTGGCGGGCGCCCGGCGCGCCCTGGGGCGGCGCCTCGTCAGGCGCCGACGCCCGGCGGGAGCGGAACAGGGGGGATCCGGTATCCCCCGCCGGGAGTCGACATAAGCGGAACTTTGTCGCTCTGGACCTGATTACGTCGGAATCCGACGCAACCGGTCAGTGCGGTTAGCTTGAACCCGCCCCGCGCGCGGCGCAAGCGGTTTGCGACCTACGGTTCGGCACGGCGGTCACGCTGTGAAGGCATCGCGCGGCGCTCCATCCTCGGTGCCGGCCGCTCCATGCGGGGTTGGGCGCGCGGCACCGATTGCGGGGCCATGCGGGGGGCCGGGCGCTCCATCCGGGGCGCCAGCGGCTGGGACGCCGCGCGCTGCGGCATGCGCGGCTGCGGCGACACGGCGGGGCCCGACGGCAGGGCCTGCCGGCGCAGCGGCTGCGACATTTCCCGGCGCTGCGGCCGGGCGACCGGCGCGGCCTGCTGCGGAGAGGGCATAACCTGGCGCCGGGGCGGCAGGTTGCCACCGGTCACGCGCTCGACGCCGGCCGCCGGCGGCTCCCCGTCGGGACCCGGACGGGGCCGTGGACGCGGGCGATAGGGGTAGTAATAGGACGGCCAGGGCGAGTAGCCGTAGTAGGGCGAGCCGTACCAGCCGCCGTAGCCGTAGTAGCGGCGATAGGGCGCGTAATGGCCGTAGCCGTACCCCAGGCCGCCGTACCAGCCGCCATGGCCGTAGCCCAGCGAACTGTAGGGTGCGCCGTAGTACCCGGAATAGGCGGGGCTGCCGTAGTAGTAGTCGCCGCCGCCGCTGCCGCGGTAGTAGTAGTCGCTGGCGCAGCCCGACAGCGCCGCTGCGGCCACCAGCGGGATCAACAGCTTGCGGATCATGGCGCGCCCCCGTTCCTGCGGAACAGCAGCATCGGCCCGGCGTTTTGAATCCGTGCTTAATCCTGCCCTCGGCCCATTGTGCTTCCTGAACACCTCCCTGGGCGATCGGCTAGTCTGTGGGAGATGCCTGCCGCCTTTCCACTGCCGCAGTTGGACGACGTACTGGAGGCGGCCGCGCGAATCGCGCCGCACGCTTCCGTCACCCCGCTGCTGCGCGCCGACGCGCTCGATGCCGCTGCCGGCTGCGCACTGCTGTTCAAGGCAGAACCGCTGCAGCGCGGCGGCGCGTTCAAGTTCCGTGGCGCCTGCAACGCGGTGTTCTCGCTCGACGCGGAGGACGCGGCGCGCGGCGTGGTCACCCATTCGTCCGGCAACCACGGCGCGGCCCTGGCGCTGGCCGCGCGCTTGCGCGGCATCCCCTGCCACGTGGTGGTCCCGGACGGCGCGGTCGCCACGAAACTCTCCCGGATCGCCGGCTTCGGTGCGGTCCTGCACCGCTGCGACGCCACGCTGGAAGCGCGCGAAGCCACCTGCGCCAGCGTGCAGGAGGCCACCGGCGCGGTGCTCGTGCATCCCTACGCCGATGCGCGCGTCATCGCCGGCCAGGGCACCGCGGCACTGGAACTGCTGTCGCAGGCGCCCGCGCTGGACGCGGTGGTGGTACCGGTCGGCGGTGGTGGCCTGGCCGGCGGGACGGCCATCGCGCTGGCAGGGCTGGCGCCGGCCGTCGAGCTGGTGCTGGCCGAGCCGGCGGGCGCGGCCGATGCGCGCGACTCGCTGCAGCGCGGCGAACGCGTGCCGACGTTCGCTCCCGACACCCTGTGCGACGGGCTGCGCGCGCTGCTGGGCGAACCCAACTTCCGGATCCTGCAAGCGCACGCGCCGGCCGTCGTCGCGGTCGAGGACGCGGAGACCGTCGCCGCCATGCGCAGCCTGCTGGCCGAACTGAAGCTGCTGGTCGAACCGTCGTCCGCGATCGCCCTGGCCGCCGTGCTCGCGCAGCCGGCGCGCTTCGCAGGCAAGCGCGTCGGCGTGGTGCTGACCGGCGGCAACGTCGATCCTGACCACCTGCCCTGGGGGCAGGCGTGAGGCGCAGGCCCCGGCCAAGGCGCTGGCCGCGGCTGCTGATGCGGCTGGCCCTGCTGTGCGCGCTGTGGCTGGGCGGGGTGGCGTACTGGATCCACTGGGTCGGCGAACGCGACCAGGCCGCGCCGGCCGACGCGGTGATCGTGCTGGGCGCGGCCGCCTACGACGCGGTGCCCTCACCGGTGTTCAAGGCGCGCATCGAGCACGGCCTGGACCTGTTCCGCAGCGGGCTGGCGGACAAGCTGATCTTCACCGGCGGCTACGGCGGCGGCGGCGCGCGCTTCGCCGAATCCCAGGTCGCGCGGCGCTACGCGATGCGGGCCGGCGTGCCCGAGGATGCGATCCTGATCGAGTCGATATCGCAGACCACCTACCAGAACCTGTTCGAGGCGCGCCGCCTGATGCAGGAGAACGGCCTGCAGCGCGCGATCGTGGTCAGCGATCCGCTGCACATGGCGCGCGCCCTGCGGCTGTGCCGTGGCCTGGGCATCGACGCGCTGGGCTCGCCGACGCCGACCACCCGCTTCCGCTCGTTCCGCACCCGCTGGGAGTTCCTCGCCCGCGAGGTCTACTTCTTCCACCGCGACCTGTTCGTCAAGCCGAACTAGCCGCCGCGCTATGATCCCCGGGTCGCGCGCCCGCGCGAGCCACTCAGGACCCCGCGCGATGCGCATCGACGGCAACCGCCTGCACGACCGCGGCACCGAGCTGGTGCTGGCCTACTACGCCGCGTTCAACCGCGGCGACCGCGACGCGATGCTGGCGCTGCTGGCCGACGACGTGGCGCACGACCTCAACGAGGGCCCGCGCGAGACCGGGCGCGAGGCTTTCGCCGCCTTCATGGCGCGCATGGACCGCTGCTACCGCGAGCAGCTGCGCGACGTCGTGGTGATGTCCACCGCCGACGGCGCGCGGGTCGCGGCCGAGTACGTGGTACACGGCGAATACCTGGCCAACGACGAGGGCCTGCCGCCGGCGCGCGGCCAGCGCTACGTGCTGCCCGGCGGCGCCTTCTTCGAGGTCCGCGACGGGCGCATCGCCCGCGTGAGCAACTACTACAACCTGTCGGCCTGGCTGGCGCAGGTCCGCTGACGCGCGGCTGCGGCCGCATACCGGGGGGAAGCGACGCATGCACCGATCCACGCCTCGAAGGCGCAGCCTGCTGGTGGCATCGCTGCTGGCGATGCTGGCCACCGCACCGGCCTGCGCCTCGGATGCCGGCATGCGCCGCGCCGCGGCAGTCCCGGCCGCCACCAGCCGCGTCCTGGTCTGGGCCGACGAGTTCGAGACGATCGACGCGGCCAGCTGGAGCTTCGAGACCGGGGGCCACGGCTGGGGCAACCAGGAACTGCAGTACTACACCGATGGCGGCAACGCCTTCATCCAGTGCGACACCCTGGCCGGCAGCCGCGTGCTGGTGATCGAAGCGCGGCGCGGCGCGCCGGCGGGCGCGTCGTGCTGGTACGGCGCCTGCCAGTACAGCTCCAGCCGGATGGTCACGCGCGGCAGGCAGGAGTTCCGGCACGGCCGCATCGAGGCGCGCATGCGCCTGCCGCAGACCCAGGGCGTCTGGCCGGCGTTCTGGATGCTGGGCGGCAACTTCGCCACGGTCGGTTGGCCGCTCAGCGGCGAGATCGACATCATGGAGCACGTAGGCTCCGAGCCGACGCTCACACACGGCGCGCTGCACGGTCCGGGCTATTCGGGCGGGACCACGCCGTTCACCGGCACCCACGACCTCGGCCGGCGGGTCGACCTGGACTACCACGTGTATGCGGTGGAATGGGACGACCACGGCTTCCGCTGGTTCGTCGACGACGTGCAGTTCCATGCGGTCACGCGCGCGCAGGTGGAGGCCCATGGCGCTTGGGTGTTCGACCAGCCCTTCTTCCTGCTGCTCAACGTCGCGGTCGGCGGCAGCTGGCCGGGCAGCCCGGACAGCGGCAGCCAGTTCCCGCAGCGCCTGTACGTGGACTGGGTGCGCGTGCACCAGGACGTGGTCCTGCATCGCCGCACCGGCAGCCAGCCGCTGGCGCCGGGCAACGGCACGCCTGCGGCGGCTCAGGCGGCGACGCCGGCCGCGGCCGCATCGCCGGAGGCGCGCGTGCACCGCGCGGCGCAGCCGGTGCCGGTGCGGCGGACGCCGGCGCCGGCGCAGCGTCTTCGTGAGGCGCAGCGTTAGCCAGCGGCGCCCGCATCGTCGATGCGGCGGGCCACGGGCGACGGGGTGCCTGCGCATCGCGCGGGGTACGCCGTCCGGGACGGTGGCGGCTTCAACGACGCCGGCGATGCCCGATCGATCGCGACCCACGAGCCGCTCCCGGTGACGGGAGACGTGGCCGCGGGAACGGTGGCGTCAGAGTTCTGCGCCGTAGCGCGCCAGGCCTTCGCTGAGCAGGTAGCGGGTGGCGGCGACGCGGTCGCCGACGCTGAACCCGTCGAGCACGTCGACCATCTGCCGGAACGCGGTGCAGCGCGCGCGGCGGCTGTCGGCATCTCGGCCGGTGCTGGACAGGCCCAGCAGGAAACCGTCGTGCAGCATCATGCCGGTGACGGTCGCGGCCTTCAGCGCCTGCTCGCCGACCGCAGGATCCCAGGCGCGTGGCGGCGCCTGCAGGCCGCCGAGCGCGACCGCGGTGACGGCCTCGACGAAGCGCAGGCGGCTCTGTTCGCCCAGGGCGTTGGCCGCGCGCTGCAGACCGGCCAGGCTGCGGTCGGCCTCCGGCTCGAACAGGGCGCACAGCCCGCGCGCCTCCTGCTCGTCGCGCGAGGCGGCGTGCACCGCCTTGAACAGGCGGTCGATGTCGGCGTCCGGCGCGCGCGCCAGCACGTCGTTGGCGCCGGCCAGCACCTGCATCGGATCGATGCCCGACAGGTCGATGCGCGAGGACTGCGCCTGCGCGGCCAGCGACGGAACGAGGGCCAGGCACAGGGCGGCGAGCAGGGCTTTCATCGGGACATCCCGGACACTAGACCGGACGGAGTCTAGGGCGCGCGGCGTGAATCGGTGCCATAGCGCCGGTGGCCCCCACCCCAACCCTCCCCCGCAGGCGGGGGAGGGGGCTGAACGTCGAGGCTCACGCCACAGGCGGGGGGGACGACTTCGGCCCTTCCGTGTGCGAAACAGCGGAGGTGGGAGTACCGCCCCTCCTTGCATGGGGACGTCGCCCAGATGCGCTGCGAGCCCGCCTTGCTTGCGGGGAGCGAGCAGGCTGCGGGTTTCGCGGGCGCGCCGAAGCGACGCATTGAGCCTCCCCCGCGCGCGGGGGAGGGTTGGGTGGGGGCCTGCAACGCAGCCGCGCTGCCCTACCCCCGCCGCCGCACCGGAATCCCGCTCGCCGGAAAGCTGGCGACCTCGTGCCCGCCTTCGCGGATCGGCGCGCCCGGCGCCGGCGCCCAGGCCATCGCGGTGATCACTTCCCAGCTGGCAGGCAGCAGGCCATCCGGTCCGCGCAGCGGTTCGTAGGCGGCGGCCGCGGCGGCGAAGCGCCTGCGTCCGGTCAGCGTATGCCGGCGCGCGTGCAGGGCATTGGTGGCCCCGATCGCGCGCAGTTCGCGCATCAGTCCAGCCAGGTCGGCGTGCCCGCGTTCGAACACGTCGCGGTCCAGCACCGGGTCGCGGAAGCCCGCGTGCATCAGCGCATCGCCGAACTGGGCGATGGTCGCGAACGGGCTTACGTGCGGCACCTCGTCGGCACGGGCGAAGGACTCGCGCATTTCCCACAGCGTGTCCGGGCCGAAGGTCGAGCACAGCAGCACGCCGCCGGGGCGCAACACACGGCGGAAGCCGGCGAAGGCCGCAGGCAGGTCGTCCACCCACTGCAGGCACAGGTTGGAGAACAGCACGTCGACGCTGCCCTCGGCCAAGGGCAGCGCGCGCAGGTCGGCGCAGACGCGGTCGACCTGGCGGCGCAGCGGGTTCCAGCCGCTGCGCGCAGGCATCGCGCGCAGCATCGGCAATGCGAGGTCGAGCGCGACGACGCGCGCCTTCGGCCAGCGCTGGCGCATGGCCTGCGCGGCGTGGCCCGGGCCGCTGCCGACGTCGAGCACCAGCGCGGGCTGCCAGTCGCGCGGGCGCGCGGTGTCGAGCGCCACCAGGTCGAGCGATTCCAGCAGCCGCGCTTCGACCTCTCGCTGCAGGACGGCGGCCGAGGCATAGCTGGCCGAGGCGCGCGAGAACGCGCGCCGCACCTGGCGCGCGTCGAACAGGCGGTCGCGGGGCCCGTTCATCGCGCCACGTCCAGGAACCCGTCGAACGCCGCCGCCACTTCATCCGCATGGGTGAGGAATGGCGCGTGCCCGGCGTGTTCGACCACCACCACCCGCGCCTGCGGCACCTGCTCCGCGGCGGCCTGCATCGCGCGCGGATCGACCAGGCGGTCTCGGCGTCCGGCCAGCCACAGCGTCGGCATCGACAGCGCCGGCAGTGAGGCGCGCAGGTCGGCGGTTTCCAGCAGGGCCAGCCCGTCGGCCAGCACGTGCGCGGCCGGTTCGCCGCGCGCGAACACCTCGTCGCGCAGTACCCGCATCTCGTGGCGCGCATCGTCCGAGCCGAACGCCTCCAGCGCGATGAAGCGCTCCAGCGTGGCGCGATAGTCCGCGCGCAGGCCCAGGGCGAATCCGCGGAAGATCTCCGGCGACATCCCCAGCGACCAGTCGTCGCCGCGCACGAAGCGGGGGCTGGCGCAGACCATCGCCAGGCCCTGCACCAGCGCCGGTCGCGTGGCCGCCGCATGCAGCGCGAACAGCCCGCCCAGCGACCAGCCCGCCCACAGCGCCGGCGGCAGGCGCGTGGCCAGCGCATCGACCACCGGCTCCAGCGCCAGCGGCAGGCTGCTGTCGCGGCTGTCGCCGTGGCCGGGCAGGTCCACCAAGTGCACGGTGAATCGCGCGGCCAGGCGTTCGGCCAGCGCCGAGAACACGCCCGAATGCATGGCCCAGCCATGCAGCAACACCAGGTCGGGCCCCTGCCCCTTCGTTTCGATCCGCAAACTGCTCATGCACCCTTGTCCGTACGCAACGCGCGTGTTCCATCGCCTCCGGCAGCCGGCCGCGCGACCACCCAGGCGAAGGCGATGATGCCTGCCAGCACCAGCACCGCGCCTGACAGCGCGGTCGCGCCCGGCCAGGGCTCGCCCAGCAGCAGCACGCCCAGCAGCACCGCGAACACCACTTCCGCGCCCTGCATGGCCTCGACCGCACCCAGCGCCAGCGGCTGGTCGCGCACCATCCCGGTGGCCTGGAAAAACAGGATGGTGGCGATCACCCCCGCCGACAGCGCTACGCCCGCGGCCAGCCAGACCTGCGCGGCCGTGGGCGGGCCGGACTGCAGCGCGGCGTAGCCGGCCACCAGCAGCCACAGCGGCTGGCTGGCCAGGGTCATGCCGAACACGCGCTGGGTAGCGTCGAGCGGCTCGCCGCTGCGCTCCAGGTGCAGCAGCAGCAGGCGATTGCCGAGCGGATACGCCACCGCCGAGACCAGCACGCAGGCCAGCGCGATCCAGGCCGCGCGGTCGAGCGCGCCGCTGGCGTGGCCGACCTGCATCAGCAGCACGCCCGAGAGGATCAGCGCCGCCACCAGCAGCCCGGCCGGCGGGATCCGGCGGCGCGCGTCGCGGTACAGCAGGGGCGCGCACAGCATCCCGGCGATCACGGTGAACTGGAACGAGCCCGCCACCAGCCACGACGGCCCGCTCGCGGCCGCGTAGGACAGCATCACGTAGAACAGCACGAAGCCCACGCCGGCGCAGCGCAGCCAGGCCAACGGGTGCGACGCGATCGCGCGCAGCACCGGCATCATCGCGCCCCGCCGCGCGAGCAAGGGCAGCATCAGCGGCAATGTGATCAGGTAGCGCAGGCTGGCCAGCCAGGCCCAGTGCCCGCCGCCGCTGGCGCTGGCGCGGTTGAGCACGTAGGTCATGGTGAAGAACAGCGCGGACAGCAGCGCCAGGCCGACCGCCGCCAGCGCGACGCGGCCATTCACGTCGCGACGGGTCATGCGTAGCGGCTGGCGGCGACGTCGGCGCGGTCGCGGGCCAGGGCCAGGGCGTCGGACAGCGCCTCGGCCTGCGCGGGTTCGTGGATGGCGCTGAAGGCCACGCGCAGCCGCGCCTGTCCTTCCGGCACGGTCGGCGGACGGATCGCGGCGACCCAGTAGCCGGCGTCCTCGAGCGCTTCGGCCATCGCCACAGCGCGCGCGTTGTCGCCGCACAGCACCGGCTGGATCGGCGTTTCCGAGGCCAGCAGCTGCAGGCCGTGGCGGGTAGCGCTGGCGCGGAAACGCTGGACCAGCTCCCGCAGGCGCTCGCGTCGCCAGTGCTCGCGCCGGGCCAGCCTGACCGCCGCCAGCATCGCCGCGGCCTGCGCCGGCGGCAGCGCGGTGGTGTAGAGATAGGGACGCGCGGTTTCGGCGAGGTGGTCGACCAGGTCGGCATCGCCCGCGACGACCGCGCCGCAGCCACCCAGCGCCTTGCCCAGCGTGGCCAGGCGCAGCGGCACCGCGGCGACGTCGAGTCCGGCGGCCGCGACCGAGCCGCGGCCCTCCGGCCCGAGCACGCCGACGCCGTGCGCGTCGTCCACGTACAGCAGCGCCTGCTGCACGCGCGCGGCGATGGCCAGCTCGCGCAGCGGGGCGACGTCGCCGTCCATGCTGAACACGCCATCGGTGGCCAGCATCGCCGCGCCCTCGGGCGCGCCGCGCAGCTGGCGCAGCGCGCCTTCGACGTCGGCATGCGGATAGCGCCGCAGGCGGCAGCCGGCCAGGCGCGCGCCGTCGATCAGGCTGGCATGGTTGAGCCGGTCCTGCACGCAGACATCGTCGTCCTCAAGCAGCGCCTGCATCACCGCCAGGTTGGCGGAAAAACCGCTGCCGAACAGCAGCGTCCGCGGCACCTGCAGCCAGTCGGCCAGCTCGCGCTCGAGCGCGCCATGCACGGCGTGATGGCCGCAGACCAGGTGCGAGGCGACACCGCCCGCGCCGTCGCGCGCGGCCGCGTCCTGCAGCGCGTTCACCACCGCGAAGTGCTGCGACAGCCCCAGGTAGTCATTGCTGCAGAAGTTGAGCAGGCTGCGGCTGCCGCCGTGGCCGTCGGAGACCTCGCAGCGGGCGCCGTCGCGGCGCAGAACCTCGCGGCGCACGCGCCTGGCCGCGCCGGCGCTGCGCTGGCTGCGCGATGCCGCGACGCGGGCATGCAGGTCCGGGCGTTCGATCGGCATGGCGACGCTTCCTGTCAGACGCGGCCCCCCGCCGCGCAGGATCCCGGTCCGGCGCCGGCCGAGATGTCCGCGTGTACGGTACCACCGTGGTCGTGGCCTGGCGCGTCCACCGCGACCTGCATCGCGCGCAGCCCCAGGCGCTGGAACAGGGCCTGGTCGTGGGCCACGTCCGGGTTGCCGGTGGTCAGCAGCTTCTCGCCGTGGAAGATCGAGTTGGCCCCGGCGGCGAAGCACAGCGCCTGCAATTCGTCCGACATCTGCTCGCGCCCGGCCGACAGCCGGACCATCGAGGCCGGCATCAGCAGCCGGGCGACGGCGATCGTGCGCACGAACTCGAACGGATCGAGTTCGGCGGTGCCGTGCAGCGGCGTGCCGGCCACCTGCACCAGGCGATTGATCGGCACCGAGTCCGGGTGCGCGGGCAGGTTGGCCAGGGTGCGCAGGAAGCCGGCGCGCTGGCGCCGCGTCTCGCCCATGCCGACGATGCCGCCGCAGCAGGTCTTCATGCCGGCGTCGCGCACATGCTCGAGCGTGTCGAGCCGATCCTGGATCTCGCGGGTGCGGATCACCGCGTCGTAGAACTCCGGATCGGTGTCGATGTTGTGGTTGTAGTAGTCCAGTCCCGCCGCGCGCAGGGCCTGCGCCTGCTCGCCGCTGAGCATGCCCAGGGTGGCGCAGGTCTCCAGGCCCAGCGCCTTCACCTCGCGGATCATCTCGGCGACCTTGGGGATGTCGCGGTCCTTGGGCGAGCGCCAGGCCGCGCCCATGCAGAAGCGCGAGGCGCCGGCGGCCTTGGCCGCGCGCGCCTTCTCCAGCACCGCGTCGGTGGACATCAGCTTGGTCGCCTCGACACCGGTGTGGTAGCGCTGCGCCTGCGGGCAATAGGCGCAGTCCTCGGGGCAGCCGCCGGTCTTGACCGACAGCAGGGTGCTGACCTGCACCTCGGCCGGGTCGAAGTGGCGGCGGTGGGTCTCGGCGGCGCGGAACAGCAGCTCCGGCAACGGCAGGTCCAGCAGCGCCTCGACCTCCTCCAGCGTCCAGTCGTGGCGGATCGGCGCGGCGCCGGCGACGGCGCGGAGCGGGCTGACGGCAGGCATGGCGGTTCCCTGACAGACGCAAAGGCGAAGGGCGGGCAGTCTGGAAAGCATGCGGGAGCCTGTCAACCGAAGCGGAGGCATCGTGGTTGACGGCTGGTGGCGGCGGCTGGGCATCCGCCTGTGCCTGCCGCGCTGCCTGGCCTGCGGCGAGACGGCCCCGCCCGGGGCCGACCTGTGCCGCGCCTGCAGCGACGCCCTGCCCTGGAACGATGCGGCCTGCGCGCGCTGCGCCCTGCCGCTGTCGGCTCCTGCCCCGGCCTGCGGCGCCTGCCTGCAGGCCGCGTCGCCGCTCGATGCCGCCCACGCCGCGTTCCGTTACGCGGCGCCGCTGGACCGGTTGCTGCCGCGTTTCAAATTCCACAAGGACCTCGCCGCGGGGCGGCTGCTGGCCGAGGCGATGGCGCGGCGCTTCGCCGCGCTGGAGCCTCCCGAGGTCCTGCTGCCCATTCCCCTGCACCTGGAGCGACTGCGGCGCCGTGGCTACGACCAGGCCCTGGAGCTGGCCCGCCCGCTGGCCCGCGCGCTACGGCTGCCGCTGCGGACCGACCTGCTGCGGAGGCAGCGGCCGACGCAGGCGCAGTCGGAGCTCGATGCCGCGCAGCGGCGCCGCAACCTGCGTCGGGCGTTCGCGGTGCACGACGGCCGGCCGCTGCCTTCGCACGTGGTGCTGGTGGACGACGTCATGACCACGGGCGCGACCCTGCACGCGGCCGCGCGGGCACTGCGCCGGGCCGGCGTGGCGCGGGTGGAGGCCTGGGTGTGCGCGCGGGTGCCGTGAGTCGCGTCGCGTCGGCTTGCCCCACCCCGACCCACCCCCGCGAGCGGGGGACGGGGTTGTTCCGTGTGAGGAAGGAAGCCACACGCGGGCGTCGACGGTAGTCGCCGGCGGTCGATCCGGTGGGCACATCGGTTTCGCTGTTCCCCTCGGGCGGCGGAGGGAGTTGTCCCGTGCCGAAGCGAGCCGCGGGGCCGTCCAAGGTGGCTGGCTGACGGTCAATGCGTTACGCACATCGGTCTCGCTCTTCCCCGCAGGGGAGAGAGTTGTCCCGTGCGAGGATGCGAAACACGCAAGCATCCACTGCGATTGACTGGCGGTCGATGCGCTGGGCACGTCGGTTTCGCCCCCTCCCCCGCTCGCGGGGGAGGACTGGGGTGGGGCCACCGCCGCCACGCCACTCAACGCAGCGCGTAATCCCCCGCGATCCCCGCGAAGATCGCCAGCCCCACCCAATGGTTGTGCAGGAAGGCGCGGAAGCAGGCCGCGCGATCGCGCCAGCGCGCGATCAGGAATTCCCAGCCCACCAGCAGCGCCGCCACGCCCAGCCCGGCCCAGTACACCGCACCCAGCCCCGCCTGCCGCCCGACGAGGGCCAGCGCGGCGAAGGTCATCGCGTACAGCACGCCCTGGGCGACCAGGTCGAGGTCGCCGAACAGGATCGCCGTCGACTTCGAGCCCATGCGGATGTCGTCGTCGCGATCGACCATCGCATACCAGGTGTCGTAAGCCGTGGCCCAGAAGATGTTGGCCACGTACAGCACCCAGGCCACCGGCGGCACCTCGCCCTGCACCGCCGCGAAGCCCATCGGGATGCCCCAGCCGAAGGCCATGCCGAGGTACACCTGCGGCAGGTAGGTGTAGCGCTTGAGATAGGGATAGGTCGCGGCCAGCAGCACGCCGACGATGCTCATCAGGATCGTCAGGCGGTTGAGGGTGAGCACCAGCGCGAACGCGACCAGCATCAGCACCGCGAACACCGCCAGCGCCTCGCGCCCCGACACCGCCCCGGTCGCCAGCGGGCGGTCCTTGGTGCGTTCCACCGAACCGTCCAGCCAGCGATCGGCGTAGTCGTTGATCACGCAGCCGCCCGAACGCGTCAGCCACACGCCGGCGCTGAACACGAACAGGATCCACAGCGACGGCACGCCGCCCGAGGCGATCCACAGCCCCCACCAGGTCGGCCACAGCAGCAGCAGCCAGCCGATCGGGCGGTCGCCGCGCACCAGCGCCCAGTACAAGGCGAAGCGCCGGCGCCACTCGGGAACCGGTGCGAGCGGAGTGTCCTGGTCGTGCCCGTGCATCGCCCCAGCCTACCAAGCCCGTCAAGGCTCGCGCCGCGGCCCGGTCCGTGGGACAATCCCCGGCCACGCGCCTGTAGCTCAGCCGGATAGAGTAGTGGCTTCCGAAGCCATTGGTCGGGGGTTCGAATCCCTCCAGGCGCGCCATTTTTTCGTGCGGTTTTGCGCTCCCGGCGATTGGCACGCCGATGCGATCCCAGCCGCCGCGTGAGAGCGCGCCGTCCGCTCCGGGCCCGATTCCAGCACGCGCCGCCCGCTTGCCGCCGTACCGATGACGTGACCGCAGGAGGACCGCCGTGACACTACGGTTCCCGGGACTGCCGCTGGTATTGGCCTGCGCGGCTTGCGCCGCGCAGCAGCCCGCGGCGGCGATGGATGACGCGCGAGCCACGAATGCGCGCGCCGCAGCGCGCTGGACACCCGACGCGTGGAGCACCGGCCAGTACGAAACCACTCCGACCTTCAGCGGGGATGGTGCGCTGGCGGTATTCATGCGCGCCGATCGCGCGTTCCGGCGCTATCGGCTGATGGAGAGCCGCTGCGTCGACGGGCGTTGGACCAGGCCGCGCGAGCCCGCGTTCTCGGCGGACACGGCAATGCACGATGGCGATCCCTTCCTGGCACCGGACGGAAAGTCGCTTTATTTCATTTCCACCCGACATCGCTTCGCCGAAGCCGGCAATGACGACTTCGACATCTACGTGGTCGCCCGCGATGGCGACGGCAACTGGGGGACGCCCCAGCGCCTGCCCGAACCGGTCAACAGCGACAGTTCCGAACTGCTGCCCAGCGTCGATCGCGCGGGCCACCTGTATTTCGGGTCGGATCGTCCAGGCGGCCATGGCGGCACCGACATCTACCGGGCCGTGCGCGACGCGGCGGGCGAGTGGCACGTCGCCAACGTCGCGTCGGTGAACACGCCGGCCAATGATTTCGAAGCCGACGTGTCGCGCGACGGCTCGCAGCTGGCGGTCGTCTCCGACCGCGACGTGCGCTCGCGAATCCATCTTTACAGACGCAACGGCGACGACTGGGTGCCCGGCCTGCGGATCCAGGGCAACGACGAGGTGTTCCAGGTCGGGCCGAAGTTTTCGCCCGATGGCGGTCGCCTGCTGTTCGGCCAGGATGCGGGACCCGCATCGGGAGAAATCTATCTGGTCGATCTGGCCGCGGACGCCGATCCAGCCTGGCCTCCGCGCTGCGAACCCGCCGATCAGCTCATCCAGCCGGTCACCGCTGACTGAATCGCCAGGACTACGCGGCCCGTGGACCCACGGGCCGCGCATCCGACGCGATCACGAGCCGCGAAGCGGCTCAGAAATCGAACCGCACCTGCACCTGGGCCGCGTCGACGTCGAGGTCTTCGACTTCGCTGCGGGTGTACTCGCCGCGCAGGGCGACCAGGTCGTTGAAGCGGTACTGCAGGCCGAGTCCGTAGACCGGGTCGGTGCCGTCGTCCTTGGCGGTGCCGGTCAGGCCCGGGATCGCGCGGTCGAGGTCCCAGCGCTGGAAGCCGGCCTTGGCATAGCCCGAGAACTTCTCGGTGAACGGGAGAATGCCGACCGCGGTGAGCGAAGCCGAGGCCAGTTCGAGGTTGCTGCCCTCGCCGCGCGGCTCGAGCTTGCCGAAGTCGGTATAGCCCGCCTCCAGCGCGAAGTTGCGGTGGAACTGGTAGCCGCCGAAGACGGAGAACGCGGTGTCCTCGTCGTCGTAGGCGCGCTCGTCCACCAGCGCCTGGCCGGCGCCGGCGCCGGCGTAGAAGCCGGTGTCCTGGGCATGGGCGAGCGAAGCGCCGCCGAGCAGGAGGGCGGCAACGGTGGTGGTCAACAGCTTGGAACGCATGGATGTCTCCTGGTGGGGGATGAGCGAATTGCTCGACCGCGGGCCCGGGCGCAAAGCCGGGCTGCTGCGGCGTACCAGGAAGATGGGTGTTCTACTTCTGCACCAAAGTACTCGATTCTGGATTCTTTATCCCAGAATCACGGCTAATGCGCGGTCGGTCAACGCAGCTGCAGCAGTTGCGCGCCGTCGCAGAGCACGCTGCCACCGCTGTCCGCGCGCGGCACCGGATGGCCCCCGGTGAACGCGGAGAACGCCGGCAGCACGGTGATCCGCGGCCGCAGCCAGAACAGCGGATGGCGGCCGATCCCCGGCAGGCGCAGGACAGGGTGGACGTGGCCGCACAGCACGTGCTGCGCGGACGGCCCCGGCGACGGTGCATGGCGAAGTTCGAAAGGCCCGTCGACCACGCCTTCGGGCAGGCGCTCCACGCCTGCCGCCGCCGGGTCGAGGGCGCGATCGTGGTTGCCGGGCACGACGGCGATCGCGACGTCGCGGTGGGCATCGCGGAAGTCACGCCAAGCGGCGTCCACCGCGGCGGTCCGCCTGGCGTGCAGGAAATCGCCGAGGATCCACAGCGAACGGGCGCCACTGCGCGCCAGCAGCCGCGCGAGGCGCCCGAGGTCCTGGGCGGTCCCGCCGGTCGGTACCGCGATGCCGGCGGTGCGGAAGGTATCGCCCTTGCCCAGGTGCAGGTCGGCGATGAGCAGTCGCCCGCGCGCGGGCCAGTACAGGGCGCGGTCGGCGAACAGCCGCACCGGCTCCCCGGCGATGGCCAGGTCCAGCGTCTCATCCATGGCGCTTTTCCAGGCGTTCGGCGACGCGCTGCACGCGCGTGCGCCAGTCCTCGCTGCTGAGCGTGCCACGCATGCCTTCGGCCCACAGCGGAAACGACAACGGGGTGAGCGTCTTCGGATGGTGCAGGTCGATGCGCGCGGCATGGCAGCGCTCGAGCACCGCCTGCAGCGCGCGCACCTCGAGCTGGGCCTCGAAGACCTCGCGCTCGGCCTGCTCGAGCAGCAGGTGGCCCGGATCGTGTCGCTGCAGTACGTCGAACAGCAGGCCGCTGGACGCCTGCAGCTGGCGGAGGCTGCGCAGCGCGCGCCCCGGCAGCGATGGCGGCAACAGGCCCGCCACGCGCGCGATCTCGCGGAACTGGCGGCGCGCCAGTTCGCCCAGGTTGGCGCCGTCGCGCAGGTCGTCGAACAGCCGGGCAGGATCGAGCAGGGCGCGCAGCGTGTCCGCGTCCATCTGCGTCTGCGCGTGCGCGGTCAGCGCCAGGCCGTAGTCGTTGACCGCGAACCCGAACGTGTTGGGCGCCAGCCGGCTCCAGCGCAGCGCCAGCAGCGCGGCCAGCCCTTCGTGCACGCCGCGGCCGGCGAACGGATACACGAACAGATGCCAGCCTTCGCGCGTTTTCGCGAACTCCGCCAGCAGGCCATCCGCAGCCGGCAGCGCGGAAATCCGGGCCTGCAGCTCGAGCAGCGGGCCCAGCGCGCGCAGCTCGGGGCTGTCGCGCGGGCCGGCCAGCACCTGCGCCACGCGCGCGCCGAGTTCGCTGGACATCGGCATGCGCCCGCCCTGCCAGCGCGGCACGATGCCGTCGGCCTTCTTCGCCACGCGCACGTAGGCGGTCATGTCCTGCAGCCGCACGAGTTCGAGCGTGCGGCCGGCGAACTGGAAACGGTCGCGCGGGCGCAGGCGCGAGAGGAAGCTCTCTTCCACGCTGCCCAGGCTGCCGCCGCGCAGCAGCTTCACCTGCAGCGCGCCGTCGCTGGTGATCGTGCCGATCGACAGGCGATGGCGCTGCGCGATGCGGCGATCCGTCACGCGGTAGATCCCGTCGTCGTCCACCACCACCCGCGTGTACTCGGGATAATGCTGCAGCGCTTCGCCGCCCTGCACGATGAAGGCCAGCACCGCCTGCCACTGCGCGTCGCCGAGCGCGGCGAAGGCGTGGGTGCCGCGGACTTCCGCGAGCAGCGCGTCGGGCCGGAAGCCGCCGCCCAGCGCCAGCGTGACGCAATGCTGGGCCAGCACGTCGAGCGAGAGTCGCGGCGGCAGGCGCGCTTCGACCTGGCCCTCGCGCAGTGCCTCGCGCGCGGCGGCGTACTCGGCCAGCTCCAGCGCGTGCGTCGGCGCGCACAGGATGTGCCCGGCCTCGCCGGGACGATGTCGCGCGCGGCCGGCGCGTTGCAGCAGCCGCGCCATGCCCTTGGGACTGCCGATCTGGATCACCTGGTCGACGGCGGGGAAGTCGACGCCGAGGTCGAGGCTGGAGGTCGCGACCACGCAGCGCACGCGGCCTTCGCGCAGACCCTGCTCGACCGAGGCGCGCAGCTTCGGATCCAGCGAGCCGTGGTGAAGGGCGAGCGTCTCGGGCTCGTCGAGCCACGTCGCCGAGAGCGCGCGATGCCAGAGTTCGGCCTGCGCACGGGTGTTGGCGAACAGCAGGGTGGTAGCCGCCGCCTGCAGGCGCGCGGCGACGCGCTGCACCTGCGACAGACCCACGTGCCCGGCCCATGGAAAACGCTCGCCGGCTTCGGGCAGCAGGGTCTCGAGGGTGAGACTGCGAGGCTTGGCTGCCTGCAGGATGGCGGCGCCCGGCGCATGCGGCAGCAGTGCGTCGCGCGCCTGCTCGAGGTTGCCGAGCGTGGCCGACAGCCCCCAGATGCGCACATCCGGCGCCCACGCGCGCAGCCGCGCCAGGCACAGCTGCAGCAGCACGCCGCGCTTGTTGCCGAGCAGTTCGTGCCACTCGTCGACGACGATGCCGCGCAGGCCCGACAGCTGCGCGGCGGTGTCGGGATAGCTCAGCAGCAGGGCCAGCGATTCGGGCGTGATCACCAGCGCATCGGCGCGACCCTGGCGGGCGAGGCGGCGGTCGCGGGAGCTGGCGTCGCCGGTGCGCATCGCGACGGTCCAGTCCAGGCCCAGCGCCTCGATCGGCTCGCGCAGGGCGCGCACGGTGTCGCTGGCAAGGGCGCGCAACGGGGTGATCCAGAGCAGGCGGGTGCGGGCGGCAGGCGCCGTCTTCCTGCGCGCCGTTGCCGGCGTGTGGTGGGACACCCCGGCATCCGGCGCTGCCGGCGCTCCCGCATCGCCTCCAACCACGGCCGGGCACGCAGCCCCTTCTGCCCGCGCCTTCGCCACCCGTCCGACGCGGGTGGCCGCGACGCGCGCTGCGACCATGCGCGCCGATGCCGCCGGGGCAGTCTGCGGGTTGCCGGCGGTCTGCGCCGCACGCCGCGACGCCGTTCCGGCCGCACCGGTCCTGGCCCGCACTGCCTTTGCTGGCGCGAGCTTCCGCCGCGCCGCTTCGGCCAGCGCATCGAGCAGCGGGCCACCCAGGGCGGCCAGGGTCTTGCCGCTGCCGGTGGGCGTGACCAGCAGTCCGGATTCGCCACGGCGCCAGCGGCGCCAGGCCTCGCGCTGGAAGGGCGCCGGTCGCCAGCCCCGGGTGTCGAACCACGCCGCCAGCGGCGCGTCGAAGCGGGTGCGCGGCGCGCCGGACTTCATCGCGCGAGCGCCCGCAGGGTGGCCAGGCGATCGGCTTCGGCCGCGGGCTTGTCGTGGCGCCAGCGCAGGATGCGCGGGAAGCGCACGGCGATGCCGGACTTGTGCCGGGTCGAACGGTTGACCGCCTCGAAGCCGAGTTCGAACACATGCACGCCGGGGACCGAGCGCACCGGGCCGAAGCGCTCCAGCGTGTTGGCGCGGATCCAGCGGTCCAGGCGCAGGATCTCCGCATCGTCCAGGCCACTGTAGGCCTTCGCCACGGGCACCAGGGTGTCGCCGTCCCAGAGGCCGAATGTGTAGTCGGTGTAGAGCGTGCTGCGGCGGCCGTGCCCGGACTGCGCATAGATCAGCACCGCATCCACGGTCAGCGGGTCGATCTTCCACTTCCACCAGTCGCCGCGCTTGCGCCCGGCCTGGTAAGGCGCGTCGCGACGCTTGAGCATCAGGCCTTCGACGCCGCGCTCGCGCGCCTGTTCGCGCAGGCCGGCGGCCTGGCTCCAGTCGCGTGCGTCGACCAGGGGCGAGGCGACGATGCGCGGATCGCCGTGCGCGGCCAGCAGTGCCTCCAGCGCCGCGCGCCGCTCATGCTGCGGGCGCGCGCGCCAGTCCTCGCCGTCGAGTTCGAGCAGGTCGTAGGCCTGCACGCGTACCGGCGTATCGGCGAGGGTCTTCGCGCCGGGCTTGCGCCGCTGGATGCGGGTCTGCAATGCGGTGAACGGCATCGGCTCGGCGGCATCTCTACGCCAGGCTAGCAGTTCGCCGTCGAGGACGCAGTCGCGCAACAGGGCGCGCGCGGCATGCTCGATCTCGGGGAAGCGGCCATCGAGCCGCTCCTCGCCGCGCGACCACAGCGCCACCTCGCCGCCGCGGCGGATCAGCTGCAGGCGGATGCCGTCCCACTTCCATTCCAGCAGCCAGTCGTGGATGGACCCGAGGGCGCGCTCGACCGCCGCCGGATCATTCGCGAGGGTAGCGGGGGGCGGCGCATCGATCTGCTCCGCGTCATGGTCGCTCCGTTCCGCATCGTCCTCGGGCAGCGCGGCCCCGTCCGGCCTCAGCGCCGCCTCCAGCGGCGTGGCCAGGAAGAACGGGTAGGGCTGCTGGCGGTCGCTCGCCAGCTCCTCCTGCGACAGCAGCGTGGCGAGGAACCGGGGCGTCGGCTGCCACTGGCCGAGCATGCGCTGGGCGATGCGGGCGATGTCGATGCCGCTCATTTCCACCAGCGCCTGCTGGACCATGCGTTGCGACACGCCCACGCGCAGTGCGCCGGTGAGCAGCTTGTTGAACAGCAGGCGCTCATCGAAGCACAGGCTGCGCCAGGCCCCGACCACCACCGCCCGGCGCACCTCCACGTCGCGGTTCGCGACCGGCAGCAGGCGGCGTTCGATCCATTCCCACAGCGGTGCGTCGCTGCCCGGCGTGGTGGGGTCGTCGAGCAGCAGGGCCAGGGTCTCGGCCAGGTCGCCGACCTGGTCGTAGCTGTCGTCGACCAGCCAGTCGGGCAGGCCGGCTTCGGCGGCGATCCATTCGCGCAGCTCGCGCGTGTTGGCGATGCGGCGCTTCGCGCCCGCGACCTTGCCGCCGGAAAGCAGGTGCAGCGCCCAGGCCGCGTCGCGCGGCGGCGCTTCGCGGAAGTAGCGCACCAGCGCCGCACGCTTGTCGAGGGTGGCGGTGCTGCGGTCGAGCTCGCGGTAGAGGGCGGCGAAGCGGCGCATCAGGCGGGGGCCGGTGCGGGGATGAATTGAGTGGCGACCTGGACGTGCCCCCACCCCGGCCCTCCCCCGTGAACGGGGGAGGGGGCGTCCTGCTCCTTCCCCCGCCTACGGGGGAAGGTTGGGATGGGGGCAAGGTCCGGCCCGAGGATCTGTGTCATGGCGACCTGTGCGAGCCCCCACCCCGGCCCTCCCCCGTGAACGGGGGAAGGAGTGTCCTGCTCCTTCCCCCGCCCGCGGGGGAAGGTCGGGATGGGGGCAGGTTCAGCAGCGAGGACGCGTGTCGTGGCGATCCAGGCGTGCAGCCACCCCGACCCTCGCCCATGGACGGGAAAGGGAGTGCCCTGCTCCTTCCCCCGCTTGCGGTGGAAGGTTGAGATGGGGGCAGGTTCAGCAGCGAGGACGCGTGTCGTGGCGACCTGGGCGTGCCCCCACCCCCTCCCTCCCCCGCAAGCGGGGGAGGGAGCAGCACCGTGGCGGAAGAGAAGGACTCGCGCCATCAGTCCTCCTCCCCATACCCGGTCCGGAACGCGCCCGCGTCGATGCCGTCCTCGCACAGCTTGCGGACGATCGCGTCGGTGTTGCCGTGGGTGGCGATCACGCGCGTGGCGCCGGTTTCGCGCACGGTGCGGATCAGGTCGGGCCAGTCGGCATGGTCGGAGACCACGAAGCCCCGGTCGTAGTTGCGGCGGCGGCGATTGCCCCGCAGGCGCATCCAGCCGGAGGCGAATCCCGTCTGCGCGCGGCGGAAGCGACGCATCCACGCGCTGCCCGCGGCCGATGGCGGCGCCAGCACCAGCTGCCCCGCGTAGTCGATGCCGCGCGCCTGGTCGGACACGGACTCGGTAGGCGGCAGCGCGATGCCGCAGCCGCGGTACACCTCGACTCCGCTGGCAATCGCGCCATGCAGCAGTACGGGCGCGTCGAGGAACGGCGCGAGTTCGGCCAGCACCCGCTGCGCCTTGCCCAGCGCGTAGCAGAACAGCACCGCGGCGGTGCCCTCGCGTTCGCAGGCCGCGCGCCAGTCGGCGATCTCGCGCGCCACCTCGGCCGTGTCGGGCCAGCGGTAGATGGGCAGGCCGAAGGTCGCCTCGGTGATGAAGGTGTCGCAGGCCACCACCTCGAACGGGGCGCAGGTGGGATCGTGCTGGCGCTTGTAGTCGCCCGAGGCCACCCAGACCCGGTCGCCGTCCTCGATCCGCACCTGGGCCGAACCCAGCACGTGCCCGGCCGGATGCAGCGACACGCGGGTCCCGCCGAGGTCGAAGGGCTCGCCGTATTCCACCACGCGGTAGCGCTGCGCGCCCAGCCGCCACTGCAGGATCGGCAGGCTCTCGCGCACGCAGTGGTATTCGCCCATGCCGCCGCGCGCGTGGTCGCCGTGGCCATGGGTGATCACCGCGCGCGGGACCGGCCGCCAGGGATCGATATGGAAATCGCCCGCCGGGCAGTAGAGCCCTTCCGGCCGCAGTTCCACGAGGTCGCGCCGCGCGGTCTTCACGGGCGGGGCATCGTGCTGCGGAACGGGTCGGTGGAAGGACGGCGCATGCGGCAGGCGGGACCAGATTCGCCGCGGCATCGCGACGCGAAGGGATGGCGCGAGGCTAGCCGGGCGCCCATGCGGCCGGCGTCAACGCAGCGGCGCGGACGCAGCTGAACCGCGCCGCCCGCGCGTTCATCCTTGTCCCGTTCCCGTCTCACCCGCTGAGACGCGCGCCTCCCACCCTGCCGCGATGGAAACTGCCCGCAAACTGTCCATCCTCGCCGACGCCGCCAAGTACGACGCGTCCTGCGCGTCCAGCGGCGCAGGCCGGCGCGACTCCTCGCGCAGCGGCGGGATCGGCAGCACCGAGGGCATGGGCATCTGCCACAGCTATACGCCGGACGGCCGCTGCGTGTCCCTGCTCAAGATCCTGTTGACCAATTTCTGCGTGTACGACTGCGCGTACTGCGTGAACCGCGTGTCGAGCAACGTGCCGCGCGCGCGGTTCACGGTCGACGAGGTCGTCCGGCTCACCCTGGACTTCTACCGGCGCAACTACATCGAGGGCCTGTTCCTCTCCAGCGGCATCATCCGCAGCGGCGACTACACCATGGAGCAGCTGGTGGAGGTCGCGCGCCGCCTGCGCGAGGAGCACCGCTTCGCCGGCTACATCCACCTCAAGACCATCCCCGAGGCCTCGCCGGAGCTGCTGGCCGCTGCAGGCCGCTACGCGGACCGGCTGTCGATCAACGTCGAGCTGCCCACCGAGCAGGGCCTGGCCGCCCTGGCGCCTGAAAAGCAGCTGCCCGCCATCCGCGGCGCGATGGGCGAGCTGCGCTGGCGGATCGAGGAATCGAAGCAGGCGCGCAGGGCCGCGACCGGCACCGCCTCGGTCGCCGGCGCGCCGCGCCGGCGTGCGCCCCGTTTCTCGCCCGCCGGCCAGAGCACCCAGATGATCGTCGGCGCCGATGGCGCCGACGACCGCACCATCCTGTCGATGGCCGACAACCTGTACGGCAACTACCGGCTGCGCCGCGTCTACTACTCGGCCTTCAGCCCGATTCCCGACGCCAGCAGCAAGCTGCCGCCGCGGGCGCCGCCGCTGCAGCGCGAGCACCGCCTGTACCAGGCCGACTGGCTGCTGCGCTTCTACGACTACCGCATCGAGGAGATCGCCGACGGGCGCGGCGACGGCATGCTCGAGCTCGACGTCGATCCCAAGCTGGGCTGGGCGCTGCGCCATCCCGAGCGTTTCCCGGTCGATCTCAATTCCGCGGCCAGGGAACTGCTGCTGCGGGTGCCGGGACTGGGGCTGAAGAACGTCGAGCGCGTGCTGGCCGCACGCCGCCACGGCCGCCTGCGCGTGGCCGACCTGGCGCGCCTGCGTGCGCCCCTGTCGAAGCTGCTGCCCTTCGTCCAGCTGGCCGACCACCATCCGCGCCGCGCGCTCGACGACCCGCAGGCGTTGCGCGCGAAGCTGGCGCCGCCGCCGCGGCAGGGGTCGCTGTTCGACGCGGCCGCCTGATGGCGCGCTGGACCGCCCGCGTCGATCCGCCCTGGGACGTCGGCGCCTGGCGCGACATCGCGCGCCACGGTCTGCAGGCTCGGGTGCCGCCCGAGGACATCGACTGGCAGGACGGCGACGCACCCGCCGCGCTGCTGGCGGCGCCGGACCTGCGGGATGCGCCGGCGGCGAACGCCACCCCGCGCGCCTCCAGCGCCCTGCTCGGCATCGCCGGGGACGTGCTCTGCCATCGCGACCCGCAGCGGCTGGGGCTGCTGTACCGGCTGCTGTGGCGGATCAACCACGGCGAGCCGACCGTGCTCTCCAATCCCGCCGATGCCGACGTGCGCCGCGCGCAGGCGCTGGCCCAGGCCGTGCGCCGCGACGCGCACAAGATGAAGGCCTTCGTGCGCTTCCGCGCCGTGCCGGGCGATGGCGAGGCGTTCATCGCCTGGTTCGAGCCCGGGCACCGCATCGTCGACCGCGTGGCGGCGTTCTTCGCGCGTCGTTTCGCCGGCATGCGCTGGGCGATCCTGACGCCCTACCGCAGCGCGCGCTGGGATGGCGAGGCGCTGGCCTTCGGCGACGGCGCGCTGCCGTCCGACGCACCGCCCGACGACGCGCACGAGGACCTGTGGCGCACCTACTACGCGCACATCTTCAACCCGGCGCGGCTCAACCCGCGGATGATGCGCCAGGAAATGCCGGTGAAATACTGGAAGCACCTGCCCGAGGCGCAGCTGCTGCCCACCCTGGTGCGCGAGGCCGGCACGCGCGTGCGCGAGATGGCCGAGCGCGAGGCGCAGGCGCCGCGGCGCCGGATCCCCGTCCGCGCCGAGCCGCCGAGGATCGCGCCCGTGCATCCCGGTGCGGTGCCGCAGCTGCAGGACGCGCCCGACCTGTGCTCGCTGCGCGAAGCCGCGCGCGGCTGCCGCGCCTGCCCGCTGTGGGAGCCGGCGACGCAGACGGTGTTCGGCGAAGGCCCGGTGGATGCACGCGTGCTGCTGCTGGGCGAACAGCCGGGCGATACCGAGGACCTGACGGGCCGCCCGTTCACCGGTCCTGCCGGCCAGCTGCTCGATCGCGCGCTGGCCGAGCTCGGGCTCGAGCGCGGAAGGTTCTACCTCACCAACGCGGTCAAGCACTTCCGCTTCGAACGGCGCGGCAAGCGCCGCCTGCACCGCAATCCCGAGGCGACGCAGGTCGAAGCCTGCCGCCCCTGGCTGGCGCGCGAGATCGAGGCGGTGCGGCCGGAGGCGATCGTCTGCCTCGGCGCGACCGCGGCCATGTCCCTGCTCGGCCGCGGCGTGCGGCTGATGGAGGAGCGCGGCCAGTGGCGGAAACTGCACGACGGCACGCGCGCCCTGCTCACCGTGCACCCGGCCTGGGTGCTGCGCCAGCAGGAGGCCGCGGCACGCGAAGCGGCCTACCGGGGCTTCGTCGCCGACCTCGCCGCGCTGCGCCAGCATCTCGACGCCCGCCCCGCGAGCGCCTGACAGCGCCGCAGGCGACCGGCTACCGCCGCGACCCGATGTGCGGTAGCGTCGCCCGCGGGCGACATCGAGGCGGCGTGCATGGGCGACGACGGCGCAACACGGGAGTTCCTGGTGCTTTCGCGGGGACAATGGCGCCGCGACGCCGCGCCCGAGGAGATCCAGGCCGCGATCGACGGCTTCTACGACTGGCTCGACGCGCGGATCGCGGCGGGCCACATGGTGACCGGGCACCGGCTGGCGCGCGAAGGCGCCACCATCTACGCCCGCGGCGTCGCGCTCGACGGCCCGTTCGGCGAGACCAAGGAGCTGGTCGGCGGCTACTGGTTCGTGCGGGCGCCGTCGCTCGCCGAGGCCGCGGCCCTGCTGTCGGACAGCCCCACCCTGCCCCTGGGCCTGTTCTACGAGCTGCGTCCGCTGGAACACGAACGCGCCAGCGCGTGGGCGCGCACCAACGAGACGCCGGACTGAACCGCGTGCTTCGGCTTGCTTCCACCCGACGGATGCGCCGCCCATGAGTCCGCAGCGCAAACGCACGCCGCCCGATACCAGCGAAGCAGTCGACGCGCTGATGTCCGCGCTGGAGCATCCGCACAAACCGGCCGTCGAAGCGCTGCGCCGGGCCATCCTCGCCGCCGATGCGGCCATCGCCGAAGGCGTGAAGTGGAACGCGCCGAGTTTCCGCACCCACGAATACTTCGCCACCGTGCACTTGCGTGCGAAGAACGGTGTCGCGCTGATCCTGCATCGCGGCGCGAAGGTGCGCGCCCTGCCCGGAAACGGCCTCGCCATCGACGATCCTGCGGGGCTGCTGCACTGGCTGGGCGCCGATCGCGCCCAGGTCGCGTTCGCCGGCGTCGACGACGTGGAGCGTCGCGCGCCGGCGCTGCAGGCGCTGCTGCGCCAGTGGATCGCCGCACTCTGAGCGCGACGCCGCCGCGCGATGCGGCGGTCACCGCGCGCGTGTACCGCACTGCCGGACCTTCGATATCCGGGCCTGCGCGCCTGCCGATGGTCATTGGCGCAGGCGGCACGTCTTCGGCCACACTCTGCGCCCAGTCCCGCCCGCCACCGGTGCCCGCTGCATGTCCCTGACTTCGCCGCTGTTCATCACGTTCGCCGCCTACCTCCTGCTGATGGTCGGCCTGGGCTTCGTCGCATGGCGCCGCACCCGCACCTTCGACGACTACATCCTGGGCGGGCGTTCGCTGGGCAGCTACGTCACCGCGCTGGCGGCGGGCGCATCGGACATGAGCGGCTGGCTGATGATGGGCCTGCCCGGCGCGCTGTACCTGGGCGGCGCCTCGGAAAGCTGGATCGCGATCGGCCTGGTCATCGGCGCCTGGGCCAACTGGCGCTTCGTCGCCGGCCCGCTGCGCGTGTACACCGAGCGCACGAAGAACGCGCTCACCCTGCCCGACTATTTCACCCACCGCTTCGAGGACGGCAGCCGCCTGCTGCGCATCTTCTCGGCGCTGGTGATCCTGGTGTTCTTCGCCATCTACTGCGCCTCGGGCGTGGTGGCCGGCGCGCGCCTGTTCGAGAGCATGTTCGGACTGCCCTACGGCCAGGCCATGCTGTGGGGCGCGGCGGCGACGATCGTCTACACCTTCGTGGGCGGCTTCCTCGCCGTGAGCTGGACCGATACCGTGCAGGCCACGCTGATGATCTTCGCCCTGCTGCTGGTGCCGGTCTTCGCCATCGTCGGCGCCGGCGGGCCTGCCGAGGCCCTCGCCGTGGTCGAGCAGGTGGATCCGACGCGGCTGGACTGGTTCGGCACGGGTGGCGCCATCGCCATCGTCTCGCTGCTGGCGTGGGGGCTGGGCTACTGCGGCCAGCCGCACCTGCTGGCGCGCTTCATGGCCGCCGACAGCCTGGCCACCATCCCGCGCGCGCGGCGCATCGCGATGACCTGGATGATCCTGTGCCTGGCCGGCGCGCTGGCCACCGGCTTCTTCGGCATCGCCTGGTTCGCCATCCATCCCGAACACGCGGGCCCGGTGGACGCCAATCCGGAGCGCGTGTTCATCGCGCTGTCGGAGCTGCTGTTCAACCCGTGGATCGCCGGCGTGCTGCTGTCGGCGATCCTGGCCGCGATCATGAGCACCCTGGCCGCGCAGCTGCTGGTGTGCTCCAGCGCGCTCACCGAGGATTTCTACCGCGGCTTCCTGCGCCCGCGCGCCGGGCACGGCGAACTGGTCTGGGTCGGCCGGGCGATGGTGCTGTCGGTCGCGCTGCTGGCGATGTGGATCGCGCGCGATCCCGAATCGCGCGTGCTCGGCCTGGTGGCCTATGCCTGGGCGGGTTTCGGCTCGGCCTTCGGCCCGGTGGTGGTGCTGTCGCTGTTCTGGCAGCGCATGACCCGCAACGGCGCGCTGGCCGGCATGCTGACCGGAGCAGTGGTGGTGATCGCGTGGAAGCACACCGGCAGCGCGCTGTACGAGATGGTGCCGGGCTTCCTCTCGGCCACCGTGGCGATCGTGGTGGTCAGCCTGCTCGGTCCGGCGCCCTCGCAGCAGATGCGGGCGCGCCACGAGCAGGTGCGCGCGACGCTGCGCGAGCAGGGTTACTGAGCGACGGACGCCGCGCGCCCCGCCGGGCGGCGGCGGTGCGGGCAGGCGGCTCAGCGGGCGGTGAAGCCGCCGTCCACCAGGTGGTAGCTGCCGGTGACGAACGAGGCATCGTCCGAGAGCAGGAAGCAGGTCAGCGCCGCCACCTCGTCCGGCGTGCCCAGCCGGCCGACTGGATGCAGCCCGACCAGGCCGTCGTAGACGCTGCGGTCCAGGCCTTCCAGCAGCGGCGTGTCGATGAAGGCCGGGCCCACGGCGGTGACGCGGATGCCGCGGGTGGCGTATTCGATGGCGGTGGTCTTCGTCATGCCCAGCAGCGCGTGCTTGGCCGCCACGTAGGGCAGCGAGCCGCTCCAGCCGACGCTGCCCAGGATCGAGGCCATGTTGACGATCGCCCCGCCGCCGGCGGCCAGCATCGCCTCCAGCTCGTACTTCATCGAATACATCACGCCGTGCAGGTTGACGTCGATGACGCGGTGCCAGTCGTCCAGCGGATACTCGGCGGTGGGATGGCTGGGCCCGCCGATGCCGGCGTTGTTCACCGCCAGGTGCAGCGCGCCGAAACGCTCCACCGTCGCCTCCACCATCCGCTGCACCGCGGCCGCGTCGGCCACGTCCACCTGCACCGCGATCGCCTCGCCCAGCTCGCCGGCCAGCGCCTGCGCGGCGTCGAGGTTGTAGTCGGCCACCGCCACCTTCGCGCCGCCCGCGGCCAGCTGCCGGCACACCGCCGCGCCGATGCCCGAGGCGCCCCCGGTGACGATCGCCACCTTGCCCATGAAATCCCGTGCCATGCATCGTCTCCTTGGTCCGGTGGGCCGATGATGGGCCCGGCGCCGTGAGCGTACATTGATCGCGATCAGCCACGGAGCCCGCGCATGGACATCCGCCTCCAGCGCGCCTACGAACCGCCCGCGCGCGACGACGGCGCGCGCATCCTGGTCGAGCGGCTGTGGCCGCGCGGGGTGAGGAAGGAGGCGCTGGCGCTGGACCTGTGGCTGAGGGACATCGCCCCCAGCCCGGCGCTGCGCACGTGGTTCGCGCACGAGCCCGCGCGCTTCCCCGGCTTCATCGAGCGCTACCGCGGCGAGCTGGAGGCGAACGCGGACGCGGTGGGCGAACTCGAGGCCTGGCTGCGCAGGGGCCGCACCACCCTGGTCTATGCCGCGCGCGATCCGCAGATGAACAGCGCCCGGGTGCTGCGCGACTGGCTGCGATCGCGCTGACGTCCTGCCGTCAGTCGGCCAGCACCTGCGCCGCGTCGACCACCTCCACGCCCTGCAGCTGCCCCAGCAGGCGGTCGAACCAGGCCTTGTGCGAGGCGCCGACGACCGACAGCACGCGCGCGCCGGGACGTTCGCGGAAGGTGGCGCCGATGTTGGCGACCATGCGCAGGTTGCGCAGGTCCCAGCCGGCAACGTACTGGCGGCCGAAGCGCTGCGGCGAGTCTTCGGCCAGCGCGAGCGCGAAATCGCAGCGCATCGGCATGCGCTGGTAGGCGGCGCTGTTGGTGTGGCGGTACAGCGCCAGCAGGTCGGGCGCCTGGCGCAGTTCGCGGTCGCGCGCGCGCAGCGCCGCGCATTCGGGGGGCGCGCTGTTCCAGGCGCCGCGGATCGCAGTGGCGAAGCCGTCCACGTCGTCGATACGCAGGTTGTCGCCGGTGTGGTCGTCCACCGGGTACACGCGCTGCAGGCCCAGGCGCACGGCCAGCGCGGCGGCGATCACGGTGTTCTCGCTGCTGGACGCCGCGCGTTTGCGCAAGGTCTGGACCAGCGCATCGTCGAGGCCGTCGCCGGTGCGGCGTTCGGCTTCGGGCAGGTGCAGCCACTGCACCAGGGCCGAGGTGGGATCGCCCGCGGCCAGGAACGTCGCCGCCAGGCGCCGGCGCTGCGCGGGAGCGGGCGTCTGCGGCCAGGCCGCGAGCTGCGCCTCCACCGACGCCAGCGCGGCGGGCACGTCGAGGCCGGTGGTGGCCTGCGCCGGTGCCGTGTCCGGACAGTAAGTGAGATTGCCCTCGACGTCGTAGGCCGCGGGATGCCGGCGCATCATGTCGCAGGTTTCGCCGGGCATCGATTCCACGGTGATCACCTGCGGATCGAAGCGGGCCAGTCGCTGCAGCAGCGGTTCGATCGCATCGGCCGTCACCGGCCCGCCCTCTTCCTGCGCCAGGTGCACGCTGCCCAGCACCAGCACGCGCGTGGGCGGTCCCGCAACGCCGGCTGGCGGCGTGGTGACGGCCGTCTGCTGGGCGTACAGCGGGGCGGCGGCCAGCAGCATCGCGGCCAGCAGGGAAGCTCGCATCGCATGTCTCCGGTCGCTGCGGAGGCGCCATCACACGCGATCGCATCGGTGCCGGCATGGCCGGTTGGTCACCCTGACCATCGGCGCAGGCGCCTTGCGCGCCTGCGCGATGAGGGTCCGCGACCTTGCGCAGACCCCGCCGTCGCCTCAGAAGTCCCAGCGCGCGGCCAGCGTGACCGGTACCGAGAAGCGGCTGCCGGTGTCGTTGATGCTGCCCAGGCCCAGCCCGCCGATGGCGCTGTCGTCGTCCTTCAGGTCACCGGTGTAGCGCAGGCCGCCGGTCAGGGTGACGCTGAAGGTTTCGCCGGCGGGGATGATCACGCCCACGTCCAGGCCGGCGGTGGGCGACCAGCCCGAGTCGAAGAACGGCGCGTTGGCGATGGTGATGCCGCCATCGGGAATCTCGAAGGTGGCGCTGATCGCATCGGTGCGGGTCGCGCCCACGCGCGCCGCCACGAACGGACGCGCGGTGCCGGCGGTGCCGAAGTACCAGCGGTAGCCGAGCTCGGCCGACAGCGCCTCGTAGGCGCTGAAGCTGCCGTACACCGGCAGCTCCGCATCGAGCGCCGGGACGTAGGCCCCGCCGACCTGCAAGCTGCCCCGGCCGGCGCGCGTCTGGCGCACCTGGCCGAACAGCTCGCGGTTCTCGTCGAAGGCGTATGCGAACTCCAGGCCGTAGGTGTCGGCGAGGTCGTAGATGCGGTCGTGGCTGCGCGCGCCGATGCGCAGTTCGGCCGACACGCCGGCCAGGGCCGGGTTGAGCGGGCCGAGGTCGGGCACCGGCGCCACGGCGCCATCGTGCACGTCGCCGCTGAGCGGCACGTCGACGCCGCCGATCACCGACATGGACAGGCGCCCCGGCTCGGGGCCGGCGGCGTGGACCGAGGTGGCGAGCAGGGCGGAGGCGGGGAGGATCAGCCAGGTACGCATGGGACAACTCCGGATTGGGGACAGGGCGACGTCAGTGCTGACGACCCCGCCTCATACGCGCCTGCGGCCCGGCCGGATGCACCGGACCCTGGAAAATCTTGTCCATGATTCGTACAACTTAACGATTGACTAACATGTAACAGCGCGCTGTCTAGCGTCTGCCCCGACCGATCCGGGAGCCACGCACATGGACGCCGACCCGCCCACCGCTTCGCCGCAGGCCGCCCTGCCCGACTGGGCGGCGGTGATGCGCCGCATCGCCGGCGGCGATGCCCTCGCCTTCCGCTGCCTGCACCAGCACTTCGCGCCGCGCCTGCACCGCTACCTGCTGGGCCTGGGCGCGCCCGCCGCGCGGGTCGAGGACCTGGTGCAGGAATCCATGCTGCGGGCCTGGCGCGCGGCGCGCATGTTCGACCCGGGCCGCGCGGGCGCGGCCACCTGGCTGTACCGCATCGCCCGCAACGTCCACATCGACAGCCTGCGCCGCGGCAGCGCCGTGGTCTGCGGCGAGGAGCTGCCCGAACACCTCGCCTCCGCGCTGCACGAGGGCGGCGACGGCGCCAGCGCGCCCGAGGCCTATGTCGACCAGCTCGGCCTGGGCCGCGCCATCGCCGCCCTGCCCCCCGTGCAGGCGCGGCTGGTGCGCATGTCCTTCCTCGAGGCGCGCAGCCACAGCGAGATCGCCAGCGAACTGGGCATGCCGCTGGGCTCGGTGAAGTCCTCGCTGCGGCGCGCGTTCAGCCGGCTGCAGCGTGGCCTGGGCGCGGCGGCGGCCTGAGCCGCTCAGGGCAGGATCCGCACCGGCAGGTCGGTCGAGCCGGTCGCGCGGTTGCCGGCCGCGTCCTCGCCGTGCGCGCGCACGATGTAATCGCCCGGCGGCAGTGCGCCCGGCTGCCAGGCATCGACCGCCGCCTCGTCGCCGCGCACGCGGTTGCTGGCCACGTACAGGAAGCGCGTGCGCGCGGCGCCGTGCACGGTGATGCCGCTGTCGGCGGCGTAGGCCAGCTTCACCGCGCCCGGATCGGCCGGCATGCGCGAGAAGTCCAGCTGCATCGCCGGCTGCTCGAAGCCGGGGACCGGGCGGCCGTCGGCGCCCAGCACCTGGTAGCCGACCCGGTGCAGGCCCAGCCGGCGCCGCGGCAGGTTGCCGTCGACCTGGTCCCAGGCCTCGACCACCACCTGCACGCCGCCGCCAGCGCGCGGCACGAGCACCCGCCCCTCTTCGCGTGCCGACAGCGGCCGGCCGGCGCTGTCGAGCAGGCTGACGTGGTCGATGCGCGGCGGCACCCCGTCGCTGAAGTTGCGCAGGCCGAGCCGGATCGCATTGTGCTGGTGGCCATAGGGCCCGACGATCAGGTGGGTATGCGCCTGCGCGTTGACCGTGCCCAGCGCGTCGCCCGGGGCGAAGCGCGTGCCGCGCATGATCCGCACCGACGCGGCGCGGCCGCCCTCGTCGCGGTCGATCAGGAACCGCGCGGGGTCGAGGTTGCGCCCCTGCGCCGTGCGCCCGGCGCGCAGGTGCAGGTAGGTGAGCTCGTCGACGCTGATGCCCTCGGCCTGGCCGCCGAAGCTGAAGGCGGCCAGCGGACTGGTCACCTTGCCGCCGGCGAGCGACAGCACCGGCGTGCCGACGTCGGCACGCACGTCCAGGCCGTTGTGCAGGTGGCTGCGGCTTTCGCCGCTGAAGTTGCCGCGCACCTCGCCCAGGGTGCCGACCACCTCGTGCCAGCCGTCCTGCGGCGCGAACGGCCAGCGCTGCGCGGTGTCGGGCAGCACGCGCGCGGGCGAAGGGCCAATCGGGCCGTTGCCGGGCGCGCCGGCCGCGCGCGGTGCGATGCGATGCAGGCGATGGCCCGCCGCATCGGCCAGCAGCAGGCTGCCGTCGATCTCGAGCCACAGCCCGGCGGGACGCGCGAACCAGGGCACGCCACCGCCGGCCAGCACGCGCGAGCGGCCATCGGCCGAGACCTGCAGCACGCGCCCGGGCGACAGCTCGGACACGTACAGCACACCGTCGTGGCTGGCGGCGAGCGCCAGCGGGCGCGACGGCTCGGGCGCGTCCCAGGCCGCCGCGCGCCAGGTGTGGACCGCGCCCGCCGCATCGATCCAGCGCAGCGCGCGGTTGCCGGTATCGGCAATCCACAGCCTGCCGTCGCCTGTCGCGGCGATCGCGGTAGGCGTGTCGAAGCGCGCGGCCTCGCCGCGTCCGCCGGCAAGGCCGGGGACATCGCCGCCGGCGAGCGTGCGCACGCGGCCATCGGCTTCGATCACGCGGATGCGGTCGTTCCAGGTGTCGGCCACGTACACGCGCCCGCCGGCATCCACCGCCACGCCCATCGGCGCGCGAAACTGCGCCAGCGCGCCTTCGCCGTCGCGAAAGCCGGGGATTCCGGTGCCCGCCAGCGTGGTCACCCGGCCATCGCGCGAGATCCTGCGGATCGCGTGGTTGCCGGTATCGGCCACGTAGAGGTTGCCCAGGCGGTCGATGGCCAGCGACGAGGGCGTGTGGAACTTCGCCGCCGCGCCGATGCCGTCGGCGAAGCCTTCATCCGAGCCTGCGAACGTGCTCACGCTGCCGTCGGGCGCGATGCGGCGGATGCGGTTGGCCTCGCCGCCGTCGGCCACGAACAGGCTGCCGTCCGGTCCGCGCACCAGGCCCCAGGGTTCGTCGAAGCGCGCCTGCAGCAGGTGCCCGTCGCGCAGGCCGCGGTGGCCGTCGCCGGCCAGCGGCGAGATGCGCGGCTGCCAGTCGAACGAGGTGGCCGGCAGGGTCGGCGGCGGCCCGCGCCACCAGTGGTAAAGCGGCCGCCAGAGGAAGGTCAGCGCCAGCGCCGCGACGGTCAGCGTCGCCACTGCCAGCAGCGCGCGCCGCGCGCCCGGCCGCACGCGGCCGGTGCGCCGGTTCAATCCAGCACGCGGCAGAACACCGCCTTGAGATAGCGCGATTCCTGTACGTGGGCCATGAACGGATGGTCGGCGCCGGCGCCGGAGATCTTCAGCACCTGCACCGTGCGCCCGGCGTAGAACGCGGCGCGGCGCAGCATGTCGAGGAACTGCTCCTCGCTCACCAGGCCTGTGCACGAGAACGTGGCCAGCAGCCCGCCGGGCTTGACCACGCCCAGCGCCAGCTTGTTCATGTCGAGGTATTTCTTCAGCGCCGGGATCACCTGGTCGCGGTCGCGCGTCATCTTCGCAGGATCGAGGATGACCACGTCGTACTGCTCGCCGTTATTGGCCGCGTCGCGCAGCCACGGGAAGATGTCGGCCTGCACGAAACGCGGGCGCACGTTGTTGAGCTTCGCGTTGCCGCGCGCGATCTCCAGCACTGCGTCGTCGATATCGATGCCCACCACCTCGGCCGCGCCGCGCACCGCGGCGTACACGCCGAAGCCGCCGGTGTTGCAGCACAGGTCGAGTACGCGCTTGCCGGTGCAGCGGTGCGACAGCCATTCGCGGTTGTCGCGCTGGTCGGCGAAGAAGCCGGTCTTGTGCGCGCCGGCCGGATCGGCGCGGAAGCGGATGCCGTTCTCGGTGATGATCGCGGCTTCGGTGCCGCTGGTTTCGCGGAAGTCGAACGACTCCTGCTTCTGCACGTGCTCGTCGGCGAAGCCGTGGAAGCGGCAGCCCGGGAACTGCTCGCGCAGCGCGGCATGGATCCACTCGCGGTGGCGGAACATGCCGGCGCTGAAGTACTCGACCACCAGCAGGTCGTCGTAGCGGTCGACCACCAGGCCGCTCAGGCCGTCGCCTTCGCTGTGCACCACCCGCCAGGCGTTGCTGGTCTCGTCCAGGCGCAGCACCTCGCGCCGCAGGCGCACGGCCTCGGCGATCTTGCGCGAGAACCAGGCGGCGTCCACCGCCACGTCCGGATCGGTTTCGAGGATGCGCAGGGCGATGCGCGAATGGCCGTTGTAGAAGCCGCGCCCGATCCACACGCCATCCATGCCGACGATATCGACGATGGTGCCGGGCCTGGGCCGCTGGGCGGGCTTCTCGACCAGTTTCTGGAAGATCCAGGGGTGGTTGGAGCGCCAGGCGTTCCTGAGGCGGACGGTGGGGAGGGCTTCGTTCATCCGCACAGTTTATCCGCCCCGTTGACCGCGCCGCCGGCACGCCGCCACAATGCGCGCCGAAGGGGAGTAGCTCCCAGCGCGACGGCCGTCATTTCGAGCAGCGATGCTCCGGTCCCGCGGCAGCCCAGAGGGCTGTGAGCAAGACCTTCGCCGCGATGGCGAAGGTGCGTCCCCGGATCTCCGAGCAAGGGTTCCGAGCCGCCTGCGTCCGCGGCCGTTCTTTCCCCCTGCCCGGATGACCCGATGGAAACGATAGGCAACGTATGGCTGTGGGCCGGCTTCTCCGGCCTGGTCCTGGTCGCGCTGATGGTGGACCTGGTGCTGATGCGCCACGGCGGCGCGCACAAGGTGACGTTCAAGGAGGCGGCGTGGTGGAGCCTGGGCTGGGTGGCCCTGGCGCTGGCCTTCAACGCGGCCCTGTGGTGGTACGTCGGCGAGGCGGCCGGGCCGGACGAGGCGCGGCGCGTGGGCCTGGAGTTCCTCACCGGGTACCTGGTGGAGAAGGCGCTGGCGGTCGACAACATCTTCGTGTTCCTGATGTTGATGGGCTACTTCGCGGTGCCCGAGGAACAGCGCCAGCGCGTGCTGGTGATCGGCATCCTGCTGGCGATCGTGCTGCGCGCGATCCTGATCTTCGCCGGCGCGGCGCTGATCGCGAACTTCCACTGGATGCTGTACGTGTTCGGCGCCTTCCTGCTGCTGACCGGCGTGAAGATGTGGTTCGCCGCCGGCAAGGAACCCGATCTGGAGAAGAACCCGGTGCTGCGCTGGCTGACCGCGCACGTGCCGTTCGTGCGCCGCTACCACGGCGGCGCGCTGTGGCTGGGCCGCGGCAGCCGCCGCAAGTTCACCCCGCTGTTCATCGTGCTGGTGATGATCGGTATCACCGACGTGATCTTCGCGGTGGACTCGATCCCGGCGATCTTCGCCATCACCACCGACCCCTTCATCGTGCTGACCTCGAACGTGTTCGCGGTGCTGGGCCTGCGCGCGATGTTCTTCCTGCTGGCCGGCATGGCCGAGCGCTTCCACCTGCTGCCCTACGGACTGGCGGTGGTGCTGGTCTTCATCGGCGCGAAGATGCTGCTGATCGACGTGTACAAGATCCCGGTGCTGTGGTCGCTGGGCACGGTGGGAGCGATCCTGGCGATCACCGTGGCCCTGAGCCTGGCGCGGCCGCCGAAGCCCGCCGCCGGCTGACGTTCGCTGACGCCGCATTGGCGCACCCCCTCTTCGGCCAGCCGAGGAGGGAGCAGACCGCTCGCACCGCCGCGCGTTGCCCCCTCCCCCGCCTGCGGGGGAGGGCCGGGGTGGGGGCAACAGGTCGCGACCGTTCCTGCCGCGCGTTTGCGCGCGCCCCATCCCGACCTTCCCCCGCAAGCCGGGGAAGGAGCCAGAGCGGCGACGTGAGTTGAGGATCACGTACCCGGGATCCGCCAGTCCCTGCCCCCTCCCCCGCCTGCGGGGGGGGGGGTGGGGCGACAGGTCGCGACCGCCCTGCCGCGCTCGCGCGCGCCCCCATCCCAACCTTCCCCCGCAAGCGGGGAAGGAGCAGAGCGGCGACATGGGTTGAGGATCATGTACCCGGATGCGCAGTTCCTGCTCCCTCCCCCGCCTGCGGAGGGCTGGGGTGGGGGCGACAGGTCGCGACCGTCCCTGCCGCGCGTTCGCGCGCGCCCCCATCCCAACCTTCCCCCGCAAGCGGGGGAAGGAGCAGAGCGGCGACGTGGGTTGAGGATCACGTACCCGGATCCGCCAGTTCCTGCCCCCTCCCCCGCCTGCGGAGGGCTGGGGTGGGGGCGACAGGTCGCGACCGTCCCTGCCGCGCGTTCGCGCGCACCCGATCCCAACCTTCCCCCGCAAGCGGGGGAAGGAGCAGGGCGGCGACGTGGGTTGAGGATCACGTACCCGGCTCCGCCTGTTCCTGCCCCCTCCCCCGCCTGCGGGGGAGGGCTGGGGTGGGGGCGACAGGTCGCGACCGTCCCTGCCGCGCACTCGCGCGCGCCCCCATCCCAACCTTCCGCCGCAAGCGGCAAGGAGCAGGACGCCGCCCGCCGCTGCCGCCGCTCCACCCTTGCATCCACCCATTCCGCCGCCACCCTTGCCGGATGTACCTGCCTACCCCCGACGACCCGATCGATCCCGAAGCCCAGCGCGCCATCGACCGGCGGCGACTGGGCAACGCACTCAAGGGTGCGATCGCATTCGTCCTGCTGCTGCTCATCGTGTTCGGCCTGCAGGGCATGGGCGATTACCACGCCTTCGCGGTGGGCGCGGGCACGCTGCAGGGCCTGCCCGGCATCCTCACCGCGCCGCTGCTGCACGGCTCGCCCGAACACCTCATCGCCAACGCCTCGGCCCTGCTGATCCTCGGCACCCTGGCGCTGGCCGTCTACCCGCGCGCCACCGTACGCGGCCTGCCGCTGATGTGGCTGGGCTCGGGCCTGGGCGCCTGGGCGCTGGGCGATCCGGGCTCGTTCCACCTCGGCGCCAGCGGCCTCACCCACGGCCTGATGTTCCTGGTGTTCGTGCTGGGCCTGCTGCGCCGCGACCGGCCCTCCATCGCCGCCGGCATGATCGCCTTCCTGTTCTACGGCGGCATGCTGCTGACCGTGCTGCCGCAGGAGCCGGGCGTGTCCTGGCAATCGCACCTGGGCGGCGCGCTCGGCGGCGCGCTGGCGGCGTGGCTGCTGCGCCGCGCCGATCCGCTGCCGCCGCGCCGCCGCTACAGCTGGGAGATCGAGGAGGAGGAAGCCGAACGCGCCGCGCAGGCCGAGCGCGATACCTTCGAGCCCGGCTCGCCGCGCGACGTGCCGGTGCTGTGGCGGCGCGATGCCAGCGAAGAGGAACGCGGCGTGGTGCTGCCGTTCCGGCGGCGGGACGAGTAGGCGCGGCGCTCTCCCGCAGGTGCCCGCGTTCGCGTGCCGTCGACGCCAGACAGGCGATCTTCGGGCCTGAGCACCATCGTGCGACAAACCCCGCGAGGCAACCGGATGCGCCACCTGGACAGGGCCACCCTGGATCACCAGCTCGACCAGCTTGCGGCGCATCTGCCCGAACTCATCGCCGACACCGAACCCGAGCGCCTGATGAGCACCTTCAACGGGATTGCCGACGAGATTCTGGAGCATGCCGCGCCCGAAGACTGCCCGCACGTGGACGCGCGCATCAACTGCATGCTGCACGAGGCCGGTCTGGTCCCCGGCGAAGACGATGAGCCGTGCGATGCGCGATGAGGGTCGCGACTGCGGCATGCCGGGCGCCTTACAGGTGCGCCCGACCCCGTAGTTGCCGTACGGTGTCGCCTCCCGGACTGGAGGCGACGGCATGCAACGACGCTGGTGGCGGTTGGCCCTGTGTCTCGCGGCATTGGCGATGGCATCGACCGCGGCGATGGCCGCGCAACCGCCCCGCGCACCCCGCGTGATCGCCTACGTACTCGACCGCGGCGCGCCGCTGCCGCAGGTCGATGTCGACAGGCTCGACACCGTGATCTATTCCTTCGCCGTGGTCGACGACGCGCACCGCGTGCATCTCCCGCGCGCGGGCATGGGCGAGCGCCTGTCGCAGCTTGCGCGCCAGCGTGACGACGCCGGCCGACCGCAGGTGCTGCTGGCGATCGGTGGCTGGGGCGCGGGCAACTTCTCCGAGGCCGCCGCCAGCGCGCACGCGCGCCGCACCTTCGCCCAGACCGCGGTGGAGCTGGTGCGCCGGCACGATCTCGATGGCCTCGACATCGACTGGGAATATCCCGCCGTCGGCGAGGCGGGCATCAGCCATTCGCCCGCGGACCGCGGGAACTTCCCGCTGCTGCTGCAGGCGCTGCGAGAAGAGCTCGACACGCTGGCCACCGAGACCGACCGGCACTACCGGCTCACCATCGCCGCCGCCGACGGCGATGCCGCGCAAGGACTGGACTTGCCGCGCATCGTGCCCCTGGTCGATGCGATCCACCTGATGACCTACGACTTCTTCGGCTCGCCGCGCAAGCCGACCGGCCACCACGCCGGGCTGTTCCGCTCCGCCGGCGCGACCAGCGCGCAGGATCGCGATACCGCGCGCGCCATCGACGAGTTCCTCGCCGCTGGCGTGCCCCCGGCCAAGCTGGTGCCGGGCGCGGCCTTCTACGGCAAGAAGTTCCGCGCCACCACCGCGGACAACGCCGGCCTGCACCAGCCCTTCGAAAGCGAGATCGGCTTTTTGACCTGGCGCGAGCTGCGCGATGGCCCACTCACCGATGACGCGTTCGAACGCCATCGCGATCCGCAGGCGCAGGCGCCATGGCTCTGGAACCCGGCCACGCGAGAGTTCATCAGCTACGAGGATCCCGAGTCGATCCGCGCCAAGGCCGCCTTCGCCCGCGAGCGCGGACTGGGCGGGCTGATGTTCTGGGAGCTGGGCGGCGACGACGCGGACGGCAGCCTGCTCGACGCGATCCACGAAGGCCTGCACGGAGCGACGCACTAATCCACCTTGCGCGCCGCGAGGCGCGCCAGCCGCGGCGGACGCTACACTCCGGCCATGCGCACCGCCGCCGCCCTGCTCTCCTGCCTGCTTGCGGCCTGCGCCAGCACAGGAGGCGCGATGCAGTCCACGGCCGAACGGGTCGATTCGATGATGGCCGACTACACCGGCCGAGTCCCCGGTGCCGCCGTGCTGGTGCTTCGCGATGGCGAGCCCGTCGTGCGCAAGGGCTACGGCCTGGCCGACCTCGAGCAGGGCACGCCGGTCACGCCGGACACGCGCTTCCGCCTGGCCTCGGTGAGCAAGCAGTTCACCGCTGCGGCGATCCTGCTGCTGGTGCAGGACGGCAGCCTGTCGCTGGACGACCCGCTGCGCCGCTGGCTGCCCGGCCTGCCGCAGGCCACCGACGGCATCACCCTGCACCACCTGCTCAGCCACACCTCCGGCCTGGTCGATTACGAAGACCTGCTGCCGCCCGACGTCGACGGCCAGGTGCAGGACGCCGATGTGCTGGGCCTGCTCGAAGGCGTGGACCGGCTCGACTTCGCGCCCGGCAGCCGCTATCGCTACAGCAATAGCGGCTACGTGCTGTTGGGCCTGGTGGTGGCCCGCGCCTCAGGCCGCGACTTTCCCACCTTCCTGCACGAACGCATTTTCCAGCCGCTGGGCATGGGCGCCGTGGCCCGCGTCGATGGCGGCCCGCCGGTGCCGCATCGCGCCTGGGGCTACAGCCACAGCGACGGCAACTGGACCCGCACCGACCAAAGCCCCACCAGCGCCACCCTCGGCGACGGCGGCATCTACGCCTCGATCGACGACCTGGCGAAATGGAACGCCGCCCTCGACGACGACCGCCTGCTGCGCGCCGATCTGCGCGCGCTCGCCTTCATCGCCCACACCACCACCGACGAAGCCGACGTGGACGGCTACGGCTATGGCTGGCGCCTGCACGCCAGCGCGCATGGCCCGCTGCAGTGGCATTCGGGTGAGAGCATCGGGTTCCGGAACGTGCTGCTGCGCTGGCCGGAGCAGCGGCTGACGGTGGTGGTGCTCAGCAACCGGAATGATCCGGAGCCGTACGGATTGGCGCGACGACTTGCCGAAGCGATTGAGCCGGGTTCCGAGAAGTAAGGCCACCCGCTCCAGGGCAGACTCGCCGCGGTCCGCAGAACAAACCGAGTCTTCTTAGTCAGTAGGTGGCTATTTGGGGATTAATTCCCTCCGTCCCCTTTTACCGCTGCCCTCGCGCGCGATGACAAGGGATCGGCCGCGTGGAGACTGGGGCAGATGATCGCAGTGCGGTGCATCGGGACAGCCGCTGGTGAACCTCTCACGCCACGATCTGCACGATATCCCCCGCATCCTTCGCGTACTCCAGCGCATACGCCAGTTCCGCCGCCGTCTGCGCATGCAGCTCCAGCAGCGGCTGTCCACGCGCAACCTCGTCGCCCAGGCGGACCAGCAGGCGGACGCCGGCGGCCGCGCTTTCCGGCGCGCCGGCGAGCTTGGCCAGGCGCGAGAGGCGGCGGTTGTCGATGTGCACCGCGCGGCCGCCATGGGTGGCGACCAGCGGCGCCACGCAGGGGGCGACCGGCGGGGTGCGCATGCCGCCCTGCGCTTCGCAGATGCGGACGAAACGGTCCCAGGCGCGGCCGCTGTCGAGCGTGTCCAGCGCCAGCCGCGTGCCCGTGCCTTCGGCGGCGACGCCGCCGAGTTCGAGCACCACGCCGGCGATGTCGGCGGCACGCTCGCGCAGGTCCACCGGGGCACCGGCTTCGCAGCGCAGCACCGCCAGCACGTCGTGCGCCTCCAGCGCGGGGCCGATGCCGTGGCCCACCGGCTGCGCGCCGTCGGTGAACATACAGCGCACCAGCAGGCCGAAATGGGCGCCGGTGGCCTCCATGCGCGCGGCCAGGTGGCGGGCGGCCTCGGGGCTGCGAATCTTGGCGGTGGGCCCGACCGGGATGTCGATGGCCACGTGGGTGGCGCCGGCGGCGATCTTCTTCGACAGCACCGAGGCGATCAGCTGGCCTTCGGTGTCGATGTCCAGCTCGCGCTCGATGCGCACGAAGATGTCGTCGGCCGGGCTCAGGTGCATCGCCCCGCCCCAAGCCAGGCAACCGCCTTCGCGCTCGACCACGCGCCGCAGGGTGGGCAGGTCGAGGTCGACCGGCGCCAGCGTCTCCATGGTGTCGGCGGTGCCGGCCGGGGAGGTGATCGCGCGCGAGGAGGTCTTGGGCATGACCAGGCCGTTGGCCGCGGCGATGGCGACCACGATCGGCGAGGTGCGGTTGCCGGGCAGGCCGCCGACGCAGTGCTTGTCCACCACGCTCGGCGACGGCCACGACAGGCGATGGCCGACCTCGACCATGGCGCGGGTGAGGTGCACGGTCTCCGCCGCGTCCATCGGCAGCGCCGCGGTGGCGGTGAGGAAGGCGGCCAGGTGCACGTCGGTGTAGCGGCCCTGGACCACGTCGCGCACGATGGCGTCGATCTCGGGCGCGTCGAGGCGCCGGCCGTACACGCGGCGGCGCACGCTGGCCAGCGATTCGAGCACCGGCGGGTGGCGCACCTGCACCGGGTCGCCCTCGGCCAGGCCCAGCGCGGTCCAGGCCGCTTCCGACAGGGCCACCTGGTCGAGCGGGAAGCGTTCGTCGTCGGTCTGGTAGAGCAGCGCCTGCACCTGCCGCTCGCCGGACACCAGCAGCACCTGGCTGCGGGGCGACAGTCCTTCCGACCGGCAGACATGGCAATCGCTGCGCATCACCACGATCGGCTGGTGCGCGGCATGCAGCTGCATGCGCAGGGCGCGCAGCGGCGGCAGTGCGGGGCCGGGCGTGACCGCGCTCATGGGGCCGCGGCCTGCAGCGCGCGCGGATCGCCGCGGCCGTCGAGCGCATCGCGCAGCGGCGGATCGAGCACGGCCTCGCGCGACCAGCCCGCGACAGTGGCACAGGCATCGACCGCATGCGCCCAGGTGCAGCGGTTGGCGAACAGCATGCCGGGCACGTCGAGCGTGCCGCCGCGGCTGATGTAGCCCAGCGCGCGCGTGCGCGCCGGGCCTGAGTCGATGCGCCGGAGCACGCCCAGCATCGGCTCGGGCCGGGTGTGGCTGAGGAGGACGCGCGGCAGCTGCGGCGGGAACAGCGCCTGCACCCTGGCGTCGTCGGCCACGAACGACGCTTCGATGGCATCGCGCGGCATGCGCAGGCGCCCGGGCTCGAGCACCACGCTCACGCAGGCGCGATGTCCGCGTTCGGCCAGGTGGCGCTGCGCGGCGAGCGCGGCGTCGAGCTGGTAGGCGCCGATCGCCACCAGCTGCACTTCTGCATCGGCCGGGTCGCCGACGAGATGGCCGGCACCATCGCGCACCAGCCGCTGCGCGGCGGCGGCATCGAAGCGTTCGTCGACCTCGCGCTTGGACACCACCACGCAGGCCAGCTGGCCGCGTCCGGCGTAGACATCGCGCAGCGCGGCGACGGCGGTGTTGCCGTCCACGGGAAACAGCACGCGCGCGGTGTCGGACATCTCGCCCAGCAGCGCTTCGCCGATGGTGGGGTCCTGGTGCGACTGCTCGTTCTTGCTGTTCTCCCAGGTGTGCGAAGTGACCACCAGCGGCACCGGCAGCCAGCGCGGCGGCCGTCCGGTCTCGCGCTGGCGGCGGGCGAAGATCGCTTCCTGGCGCAGCAGCCCCAGCATCTTCACCGCGAACGCCTCGTAGCTGACGATCAGGTTCAGGCCGCCCTTGTTGGCCAGCGCGGCGGCCGCCACCGCCTCCTCGTTGAGCGCGGTGATGACCGCGCCCTGCAGGTCCTCGGCGACGCCCGGCTCGGGCGCATTGACCCTGTGCTTGAGCCGCTGCAGGGTGCCGCCCATCTTGTTGCTGGCCAGCTCGTCGGGATTGCCGATGCGCACGCGCAGGCCGGGGTTGGCCTCGACCAGGGCCACGAACCAGCGATCGAGCGCGGCCATCGCGCTGGCCTTGCCGCCCGGTGCCGCCCAGACAGGCTCGGGCAGCGTCGGCGCGGGCGGATCGCGATGCGCCATCGGGTGCGCGCTCTCCTTCGCGCGGCCCTGCGCGTCGTGGCAGACGAAGGTGGCGAGCGCGGTGTCCAGGTCGTCGCCGGGCACGAACAGCGCGGCCGCGCCGCGGTTGAAGGCCTCGCGCGCGTCGGCCTCGTGGTGCGGGTTGCCGTCCAGCGGCAGGTTGTGCGCGGCATTGCGGCCGGCGCCGGGGAAACCGAAGCCCTTCTCGGTCTCGGCGATCACGTAGGGCAGGCGCGCGGGATAGCGGCGCTGCGGGTCGGCGGCGAAGGCATGCAGCGCGTCCTCGGCCTCGACGATCGCGCAGGCGATGGCGGCGGGGTCGCGGCCGTCGACGATCACCGGATCGAAGCCGTTGTGGCGCACGTCGCCGGCCAGCCAGGCCGCACCGCCTTCCTGCACGATCTGGGTGCGCTGTTCGATGCGGCGGCCGTTGAGGATCATCACCGGGATGGCGGCGCCGCTGTCCTCGGCGCGCCACCAGCGCGGCGCCCAGTCCTGGCCGCGCTGTTCCTCGAACGCACCGTCGCTGAGGAAGGCCACCACGCTCTCGCCCGGCAGCGGCATGTGCACGTACTGCAGGCCGGCGAAGCCGAGGTAGCCGCCTTCGCTCACCGCGCCGGCGGTGTCCGGGCCGGCGTGGCTGCCCAGCGGTGCGGCGGGGCGGCCGTCCGGGCCGATCGCATACGAATAGAAATCGGCGACCAGGCGCGAGAGGCCTTCGGCGCTGCGGTCGTAGCGGCCGCGCTGGTTCGGCGAGACATCGCCGGTCAGCGCGTTCACCGCCTCGATCGCGGCCACGCAGTGGCCCTGGCCCATGATCCAGCCGCGGGTGCGGCCGGTCAGCGCATTGGCCAGCAGGTAGCCGACGAAGCCCTGCACCATGTTGAGCGAGCCGCCGGTGTGGCCTTCGGGCACGGGCTTGAAGTCGTCGGCGGCCAGCGGCGTGCCGGACAGGTCGATGCGCCGTGCGTAGGTCATGTGCGCGACCACGTTCATGGCCACGCAGGCCAGGCGGTCGGCGGCGGCGAGCAGGGCGTAGGCGGCATCCATCGAGGCGATGCGGCCGTCGTCCTGCAGCCGCGCGACCAGGGCATCGACGCGGTCGACGGTGTCGTCGCGGTGGACGATGGGGCCGTGGCCGGCGAGCCAGCGGGCGCGTGCGGTGTCGGTGCTCATGGGTCCTCCCTCTGTGCGACGGTCCTCGTTGCCTGGATCAATCCCGCAGGTCGCGCTGCAGTGCATCGGCCAGCAGCGGCGCCAGCGCGATGCCGTTGCTCGGATGCGGCACGGAATCGGTGGAACTGATGCGGGCAAACAGCGGCGCGAGTGCCTCGAAGGCGCCGTCCGCGAACAGCGCGTGCACCACCACGCATTCGGCCCTGGGCAGCCCCTGCGCCGCCAGCCCGCGCGCGGCCTCGGCCAGGGTGCGGCCGGAGGAGGCGATATCGTCCACCAGCACCGGGGTGCGGTCGCGCCAGCGCGACAGGTCGGGCACGTCGATCCGCACGCTGCGGTCGCCCAGCCGGGTCTTGCGCAGCACCACGTGCGGCGCGCCGATGCGGGTCGCGATGGCGCCGGCCCACTGCTCGCTCTCCGCGTCGGGGCCGACCACCAGTGGCGCGGCCACGTGCGCGGCGATCCAGTCGGCCAGCAGCGGTGCGGCCTGCAGGGTCGCGGTGGGCATGGTGTAGATCGCCGACAGCGCCGCGTACCGGTGCAGGTGCGGGTCGACCGTGAGCAGGCGGTCGAAGCTCGACGACAGCAGCCGCGCGAAGCTGCGCGAGCTGATGCACTCGCCGGGCTGGAAGCGGACGTCCTGGCGCATGTAGGCCAGGTAGGGCGCGACCAGGGTGACTTCGGTCGCACCGAGTTCGCGCGCGGCGTCGGCGGCGAAGACCAGGCCGAGGAAGCCGGGGTCCGGGCGCGCCAGCGTGCAGACCAGGTCCACCGGCCGTCCGGCCGGATCGCCATGCAGGCGCACGTAGCTCTCGCCGTCGGGGAAGCGCCGGGTCTCGACCCGCCCGGCCTCGCCGTCGCAGGCCTGCGCCAGCGCGGCGGCCAGCGCCTCGTTGCCGGGCATCGGCAGGATCAGCCGGCGCATGCGTCCACCTCCATGGCCAAGGCCCGGTTCACAGCCGCACCTTGTCGAGGATGATCAGCACCGAGACCGCACCAGCCAGCGCCAGCACCAGCACGCCGGCCCAGGCGCTGCCGACCCCGCCGCGCCTGCGCAACAGCAGGTTGAGCAGGCCCACCGCCAGTACCGGCGCGACCAGCACCAGCACCAGCATCTTCCAGATCGAGGCGTCGAGTCCAAGCAGCATCGGCATCTCCGTCAGTGGCGGAACCGGGGCCAGGGCCAACCTCCGGCAGAGGGTCGGGCCGCCTGGTACGGGGACAGGCGCGACCGGCCCCGCTGCGTCAGCCCAGCGCAGCCAGCGCGTCGCGCGCGGCCACCCATTCCTCGTTGGTCGGCTCCACGCCCACGCGCACGCGGCTGTCCTCGGCGGAAATGATCGGTGCATCCGCCGCATTGGCGCCTTGATCCAGCGCAATCCCGAGGAAGGCCAGGTCCCGGCACACGCGTTCGCGCACGAAGGCATTGTGCTCGCCGACGCCGGCGGTGAACACCAGCAGGTCCAGCCCGCCGAGCACCGCGGCCAGGGCGCCGGTCTCGCGCACGATGCGGCGCACGTACAGGTCCAGCGCCAGGCGCGCGCGTTCGCCGGTCTCGCCGGCCTCGTCCTCGTGGCGCACGATCACGCGCGGCTCGGGCGAGATGCCGGACACGCCCAGCAGGCCGGAGCGGTGGTAGAGCATCTGCCCCACCTGCTCCAGCGTCAGCTTCTCGATCTCCATCAGGTACAGCAGCGCGCCGGGGTCGAGCGCGCCGGTGCGCGTGCCCATCATCAGGCCGTCGAGCGCGGAGAAGCCCATGGTGGTGGCCACGCTTTGCAGGCCGTGCATCGCGCACAGGCTGGCGCCGCTGCCCAGGTGCGCGACCACCACCCGCTCCTTTGCGAGTTCGCCATGGCGCTCGGGCAGGGCGGTGGCCATGTACTCGTACGACAGCCCGTGGAAGCCGTAGCGGCGCAGGCCGCGCCGCCAGGCGTCGAAGGGCAGCGGCAGGATCTTCTCCACGTCCGGCAGGGTGTGGTGGAAGCCGGTGTCGAAGCAGGCCACCTGGGGGATGTCCGGGCGCTCGCGCAGCAGGATCTCGATCGCCTCCAGCGCGAACGGCTGGTGCAGAGGCGCCAGCGGGATGTAGCCCTCGAGGTCGGCCAGCACGGCGTCGTCCACGCGCGTGGGCGCGAAGTAGCGGCTGCCGCCATGGACCACGCGGTGCGCGATCGCGGCGAGCCTGCGCCCGCCCAGGCGCGCGACCACGCCCTGGCGGATGCGCTGCAGCGCCGCGCGGTAGGGACTGGCGGCGTCGAGCTCCACCGGCGCGGGTTCGATGCCCGTCTCGCCGTAGCTCGGCGTCGGCCCGCCGATGCCCTGCACCTTCCCGTTCCACGCCGGCTGGCGCGGGAGCGGCTGCTGGCCGGCGTCGAACAGCGCGAACTTGATGCTGGAGGAGCCGCAGTTGAGCACCAGCACCAGGTCGCCGCGGGTGGGATAGCGATCGGTGGGTTCGCTCATGCGGGGGACTCTCCGGGGATGGGCAGGGACAGGCGGCGGTTGCGCAGGCGCAGTGCGTTGCCCACCACCGAGGCGGAGCTGAAGCTCATCGCCACCGCCGCGATCATGGGCGAGAGCAGCAGTCCGGTGAAGGGATACAGCACGCCGGCGGCGACCGGCACGCCCAGGCCGTTGTACACCAGCGCGAACAGCAGGTTCTGGCGCATGTTGGCCACGGTGGCCTGCGACAGCGCGCGCGCGGTGGCGATGCCGCGCAGGTCGCCCTTGACCAGGGTGACCTGGGCGCTGTCCATGGCCACGTCGGTGCCGGTGCCCATGGCGATGCCCACGTCGGCCTTGGCCAGCGCCGGTGCATCGTTGATGCCGTCGCCGGCCATCGCCACCACGCGGCCTTCGCCCTGCAGGCGTTCGATGAGCGCCAGCTTGTCCTCGGGGCGCACCTCGCCGTGCACCTCGTCGATGCCCAGGCGCGCGGCGATGGCGTTGGCGGTGGTGAGGCCGTCGCCGGTGGCCATGACGATGCGCAGGTTTGAGCCGCGCAGCGCGGCCAGCGCATCGGGCGTGCTGGGCTTGAGCGGATCGGACACGGCCAGCAGCCCGGCCAGCGCGCCGTCCACCGCAAGATGCATGACGCTGGCGCCGCGGCCGCGCAGCTGTTCGGCGCGGTCCGCGAGCGGCGATGGATCCACGCCCTCCTCGCGCATGAGTGCGGTATTGCCCAGCGCCAGGCGGCGGCCCTCCACGCGGCCGCGCACGCCGATGCCGGTGCTGGATTCGAAATCGTCCACCGGCGCAAGCGCGATGCCGCGTTCGCGCGCGGCTTGCACGATGGCGTGCGCGAGCGGGTGTTCGCTGCCCTGGTCGAGGCTGGCGGCCAGGCGCAGCAGTTCGCTGTCGTCGAAGCCTTCGTGGCCCACGGCCTCGTCGAACGCGGGCCGGCCTTCGGTGAGGGTGCCGGTCTTGTCGACCACCAGGGTATCGACCTCGCGCAGGCGTTCGATCGCCGCGGCGTCGCGGAACAGCACGCCCAGGGTGGCGCCGCGACCGGTGGCCACCATCACCGACATCGGCGTGGCCAGGCCCAGCGCGCAGGGGCAGGCGATGATCAGTACCGCCACCGCGTTGACCAGGCCGTAGACCCAGCCCGGCTCCGGCCCCAGCAGGCCCCAGGCGAAGAAGGCGATCAGCGCCACCGCCACCACGCCGAGCACGAAGCGGCCGGCAACCACGTCGGCCAGGCGCTGCATCGGCGCCTTCGAGCGCTGCGCCTGCGCCACCATCTGCACGATCTGCGAGAGCAGGGTCGCCGAGCCCACGCGTTCGGCCCGCACCACCAGCGCGCCGCTGGTGTTGAGGGTGGCGCCGATCACGCGATCGCCCGGCGCCTTGCGCACCGGCAGCGGCTCGCCGGTGAGCATGGATTCGTCGACGCTGCTGCCGCCTTCGACCACCACCGCGTCCACCGGCACCTTCTCGCCGGGGCGCACGCGCAGGCGGTCGCCGACGTGCACGTGCTCGAGCGGGATGTCCTCATCGCCGCCGTCCTCGCGCAGGCGGCGCGCGGTCTTCGGCGCCAGGCCAAGCAGCGAGCGGATCGCCGCCGAGGTCTGCGCACGCGCCTTGAGTTCGAGCAGCTGGCCGAGCAGGGTGAGCGAGACGATCACCGCGGCGGCCTCGAAGTACACCGAGACGCGGCCCATCGAGGCGAAGGCGTCGGGGAACACGCCCGGCGCGACGGTGGCGACCACGCTGTAGAGGTACGCCGCGCCGGTGCCCAGCGCGATCAGGGTCCACATGTTGGGGCTGGCGTTGCGGATCGACTGCCAGCCGCGCACGAAGAACGGCGCGCCGGCCCACAGCACCACGGGGGTGGCGAGTACCAGCTCGACCCAGCTTTGCGTGGCCATGTCCATCAGCTGCAGCCGGTGGCCGAACATGCCCAGCACGAACACGACTGCAGTGAGCGGCAGGGTCCACCAGAAGCGGCGCGAGAAATCGCGCAGTTCGGGGCTGTCGCCTTCCTCCAGACTGGGGATCTCCGGCTCCAGCGCCATGCCGCACTTGGGGCAGGTGCCGGGATGGTCCTGACGGACTTCCGGATCCATGGGGCAGAAGTACATGGTGCCCGGCGGCAGTGGTTCGGCTGGTGCTGCGGGCGCTGCCTGGTGGTTGGCGCGGCAGGATGAGGCGGGCGCGCTGCCGTCGTAGCGGGTGGGATCGGCGGTGAACTTCTCCGCGCAGCGCGCGCAGCAGAAGCGCCAGGTGCGGCCGGCGTGTTCGACATGGTGGGGGGAATCGGGTTTGACCGTCATGCCGCAAACCGGATCCCGGTCTTCACTGGCGGGTGCCGGACTTCCGTCGTAGCGGGCGGGGTCGGCGGCAAACTTCTTCGCGCAGTGCGCGCTGCAGAAATGCCAGGTGCGGCCGGCGTGTTCGACGCGGTGCGGGGAATCGGGTTTGACCGTCATGCCGCAAACCGGGTCCCGGCCTTCACTGGCGGGGGCCGGACTTCCGTCGTAGCGGGCGGGGTCGGCGGCAAACTTCTTCGCGCAGTGCGCGCTGCAGAAATGCCAGGTGCGGCCGGCGTGTCCGACGCGGTGCGGGGAATCAGGTTTCACCGTCATGCCGCAGACCGGGTCGCGCTCCGCGGCGGTTCCGGGGGCGCTGCCATCGTAGCGGGCGGGATCGTCGCTGAACTTCTCCGCGCAATGGGCACTGCAGAAGTGCCAGGCACGGCCGCCATGTTCGACGCGGTGAGGGGAACCGGGCTTGACCGTCATGCCGCAGACGGGGTCGTGCAGCGTGTCGTGGTGATCATTCATGGCGTGCCCTCCCCCGCCAGCGCGTTGAGGATCGGGCAGGCTTCGGCGCGACCGTGGCCCGGGCAGGCGGCGACCAGGGCGCGCAGGCCGTCCCGCACCCGCTCGAGTTCGGCGATGCGCGCGTCGACCTCCGACTGCTTGCGCGCGGCCACGGCGCGGATGCTGGCCACGTCGCTGCGCTCGCCGAGACTGAGCAGCTCGGAGATGTCGTCCAGCGAGAAGCCCAACGCCTTGGCGCGGCGGATGAAGCGCAGGCGCTTGAGTTCAGCACCGCCGTAACGACGGTACCCCGAGGCCAGGCGCGCGGCAGGCGCCAGCAGGCCGCTGCGTTCGTAGTAGCGCACGGTGTCGATGGCAACGCCGGCGGACCGGGCCAGCTGGCCGATGCTCATGGTGGACATGGCGATCTCCGGGCGGGGACGACAGTCTGCAGTCTGGACCCTGGTCCAGAGTCAAGGCGACAAGGCCGGCGCGCTCCTTTCCTTGCTCGCGGGGGAAGGTGGGGGTAGGGGGCAGGATCCGATGCGGGGACGCTTGCTGTAGCGACCTGAGACGGCCCCCACCCCGACCCTCCCCCGCAACCGGGGGAGGGAGACGAAACCGAAGGAAGGTGAGGCAGCAGCGCGATCACGCGCGACTCGCCCCCAGCTCCTTCCCCCGCCTGCGGGGGAAGGTTGGGATGGGGGCAGGTTCCGACGCGAGGACGGCTGGCGCATTGACCTGGGACGGCCCCCACCCCGGCCCTCCCCCGCAAGCGGAGGAGGGAGCAAGGCGGCCAAAGCCTGCCGCTCAGGGCGGCGTTGTGCGATAGCGGTGCGCCAGCATCAGCGCGATGGCGCAGGAGGCGATGCGCGATTCGCGCGCGTCGGCGCGGCTGGTCAGCACCACCGGCACCTTGGCGCCCAGCACGATGCCCGCGCTGGCGGCGTCGCCCATGAACATCACCTGCTTGGCCAGCATGTTGCCGCTCTCCAGGTCCGGCACGACCAGGATGTCGGCCTGGCCGGCGACCTCGGACTCGATGCCCTTGGTGCGCGCGGCGGCGATCGACACCGCATTGTCGAAGGCCAGGGGACCGTCCAGCACGCCGCCTTCGATCTGGCCACGGTCGGCCATCTTGCACAGCGCCGCGGCGTCGAGCGTTGCGGGCATGGTCGGCGTCACCGTTTCCACCGCCGCCAGGATCGCCACCTTCGGCCGCTCCACGCCGATCACGTGCGCCAGCTCGATGGCGTTGCGGATGATGTCGGCCTTCTGCGCGAGGTCGGGCGCGAGGTTGATCGCGGCATCGGTGACGATGAACGGGCGCGGGTAATGCGGCGTCTGCAGCACGAAGCAGTGGCTGACGCGGCGCTTGGTGCGCAGGCCTGTGGCCGAGGCCACCACCGCGCCCATCAGTTCGTCGGTGTGCAGGCTGCCCTTCATCAACGCCTCCACGCCGCCCGCGCGCGCCAGTTCCACCGCGCGGGCGGCCGCGGCGTGGCTGTGCGGCACGTCCTCGATCGCGATGCCCTCGAGCGACACGCCGGCCTGGGCAGCCGCGGCTTCGATGCGCGGCCGCGGCCCGACCAGGACCGGCTCGATGAGCCCGGCATCGCGCGCGTCCAGCGCACCGGCCAAACTCAACGCGTCGCAGGGATGCACCACCGCCACGCGGATCGGCTCGAGCGATGCGACGTGGGCCAGCAGGCGGTCGAGGCCGTCGCCGGCGGCATCGAGGTGGATCCCGGGCAGCGCGGTGCGCGGGCGTTCGATGCGCTGGTCCGGCGCGACCACTTTCGCCTCGCCCTCGATCACCACCCGGCCGTCCTGGTTGGTGCAGCGGCAGTCGAGGGTGACGCGGCGGGTTTCGGGCTCCAGCGCGGCGACGACGACCTGGATGGTCAGGCGGTCGCCGATGCGCACAGGCGCCAGGAAGCGCAGCGTCTGGCCCAGGTAGATCGTGCCCGGCCCCGGCAGGCGCGTGCCGAGGACCGCCGAGATCAGCGTTCCGCCCCACATGCCGTGGGCGATGACGCCGTGGTAGCGGGTCGAGGCGGCGAAGTCGGGATCGACGTGGGCCGGATTCACGTCGCCCGACAGCAGCGCGAACAGCTGGATGTCCTGCTGCGTGAGGCCGCGCTCGATGGTGGCGGTGTCGCCGATCGCGAGTTCGTCGAACGTGCGGTTGCGCAGGATGCGCAGGTCATCGTCTGGGGTCATGCGGGGATCATGGGATGCGATGCCGGAGGGCGGCGTGGAGGCGGGGGCTGTCGCCGCTCCGTTGGCCATCGCCCCGACCCTCCCCCGCGGGCGGAGGGAGCAAGGCGCCAGACGGAGCGACGGGGCAACGCATCACCCGTGCACCACCAGCATGTCCGCGTGCACCGTGGTCAGGAACCGGCGCGCGACGCTGCCCACCAGCAGTTCGTGGATGGCGCCGCGCCCGTGCGTGCCCAGCACCACGAGGTCGGCGCCGACGCTGTCGACGTACTGCTGCGCCAGGCGCGCCGGGTCGCCGTGTTCGACCAGCAGCTCGACGTCGTCCAGGCCCGCCTCGCGCAGGAAGGCGCGGCCCTCCTCGCGCTGGGCGGCGCGCGCGTTGGCCAGCGCCTGGTCGCGGCTGGTATCGAGCAGGCCCAGCATCGGCACGCTGTAGCCGTGCAGCACCGTCAGCTTTGCCTCCGGGAACAGCAGGCGCGCCTGCTGCAGGGCGATCATGCAGGCCGGCGAGAAATCGCTGGCCAGCAGCAGCCGCCGGTATGGACGATGTACCCGCTCGTTGACCATCAGCAACCGGGTGCCGGGGCGGCGCAGCAGGCGGTCGATGGTCGATCCCAGCACCACCGGCGCCATCGCCCCGCCGCGCACCGGGCCGGTGACCACCAGCGGCGCATCCAGTACGTCGAGCAGGCCGGACACCTGTTCGCCGGCCACGCCCTCGCCCACGCTGATGTCCCAGGGATGGGAAGCGCCTTCGAACTCGCGCGCGAGCCGGTGCCGCGCCAGCTGCGCGTCGCTGGGTTCGGTATACCAGCCCGGCAGGTCGTGCCGCGGCACGTTGCGCTCGGTGCGTTCGACCCACTCCACCACGGTGGCGGCCACCGCGCGCACGCGCCAGGCGCCGGCCAGGGCGATGGCGCGGTCGGTGGCGCGGTCGCAGCGCGGCGACAGGTCGGTGGCGAGCAGCAGGCTGCGCGCGTGCGTGGTCCCGGTCATGCGGTCGCCTCCCCTTGCGTCGCTGCCGATCCTGCCACGGTCCGCAGCTCGGCGAACACGTCCAGGCGGCGCAGCAGCCATTTCTCCAGTTCCAGCACCACCAGCAGGGCCACGCCGGTGGCGACGATCGCCATGCCCTCCGGCAGCGGCAGCGGGCGGCTGTCGAACAGCGCGTGCATCCACGGCAGGTAGGTGAAGCCCAGCTGTGCCACCACCACCGCGCCCACTGCCCACAGCACGGCAGGCGTGCCGCGCAGGCCGCGCAGCGAGAACGAGGTGCCATGCAGGTAGCGCACCGCGAACAGGTAGAAGATCTCCAGCACGCAGAAGGTGTTGACCACCATGGTGCGCGCGGTTTCGATGTCGTGGCCGCGCGCCTGCGCCCAGCCGAACATGGCGAAGGCGGCCAGGCTGAACAGCACCGACACCAGCACGATGCGCCACAGCATGAAGGGCGAGACCAGCGGCGCATCGCGGCGCCGCGGCGGGCGCGACATGACCCCGCGCTCGGGCGGCTCGAACGCCAGCGACAGGCCCAGGCTCACGGTCAGCACCATGTTGATCCACAGGATCTGCGCGGGCGTCATCGGCAGCAGCCAGCCGAACAGCAGTGCGAGCAGCACCGCCAGCGCCTCGCCGCCATTGGTTGGCAGGGTCCAGGCGATGACCTTGCGGATGTTGTCGTGGATGGCGCGCCCCTCGTGGACCGCGGCGGCGATCGAGGCGAAATTGTCGTCGGCCAGCACCATCTGGCTGGCCTCCTTGGCCGCCTCGGTGCCCTTGTGGCCCATGGCGATGCCGATGTCGGCCTGCTTGAGCGAGGGCGCGTCGTTGACGCCGTCGCCGGTCATCGCCACGGTGTGCCCGCGCGACTGCAGCGCGCGCACGATGCGCAGCTTGTGCTCGGGCGTGGTGCGGGCGAACACGCTGGCCTGCAGCGCGAGCGCGGGCAGGTCCGCGTCCGGCACGCCGTCGAGCTCCTGGCCGGTGACCACGCGCACCTCGTCGGCCAGGCGCAGCTGCGCGGCGATGGCGGCGGCGGTGGCGGCGTGGTCGCCGGTGATCATCTTCACCGCGATACCGGCGCGGCGGCAGTCGGCCACGGCGCGGATCGCCTCCTCGCGCGGCGGGTCGATGAATCCGACGATGCCGGCGAACACCAGGCCTTGGATGTCGTCCAGTTCGAAGCGCGCGGGCACCTGGTCCAGGCGGCGGTAGGCGAAGCCCAGCACGCGCTGGCCGTCCGCGCCGGCGGCGTCGATCGCCGCGCGCCAGGCGGCCGTCCCGAGTGCCGTTCCGGCGCCGTCGGCACCGACCTGCGCCGTGCTCAGCGCCAGCACCTGCTCGGGCGCGCCCTTGACGCAGACCAGGGCGCCGGGGCCTTCCGCATCCGCATGCAGGGTCGCCATGAAGCGATGCGCCGCATCGAACGGCACTTCGTCCAGGCGCGGATGCGCGCTGCGCACGGCGGCCGCGTCGAAACCGGCCTTGCCCGCCAGCGCCAGCAGCGCGCCTTCCATCGGGTCGCCGTCCACGCGCCAGCCATCCTCGCCGGCGCGCAGCTGGGCGTCGTTGCACAGCAGCCCGATGCGCGCCACGCGCTGCGCGGCTGCGAGCGCGGTGTCGCCGCCGTCATGCGCACGCAGCCTGCCCTCGGGTGCGTAGCCGCTGCCGTCGGCTTCCACCCGCCCCGCGGCGGTCGCCACGCTGCGCGCGGTCATCTCGTTGCGGGTGAGGGTGCCGGTCTTGTCCGAACAGATCACCGTGGTGGCGCCCAGCGTCTCCACCGCGGGCAGGCGCCGCACGATGGCGTTGCGCGCGGCCATGCGTCGCACGCCCATGGCCAGGGTGATGGTGATCACCGCGGGCAGGCTCTCGGGCACCACGCCGACCGCCAGCGCCACCACCACCATCAGCGCGTCGAGCCAGGCGTAGTCGCGCACGACCACCGCGAACAGCAGCAGCGCCACGGCCGACACCAGCGCGAACGCGGTGAAGGCGCGGCCGAAGCGCGCGATCTGCCGCAGCAGCGGCGTGGTCAGCGTTTCGACCTGTCCGAGCAGGGTGCCGATGCGGCCGATGCGCGTGCACGGGCCCGTGGCCACCACCAGCGCGACCGCCTGCCCGGTCGCGACCAGGGTGCCGGAGTACAGCATCGATGCGCGACTGCCCAGTTCCGCCTCGACCGGCACCGCCTCGACCTGCTTGTCGGCGGGGACCGATTCGCCGGTCAGCACCGACTCGTCCACGCGCAGGCCGCGCGCGCGCAGCACCCGCGCATCGGCGGGCACGCGGTCGCCGGCCTCCAGCAGCAGCACGTCGCCCGGCACCAGCGTCTCCACCGCCACGGTGGCGCGATGGCCGGCGCGCAGCACCCGCGCCGAGGGCGCCAGCATCGAGCGCAGCGCCGACAGCGCCTGCTCGGCCCGGCCTTCCTGGACGACGCCGACCACCGCGTTGACCACGACCACCGCGGCGATGACCCCGGCGTCGACCAGATGGCCCAGCAGCGCCGACAGCACGGCGGCCGCGAGCAGGAACAGGATCAGCGGGTCGTTGAACTGGCGCAGCAGGCGGTGCCAGCCCGGCACCTGCCGGGGCGGCGGCAGCGCATTGGGGCCATGCGCGTGCAGGCGGCCTGCGGCTTCCTCCGGGTCCAGGCCTTGCTGGTCCGCGTGCAGCCGCGCCAGCGCCTGCCCGGGATCGAGCGCGTGCCAGGAATCGTCGGGCGGTGCGGCCTCCTCAACCGCCACGCGTGCCCGGGCCCTTGCCGCTTCCACCACCGGTCGCCATTCCGGCGAACGACTGCTCCAGTCCGGCGAGCAGCGCGCGCCACGCCTGGGCGGTGTCCTGCGCGGCGCTGCCGTCCAGGCCCGCGCTGGACCAGGCCTCGGCCATCTGCCGCTGCCATTCCTGCAGCGCGGTACCCAGTTCGCGCGCGAAGCGCTCCTGCGCCTGCAGCGCCACCTGCGCGAACGCCTGGCCGTCGCCCACGCGTTGCTCGGCCTGGCGCCAGAACGTCTCGATCGGCAGCGCCGCCAGCGCCTGCCAGTCGCCGGCCTGCAGCAGGCGGCGCGCCTCGGCGTCGAACTCGGCGGCGCCCTCGCCGGCCGCGCGCGTGCCTAGTTCCAGCCAGTCGCGTCCGCTGTCCTGCAGCAGCCGGCCCAGCCGCGTCTGCAGGTCGAAGTTGGCTTTCCACAGTGCCATCGGGAGATCGGAAGCCTTGCCCATGTCGTCACCTCGCTGGTGGATGTCGGTCGGGAGCGGAGCACGTCCGGAGCCGGGTGGCCCGTGGCGATGCTGGCGGCCGCGGGCGCGCCGCGCATTGACCCGGCTCAATCCGGCTGCTGCGCACCTGCATCATAGGCCGCCGGGTCGCGCCGGCGTGCAGGTTGTGGCGATCGCCGGGCGGGTGCTAGCGTCGCCGCGCATTCACGGAGCCCCCATGACCTGTCGACCCTTCGCGGCGCTGCTGCTGTCCGCCTGCCTGGCCTGCGCCGCCTGCCAGCGCGCGCCCGCCCCCGACACCGACACCGACGCCGCCGCCGCCGCCGCGCCGCCGTCCACGCCGAAGCCGGCCAACGAAACGCCGGCGGGCCAGCGCATCGAGGCCGACGTGGTGGCCCTGTCCGACGACGCCATGGAGGGCCGCGAGACCGGCACGCAGGGCTTCGATCGCGCCGCCGGGTACGTGGCGGGACGCTATGCGGAGATCGGACTGCTCCCGGCCGGCGACGACGGCGGCTGGTACCAGCGCGTGCCGCTGCTGCAGGCGACCGTGCTGGAGGACGGTGCGGCCTTCGAGATCCGGCGCGGCGGCGACGTCACCGCGCTGTCGTTGCGCGAGCAGTTCCTTCCCGGGGTGAACTTCAACGCCCCCGAGGCCGTGGTGGAAGCGCCGGCGGTGTTCGTCGGCCAGGCGGTGCACGCCCCGGAGCTGGGCCACGACGATCTCGCCGGGCTCGAGCTGGAGGGACGCATCGCGGTGGTGTTCGGCGGCGCGCCGGGCACCTTCGACAATACCCAGCGCGCATTCCACTCCTCGAATCGCGAGAAGCTGCGCAACCTGGTCGAGCGCGGCGCGGTCGGCGTGGTCTTCGTCAATACCGCCGACGACGAGGCGCGCTACCCGTGGGCGCGTGCGGTGCAGTCGATCGGCAAGCCGTCGATGCGCCTGCGTGGCGCCGACGGCAGCGCGATCGACGCCTTTCCGCAGCTGCGCGCCACCGCGACGGTGAGTGCGGCCGCGGCCGACGTGCTGTTCGACCAGAGCGGGCAGACCGCGGCAATGCTGTTCGAGCAGGCGCGCGAGGGCCGGCTGCAGGGCTTCGCGCTGCCGGGCACGATCCGCCTCGCCAGCCGCAGCCGGATCGAACCGATGGAGTCGCGCAACGTGGTGGGCCGCATCGCGGGTGCGGACCAGGCGCTGGCGGCCGAGCACGTCGTCTACAGCGCCCATCTCGACCATGTCGGCACCGGCGTGGAGGTCGATGGCGACGGCGTCTACAACGGCGCGCTCGACAACGCCCTGGGCGTGTCGATCATGCTCGAGGCGGCGCGCGAGCTGGCCGGGGCGCCCGCGCCCCGGCGATCGCTGCTGTTCGTGGCGCTGACCGGCGAGGAGAAGGGCCTGCTCGGCGCCGAATGGTTCGCCAACCACCCCTCGGTCGAGGGGCCGCTGGTGGCCAACATCAACATGGACATGCCGGTGATGACCGCGCCGACGACGGACGTGGTGCCGATCGGCGTGGCGCATTCCTCGCTCGATGCGGTGCTGCAAGCGGCGGCGGCCGAGATCGGCGTGACGCTGTCGCCCGATCCGTTCCCGGAGGAGGTGATCTTCGTGCGCAGCGACCAGTATGCGTTCGTGCGCGCGGGGATTCCGGCGGTCTACCTGATGGGCGGCGTGGTCGGCACGAACCCGGCGCAGGATCCGAAGCTGGCCTTCACCTGGTTCCTGCGCCACTGCTACCACCAGCCCTGCGACGACGTGTCCCTGCCGATCCATTACGGCGACGCCGCGCGCATGGCGCGCCTCAACGCGCGCATCGGCCAGCGGGTGGGCGACGATGCGCAGCGGCCGCGCTGGAACGAGGGCGATTTCTTCGGTGAGCGGTTCGGCCGGAGAGACTGAGCGGCGCTTCGCTCTCCTGCGCAAACACCTTCTCCGCAGGTAGGGAGTCGAATTCTCGATACGCCGGGAAAACGGCGACCCACCCGGCTTTGCTCTTCCCCGCTCGCGGGAGAAGGCCGCACATCGCCGCCTCGCTCGAGCCGGGCGAGAACCCCTTCCCCCGCTTGCGGGGGAAGGCCGGGATGGGGGCGCGCGCCAACGGCGCACGTTCGAAAAAGCGCCGCGACCTGCCGGCCCCCACCCCGACCCTCCCCCGCAAGCGGGGGAGGGAGTCGAATCCGCAAGGCGCCGGGGCAAACGGCGACCCACCCGGCATTGCCCCTTTCCTCGCGCGCGGGGGAAGGCCGCACATCGCCGCCTCGCTCGAGCCGGGCGAGGACCCCTTCCCCCGCTTGCGGGGGAAGGCCGGGATGGGGGCGCGCGCCAACGGCGCGCGTTCGAAAAGCGCCGCGACCTGCCGGCCCCCACCCCGACCCTCCCCCGCAAGCGGGGGAGGGAGTCGAATCTGCAAGGCGCCGGGGGAAACGGCGACCAACCTGGCATTGCCCCTTTCCCCGCGCGCGGAGGAAGACCGCACATCGCCACCTCACTCGAGCCGGGCGAAAACCCCTTCCCCCGCTTGCGGGGGGAGGGAGCCGAATCTGCAAGGCGCTGAGGGAAACGGTGCCCTTCCCGGCATTCGTCTCCTGCGCGCGGGGGAAGGCCGCACATCGCCGCCTCGCTCGAGCCGGGCGAGAACCCCTTCCCCCGCGAACGGGGGAGGGAGTCGATCATGCGGGGGCGGGAAGCTGCGGAACTACTATTCCAGCGTGTCCGCCGGCACCCGCACCATGCCTTCCATGAGCACGCGGGCGCTGCGGCTCATCACCGCGCGGGTCACGCACCACTGGCCGTCGACCTGCTGCACCGAGGCGCCCACCTGCAGCGTGCCGGAGGGGTGGCCGAAGCGCACCACGTCGCGCTGGCCGCCGCCGGCGGCGAGGTTGACCAGGGTGCCGGGCACGGCGGCGGCGGTCGCGATCGCCACCGAGGCCGTGCCCATCATCGCGTGGTGCAGCTTGCCCATCGACAGCGCGCGCACGTTGAGGTCGATGGCCTCCGCCGCGACCGCCTTGCCGCTGGACGACACGTAGCCCTTCGGCGGCGCGACGAAGGCGACCTTGGGCGTGTGCTGGCGGGTCAGCGCCTCTTCGGGCGACCGGATCAGCCCCATGCGCAGCGCGCCGGCGACGCGGATCGCCTCGAGCTTCGCCAGCGCGGCCTTGTCCTCGTTGATCGCAGGCTGCAGTTCGGTGCCATCGAAGCCGATGTCGGCCGCGTTGACGAACACCGTCGGAATGCCGGCCGTGATCATCGTCGCCCGCAGCTCGCCGACGCCGGGCACGTCGAGGGTATCGACGAGGTTGCCGGTGGGGAACATCGCGCCACCGCCGTCCCCTTCATCGGAAGGGTCGAGGAACTCCAGCACCACTTCGGCCGCGGGAAAGGTCACCCCATCGAGTTCGAAGTCGCCGGTCTCCTGCACCTGGCCATCGACGACGGGCACGTGCGCGAGGATGGTCTTGCCGATGTTGGCCTGCCAGATGCGCACGGTGCAGCGACCCTCGTGCGGGACGCGCGACGGATCGAGCATGCCCTGGGCGATGGCGAACGGTCCCACCGCCGAGGACAGGTTGCCGCAGTTGCCCGACCAGTCGACGAAGTCGCTGTCGATCGACACCTGCCCGTAGAGATAGTCCACGTCATGGCCTTCGCGCGTCGACGGCGAGACGATCACGCACTTGCTGGTGCTCGAGGTCGCCCCGCCCATGCCGTCGGTCTGCTTGCCGTAGGGATCGGGCGAACCGATCACACGCTGGAACAGGCGGTCGCGCGCGCGGCCGGGCGCGCGCGCGGCCTCGGGCAGGTCCGCCAGGCGGAAGAACACGCCCTTGGACGTGCCGCCGCGCATGTAGGTGGCGGGAATGCGGACCTGGCCGCCGCGCAGCTCCGGCGCGGATCCAGGCTCGCGCGCGGTCTTGCGCGCGACCTCGCCGCCACCGGTCTTCCAGCCATGGAAGCCGCCGGCGACATGGGCCACGCGCTGCAGGCCCATGTCCTGCAGCGCCGCGGCGGCCAGCGCCGAACGCCAGCCGGACTGGCAGTACAGGACGAAGCGGCGGTCCTGGCCGAACACCGGCTTGAAGTAGGGACTGTCGGGGTCGGCCCAGAACTCGAGCATCCCGCGCGGCGCGTGGAAGGCGCCCGGCACCATGCCCTCGCGCTCGAGTTCGCGCACGTCGCGGATATCGACGAACTGCACGTCGGGATCGGCGAGCAGCGCCTGCGCCTGGTCCACCGGGATCGTGTCGATGCGTGCGCTGGCCTCGTCGACCAGCTGCCTGATGCCCTTTTTCAATGCCATGGAATGTCCTGCAATCGCTGCCTGTCAGAAAACCTGTTGCGGCAAGCTGCGTCGAACAGCTCGCTCTGGGGAGGCGGCGCCAGCGGCTGTCGCGCCAGCGTCCGGTACCGGTAGGGATGGGTGGCGGCCACGACCAGTTCGACGGCGTCGACGCGCCACGCGATCGGCGAAGCCAGCGCGCGCGTGCCGTCCTGGACGAACGGCGGGGCGTAGCACAGGGTCACGTGCGGGGTATGGCCGGTGTGGCAGGCGATGCCTTCGGCCTGCAGCACCGCGCGCGTCTCGGCGAGCAGCCGCGCGAATCCGTCCGGGGTGCCCCGGGCGCGCAGTACCCAGCGGTCGCCCAGACCGACGCGGTTGAAGACCAGGTCGAACGCAGGCGCACGTATCCGCCCCAGCGCCCGCCGCAGCGCCTGCTCGTGCCGGGCGGGGCAGTCGGTCGAGAGCGACTGGTGGAGGTTGGCGGCAGGCCAGCGTTCGCCGCCTGTCTCCAGCCCGAGCGACGGCAGGACCGCATGCATGCGCTCCGCCGTGTCCGCGGGCGCTCGCGCCATCCGCATCAGGCTTCCGGCGTCCATCGATCAGCCCCCGTCCGGAATCTCGGGTTCGACCAGTTTCGCCAGCATCTCCAGCGAGTCGCGCCAGCCGAGGTGGCACATGTCGACCGGAATCGCGGCGGGAATTCCCGCCTGCACGATCTGCAGTTCTGTGCCGGCAATGCTCTTCTTCAGCGAAACGGTCACCTGCATCTCGCCGGGCAGGCCAGGGGCATCGAAGGTATCGGTGTGGCGGATACGCTCGTTCTCGACCAGTTCGACGAACGTCGCCGTGAACGCGTGGCTCGAACCGGTGCTGAAGTTGGTGAACGACATGCGGTAGCCGCCGCCCACGCCAGGCGTGAACGCGTGCATGGTGGCGGTGAAGCCGTAGGGCGGCAGCCAGCGCGTCAGCGCGGCCGGATCGACGAAGGCGCGATACACGCGCTCCGGCGGCGCGGCGAGGATGCGGTGCAGGCGAACGGTGCCCGGTTCGGCAGTCTGGCTCATGCTCATGTCCTCGTTGGGGTGGCAGTGCCGTCACGACGAACCGGCCACTCCGCTTTCGACATCGCTCTGCATTCTCCGCCATCCGCTGCCGCCAGGACGAGCGCAGCCCGCCCGGGACTTCGCGCCCCGCGGCGCTCCCCGGAGCAACGCTCCGGGCTGCGCCTCACGCCGCCTGGTTCTCCGCCAGGAAGTCCTGGGCGAAGCGCTGCAGCACGCCGCCGGCCTCGTAGATCGACACTTCCTCGTCCGAATCCAGGCGGCAGGTCACCGGCACCTCGACCACCTCGCCGTTGCGACGGCGGATCACCAGGGTGAGCGTCGCGCGCGGGGTGCGCGCACCGACCACGTCGAAGGTCTCGGTGCCGTCGATGGCGTAGGTGTGGCGCGTGTCGCCGCTGCGGAACTCAAGCGGCAGCACGCCCATGCCGATCAGGTTGGTGCGGTGGATGCGCTCGAAGCCTTCGGCCACGATCGCCTCTACGCCCGCCAGTCGTACGCCCTTGGCGGCCCAGTCGCGCGAGCTGCCCTGGCCGTAGTCGGCGCCGGCGATGATGATCAGCGGCTGCTTGCGATCCATGTAGGTCTCGATGGCCTCCCACATGCGCGTGACCTGGCCGTCCGGCTCGATCCGCGCCAGCGAACCCTGGCGCACGCTTCCATCTTCGTTGCGCACCATCTCGTTGAGCAGCTTGGGATTGGCGAAGGTGGCGCGCTGCGCGGTGAGGTGGTCGCCGCGGTGGGTGGCGTAGGAATTGAAGTCTTCTTCGGGCAGGCCCATCTTCGCCAGGTATTCGCCGGCGGCGCTGCTGGCGAGGATCGCGTTGGACGGCGAGAGGTGGTCGGTGGTGATGTTGTCGCCCAGGACCGCCAGCGGGCGCATGCCCTTGAGCGTGCGCTCGCCGGCCAGCGCGCCCTCCCAGTACGGCGGACGGCGGATGTAGGTCGACATCGGGCGCCAGTCGTACAGCGGGCTCACGGCCTCGCCCGATTCCACGCGCAGCTTGAACATCGGCCCGTACACGGCGCGGTACTGCTCGGGCTTGACGCTGGCCTTCACCACCGCGTCGATCTCCTCGTCGCTGGGCCAGAGGTCCTTGAGCGTGACCGGATTGCCCTCGGCATCCACGCCCAGCGGATCCTTCTCGATGTCGAAGCGCACCGTGCCGGCGATGGCATAGGCGATCACCAGCGGCGGCGAGGCCAGGAAGGCCTGCTTGGCGTAGGGGTGGATGCGGCCGTCGAAGTTGCGGTTGCCGCTGAGCACCGCGGTGGCGTAGAGGTCGCGCTCGATGATCTCCTGCTGGATCTTCGGGTCCAGCGCACCGCTCATGCCGTTGCAGGTGGTGCAGGCAAACGCCACGATGCCGAAGCCCAGCTGCTCCAGGTCCGGCAGCAGGCCCGACTCTTCCAGGTACAGCTGCACCGCCTTGGAGCCGGGCGCCAGCGAGGTCTTGACCCAGGGCTTGCGGGCCAGGCCCTTGGCCACCGCGTTGCGCGCCAGCAGGCCGGCCGCGATCACGTTGCGCGGGTTCGACGTATTCGTGCAGCTGGTGATCGCGGCGATGATCACCGCGCCGTCGGGCATCAGGCCCGCCGCTTCCTCGGCCTTGCCGGCGGCCAGCTTGGCTTCGTCGGCGATGCCGCGCTCGGCCAGCGCGCTGGTCGGCAGGCGCCGGTGCGGGTTGGACGGGCCGGCCATGTTGCGCACCACGCTCGACAGGTCGAAGTGCAGGGTGCGCTCGTACTGCGCGGTCGCGAGATCGCTCGCCCACAGGCCGGCGGTCTTCGCATAGGTCTCGACCAGGGCCACCTGTTCGTCGGTGCGGCCGGTCAGGCGCAGGTAGTCGAGGGTGTTGTCGTCGATGAAGAACATCGCCGCGGTGGCGCCGTATTCGGGCGCCATGTTGGAGATGGTGGCGCGGTCGCCCACGGTGAGCGCCGCCGCGCCTTCTCCGCGGAACTCCAGGTAGGCGCCCACCACCTTCTGCTGGCGCAGGAATTCGGTCAGCGCCAGCACCACGTCGGTGGCGGTGATGCCGGGTGCGGGCCTGCCGGCCAGCTCGACCCCGACGATCTCGGGCGTGCGCATCCACGAGGCGCGGCCCAGCATCACGTTCTCGGCTTCCAGCCCGCCCACGCCGATCGCGATCACGCCCAGCGCATCGACGTGCGGGGTATGCGAGTCGGTGCCGACGCAGGTATCCGGGAACGCGACGCCGTCCTGCACGTAGATCACCGGCGACATCTTCTCCAGGTTGATCTGGTGCATGATCCCGTTGCCCGGCGGGATCACGTCGACGTTCTTGAACGCCTGCCTGGTCCACTCGATGAAGTGGAAGCGGTCTTCGTTGCGGCGATCCTCGATCGCGCGGTTCTTCTCGAAGGCCTGCGGGTCGTAGCCGCCGCATTCCACCGCCAGCGAGTGGTCGACGATCAGCTGCACCGGCACCACCGGGTTCACCGCCGCCGGGTCGCCGCCCTGGTCGGCGATCGCATCGCGCAGGCCGGCCAGATCGACCAGCGCGGTCTGGCCGAGGATGTCGTGGCAGACCACGCGCGCCGGGAACCAGGGGAAATCCAGCGTGCGTTCGCGCCGCACCAGCTGGCCCAGGTAGTCATCGATGCGCGCCGGATCGGCGCGGCGCACGATGTTCTCGGCATGCACGCGCGCGGTGTAGGGCAGCGTGGCCCAGGCCCCGGGCTGCAGCGCCTCGACGGCTGCGCGCGCGTCGTACCAGTCGAGCTGGGTGCCGGGGAGGGGTTTGCGGTGCTGGCTGTTCATGGCTGGCGACTCGGAATGGGGACTAGGCCCCTTCCCCTGCGTGCGGGGAAGGTTGGGATGGGGGCGCGCGTCCGGGCAGCGGTGCGACGGCTGGCCCCCACCCCGGCCCTCCCCCGCGTGCGGGGGGGAGCGAAGCGGAGGATCAGGAGCGCTGGTCGATCGGCACGAAGGCCTGGTCTTCCGGACCGGTGTAGTTGGCGCTCGGTCGGATGATCTTGCCGTCGATGCGCTGCTCGATGATGTGCGCGCTCCAGCCCGAGGTGCGCGAGATCACGAACAGGGGGGTGAACATGTCGGTCGGCACGCCCATCACGTGGTAGCTGACCGCGCTGAACCAGTCGAGGTTGGGGAACATCTTCTTGATGTCCCACATCACCGTTTCCAGGCGCTCGGCGATGTCGTACATCTTCGTGCTGCCCGCTTCCTCGGACAGCTCCTTCGCCACCTGCTTGATCACCTTGTTGCGCGGATCGGACACGGTGTAGACCGGGTGGCCGAAGCCGATCACCACTTCCTTGCGCTCCACCCGCGCACGGATGTCCGCTTCCGCCTCGTCCGGGGTGTCGTAGCGCTTCTGGATCTCGAACGCCACCTCGTTGGCGCCACCATGCTTGGGGCCGCGCAGCGCACCGATGCCGCCGCAGATGGCCGAGTACATGTCCGAACCGGTGCCGGCGACGACGCGGCAGGTGAAGGTGGACGCGTTGAACTCGTGCTCGGCGTACAGGATCAGCGAGGTGTGCATCGCGCGCACCCAGCTCTCCTTCGGCTTCTGCCCGTGCAGCAGGTGCAGGAAGTGGCCGCCGATCGAATCGTCGTCGGTCTCCACCTCGATGCGCCTGCCGTTGTAGGCCCAGTGGTACCAGTACAGCAGCATCGAGCCCAGCGAGGCCATCAGCTTGTCGGCGATGTCGCGCGCGCCCGGGTGGTTGTGGTCCGCCGATTCGGGCTTGACGCAGCCGAGCACCGACACGCCGGTGCGCATCACGTCCATCGGATGGCTCGACGGCGGCAGCTGTTCCAGCGCCACCTTCACCGCCGCCGGCAGGCCGCGCAGCGCCTTGAGCTTCGTCTTGTACGCGGCCAGCTCGGCGCGGTTGGGCAGCTTGCCGTGGACCAGCAGGTGCGCGATTTCCTCGAACTCGGAGGTGGTCGCCAGGTCGAGGATGTCGTAGCCGCGGTAGGCCAGGTCGTTGCCGGTGCGGCCGACGGTGCACAGGGCGGTGTTACCCGCGGCGGTGCCGCTCAGGGCGACGGACTTCTTGGGTTTGAAACCGGTGGCGGCGGGGGTGGCTTCGCTCATGGGCGGATCTCCTGGACTGCGTCAGCTGGTTGCGGTGGCGGCGCCTGTGGCGCGCCTCGTGTCCGTGCGGCGACGGACCTTGCGTTGGATGGATGGAAGCGGCTGCGCCGCGACCGCACGCGCCGGAGGCAGCCGGCGGGGCAGGATGCCCCGTCCGGTCCGCCGGCCGACCGCGGCCGCCGGACGACTCATTTCTTCGCGAACAGCGCGTCGAGCTTCTGTTCGAAGGCGTGGTAGCCGATGCGCTCGTACAGCTCCTCGCGCGTCTGCATCATCTCCACCACGGCCTTCTGGTGGCCGTCGCGGCGGATCGCCTCGTACACGGTCTCGGCGGCCTTGTTCATGGCGCGGAACGCCGACAGCGGATACAGCTGGATCGCCACGCCGGCCGCGGCCAGCTCGTCGCGGGTGAACAGCGGGGTCTTGCCGAACTCGGTGATGTTGGCCAGCACCGGCACCTGCACCGCATCGACAAACTTCCGGTAGGTGTCGAGATCGTAGGCGGCCTCGGCGAAGATCCCGTCGGCGCCGGCCTCGACGCAGGCGATGGCGCGCTCGATCGCCGCGTCCACGCCGTCGACCTGGATCGCGTCGGTACGCGCGATCAGGAAGAAGTCCGGATCGGTCCTGGCATCGGCCGCGGCCTTGACCCGGTCGACCATCTCGCCCTGCGACACGATTTCCTTGCCGGGGCGGTGCCCGCAGCGCTTGGCGCCGACCTGGTCCTCGATATGGCAGGCGGCCGCGCCGGCCTTGATCAGCGACTTGATCGTGCGCTCGATGTTGAAGGCGCTGGGCCCGAAGCCGGTGTCGATGTCGACCATCAGCGGCAGGTCGCAGACGTCGGTGATGCGGCGCACGTCGATCAGCACGTCCTCGAGCGTGTTGATGCCGAGGTCCGGCAGGCCCAGCGAACCCGCGGCGACGCCGCCGCCGGACAGGTAGATCGCGCGGTAGCCGGCGCGCCTGGCGAGCAGGGCGTGGTTGGCGTTGATCGCGCCGATCACCTGCAGCGGCGATTCGGCGGCGAGGGCGGCGCGGAAGCGCGCGCCGGCGGACTGGGAGGAAGCGGAGCTGGACATGGCGGCCTGGGGCATGGCGGCGGGGATTTCCCGGTGGACTGCAATGTGGCACTCTTCCTCGGGTTGATCAATCTTGATTGAACGGATCAAGCTGAAGCCATGACCCAGCCCGGCCCCGCCGACGGCGACCTGATTGCGGCCCCCCAGGCCTGCGCCCTGCTCGGGATCAGCCCGGCCACGCTGTACGCCTACGTCAGCCGCGGGCTGATCGAGTCGCGCCCCGGGCCCGACCACCGCAGTCGCGTCTATCTGCGGCGCGACATCGAGCGCCTGGCGCAGCGCAAGAAGGCCGGGCGCGGCGCGGCGCGGGGCGCGGCGCAGAGCCTCGACCGCGGCCTGCCGGTGATGGAAACCGCGATCTCGCTGATCCGCCCCGACAGCCCCTACTACCGTGGCCGCGCGGCGGTCGGCATGGTGCGCGCCGGCGCCACGCTCGAGGACGCCGCGCGCCTGCTCTGGGACTGCGGCGACAGCGATCCCTTTGCCGGACTCGACGTCGAGGGCTGGCCGGCGCGGGTCGCGCCGATCGCGACCGACGCCTCGCTGCCGCCGCTCAAGCGGGCGATGGCGTCGATCCCGCTGCTGGCGGTGGACCAGCGCGATTCGCTCAATGCCGCGCCCGCCGCGCGCCGCCGCATCGCCGCGACCCTGCTGCGCCAGAACGCCGCCCTGCTGGTGGCCGGCGCCCCGGACGCGCGGCCGGTGCACCGGGTGCTTGCCGACGCCTGGCGCCCGGGCGACGAGGCTTTCGCCGACCTGGTGCGCGCGGCCCTGGTGCTGTGCGCAGACCACGAACTCAACGTGTCGGCCTTCGCCGCGCGCGTGGTGGCCTCCACCGGCGCGCACCTGCATGGCACGGTCTGCGCCGGGCTGTCGGCGCTGTCCGGACCACGCCACGGCGGCGCCACCGCGCGCGCCTACGCGCTGATCGCCGATGCCGCCGGCGCCCGCTCGGCATCCGCCTTCATCGGCGAGCGTTGGCGCCGCGGCGACGAACTTCCCGGCTTCCACCACGTGCTGTATCCCGACGGCGACCCGCGCGGCGCCGAAGTGCTGGCGATGCTGCGCCGGTACCGCGCCGGCGATCCGCGCATGGCCCATGTCGATGCGCTGGTGCAGGCCGCGGCCGAGACCAGCGGCCGGCTGCCCAACATCGACGGCATGCTGGCCGCGATCTGCTACGTGCACGGCCTGCCCGAGACGCCGGCGCTGGTGATGTTCGCCGCGGGGCGGCTCGCCGGCTGGCTGGCGCACGCGCAGGAGCAGCAGGCCGCGGACCGCCTGATCCGGCCGCGCGCGCAGTACAACGGGGTGCTGCCGGAGAGCGGAGCAGACGCCTGAGCGTCGCGGGACCGGAGGGCGGCTGCGTCCCGATGGCCGGCGTGCCAGCCGCCGCTGTTGCCGGGGCGGCGGCCGGCGGATTCCAGCGCAGCCGTCGCTGCCCTGGACGCTTGCCGTCCGCCGCGTCGGCCAGGGGGCGGACTGCCGGAGTGGCATCCGATGTGAAAACTCCGTCGAGGTTCAGCCGCTGTCCCGCATCCTGCCCGGCTGCCGGGTCCGCCGGACCCGTCTTCCCCGCCCATGACCGACTCCAACGACGCCATCGCCGTGCGCTTCGACGCCGTCCGCCTCGACCGGGGCGGTCGCACGATCCTGTCCGGCATCGACCTGGCCGTGCCGCGCGGCAGCGTCACCGCCGTGCTCGGACCCTCGGGCAGCGGCAAGTCGACCCTGTTGGCCGCGCTCACCGGCGAGCTCGTGCCCGCGGCCGGACGCGTCGAGGTGTTCGGCCAGGCGGTGCCGCAGCGCCAGCGCGCGCTGCTGGAGCTGCGCAAGTCGATCGGGGTGCTGCTGCAGGGCAACGGCCTGCTCACCGACCTCACCGCCGCGGAGAACGTGGCGCTGCCCCTGCGCGCGCATACGAGGCTGCCGCGCGAGGTGATCGACCGCCTGGTGGAGATGAAGCTGCACGCGGTGGGCCTGCGCTCCGCGGCCGACCTGTATCCGCGCGAGCTGTCCGGCGGCATGGCACGGCGCGTGGCCCTGGCGCGCGCGATCGCGCTCGACCCGCCGCTGATGGTCTACGACGAGCCGCTGACCGGCCTCGACCCGATCGCGTCCGGCGTGATCATGAACCTGGTCTCCGAGCTCAACGACCGGCTGGGCCTGACCAGCATCATCGTCACCCACCACGTGCACGAGACGCTGCCGATCTGCGACCACGCGGTGGTGATCGCCAACGGCGGCATCGTGTTTTCGGGCACGCCCGGGCAGCTGCAGGCCAGCGCCGACCCGCTGGTAGGCCAGTTCCTGCGCGGCGAGCCCGACGGCCCCATCGCCTTCGACAGCGCGCGGCGCACGGAGGCGGCGTGAGCGCGACCGGCACGTATCCTTGCGTCGGGCTGCCCCCCCTCCCGACCTCCCCCCGCGCGCGGGGGGAGGAGATGCGCCTTCGCTCCACGGCCGACAAGCGGAGGCCGACGCCCAGCTTTGGTTCCACCAGGCAGCGGTGGGGAGGCGCGATGCGCCTTCGCTCCATGGCCGACAAGCGGGGGCCGGGGCCCCGTCTTCGCTCCACCGAGCAGCGGCGGGGGAGCGGGATGCGCCTTTGCTCCCTCCCCCGCTGCGCGGGGGAGGGCTGGGGTGGGGGTGCATCGGCCGCCACGTTCCACCGGAGCACCCGCTGATGCCGCTCGCCTCCGCCCTGCGCTCGGTGGGCCGCGCCGGCCTGTTCTCGCTCTCGGTGCTGCGCGCCTCTAGGCCGACCGCCGACTTCTTCGCCGAACTCACCCGCGAGATCTACAAGATCGGCGCGCGCTCGCTGCCGATCATCGCGGTCGGCGGCGCCTTCGTCGGCCTGTCGCTCACCCTGCTCGGCTTCCGCGCGCTCGAGACCTACGGCGCCTCCAACCAGGTCAGCGTGCTGATCGGCCTGGGCCTGTACCGCGAACTGGCGCCGGTGCTGACCGCGCTGCTGTTCGTCGGCCGCGCCGGTTCCTCGATCGCCGCCGAACTCGGCCTGATGCGCGCCACCGACCAGATCACCGCGCTCGGCCTGATGGCGATCGATCCGGTCGGCAAGGCGGTCGCGCCGCGCTTCTGGGCGGCGGTGCTGACCGTGCCGCTGCTGGTGGGGTTCTTCGCCAGCTTCGCCATCGCCGCCAGCTGGTTCCAGGCGGTGCAGGTGCTGGGCATCGACAACGGCAGCTTCTGGCAGATCATGAAGGACGCGGTGGATTTCCACGGCGACTTCGTGCCGGCGTTCGTCAAGGCGGCGGTGTTCGGCGGTACCGCGGCGCTGGTGGCCTCGTACGTGGGCTACCACGCCGAACCCACCATCGAGGGCACCTCGGTGGCCACCACGCGCGCGGTGGTCAACGCCTCGCTGCTGGTGCTGATGTTCAACTTCGTGCTGTCGGCCTTCCTGTTCCGGTGAGCCGCATGCACCGCAACCGCTTGCCCGCCGTCTTTTCCGCAACACGCAATCCGCCGCATCGCGCGGCGACGAGGTGATCCAATGGCTACCCGTGGCCCCCGTCTCGAATTCGCCGTCGGCGCCTTCCTGGTCCTGGCGCTGGCCTCGCTGCTGGTGCTGGCCATCGCCTCCACCAACGGCCGCTTCGGCTTGTCCGGCGACACTTACGAGCTGACCGCGCGCTTCACCCAGATCGGCCAGCTGCGGCCCAACGCACCGGTCAAGATCGGCGGCGTCACCATCGGCCGGGTGTCGAAGATCGACCTCGATCCGGTCAAGTTCGACTCCATCGTCACCCTCGCCATCGACGAGCGCTTCAGCGAGATCCCGATCGACACCTCGGCCGGCATCCTCACCGGCGGCCTGCTCGGCGAAAGCTATGTCGGGCTGCAGCCCGGCGGCGACATGGAGGTGTTCAAGCCGGGCGAGGAACTGGTGTTCACCACGCCGGCCGTGGACCTGATCCAGATGGTCGGCAAGTACATGTTCAGCGGCGGCGGCGACAATGCCGCGCCCGGTGATGCGCAGCCCGCGCCCGCCGCGCCGTCCGCTCCGGAAGAAGGAACGACCCCATGATCCGCATCCCCCGCAACGCCCTCGCACTGGGCCTGGCCGCGACCCTGCTCGCCGCCGCGCCCGCCCTGTCCTTCGCCCAGGCACAGTCCGCGCCCGCGGCGCCCGCCACCATGCAGGGCTCGCCCAGCGAGCTGGTGCTGCAGAACACCCGGCGCGTCCTGGAAACGCTGGAGTCGCGCCGCGCCGAGTTCACCCGCGACCGCGCCGCCCTGCAGCGGTTCGTCAGCAGCGAATTCGACACCATGTTCGACCGCGACTACGCGGCCCGCCAGGTGCTGGGCCGGCACGGCCGGGGCGCCTCCGATGCCGACGTGAAGGCCTTCGGCGACGCGCTGGCCGACAACCTGATGCGCCGCTACGGCTCCTCGCTGATCGATTTCAACACGCGCCTGCGCGTGCGGATCAAGTCCGAGACCGCGTTGCCGCGCAACCTCGGCGTCAAGGTCTCCAGCGAACTGCTGCGCCAGGGCGGCGAGCCGATCCCGGTGGACTACCTGATGCGCCGCGCCGGCAGCGGCTGGCGCGTGTTCGACGTGATGGTCGAAGGCGTGTCGTTCGTGCAGACCTTCCGCCAGCAGTTCGACGCCGAGCTGCAGCGCAAGTCGATCGCGCAGGTGACCAAGGAACTGCGCAGCGGCCAGCTCTCGGCCGAGGCCGGCAGCAACTGATGGCACAGGCGGCCACCCTGCGTCGCGACGGGACCACGCTGGCGTTCGCCGGCGCGCTCGTGCGCGAAGCGGTGGCCGCGCTCTGGCCGGCCGCACTGGCCCAGGCGCCGGGCGTGGAACGCTTCGATCTGTCGGCGGTCACCTCCGTGGACAGTGCGGGCCTTGCCCTGCTGGTGGAACTGGCGCAACGTGGCGGCGGCGTTCCGGTGGTCGGCGATCCGCCAGGCCTCGACGGCCTGCGCCGCGCCTACCGGCTCTCCCCCACCCTCACATTCGCGCGGGCATGAAGTCCGCGCAGCGCATCCGACGGACCGCATCCATGAGTGTCTCCCTGCGCACGCTGCCGCGCCTGTGCCTGCTCCTGCTCCCGACCCTGCTGCTGGCCGCCTGCGCCAGCGGCGGCGGCGCTCGTCCGTCCGCGACCGAGGCTCCGGCAGTGGCGCCTCACGTTGTGGACACGTCCGCCGTGCCGGCGGTCGACACCACGGCCGCCGCTGCCATCGATCCTGCGCTGGAGGCGTCGGAAGCCGCTACGCAGGCCAGTGACCTGGCGGCCGAACCGCCCACTGCCGATGCCGCGCAAGCCGACGTGGCCGCCACCGCGCCCACCGAGGCCGAACTCGACTACGCCGCCATTTACGGCGCGCCGTACGATCCGGTCGCCGATCCCAGCCTGCCGGCGCCGGCGCAGCTGCCCGGCAGCTACGACCCCTGGGAGAAGTGGAACCGCAAGGTGCACCGCTTCAACAACGCCGTGGACCGCACCATCGCCACGCCGCTGGCGCGCGCCTACATGAAGGTGGTGCCGCGGCCGGTGCGGCTGGGCGTGGGCAACTTCTTCAACAACCTCGGCCAGCCGGTGAGTGCGCTCAATGCGCTGCTGCAGGGGCGCCCGGGCCAGGCCGGCCAGTCGCTCGGCCGCTTCCTGCTCAACGCCACCATCGGCATCGGCGGCATCTTCGATCCCGCCACTGCGGTCAACATCCCCAACCGCAGCGAGGACTTCGGCCAGACGCTGGGCGTGTGGGGCTGGAAGAACTCGCGCTATGTCGAGCTGCCGCTGTTCGGCCCCCGCACCCTGCGCGATACCTTCGGACTGGTCGGAGACGCGCCGCTGTCGCCGACGCGCCAGATCGAGGACGACGGCACCCGCTATTTCCTGCAGGGCCTGCAGCTGGTCGACCTGCGCACCCAGCTGTTCGCCGTCGACGCCATGCGCCAGGGCGCGGCCGACGAGTACGCGCTGGTGCGCGATGCCTGGATGCAGCGCCGCAACTACCAGATCCAGGCCGACCGTCGCAGCGAAGAGGACGAGGAGCTGCCGGACTACCTGCGCGACGACGAAGCCCACCCGACCGTGCCAGTCGACGTGATGCCGATCGTTCCGCTGTCGCCCACGCCCTGACGCCTCGCCGGCCTCAGTCGGGAAAGCGCAGCACGGCGTTGTCCGGCGGCCGTTCCCCGCGCCGCATGCCGGCGCCTTGCGGCTCCCAGGGCGCCTGGCCCAGCTGCTCGAAGTCCCCGTAGCGCCCCAGCAGTTCGAAAGCGTCGAAGGCGAACGGCAGCCCTTCCGCGCCCAGCAGCGAAGGCCCGTCGGCGACGTGGAAATGCAGGTGCGGCCAGCCACCGCTGCCGCTCAGTCCGACCTCGCCGAGCACCTCCCCACGCCGCACGCGCTGGCCCACCGCGACGCGCACGCTGCCCGGGCGCAGGTGCTCGTAGAAGGCGTGGCGTCCGTCCTCCAGCGCCAGCACCACATGGTTGCCGCTGCCGGCGGACAGCCGATGGCGCCCGTTGCCGGAGATGCGTTCGGCTTCCGGGTAGTCGTTGCGGACGGCAACCACCTCGGCATCGGCCACCGCCAGCACGGGCTCGCCGCAGCCGTAGGCGTTCCGGATCACATCCGGGTCCGCGGCGGCGATGCGGCCCTGCGCGTCGAGTTTGACCAGGTCCAGGGCGAAGCGGCCCGGCAGGGTCGCGCGCCCCTCGAGCGCATAGTGCACGCGGCGGTGTCCACGCGCCCAGGCCGGATCGAACACCGCCGCCCAGGGCCCACCGCGCAACGGCGGACCCAGCACGATGGCGCCATCGCTGCCGACCGCGACTGCACCGGCCGAGACCTGCGCGTCTGCAGGTTCACCCGCCACGCCATAGGTCACGATATGCCGCAGCGAGGACGGCACCGCCGTTGGCGCAAGCTCCAGTTCGACATGCAGCACGCGCACCGTGCCGGGTGCGAGCAGGCGCGCATCTCCGGTTTCCGCGGCAGGCACCGCCGGCACCAGCCGACGCCGGAGCGCGTCGCCGGCGTAGCTGGCGAGCACCCTGCCGTCATCGCCCTGCACCTCGATCCGCTCGATCGCCAACGGCTCGCGCGCGAAGCTGGTCAGGTGCAGCTCGTGGAACAGGCGCAGGCGGCCCTGCGACGGCACCGCTGCGGGGGCCACCGGCACGCGCAGGTCGAAGGATTCGCGCTCGGGTCCCGCTGCGGCCGGGGACGGCCGGGATACCGCGATGGCGAGCAGGACGACGAGGCACAGGCCGATCCGAATGCGCGATTCCTCCGCTGTGGAGGTCGTCAGTATCGGCCGGGCGTCGGGACAGGACCCGTGCCACAAGTCGACCCGGCCACCGCCGCTCGTCGCGCCATGGACACCGCGCGTGTCGATGCCTGCGCCCGCGCCTAGTCCTGCGCGTCCGTGCCCTCGTCGGCTTCTTCGGACTCGTCGATCGCACCGCCCAGCAGGCCGGCAGCTTCCGGACCCGGGAGCGTCTCCACGCCGCGCAGCCTGCGCTCGATCGCGCGGGTGCGCACGCCCGCGGCCTTGATGCTGTTCTGCACCGTGCCCAGCTGCGAAGTCGCCTTCTCCAGTACCCCGGCGAACTTGCCGAATTCGCTCTTCACCGCGCCCAGCAGCTTCCACACCTCGCTCGAACGCTGCTCGATCGCGAGGGTGCGGAAGCCCATCTGCAGGCTGCCGAGCAGGGCCGTGACCGTGGTCGGCCCGGCCACCACGATGCGGTGGTCGCGCTGCAGCGCATCGGTGAGGCCGGGACGGCGGATCACCTCGGCGTACAGGCCTTCGGTGGGCAGGAACATCACCGCGAAATCGGTGGTGTGCGGCGGCACGATGTACTTCTCGCAGATCGACCTGGCCTGGGTGCGGATCGCCCGCTCGAGCGCGGCCCCACTACTGCGCACCAGCTCCGGCTCGGCCTGCTCCTGCGCGTCGACCAGGCGCTCGTAGTCCTCGCGCGGGAACTTGCAGTCGATCGGCAGCCACAGCGGTGCGTCGTCCGCGCTGCGCCCCGGCAGGCGCACGGCGAAGTCCACCGCCTCGCCACTGTCGGGACGCACGCGCACGCTGCGCGCGTACTGCTCGGCGGTCAGCGTCTGCTCGAGGATGTTGTCCAGCTGCACCTCGCCCCAGGTACCCCGGGTCTTGACGTTGGTCAGCACCCGCTTGAGGTCGCCCACGCCGGTCGCCAGTTGCTGCATCTCGCCCAGCCCGCGCTGCACCTGCTCCAGCCGCTCGGATACGAGTTTGAACGAGGAATCCAGGCGCGTGGTCAGCGTGCTCTGCAGCTTCTCGTCCACCGTCTCGCGCATCTTCTCCAGCTTGGCCGCGTTGTCTTCCTGGAGGCTGCGCAGCTGCTGCTCCAGGGTGGCGCGCATCTCGCCGATACGCTGCTCGTTGCGCTGGGTCAGCTCGGCCAGGCGCGCGCCCAGGCCTTCGGCGAAACGCTGCTGCTGCTCGCCGGTTTCCGAACGCGCCCGCGCCAGCTCCCCGGCCAGCGACTGGCGCAGCGCAGTCATGCCGGCGTCGATGCGGCTCACCAGCTCGGCCTGCTGCTGGCCGAAGGCGTGGATGCGCGCCTCCTGCTGCTGGCCGAACGCGTCCATCTGCTCGCGCAGGCCGTGCAGGCGCTGGCCGAGCGCCAGCTCGAAGCGGTGCTGCAGTTCGGCGTGCTCGCCGCGGGCCTTGCGCGCATCGTCGGTCAGAGCCTCGCGCAGCACGTCCAGGCGCTGGTCGGTGCGGGTGGACAGATCTTCCAGCCGCCGGCCGAAGGCGTCGTTGCGTTGCTCCTGCAGCACCGCCAGCCCGTCGAGCTGCTGGCGCAGCTCGCCCCGTCCCTCGCGCTGCTCCTCGCGCAGCGCGCGCTCCAGCTCCCGCCCCGGGCGCCGCAGCACCAGCACCGCCAGCAACACCACCGCCAGCAGCAGCAGTGCGGTCATCGTGTACAGCAAGGTCATCGAATCCATGGCGCCAAGTCTAGGCGTTCGCGGTCTCAGGCGATGATCCCCCGCGACTGCCAGCCCCGTCCGAGATCTGCGGCGGTCGTACCCGGCCGGCCGACGGCGCGCCAGCGATGCGGACGTCGCAAGACGGGCGACAGAGCGGATCAAGGAACTGGACGGGGTTGCGGACAGGGTGAACCAAGCTTCCTCGCCTGCAGTCCCGTCCAGGCAGATGCCTACCCAGCGTCGTCTTGCCAGGCCACCCGCCGGACCGGACAGCCAGCGCGGAGCGTGTTGTGGATCTCCGCAAGACGATCGGTTTCCTCCAGCAGCAAGTCGATCCGCTCCGGGGCATCCGGCGAATTCACCCTGGCCGCATACGTGACCGATTCAGCCGCCAGCCCCACCCCGTTGAACCGGGCGGACGCGACCACCTCGCAGCCAATGACCTGGATCCCCAGCCGTGCCGCCTCCCGGTAGAGATCGTTGCAATAGCAGCTCGCCAGGGCGGCCATCAGGAACTCGCCACCGTTGACGGCGCTGCCCCGCCCCACCGCCTTGGCCGCGACCGCGAGCCGCTGCATCGACTCGCCAGTACGGACCTCGAGCGCATGGCCACCCGCGGCACTGAGCAGATGAGCCGAAATTTCCATCGGTCCTCCAGGTCGGACCTCGGCTGAAGCAGAGGGACGCCAGCCGGGTCGTCAACAACGTGCGGCGCGGTCCGCGGGTCACGCGCGGAGACCGGCTCCCAAAGTCCGGGCTGGCTCGCGGCAGCTGGCGCCGGAACCGGGCCGAGGCGCAACGGGGGTTCGGCTTGAATGATTGGTTGGGCCGCAGCATGCGACGACAGTGAGGAGCACGCAAGCGTCCGCTTTGGACGTCCCGAAGCCATGAACGCCGGCGCGACCATGAACTGTCCGCCGGCAACCTGCCGAGCGAGGGCTTGCCCCATGATGCCGGCCAGCCCGTTGCCCGGCCGGCGATCCGGCAGCTCAAGCCGCCCGATCGGGCGCCAGCTGTTCCGCGCGGCGGGTAAGAGCCGACGCACGGGGATGCTTGGCGACGCGAGCAATCACCCGACCAGGTGCAACCGTGATCCTTGGCTTTTGGTCTTTGCGGCCTGGCGCCCAGGTTAAAGCCAGACGCGCAGGGGTGCGGAGCAAATGGCAAGGGTACCTGGCGTGCGTTCTCCGGAACGAAGCGGCCTCGGCTTGAACGCATTGTCAGGCGGCTCCCGTCTCCTCGCCCAGTTCGCGCGACACGTGCTCTGAAATCTCACGTGTGTTCTTGAGGAACTCCGCCTCAAGATCGACGCCACATTTACTGGCCAGCACCATGATTGACCAGAGGCAGTCAGACAGTTCATGGCCGAGCTTTGCGTGATGCTCATCGATCGTCCGAACGCCGGCGTGAGCCTGAATCAGCTTGGCCAACTCGCCGACGTCTCCCATGAAGCCAAGAGCCAGCTCCTGCGTGCTCCAGACGCGTCCCCAGCGTTTGACCTCCAGTTGCTCGTAGAGGTCGTTCAGCTGGAGCGCCGCTTTTGCGAGATCGCTGAAGTTCATCCCCTGCCGCCTAACGCCCACGTCAAGCCGGGATGCATCGTGAAGCAAGGCATACGGCAGGCAGTTCCTGCCACATGCTTTGCGCAACCAAGCGTCGCCGGTTCGAATACATTGTCAGCCCGGGCCCGCGATCCCGTGCCCACCCACCGGTGCAGTCTCGATGTGCTGGTCGAAGCCTGCAATCAGCGGCTTACCCTGGGCAATAGCGGCCTGGACCGATGGCAGCGACAACGAGGCCTTGTGGCTGGCCTGGCTGTCCCAGACCTCGGTGATCCAGATGGCGTCAGCGTCCGCGGGGTCTTGTGCGACGACATAGCTCAAACACCCTGGCATTCCTGAAACACCGTCCAGAAGAATCGAAATCAGCGCGTCGCGCTGGCCAGCGACCGCCGTCATCTTTCCGATCAGACCATACATTGTCGCTCCCCCGATGCGCGCGGCGCCTGCTGGCATAGCAAACGTCGCAGCTCCAATCGCCGCAGCCGTAAGAAACTGGCGCCTGCCGAGTGTCATGACGAACCGCCTAGCGCCTGAATTAAGCCGCGCCGAAGGCGTCGACTTGAATGATTAGTTCGGCCGCGGTAGCGACCGAGCGACAATCCAGAAGCACACCGCAGCAATCAGAACCAGAACCGATGGCACAAAGAACTCGACAGAAAGCAACGCCCAGTTTGCCCAAGTTTGTGGATTGGAGAGGTCTGTGTAGAAAAAGATTACTCGGGTTATCGTGTCGGAGATGAGAACCCAAACAATCAGTGATACGAGCGAAACAAACAGGAACCTGCTCGGCCGAGTACGCAGGGTACGCATGAGCTGCCAGCACCCTGCAACAACGATGAGTAGGCCAAGCAACGCAGCTGCGCCGGAAAGTTCTTTCGGTCCCACGAACTTGCTCCGCGACCTAATACATGAGCTAAGCCGCGCCGCGAAGCGGCGTCGGCTCGGACGATTTGTTAGGCGGCGCGAGTTAACAAAGTAAGTGCAACACCCACGCCGCCCGAAGATGAAGAGGTGAGCTGGCAGACTGGAGAGGATCACTCCGGCAAGAGACGATCCCTCATGTACCACCAGCTCACCGAGCCCGAACGATACACCCTGTCCGTGCTTCACCGCGACGGGCAGTCCCTTCGCGCCATCGCGCGCCTGCTGGGTCGGTCGCCGAGCACCATCAGCCGCGAAGTTCAGCGCAACCGCTGCCACCGGACGGACGGCGCCTACCGGCCGAGCAAGGCGCAGGAGCGAACCAATGGCCGGCGCCGGCGCAGCCGGCAGGTCAGGCAGCACGATCCCGATACCTACGGTCGCGTCGAGGCCCTCCTGTCCCACGCACAGTGGAATCCCGAACAGATCGCCCGCTGGCTGGCGTTGCACGGCGTTGCGCGGATCAGCCACATGACGATCTACCGGCACGTGCACCGCGACCGGCTCGCCGGAGGCAACCTACGCTACTGCTTGCGCCAAGCAGGCAAGCGAAGACGCAAGCGGACGTTCGGCCCCGAACGGCGGGGAAAGCTCCACGGCAAGCCCATGATCGACACTCGCCCCGTCGAGGCCGAGGATCGAAGGCAAGTCGGTCACTGGGAAGGAGACACCGTCATTGGCACAGCCGGAGAGCGGGCCTGCCTGTTGACCCTGGTCGAGCGAAGCACCGGGCTGGCCCTGATCGCCAGGCTGCCGCATCGAACCGTCAAAGCGGTCAATCGCGCCACCGTCGATCTGATCGGACGCAGCGGCCTGCCGTTCAAGACCATCACCTGGGACAACGGCACCGAGTTCCATGGCTACCAGGCGATCGAACAAGCGACGGGGGTTCGTTGTTACTTCGCCTATCCCCATCATCCATGGGAGCGAGGGAGCAACGAGAACTTCAACGGTCTGTTACGTCAGTACCCGCCCAAGCGCAGAAGCTTGGCGCGTGCAGGCCAGGCCCACTGCGACCGTATCACGCATAAACTCAATACACGACCGAGGAAGCGATATGGCTACCAGAGCCCAGTCGAACGCATGCAACAGCTCTCAGGGGTGTTGCACTTGGGGTGTTAATTCACCCCTCATCCGGAAACAGTGACTCATACGTTGGGTCTGCATGCTCCCACTGAGCGTCACGTGCGATGAGGTACGACCGAACATCTTGTAGCCCCACCTCTGGCGGGATGTTGACGGAGATATATTTTGGATTGGCTCCCTCATAACTGCACCCAAGGGAGACCAAGCCTTGAAGAAGCTGATCCGAAGTGTTGCCCGGAGAGACAGGCGGGTCAAAGATAACTCGGATTGTCCGGTTGCCTGACCTCTCGACTACGGACTGAAAGGTTGGCACTTGCTCTTGGGGGTCTATCGGCGCGAGCACTGTGTCTTGCCACGAAACGCCGTAGGCGTAGAACGGCGAGTTGTCCAGTTTGTAGAGGTCGTGGCCGAGCGGAATTGCCCAAAGCGTCTCGATAGATGCAACGCCATCATCGCCTGGGACGCGGAACAGAACTTTGGCTGTCGGTTCGCTGCTCATGAGTCATAACGTCTGAGTTAAGCCGTGCCGCGAAGCGCCATCGGCTTGAACGAATTGTTAGACCGCGTGCCCACTGTGCGAGAGCACTTGTAACGTACAAATTGCTGGCCTGGCACAGACATGTCGTCAATTAGCTGACGACCATCTTGAGAGAGCTTGAACTTTGCAGTGGATAGCCATGTTTCTCCCTCGCCGGATAGCTCGGAGATCAGGGCAATCTCAGTTTCTCCGCGAGTCACGACGGCTATGATTGCGCCTTCACTTTCCCAGTAAGAAATATGCTGCCGTGCAATGCGAAGAATCATATCGTCTGCGTCTGACCCGCAAGAATCAGGGCTTCCGGCCCAGTAGCCAAGAAAGCGATCTGGGACGTTGGCTCCGTGACTGCCCGCAAACGCTGACAGTGGCAGTAGCAATGCAGCGATCGCCGAGGCAGTTCTCATCGCACTCTCCAGCGCTCTAACGCTTGAGTTAAGCCGACTTGGCCCGCGCAGCGGGCAAGTTCGGCTTGAACGAGTTGTTAGGCCGCAGCGCTACACCCACGGCAGCCATATGAGCAAGCCTACACGAAAGCTCTGAGGGCCAAAGCTTGCAAACAGAAAGACGGCGGACCCTATGCCGGATAGCCAGCACACAGCCGCATGACTGCCCGCAAAGTAGGCGGTGGCACAAACGGCACCAAGAAGTATCCCGAGAGCCGCACAGACCAGGCGGGCCACCAAGTCAGCGCGAGGCGTCACATCTGGTAATTCTTTCATGCGGTCTAACACCCGAGTTAAGCCGCGCCGAAGGCGTCGGCTTGAATGACTAGTTAGGCCTGACCCTTGGTGGGCAAGACCATCGGAATGGTGAACTGGATGCGCGACTGGGAGCTGTCGGTTGCATCGCTACGCCCTTGGCTCCCGAGGGCAACCGCGCCAACCACGAGGCCAATTCCTCCTTTGGTCTCTGTTCCCTTCGCCGCAGAGATAGCAACGTCGAAGTAGATGCTTTGGACTGCCTGCCGCATGACGGTGCTACTGCCCTTCTCGATCAGATAGCCGTACACCTTCGTGTCATTCGTCCCCGTCGCCCCTGCTACGTTTCGCGGATTCACAATTGCGCTCGTACCTTCGAGAGCAGCGCTCGCGTCTTCAATTCCTTGGGAAATCTGTACGAGCGTCTCTTTGATGAAATTTCGGAGGTCCATGATTGCTCCGTTGAAGGCCTAACGCTTGAGTTAAGCCGTGCCGCGAAGCGGCATCGGCTTGAACGAATTGTTAGGCCGTGGAAACAGAAGCCAACAGAGGGCAGGAGCTAGGGCATTGACCGCTAGGGCGAGCAAGTAAGGCCAGCCGGCAACTTGTGCTAACCGCCAGAACGGCACCGAGCCCCCAGCCGGAAGTGCAAGCCAATGGTAGGAGGCCCATATGACCGTATAGAAGAGTGCGGAAATGAGCGCACCAGAAGCCAGTAAGCCGCTGAACGAGAGGCGGCTACCCCGTTGAGCAACGAGTAGGCCCAGGATCGAAGCCCCGACGGGCACCAGATACGCGCTTGCCGTACGCAGCCATCCGCTCGCTGGGAGCGTGGCCAAGTAAGACAGCAGCAGGCTCCCGCCGATGAAGCAAAGGAAGAAGATGCGGTAGGAGCGTACTCGCGACAGACTTGTCCCCACGGCCTAACACCTAAGTTAAGCCGACCCGCGCAGTGGAGCGGACCAGGTGGCGAGCTTTACCTGCCGCCTGGGCCGCGTAACGAAGCGGGTTCGGCTTGAACGCACTGTTAGGCCGCACTCTGGAATCTTTCAGCCCCGACCGCAAGCCAAGCGGCTACGCAGAGACAGACGACTGTTGCTGCCCCAAGAATCACCAGAGCGAGCGTGGGGAAGGCGTACGAGGTGTAGCCCCCGACCAGGAACACGAGCGGCAGAACAAGAAGCCGGTTCCCTGCCCAGCGATGAAGCGCCACGGGGTCCGACACGCGAGCGTAATCAACGACGTTAAGTGGCTTTGCGTTGCCAGCGAAGCGCACGGCCAGAGCCACCGCCAGCAGGATCAGCACGAGACCGAACTGGACCATTGCGAGAACAATTCCCATGCGGCCTAACGGTTGAATTAAGCCGACTCGCGAAGCGAGTTCGGCTTGAATGAATTGTTAGGCGCCCGCTCTGAGGCCGACTCTGCGATATCGAAGACAGCCCGCGACGCATAGCCTGCCATCGATAGCAGCAGTCCACCCAGAGCAGAGATGAAGATTGGGAGTACGAATGGCGCAGCAGCGATCCAGCCTCCGAGAGAGCCCATAGCGGACCAAGCCATCACTGGAAGGAGGATGAGGCTCAAGAACACGGTGCCCCAGCCGACTATGACAAGGATTGAGGCGAGTCTTCTAGCGGATCGATACGGCATAATCGTTTCCTCCAATGCGCCTAACGCTTGAGTTAAGCCGCGCCACGAAGTGGCGTCGGCTTGAACGAATGGTTAGGGCTCACGCCCCGCAATCTTGGACCACAGCAGGCGCCGGACTCATGTAGGTGACTTGCCCGTTGCAGATCTTGTATGCGAACGACGTACTTGCCAGACTCGGATCAGGCACTGTGGCCGTGTGCATGATCTCGCCGGCGGGGGATAGTAGACGAATGCGTGCCCCGTCCGGGCTGGCTTGGCCGCCTGGAGTGACCAGCTCCAGCGTTGAGCCATCCGCAAGCTTCAAGGTCGCGCTTTGCTTGGATGGCAAGTGGAGGTCGAAGGTGATCGGCGTCAGGTTGTCGTGCTGAATGGAGCCTACAAACTGGACCCGCTCCGGCATCGCGGCAAACGCCGCGAGCGAAGAACTGAACAGTACTGTTGAAGCGGCGACAGCTTTCATTGCATACCTCCATGTTGCGTGAATGGTGCCGGTGAGCCCTAACGCCTGAATTAAGCCGCGCCGCGAAGCGGCGTCGGCTTGAATGAATTGTTAGGCAAGGCTCGCGTCATACCTTCAGGCGCCCCCTGAGGAACTTGCTGGCGGCACCCTTGAGTTCGCTCCTGTCGAAGAGCTTGCCTTGAAATTGGAAATCTTGATCAATCCTGACAATTAGCAATTGCTCAAAGTCGCCTTGACTCTTGACTATCACACGATCGTTAGATTTCTCGGGTGAAATGGTTTTTACCTCAACGAGCTTGCCGTTGATTGTGCCGTCAGATCCAGCCGTGTGAGTGCCGTGACTGCGAAGCCCGAACTTGATCTCAGCATAGATTTCTCCGAGCTCACCCCAAACTTGCAAGTATCTGCCTGTGTTTTCGAAGTGCCGTGCAGCGCACTCTACTAGCTCTTGCAAGATTTCTGTTTGCTCCAGGATGCTGTAGGGAAAGCCGTCCCTGCTCTCAAACGGTTCGCATGGCCCTATGGAATAAACGTCATCTTCTGGCGTGTCCTTGAGTTGGGAGTCAACCCACTCCCGATCAACGTACTTCCACTGCCAAGGTGCTACGCCACACCCGGCGGCGTCGGCGATTTCTTCGGCGCTATAGCCGCGTTCATTCATCTCGTAAAGAAAATCCCAGTCGCCCATAATCTTTCTGCCTTGCCTAACACCTAAGTTAAGCCGAATTGCAGCGCGTAGCCGGGCACATGGCAAGCTTTTTCTGCCATGCGACTGGCGTAGCGATGCAATTTCGGCTTGAACGCATTGTTAGGCGGCACTCGCACATTACTTGAGCTTTGCCTGCAAACGCTTGGCCCGCTTGTCCAATGAATCCACGATGGACTTGCTTGGTTGGATTGGATCGAATGTTGTTCGCCATTCTTGGATCACCGCAAGCGCATCTGCGTAAGCTTTGCGGCGCTCAAGCAATAGACTCAAGCGATCTATCGGGGCGTGAAGCCGGCGGTGCGCAGACGCATATGGATCTGTCGTTGTAAAAGAACGAACCTCCGAAATGGCCTGAGTGAAAGCGAGAACTGCCGCTTCGCTATCTCCGCTCTTCTCAATCTTGAGCGCCGCCGCTACCCGCTCATCGATTTTCTCAGCGCGAGCTTCAAGTTGTGCACGCCTGTCCCAATCAGGATCGCCTTTGGTGATGCGTAGGACAACACCAACGGACTTCTTGCCAAGAAGTCGCTTGATCCAGGTTGTGCCACCACGCACCGCATGAACTGCGGCCTCGATCGGCTCGCCTTTGAGTAGTGCGTCTGCATCCCGAGCGTCCGAAGGTAGCCAGCCGATCTGCTCCCCAGATTGCGTAAGAACCTTGACTGCCCATCTGTCGTGCGGATTCGTCGGGTCGGCTTTGAGTTGCACCGGCTCATTGACACGCATGCGCCGAATGATGTCTTGGCGCGATGCGCCATCATCGTTGTTGTGGCTCTCGCCCCGGACGCCAACAAGAAAAGTTCGACTCATGTTTCGGATTCTAGGACTGCTCGATTGTGCCGCCTAACACCAGAGTTAAGCCGAGACGCGTAGTGGAGCGAAGCACATGGCAAGATCTACCTGCCATGTGGTTTGCGTAACGAAGCGGCTTCGGCTTGAACGAATTGTTAGGCCGCGGGTGCTACGGCTCATAAGCAACCTCTTTGAAATCACGCACGGCCGATGGAATGAAACGGCGCTCGCCCGCTGGATTGATCTGAACGACCCCGATGAAGGTGCCGCTAACGGAGCGCCAGGTCCAATGCGGCGCCTGCGTCGCCAGCGTGTGCAGGAAGAGCCCCACAGTCTGCTCTGCCGAATCCGACTCTTGACCAAGTCTCAACCCAAAGTTGCGGCACGCTGGATCTGAAAGCGTAACCCCGTGATGCAAGTCCGTTGATGCAATGGCCTTGAAGGAAACCAACGTGCTGTCTAGGTCAGCAAGTGTAGCCAGCTCACACAGGCTAGTTGTTCGGGCTACGTGCCCGCCGGCGAATGCCGGGAGCAATCCCGCCGACGCCATAAATGCAGTAGCTAAGATTCGTCTTGCCGTAGCCATCGTGCGACCTTCGTCGACTCTCTATGATGCTTGGGAGCGGCCTAACGCCAGAGTTAAGCCGCGCTGCGCAGGGGCGTGAAGCACATGGCAAGCTTTACCTGCCATGTGGTTTGCGCCCCGAAGCGGCGTCGGCTTGAACGAATTGTTAGGCCGCGGCTGCCTTAACCACCACCCCAAGCCGCGACCACCCTACGAGGAGCTTTGTTGCGCCAAGCTTGGCGAACGAGCTCGGCTACGACAAGTGGCTCCGCCCCAGCCAGGGCTACGCGCAGCCCGACGACCTTCCCACCCCACAGCAGCTTCTCAACAAACTCTGGGTGCATGGCAAGCGCCTGCTCCCGATGCTCTTCTGAGACAAAGACGTGAGCGTGCAGCTCATCCGGAGGAACAGTCACAAAGATCTTTCCGCTCACGCGGAACGACAAGTAGTTGAAGTGGGGCTCTTCGGTCACTCCGGGCAAGGAAATAGCGAGTGCTCGGACTGCGTTGAGATCCATCAGCTCCCCCGAACGTTTGCGAGCGGCCTAACGCCTGAATTAAGCCGACCCGTGAAGCGGGTTCGGCTTGAATGAATTGTTAGGCGTCACTTGCATAGACCATCACGGGCAAGGGTTGCGCCAATTTGCTCAGCCGACCAGTTGCGAGTTATCCAAATGGTAAGCGCCGTGCCGGATGTGTGCCACCAAAGATTGTTGCCTACGGGATGGGCGGCATTGTGGGTGCGCGCAATCTGCCAAGAGGCGCGCTCGCCAGGTGCCGCCCGCAGTGGATCACCGAAGAGAAGTCGGGCGGCAACTCCCCAAGGATTGAGACGGGTAACGGCAATAGGAGACTCTTCGCGGCATCCCTGCCAAGCGGCCTGCACCAAACCTCTGTCGAAGGCAGTTGGATCTGCCGGAACCGGCCTACCGTGAACTCTGAAAAGGCCAACGGCATAAGCGATGCCCGGCAAAAGTGCGAGCAAGCTTGCCAGCACCAGGATCGATAGAAAGGCCTGACGTGCGATGTGCATGGTGTGACGCCTAACGCTTGCTTGAATGAATTGTTAGGGCGCTACTCGACTACGCTCGCGCCCCAGCCATCATAGTCACCGCCATGTTTGGCTGCTACAGACTCAAGCGTGCGCGTCGTGGCGGTCATTGCGTCAAGTTGGGGCGCCATTACGCGGATGGCGTGAATCTGCCATTGCGACTGTCCGGCATCTCGGTCTATTGAGGCGATGGTGTAGCCAAGCTTTTCCATTTCAGCGGCCGCCGATTTGGCTTTCGATTTGCTAGGCATGAACATGAAGAAGTCGATGTTATGCGGCTTTGAAATATCAGACCCGGCGGATATCAGGTTCTCGATGACACGAGCATCTTGCTGCTCTGCAATGGACTGAGCTGAGCAGATGCCGACAAATAGCGTGGAAGCAAGAATTAGATTGATGAGGACTTTCATAGCGCCCTAACACCAGAATTAAGCCGTGCCGCGAAGCGGCATCGGCTTGAATGACTTGTTAGGCAGCATGCTTACGATGCCGCCCGATGTAGATTGCAGAAACCAGCAGCACCGCAGAGGCAGCAAGCGTGGCGATCGACTGGTACAAGAGCCGCATGCCGACGCGACAGTAAGCCTCCGGATGATCGAGCGAAGTAGCTCCGCAATGACCGAAGCGGAGATGGGCTGTCGCATGAGCGGAAAGCAGCCACCAAAGCCCTAGAAGGCCAATGGCCGCACTGAAGCTGAAAAGCACTGCCCGGAGGACCCTGCGCTTGCCCATGCTGCCTAACACCAAAGTTAAGCCGAACCGCGTAGTGGAGCCAAACACATGGCAAGCTTTACCTGCCATGTGCTTGGTGGAACGAAGCGGTTTCGGCTTGAACGCATTGTTAGGCCCCGTTGCGCGGGACCAACTCCGGCCAGCCGTCAGCTCGCCCGGCCCTAAGGACAAATTGTGCCTGCTCGCGCGGGAAGCAGCGACCGGACAGCTCAGAAAAGTCGCCCTGATCCCGCGGGTGCTCGACCGAATGCACGACATTCTGTCCAAGAACGAACAGAAGCAGGGAGATGCCGTCGCTCTCTTGGATGGAGGAGCGCGACTCAACAGGCCAGCCGAAACCTAGCGCTTCTTTGGCGGTTTGGTCGTTGGAGTACGGACCAAGTACACAAACCCGGTCCCACTCCCCAGCCTCTGCGGCGCGCAGGTCGATCACATTGCCGGCGTGAACTTGCACTCCGATGGTTTCGGAAACCCTGTCCGAGCCGCATCCGGCGAGAGCCAAGCACCAAACAATGAGGAGGCCGAACTGTCTCATAAGGGGCCTAACGCCTGAATTAAGCCGCGCCGCGAAGCGGCGTCGGCTTGAGTGAATTGTTAGGCCTCATGCTAGTAACCAATCTTGAGGTGTGCAATTAGCGGGGTGATTTCCTCTAGGTCGAAGAAGCCGGTGCGCTCAAGCGAGACAACCATTACTGACATTCGCAGGTCGCCAGTTGGCAGGTACGTTTGCCATGTTACCGGAGAGCTGCGATGACCAGTTGGCTGTGCGAACCACACTAGTGATTTATCCCCGAAGAAGGTGTATCCAGCGAAACGATAGCCCGGTCCCGGTCTGGCGGGATGATTGCCAACATAGATGTCGAACAGCTTTCTGCCGCTCTGCACATGGGTGGCGGTACACGACCAGAAATCTGGGCCAGGCACGCCGGAAATTTTGACGTTAGTGACACCCGGGAGCGCTGGGCAAGCGGGCGTCGGGCCGATGGGAACATTAACAATCTTGGATTGTGCGTTGGCAGGTGCGGGTGTGAACGACAACCCAGCCAACAAGGCAATTGCGAGAATGTGTCTCATGAGGCCTAACGCTTGAATTAAGCCGAGCCGCGTAGCGGCTTCGGCTTGAATGAACTGTTATGCGACACGTACTTTACGGTATGCGCCGCTTTGCCACGCGCTAGCGAAATGCATAAGGCCCGAGCGACTCAAGTTCCTTCCCAAATGCGTTGAGACTAGGCGGGGACTCGAACGCGATAGCGAAATCAGGCAATTGTTCCGCGCCAGACGCGACGCGTTTAACGTCCAGCTTAGAGATTGCGTCCAAGACACCCACGAACTTGGCGATTCCGTCTCGGATTGGGTCGGACCATCCGAATGTCATGCGATGCACAGAGGCAAGGTGCTCGGGCGGCTTCACGCTGCGAACCTCCAGCTCAAAATTAGCTGCTTCTTCGTAAAGAAGGGCTAGTTGCTCGACTGCATCCTTGACATCGCAAGTGTTGCTTCATCTGTCGTGACTGCAAGTATCTTCGGCATGTCACTTGTACATTGGACAGCAACTGACCGGATCAACCGTTGAAGTATTTCGGGCCGCTTCTGCAGCCAAGACAGGTAGTCAGCTGCAGGAAGATGCGTCGGTCGAATGAACTGGGCACCAGTTTCAACTCTTTTCAACTTTCGATCAACGGCTCTTATACGCTCAAGGAGCATCTCTCTAGCTAAAGCGAATTGCCAGCCACACCTTCCCTGTCGAAAGACCTTCTTGGCCGACAGGCTTTCATCAGAAAGCGCTTCTGGCACATATTTCGCATACGCTTGTATCGCCTTGTACACAGATATGACGAGCGCAGTCGCAAGTGCTGGTGCTGCAAGATTTCGGAGTGATAGCGTCTCACCACCAAGTTCCGAAACAACTTCTGCCACGCCCCAGAACAAAACTGTAACCGTAGCGAATAGGGGAACTTGATCTGGTACGTATGCAGCGATTTTTCGCAGCCGTTCGTACCATGTCACCTCGCTGAACTTCACTGAGTGCTGAGCGCCGTACTCGTTGTTGTCAGACATGTCGCGCCCTCACTTGTGCCGCATAACGCTTGAGTTAAGCCGCGCCACGAAGTGGCGTCGGCTTGAACGAATGGTTAGGGCTCACGCCCCGCAATCTTGGACCACAGCAGGCGCCGGACTCATGTAGGTGACTTGCCCGTTGCAGATCTTGTATGCGAACGACGTACTTGCCAGACTCGGATCAGGCACTGTGGCCGTGTGCATGATCTCGCCGGCGGGGGATAGTAGACGAATGCGTGCCCCGTCCGGGCTGGCTTGGCCGCCTGGAGTGACCAGCTCCAGCGTTGAGCCATCCGCAAGCTTCAAGGTCGCGCTTTGCTTGGATGGCAAGTGGAGGTCGAAGGTGATCGGCGTCAGGTTGTCGTGCTGAATGGAGCCTACAAACTGGACCCGCTCCGGCATCGCGGCAAACGCCGCGAGCGAAGAACTGAACAGTACTGTTGAAGCGGCGACAGCTTTCATTGCATACCTCCATGTTGCGTGAATGGTGCCGGTGAGCCCTAACACTTGAGTTAAGCCGACTTGGCCCGCGCAGCGGGGCAAGTTCGGCTTGAACGAATAGTTAGGGCGCCGGCGACAGAACTGCCGGACCCCGTTGCCGGAACTGTACGCCAACCGATCGCCCTACCGGGCTTGCCCAGAGGCAACTCGGCAGTCGGTCGCCCCGTGGAAGACCGCCAGCCAGCGGCTCGCGCCTGGAGCCGTCGGGAACGAAGTTGCTGCGCGCCGATCTGGAGCGGCAGGCTTGCGCTAGGAAGGTGGAGCTGCTGCGACCACATACCGGTCATGGGATGCCTCAGCGAGCGCCCTAACGCTTGAGTTAAGCCGACTTGGCCCGCGCAGCGGGACAAGTTCGGCTTGAACGAATGGTTAGGGCGCCGGCGACAGAACTGCCGGGCCCCGCTGCCGGAACTGTACGCCAACCGATCGCCATACAGGGCTTGCCCAGAAGCAACTCGGCAATCGGCTGCCCCGTGGAAGACCGCCAGCCAGCGGCTTGCGCCTGGAACGGTCGGGGGCGAAGTTGCAGTGCGCCGATCTGGCGCGGCAGGCTTGCGCTAGGAGGATGGAGCTGCTGCAGCCACATTCCGGTCATGGGATGGCTCAGCGCGCGCCCTAACACCAGAGTTAAGCCGACCCGTAGCGGGGCGGCGGATAGGTGCTAGCGTAGCGTAAAAGCACCTAGCCGGTGCCCCGCTACGGGTTCGGCTTGAACGAC